>NZ_CM172014.1:1005000-1747500 GCF_057443035.1 Thiopseudomonas sp. SA1F2-1K
CAGTTGGTTAGAGCGCACCCCTGATAAGGGTGAGGTCGGCAGTTCAACTCTGCCCAGACCCACCAATTTTGCGTAAATCGTCGTTATTTTACTGCTTGCTTAGTTTACTAAGCGGCGCACTAAAATGCCTTGCTTTACACAAAATTCAGTGTTCTAAGTACTTGTTAATAAGTGCTTAAATACTGTCAGTTATCAGATGGGGTAACGGTTCTTCAATACGTTGTATTGGGGCCATAGCTCAGCTGGGAGAGCGCCTGCCTTGCACGCAGGAGGTCTGCGGTTCGATCCCGCATGGCTCCACCAATACATTACATGTAACTGTGACGAGAGATCAGAAATGAGTATTTCTTTGCTTGATTGAAATATTGATTTCTGATTTTTTAATCAGAACTGTTCTTTAAAAATTTAGGTATGTGATAGAAGTAAAAAAGACTAATTCATTACTTTCACTGGTAATGATTAGGCTAAGGTAAAATTTGCGAGTTCAAGCGAATTTTCGGCGAAAGTATCAAACCATTCACGACTGACTTTGAATAATCGCTGTGAAGCAGATTGTTTGGGGTTATATGGTCAAGTGAATAAGCGCATACGGCGGATGCCTTGGCAGTCAGAGGCGATGAAAGACGTGATAGCCTGCGATAAGCTTCGGGGAGGTGGCAAATAACCTTTGATCCGGAGATCTCTGAATGGGGAAACCCACCTAACATAAGTTAGGTATCTTGTACTGAATACATAGGTGCAAGAGGCGAACCCGGGGAACTGAAACATCTAAGTACCCGGAGGAAAAGAAATCAATTGAGATTCCCTTAGTAGTGGCGAGCGAACGGGGACCAGCCCTTAAGCTTCTTTAACGTTAGTAAAACACGGTGGGAAACGTGACCATAGTAGGTGATAGTCCTGTATACGAAAACGTTATAGAAGTGAAATCGAGTAGGACGGAGCACGAGAAACTTTGTCTGAATATGGGGGGACCATCCTCCAAGGCTAAATACTACTGACTGACCGATAGTGAACCAGTACCGTGAGGGAAAGGCGAAAAGAACCCCGGAGAGGGGAGTGAAATAGAACCTGAAACCGTATGCGTACAAGCAGTAGGAGCAGACTTTGTTCTGTGACTGCGTACCTTTTGTATAATGGGTCAGCGACTTATATTCAGTGGCAAGCTTAACCGAATAGGGAAGGCGTAGCGAAAGCGAGTCTTAATAGGGCGAATAGTCGCTGGGTATAGACCCGAAACCGGACGATCTATCCATGGGCAGGTTGAAGGTTGGGTAACACTAACTGGAGGACCGAACCCACTAATGTTGAAAAATTAGGGGATGACCTGTGGATCGGAGTGAAAGGCTAATCAAGTCCGGAGATAGCTGGTTCTCCTCGAAAGCTATTTAGGTAGCGCCTCATGTATCACTGCTGGGGGTAGAGCACTGTTTCGGCTAGGGGGTCATCTCGACTTACCAACCCGATGCAAACTCCGAATACCAGCAAGTGCGAGCATGGGAGACACACGGCGGGTGCTAACGTCCGTCGTGGAAAGGGAAACAACCCAGACCGTCAGCTAAGGTCCCAAAGTTATGGTTAAGTGGGAAACGATGTGGGAAGGCTTAGACAGCTAGGAGGTTGGCTTAGAAGCAGCCACCCTTTAAAGAAAGCGTAATAGCTCACTAGTCGAGTCGGCCTGCGCGGAAGATGTAACGGGGCTCAAACCATACACCGAAGCTACGGGTGCACTCTTTTGAGTGTGCGGTAGAGGAGCGTTCTGTAAGCCTGTGAAGGTGAGTTGAGAAGCTTGCTGGAGGTATCAGAAGTGCGAATGCTGACATGAGTAACGATAATGGGAGTGAAAAACTTCCACGCCGAAAGACCAAGGTTTCCTGCGCCACGTTAATCGACGCAGGGTGAGTCGGCCCCTAAGGTGAGACTGAGAAGTGTAATCGATGGGAAACAGGTTAATATTCCTGTACTTCTAACTATTGCGATGGAGAGACGGAGAAGGCTAGGCCAGCGCGGCGTTGGTTGTCCGTGTTTAAGGCAGTAGGCTGAGATCTTAGGCAAATCCGGGATCTTAAAGCCGAGAGCTGATGACGAGTCCTCTTATGAGGATGAAGTGGTTGATGCCATGCTTCCAAGAAAATCTTCTAAGCTTCAGATAGTTAGGAACCGTACCCCAAACCGACACAGGTGGTCGGGTAGAGAATACCAAGGCGCTTGAGAGAACTCGGGTGAAGGAACTAGGCAAAATGGCACCGTAACTTCGGGAGAAGGTGCGCCGGCTAGGGTGAAGGACTTGCTCCGTAAGCTCTGGCTGGTCGAAGATACCAGGCCGCTGCGACTGTTTATTAAAAACACAGGACTCTGCAAACACGAAAGTGGACGTATAGGGTCTGACGCCTGCCCGGTGCCGGAAGGTTAATTGATGGGGTTAGCGCAAGCGAAGCTCTTGATCGAAGCCCCGGTAAACGGCGGCCGTAACTATAACGGTCCTAAGGTAGCGAAATTCCTTGTCGGGTAAGTTCCGACCTGCACGAATGGCGTAACGATGGCGGCGCTGTCTCCACCCGAGACTCAGTGAAATTGAAATCGCTGTGAAGATGCAGTGTATCCGCGGCAAGACGGAAAGACCCCGTGAACCTTTACTATAGCTTTGCACTGGACTTTGAAGTTGTTTGTGTAGGATAGGTGGGAGGCTTTGAAACTGTGACGCCAGTTGCAGTGGAGCCATCCTTGAAATACCACCCTGGCAACTTTGAGGTTCTAACTCAGGTCCGTAAGCCGGATCGAAGACAGTGTATGGTGGGTAGTTTGACTGGGGCGGTCTCCTCCTAAAGAGTAACGGAGGAGTACGAAGGTGCGCTCGGGCCGGTCGGAAATCGGTCTAAGAGTATAAAGGCAAAAGCGCGCTTAACTGCGAGACCAACAAGTCGAGCAGGTACGAAAGTAGGTCTTAGTGATCCGGTGGTTCTGTATGGAAGGGCCATCGCTCAACGGATAAAAGGTACTCCGGGGATAACAGGCTGATACCGCCCAAGAGTTCATATCGACGGCGGTGTTTGGCACCTCGATGTCGGCTCATCACATCCTGGGGCTGAAGCCGGTCCCAAGGGTATGGCTGTTCGCCATTTAAAGTGGTACGCGAGCTGGGTTTAGAACGTCGTGAGACAGTTCGGTCCCTATCTGCCGTGGACGTTTGAGATTTGAGAGGGGCTGCTCCTAGTACGAGAGGACCGGAGTGGACGAACCTCTGGTGTTCCGGTTGTCACGCCAGTGGCATTGCCGGGTAGCTATGTTCGGAAACGATAACCGCTGAAAGCATCTAAGCGGGAAGCGTGCCTCAAGATGAGATCTCACTGGGATCTTGAATCCCCTAAAGGGCCGTCGAAGACTACGACGTTGATAGGTTGGGTGTGTAAGCGCTGTGAGGCGTTGAGCTAACCAATACTAATTGCCCGTGAGGCTTGACCATATAACACCCAAACAATTTGGGTCTGGTTGATACCAAAACAACGAAAATTTAGTTGAACTCAAAACACCGAATCAACTACTATTACATACCTAATTCGAAGGCACGACCAAGCCGAGGCACAATTGCCCAGCCCACAACGGAACTTCTAAAGAATTGCTTGACGACCATAGAGCGTTGGAACCACCTGATCCCTTCCCGAACTCAGTAGTGAAACGATGTATCGCCGATGGTAGTGTGGGGTTTCCCCATGTGAGAGTAGGTCATCGTCAAGCGCCAAACAAAAATCCCCTGTACGCTCATCGCGACAGGGGATTTTTTTTGCTTAGGATTTATTAGTTTTTAAGGTTAACTTTTCATTTGCTATATTTTAAAGCGTTCGGCTTACTCATTAGTTTAGTTTTCTCAGCGTGTAAAGCATGGCATGATGAAACAAAAAGGTGGGCTATGTTAGATCAAGTGGTAAATAAAGTTAAAACGCATCGGCCAAGACAACTAGCAGCTGCTGCTCGAGCGGAGGCAGCTGTCCTAGTGCCTATGACTCGCACAGAATCCCCTGAAATTATTCTGACCTTGCGAGCGAGTGGCTTGTCTACGCATAGTGGTGAGGTAGCCTTTCCTGGTGGTCATCAAGATGCAACAGATCCTGACTTGATATACACCGCGCTACGGGAAGCGGAAGAAGAAATCGGCTTGGCTCCAGGCCTTGTCGAAGTAGTGGGGCCAATGAGTCAACTGGTCTCTTTGCATGGGGTGAAAGTCACGCCTATTGTCGGTATCGTGCCTAGTTTTTTAGAATATAAGGCCAATGAAGCTGAAATCGCTTCAGTGTTTAGTGTGCCGCTGGATTTTTTTGCCAATGACCCTCGTAGTATCACTCATCGTATCGATTACTTAGGTGAAAGTTGGTACGTGCCAAGCTATTTTTTCCAAGGCTACAAAATTTGGGGGCTAACCGCAGTCATGATCGTTGAGCTGATCAATGTGATTTATGGGCTCAATATTGATTTGCGGGTCCCTCCTGCTCAACTTACAGAAAGAGAATAATAAAATGCTTTATGCTTTAAATGAGAATACTCCTGAGATTGATCCTAGCGCTTGGGTTGCTGAAACAGCAGTGGTAATTGGTAAGGTGCGTTTAGCACAAGACAGTAGTGTTTGGTTTGGTGCGGTGTTGCGTGGCGATAATGAGTTAATCCAGATCGGTGTCGGCAGTAATGTCCAAGATGGCGCGGTTATGCATACCGATATGGGATATCCCTTGACCTTAGGTCAGCATGTTACAGTCGGCCATAATGCAATGCTGCATGGCTGTAGCGTCGGTGATGGGAGTTTAATTGGAATTAATGCGGTGATCTTAAATGGGGCGATCATCGGCAAAAACTGCATCATTGGTGCTAATACTTTAATTGCTGAGGGTAAAGAAATTCCAGACAATAGTTTGGTGGTTGGTTCACCGGGTAAAGTGGTTAAGCAGTTAACTGAACAGCAGGTTACTCAATTGAAACTGAATGCTATCCATTATGTGGAAAATGCTAAGCGCTACCAACAGAGTTTAATCCGATTAAAATGAGTGCTGAGATGAATAGTAAAGAACGTCCAGTGAAATCGCCTTGTGTCAGTATTTGTGCTTTAGATATTAATGATATTTGTATGGGGTGTTTACGTTCTGGGCAGGAAATTAGCCAGTGGGGGAAGATGAATAACGAACAGCGTTTGGCCGTTTTAGAAAGAATTAAGCAACGGGCACAAAAGTAGTCAACTGACTTATTGGTTATTTCTAACTAGGCTTTATTTGGTGTATTGTACTGCCATGTTTACGGTACGTTGAGGAATGTATGCCCTGTTTAGGAACGCCGCTATCTGATAGCGCAACGCGAGTTTTACTCTGTGGCTCAGGTGAGCTAGGTAAAGAAGTAACTATTGAACTGCAGCGATTAGGTGTGGAAGTCATTGCCCTTGATCGTTATGCCAATGCGCCGGCCATGCAGGTAGCGCATCGTAGCTATGTAGTCGATATGCTTGATGGTGAAGCGCTACGCGCAATTATTGAGCAGGAGGAGCCGCATTTTATTGTCCCAGAAATTGAGGCGATTGCGACTGAGACCCTTAAGCAGCTAGAGGATGAGGGTTTCACCGTTATTCCTACCGCGCGTGCTGCTCAGCTCACCATGGATCGGGAAGGTATCCGTCGTTTAGCTGCAGAAACACTCGAGTTACCTACTTCTCCCTATTTTTTTGCTGATGATTATGATGACTATCAGTTAGCCGTAGAGAAACTCGGTTATCCTTGTGTGGTTAAGCCGTTAATGAGCTCTTCTGGTAAAGGTCAAAGCGTACTGCGTAGTGCTGCAGATTTAGCCAGTGCTTGGCAGCACTCACAAGAAGGCGGGCGTACAGGAGCTGGGCGTGTCATTGTTGAAGGCTTTATTGACTTTGACTATGAAATTACTTTACTCACAGTGCGTCATGCGCAGGGCACCTTATATTGTGAACCTATTGGGCATCGTCAAGAAAATGGTGACTATCAGTCGTCTTGGCAGCCTCAAGCAATGTCTACAGTTGCCCTTGAACAAGCGAAATATATTGCTAAAACCATTACCGATGATTTAGGCGGACGCGGGGTATTTGGTGTCGAGCTATTTGTGAAAGGTGATGAAGTATGGTTTAGCGAAGTCTCGCCACGGCCCCACGATACAGGTTTAGTCACGCTGATTTCGCAGGATCTCTCAGAGTTTGCATTGCATGCGCGGGCTATTTTAGGTTTACCGATTCCCAATATTGTCCAGCATGGCCCCAGCGCCTCTTCAGTGATTTTAGCCAGCGGCTGTTCTGAAGAAGTGAGCTTTGCTAACTTAACCGTGGCTTTATCTGAACCAGATACCAGCTTGCGTTTATTTGGTAAGCCAGACGTTGATGGCGAGCGACGCATGGGCGTTGCTTTAGCAAGAGCGGAGAGCATTGAATCAGCGGTTGCTAAAGCAGAAAAGTCTGCTAAAAGTGTTCGCATAGAGCTTTAACTCAGGCACGGCTGGAAACTCGGCTCAATAACGGCGAGTTTCCTAGCTAGCAGCAGATTAATAGCGTGATTCTACTCAGGTTGATTAATCGTCAAAGTCGAAATCAAAGTCTGCAAGTTCTTTTTGTAGACGTCTTTCTTCAAGTAAGTTATCTATAACTCGGCGTCTGGTTAGACTGCTTTTACTGGTTTCTGCTGGTGTGTCTTCTTCAACTACGGGATCTGCATCATCATCTAAAAAATCGTCATCTAGCTCAATATCATCACTCATATTTATCTCCTAACGGCGGGCGTTGGCGCACCTTATATCTATTATTTTTATCTAGGTAAATATGAAAAAATCTATCGGTTCTATTAATTTATTAGATTAGATTAATTAATCAGAGGTTTTCTCTTTGAACTCGCATAGATCCTCAATCCGGCAGCTCCCGCAGCGTGGTTTCCTAGCCTGACAAACGTAACGGCCATGCAGGATTAACCAATGGTGTGCATCTAGTAAAAACTCTTTAGGCACCAAGCGTAGAAGTTTTTTTTCAACCTCTAATACGTTTTTACCCGGTGCAATTCCGGTGCGATTACTTACTCGAAAGATATGAGTATCAACAGCCATGGCGATTTGCCCAAAGGCGGTATTAAGCACCACATTTGCCGTTTTTCTGCCTACGCCAGGTAGCGCTTCTAGTTCAGCCCGAGTTTGCGGCACTTGACTGTTGTGCTGCTCGATCAGTATTTGGCAAGTTTTAATAATATTTTTGGCTTTGGTTGGATAGAGGCCAATGGTTTTGACGTATTCGCATAACCCATCATAGCCTAAGGCAAAGATTGCTTCTGGGGTGTTAGCTACGGGAAATAGCTTATCGGTGGCTTTATTAACACCTACATCGGTGGCTTGTGCCGATAAGATTACGGCAATCAGTAGCTCGAAAGGGTTGCTGTAGTTAAGCTCGGTTTCTGGCTTAGGATTATCTTCGCGAAAGCGACTAAAAATTTCGTAGCGTTTTTGCGCATTCATAATAGATTGTCCATGAAAAGGAGCGATCTTACTAAAAAACGGACAGTTTTGCTGCTGCACAGCTGAAGAAAAAATACCAGATAGAACTTGACCCGATAAAATCCTGCTGCAAACTACTGAGCTGTCTTTATGAGTGGGTGCAACTAATGGAATTGATTTCGGAGTGGGTAACAACGATTAACGGCTTGGTCTGGGGTGTTCCCATGCTGATTGCCTTGTTGGGTACCGGGTTTTATCTAATGCTGCGTTTAAAAGGCATGCCGCTGTTAAGGATCAGTTTGGGCTTTAAAGAGCTATGGCGAGGCCGTGAAACAGGGGCGGCGCACTTGGGACATATCAGTCCTTTTGCCGCACTTATGACGACGTTAGCCGCTACGGTGGGCACGGGAAACATTGCTGGAGTGGCGACAGCAATTGCCTTAGGTGGGCCGGGTGCGCTGTTTTGGATGTGGTGTACAGCATTGGTTGGCATGGCAACAAAATATGCAGAAGTGGTCTTAGCCGTACATTTTCGGCAGAAAAATGCTCAAGGAGAGTTTGTTGGAGGGCCGATGTATGCCATTAAAAATGGTTTACATCAGCGCTGGGCTTGGTTAGGCGCAGCCTTTGCTTTATTTGGCGGTTTAGCCAGTTTTGGGATCGGTAATCTGGTGCAAGTCAACAGCATGGCCGATGCCTTAGCCAATGTGTTTGCGGTGCCATTATGGATAACCGGTTTAATCGCAATGGTTGCAGTAGGCTTAGTCGTACTGGGTGGCATTAAGCGCATTGGGGGAGTGGCTCAAACTTTAGTGCCCTTTATGTGTGTAGCCTATGTAATGGCCGCCTTGGTGGTGCTGGCGATTAATTATACGGCAATTCCAGGGGCATTTAAGCTGATTGTAGAGTCAGCCTTTAATGGTCATGCGGCCGTAGGTGGTTTTGCTGGTTCAGCAATGATTGTGGCGATTCAAATGGGCGTGGCTCGGGGGATCTTTTCTAACGAAGCAGGGCTGGGTAGTGCGGGGATTGCCCAGGCCGCTGGCACCAGTAATAGTCCTGTGCGCTCTGGCTTAATTGGCATGATGGGAACCTTTATTGATACCTTAATTGTATGTAGCATGACTGGCTTAGCCATTGTTTGTACTGGTGTTTGGAGTTCAGGTGAGAGTGGTGCAGTGCTGTCTTCTGCGGCATTTGAAAGTGCTTTGCCTGGAGTTGGCGGCTATATTCTTACACTGGCCTTAGTGGTGTTTGCTTTTACCACGATTTTAGGTTGGTGCTATTACGGTGAGCGCTGCTGGGAGTATTTGCTTGGGACTAAAGCGGTAGTTCCGTACCGCGTGCTGATGGTGTTAGCGTTGCCGATAGGCGCCTTAGTTAAGCTGAAGTTTGTCTGGCTGTTGGCCGATACTCTGAACGGATTAATGGCGTTGCCAAACTTGCTGGCTTTACTCTTATTAAGTCCTTTAGTCATTCAATTAACCCGCCAATATTTTGCGGATCAAAGCCATAGTATTTCTTCCAATCAACGATAACTGTTTAAGGTGAGTGGTATGTCTCAAGTAACATTTAAAAATAGCCCAGTACGCATTGATGGCAACTTTCCACGACCAGGCGATACCGCGCCAGGCTTTAGCTTGGTCGGCTCTAATTTGGAGGAAGTGAGTCTTGCTAGTCTAGATGGACAGCGTAAAATTATTAGTATTTTTCCAAGTATTGATACACCGACCTGTGCTACTTCAGTGCGTAAGTTTAATGAGAAAGCGTCGGAGTTAAAAAATACCCGCATTTTGTGTATTTCAGCGGATTTACCCTTTGCTCAAGCGCGCTTTTGTGGCGCCGAAGGCTTAGAGCGAGTGGTGATGTTATCCACTATGCGTGATCCAGACTTTTTTCAAGCCTATGGAGTTGATATTGCCGAAGGGCCGTTAGCCGGTTTAGGTGCGCGGGCGGTGATTGTGCTCGATGAAGATAACGAAGTGCTTTACAGTGAGTTAGTAGCAGAAATTACTGAAGAGCCAGATTACCTAGCGGCATTGGCGGCACTGGCTTAGTCCAGCGTTTGGCGGTGATCTGAGCTGGGGTAGCCGTTAGAAGACAAAGGTTTCATCCTCTTCAGCGTATGCTACTTCAGCCTCAGGCAAGACAAACTCGCTCTGGGGTTGCAAGGTGGTGGTACTGAGTTGTTCGGTAAGGGCGGGAAGATGGTGGGTGAGTTGCGCTTCGATAGCTGTTTCAGGGGGGTGTGAAATCAGCTTCAGCCAAGCAGCCATGCAGTAATAAACAGGTTAATAGCAAATAGCCTAAACGCTCTGCGGCTGCAGGAAAGCAAATTCTCATAACAGTCTCCTTTTCTGCATAATGACTCTATGGTTTCCTAAACAGCTTTGTAGCTGATTTGCTAAGAGAAAGCTACTCTCAGCCGACTAAGCAACCTTAAGGTAACGATCAAAATGCAGTAAAGGAGCTAATATCTAGCTCCTTATTCTATTTCGGAATAACTGTATAAGAATAAACGCGCTAGAATTAACCTAAGTGCGCTTTATCTAACTCTACCGCTTGGGCGAGATCTGCTAAAAGCTGCTTGCGTACTTTGAGTTTAGTGTTTTTATGTGCATTCATATTCAGCTTTTTCATCATTTCTGCTGTGGCTTTTGCAGTGGCCATCAGTGCTTCAGGGGCGACTACCTGATCTAAAAAGCCTGCAGCGACTGCTTGCTCTGGGCTAAAGGGTTCGGCATTAATCACCGAGCGTTCAAAGCTAGCCGGTGTTAAGCGATTTTTCGCCAACTCAATACCGGCATGGTGCATGGTCATGCCAATTTGCACTTCATTTAGTTGAATATTGAAAGGACCGCTGACACCAATGCGATAATCAGCACTGAGCAGTAAAAAAGCGCCTTTAGCTACCGCATGTCCAGAGCAGGCCACAATGACAGGAAACGGATGGGCCAATAAACGGGCTGAGAGGGTGGAGCCTAGGCTGACTAAGTTTACTGCGTGCTCAGGGCCGGAAGTCATTACTTTAAGATCGTAACCGCCTGATAAAATACCTTCTTTACCAGTGATGATCACTACGGCACGGTCTTTTTCTGCTTGATCTAAGCACTGATTAAAGCAGGCAATTACATCAGGTGAGATGGCATTCACTTTACCGTTTTGCAAGGTTAGGGTGGCAATGCCATTGTCTAGGGAGTAATCAACAAGTTCGGTCATGGTTCATTCTTCTTTCATGCTGTAGATTAATGCTCTGCCGATGCAGACAGGCAGAGGAAGGGATAGAATGAGGCTAACCTTACCGAGGTCTAATGTTTTGGTAAAGACCATAAGCTGACTATTTAGTCTGATGTGGTCACAGATATACGGCATCAAACGTGACGGGCGTCGGTTGAATCAGTTGCGGGCGATGGCGAGTAGTCAGCCAGCCGCTGGGCGCGTGAATTAATATAATGTAGTGAGTACCGTATGAATCATAACCAACAAGCAGTGGATCCCCAGCAACTAATGATTGCCAGCGAATTAGACGCGCGAGGCTTGTTTTGTCCTGAGCCAGTGATGATGCTGCATAATAGTGTGCGCCAATTGCAGGCGGGTGAAGTGTTACACGTCATTGCTACTGACCCTTCAACCCAACGTGATATACCTAAATTTTGTACATTTTTGGGGCATGTGTTGTTGGCACAACAAGTGCAAGACTCAGAGTTTGAATATTGGATTCAAAAGAAAGCTGACTAAGTGGTTGGCGTGAGCCGCTGAGTATTCATTATTTTTCTTCGAGCTGGGCAGGAGCCTTATGGAACAGTTTCGTAATATTGGCATTATTGGGCGCATGGGCAGTGCGAAGGTACTGGAGACTATTCGTCGACTCAAGCGCTATTTGCTCAGTCGGCATTTGCATGTGATTTTAGAAGACACCATTGCCGAGCTGTTGCCCGGTCATCATTTGCAAACCTGCTCCCGAAAAATGTTAGGTGAAATCTGTGACTTAGTCATTGTCGTTGGTGGTGATGGCAGTATGCTTGGCGCAGCGCGGGCTTTGGCCCGCTCTAAAGTGCCGGTGCTCGGGATTAATCGTGGTAATTTAGGTTTTTTGACCGATATTGCGCCCGATGAAATGGAAGAAAAAATTGCCGAGGTATTATCTGGGCGTTATACCACCGAACAGCGCTTTTTACTGGAAACCGAAGTGCGCCGTGATGGTCAGCCAATTGGACAAGCCGATGCGCTGAATGATGTAGTGCTGCATCCAGGTAAATCAACGCGTATGATTGAGTTTGAGCTATTTATTGATGGCCAGTTTGTGTACAGCTTAAAAGCCGATGGACTCATTATTTCTACGCCAACTGGCTCTACGGCTTATGCTTTGTCTGCAGGCGGCCCGATTATGCACCCTAAGCTAGATGTCATCGTGGTGGTACCGATGTATCCGCATACCTTATCTAGTCGCCCAATTGTAGTCAGTGCAGACAGTGAACTGAAAGTGGTGGTGTCAACGGATTTAACCATTTACCCCTTGGTGTCTTGTGATGGGCAAAACCATGTTACCTGTGCACCAGGCGATACGCTGCATATTCAGCGTAAACCACAAAAACTGAACTTAATTCATCCCCTTGATCATAATTACTACGCAGTCTGCCGCGATAAATTGGGTTGGGGCAGTCGATTAGGTAAAGGGCAAGACTAATGTGGTTAGATTCTGCTCGTGGCTATGATGTAGTAGGTGACATCCATGGATGTGCCGCTACCTTAGTGCGTTTATTAGAGCAGCTGGGGTATCGGCGAATTAAAGGCATTTGGCAGCATCCAACGCGGCAAATGCTGTTTCTAGGCGATATTATTGACCGTGGCCCACAGATTCGTGAAGCCTTGCACCTAGTCCATGACATGGTGGATCGAGGGCAGGCGCATTGTATTATGGGCAATCATGAATTTTATGCACTGGCGTGGAATACGCCAGCGCCAGCTGGTAGCGGTAAACTTTTTGTGCGAGAGCATACTAAACGTCATGCCCGTTTACAGGCGGAAACCCATACGCAGTTTGTTGCCCATCCTTATGATTGGAAGGATTTTGTCACTTGGTTTCATAGCTTACCGTTATTTCTTGATGCGGGGCGTTTTCGTTTAGTTCATGCTTTATGGGATCAGCCTTTAATTGATACGCTGCGTAGCAGTTATCCTGATGGACGAATTGATCGTACGTTTTTACAGCAAGCAGCCTTTCAAGGCAGTTTTGCTGATCAAGTGTTTAACCGATTATTACGTGGCATTAATTTACGGTTACCCCATGGCGCATCACAAGTCAGTAGTGATGGCTATATTCGCTCGTTTTTTCGCAGCAAGTTTTGGGAAGAGGAGCAAGAGCCTGAAACTTACGGTGATTTAGTGTTTCAGCCGGATGCACTACCTGAGGCGATTGCCAATGAGCCTTTGCCTATGAGCTATCGTGCATCTTTGATGCGCTATGATCGTTTGCAGCCGATATTGTTTGTTGGTCATTATTGGCGTAAAGGGCATCCAACGATGATTCGGCCTAATGTGGCGTGCTTAGATTACAGTGCAGTCAATGGGGGTAAGTTAGTCGCTTATCGACTTGATGCAGAAGACGTCTTGCTACCCAATAAGTTTGTTTGGGTGAATGCGGTTTAATTTTAGGATGCTTGGCATCAGCTAAAGAGGGTGTATGCAGTTTGTAAAAGCGTTAGCGCTACCACTGGATCAAGATCTAAGCCCATTACTGGCTTTACTTAATGCGCAGCAGATTATGCATCGGGTGATTGAGCATGCAGGGCAGCAAGAACTATGGATACTGCAGGCTCAGCAACAGCAAGTAGAGGCTTTGTACCAAGCGTGGCAAGCCGGGGAGTTGACGCATACCCAAACCTATCAGCGTTCATCGCTGACTCGTCCTGTATTAGGCCAATTAAAACGTGCGCCTATGACAACGACTGTTTTAATACTGACGGCGTTAGTTGCATTAATCACCCAAGTGGGCGAGAACTTTCACACCTTAAGCTATTTCAGTTTTACTGACTTTTATGTACAAGCCCCTTACCTATATTTTTCAAGCTTAAATGCTAGCTTAGAAAGCGGGCAGTGGTGGCGATTAATCAGTCCGATTTTGATTCACTTTGGTTTTTTACACTTGGCAATGAACAGTCTGTGGTTTTGGGAGCTAGGTAAACGTATTGAGTTGCGGCATGGCGGCTTATTTCTCTTGCTATTAACTCTAGTTGCCGGTGGACTATCGAACTACGCGCAATATTTTTTTTCTGGACCCAGTTTATTTGGTGGGTTGTCTGGCGTGCTGTATGCCTTACTGGGCTATTGCTGGTTGTATCAGCGGCAAGTGCCGAGTGCCTTTACTAGTTTGCCTAAAGGCGTGGTCGTCATGATGTTAGCTTGGTTAGTGTTATGCTTAACCGGCATTGTGACTTGGCTCGGTTTTGGGGCAATTGCCAATGCGGCGCACGTCAGTGGGCTTATCGTAGGATGCTTAGCTGGCGCAGTCGGCGGCTGGCGAGCAAAACAACAACAGGTGCGGTAATTATCTATGCAGAATTTTTTAGCGATGATTCAAAATATTACTCCTGAAATCTATCAAGAGTTAAAGTTAGCAGTGGAGATTGGCAAGTGGTCGGATGGCCGTAAACTAACCCAAGAGCAAAAAGAAATTAGCTTGATGGCAATGATCGCCTGGGAGCAAAAAAACTTACCTGAAGAGCAACGCACTGGGTATATGGGCGGACAAGCCTGTGCCTCACAGAGTAAAAAACTAGCCGAAGTAGATGACAGCTTGTTTGCACCGGCTGCAGGTACGCTCCATTGATGCAAGAGTTAAGCCGTGGAACGTTGCATAAAATGCACATTGCCCTTGGTGATCCAGTGGCAGAGTACCAGCTCAATTTAGGCAATCAAACGATTGCGATGAACGAGCTGATTGGTAAGCAGTTAAAACTGACGCATTTAGGTGAGATTCATTGCATTCACTGCCAGCGAAAAACCAAAAAAAGTTTTGCCCAAGGTTATTGCTGGCCATGCTTTAAGGCTTTACCGCAATGCGATACCTGCATTATGAGCCCTGAAAAGTGCCATTTTGATCAAGGCACTTGCCGTGATGAAACTTGGGCTAGCCAGTTTTGCATGACCGAGCACATTGTGTACTTGGCTAATTCGACTGGGGTTAAAGTAGGTATTACGCGAGCTAACCAAGTGCCGACGCGTTGGCTAGATCAGGGCGCTGCTCAAGCCTTGCCGATTTTTCGCGTAGCGACTCGCCAACAATCGGGATTGGTAGAAGATATTTTGCGCAGCCAAGTCACCGATCGCACGAATTGGCGTGCTTTGCTACGGGCAGAAGCAGAACCTTTAGATTTGCCGCAGATACGCGATCAGATTACCCAAACTTGTCAGCCAGCACTGACTGAACTCCAACAACGCTTTGGTCTCCAAGCCATTCAGCCGATTAACAGCGCAACTGTGTTAGAAATTAGCTATCCCGTTGAGCAGTACCTGAGCAAGATCAGTAGTTTTAATTTAGATAAGCAACCCGCGGCTGAAGGTACATTGCTGGGTTTAAAAGGGCAGTATTTAATTTTTGATACTGGCGTCATTAATTTGCGTAAATATACCGCTTACCAAACGGCACTCAGCGTGCAAGCGTCTGTGAGTGTCTAAACGATTGTTATCTTATTTCGCAACGAGGAACCTATGCGTACAGAACAACCGCAAATGATTCGTTTAAGTGCTTATCAGCAGCCTGATTACTTAATTAACGAAACCCATCTTACGTTTGAGTTATACGAAGAGTACGCGTTAGTTCATGCGCAGCTGGTAATGCAGCGTAACCCCGCTTTAGACACGAATTTACCGCCGTTACATTTAGACGGACAGGAACTCAGTTTGCAGCGGCTGGCACTGAATGATCGTGAGCTCAGCGCCGACGAGTATCAGCTCAGCCCTTATCAGCTTAGTTTGCAGCCTGATAGTGAAGCCTTTGTGATCGACAGTACCGTGCGTATTGAGCCGCAAAACAATACCGCGCTTGAGGGTTTATATAAGTCCGGCGGTATGTTCTGCACCCAGTGTGAGGCGGAAGGCTTCCGTAAAATTACCTATTACCTTGATCGTCCAGATGTCATGAGTCGCTTTACCACGACCTTAAGTGCGGATAAAAACCGTTATCCGGTCTTACTCTCAAATGGCAATTTAATTGCTAGTGGTCAAGCTGAGGAGGGACGGCATTGGGCGACCTGGGAAGACCCATTTAAAAAACCAGCGTATTTATTTGCTTTAGTCGCTGGTGATTTATGGTGCGTTGAAGATCGCTTCACTACGCTCAGTGGTCGTGAGGTGACACTGCAGCTGTATGTCGAACCAAAGAATATTGATAAATGCCAGCATGGTATGGATAGCTTAAAAAAATCCATGCGCTGGGATGAAGAAAAGTATGGGCGTGAATACGATTTAGATATTTTTATGATCGTGGCCGTGGATGATTTCAATATGGGCGCAATGGAAAACAAAGGGTTAAATATTTTTAACTCCAGTTGCGTGTTAGCTAAGCCCGAAACCGCGACTGATGCGACTTATCAGCGAATTGAAAGCATTGTGGCCCATGAATACTTTCATAACTGGTCAGGTAACCGAGTAACCTGTCGTGATTGGTTTCAACTATCACTAAAAGAAGGCTTTACGGTCTTTCGTGATATGCAATTTTCCGCGGATATGAACTCGAAAGCGGTAAAGCGAATTGAAGATGTAGCTTATCTGCGTACCCATCAATTTGCTGAAGACGCGGGTCCCATGGCGCACCCAGTGCGACCAGAGGAATATCTAGAAATCTCCAACTTCTATACCTTAACCATTTATGAAAAAGGTGCTGAAGTTGTTCGGATGATTCATACCTTGTTGGGTGAGCAAGCCTTCCGTCAAGGTTCGGATTTGTATTTTGCAAGGCATGATGGGCAAGCTGTTACTTGTGATGACTTTATTGCCGCCATGCAAGATGCTAGCGGGCAAGATTTAACCCAGTTTAAGCGCTGGTATAGTCAAGCCGGTACGCCTGTATTAAACGTGACTGATCACTATGATCCACAGCAGCAGGTTTATCGCCTTAAGGTAAAACAAAGTTGTCCAGCGACTCCGGGGCAGCCTGATAAAGCGCCCCTGGTGATTCCTTTAGCTGTGGGACTCTTAGATGCTAAGGGGCGTGATTTACCGTTACAGCTGGCAGGCGAGACTCAGGCGAGCATTGGTACTCGAGTATTGGTCGTTACTGAAGCAGAACAAACATTTGAGTTTATAAAGGTAACAGACGCGCCGGTGCCCTCATTGCTGCGCGATTTTTCTGCCCCGGTAAATTTAATCTTTGCTTATAGCACTGAACAATTAGTATTTTTGCTCAAGCATGATAGTGATGGCTTTAATCGTTGGGAGGCAGGACAGCAATTAGCGGTTAGGGCGATTAAAGCGTTGATGGCTGATGCCAAAGCCGATCTTAGCGTTTTTATTCACGCGTTGGGAGCCGTTGCTCAAGATCCAACCCTGGATGTGGCTTTAAAAGCTGAAATTTTTAGTTTGCCAAGTGAAAGCTATCTGATTGAGCAGTTCACTCAAGCAGACGTGCAAGCCATTCACCAAGCGCGTGAGGCGTTACGCTTGCAAATAGCGGTACAGTTAAAAGATGTGCTGTGGACTCGTTATCAGTCGGCCCGTCATATTTCACAAGAAGTGGAGTATTCAGCCCAGGCTGACCATGTGGCGCGCCGCCGCTGGCAGAACGTAGCACTTAGTTATTTAATGCTCACTGAGTTACCTGAAATTGTTTTAGCCTGCGTTGATCAGTTTGAGCATGCCGATAATATGACCGAGCGCTTCGCTGCGTTAACCTGCCTGGTTAACTCCAGTCTATGCTATGAGAAACAGCAAGCATTAGCGGCATTTGAGCGGGAGTTTGCCGATGATGCGCAAGTCATGGATCAATGGTTTAGTGTGCAAGCGGGTAGCTTTTTAAAGGGTGGTTTAGGGCGAGTGAAAACCTTGATGCAACACCCTAAATTTAGCATTAAAAATCCGAATAAAGTGCGTTCAGTAATAGGTGCTTTTGCCAATCAGTCCTTAGTGAACTTTCACCAAGCTGATGGCAGTGGTTATGCTTTCTTAGCTGAGCAAATTTTACAATTAGATCGATTAAACCCACAAATGGCGGCTAGGATACTTGCTCCGCTAACGCGCTGGCAGCGCTTTGCTGAGCCGCAACGCAGTGCGATGAAAAAACAGTTACAACGCATTCAACAGGCCGCGCAGTTATCGCCTGACGTGTATGAAGTAGTGAATAAAAGCCTGTAATTAACAGACTGTATCGGAGAGTGAAGATGAAAACGATTAAATCCCGTGCGGCCGTGGCCTTTGGTCCAAAGCAACCTCTAGAAGTGGTTGAAGTGGATGTGGAAATGCCTAAAGCAGGCGAAGTCTTAGTCAAAATTGTCGCTTCTGGGGTGTGCCATACTGACGCTTACACCTTGTCTGGAGAAGACCCAGAGGGAGTGTTTCCTGCGATTTTAGGCCATGAAGGGGGCGGAATTGTCGAAGCTGTGGGTGAGGGCGTCACGTCACTTGCGGTAGGCGATCATGTAATTCCTTTGTATACCGCTGAATGCCGTACCTGTAAGTATTGCACGTCCGGTAAAACTAACTTATGCCAAGCCGTACGCGAAACCCAAGGTAAAGGCTTAATGCCGGACGGCACCACGCGCTTTTCCTATAAGGGAGAGCCCATTTACCACTATATGGGCACCTCAACCTTCTCGGAGTACACGGTAGTTCCTGAGATTTCATTAGCTAAAGTGCCAAAAGAAGCGCCATTAGAGAAAGTCTGTTTATTGGGCTGCGGCGTTACCACAGGTATTGGTGCTGTGATTAACACCGCTAAAGTTGAAGCCGGCGCTACTGTGGCGATCTTTGGCTTAGGCGGTATTGGTTTAGCGGCGATTATCGGCGCCAAAATGAATAAAGCTAGCCGGATTATTGCGATTGATATTAATCCAAGTAAGTTTGATATCGCCAAAGAGTTAGGTGCTACCGATTTTGTTAATCCAAAAGATTATGACAAACCGATTCAGGAAGTGATTGTAGAAATGACTGACGGTGGTGTGGACTACTCATTTGAATGTGTCGGTAACGTGCAACTAATGCGCGCTGCCCTTGAGTGTTGCCATAAAGGGTGGGGTGAGTCGACCATTATTGGCGTGGCGGGTGCGGGCCAAGAAATCAGTACGCGTCCATTCCAGCTAGTGACTGGCCGCGTTTGGCGTGGCAGTGCGTTTGGTGGTGTAAAAGGTCGCACTGAGTTGCCTAATTACGTAGAAAAAGCTCAGAACGGCGAAATTCCTCTGGATACCTTTATTACCCATACCATGGGGCTGGATGAAATTAATGAAGCCTTTAAATTAATGGAAGAAGGTAAAAGTATTCGTAGTGTGATTCATTTTTAATTCGCTCGTTTGAGAAATGAAGCGCTGCTGAGTTAAGTGACTAAGCAGCGCTTTAAAAGCACATTCTTAGCCAGGTAAGGCGTTAATGTTTTGGGGGAACAGTATGTCTTTAGAAAAACTTAGCTCTAACCTTTGCTTTGGTGGCGAGCATCATCGTTACCGTCATCAGTCCAGCAGCCTTAATTGCTCTATGGAGTTTGCAGTATTCTTGCCGCCACAAGCGCTGCAAGGTGAAGCTTGCCCGGTTTTATACTGGTTGTCTGGCTTAACCTGCACCGATGAGAACTTTATGCAAAAAGCCGGAGCGCAACGCGTCGCTGCTGAGCTGGGAATTATCATTGTGGCGCCTGATACCAGTCCGCGCGGTGAGCAGGTGGCTGATGATCCTGAAAAGGCGTGGGATTTTGGCTTAGGTGCAGGTTTTTATCTCAATGCAACCGAGCAGCCCTGGCAGGCCCATTACCAAATGCATGATTATGTGGTGCAGGAATTACCAGCGCTAATTGAGCAGCAGTTTAAGGTAACCGATAAGCGCGGTATCAGTGGCCACTCGATGGGCGGGCATGGAGCGTTAGTTTGCGCGATGCGGAACCCAGGACGTTATCAATCGATCTCGGCCTTTGCTCCAATTAGCAATCCAATCAATTGTCCTTGGGGTGAAAAAGCATTTAGTCACTATTTGGGCGAAGATCGTCAAACATGGAAGGCGTGGGATGCCTGTGAGTTAATGGCTCAAGCCAAAGAAAAACTGCCAACCTTAGTAGATCAAGGCACTGCAGATAGTTTTTTAACTGAACAACTCAAACCCGAAGTTTTAGCTAAAATCGCAAAAGCAGCTGACTATCCACTTAAACTGCGTATGCAAGAAGGCTATGATCATAGCTATTACTTTATTGCCAGCTTTATTGAAGATCACTTGCACCATCATGCAAAGCATTTACGCTAAGTAATTGGTTTAGTCGGCAAGCGTCTAGACAGCTAGGCGCTTTTTTTATTGTCTATTCTAGGGTTTGAGGTTAGCCATCTTGAAGCATCGAACATTACTGACTGCCGAAGGCTACGATAAATTAAAAAACGAACTCAGTTATCTAATACGTGAGCATCGTCCTGAAATAACCCAAATAGTCTCTTGGGCGGCGAGTTTAGGAGATCGTTCAGAAAATGCCGATTATCAATACAATAAGCGAAAATTAAGGGAAATTGATCGGCGTATTCGCTATCTCACTAAATTATTTGAGGTGGCTGAACGAATTGAGTACCACCCCGTGCAAGAAGGTAAGGTATTTTTTGGTGCTTGGTGCGAGCTAGAAAACGATCAGGGAGAAAGTTTGACCTTTAGAATTGTGGGGGATGAAGAGGTGTATGGTGAAAAAAACTATATTTCTCTTAAGTCACCTATGGCTAAGGCGTGCTTAGGTAAAACCTTAGATGATGAAGTTATCGTGCGTACCCCTAGTGGTGAGGCGCATTGGTATATTGTTGGCATTCGTTACGCTTAATTCGTTGCTTGCTGGCGCTGAGGGGGCACCATAGCTGTTGGGTGTAGGAAGTGGGCGGGAGTAGGGTAATGAAAAGTTGTGTTTACGGTTTGTTTAGCCTTAGCAGCTTAAGTTTATTGGGGTGCAGTACAGTAATGCCTTTAAGCCTGCATAGTTTGCCTGATCCGCAGTATCAATTTAACTACACCGCACCCGTATTGGTGCAAGCAGAGGGTCAAGGGGCTGAAGCATTAAAAGCGCGTTATTATTTACCCAAAGTGGCTGACGGTCTTCGGCAGCTTGGCTTTCAGCAGGTAATGGTCGCTAGCGCTCAGCAGTCTGTAGATAATGTGCAGCTTATTTTCCGACTGAGTGTTAGCACAGAGCAGCAAGCCTATAGCTATCAGGCTACGGATTATGGTTATACCCATACTGAATACTTCAGCCACTGTTACAGTGATGAGCAAGGTGGGCGTGCATGCAGCCAAAGTGCTCGCCCAGTTTACGGCCCAGTCGGTACTTCCGAGCGAGTAGGTTACACTCGCTATTCCGAATTTAAATTAACTGGAATTGATCCTGCGAGTCAGCAAACAGTACTTAGCGTTATTGCCAGCTCAAGTAACATCCACTGTAAAGATAAAAAAGTTGAAGACTTTTTGGTCGAGCGAGCGTTGGGCTATGTCGATCTCAGTCAGCGGCAAGAGCTGGCATTTAAAGTTAAAATGCCAGAAGGCTATTCCTGCCAGTAATGGCGGCAACAATAGCCTTAGATTGCTTAACGCAAGTCTGGTGCAGCTAAAGGCTTGCCCTCATAACCAACGACTTGGCCGAAGTGATCGGTTTCTTTCCAAAGCTGGATAAACTCTAACACTTCGGTTTTATTACGTGCGACAAAATTCCAGTACAGCATGATTTCTTCAGTAAAGGGCTCACCGCCAATTAGAATGATTTGACTGGCCTCTAACACTGCTAAATCAATCTGGCTTCGACCTTTTCCTAAATACAGCAAAGTGCCCGGTTGTAATTGCTGATCTTCTACTCTGGCACTGCCGGTGAGTACCGCAATGCCATACTCAAATGCTGGATTAAGTGGCAAGTTAAGGGTGGTTGCTGCTTGGCTCGTAATATCAGCGCCGAGCAGTGGAGTATGCACTGCAACGGGTGAAACGTGACCGAACATTTCCCCTACCAGTAACGTTAACTGGGCTTGTTCCAGTGCAACCTTAGGTAGCTCTGGGTAATGCTCAAATGCGGGCTCGATAAAGCGTTTTTCATCTGGTAGGGCTATCCAAAACTGGGCCAGTTGTAATTGCGGCGAACGTTGCTCTGGGGACTCTTCAGAGTGAGAAATACCACGTCCTGCAGTCATCAGATTAACTTGGCCTTGGGTGAGCAATTGTTTTACCCCTAGACTGTCACGATGCAAAATTTCGCCTTCGATCATCCAACTAAAAGTTTGCAAGCCTGTATGAGGATGTGGCCCAACACGTACCCCGGAGCCTTGACTTACATCAGCGGGACCGGCGTGATCAAAGAAACACCAAGCACCGATCATGCGCTGCTGGCGGTGGGGTAATAAGCGGCGAATTTTCATTCCTTCGCCCAGCGTAGCCTCCCGCGCGGTTAAGGCTAAAGGCGGAGTGATCTGACTATGATGCCGACATTCAGCGTATTGTTCTGGGGTCATATGGATAGATGAACTCATCGGTTACTCCTTAATCCTGACAGGCGGTGATTGTGTCATTGAGCGTACACTAAAAAGCATCACAGTAGGCAAGCCACTGTGATGCTGAGTTAGCACAGCAGTAATTAGCTATTGTGCTGTAAAGTGTCGTCGCGGCTTTGAATTAAGTTGGAATAGGCCGGTAAATGGCCTGCCAAAATACCACCAAAGCCTTCAATGTCATTACGCCAATCGCGATGCAGTTCACAGCCTACGCCAAACCAGCTCATTAATTGTATGCCAGCCGCTGACATACGATCCCAAGCGGCATCACGGGTGGTTTTATTAAAGGTGCCCGATGCATCGGTGACCACAAACACTTCATACCCTGCTTCAATGGCAGAAAGTGCTGGGAAAGCCACACAGACTTCAGTGACGACACCGGCAATAATCAGTTGTTTTTTACCGGTTGCTTCAACTGCTTTAACAAAGTCTTCGTTATCCCAGGCATTGATTTGACCAGGGCGGGCAATGTAAGGCGCATCTGGGAAGGCACGCTTTAGTTCTGGAACTAAAGGGCCGTTAGGGCCCTGCTCAAAGCTGGTCGTTAAAATAGTCGGTAATTCAAAAAAGTTGGCAATATCCACTAATGCCATAACGTTATTTTTAAATTCGTCGGCATTAAAATCACGGGCTAAAGACAGTAAGCCTGCTTGGTGATCCACTAGCAGAACCGCAGCGTTATCTTTATCTAAACGTTGGTATTGAAATGACATATACACCTCGCATCATCGAGTCACAGGGATTGAATTAGTTACGGTGATGCAACTAATTCAACTTCAGCATCGATAGTAGTTAACCTTGTAGCTCAAGATTAGAGGGTTGAATAAGGACGGACTGTTTTAATGATGGAACGCTAGAAGCTCTTTAAGTAACAAACGCTAACGGCTTGGCATGAGTCAGCAGCTTAAACTAGGCTATTCCCTTTATTTATCCCTGGCGTAAGGTTTGCATTGGGCTGGTATTAAGTACTTTACGGGTTCCTAAACTACCGGCAGTTAAAATCACGACCGCGCCTAACAGCGGCACTAACAGTAACCAAGGATGCGGAGACCAAGTTAAATCAAAAGCATAACGGTACAGCACCCAGCTGCTGAGCTCGGTGCCAAGCCAAGCTAAGCTGCCACTGATAAAACCAATTAAGGCAAATTCGTAGCGTCTCGTTTTGACTAGCAAAGCCCGCTCGGCACCTAAGGCTCTGAGCAAGCCTGCTTGTTGGGTGCGTTCGGCTAGGGTGCTTTGTAATCCGGCAAATAACACGGTTAAGCCTGCAGCCAAAACGAACAGTAAAATAAATTCTACCGCTAGTGTGACCTGCGCCAGAATACTGCGGAGTTGTTCAATAATAGCGTCCACTTGCAGCAGAGTAACACTTGGGAACTGCTGATTTAGTGCTGCCAAATCCTGTTGCTCGTCAGCGGCTAGATAAAAGCTGGTCATCCAGGTAAAGGGAAGCTGGTTTAGGCTATCGGGTGAAAAAATCACAAAGAAATTAGGTTGCATACTGTTCCAATCAACCGATCTTAAGCTGGTAATGGTAGCTGTTTTCTCAACCGCGCCAAAGGTAAAGGTTAAGCGATCACCTAGGCTTAGGCCTAAACGCTTAGCAAACTCTTGCTCGACTGATATTTCTGCACCCTGAGCGCTTGCTTGCCACCACTGGCCGCTGGTTATCGCGTTGGCGCTAGGGAGGTGTTCTGTCCAGGTCACGTTAAGGTCACGCTGCAGACTCTGCATGCCTTGTGAGCCTGCTGCCACAAACTCGCTGGCTGGTTGTTGGTTAATCTGACTTAAGCGTGCAGGCAGCATAGGAAACAGCGTTGCTGGCCGAGGATCAAAACGTTGGATATGTTCAGCAAAAGCCTGCTGCTCATGGGGCAAAATATTAATTGCAAAAATATTAGGTGCATCGCTGGGTAATTGGGCTTGCCAGCTATCCAGCAGCTCACCGCGTAATAGAGCAATCAAAGCCATGGAGAGCAAAATTAATCCAAACGCCAAGACTTGACCAATTGCAGCAAGTGGCTTTCGTAATAACTGGCCAAAACCTAAGCGCCATGCCAGTTGTCGTGTAGCGAGTAGCCGGCGCAAGCCCGCTAAGCTAAACCAGACTAAGCTACCGAGCATTGTCGCTGCCACAAGTCCACCGCCTAATAAAGCTAGGGTTAAACTCCAATCTAAACTAAGCCGCCACATCAGTAGCATTAAGGCGAATAACGCTAAGCCATAAATAAAGAGCTGGCTAGCTGCAGGTGGCATCGCAGATTGGCGTAATACCCGAATGGGCGGTACGCGACCAAGGGCCAACAGTGGTGGTAAAGCAAAACCAAATAGGGTAATGAACCCAGTGCCCATGCCAGTAATAGAAGGCGCAGCAGAAAGTGCGGGTAGGGGAGTATTGAGCAGTTGGCTGAGGGCGGTAAATAATCCTGCCTGAATTGCTATCCCCATTAATGCCCCTAAAACGCCAGCACTCAGCCCTAAAAACAGCAGTTGGAATAAGAAAAAAAGCAGCGTATGTGCACGACTTAGGCCTAGACAACGCAGTAAAGACGCATGGTCTAAGCGCCGTTGGGCAAAATGATTAGCTGATAAGGCAACGGCTACAGCCGCCAACAAAATGGCAGCCAGGCTAGCAAGGTTTAGGTAGCGCTCAGCGCGCAGCAAGGCATTGCCTACTTGCTGATTACCATCATTTAGGTCTTCAAACTGCTGCTGAGCGGTTAGAGCAATGGCTTGCTTATAGGCAGTTAAATTAGTTTCATCTCCGGCCCATAACTCCCGATAGCGCACACGACTGCCCGGCTGAACCACTTGGCTGGCCGCTAAGTCATCTAGGTGCATGATACCCCGCGGCGTTAGGTTAGCAAAACTAGCACCACGATCGGGCTCATAGGTCAGCGCTCGAGTAGCTTTTAATTGAATAGCACCTAAGTCAACTAGATCACCGACACTGATCTTGAGGGCGGCAAATAGTCTGGGCTCAAGCCAGATTTCACCAGCTTGCGGCGCATCACCTTTAACTTCATTGCCATACACTTCAGTGCTGCTGCCTAGCTCACCGCGCAGCGGATAATGCTGACTGGCCGCTTTAACGCTGACTAATTGTAGCGCCTCTTCGCTGGCCAGCATGGTAGCAAACTCGACAGTTGAGGCATGGCGTAACTGATGGGCAACACCGGTTTGAATTTGCGCGGCAGTCGCTGGCACCGTACCAGATAGCACTAAGTCAGCGGCTAAAAACTCGCCAGCCCGTGATTGCATCGCTCCTTGTAGACGCTCAGCAAAATGGCCAATTGCGCTGCTCACAGCCACCGCAATTAAGAGGGCAAAAAATAACACCCGAACTTCGCCGGCTTTAGTTTCACGCAATAATTGCCGTAGAGCTAAGAATAGTACTGAGAAGATGGATTGCGGCATCACAAAGCTACCTGTTGGCCAGCTTCTAAGCGCAACTGCTGCTGGCAGCGCTGGGCTAATTGTTCATCATGGGTAACAAGGACCAAAGTCGTGCCTTGCTCTTGGTTTAAGGCGAAAATCAGATCACTAATATGCTGCCCCGTTTTGCTATCCAAATTACCGGTAGGCTCATCGGCAAATAAAATTTGTGGGCGCGCGGCAAAAGCGCGAGCAATGGCAACTCGTTGCTGTTCACCACCAGATAGTTGGCGGGGGGTGTGTTTAGTACGGTGAGCTAATCCAACTCGTTGCAGAAGTTCTAAGGCCTGTTGCGCTGCATTATTTGTCCCTGCTAGCTCCAGTGGCAGCATCACATTTTCTAATGCGCTCAAGGTGTCCAGTAATTGAAACGCTTGAAATACAAAACCCACATGGGCTGCGCGAACTGCTGCCCGCTGATCCTCATTCAGTGTTTCAAGCAGATGGCCAGCCAGCTTGACCGAGCCTTGACTTGGCGTATCTAAGCCGGCCAATAAGCCCAACAAGGTTGATTTACCTGAGCCAGAACTGCCAGTAATAGCTAAACTATCGCCTTGATTAAGACTAAATGAGATGTTTTGCAGAATGTTCAAACTGCCTTCTTCGGTAGTCACATCTTGGTAAAGTTGGCGTACGGTCAAAATCTGTTCAGACATGGAGCACTCAATGAAAAAGTGGTTAAGCAAGATTGCGCTAGTAGCTTATTTAGCGGTTGGATTAGTCAGTGCCGCGTTTGCGCAAACAGTGTTAGTGGTAGGGGATAGTATCAGTGCCGCTTACGGACTGGAAACTCAGCAGGGCTGGGTTGCCTTGTTAGAGCAAAAAATTAAGCAAGCAAATATTTCAGCCAGGGTCGTAAATGCCTCAATCAGTGGCGATACCACGGCCGGAGGCTTACAGCGTTTACCGCAGTTATTAGCTGAGCACCAGCCAAGTGTGGTGGTATTGGAGCTAGGTGGAAATGATGGTTTGCGCGGTTTATCGCTGGATGCTATGCGCGCTAATTTACAGCAGATGATTGAGTTGGCGACAGCGCAACAGGCTCAGGTAGTGCTATTAGGTATGCAGTTGCCGCCCAACTATGGGCCGCGCTATACGCAAAACTTTGCCAAGGTCTATCAGCAGCTGGCAACAGAGCATGAGATTAGGTTAGTACCGTTCTTTTTAGAGGGGATAGGTGGTGTAGCGGGTATGATGCAAGCCGATGGGATTCATCCCGTGGCAGAGGCGCAGCCGATCTTGTTGGCTAATGTGTGGCCTATTCTAGAGCAGGTATTAATGCCTTAAGCGTTTATCGCGGCTGAGTTAACGCTTGACTGACGATGGCGCAGTCAAGCGTTGGGTTAAAGCTAGTTGAGAACGTGCCAGTTTCCATTTTCCCCTTGCACAAAATGCACCTGACTTTGCTTAGTTGATTCGCCTAATAATGGCGCCTTAGTGGTGACGGCAATTTGGCAGGTATAGCCGGCAGCGGGTTTGGCGTTGTGGCAGCTGAGTTTTTCTACCTTAAGTACTTCAAGCTTTGCCTCATTGCCTAAAAAACCAGTGGTGAGGTTATTTAGTTGTTGTAACTCTTGCTCGAGCGCTTGTTGCATTTGGCGGCTGTTGGGCTCTGAACTACAGGCGCTGAGTAACAACCCGCTGCAGCTCAAGAGGGCTAGCAGTAACGATCGCTGATTTAACATGCTGTATTCCTTAAAAGTATTCAATGATTATAAGCGCTGGGGATTGATTTTATCAGCCCACTGATTGACAGCATGCACTAAGTGGGCCTCATCGACTTGTAGTAATTCGCCTTGTTTGAGCAGCTGCTTGCCATTGACCCAAACGTGCTTAACCTGGCTGCTATTACAGGTATAAATTAGCTGGGAGACAGGATCATACACCGGTTGCTGGGCCACTCCTGATAGATCAACAGCCATAATATCCGCCTGTTTACCCAGTTCTAAACTGCCAGTTTGGGTATCTAGATTCAGCGCTTTGGCGCCATTTAAGGTGGCCATGCGTAATGCTTGGTGGGCATTAAGGCTAGTGGCAGAGTGGGTAGTCACCTTAGCCACGAAAGCAGCACTACGAGATTCGCTAATCAGATCCAGATCATTATTGCTTGCGGCACCATCGGTACCCAAGGCAACATTGACTCCTGCTTCGAGTAATCGATTGACTGGGCAAAAACCGCTGGCTAGTTTTAGGTTGGATTCAGGGCAGTGAATAACTTGGGTTTGTGTGGAGACTAATAAGGCTAAGTCTTCTTCATTTACTTGGGTCATGTGCACGGCTTGAAATTGTGGACCAAGCAATCCTAGTCGCTGTAAACGTGCGAGCGGTCGCTCTTGATAACGAAGTAAACTGTCTTTAATTTCCGTCTGAGTTTCGTGCACGTGCATTTGGATCGGCGCATCCAGTTGATTGGCGATCATAGCGATTTGCTTAAGCGCATCGTCGTGCACAGTGTAGGGAGCATGGGGACCAAAGCCAATGTGTAAGCGTGGATGATGGCGCAGCTCATTAAATAAAGCGATGGTTTGTTGAATCGAGTCATCTAGATCACGGGCTCCGGGCGCCGCAAACTCTAACATGGGTACGGTAATTTGCGCTTTAATGCCACTTTGATGGACTTCATCGCAGGCAATTTTTGGATAAAAGTACATATCGGAAACGCAGGTAATTCCGCTTTTTACTTGCTCGGCTAACGCCAAGCGGGTGCCAATGCGGACAAAGTCTTCATCCACCCAGCGCGCTTCAGCTGGCCAAATATGGTTTTCTAGCCAAGTATGTAACGCCAGGTCATCGGCCAAACCTCTAAATAAGCTCATGGCAGCATGCCCATGGGCATTAATTAAGCCAGGAGTCAGTAACATATTGGGTAAATCAATACGTTGTTGTGTGATGCGCTTGCTGGCCTGCTCGAGCGGCTCTAAGCAGGCAATTACGCCATCTTTAATACCCAGCGCATAGTTTTTAAATACCACTCCAGCCGGCTCAACAGGGGCAATCCATGTTGGCACCAGTAATAAGTCCAGAGAGGTTTCGGGCATAGTGGGGCTTCCTAAATCAAGATAAAAATAAAGCCAGAGCAGTTATTGCTAGGTAGTCATTACTCGTCTTTTCCCCTCTGAAAATCAGGGGGTAGAGCATCAGAGTTGCTAAGACGAGGTGGGTAAGGGAGAGGGCACATTTAAAGAGTAATTTTTTAGCTAAATGCACAAAGCCTCAAACCAGCCTCTTACTAAAAACGACCAAGCGTTATGAGCAGGCGTGGTTTGAGGCTTTAAAGGTGCCGCAAATAGTTTAAATTATTTATTTAAACTATCTACCAGTGCTTTAGCTGCCACTAGCTTAACCACTTTTTTTGCTGGAATTTCAATGGTTTTTCCAGTTTGCGGATTGCGGCCAGTGCGGGCGCTACGTTCCGCTGCTTTGAGTTTACCAACGCCAGGTAGGGTGATTTCGCCATCATTTTCTAAGGCGTCTTGGACGATTTGCGCTAACTGATCGAGCATTGCACGTGCAGTGGTTTTAGTTACTTCGGTAGACTCTGCGATTTCACTAATGAGTTGGTCTTTAGTCAGTGCCATAGATCTAGTTCCTTGTGTTCAATAGTAAGCGGCATTAACCGCCCAGATAGGCTTTTTTTACATCTTCATTGGCTAATAAATTAGCGCCTGAATCTTCTAAAACAATGTGACCATGCTCCATCACATAGCCACGATCCGCTAGTTTGAGCGCTTGATGCGCGTTTTGTTCTACGAGAAAGATAGTAACGCCTTCCTCGCGTAACTGCTCAATAATCTGGAAAATTTGCTGGATGATAATAGGTGCCAGCCCCAAAGAGGGCTCATCTAAGAGTAAAAGCTGTGGCTGGCTCATCAACGCACGGCCAATGGCGAGCATTTGTTGTTCGCCACCGGACATGGTGCCCGCGCGCTGTTGAAAGCGCTCTTGAAGCCGTGGAAAGAGTTCAAGAACATGGGCTAAACGGCGCTGGCGCTCATCTTTGTCATCACAAAAAAAAGCGCCCATGGCAAGATTTTCTTCAACCGTTAGCCGAGCAAATACTCGGCGTCCTTCGGGCACAATGGCTAAGCCTTTACGCATAATCTGCGCAGTGGAGTAGCGAGTTATGTCTTCACCTTGATAAATCACTTGTCCTGATTGGGCTTGAGGATCGCCGCAGAGTGTCATCATTAAGGTGGTTTTACCGGCACCATTGGCGCCAATAAGCGTCACAATTTCGCCTTGCTTAACCTTCACGGTAACATTATGCAATGCTTGAATTTTACCGTAATAGGTATTGATATTGCGCATTTCTAACATGATTATTCCTCACCTAAGTACGCTTTAATCACGTCAGGATTGTTTTTGATCTGATCCGGTGTGCCGTCAGCTAACGGAGTACCTTGGTTAATCACAAAAATTCGATCCGAGAGGTGCATCACCAGTTTCATATCGTGCTCAATCAGAAGCACACTCATCTGATCTTGCTCGCGTAACTCTAAAATCAGATGCTTGAGGTCTTCGGTTTCGCTAGGGTTTAAGCCAGCGGCAGGCTCGTCAAGCATCAGTAAGCGTGGTTGGGTGACCATGCATCGAGCAATCTCTAAGCGCCGCTGCTGCCCATAGGCTAGGGTGCCGGCTTCACGATTGGCGTGGGCTAATAAGTCGACACGCTCTAACCAGTTAGCCGCACGTTCACGGGCTTCACGCTCAGCGCAGCGGTAGCTAGGCGTGTTAAATAACCCCGCAAGAAAGTGTGTGTTGAGGTGTTGATGCTGCGCAACTAATAAATTTTCTAGCAAGGTCATTTCTTTAAAAAGACGTACATGTTGAAAGGTACGGATCATGCCTTTACGAGAGATTTTATAGCCATTGAGCTGCTGAATAGGCTCGCCCTCAAATAAAATTGTGCCGCCCGTGGGCTGATAGAAACCCGTTAAACAGTTAAAGACGGTCGTTTTCCCCGCTCCATTGGGGCCAATCATCGAGACAATCTGCCCTTTATTAACGGTAAGAGCTACTTGGTTGACTGCCAGTAGCCCACCAAAGCGCATGGATAAATCCTGAACCTGGAGAATTGGCTGGGTCATTGGCGTAACTCCATTTGTGGGCGTTTCATTGGCAATAAACCTTGGGGACGCCAAATCATCATCAATACCATCATCAGGCCAAAGAGCAGCATGCGGTATTCATTAAATTCGCGGGCGAGCTCTGGTAACACTGTCATGGCGATTGCCGCTAAAATCACGCCTAACTGTGAGCCCATTCCGCCTAGTACGACAATGGCCAAAATAATAGCCGACTCGATAAAGGTAAAAGACTCCGGACTAATAAAACCTTGGCGAGCGGCAAAGAAGCTGCCAGCGAAACCTGCAAAAATTGCACCAATGGTAAAGGCTGAGAGCTTAATGGTGGTGGGGTTTAACCCTAGAGCTCGGCTAGCAATTTCATCTTCGCGAATAGCTTCCCAGGCGCGGCCGATGGGCATGCGCATCAGGCGATTGATAACAAATAAAGTAATCAAAACTAAAACTAATGCTAAAAGATATAAAAAGATAACGCGGTGCCCAGCATTAAAAGCAATACCAAAAAACTCGTGAAACGTTTGACTGCCTTCAGGGGCTTTGCGGCTAAACTCTAAACCAAACAAAGTAGGTTTAGGAATGTTGCCAATACCTCGCGGGCCACCCGTTAAAGACGTGAGGTTGTTGAGTAAAATTCGAATAATTTCACCGAACCCCAAGGTCACAATCGCTAGGTAGTCGCCGCGTAATCGCAGTACGGGAAAGCCCAAAATAAAGCCAAAAAATGCGGCCATCACACCTGCTGCAGCAAGTCCAGTCCAGAAACCGACACCAAAATACATCGCTAGCATGGCGTAAGTATAAGCACCCACTGCATAGAAGCCGACATAGCCTAAATCAAGTAAACCAGCTAAGCCCACCACAATATTCAGCCCTAAGCCCAGCATCACATAAATTAATACTAAGGTGCCTAAGTCAACTTGGCTGCGGTTAGCGATAAAAGGAAAAAGTATTGCAGCGGCAATGGCAAAGCACCAAAACAAAACAACCAGCGGCTTATTTTTACGCAGCGCTGCCAGTGGCTTGTCTGCTGAAGGCAAACGAGGCAGATGTTGGCCGAGGCCAAACAACAGATCTTTAAATAGGTTAAAACAAAAAATAAAGCCAGCGGCTAGGCTGAGTGTCCACCAAGTGCTGGTTTCAGCCCCTACAAGGGTTAATTGGGTGCCCACTTGAGTGAGGCGCACACCCAGTAGCAAGCCGCCTAAAACAAACACCACCACCGCGGAAAACAGGGCCGCTTTAATAGGTAAACGCATTAGACTTTCTCCACTTCAGGGCGGCCTAAAATACCGGAAGGTCTAAATAACAAAATGAGGATGAGTAAACTGAAGGCTACGACATCTTTATATTGGCTGCTGAAATAACCTGATGTCATGGCTTCAGTAACCCCTAATACCAATCCACCCAGTACCGCTCCTGGAATACTGCCAATCCCACCCAATACTGCCGCGGTAAAGGCTTTAAGACCTGCCATAAAACCAATATAAGGATTAACTACACCGTAGTATAAACTGAGTAAAACCCCAGCTACCGCTGCTAAAGCGGCGCCAATAACAAAGGTGATGCTAATGATGGCGTTACTATTGATGCCAAGAAGCCCGGTCATTTTGATGTCTTCGGCACAGGCACGGCAGGCACGACCAGTGCGTGAGCGTGAAATAAACCAACTCAGCGCCAGCATGCTGACTAAGGTAGTAACAAAAATAATGCCTTGCATATAAGACAGGCTGGTGTGATAGCCCTCAGGATCGCCTAAAGTCCAGCCACCAGAAATTAAGCTAGGCATTGCTATATCGCGCGCACCTTGGGCGATACGGACAAAGTTTTGCAGTAAAATTGACATCCCAATGGCTGAAATCAGTGGAATTAAGCGGTTACTGCCGCGAAGCGGGCGATAAGCGACACGTTCAATACTAAAGCCGTAGGCAGAGGTCACAATAATACTAATGGCAAAGGCGGCAAAAATCAGTAGTGAGACGCTTTCAACGCCCAGCATCGCCAGCCCAGTCAGCACAATAAAGGTGATGTAACTGCCGATCATATACACTTCGCCATGGGCAAAGTTAATCATGCCAATAATGCCGTACACCATGGTGTAACCAATGGCAATCAGCGCATAGGTACTGCCAAGGGTTAAGCCATTGAGCAGTTGCTGAATAAAATAAAAAAAAGACTCGCCCATAACAACAACCTTAACTGAGTGGTAAGAAGGGAGCTCCCTTCAACTCTAAAACTGCAGCTCAGTGGGGCTGAGCTGCAGCGGTGTTACCTAGTGTGACGCAGAGTGGAATTACTCTGTTTTTGCCGTTTTACTGCCATCGGCGTGCCACTCATACACCACAAAGTTAAAGTCTTTTAAATCACCCTTTTCGGTGAACTCAAGGGTGCCAGTTGGCGTATCAAAGCGGCCCTGGCGAATTGCTTCAGCCACTGTTTCTGGGTCATCACTCTTGCTTGACTTCATCGCATCAGCCATTACTTGAACCGCAGAATAAGCTGGGAAGACAAAGGCACCACTAGGATCTTGTTTTTTAGCTTTAAAGGCCGCTACTAAATCAGCGTTTTTAGGGTCTTGGTCAAAAGCTTTCGGTAAAGTGACCAGCATTCCTTCGGACGCTTTACCCGCAATGGCAGTAATATCGCTATTACCTACGCCTTCAGGACCCATAAACTTGGCATTGAAGTTATTTTCTGCCGATTGACGCAGCAGCATGCCCATTTCTGGGTGGTAAGAACCAAAGTAAACAAAGTCAACGTTTTCTTTTTTCATCTTAGCGATTAACGCAGAAAAGTCTTTATCACCTGCAGTCACCCCTTCAAAAAGAGCGACCGGAATTTTAGCTTCATCTAAGGCGTGCTTCACCGCAGTAGCGATGCCTTCACCGTATTGTTGCTTATCATGTAACACGGCTACCCGCTGCGGTTTAACCTGCTCGACAATGTATTTGCCAGCAGTGGGGCCTTGCATGTTATCTAACCCAATGGTGCGAAAGATCATGCTGTGACCGCGCTCGGTGAGCTCTGGAATCGTAGAGGCAGCGGTAATCATTAAGATACCTTCTTCGTCATAAATATCAGAAGCAGGTTGGGTTGAGCCTGAGCACAGGTGACCGACTACAAACTTCACACCGTCATTAACAATTTTGTTAGCCACCGCGACCGCTTGTTTGGGGTCACACGCATCGTCATAGACCACTGCCTGCAGCTGTGAGCCATTCACGCCACCGGCTTGGTTAATTTGCTCGATCGCCATATTGGCCCCCATAGCCTGCATATCACCATATTGGGCAACAGGGCCTGTCACGGGACCAGCTAAGGCAATTTTGATTGGATCAGCAGCGAGGCTGTAATGGGCAAAGCCTGCCATAGCCATTGCGGCTAATACTTGAGTGACGCGTTGAGTTGGCTTACGCATAATGTTTCTCCACCTTGTTTAATTTGTTCTTAATCCTTGGTTAGCCCTCAGGAGTGCACGGGCACTCTAATAAGAGGTAACGTTGCAGCGAGTGTATGCAACTTGTTTAGCAAGGGGAACAAGCCATAAGTCATAGGCTCGGCAAAAACCTGGGTAAGGCTAAAAAAAATCAGAAAAAAGCAGGGTTAAGCGCTTGGCTTAGTCGATAGTCTTAGAGGAGAAAATAAATTGTCGGGCAGATTGCTAAGGAGCGGCTAGCCTGCAATGGTATTTGTGCGCGATGGCAAGTGCAGACAAGGGAGAAAGGAGGGTGTTTGGGGCTGACACTGAGCGAGCAGTGCCAGTCTCCAGAACTCAAAAGTGGGGGCGGGTTAATCGTTCCAGCCGCCCATTTCTTTCCAGCGATTAACAATGCCGCAAAATAAGTCGGCGGTTTTTTCGGTATCGTAGCGCGCATTGTGTGCTTCTCTGGCATCAAAGCTCATGCCCGCAGCATCACAGGCTTTAGCCAGCACTGTTTGACCGTAAGCCAATCCAGCTAAGGTAGCAGTATCAAAACTAGAGAAGGGATGGAAAGGATTGCGTTTAATACCACAGCGTTCAGCAGCGGCATTGACGAAGCCTAGGTCAAAGTGACTGTTGTGGCCGACTAAGATTGCTCGCTTACAGCCACTGCTTTTGAGCGATTTGCGTACGCTTTTGAAAATCTCTGCCAGCGCGTGCTCCTCACTGACCGCCATCCGTAGCGGATGATCAAGCTTAATGCCGGTAAAATCCAGCGCCGCTTGTTCGATGTTAGCCCCCTCAAAAGGCTCTACACGATAAAACAACGTGTGCTCGGGGTAGAGCTGACCGTCTTCATCCATATTCAAAATGACAGCGGCAATTTCTAGCAGAGCATCAGTTGCGCTATTGAATCCACCAGTTTCCACATCAATCACAACCGGTAGATACCCACGAAAGCGATTGGCTAGCGCGGTTTTTTTAGTGGTGCTTTTTTTCGGCTCAGGAGCTTGGGCGTAGTCCTCGAAAGAGTCAAAGTCAAAATCTTGGCTCATGCCTGAGCCTCCAGCACCCGCCAGTTAATTGCTTCACCGGCTTTTAAGGGAACCACTTGGGTATCTGCAAACGGCAGGCTGGCAGGTGCTGTCCAGCTGTCACGCACTAAGGTGATGTGGTCAGTATTACGTGGTAAACCGTAAAAGTCAGGACCAAACAAGCTAGCAAAGCCTTCGAGCTTGTCCAGTGCGTTGCGTTGTTCAAAGGCTTCAGCGTATAACTCAATCGCTGCATAAGCGGTGTAACAACCGGCACAGCCACAGGCACTTTCTTTGGCTGATTGCGCGTGGGGGGCGGAGTCAGTACCTAGGAAAAACTTAGGGCTACCGCTGGTAGCGGCATCTAATAGCGCTTCTTGGTGGGTATTGCGCTTAAGAATCGGCAAGCAGAAGAAGTGCGGACGAATACCACCTACGAGCATGTGGTTACGGTTGTATAGCAAATGATGCGCAGTGATAGTGGCGGCAATATTGCTGCCAGCTTCGCTAACAAATTGCGCAGCATCCGCGGTCGTAATGTGCTCAAAGACAATTTTAAGCTGCGGAAAACGCGCTACCAGTGGTAACAGTTTTTCATCAATAAATTGTTTTTCACGATCGAAAATATCTACGTGTTGATGAGTGACTTCACCATGCACCAATAATGGCATGCCCACTTCACTCATGGCTTCTAAAGCAGGGTAGATATTGGCTAAATCACTCACGCCTGAATCTGAGTTAGTGGTTGCGCCAGCAGGATATAACTTGGCAGCAAAAACGAAACCAGAAGCAGCCGCTTGTTTAATATCTTCAGCACTCGTTTTGTCGGTGAGATACAGCACCATCAGTGGCTGAAAAGTATTGCCTGTTGGACGCGCAGCAAGAATGCGTTGGCGATAGCTATCTGCCTCTGCTGCATTGCGTACCGGTGGAACCAAGTTGGGCATAATGATAGCGCGCGCAAATACGCGAGCCGCGTCGGGCACCGTTTGCTGTAAGGCAGCGCCATCGCGCAAGTGAATGTGCCAGTCGTCTGGACGCAACAGGGTAAGGCGATCAATCATGAAAATTTCCAATCCAATTCAACGTGGGCTAATCCTACCTGAAAAGGCTTTTTTCAGCATCCGCAAATAAAGGAATTGCTTTATTTAATCGATAAACCGCTGAACTCTGTGCTTAGCCCCTATAAAAAAAAGCTGATCAGCAGTAGAATCAATGCTTTATTCAATCGTAATCCTTTGGAGCTGAAGGCATGACAGACGTTAACAAGGTGGTTCTAGCCTATTCTGGCGGTCTAGACACTTCGGTCATTTTGAAATGGCTGCAAGACACCTATAACTGTGAAATAGTCACTTTTACCGCGGACTTAGGTCAAGGTGAAGAAGTTGAGCCGGCGCGTGCAAAAGCAGAAGCGCTTGGTGTTAAAGAAATCTATATTGATGACTTGCGCGAAGAGTTCGTGCGTGACTTTGTCTTCCCGATGTTCCGTGCTAACACCATCTATGAAGGCGAGTATCTATTAGGTACTTCAATTGCTCGCCCGCTTATTGCTAAGCGTTTAGTTGAAATTGCCAATGAAACCGGTGCCGATGCCATTTCCCATGGTGCAACTGGTAAAGGTAATGACCAAGTACGTTTTGAGCTAGGTGCTTACGCGTTAAAACCAGGGGTTAAAGTGATTGCGCCATGGCGTGAGTGGGATTTGTTATCCCGCGAAAAACTGCTCGCTTATGCTGAAAAGCACAATATTCCGATTGAGCGTCATGGTAAAAAATCCCCTTATTCGATGGATGCTAACTTACTGCATATCTCCTATGAAGGTGGCGTGTTAGAAGATACTTGGTCTGAGCATGAAGAAGATATGTGGCGTTGGAGTGTTGCTCCAGAAAACGCACCGGATACCCCAACCTACTTAGAGCTTACGTACCGCAAAGGAGACATTGTTGCCATTGATGGTAAGGAAATGACACCAGCCCAAGTATTAACTTACTTAAACAAAGTGGGTGGTGATAATGGTATTGGCCGTGTAGATATTGTAGAGAACCGTTACGTAGGTATGAAAGCACGTGGTTGCTACGAAACTCCTGGCGGTACTATTATGCTGAAAGGCCATCGTGCGATGGAGTCAATCACCCTAGACCGTGAGGTGATGCATTTAAAAGATGAGCTAATGCCAAAATATGCCTCACTGATTTATAACGGTTATTGGTGGAGCCCTGAGCGTCATATGTTGCAACAAATGATTGATGCTTCGCAGGCCAATGTAAACGGAGTGGTTCGTTTAAAACTGTATAAGGGCAATATTATGGTGGTTGGACGTAAGTCTGATGACTCATTGTTTGATGCAGCGGTAGCCACTTTTGAAGATGATGCGGGTGCATACGATCAGCAAGATGCTGAAGGCTTTATTAAGCTAAACGCTTTACGTTTACGTATTGCCGCTAGCAAAGGTCGCTCACTGCTATAAGTGTAAAATTAAGGTAGCGTAGTCCAAGCAAAGCCCCTTAATTTGGGGCTTTGTTGTTTAGTATTAGGAGAATAATCAATGCGTATATTGCACACTATGTTGCGCGTGGGTGATTTAGATAAATCAATCGCGTTCTATACCGAAGTTTTAGGCATGCAGTTGCTGCGTCGTAACGACTACCCAGAAGGTAAGTTCACCTTAGCTTTTGTTGGTTACGGTAGCGAAGCAGAAAATGCAGTGATTGAACTAACCCATAACTGGGATACCAGTAGCTATGATCTAGGAAATGGTTACGGGCATATTGCACTTGAAGTGCTTGATGTCTATAAAGCCTGCGAATTGATTCGGGAAAAGGGCGGTAAAATTACCCGTGAACCAGGTCCAATGATGCATGGCAACAGTATTTTAGCCTTTGTTGAAGATCCAGATGGCTATAAGATCGAACTGCTCTCGCCAGATCGTAAAGACTAAGTGCTGTCCCCTAAAAAACTCCCTATCTGGGAGCTTTTTAGTTAAGAGGCTTAGTTAACAAACGCCTAAGCCGAGTTGTAGTAATGCCATGCCAGAATGAGACCAGCCCCACCACGCCAACCCTAAAATGGCGGCTAAGGATAAACCCAAAGCAATCAAAAGCAGGGTGCGCATAGCCAGCCGCTTATGAGGTGATGGCATGCGCTTGCTCCTTACTGGGTGTTCTAAATTCTTTAATCGGAAAATTGCACAGCGCCGCCACCACGCTTAATGCAATCGATACCTGCCAGATCAAGTCATAGCTACCTGTGCGATCAAAGACCAATCCGCCTAACCAGCCGCCTAAAAAAGAGCCTACTTGGTGAAAGAAAAACACAATGCCTGCCAACATCGACAAATTACGTATACCAAACATACTGGCTACTGTGCCGTTAGTTAAGGGCACCGTTGAAAGCCAGAGCAGTCCCATGGCAATGCCGAATAAGTAGGCCGATAACTGGCTAATCGGTAAGTAAAAAAACAAGGCAATCACTAAGCCGCGAATTAAATAGAGCCAGCCTAAAAGTTTGGGCTTAGAGTAGCATCCGCCTAACCAGCCCGCTAACCAGGTGCCAACAATATTAAACAAGCCTACAAGCGCCAATACCGTAGTGCCAACACTAGCCGGTAGCTGACGATCAATCAAGTACGAAGGAATATGCACGCCAATAAACACTACTTGAAAGCCACAGACAAAAAAGCCAAAGGCCAATAGCCAAAAGCCTTTTTCTTTAACCACTTGGTTGAGTGCTTGCTTTACACTTTGTTCAAAATCGTCTGTAGTATTTGGCTGTGGTGTTTCTTTTAGCATAAAAGCTAAGGGTACACATAGGCAGATTAGGGCAGCAGTGACTAACATTGCACTCGACCAGCCCAGCCACTCAATTAAGCCAAGAGTGCCTGGCAACATCACAAACTGTCCAAGTGAACCTGCTGCGCTAGCAATTCCCATGGCCATGCTACGCTTTTCGGCTGGCACCGAGCGACCAATAGCGGAGAGTAGTACCGCAAAAGAAGTCCCGGAGAGTCCAAAACCAATGAGTAAACCAGCACTTAACGTGAGATCCATTGGTGTGCTGCTATTGGCCATTAAGTACAGCCCGCACGCATAGGCAAGCGTGGTAATAATAACGGTGGGTTTTAATCCGTAGCGATCAGCAAAAGCGCCGACAAAGGGTTGTACGCCGCCCCATACTAAGTTCTGTACTGCGATAGCAAAGGAAAAGATTTCACGTTCCCAGCCAAACGCTTGGCTTAGCGGGTTGAGATAGAGACCAAAGGCATGCCGGATCCCTAGCGATAAAGCCAATATGATCGAGCTGCCAATCATTAGCAGCAAGCCTGTGCGCAAAGCTGAATGCATAAATCCGCCTAGAATAAAGCCAGTGGCTGGTTGATTGTTATTGTTAGTTGTCCAGGGGCAAGTGTTAGGTGCGAGGACTGAGGGTGCGTGCCCAGTCGTCGGCATCGACAAAGCCTAACACCTGTTGCTCCTTTAAATTTTCCACGTTAACAAATACCGTAGCTCCGTATTCAAAATCTACCTCAGCATGGGCAAAGTGCTCAGTCAGTTCATCTAAGCAGCTGCTATGGGTGACTAAAAATAGGTTGCGACCTTCTTGCTTAATATTGAGAGCTTGCTTGAAGAAGTCTGGCTGGCATTTAAATAAAAAATCTTTACTGGCGATTTCTTGAGCAAAAATAGCTTGGCTGGTTTGTTTGGTGCGGGTGAGTGGGCTGGTGTAGATATCCCCGTTGGCTAGGCCTAAGTTGGATAAATAGCGCCCCATTTCAAGGCCGGTAGTAACCGAGCGTTGGGTGATACCGCTTGGTTCCGCTAAGCAGGCGGCATCGACTCGACTACAACGCTCTAAATGACGAATAAAAACAATAAGATCACCATCTTGCCATTCTTTAACTAAGGTTTGCGTTAGTTGAAAAGGGCTTTCGGATAGATCGGCAGGTAAAGGTTCACGCCACAGTGGTGAGGTTTCCCAAGCGGTACCGGTAATTAGTGCAGCAAGTGTCAGCGTTTTGACATTGAGCAGTTTTTTTAAGAAGTTAATTTTCATAAACAGTCAATAAAGGGGGGCCAATAAGTAACGCCTGGTTAATACACAGGGATAATACGGCGCAGTAGCGCAGACAGCGTATTATCCCAAAAGTGCGTACAACTCGCCTGTTAGGTTTTATCCTTTGCGAGCATTTAGCGCTTGTCCATTTTCTGTCTGGCTATCAGGCCCCATGAGGTACAGATAAATTGGCATAATTTGCTCTGGCGTGGGGTTGGTTTCTGGGTGCTCACCAGGATAGGCTTGGCTGCGCATTTGGGTGCGGGTAGCACCAGGATTGACTGAGTTACTGCGCACATTGGTACCCTCTAACTCGTCGGCTAATACTTGCATCAACCCTTCGGTGGCAAACTTAGATACGGCATAGGCTCCCCAGTAGGCACGTCCTTTACGACCCACGCTGCTAGAGGTGAAAATAATGGAGGCGTCTTCTGAGAGTCGGAGCAGGGGCAGTAACGCGCGGGTTAAAGAATAGGTGCCATTGACGTTAACCTGCATAACTTTGGCGAAGTTCTCATCGGATAATTGCTCAATTGGAGTGCGCGGTCCCAAAATAGAGGCGTTATGCAAAATGCCATCCAGACGACCAAAGGCTTCTTCAATCATCGCGCCTAGTTCTTCAGACTGATTACTAGTGATGTGTTGTAAGTCCATGGGCACAACCACCGGGGTTGGATGACCTGCAGCCACAATTTCGTCATACACCTGATCAAGGTTGGTTTCGGTTTTACCCAGCAGCAACACCGTTGCGCCATGGGCGGCGTAAGCTTTAGCGGCAGCCGCGCCGATACCGCGCCCCGCACCGGTGACTAAAATAACGCGATTTTCTAGTAAATTAGGACGAGCAACATAATCAAACATGAGATTCCTCAATAATGACTGCTATTAACAGCCACAAATAACTTGTTCTAATAAATTTAATAAGGCTTCAGGACTGGCAACGACTTGATTGGCACCCCACAGCTGCGGATTATCGCTAGCGGCATGATAACCATAGGTGACGGCAATGCTTGGCATATCAGCGGCCTGGGCGGCCTGAATATCACGTAGGTCATCTCCGATATACACAATTTTTTCAGGGCTAAGGGCTAATTGCTCAGCCGCTTTGTAGAGCATATCGGGCGCCGGCTTGCTCTTTTCAACATGTTCAGGGCAGAGCAGCGCTGCGCAACGCTGATCCAGTTGCAGGGCCTGCATAAGTGGTTCGGCAAAGAGCGCGGGTTTGTTAGTCGCCACCCCCCAAGGCACCTGCATTTTTTCTAAAAACTGCAGTACTTCTGGCATGCCGGCAAATAAAGTGGAGTGCTGAGCAAACTGCGTCTGATATCGCTGTAAAAAGTCCAGCTTCAGTAAAGCCGCTTGAGCATCATCAGGCGCTAAATTAAACCCATAATTAACCATGGCTTGCGCGCCTTGGGAGACCACTTGGCGAAAGCCCGCTGTTTGCTCTTGATTAAGTGGGGCTAGTCCTTGCTCGTTACGCATGGCCTGAATAATGGCAATAAAATCACGTGCACTATCAACTAGCGTTCCATCTAAATCAAACAGTACCGCCTGGATTCGACTCATGCTTGAGCCTTAGTGGTGCGCAGCATGTAGTTGACGTCAACATCGGCTTCGAGTTTGTAGATCTTAGTCAAGGGGTTATAGGTCAGGCCAATAATATCTTGGACTTGAAACCCAGCTTGGCGGCACCAAGCCCCTAGCTCAGAAGGGCGAATAAACTTTTTAAAATCATGGGTGCCACGCGGCATTAAACGCAAGACATATTCTGCGCCAATAATTGCGAATAAATATGACTTGGGATTGCGGTTAATCGTCGAAAAAAATACTTGTCCGCCGGGTTTTACCAGTTGATAACAGGCTTGGATAATTGAAGCCGGATCTGGGACGTGCTCCAGCATTTCAAGGCAAGTCACTACATCAAACTGCCCAGGCATTTCCGCGGCTAAGGCTTCGGCGGTGACTTGGCGATACTCAACCTCAACCCCGGACTCCAGTTTATGTAATTCCGCCACCGACAGTGGCGCTTCGCCCATATCAATACCCATAACGGTAGCTCCGCGCTGGGCCATGGCCTCACTTAAAATACCGCCACCACAGCCTACATCCAATACTTTTTTACCCGCTAGGCCGGCGTGCTCATCAATCCAGTTCACTCGCAGTGGGTTAATATCATGTAATGGTTTGAACTCGCTTTCCCGATCCCACCAACGGTGCGCCAAGGCTTCAAATTTAGCAATCTCAGCATGATCAACATTGGACATAGTGTTTCCCCAAACGGTAGTACTAAAAATGACTACATAATGCCATGTTAGGGGCTAAAAGCCTATGAAAACCAAGGGGCTTGCTCATCAATTTAAGCCAGAAAAAAGCTTAACTGCAGCGCTTGCTCGGTTACTTAGCGCCTTGTTGAAGCTGATCAAAAATGCCGCCATCATTAAAAAACTTGGGTTGGGCGTGCGCCCAGCCGCCAAAAAACTGATCAATGGTCACTAAGTTCAGCTGAGCAAACTGTCCACTAAACTCTTCAGCTATTTTAGGGTTGCGTGGTCGATAAAAGTGCTTAGCAGCAATCCGTTGGCCTTCATCGCTATATAGATATTCAAGATAGGCAGTGGCTAATTCGCGGGTGCCTTTGCGTTCAACATTACGCTCAACAATGGCCACTGGTGGTTCAGCTAGGATTGAAATGGAGGGGGTGACAATCTCGAACTCCTGCTCGGGATGTTGCTGCAAACTAAGGTAAGCCTCATTTTCCCAAGCAAGTAACACATCACCTAAGCCATTACTGGCAAAGGTATTGGTTGCGCCTCTGGCTCCACTGTCAAGTACAGGCACGTTACGGTAGAGTTGTTGCACAAACTCATGTGCCTGCTGCTCATCGCCGAGTGTTTTTTGCGCATAAGCCCAAGCTGCAAGAAAATTCCAACGAGCACCACCTGAGGTTTTAGGATTAGGGGTAATGACTTCAATGCCAGACTGTATTAAGTCATCCCAGTCTTTGATCTGCTTTGGGTTACCTTTACGCACTAAAAAAACAATGGTTGAAGTGTAGGGGGTGCTGCTATGGGGTAAACGAGTTTGCCAGTCTTTAGGCAGCCAATTACCGGTGCGGTGGAGTTCATCAATATCACCGGCTAAAGCTAAGGTCACCACATCAGCTGCTAAACCTTCGACTACCGCCCGCGCTTGTTTGCCTGAGCCACCATGGGACTGACGAATCTGTACTGCTGGGTGTCCTTGAGCTTGCCAGTATTGATTAAAGGCGCGGTTGTAGTCGTTATACAACTCACGGGTAGGGTCGTAAGAGACGTTTAATAAGCTTTGTGCATGCAGGCTAAAACTACTAGCGATCAATACTAAAGCGGTTAATGGGCGAGTAAACCAAGGCTGAGTCGACATCTGTAAGCTCCTAAGCTAAATGTGTAATGCCTACGATAGATAGGCGAAGTGTTAGCTTAGGTGAGCTTGGATAGAACGAAAAAGACTGTTTTTACCTTTGCTTAGAGAGATTTGATTGGTGGAAAACTGGGCTCAGTAGTAAGCAGAGCCCAGTATTTTTAGCGAAAATAGTGGCAGAGCTGATCTTATGTCTAAGGAAAAAAGCCAAGCTTTAAGACAAATAAGCTGGAAAGTACCCACATAGCAAGATTTAAATCCTTATAGCGGCCACTCATCACCTTGATTAAGGTCCAGCTAATAAAGCCAAAGGCGATGCCATTGGCAATCGAAAATGTCAGCGGCATGGCCAGTGCAGCGACTACCACTGGAGCTGCAACTGTGATGTCCTCCCAGTTAATATGAGCTAGGCCACTGGTCATCAGTACCGCGACAAAAAACAGTGCAGGAGCCGTTGCATATAAAGGAATAGCAGCGGCCAGCGGTGAGAAAAACAGGCTCAGTAAAAAGCAAACAGCAACCACACAGGCGGTGAGCCCGGTGCGTCCACCTACCGCAGTGCCCGCAGTTGATTCAACATAACTGGTAGTGGTGCTGGCACCAATCATCGAGCCGGCCATGGTGGCAGTGCTGTCGGCTAGCAGTGCACGGCCTAAGCGTGGCAAGTTACCCTGTTCATCAACCAGCTTGGCCCGTTGCGCGACTCCAATTAAAGTACCAGAGGTATCAAATAGATCGACAAACAAAAAGGCAAAAATTACGCTGATCAGGCCTACATCTAAGGCGCCAGCAATATCCAGTTGCATAAAGGTGGGTGCGAGGCTGGGTGGCATACTTATGACGCCATTTAACTGGGTATCACCTAAGGCTAAAGCAGCTGCCGTTACAGCCAAAATTCCGATCATAACAGCGCCAGTTACTTTGCGGTAAGTTAAGGCGACAATGAGAGCAAAGCCAAAAGTAGCCAAAAGCGGAGCGGTTTTGTTTAGCGCGCCAAGACCGACTAGGGTGTCGGGATTAGCCACTACAATTTCTGCTTTGGTTAAAGCAATTAAAGCCAGAAATAACCCAATTCCCGCACTGATCGCCGAGCGCAAAGGCAGTGGAATGCTATTAATAATCCATTCGCGAATTTTAAAAATCGACATGCAAAAAAAGATTAAACCCGATAAGAAAACGGCACCCAGCCCCACTTGCCAGGTGTAGCCCATGGTCAGCACCACGGTGTAGGTAAAGAACGCATTTAAGCCCATACCAGGGGCCAAAGCGATAGGGTAATTAGCCAGTAACCCCATAATCGCAGAACCAATCGCCCCTGCTAAGCAAGTGGCAACAAACACTGCCCCTTTATCCATCCCTGTTTCTGCCAGCATATTGGGGTTGATAAAGAGAATGTAGGCCATCGTTAAGAAGGTGGTCACGCCCGCTAAAATTTCAGTTTTAATGGTCGTGTTATGGGCTGAGAGTTTGAAATACTGTTCCAGCATGTCTGTTTCCAGAAGCAAAAAAGAAAGCATGATACCAGAGCCCGGCTAGCTCAACACCCCGCATAGCAATGAGTACTAAGATGTTTTGCCGACTTAACTTTTATTAGGTTCGACTAGCACAGATTTTGTCGAACTTTGTAGTAAATGCCGCTTCCATATTGAGATTATTTTAATTGGTGAGGAAGGTTGTTATGTATAACGTTAAATGTTTGTTGCCAACGTTCGCGTTAGCTATAGCTGGAATCGGCGCTAATCCATCTGTTTTGGCTGCTGATCGCTCAGAACGCTTAACCATTGAGGTGCATGCCACGAGTGAGCAGGGGCAAGGTGCGGCCTTAGGGACGATTAACATTGAGCCAACGCCCTATGGTTTATTGTTTACACCAGAGCTTAAGGGGTTAGCAGCAGGACTTCATGGGTTTCATATTCATGAGCATGCAAATTGCGCTCCAAGTACAGATGATCAAGCTAAGGTAGTTCCGGCTGGAGCTGCTGGTGGGCACTTTGATCCAGAAAAAACGGGGCAACATCTTGGGCCTTATAATAGCGCAGGGCATTTAGGTGACTTGCCAGCCCTTTACGTTAATGCCGAAGGCGTAGCCGATTACCCAGTACTGGCGCCAAAGCTGCGGGAGTTAGCACAAATTAAAAATCGCTCAATTATGATTCATGCTGGAGGCGATAACCATAGTGATCATCCCGCGCCCTTGGGCGGCGGTGGTGCGCGCATGGCCTGTGGCGTGATTAATTAACGGTCATTGTTAGCGCCGAGTCAGGGCTGCTTTACTCGGCGTTTTTATAGCTATGTAAAATATCAATAAAGGCATTAACTGCATTTGAGGCAGTGCGTTGTTGATGCTGAATATAGCCCAGTGGACGAAGTAAACTAGGAGTCTGTACGTTGAGTTGTATTAGCTCTGTGTCGAGCATAGTTTTCGGCAGAACACTCCAAGCCAATCCGATAGAGACCATCATTTTAATGGTTTCCATATAGTTAGTACTCATACTGATGCAAGGAACTAAGCCTTGCTGATCAAATAACTGCTGGGCAATTTTTTGGGTAAAGGTGTGACTGCCAGGAAAAATAGCAGGGTGGCTGGCTAGCTCAGATAAGGTAAGCGGTGCTTGCTCTGCTAACGGATGATCCTTAGCGGCGACAAAGACCAGTTCATCATTCCATAACAGATGGGCTGCCAGTGGGGGTAGCGTGTGGGGAGAGAGGGTAATAATCGCTAACTCGCAGCGCCCTTGGAGCACTTCCTCATAAGCCACCTCAGAATCTAAGAAACGAATATCTAGCTGTACCTCAGGATAGCGCCGCGTAAACTCTCGCAAAATAGGCGGCAAACGATGCAGGCCAATATGGTGGCTGGTGGCTAAGCTCAGCGAGCCGCTGACCTGGTGCTCAAGATTATGTAACGCGCGTTGAGTGTCTTTAAGTTCATTAATTAAGCGATAGGCTCTAGGCAATAAGGCTTTACCGGCGTCAGTTAATAGAATGTCGCGGTTTATTCGATCAAATAAGCGCACGCCCAATTGCTGCTCAAGGGCAGAAATACGTTTACTCACCGCCGGCTGAGTAACGTGTAATTGCTCGGCGGCCAACGAGAAGCTTAGCTGCTCAGCTGCAGCGACAAAGGTATTGAGGTGAGTAAGATCCATAACAGCGCCCGTGAAGTCCTAGTCTGAAATGTATTCCAAAATGGAATGCAATCGATGAAAAAATAAAATTTGAGTTATTTGAGCAAAGTTTCTAGGATAAAGCTATAAGCACATTCAGTGCGGGGCGATACAGCCTAGAAAATTATACCGCAGCTAAGATAAATGATGAGGGTAAGCCAATGACCGGCAAGACACTGTATGACAAGTTATGGGATATGCACGAAGTAAAGCGTCGTGATGACGGTTCTTCGTTAATTTACATTGATCGTCATATTCTGCATGAAGTGACATCACCCCAGGCATTTGAGGGGTTACGTCTTGCAGGGCGTCAGCCATGGCGTATTGATGCCAACATTGCTACCCCTGATCACAACGTACCAACCACGAAAAAAGAGCGTGAGGGTGGAATTGCAGCCATTGCTGATGAAACCTCACGTATTCAGGTGCAAACATTAGATGCTAATTGCGATGAGTTTGGCATTGTTGAGTTTAAGATGAATGATATCCGTCAAGGGATTGTTCACGTAATTGGGCCAGAGCAGGGTGCTACCTTGCCAGGAATGACCGTGGTTTGCGGTGACTCCCATACCTCTACCCATGGTGCTTTTGGTGCCTTAGCTCATGGCATTGGGACTTCAGAAGTTGAGCATGTGCTGGCTACTCAGTGTTTAGTGGCCAAAAAAATGAAAAATATGCAAGTACGGGTTGAAGGCCAGTTAGGAGCAGGCGTGACTGCCAAAGACGTCGTGTTGGCGATCATTGGTAAAATTGGTACCGCAGGGGGTACCGGTTATGCCATTGAGTTTGCCGGTAGTGCGATCCGTGATTTATCGATGGAAGGTCGGATGACCATTTGTAACATGTCGATTGAAGCCGGTGCGCGTGTTGGTTTAGTCGCTGTCGACGAGAAAACTATTGATTATGTGAAAGGTCGTCCGTACTCACCTAAGGGGCAGGATTGGGAGCAAGCGGTTACCGTTTGGCAAGGGTTAGTTTCAGATGCAGATGCTCAATTTGACAAAGTCGTTGAACTGCGTGCTGAAGACATTAAACCACAAGTGAGCTGGGGCACCTCGCCAGAGATGGTCTTGCCAGTGGATGCTAATGTACCTGATCCCGCTCAAGAAGCAGATCCTGTGAAGCGTGACTCGATTCAGCGAGCCTTAAATTATATGGGGCTGAGAGCCAATCAAGCGATTACCGACATCAAAGTTGACCGGGTATTTATTGGTTCTTGCACCAACTCACGGATTGAAGACTTGCGGGCTGCGGCTGAGGTAGCTAAAGGGCGCAAAGTGGCAGCTAACGTGCTTCAGGCCATGGTGGTGCCAGGTTCTGGATTAGTTAAGCAACAAGCCGAAGCAGAAGGTTTGGATAAAATCTTTATTGAGGCAGGCTTTGAATGGCGTGAGCCTGGTTGCTCTATGTGCTTAGCGATGAACCCTGATAAATTAGGCAGCGGTGAGCACTGTGCCTCGACCTCTAACCGTAACTTTGAAGGACGCCAAGGCAATGGCGGACGCACCCATTTAGTCAGTCCTGCAATGGCTGCAGCGGCCGCAGTTCAAGGTCATTTTGTTGATGTGCGTGAATTATTAAATTAAGGAGAGTTCCATGAAAGCTTTTACTCAACATACGGGATTAGTGGCTCCTTTGGATCGCGCCAACGTAGACACTGACCAAATTATTCCTAAGCAATTTTTAAAATCGATTAAGCGCACCGGTTTTGGCCCGAACTTGTTTGACGAGTGGCGTTATTTAGATGAAGGCTATCCGGGGCAAGACAATAGTCAACGTCCGATAAACCAAGACTTTGTACTGAACCAAGCGCGTTACCAAGGGGCGAGTGTGTTATTGGCGCAAGAAAACTTTGGCTGCGGTTCTAGTCGTGAACATGCGCCTTGGGCGTTAGATGAATATGGTTTTCGCTGTGTGATTGCACCGAGCTTTGCGGATATTTTTTACAACAACAGCTTTAAAAATGGCTTGCTGCCGATTGTATTAGAACAAGCAGAAGTGGATGCGTTGTTTGAGCAAGTGTTTGCTGAGCCAGGCTATCAGTTAACGGTAGACCTTGAGGCGCAAACGGTCACCCGTCCTGATGGCGTCAGCTACAGTTTTGAGGTGGATGCATTCCGTAAGCACTGCTTGCTCAATGGTTTGGATGATATTGGTTTAACCTTGCAAGACGAAGCAGCGATTAAAGATTTTGAAGCTAAGCACCAAGCGGCGCAGCCTTGGTTATTTGGCGCAATTAAGTAAATTAATTTGATCGAGCTGGCGCTTAGCGTCAGCTCCAGTAAGAAGAGAAAGCAAATGAGCAAAACAGTATTAGTGTTTCCAGGTGATGGGATTGGTCCTGAAATTACCGCTGAAGCGGTTAAAGTATTAGAACTGGCTAATCAAAAATACAGTTTGGGTTTAACCCTGCAACAGGATGTGATTGGTGGCGCAGCCATTGATCAGCACGGTGTCCCTTTAGCTGATGAAACCTTGGCTCGTGCCCGTCAAGCCGATGCTGTGCTGTTAGGTGCTGTGGGCGGGCCTAAGTGGGACACCTTGGATCGTGCGATTCGTCCTGAGCGTGGCTTGTTGAAAATTCGCTCTGAATTAAAACTGTTCGCAAACTTGCGCCCAGCACTGCTGTATCCACAGCTAGCTGAAGCCTCTACCTTAAAGCCAGAAGTGGTATCAGGCTTAGATATTTTAATCGTGCGTGAACTAACCGGTGGGATCTATTTCGGTAGCCCGCGCGACACAGTAACTTTAGAGAATGGCGAACGCAAAGCCTTTGATACGCTACCCTATAGCGAAAGTGAAATTCGTCGTATTGCTAAAGTAGGCTTTGAGATGGCACAGTTACGCAACAAAAAGCTGTGCTCAGTAGATAAAGCAAACGTTTTAGAGTCCAGCCGTTTGTGGCGTGAAGTGGTTGAAGAAGTGGCAAAAGACTACCCAGAAGTAGAGTTAAGCCACATGTACGTAGATAACGCCGCCATGCAATTGGTGCGTGCGCCAAAACAGTTTGATGTCATAGTTACAGATAACATGTTTGGTGATATTCTCTCGGATGAAGCTTCAATGCTGACTGGCTCGATTGGTATGTTGCCCTCAGCCTCCTTGGATGCAAATAACAAAGGTATGTATGAACCTTGTCACGGTTCAGCACCGGACATTGCAGGTCAAGGCTTAGCAAACCCGCTGGCAACCATTTTGTCGGTATCGATGATGTTGCGTTATACCTTTAATCAGGTAGCTGCAGCAGATGCTATTGAGCAGGCGGTCAGTGACGTCTTAGATCAAGGCTTGCGTACTGGAGATATCTGGTCGCAAGGAATGGAAAAAGTAAGTACAAGCGCTATGGGTGATGCAGTGGTTGCAGCACTCGCAAAGCTATAACGTGCTTCTCTTTGCCCTAGCTAATCGTTGATTGGCTGGGGCAACTTATTTATAAGGTGTAGTTACAGATGAAACGTGTAGGTCTGATTGGTTGGCGTGGAATGGTTGGTTCGGTCTTAATGCAGCGTATGCAAGAAGAGCGAGACTTCGATTTAATTGAACCGGTATTTTTCACTACCTCAAACGTAGGGGGTGAAGCGCCGAGTGTTGGGCGCGATGTGCCAACCTTAAAAGATGCTTACGATCTTGATGAGTTAAAAGGATTAGATATCATTTTGACCTGTCAAGGTGGCGACTACACCTCAGAGGTTTTCCCAAAACTGCGCGAAGCGGGTTGGAAGGGCTACTGGATTGATGCGGCGTCCACCTTACGGATGGATGACAACGCCGTTATTGTGTTAGATCCAGTGAACCGCCGTGGCATCGACAAAGCGATTGATGCGGGACAAAAAGAGTTTATTGGCGGCAACTGCACCGTGAGCTTAATGCTCATGGGGTTAGGTGGTTTATTTGAGGCAGGCTTGGTGGAATGGATGAGCGCCATGACCTATCAGGCCGCCAGTGGTGCTGGTGCGCAAAACATGCGCGAACTGATTAAGCAAATGGGCGCGATTCAGCAATCAGTTGCCACTGAGCTTGATGATCCTGCCTCGGCTATTTTAGAAATCGATCGTAAAGTAGCCCAGATGCAGCGCAGCGATGCCTTTCCTACCGACCATTTCGGCGTGCCATTAGCCGGCAGCTTGATTCCATGGATTGACTCTGAGTTACCTAATGGCCAAAGCCGTGAAGAGTGGAAAGCTCAGGCTGAAACTAACAAAATTTTAGGCCGTTTTAAAAATCCAATTCCAGTGGATGGCCTCTGCGTACGTGTAGGAGCGATGCGCTCTCACAGCCAAGCGCTGACGATCAAACTAAACAAAGATGTGCCAATTAGTGATCTAGAAGACCTTATTAGTCAACATAATCCATGGGTTAAGCTAATTCCTAATCAGCGTGAAGCAACCATGAAAGAGCTGACGCCAGCGGCTATTACGGGCACCATGAATATCCCTGTGGGACGTTTACGTAAGTTGAATATGGGCTCGCAATTTGTTGGCGCCTTTACTGTTGGTGACCAATTGCTATGGGGCGCGGCAGAGCCATTGCGCCGTATGCTGCGGATTTTACTCGAGCGCTAAGTGAGTAAGTAATTAAAAAGCCCATCAAACGATGGGCTTTTTTGTGTGGATCGCATTGTGCCTTTTAGTGTGCTTGATAGCTAATGCGTACAGTACGTAGCTTAAGCGCAGTGGGGGCTTTTTGCCGTAATTGTTCGGCCAGTTGCGGTTCAATGACTTCAGGCAAGGGAAGTAATAAATCAACTTCGATCTGTCCGCTTAAATAATGCAAAGTTGCGCTGCCTAGTACGGCAGGCGCAATGACTCCTTGCCAGCTAATCGCCAGCTGTTCAAGCACATGGTGGCGTAGCGGTAGGTCAGCACACAGGTCAGAAAGTGCATCATCTTCAGGATCAATATGAATCATCACATCGCCAATGCTTTCGTGCTCTTCCATTAGACGCATTCTCACATAGTCACCAATATGGTGGCCTTCAGATACACTGAGATGCGAGTCTACTTCAATATGCACATCAATTAAGGAGGTACCAGCCATACGCCGAGAGCGTAGCATATGCATGCTTTTCACACCCTCAACTTGCTTAATGACTCGTTTAATGGCTTTGATTTTTTGTGGTTCTAATCCGGTATCAATCAGTTCGCGAACCGCACTCCAGGTTTGATCCCAGCCGATTTTAACAATCATCACAGCCACAGCTAGGGCGGCAAAGGCATCTAAATAAGGGAAACCTAATAAACTGCCACCCACACCGATAAACACGACAATCGAAGAAATAGCATCTGAGCGGTGGTGCCAGGCATTCGCTGCTAGCAGGCTGGATTTGGTTTGCTTAGCGGCGCGCATGGTGTAGTGATACAGCCATTCATTAGCGGCAATCGACAGTGCGGCTACCCACAGCACAATTTGGGTAGGAATCAGTAGTGTTTCAGGCTCAAGTAAACGCTTACCGGCATCCCACATAATGCCAGCAGCAGTCACCATCAAGACCACACCCAAGAGTACAGTAAAGGCGGTTTCAATTCGGCCATGCCCGTAAGGGTGCTCTTGATCTGCTGGCTGGTTGCTGTATTTGGCCGCAAACCACACCATTAAGTCAGTACTAAGATCGGCCAGTGAGTGCAAACCATCGGCTAATAGCGCATGGGAGTGACCAATAAAACCAAAAATAATTTTGCCAAAGGTTAGCGTAGCGTTAACTAAGGCACCCACTAAGCTGGTATTGCACATAGCTTTTTGCCGCGCCTGAATGAGTTCTTTGTTCATGTCTTACCCACATTGCTAGCAGAGAATTGTAGGCACGGTACGCAGTCTGCAAAGCTTTGTCTAGTAAGGCTTTGCCAGAACTTTTAGATGGGTTTGCATCTAATAATCATTGCTAATTTAATCAAGCGTAAGGTGGGTAATTTATGAGACAAACACTCAGCACAAAAATACGGGCACTAGTCATGGTCATCGGTGGTCTGCCGCTACTGGGAGTAGCCAGCCAAGCCGCTAGCAATTCAGCTCAGGCCGCGCAGGGTGACACGATGGTACAAAAAATCTATCAGTGTGAGCGGGGCTTAGTATTGCCAGTGAGTTATATCAATACCCAGTCGGGTGGAGCCTTTGCTGTGCTGCAGGTAGAAGGGAGACAAATACCCATGCAAATTACCAGTAGCGGTTCAGGTGCGCGCTATCTCTCAATTAATCAAGAGTTACGCTATAGCTGGCACACTAAAGGTGAGTTGGGAGTTTTATCCTGGATTAGCTCCAATAAAAAAGCCCCAGAAGAAGAGCAAGGGCTATTAAAAGATTGTAAAGAGCTGCTTAGGTAACGCAAAATTATCCTAGGCGAGGCATTGTTCGCAGATTTATCACTTAATAAACAAGAGGTTTTCATGGGTAGCAGTATCCAGCAATGGACAGAGCAAGCGAAACAAAACTGGTGGCCATGGCTGCTTGAATACGGCAGTCATGTGTTATTTGCCCTAATCACCTTAGTGGTGGGCTGGTGGCTGATTAATCAAGTGGTTAATGCCATTGAGCGCTTCACTCAGCAGCGCCACGCTGATCCGATGCTCAGTGGCTTTATTAGCTCGTTGGTCAGTGCGCTACTGCGCATCATGCTGTTGATTAGCGCAGCTGGCATGCTCGGGATCCAAACAACTTCTTTTATTGCTTTGCTCGGTGCGGCTGGTTTGGCTGTTGGTATGGCATTGCAGGGCAGTCTGTCAAACTTTGCAGGCGGCGTGTTGATTTTGTTTTTACGACCGTTTCGGGCTGGCGATTACATTGAGGCCCAAGGCACTGGTGGAACGGTAGAAAGTATTATGATTTTTCATACTGTGTTAAAAACCGGAGATAATAAAACCGTAATTTTGCCCAATGGCGCATTATCTAACGGCAGTATTGTGAACTTTTCACGCAAGCCTACCCGCCGAGTTGATCTTAATTTAGGGATTGATTATGGCGACGATTTACAACAAGCCCGCGCAATCTTATTAGCGATTGCAAATGCCGATGAGCGCGTACTGCAAGAGCCAAAGCCTGTGGTGTATCTGACCTCGCTGGGTGATAACTCGGTTAATATCTCGTTGCGAATGTGGGTGAAAAGTGCCGATTATTGGGGCGTATTCTTTGAGCTACAAGAGCAAGCAAAAGAGCGCTTTGACGCGGAGGGAATTAATTTCCCATTCCCACAACGCACCGTGCATCTAGCCAAACAGGCGGACTAGCAGAACAATATGACGGCCTGATTAAAAAATAGCCACTGCTCGGCAACTGAGTGCTGACAGTGGCTGCAGCGTATTTTTTGAAGTTATTCACAGACCCTTCCACACTTTTTGTGAGTAATCCCTTGGTCGTATAAAGTCAGAAAAATGATAGGAATCAAGCTGTAACAAACTGTTGAAGAAGATTCCGCCGTGCTTACATAAGGCTGCTATAATCCGCGCGGTTATACCTTTATTACATGTCTTCTGATTGGGTTAGTGTGAGCTTGCTGTGAGCCATCTTTTATTCTCTGCCGAAAACCTTAGTTGTGAGCGCGACGGTCGTTTGCTGTTTCAGCAGCTGAGTTTTACCGTGCAGGGAGGCGATATGCTGCAAGTGGTTGGACCGAATGGCAGTGGTAAATCAAGTCTATTGCGTTTAGTGACCGGCATGCGTCAGCCCAGCTCAGGCCACATTCAGCGGCAAAGCTCTGGAATTTTATGGATTGGCCATGCACCAGGGATTAACGGTTTATTGAGTGCGGAAGAGAACCTAAGTTGGTTGTCAGCATTAACCGGTGTTAAGGCCAGTGCGGTGCAAATTCAGCAAGCACTAACTGCAGTTGGCCTGCGCGGTTTTGAGGATGTGCCTTGCCACACCTTATCAGCTGGGCAGCAGCGGCGTGTGGCTTTAGCTCGTTTGTATTTGCCAGCTGCCGCACTGTGGGTATTGGATGAGCCCTTTACAGCACTAGATAAAGCCGCAGTGGCTCAGCTTGAACAGCATTTAGCTGCGCATTGTGAGCAAGGAGGTGCTGTGATCTTAACTACGCACCATGACTTACAGCATAAACCCCAACAGTTTGCTGAAGTAGATCTAAGTAAGGCAGGGAGTTGATGTCATTATTTTTCTTATTATTTCAACGAGAAGCGCGCTTACTATTTCGTCGAGTTTCTGACTTGATTAACCCGCTGATTTTTTTTGCTATTGTAGTTGCGCTGTTTCCATTAGCGGTTGGGCCAGAGGTCGGGTTATTGCAGACACTATCGCCTGGTTTGATCTGGGTAGCGGCACTGTTAGCTGTGCTGTTGTCCCTAGATGGTTTGTTTCGCGCAGACTTTGAAGATGGCTCCCTAGAGCAATGGGTAGTTTCCGAGCGTTTTTTACCTTTGCTGTGTTTGGCCAAGGTGGCTGCGCACTGGCTATTTTCAGGGTTAGCCTTGGTCTTATTAGCGCCTGTTTTAGCCTTGATGCTAGGACTGCCTGCAGCTTGCATTCCTGACTTATTACTGTCGTTATTGCTCGGCACCCCAGTGCTTAGCTTGCTAGGAGCAGTGGGCGCGGCACTAACCGTTGGTCTAAAACGGGGTGGATTGCTCTTGGCGTTATTGATTTTACCGCTTTATATTCCGGTGCTGATTTTAGGCAGTGGTACTTTACAAGCCGCACTGCAAGGCTTGCCCACCACTGGTTATCTGCTGTGGATGGCCTGTTTAACCGTATTAAGTATTACCTTAACTCCTTTTGCGATAGCTGCAGGGTTAAGTATTAGTGTGGCAGAATAGCCGGCTAACAAACGTGATGATTAAGCTCCCACTGAATGAAGAAGGTAGAAAAAATCAATGAATTGGGCATGGTTTCATAAATGGGGTTCACCTAAGTGGTTCTATGAAAAAAGTGGTAATTGGTTACCTTGGCTAGTCATTGCATCAATTATCTTATTAGCTGTAGGGATGGTGTGGGGACTCGCGTTTGCCCCTGAGGATTATCAGCAAGGTAACAGCTTTCGGATTATTTATATCCATGTTCCTGCGGCATTTCTAGCCCAGTCAATTTATGTGACCCTAGCCATTGCCGGCCTGGTCAGCTTGGTCTGGAAAATGAAGGTTGCCGATGTTGCTTTGCAGCAAGCAGCACCGATTGGGGCGTGGATGACGTTTATTGCACTCTTTACTGGTGCGGTGTGGGGTAAGCCAACCTGGGGTGCATGGTGGGTATGGGATGCGCGTTTGACGGCGATGCTGATTTTATTATTTTTATATTTTGGAGTGATCGCCTTAAGTCATGCGATTACTAACCGCGAAAGTGCGGCTAAAGCGTGCGCGATTCTATCCATTGTCGGAGTGGTTAATATTCCCATAATTAAGTACTCGGTAGAATGGTGGAACACCTTGCATCAGCCTGCCACCTTTACCGTAACCGAAAAACCGGCGATGCCCTTCGATATGTGGATGCCTTTATTGTTAATGGTGTTGGGGTTTTATTGCTTTTTTACTGCGGTGTTATTTGTGCGAATGCGCTTAGAAATATTAAAACGCGAGCACCGAGCCCGTTGGGTCGGTGACATTGTGAAGCAACAGCTGGAGCGCTAGTTATGTATTTTGCGTCCTTGAGTGATTTTTTGGCCATGGGTCAGCATGGCATCTATGTTTGGTCGGCCTATGCCGTAGCCCTTGCGGTGCTAGGTCTAAATGTTATGTTGCCGTTGTTAGCACGTCGGCGTTATCTGAAACAAGCAGCGCGTCAGTTGCGTCGGGAGCAGTCACTGTGAATCCAGTTCGTAAAAAACGTTTAATCATCGTCTTAGCTATTTTATTAGGCGTCAGCGCGACCGTAGGGATTGGATTACTCGCCTTGAAAGAAAATATTAACCTGTTCTACAGCCCAACCCAGATCGCCCAAGGTGAGGCGCCGGAAGAAATGCGGATTCGTGCCGGCGGCTTGGTCAAAGACGGCTCGGTTAAGATTTTAAATGAGCAAGAGTCACAAAGTGACGACAAAACCATCGTCACTCGTCAGTTTGTGATCACCGATGGTCAGCATGATGTAACGGTGCAATTTACTGGCTTCTTGCCTGACTTGTTCCGCGAAGGGCAAGGAATTGTAGCGCAAGGTAAGCTGAATCATGCTCGGGTATTGTTAGCTGATGAAGTCTTAGCTAAACATGATGAAAACTACATGCCGCCAGAGGTGACTAAAGCCTTAGAAGAGGCCGGCGTTCTCAAGCATTATGAAAATGGCGATCAAGCGACCGCTAAGGATAAAAACTAATGAATAGCTTTATGCTGTTTATTCCTGAACTGGGCCACTTAGCGCTAATTTTAGCATTGTGCTTTGCCGTGGTGCAGTCAATTTTTCCGATTATTGGCGCGTGGCGCGGTGATCATCACTGGATGAGTTTGGCGCAGCCAGCCGCTTGGGGGCAGTTTGCATTTTTGCTGGCGGCCTTTGCCTGTTTAACCTGGGCCTTTGTGGTTGATGACTTTAGTGTGTCCTATGCGGCCAGCAACTCCAATAGCTTGTTACCTTGGTACTACAAGGTCAGTGCGGTGTGGGGCGCTCACGAGGGATCATTGCTGTTATGGGCATTGATTTTAGCTGGCTGGACTTTTGCCGTGGCGATCTTCTCCAAGCAGTTGCCAGAAGAAATGCTGGCCCGCGTGCTATCCATTATGGGCATGATCAGTGTCGGTTTTTTACTGTTTTTGATCGTGACCTCTAACCCTTTTGAGCGCTTATTGCCTTTAATGCCAATGGATGGGCGTGATCTTAACCCCTTACTGCAGGACTTTGGCTTAATTGTACATCCGCCTATGTTGTATATGGGGTATGTGGGTTTCTCAGTCGCTTACGCCTTTGCCATAGCAGCATTGCTTGGCGGTAAACTCGATGCGGCTTGGGCACGCTGGTCACGGCCTTGGACCCTAATTGCATGGGCGTTTTTAGGCATAGGGATTGCATTAGGCTCTTGGTGGGCTTACTACGAACTAGGTTGGGGCGGCTGGTGGTTCTGGGATCCAGTAGAGAATGCGTCCTTTATGCCTTGGCTAGTAGGCACAGCCTTAATTCACTCTTTGGCAGTTACCGAAAAACGCGGCGTGTTTAAGAGTTGGACAGTATTACTGGCGATTGCCGCGTTCTCCTTGAGCTTACTGGGAACCTTTTTAGTCCGTTCGGGCGTATTAACCTCGGTGCATGCATTTGCGGCTGACCCTGAGCGCGGTGTCTTTATTTTAGTTTTCTTATTAGTGGTGGTAGGGGCATCTTTAACGCTATTTGCCTTACGTGCCCCCGTTGTTAAAAGCCATATCGGCTTTGGTTTATGGTCACGGGAAACCCTACTGCTAATTAACAACATCATTTTAGTGGTTGCAACCACTATGGTATTAATGGGTACTTTGTATCCTTTAGTTTTAGATTCTCTAACTGGCGCCAAACTATCCGTAGGTCCGCCGTACTTTAATGCGCTCTTTGTGCCATTAATGGGCATCTTGATGCTGGCACTGAGTGTTGGGGTACTGTTGCGTTGGAAAGACACTCCAGTGAAATGGATTAGCAAAATGCTGCTACCAGTTTTATTGCTCAGCGGCATAGCGGCTCTAGGTTTAGGTTATTTCACCGCAGACTTTAATTGGGCGGTGGTAGCGGTTTACTTCTTAAGCTTTTGGATTGCCTTTGCTGTAGTGCGAGATGTGCTGGATAAAACCCGTCATCGTGGCCTTTGGAGTGGCATGCGTAAGCTGACTCGAAGCTACTGGGGAATGCACTTAGCGCATATTGGCTTAGCCGTTTGTGCCATTGGTGCAGTGCTCTCTACTCAGTTTAGCTCTGAGCGCGACCTAAAAATGGAAATCGGCGATAAGCTGAGTATGGGCGGCTATGAGTTTGTATTTGATGGTGCTAAGCACTTTGAAGGCCCTAACTACATTTCAGATAAGGGCACGATTCGGGTGTTTAAGGACAATAAACAAATTGCCACACTGCACCCAGAAAAACGCTTATACATTGTGCAGCAAATGCCAATGACTGAAGCGGGCATTGATCCAGGCTTTACCCGCGACCTCTACGTTGCCTTAGGTGAGCCCTTAGACAATGGCGCTTGGGCGGTACGAATTCACATTAAGCCGTTTGTACGTTGGATTTGGCTAGGTGGTTTTTTAACGGGTTTTGGTGGCTTACTTGCCGCTGCTGATCGACGCTATCGAGTTAAAGTTAAACGTAAAGTGCGTGAGGCTTTAGCAACAGGAGAAACAGCCAATGTCTAAAGGCCGTATAGCGGCAGTAGTCGCAATTTTATTAGGCGTAGCGGCTTTTGCTTGGGTAGCTATCTTTGGGATCCATAATGATCCATCAGAGCTGCCTTCAGCCTTAATTGATAAGCAGTTTCCTGCATTTGAGTTGCAGCAGGTGGATAATAGCCAAGTGCTAATTACTGAAAAAAGCATGCTAGGTAAACCGGCTTTAGTGAATGTTTGGGCAACCTGGTGCGCTGCTTGTAAAGATGAGCATCCGGTGCTGAATGACTTAGCTAAACAAGGCGTGGTAATCCATGGCGTGAACTACAAAGATGATAACGCCTCTGCACAAAAGTGGCTGCGTGACTTCCATAACCCTTATCAGCTGAATATTTTTGACCCTAAAGGTACCTTAGGCTTTGATTTAGGTGTGTACGGCGCGCCTGAAACCTTTATTGTCGATAAGGCAGGGAAGGTTCGTTACAAACTGGTAGGGGTAGTTACCAAGGAGGTTTGGCGTGAACGCTTAGCCCCGATTTATCAGGAGTTGCTAGACGAATGAGTAAGCGAATAAAAGCCTTAATTTTTGGCACCTCGCTTCTGGTTAGCAGTAGCTGGGCGGCAATTGATACGTTTGAGTTTGCGGATAAACAGCAAAATGAGCGTTTTCGAACCCTAACTGAAGAGCTGCGCTGCCCTAAGTGTCAGAATCAAAATATTGCCGACTCAGACTCACCGATCGCTCTCGACATGCGGGCGGAGATTTATCAAATGCTGCAAGAGGGTAAAACCAATCAAGAAATTGAAGAGTTTTTGGTCGATCGCTTCGGTGAGTTTGTGCGCTATCGGCCACCGGTTACCAACAGCACATTGCTGCTATGGTATGGCCCAGCGGCTTTACTAGGCGCAGGATTTGTGATTCTTGGCGTAATTTTATACCGCCGTAAGCGCGCCAGTATTAAGCAAACTCAAGCCAATGCTGCTGAGCTAAATAGTCAAGAGCAACAACAACTCGAGGCTTTGCTGCGTCAACAATCTCAAAATAAGAGTGAATCATGATAGGTTTTTATCTGGCGGCATTGAGCATGCTGCTTATTGCGCTACTGATATTTTTGCTGCCAGTGTTGCGGGTTCGCAAATATCAAGCAGAAGAAGATCGCACCGCATTGAACGTGGCGTTGTACCAAGAAAGTTTAGATGAGTTAGATAGCCAGTTTACCGCCGGAGCGTTATCCGCGGAACAGCTAGCTCAGGGGAAAGCCGAGGCTGCCCGCGTCTTACTGCAAGACACAGAAACCGGTACCCCAAAAAGTATTGGTGGTTTTGGTAAGGCACTGCCATTAATTGCTGCTTTACTGATTCCTATAGCAGGCTTTGGCCTGTATCAGCACTGGGGTGCCTATGACAATGTGAAGCTGGCGATGGATATGGCGGAGCCGCCAGAAAGTATGGCTGAAGTCATTGAGCGCTTACAAAAAGTAGTGGCAGTACAGCCTAAATCCTTAGATGCACTCTTTATGCTAGGCCGCACTTATATGAATGCTGAGCAGCCCCGTGAAGCTGCCCGCACCTTTAATGCAGCAATTGAGTTAGCTGGCCGCCAGCCAGAGCTACTGTCGCAGTGGGCACAAGCAGAGTATTTCGCTAATGGCAAACGCTGGAATGACGACTTGCAAGCAGCCGTTAATGAAGTACTGCAAGATAATCCTGATGAACCTACAGTGCTGGGATTAATTGGGATTGCAGCCTTTGAGTCAGGCGACTTTCAGACCTCAATTAATGCATGGTCCCGTTTAGTGGTGAGCTTAAACACGGAAGATCCTTCAGTTGAACCGATTATGATGGGTATTCAACAAGCCAGACAGGCGCTGGATCAACAAGGCAGTACGCCACGCGGCCCAACCCCGGAATTTAAAGCGGATAGTGCCAGTGAAGACAGCGCCAAGCAAAGCCTAGCAGCTATTAATCCTGAGTCAAAAATAACGGTGCAGGTGAGTTTAGCCAGTGAATTGCAAGGCACGCTTGCAGCTGACGACAGTGTTTTTGTCTTTGCCCGCGCCCAGCAAGGTTCGCCGATGCCGTTAGCGGTTAAGCGATTAACCGTAGCTGATTTACCGGTGACCTTAGAATTATCCGATGCCGATGCGATGCTAGATAACATGAAACTCTCTAGTTTTCCAAAGATCGCTGTGCAGGCTCGGATTTCAAAGCATGGCAATCCAACCGAGGGTGAATGGGAGAGTTTGCCACAAGCTAAAGAACTGCCAGTCACTGCTCCCGTGCACTTAGTGATTGATCAGGCGATTGAACCCTAAAGCGTAGAAGGAAGAGGCAATGACCGCTCAGCAAGCAATTAAAGTGGGAATTATTGGCACCGGTGCCATTGGTGGATTTTATGGCGTCATGCTGGCTAAGGCCGGATATGAGGTGCATTATCTGTTACGCAGTGAATACTCAGCAGTTAAGCAAAATGGCTTAATGATTCAAAGTGATGTCTATGGCGAAATACATCAAGCGCAAGCCAATGCTTGGAATGATGCCAGCCAAATGCCCAAGTGTGATTGGTTATTAGTTGGTGCTAAAACCACCAGTAATCCAAGCTTAGTGCCTTTGATTGAGGCAGCTGCAGCGGATAATGCTAAAGTGGTGCTAATGCAAAATGGCTTTGGTGTAGAAGACGAGCTGCGGCCTTTGCTGTCAGATAAACTGCATTTATTGGGCGGTTTATGCTTTATTTGTGTGCACCGCGGTGCGCCTGGGGTTATTTATCATCAGGCCTATGGCGGGGTAAATTTGGGCTATCACAGTGGTTCCGCTACGGCAGAGCAAGCGCTTGCGATCACTGAAGAGGGCGCCAGTCTATTCCGTAACGCTGGTTTAGACTCCAAAGCCATGGCCAATATTGAGCAAGCGCGCTGGCAGAAACTGGTATGGAACATTCCTTACAATGGTTTATCCGTGTTATTAGACGCCACTACCGGCGAGATGATGAACAATCCTGATGCCCGCGCTTTAATTGCTGATTTGATGCAAGAAACCATTGATGCGGCGACGGCTTGTGGTCATCAATTGCCCGACAACTTTGTACAAACTATGTTGAAAGCCACGGACAAAATGCCGGACTATCATCCGAGCATGTACCATGACTTTACCCACCAGCGGCCACTGGAATTAAAAGGGATTTATGCTGCCCCTTTAGCAGCCGCTAAGGCGGCAGGTTGTTCAATGCCTAAAGTGGAAATGCTGCTGCAAAGCTTAGCCTTTAAAGTAAATCAACCAATTGCCGAACTATAAGTTAAACTATCTACCTAAGTAAGTCGCTGGCTTACTTAGGGAAGATATTTTATTCGCAAGCCCTTTTAAAAAATATTGGGAAGAGTAGGCTAGTAGCTATTCATTTTGTTCACCCCTTTGACGATTTTTTGGGAAGACTATGCGCTTACATAAAGTTTTATGCGTTGCCTCTTTAGCTTTGCTATCCGCCTGCAGCTTTATGCAGAAAAAAGAAGAGCCAAAACCTTTAGTTAAAATGAAAGCTGAGTTGACGGCTGAAGAATATGCCGCATGGATGGCTGAGTATGAGCCTAAGCTTACCCAAGCCATTGTCGGCACACCGTTAGAATTAACCCGTAACGCGCGCAGCTTTATGGTAACCCTGCCAGTCGATCAGGCGTTTAATAAAGATCGTCCAAAAATGTTAATGCCCGCCATGTTGGGGCCTATCACTAAAGTCACTAAGCTGCTTGAAAGTGATGCTAAAACCGGGGTAATTATTTTAGGCCACTCAGATATCAGTGGAAATACTGCATTAAATGCCCAGCTAAGCCAAGATCGTGCTAAAGCCGTCGCGGCGATTTTTAACTTAGGCGGTATCCGTCATGACCGTTTATTGCTGCTAGGCATGGGCGAAGATAAGCCGCGTGCAGGACAAGCAACCGCAACACAACGTGCGCTCAACCGCCGAGTAGAGTTAATTATTACCCCCAAAGGCACCTTAACTAATACATTAGCTCAGTATCGTAGCGCACCTTATGGTGTACTTGCGGCGAATAAATAAGGTCTAATCTGTGTCTATTGAACACGTAGCTGCTATGCGCCGTAACTATCTACGAGATGGATTGCTCGAACATTCGGCGCCAATGGATCCTTTTGTCTTATTTGAGCAATGGTTTAATCAGGCGGTTGCTACTGAGCAAGCACCGATTGAGCCTAATGCCATGATGCTGGCGAGTGTTGATGCCAGTGGTCAGCCGCACTGTCGGGTGCTATTGCTTAAAGGAGTGACCGCTGAAGGCTTTATCTTTTTTACTAACTACGACAGTGCTAAAGGGCAGCAGCTTAGTGTTCAGCCTAAGGCAGCCATGACTTTTTTCTGGCCAACCTTAGAGCGCCAGGTGCGTATTGAGGGTCAGGTAAAACAGGTGGAGCCTGCTGTATCTGATGCTTACTATGCTCAGCGTCCGTTAGGTAGCCGTTTGGGCGCTTGGGCTTCTGAGCAGAGTCAGCCGATTGCTAGTCGTGAGGTATTAGAGCAAGCCATGCAGCAAGTAGAGCAACGTTTTGCTGACAGTGAACCAACTCGACCCGCGCACTGGGGCGGTTTTTGTCTTGAGCCGCAGCGCATTGAGTTTTGGCAGGGAAGAACTTGCAGGCTGCATGACCGGTTAAATTTTGTACGTGAAGCACAGGGCGGTTGGCGTCGAGAACGCCTAGCCCCTTAAGCACTTTAGCCGTTGCTTTGCTCCTGATCAAAGTCTTGGGCCGCTTGTTCTAGCCACTTAGGCAGCTGTTTATGAGCAACTTTTTGTTGCTGTGCTAACTCTAATTTTTTCAGCATGTAGTCACGCTTTAGCTGCTGCTGAGGGTGCTCATGGTCGACAAAGGAGAGCGCTAGGTCACGGTTAGACCAGCGCTTAATGCGCACATACAGCCACCAGTGAAAGTACAAGCCTGATAAAGTGGCAATAGCGATAATAAAGTAGTCCATAATTTCCTCGTTGTGAGCAACTTATTTGATTCTGCTTGGTCTAATAGGCCAAGCAAAATTTAGGAGTAAAAAATATGCGTAAGTCTATTGTGCTTGCCGCTTCATTAACAGCAGTTTCTTTATTGACCGGTTGTGCTTCAAGCTTAACGGGTGATAGTTATTCCCGTGCCGATGCACGTCAGGTACAAACAGTACGTATGGGCTCTATTGTTTCTTTACGTCCAGTTAAAATTGAAGGAACTAAAACCCCTGTTGGTGCAGGTGTCGGTACTGTTATTGGTGGAATCGCTGGAAGCGGTGTAGGTGGTGGACGTGGTAGCGCTGTGGCTGCTGTGATCGGTGCGGTCGCTGGTGGTTTAGCCGGTGCTGCTGCTGAGGAAGGCCTAACGCGCACCCAAGGTGTTGAAATTACCGTACGTGAAGATGACGGCTCTACTCGCGCTTATGTTCAAGCAGTACAAAAGAATGAAATTTTCCGTGTCGGTGAGCGTGTGCGCATCGTTACGGTTAATGGTCAAAGTCGTGTGACACACTGACAGTAACGCTGTATCGTTAAAAAAGCCCCGCCAGTTTAAATAACTGGCGGGGCTTTTTGTTGCTTTTATTACTTAAATACTAAGCAAAGCGCTGATTTGGATGGCGCATAATTAATAGATCACAGTTGGCTTCTTCAAGTACTCGTTCAGCAGTATGGCCAATCAGCGCAGTTTCTAGGCTGCCACGGGCAATCGCGCCTATCACCAGCAAATCAACCTCTTCTTGCTCTACAAACTCTGGAATGGCATTTTCAGCAAAGCCTTCGATCAGATGTTTGCGCTCGTCAGCGACGTTGTAATTACTAAAGAGCTCGGCAAAGCGTTGTTTGTGTTGGCTAATGCCAGCGCTTACTTGCTGATCATAGGTAGCGGCCAGGGTTGCATCAAAAATTAAGGATTTAGGGAAGGGGGCATAAGTATGTAGATAGTTTGCCTCCAGTTTAAGGGTTTGCTCGAAATATTGTGCGACTTGAATTAAATGATGGTCCAGCTCATTTTTTGTATCGTTTAAATGCCCTGGGTCTACCGCAGCACAAAGTTTCTTGCCGCGCCATTCAGAGTCGCGTGAGAGCCATAAAGGCACTGGGCAGTGGCGAATTAGCTGCCAGCTGGTGTTATTTAAAAATAAGCGTTCCAATAAACTATGGGTGGTGGCATCACGAAAAACAATATCTGGCTGTAGCTCTTTTACCCGCTGAATGACCATTTTAGATAGCGGCTTGCCCCAGCGCGACTCACAATTTACGGTAAGGCCTTTTTCTTTTAGCGGTTCAGCCAGCTTTTCTAGCCATTTTTTTCGGTTGGCTAGCAAAGAGTTACGTGCCTTTTCTTGGGCTGGGCCATCAAAGAAAAAACCACCTTCTAAAGCCGGGTTGTGCTCACAAACAATCAGCTCTAGCGCGGCCCCCGAGCGTTCAGCAACCCAAGCAGCGCGCTCTAAAGAAGGCTGCTTGTCTTCATGGGTGGGATCCAAAACAACGAGTAACTGCTTTAATTCCATTCCTAACTCCTTAGGTATTGCTAAACATAAATAATAGGTTCAGTAAATCCTGAAATCTACTAGGTGGTGTTGATAAGCGTCATGCGAACGAGGTTACACCGCTACAGCGTAAGGTCAACAGATTAAATAACTATATAACAATTAGTTATTAAATCATCCTTGGAATCTATGCCACTATCGCGCTCTTGTTGAATTTCGGAAAAACTTAGGTAGTCGGGTGGCCCTTATGTACCCAGTACAGCTATTTATCCTTGCGTTTTTGTTGTTTAGTCGCTTAGTGGCGGCTGAAGGCTTAACGCCATTAATTGAACCAGAGCAGTTAGCCGCTTACGTTGCAAGTGAGCAACCGCTGACCGTGTTAGATATTCGAACGCACGATGAATATCAGCAAGGCCATGTGCAAGGTGCTGTATCTGCACCTTACGCTCTGTGGCGCGGGCCGGCTAATAATCCTGGGCAGCTATTAAAGCCAGCTGAGTTGCAAGGTTTAGCGCAACAACTGGGGTTAGTTGAACAGCCGATCGTGGTTTACTCATCCGGTAGCGATGAAACTGATTTTGGTGCAGCAGCGCGGGTGTACTGGACCTTAAAATACATGGGCTTTACCCAGCTAAGTGTGTTGAATGGCGGCTTAGCTTACTGGCAAAAGCAGGGCTATCCACTGGATCAGCAATTGGTTCAGCCTCAACCATCCACCACGGCTATTCAATTACGCCCAGAACTTGTGATTTTACAGCCAGAACTGCTGCAAAAAGTGCAGCAACCTTCAGCACTGACGCAATTACTTGATGCTCGGCCGCAGTTGTTTTATCAAGGTACAGTCAAAGCGCCTACCGCCAGCGTGCCAGGCACTATTGCTAGTGCTCAGAGCCTTGAGTTTAGTCAGTGGTTTAGTGGTAAAGATAACCGCTTAAAAAGCCCGAGCGAAATTAAGCAGCTGATTCAGCACAGTGGATTAATGGCCGCTCAAGAAACCGTGTCATTTTGTAATACAGGGCACTGGGCAGCTACCAACTGGTTTGTACTTTCAGAGATTGGTGGCTTAACACAGGTACGTTTGTATCCTGCTTCATTGGCTGAATGGACACAAAGTCAGCAAGCATTACCGATGGAAAATACCCCTACACGGTTAGAGCAAATACACAGTAAGTTTAAGCAGTTGGTAGAGGCATTATGAAAAATCGTGCGTTATTGATCGTGTTATTTACCCTATTTACAGGGTTCTTATTTTGGTTTGTCTCGATTCGGCAAAGTCTGCTGTTTATCGTTGGAATAGGCTTAGGTTTAACCTTGGCCGGTGCTCGCTTTGGCTTCACCACGGGTTGGCGCAACCTGATTGAGCAGCGCGATGCTAGTGGCGTTTTAGCGCAACTGGTTTTACTGGCCATTGCCGCAGGTATATCCATCCCTTTACTGGCTAAATTTCCCACTGAACTCAATGCAGCTTTAGGTCCACCGAGTATTAGCTTACTGATCGGTGCCCTGGTTTTTGGGGCGGCGATGCAAATTGCCGATGGTTGCGGCTCAGGCACTTTGTATAAAGCAGGGTTAGGTATTCCTCTTAATATGGCTATTTTACCTGTCTTTGCCTTGGGCAGCTTTTTAGGCTCCGCACACTTGGGCTGGTGGCTAGAGCTGGGGCATCTACAGCCGGTTGGCTTAGTTACAGAGTTGGGTGCCAGTAAGGCACTGCTGGTGACCTATATAGGGTTATTGGTGCTGGGATTAGCTGCCTGGGCCTGGTCGAAAACTGCAGGGCCCACACGACAGTTATTTAATAAAACTTTATTAGTTGGGGCGGTGGTTATTGCTTTATTGGCCGTTTTAAATTTGCTGATTGCTGGTCAGCCATGGGGGGTAGTCTATGGATTTGGCTTATGGGCAGCGAAAATAGCCCAAGCCACTCAATTATTTGATCCAACGCTCAATACTTTTTGGAGTCAGCCGGTGAATGCGGCAGCGTTAGAGCAGTCAATCTTTTTAGACCTGACCTCAATTACTAACCTAGGTATTTTAGCAGGAGCGTTATGGGTCTTTTCTCGTAAGTCGGGTCAAGCATCTCAGCGCTTAACCGCTAAGCAGTGGATGGTCGGGATTATTGCCGGTTTTCTATTGGGCTACAGTTCGCGGTTAGCCTTTGGCTGTAATGTGGGGGCCATGGTCAGCGGTATTTCAACTGGCAGTTTGCATGGTTGGATTTGGGTTGCGATGGCCTTTATCGGTTCCTTATTTGGCGTACGTATACGCCGATATTTCGGATACTAATACTATGAACATTCATGGATCACTTCGTGTGGCTGTTTTTTGGATTGCTTTGCTTGGCTTTTTGAGTTGGGACTGGCTGCAGAGTCCACCTGTCAATTTGCGCTTAGAGGCCCCCATTATTGCCATAGGTTCTGGACAGGCGCCTTCTGGCGGACACTGCGCAACCTTTTAGTTAGCGCTGTCACTGACTTTTAATACAACTTTGGTTGAATAAGGTAGGCAGACTGCAGAGTTTTGTTAAAAAGTGTGACGCAGTTTGTGTAATAGTAAGGGCTTGAAAAGTGTCGTGCAGGTTGGGCTGCGGTTAAGTCACTCCAGGGAGGAGAGGCACCTATCTCGGTAGAGGTCACGCTTGTCGTGATCTAGCAATTATTAGCGCATCCGTTGTTATCTGTTAATTGGAGCAAAAAATGGCAAAGATCATTTTGTACCACGATCCTAAATCCTCGGTCTCGCGTGCGGCTTTGGTGTATTTAGAGCAACAGCGTTATCAGGTAAAGGTGGTACGTTACTTGGAGCAACCATTAACAGTAGGGAAGCTGAGTTCAATTGTGCAGCGTTTGGCTTTACCCGCCGTGCAATTGGTTAATCAAGAATTACTGGCAAAAATTAAAATGCCCTATGAGCGGTTAGTCCAGTTACCCGATGAGCAAATCATTAACTTGATTGCTGAGCACCCACAATTACTAGCTTATCCAATTTTAGTGGTTGATAAAGAAGCGGTCTTGGCCACTAGTCAGCAAAATATGCTGCGTATTTTACCCATGCGCGTCTACGAGTATTCCAATAAAGTTATTTTATTGTCTTATTAATCACAGTATTGGCAGTGATGTTCGCGGTGGCGAGGTAGGTGGTGCTGGCTCAGCGCCACTTTCAAGCAGGCTGTGAAAAGGCTGAAAGTCTAAAGTTTGTAAGCAAACTCTTTGCAAGATAGCGGGTCTTAAAGCTAACCCGTTTATTAGATCAAGCAAGGAGTACTAAGCATGAATACCGTGACTGAACCGCGCATGACTACGCTTTTTTCCCAGCTAGGGCTTGAGGACTCGCCTGAGGGGATTAAAAACTTTATAGCAACCCATCAACTGCCTGCAGAAGTTAAACTTACAGAGGCGCCGTATTGGTCAGAAGCCCAGCGTCAGCTTCTTAAAGAGCTATTAGAAGAAGATAGTGAGTGGGCGCTGGTGGTAGATCAACTGAATGAAGCATTGCACAAAGGTGATATGGGCTTTTTAGAGGGACTGAGTATTTTCTGATTGTTCAAGCCTGTTTATCAAAGTCCCAGCGGTTATTGCCGCTGGGACTTTTTAATGGTTGCTTATTCAGGATCATAGGCTAGGTTAGGCATTAACCAGCGTTCGGTTTGTTCAAGGTTTTGTTGCTTACGTGCAGCATAATGTTCCACCTGGTCTTTTTCTATTTTTCCTACCGCAAAATACTTGGCTTCTGGGTGAGCAAAGTACCAGCCACTGACAGCCGCTGTGGGGAACATCGCATAGTGCTCAGTCAGCCAAACAGCGCAGTTACCTTCTGGGTCTAGTAATTTAAATAAAGGACCTTTTTCAGTGTGATCAGGGCAGGCGGGGTAACCTGGCGCTGGACGAATTCCAGTATATTTCTCCCGAATCAGCGCTTCATTATCTAACGTTTCGTCAGGTGCGTAGGCCCAATACTGGGTGCGTACTTGTTGATGCAGCCATTCAGCACAGGCTTCCGCTAAGCGATCGGCTAAGGCCTGGACCATGATGGCATTATAGTCATCGCCTTGGGCTTGATATTGCTTACATAGCTCATCCACACCGATACCGGCGGTGACAATAAAGCCACCAATATAATCGCTGATACCACTTGCTTTAGGCGCTACATAATCCGCCAAACAGCGATTTGGCCCTTGATCACGGATAATTGACTGCTGGCGTAAGTGATGCAGGCGCGAAAGTACGTTTCCCTCCGCGTCATACACTTCTAAATCATCGTAATCCACTTGGTTGGCGGGCCAAAAGCCAAATAGCGCTTGAGCTTGAATTAGCTGCTCGTTGATTAGTTTGTCGAGTAATATCTGGGCGTCATTAAATAATGACTGAGCCGCCTCGCCGACCACTTCATCTTGGAAAATGCGGGGGTATTTACCAACTAAGTTCCAAGAAATAAAGAACGGAGTCCAGTCGATGTACTCACGCAGCACATTTAAATCAATGTTATTTAACAGTTTGGTGCCAGTAAATGTAGGCGCAGGCGCTTGATAATTACTCCAATCAAGTTGCAGGCGATTATCAATGGCTTGCTGATAGGTTAAATAGTCTGTTTTAGCACCGCGATTAGCGGTTCTTTCACGCACCTTGGCGTATTCCTCACGAATACCTTGTACATAAGCAGGCTTTAACTCTTTAGATAACAGGCTAGTAGCTACCCCTACCGCGCGTGAAGCATCGGTGACATAGACTACGGCGTCATTGGTATAGTGAGGATCAATTTTGACTGCCGTATGCGCTTTAGAAGTGGTAGCACCACCAATTAATAGCGGTAGATGAAAATCTTGGCGCTGCATTTCTTTAGCCACATGCACCATTTCATCCAAAGAAGGGGTGATTAATCCGGATAAGCCAATAATGTCGCACTTTTCTTCAATTGCGGTTTTCAGAATTTTATCTGCCGGTACCATAACGCCTAAGTCAACAATATCGTAGCCGTTACAACCCAAGACTACGCCAACAATATTCTTACCAATATCGTGTACATCGCCTTTAACCGTGGCCATCAGGATTTTACCTTTAGCTTCAGGTGTATCGCCTTTTTCAGCTTCAATAAAAGGAATTAGGTGAGCAACCGCTTGTTTCATGACTCGCGCTGATTTCACCACCTGTGGTAAGAACATTTTGCCGCTACCAAATAAGTCGCCCACCACGTTCATTCCTGACATGAGCGGACCTTCGATGACTTCAATTGGACGGTTCATGCCTTGGCGGCACTCTTCAGTGTCTTCCACAATATAGGTGGTAATACCTTTAACCAATGCATGCTCTAAGCGCTTATCGACTGGCAGTGAGCGCCACTCTTCGTTTTCGACTTCTTTTTTGCTGCCATCACCGCGGTACTCTTCGGCAATTTCCAGCAGTGCTTCGGTGGCATGGGGGTTACGGTTGAGAATGACATCTTCAACTTTATCGCGTAAGGCTAAAGGAATTTGGTCATAAATCTCTAGCTGGCCGGCATTGACAATGCCCATATTGAGACCATTTTGAATGGCATAATATAAAAACACAGAGTGAATCGCTTCGCGCACCGGGTTGTTCCCACGGAACGAAAACGACACGTTCGAGACGCCGCCAGAGGTTAATGCATGGGGCAGATTATCACGGATCCAAGCACAGGCATTGATGAAGTCTTGGGCATAATTGTTGTGTTCTTCAATCCCTGTGGCGACGGCAAAAATATTGGCATCAAAAATAATGTCTTCAGCAGGAAAACCTGCTTTATTGACCAATACATCGTAAGAGCGGGCGCAGATTTCAATTTTACGCTCAGCAGTATCTGCTTGACCTTGCTCATCAAAGGCCATGACCACAATGGCTGCACCGTAACGCCGGCAAAGTTTGGCATGCTCAATAAAGGCTTGTTCACCTTCTTTCATCGAAATGGAGTTAACAATACCTTTACCTTGAATACATTTTAAACCTGCTTCTATGATTTCCCATTTTGATGAGTCAATCATGATCGGCACGCGAGAAATATCGGGTTCGCCGGCAATTAGGTTTAAAAAGGTTATCATGGCTTGCTTGGAGTCAAGCATGCCTTCATCCATATTGATATCAATGACTTGGGCGCCAGCTTCAACCTGTTGCAAGGCCACTTCAAGTGCTTCGGTGTAGTTTTCTTCGCGAATTAACCGTGCAAAGCGCGCTGAACCGGTAATGTTGGTCCGCTCACCGACGTTAACAAAAAGAGAGTTACGGTCAATAGTAAAGGGCTCAAGTCCTGATAAACGACAGGCTTTGGGAATATCCGGAATATTACGGGGCGGATACTTGGCCACTACTTTTGCTATCGCTGCAATATGTTCTGGCGTCGTACCACAGCAGCCACCAACAATATTTAAAAAGCCGGAAGCAGCAAAGTCTTCAATTTGTGCGGCAGTTTGCTCTGGAGTTTCATCGTATTCACCAAAGGCATTAGGTAAGCCAGCATTAGGGTGTGCCGAAACGAAGGTGTCAGCTTTGGTTGATAGTTCTTGAAGGTAAGGACGTAACTCTTTAGCGCCTAGTGCGCAGTTTAAGCCAACTGAAAGAGGTTTACAGTGGCGGATTGAGTTCCAAAAAGCTTCGGTAGTTTGGCCTGATAAAGTACGTCCTGAGGCGTCAGTAATGGTGCCTGAAATCATGATCGGTAACGTCACGCCTAACTCTTCAAATACGCCTTCAACGGCAAAGATGGCGGCTTTAGCGTTGAGTGTATCGAAGATGGTTTCAATCATGATGATGTCGGCACCGCCTTGGATTAAACCGCGGGTCGCTTCGCTGTAGTTCTCAACCAAAATATCAAAGGTGACATTACGGTAGCCTGGATTGTTGACATCCGGTGACAATGAACAGGTACGGCTGGTAGGGCCAAGCACTCCGGCAACAAAACGAGGCTTATCAGGGGTTTCTAAGGTTTTCCCATCGGCCACTTCACGGGCAATGCGGGCGCCCTCAAAGTTTAGCTCATAGGCCAGTGCTTGCATGTCATAATCGGCTTGAGAAATACGCGTTGAGTTAAAGGTATTGGTTTCAATAATATCGGCGCCAGCATCAAGATAGGCCCGCTCAATTTTCTGAATTAACTGCGGCTGAGTTAGAATCAACAGGTCATTGTTGCCCTTAACATCCTGACTCCAGTCAGCAAAACGTTCACCTCTAAATTGCTCTTCAGAAAGCTGCTCATTTTGAATCATGGTGCCCATTGCGCCATCAAGTAATAAAATGCGTTGCGTTAATGCATGCAATAGAGCCTGATGGCGATTGCTTGGAGTGGACATGATAAAGGCTTCCTAAACAGACAAATCAACAAAAAGATCATAGCATAGCAAAAGCGATGCCAAAGCGCCTTGAACCACTTATTCGTTTTATTTATATAAAATGGCGAAATTCGCCTTATTTTGAGCAAGGATTTATGCGAGTACTTTTTTCTTTGATCTTAAGCACGTTGCTTGTGTTGTTAGCGCGGGGAGCAACCGCTGAGGCCATTTCTTATCAGCAACAGATTCAGCCGATTTTTAATCAAAAATGTATTGCGTGCCATGCATGTTACGACTCGCCATGTCAGCTTAATTTAGGTAGCAGTGAAGGCGCTAGCCGTGGCGCACACAAAGACAGCGTATATAACGGCACTCGCTTAAAAGCTCAGGCTACCACACGAATATTTGTGGATGCGTTTGGCGCTGAGCAGTGGCGTGACAAAGGTTTTTACGATGTTTTGGCTAAAAATAATCAGCAAGCTGCGTTAATGCAGCAGATTATTGACTTGGGCGCCAAAAACAACCAATGGCAGCCTAATCAGTTATTACCGAAAAATTTGGACATTGGTATTTATCGCGCTAACCAGTGCGCCACACAAGCTGAATTTGCCAGTTATGCAGAAAAAAATCCCCATGGCGGAATGCCCTTTGCCGTCACGGGTTTAACAGCAGAAGAGCGGCAAATCCTTAGCCAGTGGTTGAATCAAGGAGCGCCTATGGATTGGCAGGATTGGCAACCCACTGCGATCGAGCAGCAACAAATTCTACAGTGGGAAAATTTGCTCAATGGCCGCTCACTGAAACAGCAACTGGTAGGACGTTGGCTGTATGAGCACTTATTTTTAGCCCATATTTATTTTCCCGAAGGCGAGACCTCGCATTTTTTTCAGTGGGTACGTTCGCGCACGCCCAGCGGTGAGCCGATTGATTTGATTGCTACCCGTAGTCCAAACGAAGCAGTAGGTACGGATTTTTATTACCGTTTACGTCCGGTGGCGGATGTGTTGGTGCATAAAACCCATATTACCTTTGAGCTTTCTGCGGCTAAGTTAGCACGTACCCAAACATTATTTTTTACCCCGCAGTGGGAGGTTACGCAATTACCTGGTTATGGTGCTTACCACCGCAGTAATCCGTTTGCCGCCTTTGAGGCAATTCCAGCTGAGGCACGTTATCGCTTTATGCTAGAAAACGCTGAGTATTTTGTCCGTAACTTTATCCGCGGGCCAGTGTGCCGGGGGCAGATAGCGACCGATGTGATTCGCGATCAGTTTTGGGCGATGTTCCAAGCACCCGAGCATGATCTTTATATTACTCACCCAGCGTATCGGCAGCAGGTAACAACGTTACTCGATATGCCGGGCCAACAAGATGAACTACTTGATTTGCTTGGCTTATGGAAGGTGTATAAGAAAAAGCGCAATGCCTATGAAGAGTTGCGAAAAAAAGCCTATGCGGAATCTGAGTTACCTGATTGGTCGCATATTTGGCAGGGCAATGACAATGCCTTGCTGACAATTTTTCGTCAACATGACAGCGCCTCAGTGCGTAAGGGTTTAATCGGCGAGATTCCGCAAACCCTGTGGCTGATGGATTATCCTTTACTTGAGCGGACCTATTATCAGTTAGTGGTGAATTTTGATGTATTTGGTAACGTCGCTCATCAAGCGCAGACTCGACTGTACTTTGATCTGATTCGCAATGGTGCAGAAGTTAACTTTTTGCGCTTATTACCGCCAAAGTCACGCAAAAAACTGCTGCATGGCTGGTACCAAAAAAGTGGCAAATTAAAGATGCTGATGGACTATACCCAAGTCGATAGCCATACCGAAACCAGGTTAGAATTGCCCAAAAAACAGGCAAAAGATGCATTTGCTGAGCAATTACTTGTGCGCTTGAGTGCACTGAATGCGAGACCTGATCGATTAAATCGTTGCCCGGATGGCCAGCCCTGTTATCGCGAGAATGTGTCAGTGGCTCAGCAACAAACGGATCAATTATTGAGTCAGTTAGCCAGTCGTCAGGCCGCGGACTTACCGCTGATTAACTTTTTACCGGAAGCAACCTTACTGCGAGTAGCGTACAGTGACCAGCCGCGCGAAACCTATAGCCTGTTAAGAAACCGTGCCCATTCCAATGTAGCCTTTATGATGGGCGAGTCGTTGCGCTATCAACCGAAGCTAGACACATTAACCTTATACCCTGAAGTTCTTAGTAGTTATCCGAACTTTATCTTTAATATACCAGCCAACGAGATTGCTGACTTTGTAGTACAGGCCCAGCAAGTAAAGACTCAAAACGACTTCAGCCAATTAACTGAGCGTTGGGGTATACGCCGTACGCATCCAGACTTTTGGTACTATTTTCATGATGCTGCCGAGCAAATTAAACAGCAGCAGCCACGAGAATATGGCTTATTGGATATGAACCGTTATGAGAATTTATAAATGAATGAAGTTGTTGACTATCTATTTTATGCCACTGAAGGCTGTCATTTGTGTGAGGTTGCTGAACAACTTATCGCGCAAGTGATGACGCCCCGTGAAAGCATTGAATATGTAGAAATTGCACAATCTGATGCCTTAGTGGCGAAGTACGGATTAACCATTCCGGTTTTGCAATGCGTGCGTACGCAGCAGCAACTGATGTGGCCTTTTACTGCTGAGCAAGTGCAGTCGTTATTTACCGAGAGTTAAATTTCGTAATAGATTGCTTAATGAGAAAGCTTCTCAATAAGAGGGCTTTATTCTAAGCTGTAGACTCTGTTGTTTTAAAGGTGGCCCATGAGTAAGTTTTATCAAGAGAAAGTGACTGCTATCCATCATTGGACGGATCACTTATTTAGCTTTACCGCAACCCGTGACCCGGGCCTACGTTTTCGTAGTGGCCAATTTGTCATGTTAGGTTTGGAGGTTGATGGCCGACCGCTAATGCGCGCCTACAGTGTTGCTAGTCCGCACTATGCTGACGAGATTGAGTTTTTCAGTATTAAAGTGCCCGATGGCCCTTTAACGTCTCGCTTACAACATTTAAATGTGGGCGATGAAGTGCTAATTAGTCGTAAGCCGACCGGAACCTTAGTGCTGGATGATTTACTGCCAGGTAAGCGACTATTTTTGTTTAGTACCGGTACAGGGTTAGCGCCTTTTATTAGCTTGTTACAAGACCCTGAAACCTATGAGCGTTTTGAGCAAGTGATCTTATTACATGGCGTGCGCTATGAAAAAGATTTGGCCTACCGAGAGTTTTTTACCCAAGAATTACCCAATAATGAATTTCTGGGTGAATTAGTTCAGCAGCAGTTGGTGTATTACCCCTGTGTTTCACGCGAGCCTTTTAAGCATCAAGGGCGAATTACGAGCCTGATTGAAAACGAGCAGTTTTACCGTGATACGGGGCTGGAGCCACTCAACCCAGCCACCGACCGCGCGATGATATGTGGTAGTACCGCTATGTTGCATGACATTAAAGACATGCTTGAGGCGCGTAACTTTAAAATCTCACCGCGGATGGGTGAGATGGGTGACTTTGTAATTGAGCGTGCCTTTGCCGATTAAGTCCTCTAGAAACCTTGTTAGCCGACAGCACATCTAAGCAAGTGCTGTCGGTTTTTGTGCTTAAACTAATCGAAACGATGAGTAATCTAGGTCCAAAGATGGGTTGTGCCACGTGCTCGTTTAGCTGATGATGCCAAAATCCTGACCAGCTAAGAAGCTATGGCTATGCCGGAAAACGTTACATTAATTGAACAGCTAACTCTCGCCGCCAACGTGCAATTGAGTGTGTTAGAAGCTAATCAGTGTGAGCAAGCTGCACTCGTTATAGTCTGTGGCAGTGGTAGCCATCAAGAGCCTAAGGCTTGGCTAGGTCTGGCCCATTTTCTAGAGCACCTTGTGTTTCGTGGCAGTCAGCAGTACCCCGAGACCGACGGTTTAATGGCTTATGTGCAGCGGGTTGGAGGTAAAGTTAATGCACAAACCCAAGCCAATCTCACTTCATTTCACTTTGAGCTGGCGCCCGCATCACTACTACCGGCTACTGCACGCTTAGTTGATTTATTAGTGCATCCCTTGCTGCAGCCGACAGCTATTGCTTCTGAGCGTGAAGTGATTGAGCAGGAATATCAGCTATATGCTCAGCAACCTGGCGCCTTGCAACAGGCAGCAGTGGGATTAGCATTAGCCGCCGAACATCCGCTACAGCTATTTCGTTGTGGTAATCGGCGCAGTTTGGCACTTGAGCAGCCTGAGTTTATACGCCAGTTAAAAGCCTTTCATCAACACGCCTATCTGCAAAGTCCGCTGCGTATAGTGCTCTGCTGTACTGCTGATGATTGGCAGTTGCAAAAGTCAGCATGGCTGAGCCTACTCACGCCTTTGTTAACCTTGAGGCGACAGGCAAAACAGCCACCAACAAAGATTCAGTTATTGCCTAAGGCAGTTATTAGGCAGCATATTACTCAGCAAGCGCTGCCCCAGTTGGCCCTGTATGTGCCGATAGAGCCTGCATTACCTGATGGGCTGTGGTTAACCCAGGTATTTCAGCAGCAACTAGATCCTGCGCAGTTTTCATCAATCCAAGGTGTATGCCAAGCGGTGAGCGTGCAGCTGTTTTATCAGCAAGCCTGTCAAAGTATAGTGCTGATTAATTTAACCTTTAATACCTTAGCAGTTGATGATCTAAGCGCGCTGTATCAACACTGCCAGCAGCAATTACAGCATGCCATACTTGCGCTTAGCGGTACTGCCGCTCGGCATGATCAGCAAGTGGCAAAGCGGCGACGGGCGTTAACGGCCAGTGCTATGCAGCAGGCGCTACAGTACAGTCAGCAAACGCAACCAGTGGATTATTTTTCCGCCATTGTGCAGCCATTACAAAAGCTACAGCAGCAGCTAGCAGAACAACAGTGCCTCGTGCAGTTAGTTAATCTGGGTCCAGTAACTGCTACTGTGGATGTAGGTTTAACACTGCATGCTGAAGTCAGCTATCAAAACTTAACCCAAGCCTCAGGGCTGCATCGGTTGCCGCAACCCGCCTCAGCAGAACAATCAGTACCCAGCTCTTCACTGGCGCCGCAGCTTAAAAGCTTGTTGCAGCCATTGACTTCAAGAGCTGTGGCACAGACGTTAGTCACGGCTTATCTTGGCTGGTCGTTAACCTCATTATCCATTTCGCCGTATTGGGCGTTACGCCATGCTGAGCAGACATTACAGCCCTTAGTGGCTAGTTTGGCCTATCAAGGGGCGAAAGTTCGTTGTTTAGTGGCTAATCAGCAGCTATTTGTGCAGCTAACGACACCGGCTGATTATTTAATGCAGGCGCTTGCCATAGTGGAATGGCAGCTTGCGAAATTTGATCAACTGAAGTTGACCAATAAGCCACTGAAAGCGGCGGGACTTAGGGCCTATTTGGCGCAACTTGAGATGCGGCTGTTAACTGAGGCCTCTTCAGTCGCGCCGAGCTTAACCTTAGCTATGCCGCCCGATCATTGGTTGCTGTTTGGGCTTAACCTTAAAACTCAGCAAAGAGTCGAATTAGCCAGTGCTCCGCCGATAATGACTGCACCACTGTTGCCCGTCATCCAAGTGCACACACCGTCATTTAACTGCGGTTATTTAGCGCTAGTCATTCCGCTGGGAGTGTCAGAGCTTGGTTGTATTGCTAGGCAGCGGGTGGCGCAGTCCATCGCCAACGCATTACTGACAGTCTTACAGCAGCGCTTACGCGTAGAGTTAGGCTGCTGTTATGCCTTGACGTGCTACGCCGAAGTGCTGTTGCAGCAACCGATGTTAGTGATCGGGCTGCAGTCAGGCAGTGAGTTGGCGTATTTGCAACAACAACTCCAATTACTGTTACAGCAGTGGCTCGCAACGACTAATCCTAAAACTTTACTACAGCAGTTACAGTCAATGGCAAAGCAGCGCTTAGCGCCGGAAATGCTGCAAGACTTAGCGCTGAGCGCTTGGTTGCAACACCACTCGCTCAGTCAGCAGCTAGCCCGTGAGCGAAGTAGGTTACAGAGAGTAACCAAAGTTGAGCTGCAGCAATTGTTACTGCAGATGCAAGACAGCAGGACCTGGTATTGGCTTAGTGAATAACAGCTAAAAATAAAGGCTCATCAATTTTAGTGGCTACGGCTATACTAGGCGCAGATTTTTTTTAGGCGTTGATTGAAATGAGCACATTGTACGAACTGCATTTAACTTGTCCCAAAAGCCTGGAAGGGCTGCTACTAGATGAGGCCCAAGGTTTAGGCTTAACCCATACTCGGGAGCGAGTGGCGGGGGTACAAGGGCAAGGCAGTTTAGAAACCGCCTATCGTTTGTGTTTATGGTCGCGGCTAGCTAACCGCGTGCTGTTGGTTTTGCATCGTTTTCAAGCCAGCGATGCCGAAGCACTCTATCAAGGCGTGCAAGCCATTGATTGGCAAGATCATTTATTGGCTAATGGTAGCCTAGCCATTGAGTTTAGTGGCCGTGGTGCGGGTGTCGATAACACTCACTTTGGTGCGCTGAAAGTTAAAGATGCGATTGTCGATTATTTGCGAGATAAAGCTGGCAATCGTCCCAGTGTTGAGAAAAAAAATCCAGATGTGCGGATCCATGTGCATGTGCAGCGCAATGAGGTGACAGTTTCGCTGGACTTATCAGGAACCAGTTTGCACCAGCGTGGCTATCGTTTGCAGCAAGGCGCTGCGCCACTAAAAGAGAACCTTGCCGCGGCGATTTTAATTCGCGCCGGCTGGCCAGAGTTAGCGAAACAAGGCCAAGCGCTCTCGGATCCCATGTGTGGTGTGGGTACCTTTTTGATTGAAGCGGGTTTAATTGCAGCCGATATTGCACCTAACTTAAAGCGTGAGCACTGGGGCTTTAGCCAGTGGCTAGGGCATGTTCCGGCTTTGTGGGCACGTTTGCATGAAGAGGCGTGTGTGCGTGCCGAACAGGGGTTGGCGAAAACACCGAATTGGATTCGTGGTTATGAAGCTGATCCACGATTAATTCAGCCTGCGCGCAATAATATTGAGCGTGCAGGACTCAGTGAATGGGTCAAAGTGTATCAAGGCGAATTAGCCACTTTTGCTCCCAAACCCGATCAAGGCCAAACCGGCTTAGTGGTTTGTAACCCGCCGTATGGTGAGCGCTTAGGGGAAGAAGCTAGCTTAATTTATTTGTACCAAAACTTAGGCGAGCGTCTGCGTAGTCAGTGTACTAACTGGCAGGCTGCCGTTTTTACCGGTGCACCTGAGTTAGGTAAACGTATGGGCATCCGTAGCTATAAAAATTATGCCCTGTGGAATGGCGCACTGGCTTGCCGTTTATTACTGTTTAAGGTGCAGCCGGATCAGTTTGTGCTTGGCGGTAATACTTTGGCTGCGGAGTCTGTAACAACGGAGCAAGAATCTGCCGCGCGTTTAAGCGAAGGCGCGCAAATGTTTGCCAATCGGTTACAGAAAAATTTGCGCAACCTAGGCAAATGGGCGCGTAAAGAGGGCATTGAATGCTACCGTCTTTATGATGCGGATATGCCTGAGTATGCGGTAGCAATTGATCTGTACGGACAGCAAGTGCATGTACAAGAATATGCTGCGCCTAAATCGGTCGATGCCGCCAAAGCTCAGGCCCGATTTTTAGATGTGATTGCGGCGATTCCAAGTGTTTTGCCAGTCCGTCCTGAGCAAATTGCAATTAAGCGCCGCGAGCGGCAAGCGGGATTAAAACAGTATGAGCGGCAGGCGCAAAAAGGCGAGTTCTTTCAAGTCTCTGAGCAGGGCGTTAAGCTGTTGGTAAACTTGCATGACTACCTCGATACGGGGTTGTTTTTAGATCATCGTCCGATGCGCCGAAAAATTCAGCAGCAAGCCGCAGGTAAACGGTTTTTAAACTTGTTTTGCTACACCGCAGCAGTAACCGTGCATGCGGCTAAAGGCGGCGCTCGCACCACGACCAGTGTGGACTTATCTAAAACCTATCTCGATTGGGCGCGGCGTAACTTATCGTTAAATGGCTTTTCAGATAAGCATCGATTAGAGCAAGCGGATGTCATGCGTTGGTTGGAAAAAGAACAAGAAACCTATGACTTAATCTTTATTGATCCACCGACCTTTTCTAATTCGAAACGCATGACCGAAGTATTTGATGTGCAGCGTGATCACGTCAAATTAATTTACTTAGCCATGCAGCGTTTAGCAGCTAATGGTGTGCTGTATTTCTCGAATAACTTCCGTAAGTTTGTCTTAGCCGATGAGTTAATGGTTCGTTATCGGGTGGAAGAAATTAGTGCGCAGACCCTGGATCCGGATTTTGCTCGTAATCCTAAAATCCATCGCGCATGGAAAATCCAGCACCTATAAGCTGAATGTTTTAGGCGTAAAGTGCGGGCTAAATAATTCACCATAAACGGATGCATAATGCCGTGGCTCAGCGTATGATGCGCCACTGCTGCAACGCTATTTCTCAGCGTTAATCTGCAGTCGATCTCAATCAAAAAATGCGCCCAGCCGCGCAGTGTCAAAAATACACCGGGAGGTGCCAGATGACCGACAATAATCAATTTTTAACTGAATCTGAGGCTATAGAAGACTCAGAATCGGCTGCGCCTACTGGCGAAAAGCTGCAAAAAGTATTAGCTCGTTTAGGCTTAGGTTCACGCCGTACCCTTGAGCAGTGGATCAAAGAAGGTCGCATTAGCATTAATGGCCAGGTGGCTCATTTAGGGGCGCGGGTCGAAGCGCGGGACAGTATCAGTGTTGATGGTCGTCCTGTAAAACGTGAAGAGCTAGAGCAAGATATTCGCCGGGTGCTAATTTATAACAAGCCAGAAGGTGAAGTCTGTACGCGTAAAGATCCTGAAGGACGGCCAACAGTATTTGATCGTTTACCACGACCTAAAGCTGGACGCTGGATCAATATTGGTCGCCTAGATATTAATACCTCGGGCTTATTGCTTTTTACCACAGACGGTGAGCTGGCCAATCGGATGATGCACCCATCGTTTGAAATGGACCGCGAATACGCGGTGCGGGTGCGCGGTGAAGTAACCGATGAAATGATCGAAACCTTAAAAGAAGGGGTTATGTTGGAAGACGGTAAAGCAAATTTTACTGACATTCAGCGTGCGCCGGGTGGTGAAGGTTTTAACCGCTGGTTCCACTGCGTAGTGATGGAAGGTCGTAACCGTGAGGTTAGACGTTTATGGGAGTCGCAAGGCGTAGTGGTGAGCCGCTTGAAGCGGGTACGCTTTGGGCCGGTATTTTTAACCTCTGAAATCAAACAAGGACGCTGGCGTGAGCTCACCCAAGCAGAGCTGAATATCCTCAGTGCTGAAGTAGGCTTAGAGGCCGTACAGTTGCCTGAGGTCAGTGTTAAAGATAAAGCACGACAAGAGCGTCAAGAGCGCAAAGTTAGCCGTCCTGTACATCGTGCGCGCGGCAATCGTCGCCCTGAAGACGAGCGTGAAGTTAAGCGCAATACTTTAGAGCGCGGCCGCAAAGGCAAAGAGGGCAACGCCCGTCCTCAGCCTGTTGAGCGTAAAAAACGTGCTGATCGTGGTGAGCGCAAAGGTGAGTTTAGCGCAAATCAGCGCTATACAACCGAACCTCAGCGCCGTTTACGTCCAGAAAGCGAAGCCGATGTAACTCCAAGTCGTCGTCCTAAAACGCGTCGCTAAATCTGTTGCTTTAAGTGATGAATTAGCCCAGCTGTTGCTGGGCTTTTTTATGCGTTTTATTAGCGCTTTAGCCTAGTGTTTAACAGGCTGGCTGAACTAATTGCGGGCTCTTCTTCTCCTAACAGAGGTGCACAGAACTTCTAACGAGAGGGATGCAAGATGATCACATTAACAGCGGCGGTGATTGCACTGCTGGGCGCTTTTTTGCTCCTGGCGGGTGGTTATTTAACGTGGTTAGGGAGGAGTTGGTTTTATTTGGCCTGTGGCGCGGGCTTATTGCTAGCAGCCTGTGGTATTTATCAGCGGCGTAACTGGGGACGATTAGTTTATCTTGGCGTGCTGGTGCTGACCTTAATTTGGGCGGTCATTGAAACTGGCTTTAGTTGGTGGCCAATGGCTTCACGCTTAGGTTTGTTGATCGTACTGGGGTTATGGTTAGTTAGTCCTTGGATGGAACGTCATTTTCAAGCAGCTGCCACAGCGCGCTTATGCTTAAATTATGGGCTAGCAGGAGTCGTGGTGGCAGTACGCCTGATCAATTAGGTAGCTATCGCAATGAGTCAGAAGAAAAATATGCCTCCTCGGTGGTAGCACTGGATATTAAAACCGGTGAGGCCAAGTGGGTGCAGCAATTTGTGCACCATGATCTTTGGGATATGGATACGCCATCGCAACCAAGTTTGCTGGACCTTGATACCGCAGAAGGTAAACAGCCAGCTTTAGTTGTGCCGACTAAGCAAGGGGATGTGTATGTACTGAATCGAGAAACTGGAGCACCGATTTTACCTATTACTGAACACCCTGCGCCTAAGGGTTTAATGGTACAAGATGAGTTTACTGCAGAGACACAACCGGCTTCGGCTTTAACTTTTAACCCTCCAGAGCTAACAGAGTCAGATATGTGGGGTGGAACTTTAATTGATCAGCTTCTATGCCGTATTCAGTTTAAGCAGTTGAATTATCAAGGCCGTTATACACCACCATCCGAGCAAGGAACAATTGTGTATCCAAGCAATTTTGGGGTGTTTAACTGGGGTAGTGTGGCCGTTGATCCTAAGCGACAAATTATGTTTGGTATGCCGCTGCGCTTAGCCTTTATTTCGCGCATGGTACACAAAGATAATCTTGATCATTCGACTGAGTTTAATACCGGTGAACAGGGGGTTAATTTCAACCAAGGTGCTGATTATGCGATGGAGTTAAAACCCTTTTTATCACCACTTGGGTGCCTTGTCAGCAACCACCTTGGGGGACTATTGCCGCAGCCGATTTAGTAACAGGAAAAACCATTTATCAATATGTAAATGGCAGTGTCCGCGACCTTACGCCTTTGCCTTTAGATTTTGAGATGGGAGTACCAGGCATTGGTGGCCCTATCATTACGGCGGGTAATCTGGCCTTTTTAGCAGCGACTGTTGAAAACAGCTTTAAAGCCTATGATTTGGTTAGCGGAGAAGTGTTATGGAAGACTCGCTTACCTGCAGGAGGGCAAGCCACTCCGATGACTTACTTAAATAGCCAAGGAGAAAAAATGGTTGTGCTAGTGGTAGGAGGGCATGGCTCAATTGGCACTCAAGCAGGGGATTATGTGATTGCTTATAAACTTAAACCGTAATTAGTCTTAACAATAAAAAACGCCTCGCAAATGCGAGGCGTTTTCATTACTTCAGTTAACAGTCACTTAGGCTTGGATTACTGGAATCTCAGCATTAGCGGCTGCTTCTTTATAGGAAGCAATTTGGTCGAAGCTGAGGTAGCGGTAAATATCGGCAGCCATGCTATCGATGTTTTTCGCGTACTCCATATACTCTTCAACGGTTGGTAACTTACCTAGGATCGAAGAAACGGCAGCTAACTCAGCAGAAGCTAAGAATACGTCCGTGTTATCACCTAAACGGTTCGGGAAGTTACGAGTAGAAGTAGAAACTACCGTTGCACCAGTCTGAACACGTGCTTGGTTACCCATGCACAGTGAGCAGCCTGGCATTTCCATACGAGCACCGGCTTTACCGTAGATGCCATAGTAGCCTTCTTCGGTTAACTGGTACTGATCCATACGGGTTGGTGGCGCTAACCATAAACGAGTTGGAATACCGCCTTTTACTTTCTCCAGCAGTTTACCTGCTGCACGGAAGTGACCAATGTTGGTCATGCACGAACCGATGAATACTTCATCAATGGTGCGACCAGCAACTTCTGATAATAAACGAGCATCATCTGGGTCGTTCGGTGCACAGAGAATCGGCTGGTTAATTTCAGCTAGATCAATTTCGATCACAGCTGCGTACTCAGCGTCTTTGTCTGCTTCTAAGAGTTCAGGCTTAGCTAACCATGCTTCCATCGCTTGAGCGCGGCGCTCAAGGGTGCGTGCATCACCGTAACCTTCACCGATCATCCAACGTAACATGGTGATGTTGGACTTCAGGTACTCAGCAATGGCTTCTTCAGGTAGCTTAATGGTGCAACCTGCGGCTGAACGCTCAGCTGAGGCATCTGATAATTCAAACGCTTGCTCAACGGTTAAATCATTCAAGCCTTCGATTTCTAAGATGCGGCCAGAGAAGATGTTTTTCTTACCTTTCTTCTCAACGGTCAGTAAACCTTCTTGGATCGCGTAGTAAGGAATAGCATGAACCAGGTCACGTAAGGTGATACCAGGGTTCATTTTACCCTTGAAGCGTACCAGTACTGACTCAGGCATATCCAACGGCATAACACCGGTAGCAGCAGCAAAGGCAACTAGACCCGAACCGGCTGGGAAAGAAATACCCATAGGGAAGCGGGTGTGTGAGTCACCACCGGTACCAACGGTATCAGGTAGTAACATACGGTTTAACCAGCTGTGGATGATACCGTCACCAGGACGCAGGGAAACACCGCCACGGTTACGGATGAAATCCGGTAGGGTGTGGTGGGTTGTTACGTCGATTGGTTTTGGGTAAGCCGCTGTGTGACAGAATGACTGCATTACTAAGTCAGCAGAGAAACCTAAGCAGGCTAAGTCTTTTAGCTCGTCACGGGTCATAGGACCGGTGGTGTCTTGCGAACCTACAGTAGTCATTTTTGGCTCACAGTAGGTGCCTGGACGAACGCCTTGACCTTCTGCTAGACCGCAAGCGCGACCAACCATTTTTTGCGCTAGAGTAAAGCCTTTACCGCTGTCTGCAGGGGCTTCAGGCTTTTTGAATAGGTCAGATGGGCCCATGCCTAGCTCAGCACGTGCACGCTCGGTTAAACCGCGACCGATGATTAACGGAATACGACCACCAGCACGTACTTCGTCTAGCAGTACGTCAGTTTTCAATTCAAATGTGGTCACTAGCTCGTCTGAACCGTGACGACGTACTTCACCTTTGTAAGGGTAAACGTCGATCACATCGCCCATTGCTAGGTCAGTGCAATCAAATTCGATGGGCAGGGCGCCTGCGTCTTCCATGGTGTTATAGAAGATAGGTGCAATTTTGGTACCAAAGCAGAAACCACCAGCACGCTTATTAGGAACGTTCGGAATATCATCACCGAAGAACCATAGTACCGAGTTAGTTGCTGATTTACGTGAAGAACCCGTACCAACAACGTCACCCACGTAAGCAACTGGGTAACCTTTGGCTTTAAGCTCTTCCATTTGCTTGATCGGACCGACTGAACCTGGAACATCAGGCTTAATGCCTTCACGCTCCATTTTCAGCATCGCTAGCGCGTGCAGTGGGATATCCGGACGTGACCAAGCATCAGGTGCAGGAGACAGGTCATCAGTGTTGGTTTCGCCAACCACTTTAAATACGCTTAGCGTGATTTTTTCTTCAAGTGCTGGACGGTTTTTGAACCACTCGCCCTCAGCCCATGATTCTAAGACGGCTTTAGCGTGTGCGTTACCGGCTTTCGCTTTTTCCGCCACATCATGGAACGCATCAAACATCAATAAGGTGTGCTTGAGTTGTTCTGCAGCAGTTTCAGCTAGCTCGGCGTCATCTAGCAGCTCAACTAGGGTAGCGATGTTGTAGCCACCTTGCATGGTGCCTAACAGTTTAACTGCATGCACCTTGTCAATGAGCGGAGAAGTGGCTTCACCTTTGGCTACTGCTGATAAAAAGCCAGCTTTAACATAAGCAGCTTCGTCTACCCCTGGTGGTACACGATCAGTGATTAGCTCGAGCAGGAAAGATTCTTCGCCTGCAGGTGGGTTTTTCAGCAGCTCAACTAAACCAGCGGTTTGTTCAGCATTTAACGGCTGAGGCACAACGCCTTGTTCAGCGCGTTCAGCTACGTGTTTACGGTAGGCTTCAAGCACAGTTTTACCCTCATCAGTGGCCCCTGTATTATGGCGGGGCGCTTATCCAGAAGCTGTTTTCAAAGTTTTACGAAGGTACTTAAACGGCTAATAATGGTAGGGCTTAGCTAACCGAATTAAGTCCTAACTGTGCGTGACGCTTTGAAAACAGCTTCGGTTCAGATACGGAATGCCTTTAAAAGGCGCCACTATTCTAAGGGAGATACGCAATAAAGTTAAGTCACATTAGCAGAAAGACTAAAACCTGTATCACAGTGAAGGTATAGCTTTGCTCTGCAGCCACAGGTTAAGCTGGCACTCGCACTAAACTCAGCACATGCTGCTCAAGTAATACGCACTCGCAAAGAAACTCGTGTCCAGCTTGCCAGCGCGAGTCTAGGTTAATCAGCAGCTTAATCGCACTAATGATTAAAGGTTGTTGCGGGTTGATTACAACTTCAGCCGCCTGAAAACCGAAGAATACGAGCGATAACGGGTAAAGCGCTTTATAGAGGCTTTCTTTAATCGAAAATACTTGGGTGACAAAGAGAGCTTGCTCGACGGGGGAGAGCTGATCTAGTACTCGTTGTTCATTGGCGGTAAGAATGTGTGGCGCTAAGCGCAAGGCTTTAGTTACAGCTAAATAAGCCTCTGCATCGAGGCCAATGCCTTGAAACGAAGTTAGTGGTGCGACAATGGCTGCGGCGAACCCTTGGCTATGGGTAATAGCGCCACAGCTGCCAGTAGGCCAGAGGACAAAGCCATGTTCTGGGTGTTTGTTAAGGCGCGCTGTTTGGTTGGGCTGCAATATCTGTAGTGCTTGCCGTGCACAGGCACGGCCAGCGTAAAACTCTGCTTTTCGTTTCACTGAACGGCCATTAGGTGCTGAAATACCCAAATAAAGCCAATTTTTATGATCTGGGGCAAAGTCTTTAAAGACTGTACAGGTCAAAACACAGCTAAACTGTAAAGCTGTAAATGGCCATGCTGTTTTAAAAGATAAAAAAGGCATATAATTAAAGCGTTTATGTGATTTGGTGAGAAAAAGAGAGAGTGAGCGAGTACACTCTTAAGCTGTGTTTGATATAGGTTTCTTAAGTTCTTGCCAGTGTGCTGAATCAAAATGACCCTTGTCAATTTGATAGATGGGATTGCAGGGGAGTTAGGGGACAAATTCTGCTGTTTGATTATGCAGTGTGTCATTATTCTATGTGAAGTGTTGTTAATGTTATGGATATTCCGATAGTTAAGGTGAAAAATGAGCAGGCTAATAGTGCTTTAAGTGTAGACTTACACTTTGATTTAGCCAGTGAGTCGAGGTTGCGGCTATTACCTTGGCTGGAAGCAAGGCATGAGAGAACTTTACAGTACTTGAATCAAGCACTGATTAAAAATCCTAAAAACTTACGTTGGCACACTCAAAAAATTTTTTTATTGCTAGAAACAAAAGCCGTGCAGCAGCTATCCGCTGCGCTAATTGATTTGTTTATCGTCACTGGTGCGGCTGGAAAAAAGCTGAAACAACAGTTACTTCAACTAAGTGAACCTTTGCTTACCGCTGAGCAGTTCCAGTTTTTACAGAGTAATCAAGCTGGCCAAATTACTGCTCAGACTATTTTACCTTCATTGTTAGTAGGCGAAGGTTATAGCTTATTAAATAAAGGATTGATCGGTAGCAGCCAGCTACTAGAGCGCTTTGAGACTCAGTCTTCACCTTCTACCACTGTTATGCTTACTTTGCATGAGCAGGCGTTATCTTGCATGGAGTATGGGCAACTCGAAGAGGCGTTAGCATTATTACAGAAGGCGCATGCTGAAAATCCACAGGACGATAAAGTCAGTGTAGATTTGCTAGCAATTTATGTGAGTTTAGGAATGAAAGCAGAGCAAGAAGCTTTATTACAGGAGTTGCAAGTTGATATCGAGTAACAAGCAAGCAATATCTGTATTTTTGCTGAGAATACGACTTTTATGAAAAAAACAACTATTGCCTTGCTAGGTTTTAGTGAGCGAGCACAAAGTATCTTGGGGTTGTATTTGTCTAGGCGGAAAATGGCCAAGTACACCTTAGTGGAGGGCGTAGGTACGCTTAACATTATTGATTTTGACTGTGTTAATGCAGAGCAACTCTGGGAAAAACATAAAACTGGAGCGGGTGAAATACCTACTATTGTAGTTTCCATGCAAGAGTTGCAGCTAGAAAATGCTCTTTGGTTTAAAAAGCCTTTAAATTTAGAGTTGCTCACAGAAACTATAGATAGATTAGTGGCTGAATATCAACTAAGTCAGCTGGCCAAGCAAGATAATGCTACAGCAGGCCTAGACCCAGAAGAAACAGCCGAGAATACTCAGCCCAAAGCAGATCTCTCTGAGCAGCGTTTATTTATTTCGCAATCACTGCAGGGTTATAGTCAAAGTTACCGCAAAAACCAGGTTAAACATAGCTCCGATGCCTATGAGGAAAAGCGAAGCCTGCAATGGTTTTATGGTATGCGTGATGATGAAGATTATTTAGATTCAAGTAAGTCTGATGAGCTATATTACCAACCAGCTAATTATTTACAGGGTGTGTTTATGCAGGCCCAACAGCTTGCTAAGAGTCAGGGGCAGCCTGTTTTGATTAATGGGGGTGGGGTAAACATGGTCATAACAGACCTGGGCACACGTGTATACAGTGAAACCAAGGATACCTTGCTGCATAAAGTGAGCTTTATTAATACTGAGGAACAATCATTATTTATAGCTAAAGCTGTTGAGCAACATTCCTTTTTAGAGCAGCGCTTGAGTAGGTTAACGCGAAGGGCAAGTAGTGAGCTTCTCTGGAGTCTCAGTATGTGGAGTTCTAAGGGGCGTTTACCGCTAAATATTTCTGGTGAAAGTATTATTCAGTTAAAGCGCTGGCCTAACTTCACCCGTAAAGATCTTTCTCCGCATGCCATGGAGATAGCAGCCCTATGGTTCAATCAAAAAGTGTCAATTAATGAAACTGCGGCAATTTTAGCGGTTCCTTATCGTGCTGTTTACTCTGTTTTTAGTGCTTGTTATGCACTGGACTTAATTGAGTTTATAGATGAGATTGAGCCAAAGAATCAATTATCTTCATCAAAGCAAAAAGTCTCGCTGCCTAAACGAATTTTCAGAGCCTTGTTTAATAAGCTTAGTTAAGAAATAGGACAGAACTACATGGCCCAACAATACAAATTAATTTTTACCGGCCCTGTTGGTGCAGGGAAAACTACAGCGATAGCTGCGTTAAGTGACTCTGAAGTTATTAGCACCGATAGCAAGGCAACTGATATGACTAGGGAAAGAAAAGAAACTACTACAGTTGCTATGGATTATGGAACGCTACGTCTTGAGGATGGAACGCACATTCATTTATATGGCACACCAGGTCAAGAACGTTTTGATTTTATGTGGGAAATTCTCACTGAAGGTGGCTTTGGGTTGATGTTGCTAATTGATAATACTCGGCAACAACCACTACAGGATTTAGAGTTTTACGTGAAGTCTTTTCGTGAGTTTATCGATGCTACTCAGCTTGTGGTAGGGGTTACACGAATGGATCAGAGCCGGGTCTTAGAGCTTGATGATTATAATAATAAGCTTTTAGAACTAAATGTAAGGGCACCTGTATTTGAGGTGGATGCGCGCAGTAAGCAAGATGTTTCGGTTATGTTAGAGGCTTTGTTGCATAGTTTAAATGTGAGTACGCGTAATGCTTAACTATCAGCTAACGAAAGGCTCTTATATTTATCCCACTCCCGCCGGAGCTTATTATGCTGTCACTAATAAGCAAAAAGATGCAGCCCGAAATTTTTTAATCACTCTTATGAGTTGTAATCAAAGCCCAGAACTAACAGAAGAAACTCTATGTGAGTTATCAGGAATGGCGCTTGAGGATACACTTATATTACTAGAGCGCTTGCAGTCATCAGGCCTGGTTCAGGCTATTAATGAGCCTATAGACGTAATCCAGCTGTCTTTAGAGGATGCTCTTCCTAGCTTGCTGCAAAGATTAAGTGGCAGTGAGAAAGCATTGCTAGCAGATGAAAATGGATTTTATTTATCATCTTATGGCTTTCATCACGAGAGTTCGGAAGAGCTTGCTGGCTTGGCAGCTGAACTGAGTAAGTTGCAAGAGCGATATGTAGGGTTGTTAACTGGCAATTTGAACTACCAATCGTGTGCTATCGGTGTGATTAATGCAGCTGGTCATTCTGATATTGGTTTTTGGCCAATGCATGTAGGACAACAGTACTTTATATTAGTACTCAGCGGTACTCCTCAGCTAAACAAAAACTCTCTGGTAGAGCTGGTTTGGCTATTGATTAACCGTTACGGAACAGAGAAATAAGTTTTCTGAGTCGTTGAGTAAAACCTTAGTTATTAATAAATTTTTGGAGTAAACATATGCGGGCTGAAGTATTAACCTCAATTTTAAGCGAGCTCAATGGCTCTTCAGCAGACATTGAAGCTTCTGCTGTAATTTCAACAGATGGACTAGTGATGACAGCTTTGTTACCGGCTGGCATGGATGAGGATCGAATCGGTGCGATGAGTGCCGCTATGTTATCACTGGGGGATCGCACTGCTAAAGAGCTGGCTCGTGGAGAGTTAGAGCAAGTGTTAATTCGTGGCGCTAAAGGTTATATTTTGATGACCCATGCAGGGGAAGAGGCTGTTTTAACTGTAGTAACCAAGGCTAACGCAAAGTTGGGTTTAATTTTCTTAGATGTGAAGCGCGCCGCTGAAGCGGTAACTAAAATTATTTAGAGTTTTGTACGCTAAGAAAGATAAGATTGGGCCATCTTTCTTAGCGTAAAGCTATAGTTGTTAGTTCCCATTAAGCGCCAAAATCGCTTGCTCATATACCTTGATTGGTGTTTCGCTGCGATAAATATCTGACGACAGTAATTGCCTAAAGCGTCTAGCGCCAGGAAAGCCTTGAGCAATTCCCAGTACATGGCGAGTCACATGCTGCGGCGCTTCACCTTGCTCAAGGTGTGCTACAAAATAAGGCAATAACTTTTCTAATAGCTCAGTCCGAGTCTGTACTTTAGGGGCAGTAGCGGCAAATAACTGCTGATCAACTTGCGCGAGCATCCAGCTGTTGTAGTAAGCTTCACGGCCTAGCATGACGCCAGCAAACCGCTGTAAATGCTGTTGGCATTGGTCAAAGGTTTTAATTCCACCATTGAGAATAAATTCAGTCTGCGGGAAATCTTCTAGCAGACGAGCAGCGGTCTCATACTGGAGTGGCGGTACTTCACGGTTCGCTTTAGGCGATAACCCCTCAAGAATGGCTATGCGCGCATGCACAGTAAAACTTTGGCAGCCGGCTTGGTGGATTGTTGCCACAAAATCATGCAGATCCTCATAGCGTTCGCGGCCATTAATACCGATACGATGTTTGATCGTGATCGGAATCGACACCGCGTCCTGCATCGCCTTAAAACAGTCGGCTACCAATTCAGGGTGCGCCATTAAACAGGCACCAATCATATTATTTTGCACCCGATCACTGGGGCAGCCCACATTAAGATTCACCTCATCATAGCCAGCCTGTTCGGCTAATTTCGCGCACTTGGCTAAGTCATGGGGATTACTGCCACCCAATTGTAAAGCAATAGGGTGCTCAGCCTGGTGGTAACGCAAAAAACGCTCCGTTTGCCCATGTAGCAGTGCGCCAGTAGTAATCATTTCAGTGTAGAGCAGGGCATGCTCACTCATTAAGCGGGCGATATAGCGAAAATGACGGTCGGTTAAGTCCATCATCGGAGCGATGGAGAATCTTCTTGAAAGCATGGTATTTAGCTGAAGTTAAAAGAAAGAGAGTGTAGCAAAACTTGCTCAATAAGGCTGTTAGATTAACTGCTGTTATCAGCGCAAAGGTATCTACTAGGCATGAAGTCTAGAAATGAGCTACCACGCCTAAGCCGCTTCGCGGTTAGACAGGGTTTCGTGGAGCTCTAGTAGCAGGTCAATGTGTTTGACTGCTACTAGAAGTGGTCACGTCAAATTAGTACTCGAATATACAGTCGTTGAGCAAGATAACTTCTGATATGGCCACAGGGTGTGGCCTGTGTGTCTATGATGTAAATACCCCATTTATAACACAGCCATCTCGTAGAGAATTTATGCCGCATTTCGGCACTCTAACGGCGTCATGTCATTCAGTGAGTCGTGTGGTCGTTCAGTGTTATATAACTCAATCCAGTTTTCGGTTATTTGCTTTACCTCATTCAGGTTGTTGAAAATATATAAATCCAGTACATCATCACGATACGTTCGGTTAAATCGCTCAATGTATGCGTTTTGGTAAGGGCAACCAGGTTTGATGTAATCAATCATAATGCCATGCACTTTTGCCCAGCTGGTGAAGACTTCTGAGGTAAATTCACTGCCGTTATCAACGCGAATTTTCTCAGGGTAACCGTGCCATTCAGCCAGCTGGTCCAGATAACGTATTACACGCAACGATGGCATACTGGTCGCGATATCAATGCCGAGTATTTCACGGTTAAAATCATCAATAATATTGAATGTCCGAAACCGGACTTTGTTGTGTAAGCTGTCGCTCATAAAGTCCATTGACCAGCACTTACCCAGCGCACTAGGCGCAGCCAGAGGCTCAGGGTTGCGGTTAGGCACGCGTCGCTTGCCTTTGCGCCGCAGGTTCAGTTTTAACTCAGTATAAACACGATATACTCGCTTGTGATTCCAGCTGTGGCCTAGCTTGCGAAGACGTTTGAAGCACTTTGGAAAACCCCAGCGATGATGTTTTTCAATCAACGCATTGAGTGCATCAATGATTGCAGTGTCATCGGTTAACTTAGGTTCGTAATAATAAGCGGTACGGCTGATGCCAACCGCATTACAGCACGTTACAACGCTCGCGTTATACTGCACCTGTAGCTCACGTGCCCAAACTTTTCGTTCTGCCACAGGTGCTAAAGCTTTTTTATAATATCTTCTTGCATCTGCGATTTTAGGCTCAAATCCGCATACATTTGTTTGAGCCGACGGTTTTCTTCTTCAAGCTCTTTTAAACGGCGCACATCGGATGCTTCCATACCGCCATATTTTTCGCGCCACTTATAAAACGTTGAATTGCCGATGCCATACTTACGGCAGAGGTCTTTGATCGGCATACCAACTTCAGCTTCTTTCAAAATCGCCACAATTTGGCTTTCAGTCTTTCGTTTGCTCATCGTTAAACTCCTTTCGTTTAGCTTAAAAGAAATTCTACGAGTAATCTGTATTATTTTACGGGGTATTTACAATGAGTCCATCACTCTGTGTCTTTTTTATCTTTTTTATCTTTTTTATCTATATCAATGAAAAGAAACAGGATGATAGAGCAAAAGAAGGTGATTATAATTATTAGGTAAAAATTTATGAATTTCATATTTTGCTTTCTTTTTTAAGTGTGGGATTTTTATATATGATGCCTGATCCTTCTAATAATTCAATGGTTTTTAGAGTTGGTTTTTAATGTTTAACGAAAGACGCATTAAGACTTTTATTGTCTTAGGTATTGGTTTTTAGTATCTGTTATTTTGAGTATAAGTAGTTCTAATTGATTACGTAACTATTAAGTATCTATATTAAATTATGCTTTACCTTATTTGTTGAAGGCTAAACAATCAGGCACCATTTAGCTGAGCCTCTTAGTTATGTTTTAGAGGATTCATGAGTGTAAGATTAATCCACTCCCAATGCCTTCATCACAGCATCTACTGGATCTGCGTAGAAGCTCGTCTGGAACTTGGTAAACAGCTCAGCCGGGATATTAGGAATATCTATCGCACTAGCCATCGGGAGTGCGACACGTTTTCCTCCAGCATCAAAAGCTACCTGTAGACATTCGGCGATACTTTCCACAGGAGAGATATTACCGCCAAGACTCATATCCCCCAGAATAACCATCTGATTTTGAGTTGGACGGCCAAGTAGGCCGGAGGCAAAAGCGACTAAACAGCCTAGTGACATATCGTTAAGTAATCCGGTACTTTGCAGATCGACTACATGTAGGTGAAAGTCATGCTCGAGTACCTTTGCTGATGCACTGATGCGGTTAGCATTTGCTTTAAAATAGTCAAAAGCGATTTTTACTTGCTCACGAGCACTACTTGAATTCCATAGACCAGACGTAGCCAGTTTACCGGTCCCTTTGGTTACTTGGAGTTCAATACGGTACAAACCTGGCATACCTTTGCTGCTAAGACCGATAGTATGAATAAAGCTGGGTTTGCTTGGACTGATAAGGCCTGACTTTATGAAAATACTTTTATAAATAAAAATATTTTTTCTGTAAAATTCAGCTAGGAGAAGCCTGTAACTTAAAAATAGCTACCTGTGAATGCACATTACTCAGGTGTAAAGAATAAGCGTATGCTGAGGGAGGAGGACGGAAACACTTCAAAGGTTCGGGATCAGTATTCTTACGAGCAGGATTTTTTCTGCTTGTCCTGATGCCATCGTTTGAGTTTAAAATCAGCTAACTATGTCTGGGGTGTCTACTAGGGTGTCTACTCACTTTCCAGGCATAAAAAAACCCTTTATTAATCAAGGGTTTAGTACAAAATATGGCGGTGAAGGAGAGATTCGAACTCTATTAGTTACGTCTCTATGCCGTTCATCATTGCTCTAGCCCTTGAGTTGCGGCGGCATGATCGCTCTTTAGTGCTCGTTGTGTCAATACGTTTTCGACACTTTATCGACAGTTACGGCATCATGTTTCTTGCTGTGCAGGCTTCTTTATCGCCAGCGTTGCAGCGACTTACAAAGTAAGCTTTAGCTCCTTTCCTGCAGTCACGATAACGCAGGCTGCCATAGTCCTCATTACTACAAACTGATGTGGTATTAATTCGACCGTTTCTCACCTGGTATGAAAAAATGCCACGGATTGTTTTGCCTCTACCACCTGTTCCAGAGACAACGCTCGTCCATTGCCATTGAGCAGACTTAGTTACTACCGATTGAGGCGTGTGTTTTGGTGCTCCATTAAAGGATCGATTTATTTCACGCACTCTAGCATCTGTTTGTGCTTGGCCTTGTTCGTAATAGCGCGCAGGTGGTGGGGCTATTGTGTTGATTGCACCTTTTGGCTGATAGTTACTATCGTTAAAAACGGTCTGTCTTTCTGTTGGTTTTGGGGGGCTTATGCTGGGTTCAATGTAGTTATACTGGCTTTCTGCATGATCTTTAAGTAGCTCATCCTGTGCTGCTGGAGCCAATGAAGGAGCTGGCTGAGTTTTGAAGAGATTTAAATTTTCAACTTTAATTTGAAGAAATATTTGTACGGCATAGCTAAGCAAAACTATTGATAAAACTGTGCCAATCACATAAGACCAAGGGTTACGCTTTTTCCTGTAACGTTTTCCACCAATACGGTCTCGTTCATCAATCCACACAATAAACTCCTTATTTAAACCACCGTTCGGCCACGCGTTTTGTGACGTTTATGCCAGATTTGGTTCGTCCAATTTTTCATTTGCTTCGTCATAAGCAGGGCTAGTCTGTCCTGCCTCTGGCATTACTTCCCCACTAATTAGCCAGTAGCGGTATTGCGGGAAAAAATTACCTAAAATCTCGATTTCTTCTGCACCAACTCTGGCTCTGCCTCTTTTGATATTCATCCATCGAGCATAGTCAGTAGTACCAGCTTTTGAGAGCTCAACAATATTACACCGCTCTATCAATAGTAAAAATCTATCGTTAATTGTTTCGCTCATTAATAAATACCATAGGTTGTACTATGTACAATTTATTATTTTGTACATAGTATGTGTACACAGTACAAGTTAAAGCTTTTATAGAGCTTCATAGAGCAATGATAGGGCAAACCGTATGGATTTAGAACTAGACCACAAGACTTTGTTAGTAGCACCACCGGTTATGCCGTGGCGTGAGTTTGCGGACTGGATTCGTATGGATGCCGAAACGGTGCGTAATTGGATTCAACGCGGTTACTTACCAACGACCAAAATCGGCCGTTACCGAATGATTAACGTAGCGCAGTTTGTCCAGTCGCTGCTTGAAGAAGAAGGTGAGGTTTAAGCCATGATGACTTTTGATGAAGATTTCATTCTTGATCGCCTTTTTGAGTGTCTCGGCATTTGTGAGTTTCAGGTAAAGCGATCATTTGAAAATGAGTTGCTCTTTCATCGTTCATATGAGCAAGCCCAGCGCTGGTTGAATCGCTACGAGCTTCTGCTAGGTGCCGATTCTCACAAGGTTATCTATATCAAGTCTAAGCTCGCGATCTTAAGAGCAAGCTTTGTAGAACATGAAATTTTGCTTGATCTTGAATCAGAAGAGCTAGAAACCGTCCAGGAGCACAATGCGAAAAATAAACAAGTACTTAAGCCGGCCGCATCAGCCCAATTGCCAGTGTGCCGTGTGTTGGGTCAAGTCTCTAAAGCCGCAACTGAAAGACAGCAACGCCCGTTATCGCTTGGCTGGTTCCCAACCCCAACAAAATTTCTTTCACATACTCGACCAGTCGGAGGTTTAGCGTGATTCCGTCCCGTAAAAAAGATATTCAGCCAGAACAAAAGCGTTTTTATGTGCACTCGAATACTTTGGTTCACTTAGAACTTCAAAAAGAAGCTTATCGCCGTGGTTTAAACCCATGGGACTTGGGTGGTTTAGTGATTCAGCAGTGGATTGAAGCGGGTTTTCCTAATCTTGCTCCCGTTGAATCTCAAAACCCTTGCCCGTCGCCGTGTTCGTCGGTCGCGGAATCGACCAGCGGCGGCCAGAAATGAGCGGCAAGCGCCCGAAGGGTTCACTTTACGCTTGCCGCGAATTAATGGCAGCCGCAGATTCATGCGCGACCACGAACGGCCAAGGGCAAGTGCGTTTCACCCCTTGCCCCGAGCTGGAAGAGGAAGGGAGCGCTTTTAATGCTCTTAACCGAGTGAACTGTATTGCGAGTTTTAACAGGTCAAGTGACCGTGGAATAAATCCGAACATGCTTCATCGTTCGGGTTTTATGCCGCGAAAGCACTTGTACCTAACACATAAAGCAAGCCTTGGCACGGGGTGTGTGAAGCGCTTCACCTCACACGCCCCGAGCCCTCGGCGGCAAGAGCGGGATAACAAGGGCAGCGCCCTTGGTTTTGATCTTAGCGCCGGGATGGCAAGAGGCTTAGGGATCGTTACCCGGCAGGGCCAAGACAAAAAAGCGTTTCATCTTTTTGGCTTGGTGAGCGTAGCGAGTAGAGCCCGTAAAGCCACAATGGCTTTGCAGCATGTATTGAGTTGCATCTTGTTCCACTGCGGAGTGGAAGGCGATCTAGGGTGATAGGTATGTCCAGCGTTCAACTCGACTGGCAGTCGTTTCCGCGCAGGATGCAACTCAATGAATGCAGTAGCAGACGTTAAATCCAGTCATTTGACTAAACAACCGAAAAATTAGCGTTAAGCGCTATAGGAGTAATGAAAATGCAAATGTTAATGGAAGCCCAATTATTGAGCGTTCAACTGACCAAAGTAGATAACAACATTTATGCCAAAGCGTTCGTAGCTTCGGCACCTAATGGCACCAGTGAAGCCATTTCATCCGTTACTAGCATGAACCTAGCAGAAGAAAACGCAGAACAAATTTTTCGCTCGGTACAAGAGCAAGGTATCCAGTTTGGTGAGACCGTGAAAATCAGTATCAAGATGGTGCGTGGTGCACAAAACTCGGTGCGAAACATTATTGAAGATATTCAGCGCATCGCTCGTCCAGGTGCACAGCAGCCAGCACAAGCTAAAGATAAGTAAGGAATAAATAAATGGCTCAATTTCGTAGATGTATGAATTGTGGCGAGTCTTTTGAGCTTGAGCATTCATTTGTAGATTACATCTGTGATTTTTGCTATGAGCAACTCTACCAAGAGCTTTCAGAGTGTTCTGATTGTGGTGCGAAATTTCACCAAGAATCATTGCATCAATTAACTTGCAGCGATTGTGCAAACAATCCTTGCCTTTAAAGAGGTTTGAAATGATTAACGCCCTTACATGCAACGGTGATTTGACTGTTTCGGTCGAGGGCGTGCCGTTTTGTGCGGGCACTTGGGAGCTTGTACCAATGCCCGAACATTTCGACATCCAACAGCTAGACCCTATGACTTTAGGTGCTTTTTTTGGTGTCGGTTTTTCGTTAGTCGCTACCGTTTTAATTGGCTCACTCGGAGCCAAGGCGGTTTTAGACTTCATCAAACGCGCATAAGCGCAAAGGAGCTTTATATGAAAGGTTTACGCAAAGTGGGCACAGCTTTTGCTGTTGCGGGTTCGTCTGCACTGATGCTAGTTGCAGGTTCTGCTCAAGCTGCCGATGGCTGGGACTACGCTTCCCTAACTTCCGGCATTGATTTTTCAGGCATTGGCATTGGCGTTCTTGCTGTTGCAGGTTTGCTGGCTGCGGTATACGCAGGAATCAAGGGCGCGCGCATTATCCTTGGTTTCTTACGCAGCTAATTAACCGTTGTTGGCCAACAACACAGGGCGGCTAATAGCTGCCCTTTTTTTTCAAAAAAATCAGTGGTGAATGAAATGGAACATCTTTGGCACTTTGCCTTTTTTTGTATCGGCGCGGCTTGTTCGTATGCAGCATTTTCGAGGTTTTAAAGATGTTTGATTTTAAGCGGGTTTTTATAATTTCTATTTTGCTTACTGTGAGCAGTTGTGTGTTTGCTGAGGAATATTATTGGTCATTTATTAATGCTTCCGGTCATAAAAAATCAGAGAGGTGGGAATCTTTATCGGAAGCTATATCTTCATTTAATAGAGCACCTCAACAGTTTATAGCACCTGCAAAATCTCACACTACGATGTACGGAGGTCATTTTAAGACTGAATCCCTTTATAATTTTGGTTATCAAACAGTTTATAGCGATACAAATATATATAAATCAGGGCTTAATTATTATTTTCAGAGGTTTGGTGAAAGTTGTCGGGATGGAACTATATATAATAAAAATACTGGCGAATGCGTTGCCCCTGAGCCAGACGTCCCCGAAATAGAATCTTTCGAGTTCCTCTTTTGCTACAACTATTCGGGCGGTGATGACTGCGAGGCGGGTACTAAGCAAGAAGTACCGCGTGAAATTTGCAAAAACGGCTATGTCTATGAGCCTAGTTACTCTTCTGAATACACCAGCTGTTACGGCATTACTTCCTCTTCCCCAGCTATTTACTGCTCATCTGTTGCTGATTTAACTAGCAAAACTTGCTCATCTGAATACCAAAAGCAACCCGCTAATAATTCATGCCCCGAAGGTAAAAAGCCTGGTCAACTTAATGGCAAGTTTTACTGTGCGGGTGGTGAAGATGTGAACGGTGGAGAATTAGGCGGGGGTGAAACTGGAGGGGGGGAAACTGGTGGCGGTGAAGGTGAAGGTGGTTCCAGCGGGGGCGGTGAAACTGGTGGGGGTGAGGGTGAAGGCGGTTCCGGTGGCGGAGGATCTGGCGGAGGTGGTGGTTCAGGCTCAGGCGGTGAGGGTGAAGGCGGTTCCAGTGGTGGCGGTGGCGGAAGCTCTGGCGGAGGTAGTTCTGGTTCGGGTGAAGGAGCTGGAGAGGGTGCAGGTCAAGGCGAATCCGTTGATGGTTGCGAAAATTGCTCTTTTGGTGATGAGCGCGGAGACCCTTTTGATGGAGAAGTACCAAGCTTTAGCGAATCGCTAAATCGCGCAACTGATGCCATGAAAAAAAGCCCGATTGCTCAATCAATTGGCAAAATTAGCTTTTCCTCTGGCGGTAGCTGCCCAGTGGGCAACACTGCAATCGAGACCCCTTTGGGCACTATCCCTTTAAATTTTGTTGAGCATTGCGAACTGTGGGAAAAGATTTCCCCTGTTTTATCCGCAGTCTTTTTAGCATTTTGGGCTCTGGTTTCCGTTCGTGTTTTCTTGAGTGCGTAGGTGAATAAAATGGAAGCTATATCAGGATTTATTCAAACAATAATCAACTTTTTTAAAGTTATCTGGGAAGCCTTTAAAAATCTATTTGAATGGCTGGGCGATGCTTATGATGCCTTTATTGATTTCTTAAAAAATCTGCCCGAGTGGACTTTTTCAAAGTTAGTTGATGGCTTTATTGAGTTCTTTAATTCAATCCCAGTGCCTGATTTTTTTAATCAAGCTGCTAGTGCTTTTTCTGGCATACCTCCCGAGGTGGTTTACTTTGCTCAGCCGCTGCATATTGGAACAGGCGTGACTATGGTTCTCGGTGCGTATTTATTACGTTTTATTGTTAGACGTTTACCATTTTTTGGGTGATTAACTATGGCAATTGATGCTTATGTCGGGTTGCCAGGTCACGGCAAAAGTTACGGGGTAGTTGAGCATGTGATCATTCCCAGTTTGAAACAGGGGCGGCATGTAGTAACCAATATCCCCTTAAATGTTGATGCTTTGCTAATGGATTTTGGCGGCACTATTCAGCAACTGCCCGATGATTGGTTTGAGCTTGAGGACTTAACGGAATACGCAGTAAACGGCTGTGTTTTGGTGCTGGATGAGCTTTGGAGGCGCTGGCCTGCTGGAATGCTAACGAATCAGGCTAGTATCGGTGATAAGTCATTGCTCGCTGAGCACAGGCACAAAGTAGACAAAGAAAATCGCTCAATGCGCATTGTGCTAGTAACTCAAGATTTATCGCAGATTGCCAGCTGGGTGCGTGTACTCGTTGAGACTACTTATCGCATAGCTAAGAAAAGCAAAAAGTTCTATGTCGTCAGCATATATTCGGGTGCAATAACGGGTAATAAGTCGCCTAAAACTTCGTTGCTTCGGCAAGCTAGCGGACGATTTAAGAAAGAGGTATTTGTTTACTATTCATCGGCTACACAATCAGAAACAGGCAATGTAGGCGATGAGACAACGGCCGATAACCGAGCAAGCATCTTAAAAAGTTGGGGATTATGGGCTTTATTGGGCATTGTGATTATAGGTGCGTTTATCGGTGTTTCTGGATTGATTAAGTTTTTCTCTGTACCTGAGCCAGAGCCACAAAAGCCAAAGCTTTCTCCTGTTGCTGAGCTTTTACGCGATGAGCAAGATAGAAAACCCGTCTTAAAATCAACTCAAGCTGTTTTCAAAGAGATATTGCCCATGTCTAGCACGCCACCGCTTTCTACGTTGTGGCGGGTCGGTGGTTATGTCAAAGGTGATGGTTTAGAACGTGTTGCGTTGGTTTCATCGGGTCGCGTTCGTTACGTGCCTATTTCGCACTGTGAGTTTTACGAGAGCGGTATTGATGTCTTTTGTGATGTCGACGGTGAGCGCGTTACGCCTTGGAGCGGCTCGGGCGCAGTCACGACCGTTTTTGAGGCTTCACCAGTACGAACCAGCCAACAGCAGAGCGCGCCTGTTTTTAGCGAGCGCTCGCAGATAGAAACAGGCGCGCTCTGAGTTGGCTGACGTCCCTGTAACACGTCATTAAACAGAACAATCAAAGTCTCACTAAAGCTCATTAAGGTGGTTTAAGTGTCTAAAGCAATTCATCAGTATCGATTAAACGACCAAGGTGTCGAAGACAAAACAGGTCGTATTTTTATTAATCCAAAAAATCTAGGTTTAAGCGACTTATCAGGCGTTCGTTTGTTGCGTTGTGCCGTTGATACGGTTCGCCAGTTGTACCGCGGCAAGATTAGACAAGGCGTTTTAGAGCTATTTGAACAAAGTGGCATGGTGAAGCTAGGTGGGCATGATTTTCACGCAGGGCGCATTGGGCGGGATTCAGGCTATCAATTTCGATTACAAAACGCTGATATGGGCGTAATTCTGCTGATTAAGAACTTTAACGTCAAAGAAACCGATCATGGGCCACACTTAAAAATCGAAGTGTCACCTCATACGATTGAGAATCACACGCCTAAAAATCTGCAAGTTATGCTAGACGACTTGGCTGAGTTAGTGCTTGAGGATCAGGAATATAACCAATGCGCTGTGCATATTGCGCTAGATGTACAAGGTTGGCAGCCACCTGCAGATACAGTAGCTCGTATGGAATGTCGTTCTAAGCGTGTGCGCGATATATCAGGCATTGAAAGCTTAGAGCATGCAGCAACAGCAAGTATTTATGGTAAAGGTGAAACCTATATGTTTGGCTCTGCGGGTGGTGTTCAGTTAGCTATCTACAATAAAACACTGCAAGCCAGGTCAACCGATAAGCTCGACTTTTGGCGGTCGCTCTGGTCGCGAGCCTATAGCGACTTTGATACCCCGATGTTTAACCCAGACGAAACGGTTTGGCGTATTGAGCTGCGTTATCACCATTCAGTTATTCAGCAGTTTGCAGAAGGTTCGGTCAATACTGAAACAGGCGAGTGCATCTATACCCGTTCATTTGCTGAGTTTGCACCGCATTTAGAAGGGCTTTGGCGCTACGGGTTTAACTCATTTAAATTACTGGAACAAAAGGGCGTTTACGATCCAGCTTGGACACTGTTCGCACAAGATGCCCAAGTACAAACAGGGGTGGAGTCATTGCTAGACGATACGGAATACAAGCGCTACTACAAGACTGCTAGCGGCTTTAGTGGGAAAAACGTTGAACTGTTTATGGGAAACTTCGTATCACTTTTAGCCAGGGAGAAAGTAGGCGCAAAAAAGGCTTTTGACCGGTTACAAGAATGGGAGTGCTGGCCGGTAATTCAAGAACACTTTGAAAACAAAGGCATGACTGAGCGCGATATTTACAAATGGCTACGGGATAAGCTAACAGAGCGAACAATCCGCTGGGGCGTGGCAGTCTAGTGGCAATTAAAAAGCTAGATGATGGGCGTTGGTTCGTTGATATTGAGCCCGTTAAAGGTAAACGCTTCCGTAAAACAGTGAAAACTAAGGCTGAAGCATTAAGGTTTGAGGCTCATTGTCGTGCTAATTATCAGCAGTTGGTCAGTGACCAGACTAATCAGCGTGATAGGCGGGATCTGCTAGAGCTTATTCAGCTTTGGTATGACCTGCATGGCATTAATTTGCGCGATGCTAAGAAGACCTTTTCTCGTTTAAATCTACTTGCTAAAGCTTTAGGTAATCCAGTTGCTCAACGATTATCAGCAGGGGCTTTCATTAAGTATCGAAATCATCGCTTAGAGCAAGGCATTAAGGCTAAAACGCTCAATACAGAGCTTGGTTTCTTACGTTCGGTTTATAATGAGTTGTATGCTTTAGAGCAGATCGGCTATAGCAATCCGTTACGTCTAGTCAAGCCATTAAAGCTACAAGAGCCAGCATTAACTTTCTTGACCACAGCACAAATCAAGATCTTGCTTGATGCAGCGATTAATAAAACGCTGAACCCACATGTTTACGCAATAAGTTTAGTTTGCCTGAATACGGGGGCACGCTGGTCTGAAGCTGAGGGGTTAAGATCTAACTCGGTACGCAAAGGGTTGGTAACTTTCGCTAAAACTAAGTCGGGGCGTGTGCGATCAGTGCCTATATCTAGCGAGCTGTCAGAGTTTTTACTAAAGCACTGGGCAAAGTATGGTGACTTTACACCCTCGCTTTCTTCGTTTAACCGTGTTTTGGAGCGGTCTAAGTTAGTGCTTCCTGCGGGACAAGCATCGCATGTTTTAAGGCATAGTTTTGCGAGTCACTTTATACAGAATGGCGGGAATATTTTGACGCTACAGAAGATTTTAGGGCATACCAGTTTGGCTATGACGATGCGTTATGCACACCTGGCACCGGATCATTTACAGGACGCGATTCGCTTTAATCCGTGTATCAATATCGACATATTATCGACACTTAAACCGCAGGCATAAAAAAACCCTTGAATAATCAAGGGTTTATCTTATAAAACTGGCGGTGAAGGAGAGATTCGAACTCTCGATACGGTCTCCCGTATACCCGCTTTCCAGGCGAGCTCCTTCAGCCACTCGGACACTTCACCGCAAATGCTCTGTAAAGAACAGCGCGTATCATACAGGTAATTTATAGAAAAGCAACCTGTAGCTAATACAAATGAAAGGGATCTTTTTTAGCTTTGCTGTTTTTGCGCTGGGTAAGATCACGGGACTTATATAAGCCATACACGGCGCCAGCAATCGGCACCAGTGCTTTCACCGCAGTAAACCATTTATTACTAGAAGCTACTGGCTGCTTAACTGGGGCTGCAGTGGGTGTTTGCCGTTTAAACATTAGGCTAGTGAAGGCCGTGCCGATAAGGCCAATTAATGGCAGGTAGCTATTACTTAGTTTTTCATAGCCAGCTTGCAGCTTAACTACAGGTTCGGCCACTCGCAGTACTTCTTTACGCATTTGTTGGCGCCTAAGCTCCATCCGCATGCGAATTAAGGTTTTACGATCTGGGGGGAGTTGGCCACCCGCTAACAAGTCACGATTCATGGTAACAATTGCTCCCTTGCTCGTTTTAGCTCGGCTAAAGAGCTCTCAAAAGGAGTGTGCTCTGACTTTAGGGTGCTTCTTAATCTTAATAAGCTAGCCGCGAAGATTACAAAATATAACAAGCATACTCCACCAATCGCCCAGTAACGGTGAGTATCCCAAAATGCAATCACCACCCAAGTACTCAAGCCAACAATTAGCAATAAACCCGAAATTAGGGCAAAGCCGATCAGCAACAGTAACTGTGAACTACGCTCTTTTTGCTCTTGCAGCTCAATGCTGAATAATTCGACATGATCATGCAATAAGCCTAAAGCGGCAGCGCCGAAGCGCTTGCCGGATTGAGATAAAGTATGCTCGTTAGACATAATTAACGTTTACCAATCAACATGCCAAGTAAGAAGCCAACTCCGGCACAGACAGCCATGGATTTGAAGGGATGATCTTGCACATAGGTTTCACCTTGATCAAGCGCTTCTTTACCTTTGGCAACCACTGCTTGTTCAGTGTTGACTAAAGCTTCGCGAGCACGTTGTAAACTGTCAGAAATTTGCTGACGCATTTCATCAGCTTTTTCTCCAGCTAACTCGCCTGAGTGCTCCAGTAATTGCTCGGTATCACTCACGAGTGCTTGAAAATCCGCTAGGAGATCGTTTTTATCTTGTGCAATTTTACGTTTAGCCATGATTAGGTAACCTCATTGTCCGTGTATGATGTTTTATTAACTACGGTTAAGTAGAGTGATAGTGCTAAATAATAGTTCCAAGAATGTTGTTTAGAGTATTGGTTTTTTGGAGGTGAGGTGATTAGTCAGTCAGTGGTAAAGCCAGGGTTTATGGTGATCCATAGTAATCAATTGGAAGATTTGCGTGCGTTAGTGGTGCACTGGCTGAAAACGCATCCTTTGCTGCCCTTAGAAAATGAGATCTTTCTAGTGCAAAGCAATGGTATTGCGCAGTGGTTAAAGTTAGCGCTAGCAAGTGATGAACACATGCAAATTGCAGCAGCGACAGAAATTGCCTTGCCGGGACGTTTTTTATGGAAAATTTACCGCAATGTCTTAGGCACTGAGACTATTGCAAAGCAGTCGGCGCTAGATAAAGCGCCCTTAACTTGGCGCCTTATGCGTTTATTACCCACGGTGTTAGATAACCCGCTGTACGCACCGTTAAAACGTTTTTTAGCCGATGATGAAAGTATGCGTAAACGCTATCAGCTAGCCGAGCGTTTAGCGGATTTGTACGATCAATACCAAGTCTACCGTGCAGACTGGTTAGAAGATTGGGAACAACAACAGGCGCAACTGCGAGTTAATGCCAATCAACTAAAAAAGCTTACCGCCGTGCAGCAGCAAACCGTAGACTGGCAAGCAGACTTATGGCGAGTGATGCTTGAGGATGTAGGGCAAGAGGCGATTAATAGTAGTAGGGTAGGCGTACACCAACACTTTATGCAGCGCATGGAGCAGTTAAGCCAAGCCCCACAAGGTCTGCCGCGGCGGGTGATTATTTTTGGTATTTCATCATTACCCGCACAAACGGTTGAGGCCTTAGCGGCTATTTCACGCTTTACCCAGGTATTACTCTGCGTACATAACCCGTGCCAGCATCACTGGGGCGATATTGTTGAAGACCGGCACTTGCTTAGCCACCAATACAAACGCCATGCAACTAAGCAGGGGATGCCTAGCGAAGTTGATTTAGAAACCTTGCACCAACATGCCCAGCCTTTATTAGCTGCTTGGGGCAAGCAAGGCCGTGATTACATTAACTTGCTTGATCAGCATGATGACCCGGAACACTACCTAGAACGCTTTAAGGCGATCAATCAACGAATTGATTTATTCGACCCTATGCCCACCAGCCACTTATTAGGGCAATTACAGGACGATATTTTACAGCTGCGCTCACTAAGCGAAACCCAGCAACAGTGGCCGGCAATTAATCCAGAGCAAGATCAGTCGATTCAGTTTGCGATTTGTCACAGTGCATTACGTGAAATAGAAGTGCTGCACGACCACTTACTCAAGTGTTTTAACCAAGACAGCACATTACGTCCGCGGGATGTAATTGTAATGGTGCCCAATATTGATCAATACGCGCCCTTAATTCAGGCGGTATTTGGCCAGTATGCCTTGCAGGACGAACGCTTTATTCCTTTCACCCTGAGTGATCAAACCCAGCGTGGCAATGATCCACTGATGATTGCGGTAGAGCGATTGTTACATCTGCCGGAGCTTAGAATCACCGCCAATGAAGTGCTGGAGTGGTTAGATGTGCCGGCGATTCGTGAGCATTTTTCGATTAGCCAAGCCCAATTACCCTTATTGCAGCGCTGGCTGCAAGGCGCAGGTGTACGCTGGGGCTTAAATCAAGCCCATCGTCAACAACTGGGTTTAAATGCAATTGATGCACAAAATAGCTGGTTATTTGGCCTGCGTCGCATGTTAATGGGCTATGCCGCCGGTGACAGTGAGCGCTTGTTAGGCATTGAGCCTTATGCTGAAGTGGCAGGATTAGAAGCTGCGTTATTAGGCCCATTGTATGAGATGCTACAAGCGCTTGAGCAGCTATTAGGCGAAATGTACCAAGAACAGACTGCAGCGCAATGGGCAAGCGTGTTCGCCAACTTATTAAGCCGGTTTTTCACTGCCATCAATGAGCGCGAGGCCGTCTTGCTGCAGCGTTTACAGCAAGGCTTAGAGCAGTGGTTGAGTTTATGTGAGGACGCAGCATTTGATCAGCCATTGCCTTTAATGGTGGCCCGCGAGGCTTGGTTAACCCAGGTCGAAACTGATCGTTTGAGCCAGCGCTTTTTAGCCGGAGCCGTTAACTTCTGCACCTTAATGCCAATGCGTGCGATACCCTTTAAAACAGTATGTTTACTGGGAATGAATGATGCGGATTATCCTCGGGCACCGACCCCGTTGGATTTTGACTTAATGGCTAATGATTATCGACCAGGCGATCGTTCGCGCCGTGAAGATGACCGGTATTTATTGCTCGAGGCCTTATTATCAGCTAGAGAACAGTTATATATCAGCTGGGTAGGGCGTAGTGTGCGCGATAATACTGAGCTGCCGCCGTCGGTGTTGGTTGGACAGTTGCGCGAACACCTAAATGCTGGCTGGCAAGCAACTACGCAGCAGCCACTGGTTAACGCATTAACCACAGAGCATGCGCTACAGCCCTTTAGTTCTCGTTATTTTGCAGCAGATAGTGGGTACTTTACTTACGCTAAAGAGTGGGCGCAGAACTTTATGTCTGATACTGATCGCTTACCAAGTCCTTCATATCCGACCTATCGGACAGCTGTACTTGAGCCACAAACTGTTTCATTGGCCCAATTTCAGCGTTTTATGCGCAACCCAGTAGAGAGCTTTTTGCACGAACAGTTACAGGTTAACTTACGCCGTTATGCCAATGAATTAGAAGACACAGAGCCCTTTGCATTAGATGCGTTACAAGTGTTTTCAATTAAGCGCCAAGTGCTTAATCAGGCAGCTGCTAGGTTAGCGCCAGAGCACTCAGCAGAGCAGTATGTGCAAGCTGAACTGCAGCGTTTACAAGGCCAGGGGATTTTGCCGTTGGCAGGCTTTGCTGAGCACTGCATCTTGCAAATGCAGGCAGGATTAGTCGAACAGCTAACGAGTTATCAGCAGCTCATTAAAGAATGGCCCTATCTGAATCAGCAGCCTAAGCCCTTAAGCTATCAGTATCGATCAACTGAATTAACCGGGTGGTTGGGGGGCTTGCGTCAAAAAGCAGCTAATTCATCTGAGTTGGCGGCCATTTATCTGGAGCCCAATGTGCTAAAGAAAGGTAATAATTGGCGTGCTCACCGTTTACTTAATGCCTATATCACTCATGTCTTAGCTGCCGCTAACGGCATCAATTTGACCAGTATTATTCAAAGTGAAGGGATGCAAGTCATTTTTCAGCCTGAACCGCAATTACCAGCCCAGCAGCAAGTGCAGGAGTGGTTAGAAATCTGGGAGCAGCACCTATTAGAGCCGTTGCCGATTGCGCAAAAAACGGCTTTTGTATTTCTGGAAGCCTTAGCTAAAGGGCCATTAGAGGCATCGACTGAGCAAGCCCAACAGCAGGCGAAAAAAACCTATGAAGGCGATGACTACCAGGTAACCGGCGAAGTACAGCAGTCCCCGGCGCTGGCTCGCTTTTACCCTGACTTTACAGCGCTTAGTGCTGATCAACGTTTTTTTCAATTGGCCCATGTACTGTATGCCGCACTGCATCGTTCGCTGACTTTAGCTGGCGTGAAACAGGAGGACAACTAACATGAGCCAAACACCTTTAGCTTTACAGTTACCTTTACAGGGCAGTCAGTTAATTGAAGCCAGTGCCGGAACAGGTAAAACCTATACTATTTCTGCCGTGTATTTACGTTTAGTCCTTGGGCATGGTACCGAGCAAACCGCTTTTGCTCGTCCTTTATTACCCCCAGAAATTTTGGTGGTAACCTTTACCGATGCAGCCACTGCAGAGCTTAAAGACCGTATTCGCCAGCGTTTAATTGAGGCTGCTAAGGTTTTTCGTTTACCCGCTACTTCAGCAGAACTGGTGTCGGTTGATCCGCTATTAATTGCACTACGTGATGATTTTGCTGAACAGGCATGGAGTAGTTGCGCCTATAAGCTGGAGCTAGCTGCGCAATGGATGGATCAGGCAGCCATTTCCACCATTCATGCCTGGTGTCAGCGTATGCTCCATGAACATGCATTTGATAGCGGCTACCTATTTAAGCAAACCTTAGAAACCGATTTTTCAGAGCTAGAGCAACAAGTAGCAGAAGATTACTGGCGTGAGTTTTGTTATCCGCTCACGGGTGATCTACTAGAGCAAGTGATTGCGCAGTGGCAATCTCCTGCTATTTTACTAAAACAAGTGCGCCCATTATTAGGGCGTATTGCTACGCAAGCAAAGCCTATAACCAGTGCTTTAACAGCGGTTAAGCAGCAGGCTGAGTTACAGGCTAAGCAGCAGTTACAACAATTGAAAACCCAGTGGCAACAGGCTTTAGAGGCATACTGGCCAACCTTAGAAGCTGCTGTTCAGGCCAAACACTTACCGAGAAAACACTTAGAATGGTTAGGCTTTGTACAAAGTTGGGCACTTGATCCGCAGCAGGCAAGCTTTAAAACCACTGCCGCCGCCAAGCGCGATCTAGCTTGGGAGGGCTTTCAAGCAGCCTGGAAAGGTGCTGCCGAACAGTGCCCAGCGCCCAGCTTTTTAGTGGAAAATTGGTATGCTGCTACGCTCGAGCAGCTCGACCGGCTAACAAGCCAATTGCCAGAGCAACTGCTTAAACATGCCGCAACTTGGATTGCCCAGCGGTTTGAACAGGAGAAGCAACAGCGCTCCCTGATGGGCTTTGATGACATGCTCAATCGCCTAGACACTGCATTACAAGGCGAAAATGCGCAGCGTTTAGCGGAGACGATTCGCCAGCAATTTCCGGTAGCGATGATTGATGAGTTTCAGGACACCGACCCAGTTCAGTACCGAATTTTTAATCAAGTCTATGCCATTGAAAGCAATCAGCCAGAAACCGCCATTTTGCTGATTGGTGACCCTAAGCAAGCTATTTATAGTTTTAGGGGCGCGGATATCTATACCTATTTGCAAGCGCGCCACGCCACAGAAGGTCGGCATCACACCTTAGACACTAACTATCGCTCTAGTCAGGCGATGGTAGATGCAGTTAATTATTTATTTGCACAGGCTGAGCAGCGGGAAGCTAAGGGCGCCTTTTTATTTGATAAAAGTCAGCATGCCTTGCCATTTCACACCGTACAAGCCAAAGGTCGTGCTGCAAAATGGACAGTTAATGGTGAGGCTGCCCCAGCCTTAACTTGCTGGTTAAATGAAAGCTTAACCGTAAATAGCGAGCATTATCTTGCCGAAATGGCTGCTAGCTGCGCCACTGAAATTACTCGCTTACTGACGTTGGGCCAAACTCAGCAAGCGGGGTTTGTGACGGATGAAGCTTTCCACGGGCTAAAGCCAGGTGACATTGCAATTTTGGTACGCAGTTTTAATGAGGCAGAAGCTGTACGTCGTGAGCTAGCTGAACGCAAGGTGCGTAGTGTCTACTTATCTGATCGCGATTCGGTATTCAGTACCAGTGCAGCCCAGGATTTATGGCACTGGCTTAATGGCTTTTTGCATCCACAAGATGATCGTTTGATTCGAGCAGCGTTGACCGCCAGCAGCTTAAATTTGTCATTGCCACAGCTGCACTCCTTTGTTGAGGACGAGGTGCTGTGGGAACAGCAAGTGCTAAAATTTCGTCGTTATTACGAACTTTGGCAAAAGATCGGTGTTTTGCCGGCCATTCGCCAGTTTATCCACGACTACCAATTGCCAGAACAGCTAGCCAATGACCCACAGCGCGAGCGCAAACTGACCGATATTTTACACCTAGCAGAAGTGCTACAGCGTGCCAGCAGCGAGTTAGACAGTGAATGGGCTTTGCTGCGCTTTTTAGAAGGCTTGATTGATGGCGATCAGCGTGCTGCAGATGATTATATAGTGCGCTTAGAAAGTGATGCCGAACTGGTAAAGGTGGTTACTATCCACAAATCTAAGGGGCTAGAATATCCGTTAGTGTTTTTGCCCTTTATTTGTCGAACGCGCCAACTAAAAAAAGGTGAGCCTTACAGCTATTTTGATGGCCAAGCGCGGCAGTATTGCATCCATCATGACGAAGAAAGCTTTGCGCTAGCAGAGCAAGATCGACAAGCCGAAGACCTACGCTTACTGTACGTCGCATTAACCCGTGCACAATATGCATGCTGGTTGGGTATGGCAGATGTTTCTTATTACAAAAAATCAGTATTTCACGCTTCTGGCATTGGCTACTTACTCAATGGATTAACGCCTTTAGCGCAGGCTGAATCACTGGAAACAGTACTGACTCAACATCAGCAACAGTTTACTGCGATGCAAGTGCTGCCTGCTCCGACTGCAACAGCAAGAGTTTATGCAGGTGATGAAACAGCGCAACAGCAGCCGATATGGCTAACGCCGCAGCGCGCAGTAAAAGAGCATTGGTGGATTGCCTCCTACAGTGCGCTTAAATTGGGCACGCAGCTGACTGAATTAGTGAACCTACCAGAACCTATCGAGCCTGAAGCCACTCACTTTAATTACCAAGATAAATCCGCCCAAGCCGGTAGCGAAGACAGCTTAGTCACCGAGCTAGCCGATCAGCATGAAGCCTTAGCCTCCTTTGATGATCAGCTAGCCGTAACTTTAGATAAAACCATTCACCAGTTTCCTAAAGGACCAACGCCTGGGACTTTTTTACATAATTTATTTGAAATTGCCGGCGAACACAGCTTTGGCTATTTGTTGGAGCGCCCTGGCGAATTAGTGCAACTGCTTGAACGTCGCTGCGCTGCCTTTGATTGGCAAGACTGGGTGCCTACGCTAACTGCTTGGTTAAGCAAAGCCCTCAGTTGTAATTTACCCATTACTGCTGAGGGAGGCTTGCGCTTAAAAGATTTAACTCAGTATCAAGTAGAAATGGAATTTTGGTTTGAAGCGCAGCGGGTGAATGTCTTGGCGTTAGATCGCTTAGTGCAGCAGTATGAGTTTGCTGGTGAGCTTCGTTTGCCTTTAGAGCCTGATCGTTTGCATGGCATGTTTAAAGGATTTATTGACTTAACATTTGAGCATCAAGGCCAGTATTACGTTGCCGATTATAAGTCTAATTGGTTGGGGGAAGATGACACTGCCTACACCCAAGCCACTATGCAGTCGGCTATTTTACAGCACCGCTATGATTTGCAGTATGTGCTGTATTTGCTGGCTTTGCATCGCTTACTAAAACTACGCTTGCCTAATTATGACTATGATCAGCATATTGGCGGTGCTGTGTATTGGTTTGTGCGGGGCATTGATGCTGATAGTCGAGGCGTTGTCAGTCGTAAGCCTCCTAGGCAGCTGATCGAGCAACTTGATGCTTTGTTTAAAGGCAAGGCGCCTGAGCAGTTATTAACTAAGGAGCTGGACTAATGGATATGCAGCAGTTAGATATTTTTCAGTCCGTGTCGCCAGACCCTAGCGAGCCTTTCGATTATTTGGCCAGCCATGAATCGGTGTTTAGGCTATTGCAGCATTGGCAAGCACTGGATTGGTTACGCTCGCTAGATAACGTGTTTGCTCAGTTTATTGCCAGCTTATACCCTAGCGCCTCGCCGTTATTTGTTTTGGCCGCCGCTTTGGTCAGTCATCAACAAGGGCGTGGGCATGTCTGTTTGCTGCTGGACGAAACCTTGAGTCATCCCGACTTTGCTTTGTCTTTACCGCCTGAAGGCAATGGACGAATAATTCAGCCATTATTACCATCCACCGTGCTGAGTCAAGTTACTCTGGAGCAATGGCTGCAGCAAATTGAACAGGCATTGGCATTCTCTACGCAGCAGCCGTTACATTTAAATGGCACTCGTCTGTATACCCAGCGCTTTTGGCAGTACGAGCAGCAGTTAGCCGCCAGTTTGAAGCAGCGTATGGGGCAGGCAAAAACTCAACCAGAGAATTTAACCGAGTTATTACATCGCTTATTCTCCGTAAAGAGTGTCATCAACGGGCAACCCGTGGTGGACTGGCAAAAAATCGCCTGCGCCTTAGCCAGTCAGCAATTTTTCACCTTGATTACTGGCGGTCCGGGAACTGGCAAAACCACCACAGTGGTGCGTTTGCTGGCACTATTGCAACAGGTGGCGTTACAACATAATCCAAAGCAACCCTTAAGAATTCAATTAGCGGCGCCAACCGGTAAAGCTGCGGCTCGGTTAACAGAATCCATTGGCGCTCAAATTGAGCAATTGCCGATTGCGGCAGAGGTTAAGCAACAAATTCCGAAAGAAGTACTGACTCTGCACCGGTTGCTGGGTAGTCAACCTGAAAGCCGAGCCTTTAGGCACAATCAAGATAACTTACTGATGCTAGATGTGTTGGTGATTGATGAAGCCTCAATGATTGATTTAGAGATGATGTATAGCGTGCTGCAAGCGCTGCCAGTGCATGCCCAGCTGATTCTGCTAGGCGATAAAAATCAGCTGGCTTCAGTTGAGGCGGGTGCAGTGCTGGGGGATCTCTGTCACTTTGCTGAGCAAGGTTATTATGCGCCAGAGTTAATCGAGCAACTGTCGGCTACTACAGGGGAGCCAATCGCCAGTGAAGGCTTGGTTTCAGGTCAGCACTTACTGGCGCAGCATACCGTTATGTTGCGTCATTCAAGGCGCTTTTTTGCCGACTCTGAAATTGGTCAGTTAGCCACTGCGGTTAATCAAGCAGAAGCAACTCAGGCTGAACAGCTATTAATTAGGCCAAGCAATCAAGAGTTGTTGCATTTATCAGCGATCAGCAGCAATGAACTGCTGAAGTTTGTGATTAACGGCGTTGCCTCAGGTAACTCTCAGCGTTTGGGTTATGCGTATTATTTAGAGCAGCTAAAAGCTAAACGTCCTGACAAAGCCTGTTCCGATGTGAATCAATGGCAACAGTGGAGCGCAGAGGTCTTAAACGACTTTAGCCAGTTTCAACTATTGGCAGCGGTGCGTAAGGGCGAATACGGTGTTGAGCAACTCAATCAGCGCATTGCTGAACGTTTGGCCAAAATGCAGCTTATTCATCAGCCGTATGGTTGGTACGAAGGCCGACCGGTGCTGATCACTCAAAATGACTATAGCTTAGGCCTGATGAATGGCGATGTGGGCATAGCACTCTACGTGCCGACCTTTACCCAGCAAGGCCGAGTCAGTGAAGGGCTGAGCTTAAGGGTAGCCTTTGCTAAAAATGATGGCAGTGGCGCAGTGCGCTGGTTGCTACCCAGTCGTTTAAGTGCAGTGGAAACGGTATTTGCGATGACCGTACATAAATCCCAAGGCTCGGAATTTACCCATACCGCACTGATCTTGCCTGAGCAATTAAACCCAGTGTTAACTAAAGAACTGGTCTATACCGCCATTACTCGGGCGAAACAAAAATTCAGCTTAATTGAGCCAGTCCGCGGAGTGTTTTCTCAAGCAATACAGCGTTCAGTCAAGCGTAACAGTGGATTGTTAGAGGCTATTCTTAATGATTAGTCACAAAGCCAGCAGGGAATAAATTATTGGTTTGATGGTCAAACCAGCAATCGCTGGTTGCGAAGCCAGGTAAATAAAGCAAGTCACAGGAGTAACGAAAATGATTGTGACCACAACGCAATCGGTAGAAGGTCAACGCATTACTCATTATCACGGTATTGTGGTGGGTGAGGCTATTTTAGGCGCCAATCTATTTAAAGACTTGTTTGCCAGTGTCCGAGATATTGTCGGTGGCCGCTCAGCTACCTACGAAAAAGAGCTACAAAAAGCGCGCAGTATTGCTTTGCAAGAGCTAGAGCAGTGGAGTGAACCCCTTTTCTTGGACTCTTAAGCCACGCTTTTACTTAGGTACTGAGCTCTGTATTGAGCAGGGCTCATCTTTAAATTAAGCATGATTCGTTCGTTGTTATAGTAGCTAATGTAATCTTTTATTTCCTTCATCAGTGATTTTTCTGATTTGCCCTTGAAACGATAAAAGAACTCTTTTTTAAAGGTAGCGAAGAAACTTTCCATGGCTGCATTATCGTAGCAATTACCTTTGCGAGACATGCTTTGAGTGATGTTGGCGTTAGCCAACGACCTTTTAAAGTCATACATGCGGTAATGCCAACCTTGATCTGAGTGCAGAAGCGTTGTCTTGCTGCTATCAAGCTGCGGTATTACTTGGTTGAGCATCTCCTCTACAAGGCTATAGGTAGGCCGTTTTGAGATCGTGAACGCTGTTATTTCACGATTAAACAGGTCCATTATCGGCGATAGATAGTATCTTTTACCCTTGAACTTAAGCTCTGTAATGTCTGTGGCAAGCTTGGAGTCAGGCTCTTTCGCTTTAAACTTTCGAGCTAAAATATTTTTGACTGCAGCACCTTTAGCTGAGCCTTGCAGGTAAATATATTTACGTTTGGGGCGGACAGCTTCTAGATTAAGTTCGTTCATAAGACGCAGCACTTTCTTGTGATTAACGATTAAGTTTTTCGCTAAGCGTAAAGCCATCGTTATCCTACGGTAGCCGTAGCGCTGCTTGTGTTGCTGGTAAAGCTCGCTGATATCTACCTTTAGCTGCGCATCTTTATCGTGTCGCTGCAAACACTGCAACTGATAATAGAACGTGCTTTTCGCAAGCTGTGCTGCACGCAGCAGCAGTTTTAAAGCATGCTCCTGCCTTAATGCATCAACAATTATCGTTTTTTCTTTGGCGCTGACTTTTTGCTTTGCATTAAGGCGTCCAACTTTTTTAGATAAGCATTCTCCGCACGCAAGTACTCTATCTCTTCAAGCGCTTTAGCCAGGGCCTGCTGCTCTGGAGTGCGTTTTTCATCAGCGTTAGAGTCTTTGGGTTTATTTACCTTCGCAGCCATACGCTCACCTTTTGATTTAAGAGCATGAATGCCACCTTGCTCGTAAAGCCTCTGCCAGCGCTTCACGGTGCACTGACTACCCAGGTTAAATAAAGCGGCAGTAGCAGAATAAGTTAGCTCATCTTCTTCCATTCTCTGCAAGACAGATCGCTTAAAGTTAGCATCATATCGGGTTGATACCTTCAGTTCGACATCAAAAGCAGACTTACCATGCTGTTTATAACGATCAGCCCATCGCTTTAATGTTGCGTCATTAAGTAAGTATTTTTTTGAAAACTCAGCACTACTTAAATGCCCTTTAAGGTATTTTCGTACCGCGTTTATTTTAAAAGCTTTGGTGTGTTTCGGTCTTTTCATTGTGAACCCTTCCAGTTGAAAGTTTAGTCCAACTTTAGGGGTTCACTCCAGCAGCGCGCTGCAGCACTGGGCGCTAATGCAGTGGTTGGCGTTGATTTAGACTTTGAAGTGCTAGGTCAAAATAACGGCATGCTCATGGTCTCAGCCAGTGGAACTGCAGTGACCATTGAGTAATTAGTCGTCTTGCATTCACCTAAGGCCTTAGCAAATACTGAGCCTATTCATTTGATCAATTAATAGCGGAGTTTTTATGAGTGATATTAATAACGTAAGTCATAATGCAGACAAGCTTTGCTTTGAAACTACAGTAGATGGGCATAGAGCCCATTTAGATTATCGAACCATCGATGAGGATACCTTAGATTTTCATCATACCTTTGTACCAGATGAATTAAGAGGGCGTGGCGTGGCCGCAGATTTGACCGAAGCGGCTTTAGCTTATGCAGAAGAGCAGGGGTTCAAGGTGCACCCCAGTTGCTCCTACGTTGAAACCTTTATGAAGCGTAAGGGAATTCCTGCCGCTTAAATTAAAGGCTCTGCCGTTGAGTTAGCGGCAGAGCCTTTTTAGCTTTAACTAAACAACGCTTCGAGCTTGATTTGATCTTGGGCGAACTGGCGAATGCCTTCAGCTAATTTTTCGGTTGCCATAGCATCTTCATTATGAGCCCAACGAAATGCGGCTTCGGTCATTGCTGGTGGTCGCTCTTGCAAGCTCGGCACAGTTAATTGAGGTGTCAATTCACCACATTGTGCAGCTAACTGCTCAATTAACTCAGGACTAATAGTTAAACGATCGCAACCGACCAGTTGTTCGATTTGTCCGATATTTCTAAAGCTAGCGCCCATCACAATGGTGGGGTATTGGTGCTGCTTATAATATTGATAAATTCGGCTTACCGATTGCACGCCTGGGTCTTCAGCACCCTGATAATCAATTCCTGAACGTTTTTTATGCCAGTCATAAATGCGTCCAACAAACGGGGAGATTAGATAAACTCCTGCTTCAGCACAGGCAATTGCCTGTGCCATCGAAAATATCAAGGTGAGGTTGGTCTGAATACCTTGCTGTTCTAAGCGCTCCGCCGCTTTAATTCCCTCCCAAGTGGCGGCAATCTTAATTAAGACGCGCGCTTTTTCTACTCCAGCAGCTTGATAAGCAGTAATCAAGCGTAATGCTGCCTGATAGGTTGCTTCGGTATCAAATGAAAGGCGTGCATCCACTTCGGTTGAAATGCGCCCAGGAATTTGTTGCACAATTTCACTGCCCACCGCGACCGCAAAGGCTTCAGTGGCTGCCTGTAGATCAGTAGCATGCTTTTGCTTAATCGACTCGATTAAGGCCTGATAAGGCTCAAGTGCTGCTGCTTTTAGTAATAATGATGGGTTAGTAGTAGCATCTTGTGGCTGCAAGCGTTGAATCGCATGTAAATCACCGGTATCAGCCACAATGACGGTATGTTGCTTTAGTTGTTCAAGTTTAGAGGACATAATGCTCTCTTCGTCAGGAGTTCTAAGTGTCAGCAGCGGCTTAGCGCGCTAGTTGGCGTTAGTGTTACGCTGTTTTAGTCAGGCTAACGTCGCTGTATTACCTTTTAATTTCTTCTTCAGGGTTATTAGCATAGGGTAACGGTAACAGCAGCAGTTCTGGTCCATCAATAGCTCCTAAGCGTACGCTACCTTGCAGTGCCGACTCTTCTAATGCGACCGCTAATAATTCAACCACTGATTCCGCTGGATTGAGTGCTGCGATAATGACCTCACCAATGGCATTGTTTTTGTCCACTGAAAATACCCGGGTGCCCGCTGCAGGCAAATCCTCACTGTTGAGAGCAAAGCGAAATAAATGACGCTTTAATTTGCCTAGGTATTGCATTCTTGCCACAATTTCTTGGCCGCTATAGCAGCCTTTTTTAAAGCTGACTGCGTCCAATGCAGGTAAGTTAAAAATTTGTGGAATAAAGCTGTCGCTGGTTGCTTCAGTAATATAAGCAATACCTGCACTGATTAACCCCAAATGCCATATATTAGTGTCGCTTTCAGTTGCACCGTGACTGATTAAGCGCTTGGTTAAACAACTGGCTTCATCTGCAGGGCACCATAATTCGATAAGGCTAGGACTCACGCGTACTGCTGTTAGGTGATTTAAATGCACTACGCTATTACTTTCATAAGGCAGCTCTAGGCCTAACGCTTGAAGTGTGGCCTCAGCATCGACTAAACCAAAGCGAGCCCATTCTGCAGAAACATTGCTTAAGCTCGATTTAGAAAAAAGCGCGTATTTTTTTAACTCTTCAATTTGCAGGTCAACTAAAGAGTGATCCATGGCTAATAAATAACCTTCTGCGACCTGCAGCACGCGAAAGTTTGAGATCATGCGTCCCTTAGGATTGCATCTCGCGCCTAAGCTGGATCGGTTATCATGTACATAGTCGAGATTACAGGTGATCTGACCTTGTAAAAACTTTTTGGCATCACTGCCTTTGACCGATAAAACACCTTGTTCAGAAAGCAGGGTAAAATATGCTTGGCTCATTACTCAAATCTCACTTAATAAGTTCTGCTGATTTTCACTCATCATACTCGCTATTTTAGTAGCGAGTGCGCTTAGGCACGTTGTCGCCTATACTTAGCTCATTCGCTAAGGGGAGTTACTTATGGATTCAAATACAAAGGTTTCACAAACTGAATTAAATCGCCTGTTTTGGCATAGTCGCCGCGGCATGCTTGAGCTAGATGTGCTGCTAGTACCTTTTGTTAAAGAGGTCTATCCAGAGCTATCTGCTGAAGATCAAGCGCGCTATCGCAAGCTGTTAAGCTGTGAAGATCAGGATATGTTCGGTTGGTTCATGCGACGCAATTCTCCTGAAGATAGCGATTTAAAATATATGGTTGATATGATTTTAACGCGTGCCCAAAACCCATAACACTTTCAGTATAACCCTACAGCCTTCTAAGTGTAGAAGGCTGTTGGGCATTTGTAGTCTAGTACTGCTTTTAATGAGCAGTTTTTTACTGCAATGGTCATGGAGTTTGTTCGGGGTATATGTCGCAGCAATACTAGCCAGTATCTGGGAAATGCAGTTAGCCCGCTCAACAGGTAAAACCCTCAGTTATTCTGCCCAGCAATGGCATCTTGCTACGGCGCAAAATCCTGCGCTTAGTCACCCAATCCAAGTCTACGGCGAAACGGTGGTCACGCCTTGGTTAGTAGTTGTACTGTACCGGCTGCCTAATCAATACTTTAAGCGTTCGCTGGTTATTCCTGCCGATTCACTAAACTCCCAACAGCACCGCCAATTAAGAGTCAGGCTCCGTTTTTCGCGAGCGATTATTCATCATTAAGGCTGTGATCACTCAGCTTATAGTTATCTGGCGTAAGCAGTGTAGGGATCGCTTTGGCTAATGTATCAGGATAATCGAGAGTGTAATGTAAGCCGCGACTTTCTTTGCGGGCAAGGGCGCAATTAATGATTAATTCGGCCACAATGGCTAAGTTTCTTAGCTCCAGTAAATCTTTACTGACTTTGTAGTTAGAGTAAAAATCTTGAATTTCACTCTGTAATAACTTAATCCTGTGCTGCGCCCGTAAAATACGTTTATCAGTACGCACAATACCAATGTAGTTCCACATAAAACGGCGTAACTCATCCCAGTTATGGGCGATGATAATGTCCTCATCAGAATCAGTTACTTGTGAGGCATCCCAAGCGGGAATTGGGTAAGGCGTAGCAACGGGGTGCTGAATAATATGTTGAGCCGCCGAGCGAGCATAGACAAAGCACTCAAGCAAGGAGTTGCTGGCCATCCGATTAGCTCCGTGCAAACCGGTAAAACTAGTTTCACCAATGGCATACAGCCCTGCAAGATCGGTTTGTCCATGCTGATTCACCCAGACTCCACCACAGGTGTAGTGAGCGGCTGGCACTACTGGAATGGGTTGCTTAGTAATATCAATGTCAAAGTCTAAACAACGCTGATAAATCGTCGGGAAGTGTGCTTTAATGAAGTCCGCTGGTTGATGCGAAATATCGAGGTAAACGGAGTCTAGCCCCCGTTTTTTCATTTCATGGTCAATGGCTCTGGCCACAATATCACGGGGCGCAAGCTCGGCCTTAGGATGATACTGCGGCATAAAGCGCTCACCTGATGGCAGCTTGAGATAAGCGCCTTCACCGCGTAAAGCTTCAGATATTAAAAAATTCTTGGCATGCGGATGATATAAGCAGGTAGGGTGAAACTGATTAAATTCTAAGTTGCCCACCCGACAACCGGCACGCCAAGCCATCGCGATACCATCGCCAGTCGCACTATCTGGGTTACTGGTATATAAGTACACCTTAGCTGCGCCACCTGTGGCCAAAATCACTTGTTTGGCGGCGTAAGTGGCTACTTGATTGGTGCTGGCATCTAGCACATAGGCACCGACGCAACGTTTGGCTGAAGGATTAACGCTGCATGGTTGAGTAATAAGATCAATCGCTACTTGATGCTCAAAGAAATCAATATTTGCCTGTTGTTTTGCATTAGCCAGTAAGGTGGTAAAGATAGCCGCGCCGGTCGCATCAGCGGCATGAATAATTCGTCGCTGGCTATGTCCGCCTTCTTGGGTGAGGTGAAAGTCTAAAATAGAACGACTATCTAAGGGGGCACCATCATTTTTAGTAAAGGGCACGCCCTGATCAATTAACCACTGAATAGCCGCGCGACTATTTTCCACGGTAAAACGCACCGCGTCTTCATCGCACAAACCAGCGCCTGCAACTAAAGTATCTTGAATATGCGACTCTACCGTATCGCCTTCATCCAGTACCGCAGCAACGCCGCCTTGGGCCCAGTAAGTAGAGCCTGCATGCAAAGAGCCTTTACTGAGAATGGCAATGCTATAGCTAGCCGGTAGATTGAGCGCTGCAGTTAAACCAGCGGCACCACTACCGATAATTAACACATCATAGGAATAGTGAAGGCTCATAACAGGGTATCGATTCTAAGCAGTAAAAGAAGCTAGCCAATGTAAACCCGATAGGTGTTTTTGGCTAGCTGTTATCTTTATTGTTTGGCTTGCCATTGAGCTGGGCGCTTGGCGATAAAGGCATCAATTCCTTCAATGGCATCGGCTTGGGTTAAATTATCCACCATCACCTGTCCCGTATAACGATAGGCCTCAGTTAACGGCATATTCAGTTGCTGATAAAAAGCGTGTTTACCTAGCTTTAAGGTGGCAGGTGATTTACTGGCAATTTTTTCAGCTAAGGCCACGGTAAAGTCTGCAAGCGAGGAGTTGTCCACGGCATGATTAATCAACCCTATTGCAACGGCTTGCGTTGCACTAATCATCTCGCCGGTGAGCAGCATTTCCAGTGCATGCTTGGGGCTAACCACCCGAGATAGCGCCACCATCGGCGTTGAGCAAAATAAGCCAATATTAACGCCTGGGGTAGCAAAGCGCGCACTCTCTGCGGCAACTGCTAGATCACAAGAAGCTACAAGCTGGCAGCCTGCCGCGGTGGCAACGCCTGACACCTCGGCAATCACTGGTAAGTCTAAGTTCACTACTTGCTGCATGACTTTGCTGCACTGATCAAATAGCGCTTGATGCTGCTTTGGGTCACCAAAAGCTTGCTGGATTTCTTTAAGGTTGTGGCCTGCACTAAAGGCTGGACCTTTGGCTCTAATAATGAGTACATGGATCGCTGGATGCTGTTCAGCTTCGAGTAATCGTTGCTCTAACTCTTGCAACATAGCCAGTGATAGGCTATTGCGTGACGATTGATTATCAAGGGTAATAACCCCGACATGATTGGCTAAAATCTCTAAGGTAATAGGCTCGGTCGACATAATGCATATCCTAAAAAATAATCGGTTAAGCCTAACTGAGTTCGAATCTAGAGAGTTACCGACTAAAGCAGGGGGCGCTGTAGGGATGAGAAAAACAACCTGCGGTGGCTGTGTTAGAATTTGTGGCTTTTAATCGTAACGTACTGGAATACAACTCATGTTAGGAATGTTTCGTGCATATCGCGAGCGCGGCTGGCGAGAAATTAGCCCTGCCGAATATGCCCATTGCTGGGAACAATGGGGCGGCAGTGTGATCACTCATCCGCGTATTGTTGAGCGCTTAGCTTTGCTGGCCGAAATTCCGGTACGTTATTTAGGCTGGCCGGCCAGCGGAGCGCTGCAAGCAGCGATTCCAACATGGGGCCAACACTTAGCGCTAGCTAAAGCGGTGCTTAAGCGCAAAGGCAAGCGTGGCTTATTTGATTTGGGCAACGCCGAAGTGATTTTACCCATGGCCGAGGGCGCCCACATTGACTTGCGCTTTAAGGCAGAAAACCTGTCTGAGCGCAGTGCGGCGCAGATTAAACAAACACAGGCCCATCCCTTTGGTTTAGCACTGGCCCGAGCGCCTGAAGATTACAGTAAAAAATTTCGCTATAACCAGCGCCGTGAACTGCGTCTACTAGAAGAAGCCGGCGGGCAAGTCCGTGACATACAGCAGCTCACTCCGGTCGAGCGGGCCACTATTTATAGCCAGCTATTTGAACGGCGTTGGTCTTTTGATGTGCCCGGTAAACAGCACCTCAGTGAAGTATTTACTTTGTTGGATGAGTTTATGACTGGCTCGGTGTTGTATTTAGCGGAGCAACCGATTGCGATTCAAATTCTATACAAGGTGCAGTCACCGCAGTGGATCAGTGTTGAGTACGTCAATGGCGGCGTTGCGCCAGATCATAAGGACTTCAGTCCAGGCAGCGTGTTGAGCTTTATCAATACCCAAGCCGAGTGGCAATTAGCCAAGGCAGCCGGTAAAACGCTGCGCTATTCTTTTGGCCGTGATGAGCAAGCCTATAAGCAGCGTTGGTGCCATTCGTCAGCTATTTATTTCACCCGCTAAGGTGGTGTTATGTCGAGTAAAAAACAACAGTTACTCCAGCAGTTTCGGCGTAAAAAACGCCTTAGTTTGTTATTGCTGCTGACAGTTTTAGTGCTGCTCAGTGCATTCTATAGCCTGTGGTTGCTGCCGTTAGCTTTAGTGCTGACGTGGGTCATCCATGAGGCTTGGTTTGCCGATCACTTGTTTTACTCGCCGCGCAGTGATTATCACTATCAGTTTCCAGAGTATAGCCAGCAGCTGGCCTGTCAGTTACAAGATGGCAGACTGCAGCTAGCACAGGCGTTGCCCGGGTCAATTGGGGCAGGCAGTACTTTGGTACTTGCAGTTCATTTACGCAGCAGCTGGTTAGGTCGCCTATTTGATCCAGTGCTAACTGTGGGCTGCGATCGACAAACGTTTGAGCGGGGAGTCTGTGGGGTGCGCTATCTCAATTTAACTGGGCAATTGTCAGAGTTGGTTGAGCACGGCTTGCCGCTGAGTACACGTTTTTGTCAGGTTCAGCTGCATGGGCCGATCGTAGCTTGGCCGGTTCAAGACTTGAGTCAGCGGCGGATTATGTTTATTGCTCCCCATGCTGATGATGCCGAACTGGCTGCCTTTGGCTTATACAGTCAAGCCGCAGATGTTTCGTTGGTGACTTTAACTCAAGGTGAGATAGAGGCAGAAACCTATCAGCAACTGGGTTTAGCTCCTAAAGCAGCTGCTAAACTCAAAGGGCGCTTGCGTAGCTGGGATAGCATGGCCATTCCTCTATGGGGTGGAGTACCCACCAGCCATTGTGTACAGCTGGGCTATTATTGCTTGCAGTTACAAGCAATGCAGCAGCAGCCAAGCCAAGCATTTGGCTCTAAAGAGTCTGGCGAGGCAGATACCCGTAGCGTACGCCAGATGAATGTCTGCCGATTACCAAGCGATGCAAACGGGGTGCCCAGTTGGGAAAACTTGATTGCCGATCTTACACAGCTTATCGCTGATTTTAAGCCAGAGCTTATTGTTACCCCGCACCCAGAGCTAGATCCCCATGGCGACCATATTGCTGCGACTGCTGCCGTGCAAGAGGCGCTAGCCCAGCAACCCCATTCGGTACAGGGCTTACTGCTGTATGCCAATCATTTAGCAGACAATGATCGCTGGCCGATGGGCAATGCCGGAGAGGGCGTTGCCTTGCCGCCAGTAACCGATGCAGCGTTACCCGCCGATGAGCTCTGGAGCTATGTACTAAGCGTGGAACAACAACTAGATAAAGCATTGGCACTAGCGATGCAGCATGATTTGCAAGGGTCATTGCCGTTGAAAAAACGTCTGCGTCGAAACCTGCAAAAGCTATTGCTGGGTCGTCGTTGGCCTGTTACTGGTGATAATGAGTTTTTTCGTAAAGCTGTACGGCGGCACGAACTGTTTTGGGTGAGGCCGTTACAGCAAACAAGTCCGCATGATTAAACACGCTGCTTATTTTTGCCGCGGAATACCATAACGCTGTCGCCGTTCCCATAAGCACTTACGACTAATACCGAGTTGTTTAGCTAACTCGGTTTCGGTCATTTGTTGCTGATTATTGATTACAAACTGATAAAAGTAATCGTCTAGGGATAAGTTGTCAGCAGGGGATGGTTCAGAGGTGGCACTTGCCTCAAGATTGCCAGCTTTAGCTGGGGGTGACCACTCGATACCCAGTAAATCAGGAGTAATCTGTGGCTCATCACATAGAATGACTGCTCGCTCAATAGCATTTTCTAGTTCGCGCACATTGCCAGGCCATGGATAGTTTTGTAACAGCTGCAATGCCTCAGGGCTGAAGCTTAAGGCCGCTGCATCGGTTTTAGCTAGCTGCTGCTGCAATAGCTTTTCTGCCAGTTCGATCACATCTGACCCGCGTTCGCGTAGTGCAGGAATATGCAGCGCAATCACATGCAAGCGGTAATACAAGTCTTCACGAAAGCTTCCCGCTTGAGCCCGCGACTTAAGATCGCGGTGAGTGGCAGCCATAAAGCGGACATCGACCTTAATTGAGTTAACCGAACCAACGCGCCGCACTTCTCCTTCTTGAATTGCCCGTAATAACCGTGCTTGAGCTTCTAACGGTAACTCACCAATTTCATCCAAAAATAAAGTGCCGCCATTGGCTGCCTCAATCAATCCGGCACGGGCTTGATTAGCACCAGTAAAGGCGCCTTTTTCATGGCCAAACAGCTCTGACTCAATCAAAGACTCGGGAATAGCGGCGCAGTTGACATTAATTAATGGCCCCTGAGCGCGTTTAGAGTGCTCGTGGATGGCTCTAGCCACTAACTCCTTACCAGTACCTGACTCACCTAAAATCAAGACGTTGGAATCAGTTGGTGCCACTTTCATGATTTTGTTAAACAGTGCCTGCATCACCGCACTGCTGCCAATAATGTTCAGTTTACTGGCAAGGCTGGAGTTTGCTGTTTCGGGGGAAGTCGTGAGGCGGTCTTGAGTTTTTACTGGGCTATTGGCTTCTTGTAAAATACGCGCAACAGTACTGAGCATATCGTCATGGTCAAAGGGCTTAGCAATGTAATCGACCGCTCCTTGGCGCATTGAGTCAACCGCTGAGCGTAAACTAGCGTAGCTAGTCATAATCAATACCGGCAGATCTTTTGCAATCTCAATTAAATCAGTGCCTGGCGCGCCAGGTAAACGCAAGTCGGTAATAATTAATTGCACAGTCTGAGTATTAAGCAGCGCTTGGGCTTCAGCCACGGTACCTGCTTCAAGAACGGAGTAATGATTTCGCTCCAAGAGCCGCTTTAGCGCCCGCCGAATAATGGCTTCATCTTCAACAATTAAAATAGACTGCATCACAACACTTTATACCTCAAAATTCACCGCCTGAGTAACAGGCAGTAATGGACTCGCGGTTAAGGCCGCAGGCAACTGAATGATAATTCGTGTGCCTTTTTGCTGCTCGGGTAGAGCAGGACTGATAATGTCAATTTTACCTTGGTGCTGCTCAATAATCGAAAACACCATTGCCATGCCTAACCCTGTGCCTTGGCCAGGATCTTTGGTCGTAAAAAATGGCTCAAAAATTCGTTTAAGGTGCGCCTGCTCAATACCATGCCCCTGGTCCTCAACCTGCAATTCAATATAAGAACCCTTCAGGCGCGAGCGCAAGGTAATCCCCCCAAGAACAGGACTTGCATCACGGGCATTGCTTAACAGGTTAACCATAACCTGGACTAAACGTTGCTGATCACCCAAGACATTATGTTCAGTTGCACATAGATTAACAAAGTGCACCTCCTTGGCTGCTTTATTCAATTCCAATAGGCTAATGGCTTGCTGGCAAACCGCTCTAATAGAGCACGCGGCATAGGGCGTGATGGCATGTTGCTCACCGGCATGGGAGAAGTTCATCAAAGATTGCACAATAGCCGTTATACGCTGGGTCTGCTCTAAGATAGCCTGGCTGTTTTCTAGAATTTCTGGGTCATTGGCATAATCGGTCAGCTGGTTTTGGGCTAAGCAGGCAATGCCGGTAACCGGGTTACCAATTTCATGGGCCACTCCAGCAGCTAAGCGCCCGATTGAGGCTAAACGCTCCGCATGCTCTAAATAACTTTCTAGGCGCTGGGTTTCAGTGGTGTCTTCAATCAGGAGTACCACGGCCTTGGCTTGATAGTGCTGGTTGGGCGAATCATCAATCGCTGCTTTGTGTAAATTTAACCAACGGGACTCATAGTTACTTTTAAGCGGATATTTATACCAATGAGCTTCTTGGCTGAGATAAAAGTTTAGCAAAATATTGCGCCAGGGCTCATCTAGAGCGTCTAAGCGTGAGCCTATCACCCGTGAAGCGGCTATTCCGGTCATGACCTCAAGGGCTTTATTCCAAATGAAAATTTCCTGATCTTTAGCCAGTGAGCAAACACCCAAAGGCAAATCTTGCAAGGTTTGTCGGTGAAAGCGACGTAAGGTATCAAGTTCTGCAGCTAAACCGGTTAGGCGTGACTGGTAGTCTTCTAAGCGTGATTCAATTAGATGCAGGTCTTCACTACGAAAGCTGTGGGCTTGTTTTTTATAGGGAATAAAACTGCTAATAATTTCTTGTGCAATACTGGGGCCCATCAAGCTAGATAGATTCACTTGCAATTGCTGGCGTAAGCGGCGTAAGGCAAAAGGACGTTGTTCATCGTAGCTGTATTCCAGCTCACGTAAGGCCTGCTCCAGCTCTCGTTGAGCGGTGACGGCACCTAAGGGTTTGGCTAGTGCGGTGGCAAAGTCTTGTGCAGAGCTTGCCTCTAATTCGCTATGCAAATGCTGGCGCGCCTGATTGATGCAACAGGTTTCGGCCGCTAGCGTTTCTTCAACGCTACGACTGCTAAATAACGAGACGCCGGCAAAGGTTAGGGTATTAACCAGCAAGGCAAAAATAGCAGCTAGGTGCCAGCTATTGTCGGTAATAGAATCCGAAAAATTAAAATGACCTAAGCCTAGTTGTTCTAAAGGAATAAAGGTAGGTAGCAGCAAACACACAAACCAGGTGATTAAGCCTAAGGTCACCCCAGCAATAAAACCTTTTTTATTAGCCGCAGGCCAATACAGGACTGACAGAGCAGCGGGCAAGAACTGCAGGGAAGAGACGAATGAAATTAACCCCAACTGGGAAAGACTGTGTCTTGCTTGTAACAATAAATAAAATACAAAAGCCAGCATTAACAGCGCAATAATTAACCAGCGTCTTGCACCGCGTAACCAGCGATAAATATTAGTGGTGTGCTTGGGTTGATACAGCGGCAGTAAAACATGGTTTAGCAGCATGCCAGATAAAGCGAGGGTTAATACAATGATCAAGCCACTGGCCGCCGACAAGCCACCGGTATAAGCCAGCAAGGCCAACATGGGTTGCTCTAAATGAATTCCTATCGCCAAAGTAAAGTACTGTGGCTCAGCGGCTAAATTAAGTTTTAACCCTGCCCATAAAATAATCGGAATCGGTAAGCTCAGTAAGAGCAGTAACAAAGGGACGCCCCAGCTGGCAGTATTCATTGCCCGCGGATTTTTATTTTCGGTAAAAATCATGTGATACATGTGTGGCATCACAATTGCAGCGGCAAAAAATATCAATAATAAGGTGCGCCAAGGACCATCTTGTAATGGGGTATGTAGGGCGTTTAGTTGAGCTTGATGGGTGTGTAGCCAAGTCTCTAATCCAGAAAGCCCACCCAGTACTTGAAACAGCAAATAGCCGCCAATCAACAGTAAAGCGATGACTTTGAGTAAAGACTCAAAGGCCATAGCAAAGACTAAACCTTCATGTTTCTCCCCTGAAGCCACCTGCTTGGCACCGAACAAAATGGCAAATAAGCCAATTGCGATACAAAAAATTAACGCTGATGCCAAGGGTGGTAATTGTGGGCTTAGTAATTGAATGCTTTCAGCAACAGCTTGAATTTGTAGAGCTAACAGCGGTAAGCAACCTATCAGTAAGCCTAAGGTAGTCAGTGTGCCTACACCTTGGCTACGATAACGAAAGGCAAACACATCGGCTAATGAGGTTAACTGATACTTGCGGGCTAACTGTAAAAATGGATGCAGTAGAACTGGAGATAAGAAAAAAGCGCCAGAAATACCCAGATAAATCGCCAAGTAGCCATAGCTGTATTGATGGGCTAGCGCCACCGAGCCATAAAATGCCCAAGCACTGGCATAAACTCCCAGAGATAAGACATAAATGGCTGGGTGTTGTTGAATCTTTTGCGGAATCCAGCCCCGTTCGCTGATCCACGCCACGCCAAATAAGCAGCCTAAATACACCAGGCTAATCAACAGTAGCTGATAAAGGCTAAAGTTCATCGTGTTTTCTATGGGGTTGCAAAAAGAAGGTCATCACGATTAAGCAAAACCACAAAATAAAGGGTCGATACCAGCTATTGGTGTTGCTTGCTGTCCACCACTCCATAATCGCTGGGGAAAACAAATACATGCTTACCACCAACATAAGCACTAATCGATGCAGATACATAGTTTGCCTAATTTTGTTGCATTAAACAGAAAATGAAGCTGTCACTTAAAGTAACAATTATTGATTCTTGGGCACAGACTAAGGCGGAACTAAGCAGGGCGCGATTAGACGTATTAACTAGCTAAACCTAAATTTACCCTCTAGAGTATAGGAGGTAACTGACGCAGAAATTACAGGAGTAAGCATGCAAACAAAATCAACAGATGTACTAATCATTGGTGCAGGCACTGCTGGCTTATATGCTTTAAGAGAAGTTAAGCGCGCTAAAAAAGACTATTTAGTCGTCGATACAGGGCCGCTTGGCACCACCTGTGCCCGGGTCGGCTGTATGCCCTCTAAGGTGTTACTGCAAGTAGCACAGGAACACCAAGCCGTTCAGCAACTGGTGCAAGATCAGGTTCTTAGCGCAGCGCCACCAGCCATTAATGACCAAGCCGCACTCAAGACGGTGCGCCAGTTACGTGACCGATTTGCCACGGGGGCAGCACAAGGAGCTCAGCGCGCAGCAGGTGAACATTTGATTATCGGAAAGGCCTCTTTCTTAGCACCTAACCGGGTTCAAGTGGCAACCGCTGAAGGGTTGCAGGTGATCGAGGCACAGGCGATTATTTTAGCTACCGGTTCTAGCCCTGTAGTGCCTAGTTTTTTATCTGCAGTGGCTGATCGCATGTTAACGACAGATGCTGTATTTGAGCTCGAACACCTGCCTAAACGCTTAGGTATTATGGGGCTAGGTGCCATCGGTCTTGAGTTGGGCTTAGCTCTAGCACGCTTAGGTGTGCAAGTGACTGCAGCCGATATGGCTGATCAATTAGGAGGTGTTCAAGATCCCGCTATTGCTCAGGCAGCGCAGAAAACTTTTTCCAATGAGATGGATATCTGGTTAGGCCATCCCGCGGAAGTTGAGCGCACCGAACACGGGGTGTTACTCAAGGCCGGCGATCAAGCCGTTGAAGTGGATCAATTGTTGGTTGCACTTGGGCGTCGACCTAATTTAGCCGAGCTGGCGCTAGAGAACGCTGGATTGCCATTAGATGACAAAGGCGTGCCGGTGTTTGATCCGCACACTATGCAAGTAGGTGATACCCGGGTTTTTATTGCCGGTGATTTAAATGCCGACCGAACCCTAATGCATGAAGCCTGTGATGAGGGAGCAATTGCTGGTTATAACGCCAGCCGTACAGTAGTAACTGCTTTTGAGCGTAAAGTACCTTTAGCGATTGCCTTCACTAAGCCGGATATTGTGAGTGTGGGAGCAAGTTTTCACTCATTAACTGCAGGCAGTTATTTGGTGGGTGAAGCCAAAGCAAATGGGCGAGCAATTATTAAGCACGATGAGCAAAGTCTGATTCGCCTGTATGCGGACTCCCATTCTGGCAAGCTGCTCGGTGCCAGCTTATTAGGTGTCGATACGGAACACCTTGGGCACTTTTTAGCGCTAGCGATTATGCAGCAGATGACAGTTGCAGATTTGCTACAGGCACCGTATTACCATCCAGTAGTTGAGGAGCAGCTGCAAGCGGCGTTACAAGATTTACTAAAACAGCTACCACAACTGCAAACAGGCTTACCTTTTGGATTAACCCAAAAAAGTTAGGCTCACTAAGCTGGCGCTTAAAAATAAGCGCCAGTTCTTCTTAGCGAACCCAAGAATGTTCATCAATCAGTACCGAACACCAAGTGAACTAATCTCTAGTTCAGCACTCAATGCTGTGCTTATCTTTAGTAGTTCACGAATTTACGCTCAATTTAAGTTAAGCTAGACGGACTGAGTAACTGTTAATGTATGAAGTCTTTTACTTATATCAGTCTATTAGAATTTAAGGAATGTACATGACGCCTGAAGATGATCAGCAGCTGGTAGAGCGCGTTCAAAAAGGCGATAAGCGCGCTTTTGATTTGCTGGTACTCAAATATCAGCATCGAATTTTAGGGTTAGTAGTGCGCTTTGTGCATGATCCACATGAAGCACAAGATGTTGCCCAAGAAGCTTTTGTAAAAGCTTATCGGGCTTTAGGAAACTTTCGGGGTGATAGTGCGTTCTATACATGGCTATATCGAATCGCTATAAACACCGCGAAAAACTACTTGGTTTCACGTAACCGCCGTCCACCGAGCAGTGATGTGGATGCCGGAGACGCTGAGTTTTTTGATGGTGATCACGCGCTAAAAGATATTGAAAGCCCAGAACGTATGATGTTGAGGGATGAGATCAAGTCAACGGTACAACATAGCATTAGCCAGCTACCAGAGGACTTGCGAGTAGCTCTCACTTTGCGTGAGTTCGAAGGATTAAGTTATGAAGACATTGCTACGGTTATGAAATGTCCCGTTGGAACGGTACGGTCACGAATTTTTAGAGCCAGGGAAGCAGTAGATAAGGCGCTACAACCTTTATTGAATAATGAAGCTTGACGAGTAATCGGTTGAGCAGGAGTGAGAGTAAATGAGTACTAAAGAAAGCTTGCAGCAAGCGCTATCTGCTTTGATGGATAATCAAGCAGATGACTTGCAGTTGCAACGAATACTTCAATCCATAGATGACTCAGAAGTACGTGAAACCTGGGTGCGCTATAATGTGGCACGCGATGCAAGTCTAGCTGCAGATGCGCAGGGAGTATTTGCAGGTGTCGATCTCTCTGCAGGCATCAGACAAGCGATCCAGGAGACTGAAGATAGCTTAAAAGCTCAGACCGCTGAGCAACCAGCCGCTCGCTCAATGCCTGTTTTTGGTCGTTTAAGCAAAGTCGCGATTGCAGCCTCAGTGACCTTAGCGGTCTTGGCTGGTGTGCGTTTTTTAAATCAGAGCGAATTGGCCTCCACAGAACTTACAGCAGATGCTGGTGAGCCAATGGAAATGCTTGAAGCTGTGGGCATGCCTGGACAAATCTCCGAATTAACCAGCTTTAATGAAAGCAAACATAGCCCAGTGGCAGAGGCCTTAGAAGGTGAGGGTAACTGGCATAATGATCGTCTGCCAGAGTATTTACGTCGCCATGCCCAGCAAGCACCTGCTCACGCCGATACTGATACCCAAGTAACGCCAGTTAATACCGCACAAGAGTAACCTCAGCATGAAATGGCTATGGGCTATCAGTATCCTGTGTATGACTAATAGCCCTGTGCTTTTAGCCGATCAAGCAAAAGACCTTACTTCCGAACAGTTGGCTTGGTTAGCGCACGTGCAACAAGCCGCTGTTCATACCAGTTACAGTGGCCACCTAGTCTATGAGCGCAAAGGCGTATTTGCTACCTATGCCACTCATCACTTGGCTCAGAATCATGGCTTTACCCAACGCATTGTTCGACTAGATAATACCCAGTATGAGTTGCTACGTAATCAGGAAGGTGTTTTGTGCAGTTTTTCAGAAACCAGCACGCAAACACCTTTTTATTTGTCTGACTGGCCAAGCAGCCTCGCGAGCTTGCAACATATAGAACAGAACTATCAATTAAGCTGGGGGGAAGAAAGCCGAATTGCTGGCCGCCCAACCTATAGCCTCAACTTTGCCGCAAAAGATTCTTATCGCTACTCCATGCAACTCAAACTGGATCAACAAACGGGGGTTCCCTTACAAACCTTGCTGCTTAATAACCGCCAACGACTGTTAGAACGCACGCAGTATGTATCATTCGCTCCTGTCCAACCTGTTCCCAGTGCACTACAGGCCTCAGCTAACTGCAGTCGCCAAGCAGTGCAACAAAACTCGCATTCAGATAGCGTATGGGATCCTAAATGGGTGCCAACAGGTTTTGTTAAAGTGCAAAGTAGCGTTTTTCAAGTAGCAGGTAAAACCAATACCTACAACCGTAGTTACAGCGATGGTTTAGTACACTTTTCTGTATTTATTGAACCTAATCATTCGCGGGTTCGCTTGCCAGAAGTTAAAAAGTCACGCACTTTAGGCCCCACTGCGTTAGTCAGCTTATCTGGCTGTAAACACGTTAAACCACCAGTAGTTATTACGGTTATAGGGGAGTTGCCGATGTTAGCTATAGAGCGTATTGCGCATTCTGTATGTCCTAAAGGTCTGAACAGTGATTAAAGAGCAGGGCACAATTATTGCAACCGATGCCGTCAATCAAGTGGCTTGGGTTGCGCTACAAAAGCATACAGCCTGTGGAGCCTGTAAGGCTCGAGCAGGTTGCGGCCATGGTAAATTAGCCGATTTACTGCAAACAGCTAACAGTCCACAGGTAAGTACCCTTAATCTTCCCTTAAACTCCAATCAATATTTTACTCCAGGGGATACCGTCGAAGTGGCTATTCCCGAGCAAGGGTTATTGTTGGCTTCTGTTCTGGGCTATTTGCTGCCATTGCTTGGGCTATTGTCAGGCTTACTAATGAGTGCTGCATTCGATGCCACAGAGCCACGGATAATTCTTTCAAGTTTTTTCGGGCTCTTTGCAGGCTTGCTGCTTGCTCGTATGATAAGCAATCGGTACATGCGGCGGGGCACGCTTGCTCCGCAACTTAGCAAAAGTTCTTCAATTACTAATTTAAGTTAATCTGATCGACGTTCTTATCATTTAGGAGTGTTAAATGAGCAAAATGAAAACGTGCATTGCCGCGGTATTTTCAGTCTTTTTATTGAGCAGCAATGTAACTCTAGCTAAAGAACTGCCTGATTTTACTCAGCTCGTAGAGCAGTCCTCCCCAGCAGTTGTAAATATCAGTACGCGGCAAAAAGTTAACATCCAGGCGCAGCGAGCACCACAGCATTTAATGCCAGACCTCGAAGGTTTGCCGCCCATTTTCCGTGAATTCTTTGAACATAGTTTCCCGCAACCACGGCAAGCGCCACGCGGTCAGCAACCACAAGCACAATCTTTAGGCTCTGGTTTTATTATCTCGCAAGATGGTTATATTTTAACCAACAATCATGTGATCGATGGGGCTGACGAGATTTTAGTTCGCCTATCAGATCGCAGCGAGTTACAAGCTAAGCTAATTGGCGCTGATCCTCGCACTGATGTGGCGCTGCTTAAAGTAGAGGGTAAAAATTTACCTGTGGCTAAAATCGGTCAGTCGAACGATTTAAAGGTGGGTGAGTGGGTATTGGCCATTGGCTCACCTTTTGGTTTTGATCACTCGGTTACCAAAGGCATTGTTTCAGCTAAAGGCCGTAGCCTGCCCAACGAAAACTATGTGCCTTTTATTCAAACTGATGTTGCAATTAACCCAGGTAATTCTGGTGGCCCTTTATTTAACCTTAAAGGTGAGGTGGTGGGGATTAACTCACAAATCTTTACCCGATCAGGGGGATTTATGGGGCTTTCCTTTGCGATTCCTATGGATGTAGCAATGGGTGTTGCCGAGCAGCTAAAAGCTGAGGGTAAAGTGAATCGTGGTTGGTTAGGTGTCATTATTCAAGAAGTGAATAAGGAATTAGCTGAATCCTTTGGTTTAGATAAGCCCGCTGGTGCTTTAGTGGTGCAGATTTTAGAAGATGGCCCTGCAGCTAAAAGCAAGCTACAAGTAGGCGACATTATTTTATCCGTAAACCAGCGAGCAATTACTTTATCTTCAGATTTACCGCACTATATTGGCACTTTAAAAGCAGGCGATACCGCCAAGCTGGAAGTGCTACGCTCAGGTAAAAAACAAAATATTGCAGTTAAAGTAGGTGGCTTGCCTGAAGAGGGAGCAGCACAAGCTAGCGCTGCTAAGCAAAGCAGTAATAGCCGCTTAGGTATGAGTGTGCAAGACTTGACCAAAGAGCAATTAAAGCAGCTGGAAATTACCAGTGGCGTGGTTGTGAATCATGTTGAACAAGGTCCTGCGGCATTAATTGGATTGCGTCCAGGTGATGTCATCACACACTTGAACCAGCAAACCATTGAGTCAGCTAAAGCCTTTAGTAAAATCGTCGCTGAGTTACCTGCCGGCAAATCATTGTCGATGCGAGTGCTACGTCAAGGGCGAGCCAGCTTCATTTCATTTAAATTATCTAAGTAATTGATAACACTCCAAAAAGCGGCTGAATAAGCCGCTTTTTGGTTTTTCTGGTTCGCATTTGCGAACAAAGGTGACGAGCGCTAGTTAAATCAAGTAAACTTAGCCCTATTTTTCGGCCAGCATCAGGTTGGCGCTACTTATTTTTGGTGAAGTTCTGTGAGTGACTTGAGTCATATTCGTAATTTTTCAATCATTGCCCATATTGACCACGGTAAGTCTACCTTGGCAGATCGATTCATTCAGATTTGTGGCGGCCTTAGTGAACGTGAAATGGCCAGCCGCGTGTTGGACTCCATGGACCTTGAACAAGAGCGTGGAATCACCATTAAAGCTCACAGTGTGACCTTAGGTTATACCGCAGAAGATGGTAAAACCTATCAGCTAAACTTTATTGATACGCCAGGCCACGTTGACTTTAGCTATGAAGTTAGTCGCTCATTAGCAGCCTGTGAAGGCGCATTATTAGTAGTCGATGCTGGACAGGGGGTTGAAGCTCAGTCAGTGGCTAACTGTTACACCGCCATTGAGCAAGGCCTTGAAGTGATGCCGGTGTTAAACAAAATTGATTTACCCCAGGCTGATCCTGAGCGGGTACAAGAAGAAATTGAGCACGTCATTGGAATTGATGCAACGGATGCCGTGACCTGTAGCGCTAAAACCGGACTAGGAGTAGAAAACGTTATTGAGCGTTTAATCAAAACTATTCCTGCTCCAGAAGGTGAAATTGATGCACCACTACAAGCCTTGATCATCGACTCTTGGTTTGATAACTACTTAGGCGTCGTTTCTTTAGTGCGAGTCAAACACGGTCGCGTGAAAAAAGGCGATAAAATTTTAGTGAAGTCGACGGGTAAAGTTCACCAAGTTGATAGTGTTGGGGTGTTTAATCCTAAACATACCAATACGGCTGAACTTAAAGCCGGTGAGGTTGGCTTTATTGTTGCGGGTATTAAAGAAATTCAAGGCGCACCAGTTGGTGATACCTTAACCTTATCTAACACGCCTGAAGTAGAAATGCTGCCCGGATTCCAACGGGTAAAACCTCAGGTTTATGCCGGTGTATTCCCAGTTAGTGCCGATGACTTTGAAGCCTTTCGTGATGCTTTAGAGCGTTTAACCCTCAATGATGCCGCGTTACAATACGAGCCCGAAAGCTCGGAAGCTCTTGGTTTTGGTTTCCGGATTGGCTTTTTGGGCATGTTGCACATGGAGATTATCCAAGAGCGACTCGAGCGCGAGTACGACCTTGATTTAATCACCACCGCGCCTACGGTGGTATTTGAAACGGTCATGAAAAATGGCGACATTATTTATGTCGACAACCCTTCCCGGATGCCTGACCCTGCCAACATCCAAGAAATGCGGGAACCGATCGTTAAAGCCACGATCCTAGTTCCTCAAGAGCACCTTGGTAGTGTGATTACGCTCTGCGTTGAAAAGCGTGGTGTGCAAACTGACATGCAGTTTATGGGAAATCAAGTGCAAGTCTGCTATGACCTTCCTATGAATGAAGTGGTGCTTGATTTCTTTGACCGACTAAAATCAGTGAGCCGTGGTTACGCCTCACTTGACTACGCTTTTGATCGTTTCCAAGCAGCGAATTTATCGCGCTTAGATATTTTAATTAATGGCGAAAAAGTCGATGCATTGGCGCTGATTGTGCACCGTGATATTGCTGTTAGTCGTGGCCGTCTACTGGCCGAAAAAATGAAAGACTTAATTCCACGGCAAATGTTTGATGTGGCCATTCAAGCGGCTTTAGGTGGACAAGTGATTGCCCGTACCACAGTTAAAGCACTACGTAAGAACGTACTGGCCAAATGTTATGGTGGGGACGTTAGCCGTAAGCGTAAACTGTTAGAAAAACAAAAAGCAGGTAAAAAACGCATGAAGCAAGTAGGTAACGTAGAAATTCCACAAGAGGCATTCTTAGCTGTGCTAAGAGTGGATGATTAATGCACATTGATTTTCCCTTGCTCTTAACCCTTGCGGTTATTATTACTGGAGCCTTGGCATTAGTTGATAAGTTCTACTTTGCCAAGCGCCGAGAGCAAGCAGTTGAGCGTTATCGGCAGTCGGTAGCGACAACTGCGCCAGAAACCTTAGAGCAGTTGACTAAGCAACCCGCTGTACTTGAGTTTGGGCGCTCATTATTTCCAGTGCTGGCATTTGTTTTTGTATTGCGCTCATTTTTATTTGAGCCGTTTCAAATTCCCTCAGGCTCGATGATTCCCACTTTACAAGTAGGGGACTTTATTTTAGTAAATAAATTTTCCTACGGAATTCGCTTACCAGTGATTGATAAAAAGCTGATTCCGGTCGGTGATCCGCAGCGTGGCGATGTTATGGTGTTTAAGTACCCAGAAGATCCACGAATTAATTACATTAAGCGGGTAGTTGGGGTGCCAGGTGATCACATCGAATACACCTCAGGCAAGCGCTTAATTATCAATGGGCAGTCAGTGGCTGAACAGCTGATTGGCTCAGAGCCTGGCAGTTTAGGCAGTGCGAAAATTTATGCTGAGTCCTTAGGGCAAGCAGAGCACCAGATTCGCAAAGAAATGGATCACTACCGAATTGAGCCAAGTCGTGAGTGGACAGTGCCTGAAGGGCACTATTTTATGCTTGGCGATAACCGTGATCGCTCAAAAGATAGCCGTTATTGGGATGATCCCCATATTAGCCCTGAGTTACAAGGTATGGTGCCAGATCATTATATTGTGGGCAAAGCCTCAGCAATTTGGATGACTTGGAAAACGCCAAAACTTAGCCATTTACCGAGTTTTGAACGCGCCGGTTTTATTCAATAATTGTGGCTCGCTGCTGCAGGCTACAGTAGCGAGCACCTCCTTCCTGTTTTATTTAACAATACGTGTGTATTTCTAGTGAGCAACTCCCTACAAAAGCTACAAACTAAACTTGGCTACGAGTTTAATGATGCTGCGCTACTCAAAATTGCGCTAACTCACCGCAGTTATGCGGGAAAAAACAATGAACGCCTCGAATTCTTAGGCGATGCAGTTTTAAACTTTATTGCAGGTGAAGCCTTATTTAAGCGCTTTCCTGAAGCGCGCGAAGGACAGTTATCACGTCTACGCTCTCGCTTAGTTAAAGGCGAAACCTTAGCTATTCTGGCTAAGGGCTTACACCTAGGCGATCATTTATTGCTGGGTTCTGGCGAGCTAAAAAGTGGTGGGTTTCGTCGTGAATCTATTCTTGCCGATGCAATGGAAGCCATTATTGGAGCGATTTATTTAGATCGCGGTATGACAGCCGCTGGTGAGCGCATTTTGTTTTGGTTAGAGCCGCACTTTGAAACTTTAACGTTAGTTGATACCAATAAAGACCCTAAAACGAGACTGCAAGAGCTTTTACAGTCTCGAGGCTGTGAACTGCCTAATTATGAAGTGATTAATATTCAAGGCGAGCCGCATTGTCGTGTATTTGATGTAGAGTGTAGCGTAAGTCTCTTAACTGAAAAAACCTATGGTCAGGGTGCTAGTCGCCGAATTGCAGAGCAAATGGCAGCAGAAGCTGCATTAACTGCGTTAAATCTTGAGAAAGGGGCAAAGCATGAGTGAGTTACGCTGTGGTTATGTCGCCGTGGTGGGGCGTCCAAACGTAGGAAAATCTACGCTGGTCAATCATATTTTAGGGCAAAAATTAGCCATTACCTCGCGCAAGCCGCAAACCACTCGGCAAAACATGCTTGGCATTAAAACCGAAGGTAACGTACAAGCCATTTACGTAGATACCCCCGGCATTCACCAAAACACGGTGACTGCCCTGAACAACTACATGAACCGCGTAGCCCAGCAAGCGCTACGTGATGTTGATGTGGCGTTGTTTGTGGTGGACCGGATGCGCTGGACCGAAGAAGACGAGCTGGTGTTTAATCGCATCAAGCACCTTAGCTGTCCATTAATTGTGGCGGTTAATAAAGCTGATCGCTTAGAAGACAAAAGCCAATTGCTTGAGCACTTACAGTGGCTGTCAGAAAAAATGCCCAATGCCGAGATTGTGCCAATTTCGGCGTTGCATAATCAAAACCTGGAGCGTTTAGAGCAGTTGGTTAATCAGTCTTTGCCAGTGAGTCCTTTTTATTATTCAGAAGAGCAAATTACTGATCGCTCCAGTCGTTACCTTGCGGCTGAATTAGTCCGCGAAAAAATCACCCGTCAGCTGGGGGCTGAACTGCCTTATCAAGCAACCGTTGAGGTGGAAGACTTTAAGTATGAAGGACGTATTTTACATATCCATGCGCTTATTTTAGTGGAGCGGGATGGACAAAAGAAAATCCTGATTGGTGAGAAAGGTGAGCGGATTAAGCGCATCGGCCAAGAAGCGCGAAAGGATATGGAGGTCCTATTTGACAGTAAAGTCATGCTGAATTTATGGGTTAAAGTCAAAGGTGGTTGGTCGGACGATGAGCGCGCGCTACGCTCGCTGGGTTACCTCGACTAACCCATGCATGCCTACGTGTTGCACTCACGGCCTTACAAAGAAACCAGCGCCTTGCTCGATGTGTTTACCGAGCAAGGACGACAACGGGTAGTATTACGTGGGGCAAGGCGCAGCAAAGGGCATAAAGTGCAGCTATTTAGCTTATATGCCATTGAGTGGGCAGGGCGCAGCGAATTAAAAACCCTAACTCAGTTTGATAACCTGGAGTTTACGCCACCACTTATCGGCGAGCGATTATTTTGCGGCTTTTACCTTAATGAACTATTAACTCGCTTATTACCCGAGCACGACGCTTACCCAGTCTTGTTTGAGCTTTATCAGGTGGCTCTTTTCGCGCTACGTGAACAGCAGCCCATTGAGCCGATATTACGGCAATTTGAGTGGCAGTTAATTGTGCAACTAGGTTATGGCTACTCATTAACTGAAGACAGTGACCAGCAACCGTTACAAGCTGAACAGTATTATCAACTACAACCCGATGTGGGCTTTTGTGCAAGCTATCCTCATCAGCAGCATTATCTCGGAGCTGATATTTTATGCTTATCCGAGGCTGACTGGGAGAAACAACACACCTTGCGCGTAGCCAAGCGTTTAATGCGCCAGACCTTAGCCTTTCATTTAAAAGGTCAGCCTATTATTAGTCGCGAGTTTTTTACTCGACCATTATGAGGAACAGATTATGAATCTTAAGCAGCGTATTTTACTGGGTGTAAACATTGACCATATTGCCACTGTTCGCCAAGCCCGCGGCACCAGCTACCCTGATCCAGTTAAAGCCGCGCTTGATGCCGAGCAAGCCGGAGCCGATGGCATCACCATCCACCTGCGTGAAGATCGTCGACATATTCAGGATCGTGACGTAAAACTACTAAAAGCGGTGATGCAAACCCCAATGAACTTTGAAATGGGGATCACCGAAGAAATGCTGCAAATGGTAGAGCAAGTTAAACCCGCGCACGTTTGCTTAGTACCAGAAACCCGTGAAGAGCTAACCACTGAAGGCGGCTTAGATATCTTAGCCCAAGAGCAGCGAGTGCAGCAGGCGGTAGAACGCCTAACTAATGCTGGCTCAATCGTTTCAATTTTTATTGATCCAGAAGCCGAGCAAATTCAAGCCGCTGCACGTGTAGGCGCCACCACTATTGAGCTGCATACTGGCCGTTACTCTGAAGCAAACTGTGTGGCTACACAAACTGCAGAACTTAAGCGCATTCAAGCAGCGGTTAAAGCAGCGCAAGCACAAGGATTGATCATTAATGCGGGGCACGGCCTGAATTATAACAACGTAGAGGCCATTGCCGCGATCCCTGGCATTAATGAGCTAAATATTGGCCATGCCATTGTTGCCCATGCGCTATTTGTTGGCTTTGCTCAAGCTGTAAGCGAAATGAAACAGTTGATCACTGCTGCAGCTCAAGCTTAAGTCGCTAGGGCCACCAAGTCTTTTAGTGACCAGTTGTGGAGTTATAGTTTTAATACCGACTCTAAATAGGCATACTAGGCTTATCTGAAACTGACTTGGTGGTCTTATTATGCAAACAGTACCGCGTAAAGTTCGCGAATTTAAACGCCGTGAACAAGAAATTTTAGATACAGCGCTGAGTTTATTTTTAGCCCATGGTGAAGATAGCGTCACCGTGGAGTTAATTGCTGATACCGTTGGGATAGGTAAGGGCACTATCTATAAGCACTTTAAGTCAAAAGCTGAGATTTATTTGCGCCTAATGCTCGACTATGAGCGCGATCTTAACGCCTTATTTCAGTCTGAAAATGTTGCCCGTGATAAAGAAGCTTTGTCGCGAGCTTATTTTGGTTTTCGCATGCGTGACCCACAGCGCTATCAGCTGTTTGATCGGCTGGAAGAAAAGGTCGTCAAAGGTCAGCAAGTGCCTGAATTGGTAGCCGAACTGCATGCTATCCGTGCCTCAAACTTTGAGCGCTTAACCGATTTAATTAAAGATCGGATTAATGAGGGCAAGCTCGAAGATGTGCCCCCGTATTACCACTATTGCGCGGCCTGGGCCTTAGTCCACGGCGCAGTAGCACTTTATCATTCGCCATTCTGGAGTAATGTTCTGGAGGACCAAGACGGTTTTTTCCAATTCTTAATGGATATTGGGGTGCGCATGGGCAACAAGCGTAAGCGTGAACACGACTCCAAGCTTGAAACAGAAGAATCTTAAGATCAGAGGTGAACATGAGCCAGTTGTTTCCTATTGAGTACATTGAGCCGGTGTTTCGTCCACCGAGTGAGGCCAATTCGTTAATTCTGCCGGTAACCAATGGTTGTTCATGGAATAAGTGCACTTTCTGTGAAATGTACACTGCGCCGCAAAAAAAATTTCGTGTACGAGATGAAGCGCAAGTCATTGAAGAAATTAGGCGCACCAGTGAGCAGTACCAAGTACGACGAATCTTTTTAGCCGATGGCGATGCCATGGCGCTTTCAACCCGGCGCTTAGTAACGATCTTAGAAGCTATTCGCCAATATATGCCTGAGGTGGAACGGGTCAGCAGTTACTGTTTGCCAAGTAACTTGAAAAACAAATCCGTGGCAGAGCTCACAGAACTAGCTGAGCTGGGCCTAACCATGGCCTATGTTGGCTGCGAATCTGGAGACGATGAAGTACTACGTTTAGTCAATAAAGGCGAAACCTTTGCTAGCTCTGAAAGTGCCTTAAATAAACTCGGCGCTGCAGGGATTACACGCTCGGTAATGATTTTAAATGGACTCGGTGGGCAACGCTTATCAGAGCAACACGCTACTCACTCGGCACAGCTAATGAATGCTACCCAGCCAGAGTATGTATCCACGCTGGTGGTTAGCTTTCCTTTAGGCGAACAGCGCTTTCGCAGTGAATACCCTGATTTTAAGCCCTTAACCCAGCTACAACTGTTTCAAGAGCTTGAGTTGTTTTTAAGCACTCTCGATTTACAGCAAACCGTATTTCGTAGCGACCACGCCTCCAACTATTTGGTGCTAAAAGGGGTGCTTGGAAAAGATAAAGCGCGCTTATTACACCAAGTGCGTCAAGCGATTGCCCATCCAGAACAGGCACACTTACGTCAAGAGTGGCAACGAGGACTCTAACCATGGCCAATACGCTGAGCTTGCAACAACTCGCCGAGCAATTAGAGCAACAGACCGAAGCGCCTGCGATTAACCAATGGCAACCCGCTGACTGTGGCCCTTTAGCCATGCGGATTGATCACCGTGGCCAATGGTTTTACCAGGGAGAGCCAATTCGGCGGGAGGCTTTAGTCAAGATCTTTAGCGATATTTTGCGCAAGGAAGGTCAGCATTATTATTTAGTAACGCCAGTAGAAAAATTTCAAATTCAAGTGGATGACTTACCCTTCATTACACAAGAGCTAGAAGTGAAGCAAGACCCAATAACCCAGCAGCAGCTACTGGTTTTAACCTTAAACCACGGGCTTAGCGTTACCCTCAGCCAAGCACAACCACTAATATTTGCGCCTAATGCGGAAGGTGATCTTTTGCCGGCAGTGTATGTGCAGCGCCAATTGTTAGCGCGTTTACATCGCAATCATTATTACCAGTTAGCTGAACTTGCTGAGCCAGCTGACTCCAACGCAGCTCAGGACTCAGAGCAATGGGGTGTATGGAGTAGCGGCCAATTTTTTCCGCTGATGCCGGCTGACCCTTCAGCCAATTTTAATCTCTAGGTAAAGCGTGCAGTTTATGTCAGAAGCATTAGTTATCGAAAACCTAAAAAAGGTGTATGGCAACGGCCATGTTGCCCTAAAAGGTATTGACCTTACCGTGCAAGAGGGCGATTTCTTTGCCCTGCTAGGTCCCAATGGGGCAGGAAAATCCACCACTATCGGCATTCTTTCGACCTTAGTGAATCCAAGTAGTGGTCAGGTCAAGGTGTTTGGTCACGACCTAGCCACTGACCCTTCGGCAGTTAAGCGCTGCCTAGGTCTAGTGCCTCAAGAGTTTAACTTCAACCAGTTTGAAACAGCCTTTAATATTTTAGTTACTCAAGCAGGCTACTACGGTATTGCCCGTAAAACAGCGGTAGCACGTGCCGAAGCCTTACTTAAGCAGTTAGGCCTATGGGATAAACGTGATACCGCCTCACGCATGCTCTCTGGCGGAATGAAACGCCGGTTAATGATCGCTCGCGCGCTGATGCATGAGCCACGCTTGCTGATTCTTGATGAGCCAACAGCAGGGGTAGATATCGAATTGCGTCGCTCGATGTGGGAATATCTGACCGAGCTGAATCAACAGGGCACGACGATTATTTTAACTACTCACTATCTAGAAGAAGCTGAGCAACTGTGCCGCAATATAGCCATTATTGATCAGGGCGAAATTGTTCAAAACACCAGTATGCGCAAGTTGCTTGATCAGTTACGGGTAGAAACTTTTATTTTAGATTTAGCCCAGGCGCAAACTAAAGCCCCAGAACTACAGGGTTATCCCTGCCAATTAACCGATGCCCAAACCTTAGAAGTGCAGGTCGATAAAATTATGGGCATTACTGGTTTGTTTACCCAATTGGCCGAAAAAAATATCGAGGTGATGAGCTTACGCAACAAAAGCAATCGCTTAGAAGAGCTGTTTGTGTCCTTAGTTGATAAGCATTTAGAGGAGAAAAAACATGCAAACTGAGTTCGCATCTAACTGGATTGCCTTAAAAACTATTGTTTACCGTGAAGCACGCCGTTTCCTTCGAATTTGGCCGCAAACGTTATTACCACCGGCTATTACCATGGTGCTGTATTTTGTGATTTTCGGTAATTTAATTGGCAGTCAAATCGGCGATATGCGCGGCTTTAGCTATATGCAATATATTGTGCCCGGTTTGATTATGATGTCAGTGATTACTAACTCGTACAGTAACGTGGTATCGAGTTTTTTTAGTGCTAAGTTTCAGCGCTCGATTGAAGAAATTTTGGTCTCGCCGGTATCTCCGCATACGGTATTGATTGGCTTTGTTTTGGGCGGCGTAATGCGTGGGCTGTTGGTCGCGGTGATTGTGACCTTACTATCATTGTTCTTTACTAAGCTGACCATTACTAATCTGTGGGTCACGATCATCGTGATTTTCTTTACCGCGACGGTGTTTGCTTTAGGTGGCTTTGTTAACGCGGTGTTTGCCCGCAACTTTGACGATATTTCAATCATTCCCTCGTTTGTTCTAACCCCTTTAACCTATTTAGGTGGGGTGTTTTACTCGATTGATTTACTCTCACCATTTTGGCAAAAGCTGTCACTGGCTAACCCTATTTTGCACATGGTGAACTCCTTTAGATACGGCATTTTAGGGGTTTCAGATATTAATATCTGGACCGCTATCAGCTTGATGCTACTGACCACTGCAGTCTTGTATCTGTGGTGTATTCGCCTACTCAAATCAGGCCGCGGTATGCGTCAATAAACCTGACTTAGATAAACGTACTAAGCATAAAGTCACACAATGGGGTAAAAAGTTTGCAAGTTAAAATAGGGGCGTGCAAAATACGCCCTTATTCTTTTCCCACAGATTGATGCTATGGACTCTATCAAATCTTTTTTGCGCTTGGTGACGCCTTTAGGGTTAGCTACTTTACTCTCAGCCTGTGCTTCTTTTAATGAACAGACCGAGTTGCGTGCGCACCCAGTGTCAGCCAAACACGTTAGCGCCAAGCAGCATGCTAAAGCCGAAGCCATTCACAGCTTACTGGACGATATTGAACAAACCACCAGTGACCTATTACTCGACAACAATGAATATCAGCTGCCAAGTTTAGCCGACTCTATTTTAGAAGGCGGCTTAAAGTTATTGGGCACACCCTATGTTTGGGGCGGCAATAACTTAAAAACCGGATTTGATTGCAGTGGTTTTATTGGCTATGTTTATCGCAAGCAAGCCGGTATTGAGCTGCCACGAACTACAGCTGATTTGTACCGTATGGATGCCCCGGTAATTGCCCGTGCTGATTTAATTCCAGGCGATTTAATTTTGTTTAATAAGCGTGGGCGCGGACAAGTCAGCCATGTAGGCATTTACATGGGGGAAAATAAGTTTTTACACGCATCTAGCAATAAGCGTACCGGCGGGGTACGGGTAGATAGCTTAAGTAATAGTTATTGGAGCGCCAGCTTTATGCGCGGCAAACGTGTGCTTGAAGAAGGTTTTGCTGAGACTGCGATTAACTTAGCCAGCAACAAGTAATCAGCTGTTACTGGCAGCGATTGATCATTAATAGGGGTAACGATAGATGCCTAGAGTATGGTTAGTGGGGCTGGGAGTCAGTCTATTATTAGCAGGCTGCAGCAGTCAGCCTAAAGCGCCTAGTAGCTCCGTGAGTCAACCGTTACCTGAAATCACCTATAAACCGCAGACTGGGCACTCACAAAATGTCTTATTCCATGCGCTTGGTTTAATCGGAACACCCTACTTATGGGGCGGCAACACCCCCGAAACGGGCTTTGATTGTAGTGGCCTGATTGCCTATGTATATGATCAAAGCGCTGGGCTGCAATTACCCCGTACCACCTCGCAGATGCACAGTTATAGCTCAGCCCCCAAAGTGGCGCGCAATCAATGGCGTAGCGGCGATATACTTTACTTTGCTACTGCCGGCAATGGCAAAGTGAGTCATGCGGGTATTTATGTGGGGGAAGGACGTTTTGTGCATGCGCCGTCTTCTGGTGGCACCGTGCGTTTAGACCGTATGGATAATATCTACTGGAGCAAAGCGTATATTGGTGCTAATCGTCCGCTAGCTAAAAACTAAACAAATTAATTCATCTATTTATACCGCCCCAGTGCTTTTTTGTACTGGGGCGTTTTGCGTTAGGCTAAGCCTAATAAGTTGGCCACATAGTCTGCGTCCTTATCACCACGGCCAGACAGGTTTACTAAAATCCGTTGTTCAGGATCCAAACTTGGTGCAATTCGTATAGCCCAAGCTACCGCATGGGCACTTTCTAGAGCGGGGATAATACCCTCAACCCGAGATAAGCGCATAAAGGCATCTAAGCATTCTTGGTCTGTCACGCTGTCGTACGTCACTCGTCCATGATCTTTTAGATAACTGTGCTGTGGCCCTACGCCTGGGTAATCTAAACCCGAAGCAATCGAGTGTACTGGCAGTGGTTGACCTTGTTCATCCTCTAATACATAACACGCCATGCCATGCAAGGTACTAGGTTTACCTAGTGTTAAAGTGGCTGAGTGCTGATCGGTATCAAGCCCTTTACCTGCAGGCTCAACCCCCACCAACTTTACCTCCGGATGCTCTAAAAATGCGCTAAACATACCAATCGCATTTGAGCCACCGCCGACACACGCAGTTACGTAATCTGGCAGTTGATTAAAGCGCTGAGTGAATTGCTGCTTTGCTTCTTTCCCAATAATTGCTTGGAAGTCACGCACCATTTTGGGGAAAGGATGAGGGCCTACCACAGAGCCAATAGCATAAATAAAATTATGGGGATCTTTTAGGTATTCTTCAAAGGCGCTATCCACCGCATCTTTTAAGGTTGCAGTGCCACGGGTAACAGGCACGATAGTGCAGCCTAAAACCCGCATTTTAACTACGTTGGGATGCTCTTTTTCAATATCCACTTGGCCCATGTGAATTTCGCAGGGGATTCCAACTAAAGCGCAGGCAGTCGCCAGCGCAACGCCATGTTGCCCGGCGCCGGTTTCTGCAATCACCTTGGTTTTACCCATATATTTGGCAAGTAAGGCCTCACCTAAACAGTGGTTAATTTTATGCGCACCGGTATGGTTTAAATCTTCACGCTTTAGGTAAATTTGTGCGCCGCCTAATTGCTCACTGAGGCGTTTGGCATGAAAAATCGGACTAGGGCGGCCAACATAGTCAGCAAATAACGAGGCCAACTCTGTTTTAAACTCATCACATTGGCAGATTTCTTCATAGGCTTGATTAATCTGATTCATGATTTCTTTGAGTGGCTCAGGCACAAACTGGCCACCATACTCACCAAAGAAACCTGCTTGGTTTGGCATTTCTGCAAACGCTAAGTCACTCATTGACAGATCCTTAATACTGTATTGTGTAGTTATTGACAATCATCGGCTTGGGCAGCGCGAACTTTTTTTACCGCAGTCACTTTAAAGCCACTGCTGTAGGCCTGACATAATTCACAGTCTGCCGCAGGTTGTTTAACCCCTTCCAATTCGGCAAAAACCTCTTGATAGGGTTCTACTGTTAGATTGTCATAGGCTGTTTGCAAGGTATTGAGCTGCATTTCATCGCCATACAACCATGCATCATCCTTGGCTTTACATTCCTTAAAAGCACTGACTTCATGGCCTAAAATAATATGACCGCGCACTAACGAAGAAGAGGAGCTTGAAGAACAGGCAGTGAGTAAAATAAACGATACCCCTAACAGGGAGTAAGCGAGTCGTTTAAACATAAATTTCCTATAAAAACCAAATGAAAAAGCTAGTATACGCAATTGTTACTAAAAAAATTATTTTGGTTTATCGCCTTTAAGATTAGAGGCTGTTGATAATATTCTAATCAATGTTTTTATTGACTCACATCAGCAAAATCTAATTTAATCCTTGACTAGCTGTGATCTAGTGCTTACTTTGAGCACGCAAAGGAAAATGCATTAGGTTCAATCCTACACCCGCCCATTGGGTTACCCAGTGTTTTTTATTAGTACAGGTTATTTGGATGTTCGTGTATTAATGTCAAATGGTATTCAGGTAAGCATTCGAATGACCAATAATCCTAAACTGATAGATATCGTGGATAAAATTAAGTTGAATATTCCCCCAGAAGTTATTTTCGATGAGAGCAATGCTGCCACACTCATTGAGCATAAAGACCTACTCTTAGCTAAAGGGCCGGGCATGGTTGATGCGTTCTATGCCACCTTAATGAACTACGAAAAAACTAAAGAAATTTTTAAGGAAGGCGAGCTACCCGATCGGATGCGCGATTTTCTTGCTTGGTGGGAGCGCTCAGTCCAAGGCCCGTTTGATAACTCCTATTGGGAATGGCAGGCCTTTGTTGGGGTGATTCATGTACAACGTGGCGTCACTAATGCAATGATGCTTAGTATGTGGGGCTGGTTACAAAACTACATTGAGCAAGCCATTACCGATGAAGTTGACTCCAGTGTACGCCTAGCTATATGCCAGAGCTTACGTAAACTGGCATCAACTGCCCAAGCCTACGCCGCAGACAGCTTTATGGAAACCTACGTGAATGGTGTTATGCGTGCTACCGGCTTTAAGCGAGTATTACTTGATCGCATGGTGCATACTGAAATCGACGATATCGTTAAAGATCATCGTGATTAACAGGCAAGTTAACCTTGACTTGAAAACCCATGGGTAGATTGCTAAAGCACAGCTGCCCTTGGTGCTGCTCTATAATTCGCTGCACAATGGTAAGCCCCAAACCGTAACCCTCGGCTGCATTCTGCCCAGCCACCCGATAAAAGGGCTCACTTAGCTTAGCTAAATGCTCTTCAGCCACACCTGGTCCATCATCACAGATAGTGATGCAAAGTTGCTGCTCAACTAACTGCCAACTAATTTGTACCTGATGCTGGGCAAAGCGCCAGGCATTACGCAGCAGGTTATCCAGTGCTCGCTCAAAGGCAGCAGCTTGCACCTGTACCGATAACCCTTTAGGCCCTTGTAGCTTGATGGTTTTTTCCGATACGAGGCCTTGATAGGGACTAATTAATTGTTCGAAGAAATCATCTAGTGATAACCACTGCCAACTATGACTGTGGTCATCCAATCTAGCCAAGTCTAAAATTTCGCTAATTAATTGATCCAAACGATCACACTCTAGCTCCATTCGCTGTACTTGAGTTGGCAATTGTGTAGGCGTACTGCGCTCAGTAAGTGCTAAAAGTAATTTTAAGCGGGCCAGTGGCGAGCGCAATTCATGGGAAACATCGCGCAATAACTGTTGCTGTCGATCGAGTAAGTGCTGTAAGTCCGTACCCATGCGTTTAAAGTCACGTGCCAACATGCCTAACTCATCCTGCCGCTGGGATAAAATCATTAGCGATTGCTGCTTAAAATTAGTATTAGCTAAATCTTGCACGGCTAGACGTAGGCGTTGAATGGGGCGAGTGATTGATAAACTTAAAAGCAAGCTAATGACTAATAGCAACAATAAAGTTACTGCTAAATAACTGCTTATTTTTAGCCAATGATTAAGCTGCCAGCGCTGCAATTCTTGTTGGGCGATTCGATAGACAAAGAGTAATTCTTGCCCTGTTGGAGTGTGTACCTCTTGGGTCACCCGGCGCCAGCGCGGGCCTGAGCCATGGGCCAGCCGTTTATCATGGTGTTTGGCAAGTTCTGGCGAGCGACTGATTAGTTGCTCATGATCCTCATTAATATCAAACACCTGAATATAGATACTGTGCTGTTTGCGCACTTCTTTAAGTAAGCGCGCTGTAGCTTTCGGATCATTGCTGGCTTCGGCTTGCTGCCACTGCTCTGGAAACTTCTGCAGTGCAGGGTGGTGATTTAACAACCAATAGTCTTGGTTAAAGAACTGCGCCAAGAGAAAGGTAGCGCCAACCACCAAGATTAATGCCAACCACAAAGCGGCAAAGACGCGCCAAAACAACGAGTGAAAAAATGTTGGCATTAACCTTAGCTATCCTACTTGAGGGTTATTAAGAGCGGTGCATCCGAGGTTCTGCGCTATCTGACTTGTGCTTGCGCTCTGGCTTATGTATGCCTTTATGATGCTTTTTCATGGTTGAGCGATGCTTTTGTTTTAACTCACTCCATTGCTTGCGCTGCTCTGGTGTTAAGATCTCTTGCATTTTTTGCTGCTGTTTTTCAGCTGAGCTTTTAAACTCAGCATGCATAGCTTTGCGCTTAACTTCAGGCAAGTATTTATCTTGAATTGCGCGTCGCTCTTGGCGTGAAGCTTCACGCACTGCTTGCAGTTGCTTAACTTGCTCATCACTGAGCTTAAGCTCCTGCTGCATTTGCTGAGCGTAACGATCATGCTTGGTCGTACGGCGAGTTTCTGCGTCTGCAGCTACTTTGGGTGCTGGCAATACTTTATGGATACCGGGTTTATTTAAGTATTGCTTGGCTTCTTCAGGTGGCATGGCAAAGCTAGTGATTGGAAGCGCGATACTGGTAATCAAGGCTAAAGGCGTTAAAAACTGACGCATAAGATGTTCCTCTCAATGACAGGGGTAAATAATTGAGTAATACCTCACTCAATGTCGATGGGGCTAGTATGCCAGATGCACAGTTTAGTGCTGTCAATCGAGTGTAAAGCTTAGGTAAAGGTGCGGTTACTGTTTAACGTAAAAATAACCACGACCACGTAGGGCCTGGATTCGGCTACTGCCATCAGCTAAATTACCCAGCTTTTTACGCAGGTTACTGATATGCATATCAAGACTACGATCAAACGCAGTTAATTTTTTTTCCAATGCTTGCTCAGACAACTCATCCTTACTCCATACTTCGCCAGGTCGGCTGAGGAGTAGGTCCAACAAACGTCCCTCAGAAACGGTGAGCTGATTTTGCTGATCGAAGGTTAATACATTGCCCGTGCTGCGCTGAAAGCGTAGATCGCCATATTCAAGCCAATCCTCCAGGGCCTTAGTATTATCTTCGGTAGTTGACTGGATCCGCCGATAAATTGCCTTGAGCCGCGCACTTAACTCACGGGGGTCGCAAGGCTTAGCTAAGTAATCATCGGCTCCCAGTTCTAACCCCAGCACCCGATCCATAGGCTCACCACGGGCCGACAGCATTAATACTGGCAGCTGTGGTAAGTTTTCCCGTAGTTCTTTTAACAGCTCTAAGCCATTGCCATCAGGCAGCATGACATCCAAAATCACTAAATCATAGCTCGCTTCAGTGCTCAGTAACTGCCGCGCATGTTGTGTGCTGTGGGCATAAAACACCTGATAGCCTTCTTGACTCAACCAAGCGCCTAATAGCTCGCAGAGCTCCACATCATCATCAATTAACAATAGCTGCTGCATGGCTTATTCAACAACAGGTAAAACCTGTTTAAAGGGTTTAACTATGACCTGCTGATAGACCTGCGCCGCACAATAAGGATCGGCTGCAGCCCAAGCTTTAGCCGCGGTCAATGACTCAAACTCAGCCACTACTAAACTGCCGGTAAACCCTTCAGCGTCGGGGTTAGGGTGGGGGCCAGCGAGCACTAAACGCTGCTGTTGCTGTAGCTGCTCTAAGCGCGCAAGATGAGCGGGACGTGCTGCCATACGTGCTTCTAAGCTGTCAGGCGCATCAGTGGCGATAATTGCAAATAAAGACATGGGCTTAATCCTTAGGTTGGTCGGAGCTGGCTGTATCGGCTTCCGGCTGAATATGACGTGCCATATAAATACCTTGAGCGACTAAAAAAATTAAGGTCATGCCTAAACTGCCAAACACTTTAAAATCGACCCAGATCTCATGGAAAGTAAAGGCAACGAACAAGTTGGCAGCGCCAGAAAAGATGAAAAATAGCACCCAAGCCCAATTTAGCTTGCGCCAAATCGCATCGGGTAGGTTAACTGCATGCCCCATCATGCGCTGAATCAATGGCTGCTTGCCGATAAACAAGCTGGCTAAAAAACCACTGGCAAATAACCAATTGACGATGGGCGCCTTCCACTTAAGGAAGGTTTCACTATGAAAGGTCAGCGTTAAGCCACCAAAAAACAAACAACCAAGTAACGTTAACCACTGGCCTTTCTCTAAACGCCGCTGAGCGATGAAAAGCAAACCATAGACAATCACTGAACTGATGATTAGCACAGCAGTAGCACTAAAAATACCACCAAACTCAAAACTATGGCCTAGTAACTCAACCGTATTAGGGCTGGTTTTATAGACGATGAAGAATAAGATGAGGGGGATAAAATCGATAAACTGTTTCACAATACAAGCCAATAGTGGATAGAGCAGGCATAATAGCAAACCCAGCCTAAAGCGTAAGCCCTTGATTTATGGATATTGATCTACATTGTCACAGCACTGCCTCCGATGGCGTTCTTTCCCCCACTGAACTGGTGCAACGCGCCGCTGCGCAAGGGGTAAAAACGTTAGCTTTAACCGATCACGACACCATTGAAGGCTTAGCTGAAGCCCAGCATGCAGCCAAACAATGTGGGATCCAGTTAATTAATGGCATTGAGCTATCGTGCAGCTGGAATGGGGCCACCATACATATCTTAGGTTATGCCTTTGATGCACAGCATCCGGCGATTATACGGGTGACTCAACAAATGCATCAGGCCCGCTGGGAGCGTGCAGAACTGATTAGTCAGCGTCTAGCTAAAAAAGGCTTCCATGATGCGCTGGCCGGTGCCCAAGCAATTCAAGCAGAATTAGGCGACAGCCAAAATGCTCCCGCACGCCCACACTTTGCTAGCTTTATGGTCCAGCAAGGTTGGGTAAAGGATTACAATGAAGCTTTTCGTAAATGGCTAGGAGCTGGCAAAGTCGGCGATGTTAAACAACATTGGCCAAGTTTTGAGGCAACCTTACAGGTATTAAAAGAAGCTGAAGCACTGATTAGTTTAGCTCATCCTTATCACTACAACTTTACCCGTACCAAGCGCCGGCGCTTGGTGGCTGATTTTGTCGAGCACGGTGGGCATGCTATTGAAGTAGTCAACGGCTGGCAGCCGGCTGAGCAAATAGGGGTGTTATCAATTTTAACTCGAGAGTTTGGCTTACGTGCTTCCGCCGGCAGCGACTTTCACTTACCCAAATCTTGGTCGGAACTAGGTAGCTACCGCGCGGTTCCAACAGATTTACCACTGTTATCTGAGTTATTGGCTTAAACGGGAGTTCTATTATGTCGAGTTTTTTTCAAATCCATGCCGAAAATCCACAGCATCGCTTAGTGTTGCAAGTGGTGGAAGTCCTCAAGCAAGGAGGAGTAGTCATTTATCCTACTGACTCATCCTATGCGCTTGGCTGCTTATTAGGTGAAAAACAAGCGATTGACCGTATTCGACAGCTACGCCAATTAGATGATAAGCATAATTTTACGCTGATTTGCCGCGACTTATCTGAGCTAGGGCTGTACGCCAAAGTTGATACCGTTGCTTTTCGCTTACTGAAAGCCCATACCCCAGGGCCTTATACCTTTATTATGAATGGCACCCGTGAAGTACCGCGGATGTTGATGCATGCTAAGCGCCGCACCATTGGTATTCGGGTACTGAGTAACCCCATTGCCCAAGCTATTTTAGAGGAACTGGGCGAGCCAATGTTAAGCGTCAGCTTGATTTTACCAGGACAAACGCAGGCGATGAATGATCCCTATGAGATTCGTGATGCCTTAGAAAAACAAGTGGATTTAATTATCGATGGTGGCTTTACTGGCACTGAACCTTCAACTGTAATCAATCTGGTCGATGATCAAATTGAAGTGATTCGAGTCGGCTGCGGTGATCCAGCACCTTTTATGAGCTAAACATGGAAACTGCCTCCCTAGTTACAGCCACTGAGCCTGCAATACTCACAGAACCACTGGCCCTAGTTTACGGTCAAGCGCTGATTGAAGCGCCACAAGACCTATATATTCCACCAGATGCGTTGGAAGTGATTCTTGAGGCTTTTGAAGGTCCACTGGATTTGCTGCTGTACTTAATCCGTCGGCAAAATATCGATATTTTAGATATTCCAGTAGCGCAGATTACCCATCAATACATGGGCTATGTTGAGTTGATGAAGGCGGTCAAGCTGGAGCTTGCTGCTGAGTACTTAGTAATGGCTGCCATGCTGGCGGAAATTAAGTCGCGGATGCTGCTACCAAAGCCAGAGCAAGCGCCAGAAGAAGAGGCTGATCCACGGGCTGAGCTGATTCGTCGCTTGCAAGAGTATGAGCAATTTAAGCAAGCCGCTGAAGATTTAGATCAACTGCCACGCTGCGAACGAGATGTGTTTCCAGTACAACTTGCTGCGCCCATTGCACCACAAGCAGCCACAGTATTTGCCGAAGTAGCATTACAAGAAGTATTACAGGCCATGGCCGACATCATGCGCCGCAGCGAACTATTTGAAAGCCATCAAATAAGCCGCGAAACCCTTTCGACTAGAGAGCGCATGAGCCTGATTTTAGACAAAGTAAAACAGGGCGGTTTTGTGCCTTTTTCTGAGTTATTTACCCTTGAAGAAGGGCGGTTAGGAGTCGTGGTTAGTTTTATGGCGACCCTTGAACTGGTGAAAGAAGCCCTGATTGAACTGGTGCAAAACGAGCCCTATAGTCAAATTTATGTTCGAACCCTAAGTCATGAGTAATGCCATTATCCTTCCTGAGCTGGTCCGCATCCTTGAAGCCTTATTACTGGTGCATCCTAAACCATTAACTATTGAGCAATTGCAACAGCTCTTAGAGTCAAAAGCCTTCACTGCCAGTAAAGCTCAATTAAAGCAGGCTCTGACTGCGCTAGCTGATGCCTATCAACAGCATGCATTAGAGTTAATCGAGGTTGCTAGCGGCTATCGACTACAAATCCGTAGCAGCTATAACACCTGGACCCAAGTTCTGAGCGAGGAAAAACCCAGTAAGTTTTCTCGGGCAATGTTAGAAACCCTAGCGCTGATTGCCTATCGCCAGCCGATTACTCGCGGTGAAATTGAAGAAGTGCGCGGAGTCAGCGTCAGCAGCAATATTATGCGCAGCCTACAAGAGCGTGAATGGATTCGCGTGGTAGGCTATCGAGAAGTACCAGGTAAACCGGCAATGTTTGCTACCACTAAAGCGTTTTTAGATTACTTTAATCTAAAGGGGTTAGATGAGTTACCGAGCTTGATGGCGCTCCGGGATTTATCTGAAATCGAGCGTAGCATTCCACAACAACTACCGTTAACGGTCAGCAACGAAATCACCACCGAAAAACTCTTAACCGAACACACCCAAGCAACAGAAGAAGTCAGCTTCAGAAGTTTGCTCAATGAGCTCGATGCGATGGAAGAACATCTAGTCACAGAGTTTAAAGACTTAACCCCAACAGATACGGCGCAGGATTAATCAATGCTGAGTCTGGTTAGCGCTAAAGCTTTGGACGCTAGCAAAAAACTAGTGTTATGACGAGTCAGACATAATAGCTATAATCAATATTATGTTAAATTGCAGCTATTGCATGTTTTACTTTTACTTGTTGTCGTTGATTAGTTTACGTTATGGCCCTGCTCTTGATTAGCCAGTTGCCTGAATAAATAGTCGTTGATAAAAAGCTAACTCGCGCTGCAAAGCATCGGCCAATATTTGGCTATCTCTAAAACCGTGACCTTGGTTTGGATACTCATAATATTCGGTTAGCACTTGGTTACGCTGTAGCTGTTGCCACATACTTTGGGTTTGCTCAGGTACGACCACCACATCTAACGCACCTTGAAAGAAAATCAGCGGAGTTTGGATCTGATCAGCTAAATAAATTGGGCTATGGGTCTGATAATAATCACACGCTTGCTGCGGATCACCCAGCAGCCAATCTAAATAGTCACCTTCAAATTTATGGGTTGCTTGGCGTAAATTCAGTGGATCGGTCACCCCGTACCAACTGGCCGCTGCGGCAAAGATGGGCAGTTTTGCCACAGCCATTAAGGCACTGTAGCCACCGGCACTGGCGCCTCGAATGACTACTTGGGCTGGATTAATCGCGGCATGTTCGATCACATAATCTACCACCGCTGCAATATCGGCAATTTCTGCCTCTCCCCAGCGCTGCTGCAAAGCATAACGATAAGTTCGGCCAAAACCGGTACTGCCACAATAATTAATATCCACCACAGCAAAACCGCGCTGCGTCCAAAACTGGATTCTCGGATCAAACACTGGATAAGCTGCCGAAGTTGGTCCACCATGCAAAAACACCACTAATGGCGTTAATTGAGCGCTATCTGGTAGCGAATAAGCGCTATTTTTCGCCTTAAATAAAAAAGCGTGGGTGGTTTTTCCAGCGCTTGTCGAAATGTGTAGTGGCTCAGGAGTCGCAATGTCACTGCTATTTAAGCCAATACTCAGTTGCTTAATGCAGTGCTCTGTAGCGCTGGCTCGATGCCACAACATCACAGCAGACCCCGCTTGACTGTAAGAAGCAATAGCAATGATATATTCAGCGGTAACCGCTAGATGCCGAATCCGCGACGCAGAATTAAAGAGCTGTTGAGTCATGCTGTGAGTGCTCAGTGAATAAATTCCACAATGGCCAAAGCCTTGCTCAAACCAAGTGATCAGCAACTGGTTCTGATCCAGTGGCCAATAATTACAGCCGCCCATCTGCCATGGTGCACCCGCCATATCCGCCTGTAATTGGGTTAACTGAACAAAGCTGCTATCCGACTGCTCAGCCCATGGCTCCCAGTAGCCGGCTTGATCATTAAGTGCAAACAGCTGCTGTCCATTAAATCGTGGTTGCTGCAATGCAGCATCACCTTGCTCACCCGCTATAGTTTTAATCGTAACCCCTGGATCAAACCACGGCGTACTAACTGCAGCGCGCTCAGCTAACAGTAACCGAGTTTGGGTCCAAGGTTGATCAGGACGATCCCATTCAATCCAAGCTAGGCGTAAACCATCGGCACTTAATACCGGCGAGCTATAAAAGTCAGCGCTTTGCTGTAATACCTGGCGCGCCACTAACTTAAACTGAGCATCCAAACGCAAACAAACTAAGCGATGCACTACCCTTGCCGCTTCTTCAGCTTGCTCAATTGCAATCAGGCAATGCTGCGCAGAATCATACAATGGCTCGGCATAACGACAGTGTGGATAATCAGTAATTGGTTGCGGCTGGCTTAAAGCCGCGCGCCGTTGCAGATAAATTTGCTGATCTGCTTCGTTAATAAATAACCAATGCAGATCGTCGATCACACTAAAAGCACCACCGCCATACTCATTAACTCTAGAGCGTACGGAGTAATCTTCGCAGGTCAATAACACTGGCTGACGCTGGATAAAGTCTGCGCTATAGAGCAAGGTGCGACCATCGATTGGACTGTATTCAGTCCAATACACTGCTTGCTCAGTTGCTTTAAGCTCCATTAGCTCAGCACTGGCTTGGGCGGCTAATTCAGCGCTCCAGCTGCTGCGCCAAAAACCTGGTAAGTCCTGCATAATTTAAGCCTTAGCGATCAATTTGGAAGCGGCGGCATTACGAAACTGCATATCGGCCACGGTTAACTGGCTAGTATCTGCAGCGTGGCGCGCCTCAAGAATAACCCCGTGATAGTCCGACTTACTGCACACAGGGTCGGCATTTTCTGCTTGTCCCGTCAGCATATAGGCCTGACAGCGACAACCGCCAAAGTCATGTTCTTTTTCAGGGCAAGAACGGCAAGGCTCGGGCATCCAATCCAAGCCTCGAAAGCGATTAAAGCCAAAGGAGTCATACCAAATACTGTGCAAACTTTGGTTTTTAACATTCGGAAATTCGATCGGTAATTGCCGCGCGCTATGGCAAGGCAAAGCTGTACCATCTGGGGTAATATCTAAAAATACCGCCCCCCAACCACTCATACAGGCTTTAGGTCGTTCCTCATAATAATCAGGGGTCACAAAAATCAACTGGCAAGGATGATTTTTCTGCTGCAGTTTTTCTCGCCAGCGCTGGGTGGCTTGCTCTGCGAGCACTAATTGTGCCTTAGAGGGCAATAACGCTTCACGGTTTAAGTGAGCCCAACCATAAAACTGGCAAATAGCCAACTCGACAAAATCAGCTTCCAACTCAAGGCAAAGCGCAATAATTTGCTCAATTTGAGCAATATTCTGCCTATGAATGACAAAATTCAGCACCATCGGGTAACCAGCTGCTTTAACTGCTTTAGCCATAGCTAGTTTTTGCGAAAAGGCTTTTTTCGAGCCAGCCAACATATCGTTAACACTGGCGTCTGCGGCCTGAAAACTAATTTGAATATGATCTAACCCTGCCTCGCTTAAACTCTGCAAGCGAGCTTCAGTCAAGCCAATTCCAGATGTAATCAGATTCGTGTAATAACCTAAATCTCGGGCTGCTTTAACTAGCTCCGCTAAGTCTTGCCGGACTAACGGCTCGCCCCCTGAAAATCCCAGCTGCGCGGCACCTAATTTACGACCTTGTTCAAACACCGAAATCCATTGTTCAGTGCTAAGTTCTTGTTTGCTGTGGGCAAAGTCGGTCGGGTTAGAGCAATAAGGACACTGCAATGGACAACGATAGGTCAGCTCGGCCAATAACCAAAAAGGTGGCTTAACCAAAGACTCATTACTAGCAGTTTTCGATCCAGAACTTAGCATAAGCCTCCTCCAAAAATGCGAGCACATCATCAGTCAGTGCAGCATCGGCTTCTGGAAACTGAAGCTGTAAAGCCTGAATGATTTGCTCGATGTTTTGCTCGGCATTGACTTGCTGCAAAATACTGGCCGCACTTAAATTAAGTTGAATCATGCCTTCGGGATAGAGCAACACATAACCCTGCTGCACCTCTTCCCACTGCAAACGAAAGCCTCGACGAATCCGCGGAATAGCCGTTAACTCGATACTCATAAGCTAATCCCCTTATGCCATACTGGCTGGTCAGTTACGCTATGGTACGGTGGACGATTTAACTCATAGGCCATGCTCATGGCATCTAACATGCACCATAAAACATCCAATTTAAATTGCAGTATTTCCAGCATTCGTTGCTGTTGTTCATAGCTGATGTAGTGCTCCAAGGTAATTTGCAAACCATGCTCTACATCGCGTCGAGCTTGACTAAGGCGAGTCCTAAAATAGTCATAACCGCTTTGTTCAATCCATGGATAATGCGTAGGCCAAGCCTCTAAGCGTGATTGATGAATATGCGGAGCAAATAATTCGGTCAGCGAACTACTGGCTGCCTCTTGCCAACTGGCACGGCGTGCAAAGTTAACATAAGCATCCACTGCGAAACGCACCCCTGGCAAAACCAGTTCACCGGATAATACTTGGTTCCGATCCAAGCCAACAGCTTCGGCTAAACGCAACCAAGCTTCAATCCCGCCTTCACTATCAGGTAAACCATCATGGTCTAACAGCCGCTGAATCCAATGCCGACGCACTTCTCGATCGGGGCAGTTAGCCATAATTGCCGCATCTTTCATCGGGATATTAATTTGATAATAAAAACGATTAGCCACCCAGCCCTGAATCTGTTGTTTAGTTGCCGTACCGTTATGCATCGCCACATGGTAAGGATGATGAATATGGTAATAGGCCCCTTTGTCTCGGAGCGCCTGCTCAAATTCGGCAGGGCTTAATGCACTTGCTTGCTTCATGGCCGGCCTTACACTTCAAAGTGCATCCCATCAAATGCGACTTCAACATTCGCTGCCTGCACCAAGGCGCGCTCTGGCGAGTCTTCATTTAAAATGGGATTAGTATTATTGATATGAATTAAAATTTTTCGTGCTTCGGGGTAAGCACTAAGCGCTTGCAGCATACCGTGCTCGCCACTTTGTGCTAGATGCCCCATTTCACTACCGAGCTTGTCACCCACGCCAGCTAATTGCATTTCATTATCATGAAACACGGTGCCATCCACCATTAAGCAGTCGGCCCGCTGCATCCAACTGGCGACATAGTCATCAACCTGCCCCAAGCCTGGGGCATAAAATAAGCTGCGCTGACTGCGTAAATCCTCAATAAACAGGGCGATATTATCACCACGATCAGGATTGTTACGTCGTGGCGAATAAGGTGGTGCATTGCTTAAAATAGGTACTGCGGTAATCTGCAGTTGTGGGCAACCAGGTATGCTAAACGGTGTAAAGTCTAAAGCAATGGGCTGATACTCAAGCCCACCATTCCAGTGCGATAAAATATTAAATACTGGAAAGCCTTGGCTTAAATCCTGATGTACCTGAGGGGTGCACCACACCTGATGCGGACAGCCTTCACGCAAGGTCAGTAAACCTGTGACATGATCAATTTGACTGTCCATTAAAATAATTCCGGCTAAAGCAGTATCGCGTTTTGCCCGTGCCGGTTGGAGCGCAGAAAACTGCTCAAACTGCTGTCGAATATCCGGTGAGGCATTGCATAAAATCCACTGCTCGCCATCATCACTAATGGCAATTGAGGATTGTGTTCTAGCCGTTGCCTTAAGCGTGCCCTGACGTAAGCCATGGCAGTTATCACAATTACAGTTCCACTGGGGAAAGCCCCCACCAGCAGCCGATCCTAACACATGAATATACATGCCTGACTCCCTAAAAGCCCCAGCGAACTGGGGCTTTATCGATTAACGATTGGAAATATAGAGCGTTACTTCAAAGCCCATACGCATATCGTTATAAGTCGGTTTAGTCCACATAGCACATTCCTCATTGTTATTAGAATTCCGGTTAATTCCGGAGCTCTATTAATAGCGATTTATCCCTCAGTTAAAAACGGCACTTTAGAACTAATTTGCGCAAACATTAGTACTCTGCTTTAGGTGCTCCTCTGGCCAATTAGTTTGATTAAAAAAAAGCGCAGTCCTTAGACTGCGCTGTTTACCCTCGCTGTTTATCAGCTCAGTGCTTAGAAAAAACCTAGCGGATTAATGTCGTAACTCACTAGTAGGTTCTTGGTTTGCTGGTAATGAGCCAGCATCATTTTATGGGTTTCACGGCCAACCCCTGATTTTTTATAGCCACCAAAAGCCGCATGAGCAGGATACAAGTGATAGCAGTTAGTCCAGACTCGGCCGGCTTGAATACCACGTCCCATGCGATAGGCTCGATTGATGTCACGGGTCCACAAACCTGCACCTAAGCCAAACTCGGTATCATTGGCAATAGCTAGCGCTTCAGCTTCATCTTTAAAGGTGGTTACAGCGACTACGGGGCCAAAAATCTCTTCTTGGAAGATGCGCATTTTGTTATGGCCTTTGAGCATGGTTGGCTGAATATAATAGCCATTGGCATAATCTCCCTCTAACTGCTCAGCCTGACCGCCGGTGATCAGTTCAGCGCCCTCTTCTTTGGCAATATCCATATAGGAAAGAATCTTCTCAAACTGCTGTGCAGATGCTTGAGCGCCGACCATGGTCTCTGTATCCAGTGGGTTACCCCGACGAATCTGCTTAACCTTCTGCATCACCACTTGCATAAACTCGTCGTAAATCGACTCTTGGATCACCGCTCGCGAAGGACAGGTGCACACTTCACCTTGGTTAAAGAACGCCAGTACCAAGCCTTCAGCGGCTTTTTCAATAAACTCAGGCTCGGCCTGCATAATATCTTCAAAGAAGATATTGGGTGATTTTCCGCCTAACTCCACCGTACTCGGAATAATATTTTCTGCGGCACATTTCATAATATGTGAGCCGACTGGTGTAGAGCCTGTGAAGGCAATTTTTGCGATACGGGTACTGGTTGCCAACGCCTCTCCAGCTTCACGACCAAAGCCTTGAACGATGTTGAGCACGCCTGGTGGTAATAAATCGCCAATGACTTCCATTAAAATGGTAATCGAGAGCGGAGTTTGTTCAGCAGGCTTCATCACAATACAGTTACCAGCTGCTAAAGCAGGAGCCAGTTTCCATGCGGCCATTAGCAGTGGGAAGTTCCATGGAATAATCTGCCCAACTACGCCTAGTGGCTCGTGGAAATGATAGGCTGCGGTATGCTCGTTAATTTCCGCAGCAGTCCCCTCTTGAGCACGTAAACAACCAGCAAAATAACGGAAGTGATCAGCGGCTAAAGGGACATCGGCATTGAGTGTCTCGCGCACGGCCTTGCCGTTATCCCAAGTCTCAGCGACCGCTAATAACTCTAGGTTTTGCTCAATTCGATCGGCAATTTTCAATAAAACTAAGGCGCGTTCTTGAACAGAGGTTTTTCCCCAAGCACTGGCAGCGGCATGGGCTGCATCAAGTGCTAAATTAATGTCATCGGCATTAGAGCGTGGGAACTCACCACAGATTTCACCGGTGACTGGGGTGGTATTAGTAAAATATTCGCCATTCACTGGCGGCACAAACTCACCATTAATATAATTACCGTACCGGGGCTTAACGGTGAATAAAGCGCCTGGAGTACCTGGTTGTGGGTAAATCATCTGTCGTTTCCTCATTATTGTTGTGCTAACGCTGTGTTATTTAGTCACTGCTAAGCAGTCACTGCACTTGCATACTTGGATCATAGCGACTGAATAAACTCCGCCCTATTCACCTAATGCAGCAGAAATCTACTCATTTAGTAGTAAGCGAATCGAGTAGTAGTGCCTAACCATTGCTTAATGCCAAGCTTAATCAGTGCTATTGAGTAACTGAAAAACCTGCTTTTCGTATGTTGGGTACAGATGGCTAACCGTGCGCGTCAGCTCATAACGGGTCAAACTGATTGATTTAAACTGTGCTGGAATATCACTACGCAGCACTTGATTCATATCTTCACCAGTGGCGGCCGCGTGACGCAACAATTGATCCAGCCAATTTAAATAGGCATGCATTTGTGCAAAAGGTGCTTGATTGTTAGCTATCGGTCCATGGCCTGGCACAATCACACGCCATGGCAATTGCTCTAACTGAGTTAAATCAGCCTGCCAAATAGCTAACCCAGGGGTGTGCGAAGTGGTCAAAGCGCGCTGATAAAAGACTAAGTCACCGGCAAATAACACCCCTGTTTGTGGATCAAATACGACTAAATCAGCACCAGTATGGCCGCTCAAAGCATACAGCTGTAACTGATAGTCGCCTAGTTTAAGTGGGCCGGCAGCTACCTCTACATTGGGCAGTAACACTTCGGTGCCGCGCATCCCGTCTCCCACTAAGCGATACATATTTTCCGCCAGTGCCTCACCCTCCTGCGCCAGTAACGCGGTAGTTGATGTTAAGGCCGCAATAGGAATATCACTAAAGGCTTGATTGCCCAAAACGTGGTCTGGGTGATGATGGGTAAGCAGAACCTTAATGATCGGTTTATCACTGACCTCGGCAATCGTTTGCCGAAGCGCTTGCCCATATAAAAATGAGGGTCCGGTATCAATCACCACCACACCGACCGGCGTTTCAATAAAGCCAACATTAACAATGTTACCGCCATTTTGCGGACTGAAATTATCAGTTGAACCTTCAACCACCCAGGTGTTTGCAGCGATTTTTTGGGCGCTTAAGGTGTATTGAGCTTGTAACTCAAGGCTGCATAAACAGATTAAAACACCTGCCACTAATCGACGTACCACAGGCTTTACCTCGCTCCAACAGTTGCGCAAATAGACACACCTTTAACCGGCTAAGGCAAATGCGCTAAAAACTGATTGCCATTATTATCGCTGAGCCATAACTCTGTCGCTTGATGCTGAGTAAGACCCAGAGTGAGTGTTGGATTTTCACTCAGCGCAGCAAACAACTCTAAATCAGCTAGTACTTCGCCACTGGCAGTACGCAGCTCGGCCTGATTTAAATAAAACTCAGGAATAGCACTGTTTAATCCATTGTCCATCGGATGAGCAATCGTGAGCCGTAAGCGACTATGGCTGCCGACTTCAAAACGGGCCCCCAACACCTGTCCTAAGTTTTTCTCCCAGCCTGCTTTCGCCTGTAATGTACTGGGCATGGTACAACCACCTCCGGCAGCATCAATCCAAGCACTGCCCACATGCCACAGCCCATCATCCATTAGTAATGCTGCTCGGATCGGTGTAGCCTGCTCCACCCGAATGCGCACCGCTAAGAAGTTTTCCACCTGATCGGGCTGCAGTACGTTTAAGCTCAATACCTTGGGTATTGGATTTAATTCTGCCCAAATAATCATCTTTTGCACTTTACCCGTCAGGGCACGGGCATCGACTTCAATGGGTACCTGGGCAGAGTCTTCAGCAAACGCTGGCACACTGACCTGAACCTGGGCGTCAAATACATAGGGCTGTTGCTCTAGCATTCGCAGATGAAAATAATCCCACATTGACGACTGTAAAGGGTCTGCTAATACCTCAGCCCACCCCCAAGCAGGTGCAGCCAGCAATCCAACGATTAACAAACTTCGAGCTAACTTCATGGGCGCAGCTCCTACTTGGCAGGCGGGATAGATTTACTCTTCGACGCGGCTTTCAATATAGGTTCTGATAGCCCACAGCGCTTCTTGACTAATAAACTCGGCCATTTTTGGCATATAAATCGCCCCATTGCGCACCGCACCATTAATCACCCGCTCTTTGTACCACTCATCTCCTTCAAGGCCCGGCTCAAGCAAGCGTAAGTCAGGGGCAATACCTCCTGATACCGCTTCTAAACCGTGGCAGCGGGCACAGTTTTGATTATAGGCAGATGAGCCAATTTCAACGGCTAAGGCATGATCTTTATTAGGTTCACGGTAGGGGTTTTCATCTAGCCACTCCTCACCTAATGGCGTCAGTCCGTCCACATTCACAGCTTGAGGTACCACATCGCCATGGGCATTGGCCAGCAAGTTAAAACTAAAACCTGCAATTAGAGCTAAGGTGGTGCTTGCTTGTGTTATTTTCATTATTCTCACCCTTGAATTAAGTGCTGTAACGCATAAAAGAAAATTCAGGGGCTCATCTTAAAAAGCGGCTTCTAGGCTGAGTACGCTGCTTTAGTTTCCTCGCTCTCCTCCCTTAGTACAGGGTGTAAAGATGCAGTTTCTCTTGGCTTAAGTGCTAGTGCCAAGTTATAGCGCTACTGGGAATTTATCCCGTAAAGTGCGGGAGTTTTTCCGTAGTGTTTTGTTGCGTAGTTTCCCAACATAAGCCCAGTCGCCCACTGCAACTATTTCAGTGTTTGACCTAATAACAACAATTGATGGGAAGTACGCTAATGACCATGAACTCATTACCTAGCTCTGCCAAACCCTTAGCTTTGTGCGTTAAAGGCATTGCCTTAGGCATTGGCTTGCTGGCTGCCACTAGCAGCTTGGCCAAACCTGTGACTTGGGAAGATATTGCTAAAGATCACCTCACAACCACCAACGTCTTGCAGTACGGCATGGGCACTAATGCACAGCGCTATAGCCCGTTGGCTGAAATTAACGATCAAAACGTGTTCAAGTTAACCCCTGCCTGGACTTACTCTTTTGGCGATGAAAAACAACGCGGCCAAGAATCTCAAGCTGTGGTGCATGATGGGGTCATTTATGTAACTGGCTCTTACTCACGGGTTTGGGCACTGGATGCCAAAACCGGACAGCGCCTCTGGAGTTATAGTCATCGTCTACCCGATGATATTCGTCCTTGCTGTGATGTGGTTAACCGTGGTGTGGCGATTTACGGTGATCTAGTTTATGTAGGTACCCTCGACGCCCGCGTCGTCGCACTGAATAAAGACACCGGTAAAGTGGTATGGAATAAAAAGTTTGGTGACCACGCCGCAGGTTACACCATGACTGGCGCACCAACCATCATCAAAGACAGCCAGTCAGGCAAGGTGATGTTAATCCACGGCAGCTCTGGCGATGAGTTTGGCGTGGTGGGTCAGTTGTTTGCTCGCGACCCAGAAACCGGTGAAGAACTATGGATGCGCCCCTTTGTTGAAGGGCACATGGGCCGCTTAAATGGTAAAGAAAGCACCCCTACCGGTGATATTAAAGCGCCTTCTTGGCCAGATGATCCGAACCACCCTACAGGTAAAAAAGAGGCCTGGAGCCAAGGTGGCGGCGCGCCATGGCAGAGCGCCAGCTTCGACCCAGAAACCAATACCATTATTATTGGTGCCGGTAACCCAGCTCCGTGGAACGGTTGGGAACGTACCGCCGATGGTGGTAATCCCCGTGATTACGACAGCCTTTACACTTCAGGCCAAGTTGGAGTTGATCCCACTACTGGTGAAGTGAAATGGTTCTACCAACATACTCCTAACGATGCCTGGGATTTTTCTGGTAATAACGAGCTAGTGCTCTTTGATTACAAAGATAAAGACGGAAAAGTAACTAAGGCCACAGCCCACGCCGATCGCAATGGCTTCTTCTATGTGGTAGACCGTACTAACGGCAAACTAAAAAATGCCTTCCCCTTTGTCGATAACATTACCTGGGCTAGCCATATTGACCTAAAAACCGGTCGCCCGGTTGAGGTTGAAGGGCAACGTCCACCTAAACCTGCGCCAGGTGAAAAACGTGGTGCCTCGGTTGAAGTCTCGCCGCCATTCTTAGGTGGTAAGAACTGGAACCCCATGGCTTACAGCCAAGATACCGGCCTATTCTACGTACCAGCGAACCACTGGAAAGAAGATTACTGGACCGAAGAAGTGGCTTACAAAAAAGGCTCAGCTTACCTAGGTCAAGGCTTCCGGATTAAACGCATGTATGACGACCACGTCGGTATTCTGCGAGCAATGGATCCAACCACAGGGAAAATTGCTTGGGAGCATAAAGAGCGACTACCGTTATGGGCAGGTGTTTTAGCCACTAAAGGTAATCTTGTATTCACCGGAACCAGTGATGGTTACTTCAAAGCCTTTGATGCCAAAACCGGTAAAGAACTGTGGAAATTTCAAACGGGTAGCGGCGTGATTTCTCCACCAGTGACTTGGGAGATGGATGGTGAGCAGTACATTGGCGTGACCTCAGGTTATGGCGGTGCCGTACCATTATGGGGAGGCGACATGGCGGAACTCACTAAACCCGTTGCCCAAGGTGGATCATTCTGGGTGTTCAAATTACCGGCTTGGGATAAATAATCGCTAAGCATTACTTATCAGCCACTGAATACCAGCCATCACCGCCAACTATAAGGTGATGGCTGTTTTAAGGAGCGCGTTTTATGTATCAATACACCCTACCTCTACTGGGTTTAGTTTTTAGTGTCAGCGTGCTAGCTGATGACGCTAGCCAAGCCCGCAGCATTAATGGCTGCACCCTAGAGCCCGGCGCTGATTGCTCGGGAATGGATTTACGAAACGCCGATTTAAGTAATTTAGATCTCAGCCGAATCAACTTAAGCCAAGCCAACTTAAGCGGCGCTAACCTTCGGCATACCAAGCTGGATCTAGCAAGCTTAGAAGGCGCTAACTTAAGTCAGGCAAACCTCACCCGCGCCAGCTTACAACAGGCCCGCTTGCAAGGCGCTAAATTAGCTAAAGCACAATTAGTGGCAATTAATGGCTGGGCGATGCTGGCCCAAGGTGTGCAAGCCGAAAAGGCTAATTTATACGCTGCTAATTTAGAGTTTTCCCGCTGGTCGGGCGCCAAACTCATGGGCGCTAACTTGACTGCCAGCAATTTGGAGATGGCTTGGTTTACCCGTGCCGATTTACGCAAAGCCAAGTTGATAGACAGTAATATGCAAGAAGCCAAACTGAGCGAAGCCAATATGGCCAAGGCTGATATGAGTGGTGCACGCCGGCATTACGCCACCTTTTTAGGGGCGCATATGGATGGCTGTAAAAACTGCCCGTTAGACTGGTAACGCATTATTAGCCGCCTACTCAGGGTGGCTAACCAGACTGCTCTGGTGAATTTAAGCCAAGCGTAGCAGACCCATATCAATGGCTAAATGAACTAATTCAGCCTGATTAGTGACCTGTAGTTTATGTTTTAACAAGGTCATGTAGTTCGCCACCGTTTTACTACTGATACAAAGAGTCTCAGCAATCACTGCAGTACTCATGCCCCGCGCTACCATTAAGAACACCTCGTGTTCCCGCGGTGTCATGCTAGCTAAGCGGCTGTCAGTTTGGTTATCCGTGCTCTGCTGATAGGCTAATTGCGTGGCCAACTCGGGCTCAATAAAGTGATAACCAGCCACTAAACGCTTAATAGCTTCTTGCAGTAGCGCCAGCGAGCTAAATTTAGAGAGATAACCTGAAGCACCACTGGCTAAAGCTTGGCGTACAGTGGCTAGCTCTCGATGCTGAGTTAAAAAAGCCACCGGCAGTTGCGGAAAACGCTGTTGTAAGCGGCGACACAGCTCGATTCCACTGAGCTGCGGTAGACTGACTTCAAGCAGTACCAAAGAAGGAATACGGTTATTCAGCAAAACTAAGGCATGCTCGGCGCTATCTGCTTCTAGCAACTCAAGCTCAGTAAATAAAGACTGCAATACCGTTATTAAGCCTTGACGTACTATTGGGTGAGGTTCAACCAGTAACACTCTCATCAGCACTCCATAGTAGGTTATTAATCGAGTCACTAGCCTAACCAGAGAGCCCCCTATACCATCCACTACCTTGGTACTGCTTCGCTGCTACTTTATAGCGGCTTTTGCCATTACCCAGCCGCTCAGTATCGTCACTTAAATTAACGCTAAACAGCAAAAGCAGTACTTTAGTACTGGGTTTCACCGCTTAATGTAGGATGTTCAAGTCGCTCAATTTTGCATTAAATGCCTACTCCCTCGTGTGTAAGGCCGTTGCTATGTCGATTCTTAAGTTCTCTTGGTGCCTGTTACCAGGCCTACTTTTTAGCAACTGGCTTGCCAGTACTGCCGCGATGGCCAGTCACTTTTCCGATGAAGGCTATCGAATTCAACATTATCGCAGCCCGACACCGACCACGAATGTCTGGGCTCAGGTGATTACTGCCGAGCAACTACTCGCGCTTCGCACTACCTATCCAGAACTGGTCTTGGTCGATGTGTATCGTAATCCTTGGTTGCATGGCCAATTTACCGCTACTGAACCCCATGCTAATCTGCCGGGCAGTCTATGGTTAGCTAACTGTGGGGATGGTGTTTTAAGCAAGGCATGGCTTAGCTATTGTCAACAATATTTAGCCCAAGCAACCGCGGATAATTTCCACCATCCAATCGTGTTTTACTGCCGCTCCGATTGCTGGCTTGGTTGGAATGCCAGCCAGCGGGCTTACCAATGGGGTTACCGACAGCTGTATTGGCTACGTAATGGCATTGATGAATGGCAACAACAAGGGTTGCCTTTAGTCACGGCGCAGCCTGCTCCCTTTATTCCTTAACTGCCTTTAGCTAACTAACAATAATGAGGTCAATGACCATGTACAACATCCTAATTGCCGATGATCACCCATTGTTTCGTGAAGCGATTTGCGGCGTGATTCAAGCGGGTTTTCCAGGTGCTCACTTGGTTGAAGCCGAAGATCTAGACACCGCGATGAGCTTAATCCAAGCACAGGAGGATTTTGATTTAATCCTCTTAGATTTAAATATGCCTGGCATGCAAGGGCTAAATGGCCTAGTTAATTTACGTAATGAAGCACCAACGATTCCGGTAGTGATTGTCTCGGCCGAGCAAGATAAACATATTGTGCTGCAAGCAGTAACCTATGGCGCCGTGGGGTTTATTACTAAATCTACCCCGCGCGAGCAAATGACCGCTGCCTTAGAGCAAGTGCTCAGTGGCCATATTTATTTACCGGCCGATATCATTCGCGCCGAGGCCAGTCAGCGCCGTGCTCCTAAAGAATCCAGTATTCCACCGGAACTACTCCAAGCACTCACGCGTAAACAGTTACAGGTGCTAGAGCGCATGACCAAAGGCGAATCCAATAAACAAATTGCTTATAATTTAGATATTGCAGAAACTACAGTCAAAGCGCATGTTTCGGCGATTTTACGCCGACTCAATGTACACAACCGAGTCCAGGCGATTTTATCGGTCGGCGATATTGATTTTTCAGTGTACCTACGCCGCTAACTGTTATTAGCTCAGGATTAGACTTGACGCTGTTGCTCCAATAGGTGGCCCATAGTGATCTTTAAGCGCATGGGCTTCACCGGCTTATGCAGCAAAGTGTAACCGAGCTGGCGCATTTCTTGTTTTAACTCTTTGCTGTAGTTGGCGGTAATCATTAACGCTGCTACCGGCTGCTGTCGCTCCTGATTAATTTCTAATACCACATCTAAGCCATTTACATCATGATCGAGGTGATAATCAGCAATTAACAGATCTACCGGCTGATTAAGGCCACCCACTTGCTGTGCCAAGTCAGTTTTTGATAGTCCCGTATGAACCACACAGCCCCATTCCCCCAGCAAAGTCTGCATCGCTTGGCAAATAGCCGGGTCGTTATCTAGCACCCAAACTTTAGCACCTTGCAACTGATTTAAGCTGTGGGTAGGCAACTCTAGCTCACTAACCAAAGGAATATCCGTGGTGCGCGCTAAAGGCACTTTAATACTAAAACAAGAGCCTTGGCCTAAACTGGAGCGCACTGCAATAGGATGATTTAAAATTCGCGAGATTTTATCAACGATCGCCAGCCCTAGACCCAAGCCTCGATCATGCTGCGCTCCATGCCAATCACCACGCTTAAACTCTTGGAAAATTTCTTGTTGTTTGTGCGGGGCAATACCTACACCGGTATCCCACACTTGAATCAACAGCGCCCCTGGCACACGGCGGCAGCCAAGTAATAAGCGGCCATGCTCAGTATAGCGAATCGCATTGGTTAAAAAATTCCGCAAAATGCGTGCCAGCAAATGAATATCACTATTCACCACCGCCGTTGATGGTACAAAGCTTAATCCTAAGCCCACACTGCTGGCTAGTTGTCGATACTCTGCTGCTAGGTTTTCCAGTAAATCATTAATTGCAAAAGCGGCTAAATCCGCTTTAATAACCCCTGCATCCAGCTTAGAAATATCCACTAAAGTCCCTAGAAGATTTTCCACATCATCCAATGAGTTGCCAATATTGCGCATTAAATGGCTGTAACGTGAGTCTTGTAACTGTTCAACCAAAGCGCCAGTAAACAAGCGCGCCGCATTCAATGGTTGTAATAAATCATGGCTTACGGCAGCAAGAAATTTGGTTTTAGAAAGGTTAGCTTCTTCAGCCTCACGTTTAGCTTCTAGTAAGCGGGTTTCGATTAATCGGCGCTCTTGAATTTCAAGCACTAATTGCTGATTTAATTGCGTCAGCTCAGCGGTGCGCTCGGCTACACGCAATTCAAGATTTTGATAGGCTTGATGCAAGGCTTCAGCGGTGCGCCGCCGTTGGGTAATATCACGCACCAGCACGAAAATACCCACCACTTGGCCATCGGCTTGGCGGTTAGGCACATAGGAGCGCTGCATGAAGCAAGTGTGTCCGCGCTTATCGGTTTCCGCCACCTCGAAAGTTAAACTTTCTCCGGCCAGTGCCCGACGGATATAAGGCTCTAAACGGGTCATATGCTGTTGGTTATGCACTTCGCTTAACGGCAAGCCTATCGCTGTGCCTCGCGGCCAGTCATACCATTCTTCATAGACTTTATTTAAGAACTCATATGAAAGGTCGCGTCGAACATAAGCAATCATGGCGGGCACATGATCGGTAATTAAACGGATCCAATTTTCACTTTTACGCAAGGCTTCTGCATGCTCATAACGTTCCGTAATATCAGTAAAGGTGGCAACATAGCTACCTTCAGGCAGGGCATGGACACAAATATCCAGCATCCGCCCATCGGCCAAACGCTGCTCACTTTGCGCACAAGTGGCTAACTCATTCGGCAAGTTGAGCGCACACTGAGTCTGCATTAGCTCCGTAAATGGCGTATTCGGAGCAATGTCGGCTAAACCATACAACTCTAAAAAACGATGATTCCATAGCTCAAGCACACCTTGGGAGTTCACCATGGCCACCCCTTGAGATAGGTTATCTACGGTTTGCTGTAACAACACAGTTTTCTGCGCCAGCGCTTGCTCACGCTGTAATTGTTCACGTAGTTTTAACTCGGTAATATCGGTGTACAAAATTACCAAGCCACCTTCAAGTGTTGGGCGCTCAGTTACCTGCAACCAACGTCCCGAAGATAAGCGATACAGCATACGCTGGGCACCACTGCGTTGAGTTTCTTTAACCAGCCCCGAGCGTTCGATAATACGTTTCGCTTCAGCTAAATGGATACCGGTACTGATTGGATTACCGTGTCTAGCCCAGAAAGACTTAAAGTGCCGATTAAATAAAATAATCCGCTGTTGTTGATCAAACAGCACAAAACCATCACTGATACTTTCAATCGCATCGACTAGATGTTGGTGTGCAACTTCTGCTTTGTGTCGTTCTTGGGTCAGCAAGCTATTACTGGCTTTGAGTTGAGTTAAGGCATGGGTGAGTTCATCGGTGCGTTCACGCACCTGTTCGGCTAAAACCACCGAATGACGAAATGCTGCGTAGGCTTCATTGCTGTGCAGTTTGCCGGACTCTACCCGTTCAATCAGCGCCGCATTAATTTTACGGAGCCTGGCTATTTCTTGATTAGCGGCAGCCAGTTGCTCTGCAGCTGACTGTTGAGGCTCAGCTGCGGCGTTGTTTGTATTTTTTTCCAATGGCCACCCCAGTAAAGGTTTGATTGACATGCATCCCGTTAATTTGCTCGCCGTAGGTATTAAAGCCAACCACCTGCTGCTCGATTAAAATTTGCTCAACCCTTTGGTGCTGCCCGGTAATTTCGCTTTCTAAGCGGCGAAGCACACAGTCACAACCGATCGTCAGTAGTAACTCGCCAAGGCGTTGATTAATCCCTGCAAACAACTGATTTAAGGTGTCAGTCAAGCTTTGGCGCTGCATCGCGGTCAGCACAATGCCGTTATCTACTGCACAGTAAAAGGTTAGGCTTTGGTTAGGATTAGCTTTCTGAATCGCGCGGGGATAATAGTTTTCACCAATTTTAACCGCCAACGGATGGCAGGCAAACACATCCATTCCCAATTGCTGCGCAGCGGTTAGTTGCTGATAAGCGCTTACTGCAGGTTCTGCATTAACCTCTAATACTTGGCGCAGCTGGCTATCAACCTTGGTCACCACCAACTTTTCTGCCGATGGTGTGAGGTGGTGCATATTAAATACCTCAAACTCCAATGGGGTATTAATCAACACCACAATCGCTGCCCCACTATGAAAACGGCCCTGATAATAGACATGGGTTTGACTTAAGTAATTGTCATCACCGGCCGAGCCACCAAATAAAGGAATGCCGCCTAAAGCAGCGCTGAGCGCCGCCAGCACTGTTTCTTCGCGGCTAGCTAGGCCATCAAATAAGGTTAAAACAAAACTATGGTCTTTAATTGGCAACACCGCTTGGGCGCTGCTGCGGCACTGATTAATTAAACCGCCGACCAGCTCTTGGGCTTTGATCAGCGAGAACTGCTCCATTTCTTCGATCAGCGCGGCCCCTACGGTAAACAACTGGCGACTAAAACCCAGGGCACAAATACATCCCCGCGCATACCCAAAGGGGGTAATTTCTCCGGCGGTGGTGCAACCAACCACCATCACCTCAGGCTGACTTTGCTCAATGGCTATCGATAAGCGAGCCAAATCAAATTCTGCCGAGCAAAAAAACAGCACAAAGCCAATCTCAGGATCAGCCAGTTGCGCAGCTAATTCTTGCGCAGCCTGCTGTGTGTCTAAGGCATAAGAAACCGCGCGGGTAATTACTTGATTCATTTGCTGCATCGCCCTGCTGCTCCTTATTAACCCTAAGTAAAGAATGGCCTACCAGCAAACTCTTCATGCTTTATAGACTGCACACAATGCTTAAAGACCGAGCTAAATATTAGCAGTCTTTAAGCATTGAAAATGGACTATTCTTTACTACTTTGTGGCTACCAATTCACCACTGCACCTACAGCAAAAGTATTAGTCTTTTCGTTCAGTGCCTTGGTTTTATGGCCCTCCAGCTTAAACTGGTTGTACTCTGCCACTAACTGTAAATGGCTATTCACTTCTCTAAAATAAGCCAGTGCCCGCGTATTGTAGTCGGCTCCGGTGGTGACTAAGCCATTGCCGTCATCTTTGGTTTTGCCATAGCTCAGCGCCACACGGTTTTTATCAAAGCGATAGGAGCCTTGTAGTAAATAACCTTGACTATCAACATCACGCAAGGTGGCTTTACCTAGATTATTGGTAAAGAACGGATTTAAACCCTTCGCAGTAAAACCTGAAGCAGTTAACATCAGATCACCCATGGTAGCCTGCACCCCATAACCTAATCCTTTAGAGGTGACACGCCGCATTGTTGCGTCAGTATTATCCGAAGTTTGATGGGTGCCATTGACCCATGAATAAATAGTGGCCTTGCTCAAATCTAAGCTATAAGTCACTTCACTCTCAAAGCGTGGATTTTTCTGATAGGCCTTACCCAAGGCCCCATTATCCGTGGTATCGACAGGATCCATTACCCCAGCCGCCACGCGCACCCCGTGGAACTGAGGAGAACGGTAAGTAATTTGCGAAGTAGGAAATGGATAAGGATAACCACTGCCAATATTACCAAAGGACACCCCACCGCCATCGACTAAACCCAAGGTGTCACTGACCTGACCATAACCTGCAAGCAAATGATCAAGTAAAATATTCGAACGTGCAAATAAGCCAAAGTCCTTACCAAGTAATACCTCACCCCACGACCCTTTAACCGTCCCGTAAAATTGGCGCACATCGATATCTGTACCGGTGCCATTATCTTGGCTGTCATTAATTGTTACCCAAAATGAAGCCCGGGCGCCTAGGGTTAAATCATCAATTTGCTGGCTCATATTAAAGCCAAGATAATTAGGCAAAAATCCCATTTTTACCCGTGATTGCCGCCGATCTAGCGACTCACCACTGGCTGCATCGCGCTTAATTTTACTGTTGACATAAAACGCATTGATATAACCATCGGTCGCAAAGGTCGTCCCCTCTTGCTCGTATAGCATAATTTCAGCATGGGCCATGGGCGTTGCACCTAATGCAGCACTGGCAAGGGCTAGCGGTAAAGCCGCTTTAAAATACTTAGTCATCATGTCTCTCCAGAAAGTGTGGGCTGAGGGTTCAACCACTGAAGAGCGATTTTTCATGGTCTGCCGAGGGAAACCTACAGCGTTTTGGTTGCTGTTTACCTCTCTTTGCTGCTAGCTCGGCTTATGTAACGCCGCCGCGACTTAAGTCCTTGTGCGGCCTAGCTAAGCCGTGTTGTTATAGTCGCACAGTGCTAAAGTCATAATTTTGTCATCTGTAACAGAGCTAATAGTAATTAGCCCTTACCAAGTGGCCATGCCATTAGTTAGCCACGACATAGTTTGTCGCGCATAGGGTGTTTAATCCTTTTCTTAGGTTAGGAGTGTTGAATGGATTGGAATCAATTACTAAATCGTGAACGTCTCTGTAAGTTAACCCACAGCCCTGAAGAGCTGGGGCGTAGTCCATTTCATAAAGATCATGACCGGATTATTTTCTCGGGTGCTTTTCGCCGCTTAGGCCGTAAAACCCAAGTACACCCTGTATCCAGCAATGATCATATTCATACTCGTTTAACCCACTCATTAGAGGTGAGTTGCGTCGGGCGCTCGCTGGGCATGCGGGTTTCCGAGATGATCCGTGATCAATTACCTAGTTGGTGCAGCTCGGGTGATGTGGGAATGATTGTGCAATCGGCCTGTTTAGCCCACGACATTGGTAATCCGCCCTTTGGTCACTCCGGTGAAGACGCTATTCGCCATTGGTTTGCTCAAGCAGCCGAGCGTGGCTGGTTAGACGATATGGGCGATAAAGAGCGCAATGACTTTTTAAGTTTTGAAGGTAATGCCCAAGGCTTGCGCGTCCTCACTCAGCTGGAGTATCACCAGTTTGATGGTGGTATGCGACTGACTCACGCCACCTTAGGTGCCTTTTTAAAATACCCTTGGACCTCTGAATATGCACCGGCCGATGGCTATAAAAAGCATAAGTTTGGCTGCTACCAAAGCGAACTACCTTTGCTGCGCACCATTGCCGAAAAACTAGGACTGCCTGAAATCGAGCCTAACCGCTGGGCCCGTCACCCGCTGGTGTATCTAATGGAAGCAGCAGATGATATTTGCTATGGCCTGATTGACTTAGAAGACGGCCTAGAAATGGAGCTATTGGAATATGCCGAAGTGGAAGCCTTACTCTTGGGCTTGGTTGGTGATGACTTACCGGAAACCTATCGTCTACTTGGCCCCCAAGATTCACGCCGACGCCGTTTAGCGATTTTACGCGGCAAGGCCATCGAGCACCTAACCAATGCCGCGGCCAATGCCTTTGTTGAGCAATTACCCGCCTTAATGCAAGGCGCACTGCCCGATGATTTAGTTGAGCACATGCATGGCCCAGCAAAAACCTGCGTGCTTTCGGCTAAAAAAATGGCGCGGGAAAAAATCTTCCAAGATAAACGCAAAACCTTGCATGAAATTGGTGCCTACACCACCCTCGAAATTTTACTCAATACCTTTTGTGGTGCCGCTCTGCAGCAGCACAGCGGTCAGGCTTTGTCGTTTAAAAATCAGCGCGTTTTTGATTTGCTCGGTAATAACGCACCCCGCCCAGAAGATACCCTGTATATGGCCTATATGCGGATTATTGACTTTATTGGCGGTATGACCGACAGCTACGCCACTGAAATGGCCAAAGAAATGACTGGTCGCTCAAGCCCGACGTAACTTAAGGAGTTCTAATGTCACTCTCAGATCGCGCCCTTGGCTGTTTACTTGGCTTAGCCATTGGTGATGCGTTAGGCACTACCTTGGAGTTTTGCCCACGCGACAACTACCCAGCGCTGACGGATATGGTTGGCGGCGGCCCTTTTCAACTACAGGCAGGCCAATGGACCGATGATACCTCGATGGCGTTATGCTTGGCCGATAGTTTATTAGCCCAGCAAGGCTTTGATCCTGCCGACCAAATGCAGCGTTACCTTAACTGGTATCGCTCAGGTGAACGCAGCAGTACCGGGCAGTGCTTTGATGTGGGTTGTACCGTAGAAGATGCGCTGCTTAGTTTTGAGCAAAATCAAAGGCCGTATGCCGGAAGCACTGATCCCTATAGTGCTGGTAATGGCAGCTTAATGCGCTTAGCCCCGATTGCCTTGTATTATCATCGCTCACTGGCCAATACCTTGCATTACGCTAAGCTCAGTTCGCTAACCACCCACGGCGCGCCCGAGGCAGTAGAAGCCTGCGTGCTGTTTGCTTGGCTATTAAATGCCTGCCTATATCAAACTTACCCTAGCATTCAGCAGCTATTAACCGCCCCTGCGCTAACGCAACTGAATCTGCAATGCCCCAAGCTGCAAGCCATTGCTAAGGCTGATTATTTAACTAAAACACGCACCGAAATTCATAGCAGTGGTTATGTGGTTGATAGTTTAGAAGCCGCGCTCTGGTGCTTTGCGCAAACCGACAACTTTGATCAAGCGGTACTGATGGCGGCCAATTTAGGCGATGATGCCGATACCGTAGCGGCTATTTGTGGGCAAATCGCTGGCGCGTGGTATGGACTTAACGCAATTAATCCAAGCTGGCGCCAACGCTTATACCTAGCCGATGAATTGCAAACCTTAGCTAAGCAGCTTGTCGCCTAGCTAGGTAACACGATCGATTTACTCGGATTAGCGCCGCTATTTAGCTTATACTTTGCCAGTACCAGACAGAATCAATTTTTAAGAGCGCTCTTAACTTAATGGCTAAATTCTTTTTATTTTTTATTCTTTTTATTTTATTTCTGATCATTCGCGCGCTTTATAGAGTGACCCGCACCGCGATTGATGCCGGCAAAGCCGCTTATGACTCAGTGACTAATAGCCGCAATTTTGATGAAGCCTATCAAAACTTTGCCAAGAACCTTAACCAGTCACGCAATTCGCGCCGCCAGTCAGCTAAACATAGCCAGCTTCAGTTATTAGAAGAAGTGGTGGCGTTAATGGCTAAGGTTGCGGCCAGTGATGGTCGCGTCAGTCGTGCTGAAGTGGAGTATATGAGCGATACCATTGTCAGTATGACCGATAGCCTACGCGCTGCAGGCGTACAGCCAAGCATTACCGAGCAGATTAAACAAAACCTGTTTAGCCTGGCCAACTCAGCTAAACGCGATAACCAACCGCTGGCTTATTACACGCGTATACTCGCGCGCACTGATACTGAGCTGCGCAAACGGGTAATGCTGCAACTAATTAGCTTTGCCAGTATTGATGGCATGAGCCAAAATAAATTACAGCTATTAGTCAGCATTGGCGCTAACCTAGGCTTTAATTCAGCAAGCGTACAACAGTTTATCCAGCAGGTCTTTGGTAATAGCCAGCAAGCCGAAGCAAAAACCACTAATCCCTATGAGGTCTTAGGCTGCCAAGCAAGCGACAGCTTCGATACCATCAAACTCGCCTACCGCCGTCTAGTAAAAAAGTACCATCCCGACTACATGCACGGCCAAGGTGCCGACGACGAAGCCGTTCAACAAGCCACGCAAAAAATCCAAGAAATTAACGCGGCTTATGAGTTGATTAAGAAGATGAGGGGGTAATGTGCTCATCTTCAGTTACTAGCCATAGGTAAACCGTGTCTTTTACGAATTATAGTTTTCTATAGGCGTATTAGCGACACCGAAAGGGATATGAACAGAGGCGATAGAGTCTGCTGTTTTTTCAACATGAGTTACTTGATCATCAAAGAAAATATGGGGCTGCAAGATTTCTAGCACTTTTCTTTTTTCGATCCCTCCCAGAAAAAACGCCTCATTAATTGTCTCTATACCCCACGAGCGCAATGAATGTATCACTCTTTTATGAGCAGGAGCATTTCGTGCGGTAACGATAGATATCCGTAGTCTACTTCTATATTCTGGATGCGCTGCCTGATACTTTAACTCTACACTTTGCAACCTATAAAGTTGTTTTAATAATCTATGAAGAGGTCCGATATTGGCAGGTTGTTCAGCTAAATTACTTTCATTTTCAATGAATGCGGGTAATCCACCTTCTTTGAAAACTTTTTCAGAAGCATCATCAGCAATAACCCCATCAAAATCAAACGCAATCCTTAGTTCTTGATCATTTTCAAAGTCTACTATTTGTCCTTTTAGTATAAGTCCCGCAGGATAGCCCGCATTAATTGCCTGGTTAACATCAGCTTCATTTGCAGATAAAAAAAGACTAATGTTAAGCGCATTTATATATTTGTGAGGTGTTCTTCCCTGCAAAAAAATAGCTCTTTTAATATCAAGATTATAATGCTCAATAGAGTTCATAACTCGCAACCCAGTATTGGGATCATTACGAGATAATAAAATTACTTCTACAAATGGCTTTTCTTTTGGAAAAATACTATTAATACTTAGCAACCGCTGAATAAAAGGAAAAGCAACTCCTTTTTCTAAAGGCGTATTTTCATTTAGTTTTTGATACGTACGGTACTCCAGCTCTCCTTGTGTTCTAAATACTTGATCAGATTCCTCTAAGTTAAATAAAGCACTCGACGCTAAACCTATCACTAGCTTTTGCTCTAAACTATATCCACTCATTCTTATCTCCTTATAATTTAGCCTCTAAACCTCTCATCCAACCGACTCATCCCCATGCCCTGCCCTTTACTGACTTTAATTTGCACTGGAATACGTTCTTTAAGGGCTTCGACGTGGCTAATGACGCCTACCATTTTGCCGCTAGCATTTAGGTGATCGAGGGCTTCTAGGGCGATATCCAGGGTTTCGCTATCAAGGGTGCCAAAGCCCTCATCAAGAAAAAGTGATTCAATTTTGGTTTTATGACTCACTAAATCAGACAGCGCGAGCGCTAAAGCTAAACTCACTAAAAAACTCTCACCGCCGGATAAGGTTTTAACATCCCGCACCGCATCGGCCTGCCAGGTATCTTCAATGGCTAGCTCTAACTCTTTATTCGACTGGCGCACCAATACATAACGTCCATGCAAACGAGCTAAATGCTGATTAGCCAAATAAGTTAGCTGATCTAAGGTAATACCCTGCACATAGCGTCGGTATTTAGCACCATCAGCCGAGCCAATTAAGCCATCTAAACGTGCCCACTGCTCACACAGCGCCTGTTGCTGTGCTATTTGCTGCTGTACGCCAGCTACCGTAGTGCGTTGTGCCTGATCATTTTCCAGCTTGCTGGTAATCGAACCAAATTGTTGATGCAGTGTAGTCAGTTGCGCTTCTAGAATTAGCAGTTGTTGCTCAATTTCTGCCAGCGTAAATTGAGGCTGGCTGGACTCATGCTTAAAGCGAGCCAATTGAGTTTCTGCTTGCTGCAGCTGCACTAAAGACAGCTGCTGTTGCTCAGTCAGTATTTGTAATGTTTGCTCAATCGTTGCCACTTGCTCAGCCGACAATAACGCCGCGCTAAACGCAGCCTCACTGGCAAAGCCCTGTTCTGCTAATACGCTCTGCCATTGCTGTTCTTGCTCAGCTAATTGCTGTTGCTGCTGTTGTAATTGTTGCTGCAGTAATTCAAGTTGTGAGTGTTGCTGCTGATAGCGAGCCAACAATTGATTAAATGCCTGCTGCTCAGGCAAGGTTAATGGCGCGCAGTCCTCAGTCAGCACAGTTTCGGACAAGGCTAACAGCTCGGCTTGAGCCTGCCAAAAGGTCAGCTGCTGAGCTAACTGCTGTAACTTAGCCTCTTGCTGAAGCGTACTTTTTTCCAGCTCAACCAGCTCAGTTTGCCACTGCTGCGCTTGCTTTAAATTCTGCTGCTGCGCTTGTAGCCATGTTTTAACCGCGGCGTAATCAGCCAAAGCTGCCGTAACCTTGGCTGCAGCTAGTTGCTGCAACAAAGCATTTTGCTTAGTTTGTTCAGCCTGCTGCTTTTCTGTCCGCTCAGTAGTTGCTTGACTTAACTGCAGCTCGTACTCAGTTAAACGTTGAGTTTCAGTCATTTGCTGAGTAGTTAGCTGCTGCAGAGCAATGGCTGCCTGTTGCTTAGCCGCCATGAGTTGTTCATGCTGCTGAGTAAAATGGCTTAAGCTGTGTAACTGCTCGGTTTGCTGGGAAATTAATGCTGTCAGCTCGCTGCCCGAGCTAATAGCTAATTGAGCTAGGCAGTCAGCTAGTTGTTGCTCAAGCGTCAAGACTGCTGGTTGTAACTCATCAATGCGCGCTTGGCTATTAGCTTGTTCAGTGCGTAACTGTACCTCTTGATTACCAAGCAACTTGCCCTCGTTGGTCAGTTGCTCTAACTGCTCCTCTAACTGCTGTAAGGCCTGTTGCGTGGTAGAAGGATCAACAGTCTGATACTGCGAAACACTGGGATGCTCTAAGGAGCCACACAGCGGACAAGGCTCATCGGCCTGCAGTTGAGCACGATACTCTGTTAGCGACTGCACGGTTCGCTCAAGCTCATAAATTCGTTGCTGATCTTTTTTCTGCTGATTCAGCTGCGTCCAGCGTTCACGTAGTGCCACTAACTGTGCCGATAGCTGCTGTAATTGCTGCGTTTTTTCAGTAACAAGCTGCTGCTGATGCTGCAGCGAGTGAGCCATATTGCGCTGATCATCCAGCAGCTTTTTTGCCGTAGCAGCGGTTTGTAGCTGCTGGTTTAGCTGCTGACTGTGCGCCAATAATGAATCAGCACGATCTGCCCAATAGGGATAGCGCAGCTTCAGTTCTGCTAATTGCTGCTCAATGTGCCGTACTGCTTGCTCGTGCTCTGGCTGCTGCTGGCTCAACTCCGCCACCACTTGCTGCTGTTTTAGCTGGGCTTGCTTAGCTTTTGCCTGGTGAGTATCAGCGGTTTGCAGCTGATCAATGGCGCGTTGCCATTCACCGAGTTGCTGCTCCCAGTCACTAAAATATGGTGCGAGTTGCAAAACTGATTGCTGCTCGGCGATTTGCTGTTGCAAATGGCGCTGCTGGGTTAATGCCAACGCCTGCTGTTTTTGTATGCTGGCTTGCGCCTGTTGTAAATACTGCAGCGCCTGCTGAACTTGCTGGGTGAGCTCGGTTTTAAGCGCGGGCAAAGCATGCTGCGCAGTCGTCACTGCCTGTTGCTTAGCCTGATACTCCTCGCGCGCTCTAGCTAGCTGCTTAAATTCGGGGCACAGCTTGGCTGCTGGCTGATGGCGTTTAAGCTGTAATTGCTCAGGCTCTGCCGCTTGCAACTGTTGCATCGCTTGCTGTTGCGCTTGTTGCTTCTCGCTGATGATCGTGGTTAAACGCTGTAATTGCTCATACCATTTTTGATCAGCTTGTAAGCATTTTTGCACACTTCGTTGCTGTTCTGTTTGCTGAGTAATTTGCTGCTGCTGAGCTTGCAGTTCTTGAACTTGCTCAGCACTTAATAAGGCTAAATGCTCAGTTTGTGCTTGCAAGCGCTTAACCACTTCTTTTTGCTCACGATGCTGCTCAAAGACTTTTTTCGAGATTTCGCCATAAATCTCGGTGCCGGTCAGTTGCTCCAATAATTCCGCCCGCTCACTGCTTTTAGCTTCTAAAAAGGCAGCAAAACCACCTTGGGCCAGCATCATCGATTTAGTAAAGCGCGCAAAGTCTAGCCCAGTTAGCTCTTCAACTAACTTAACTTTCTCACTGAGTTTATTAGTCAAAATGCTGCCATCGGCAGTGACTAACTCAGCATGGGCTGGCTGCAATTTTCCGTTAGCCGAGTTCTGCGCTCGATGCTGACTCCAAAATGCCCGGTAACGCTTACCCTTAATTGCAAACTCTACCTCGGCCAAACACTCAGCGGTGGAGCGAGTCATTAACTCGTTGCTGTTGGCCGAAATGATGCCCATTCGCGGCGTGCGATGATACAGGGCCAAACAAATCGCATCGAGCAACGTAGTTTTACCCGCGCCCGTCGGGCCAGTAATAGCAAATAAGCCGCCTTGAGCAAAAGGCGCTTGGGTAAAATCAATTTTCCACTCGCCCTTTAGCGAGTTCAGATTTTTAAGCCGTAAAGTTAAAATACGCATCAGACTGACTCCGACTTATCTGGCGAACTGACGGAGGCTTCAGCCAGCGGATCCAGTAACTGAGTTAACACCTGTTGATGCAGCTGCTCTAACTGCTGTTGCTGCGCTGAGGTGAGTTGCTCCTCAGCCAAACGCTGGGCAAATACTTGCTCGACACTCAATTCGGCCAAACTGGTTTGGCTATCCTCACTGGTCAAACTAGTTGCTGCTGAGCGCTGGCGTTTAATCCGTAATACCTCAAGCGGCAAACCCTCGCACAGCGTGTCAATGCGCTGGGCAAGACTGGTTAAATAAGCCTCATGCTGCACTTCTATTTCCAGCCAAGCGCCAGGGCGATCTATAGCCACCTGCTGTAATTGCTGCTCAATGGCTGATAAATCGCCGACGATACGCACTAATGGCTGAAACAATGGCACGGTTAATTCTTCAATAGCCACTACCTGCTCTTTAGCGCACTCCACCAGCACCACTTGCTTATCACGCCCGACCTCATCAAAACTCAGCGGAATTGGTGAGCCGCTGTAACGCACATGGGCTTGCCCAGCCACTTGCTGTGGCCGGTGAATATGCCCCAATGCAATGTAATCGGCTGGCGGAAAAGCATCGCTAGGAAACGCTTTTAAATTGCCCACATAAATATCCCGCACCGACTCACTCAAGCTAGCGCCCAAGGTGGTGAGATGTCCGGTTAAAATAATCGGTAGTTGCAAACGCTGTTCAGCCAGAAAAGCTTGGGCCGCAGCAAACAGTTGCTGATAGTGCGCGGCAATCGCTTGTTGCAGCGCCTGTTTTTTCTCAACGCTAGACTCCCCAGCTTGGCTTAACAGCATATCCCGAGGGCGCAAAAAAGGGATCGCTGCCACTAAGGCAAAGGGCTGTTGTTGCCGAGATAACAACACCAGTTGCTGAGTTAACTCGTCTGCCGGTTGAGTGATCACCCGCGTTGAGAGCTGAGCTAACAGGTTTTTGCTCTCATTAAGCACTGCTACTGAGTCATGATTACCGGCCAGCACAATTAACTGACAATCTAGCTGGTGTAAATCAATCACCAACTGGTTATATAGCTCACGGGCATAACTCGGCGGTGTGCCAGTATCAAACACATCGCCAGCGACAATAATTGCACTGATCTCATGCTGCTTAACTTGCTCAAGCAACCAAGCAAAAAAAGCACGATGTTCAGGCAAGCGGGACTTGCCCATAAAGTTTTGCCCTAAGTGCCAGTCCGAGGTATGCAAAAAACGCATGCGTATTCCCTTAATTAAGTTTTATGAGTTAACCCCTGCTATTTTTAGCTGCTTTTTTTGCCGCCCGCCATTGTTGGTTAAACTCGTGCCTTGAGATGGTTTTTCCTGCGTATTGCTGGGCTTCTAGGGTAGTTAAAAACCGCACGATAGGCTCAGCATTAGGCAAATCAGCGACCTGTTGTCGATAGGCGTGCAAGCCTTGACTGCTGGAGTAGCTAATACCGCGTTTTAACAACAGCTGCTGTAATGCGGCTAAACGTGCCAAGGGAAGATTGCTTGGCTGTTGCCAGGGCTTGCTTAATCCAAGCCATAACAGCAACAGCAGAAACAAGGTACCTATCAGCAGCCCGCTGCCAATCTGCACCCAGTCCACCCGCCCCAACCACTGGCTTAACCAGTTGAGTTGACGCTCTCGCTGATACCCCAACACCTTACTTTGCCAAAGGTGATTTAGGTTTTCCCACTCCATGCGCATGCTGGTCAGCCAGCCAACATGGCTAAAGCGTAACGCTGAAAATGTATCTTGCGCCAAAAATTCTGATTGATCTGATAAAGCTTCCTGTAACCCCAGATCAATCCGATTCGGTGCCACCTGAAAGGTCGGATCAGCGGTAATCCAGCCCTTACCGGCAAGCCAATACTCGACCCAGGCATGGGCATCAAACTGGCGGACCTGCACAAAGTTGCCTTTTTGGTTGATTTCACCGCCTTGATAACCTGTCACGATCCGCGCTGGAATCCCCGCAGCACGCAATACAAACACCATGGCACTGGAGTAATGCTCACAAAACCCACTCTGGGTGTCGAATAAGAACTCATCTACCGTGTGCTGCCCTAACTTCGGCGGCTTCAGTGTGTAATGGAAAGGGGCTTGATTAAAGTGCCGTAAAACGGCCTGCACTAATTGCTCTGGCTCTGGGTACTGCGCGCTCAATTGCTCGGCCCACTGTCGCGTGGCGGGGTTAGATTGTCTTGGCAGCTGCAGATTACGCTGCATCTCACGCGCAGATAACTGCAAATCACGTGCGGCCTGTAACCAAGCACTGGCGTTGTATTGATAAGCACTGTTGACCGGCGTACGGCGCTGCAGACGATAGTCATGCATTTGCCGCGCATCGGCTTGCTGGGTGGCTGATACATCCAAACTAAATAACCACGACTGAGAGGTGGGCTGCATAATCACACGGTAATCAACCCGCTCGCCTTGGGGTTGCCAGCGCGGCGCTTGAACATCATTGCGCCGCGGCGGATGGCTCCAAGCCCGACCATCAAAATAATCCATGGTCAGCGCACGCCAATACAGCTGATTTTTTTCTGGAATATCTCCGTCAAAACTCGCTCTAAATGCCAGCGCTGAAGACTGACTTAATTCTGCAATATCACCTGGCGCTAGGTTATCGGATAAACCAGTAGTGGCTTTATCACTGGGCTGAGGCAAACTCCACAATGGATCCAAACGGGGAAAAAATAAAAACAGCAGCACCATCAGCGGTACCGCTTGCAATAAGAGGAGACTGGCCGTTTTTAACGTGGTTTTTGGTTGTTCGCGGCGACTGCTAGGCTGTAAACCAATTAATGCCGCAATTAATGCAGTTAAGGGGAATAGGCTATAAATTGCAGCTAGCAATCCATCATCAAATAAGTAACTGGTGAGAACAATAAAAAAGCCTAAAAATATCACCACTAAGGCATCACGCTGGGTTTTCATCTCGATCAATTTGAGCGTGAAGGCAGTCACCAAGAGTGCCACGCCACCCTCAACGCCAATAATGCTGCCACGACTGATAAAGACCCCCGCTACACCGGCTAGCGCCAGTAGCAACTTGGTTAGCTTGCCAGGATAGAACGCACGCATGCGATAAATTTGCACCCGCCACAGCGCGCAAACCACCCAAACTAGGGCTGTCCACACCGGTAAATAAAATAAATGCGGGGTGACGGCTAGACACTGGGCAATTAAAATCCAAATGAGTCCTGAGCGCGGAATTAAAGGCGCGGCCGTTGTCTGTGTCACTCGCTGGGTAGCTGATTTAAGCATGACCCTCACCCACTAATGCCAATGCCTGTAAGCAAGCTTCTAAGTGCCCAAGCCCTTGTCCGGGGCCGATACTGGTCTGTGGCAAATGCAAACTAAAACTTTGCTGTTGCTCGGTTAAGGCCAACACATGATAGGTCAGCACTGAGAGTCGCTGCTCCACATCGCCACTTAAGCTGGCAAAATCTAACTGCTGCTGACTACCGGTCAGCTGATTAAACTCTTTAACCAACAGACCTTGACCACGGGACCAGGCTTTCCAGTTAATCCGGCGTAAGGACTCGCCGGCTTGCCATTGCCGAAGTCCTTCATAGTCATCAACGCCGGCTTGGCGCGCTTGGCTAGCCTGTTGATCTTGCTGCTCGCCCGCTACTTGACTGGCTAAAGGCAGGGCTAAAGGTTCAGGGTAAACCAGTGCCGATTGCTTCAGTTGAAAATGACTCCAGGCCTGCCAAATCCCCAAGGGGTAAGTGCTCACTAAGCGGATACTAGGCGCGACTAAACGCCCACGGCGTTGGCCAACTAAATGTAGCTGAACCACCTGCTCAGCGCCTTTAGCCAAATCCAACCACTGTGGTTGAGCGCCTTGCCAGCCAATACCTAATGCTAAGCGCTCAGCACCACGCGGCGAGTTTAATAGTTTGATCTGAAAGCCCGCAGCTTGCTTAAAAAAGCAGTGGCTGACCCCGGCCGGCTGCAACTGTAAACGCCATAAATTACGCCAAGTGTGTAATAGCGATAGCAAAGCTAAAGAGGCCAGTAAAAATGTCAGGCCATAGGCCATACTGTTTTGGTAGTTAATCGCCGCCAATAGCATCACAATCAATGCTAATAGCAAACCAAACCCCGCTTTAGTCGGCAGCACATAGATTTTGCGCGCCGTCAGCAACACCTCGCTGCTAGCCCTCGGTTTGCGCCAGCCTCTGTCTTTGCGTCCTTGGTTGCTCATCTATAGGGCCGGTACCGTAGTTAATAAGTGCTGGGTTAAGGCGCCACCTTGTAATTGCCCCTGCGCTGTTTGCTCTTGTAAGCGGTGCCCGACCACTGCCGGCAATACCTGCTGCACATCCTCAGGAATCACATACGCTCGTCCGGCTAAATAAGCCCAGGCCTTGGCCGCACTCAGTAGTGCCAAACTGGCACGGGGCGAGAGACCAAAGGTAAATTGCGGCTGAGTTCGGGTGGCATTGACTAAACGCAAAATATAATCCAGCAATGCATCGCTAGCTTGTACTTGCTGCACTTGCTGCTGAGCAAGACGCAATTGCTCAGCGCTTAGTAGCGGTTCTGCTTGCTGCAATTGCCGGCGTTGCCCGCTTTGTTGCAGCAGTTTTTTTTCTGCCACAGCGGCTGGGTAACCCAAAGAGATACGCATTAAAAAACGATCCAGCTGCGATTCAGGCAACGGAAAAGTGCCGCTTTGACTAGAAGGGTTTTGCGTGGCAATGACAAAAAATGGCTCTGGCAGCGGCCGCGTCTCTCCCTCAATACTCACCTGTCCCTCCTCCATCGCCTCTAATAAGGCGCTTTGGCTTTTAGGCGTAGCGCGGTTAATTTCATCGGCTAGCACTAACTCAGCAAAAATTGGGCCAGGATGGAATACAAAGGTACTGCTTTGCTGTTCAAAAATCGCTGTACCTAAAATATCGCCGGGCAATAAATCGGAAGTAAACTGAATCCGCTGATAGGATAATCCCAGCGCCTCCGCTAGGGCATGACTCAACGTGGTTTTACCCATGCCGGGTAAATCCTCTAGCAATAAATGCCCCTTGGCCAACAAACACGTTAGCGCCAAACGCACCTGCTGCGGCTTGCCTAATACCACCTGATTAATTGCTTCTAAACAGCGTTCTAATAGCGCCTGCATGATTTTCCTCTAGTGACGGTTAGCGTCCTGCCCGTGATTCACGAATATAAAAGCGTGCTTTTTGTGCTTTTTGTGTACAACCACGGTAGCCTTCAAATTGTTGCTGGGTTTTGGCCGCGGTTAATAAGGTTAAGGCTTTAGAGTAGCTGACGCTGCCGGCAAACCCTTCCACCTTGGCAATATCTAGCTCTTGCCAAGCGGCATCCAGTTGGCTGGCGCAACTACTACGGTGACTCACCTTGGCCGAGCAACCGGCTAGCGACAAACTGACAAACACCAATAACAGCGTACTACGCTTGAGCATTAGGCATCTCCTTGAGCATTCTTTTTCGGCTCGGTACAAGGCGCGGTGGTTTGGCCAAGTAATAAAGGTTGGCTAGTAGAAATCCAATCGCTGACCAAGCTATAAGCCACTGCCAGCAAAGTTGGGCCTAAAAATAAGCCCATAAAACCAAAGGCAAAGAGCCCACCAAAGACGCCCATCAGCACCACCACTAAGGGTAAATTACCGCCACGGCTAATGAGGTAAGGTTTTAAGAAGTTGTCTACGCTGCTGATCACCAAAAAGCCCCATAAACTTAAGAAAATTCCCATCCCCACTTGATCTTGCCAAAATAGCCAAGCCGCAGCGGGTGCCCACACCAAAGGGGGCCCCATGGGAATTAAGCTCAGCATAAAGGTCAAAATCGCCAGGAAAATAGCACCCGGTACACCTGCCACCCAAAAGCCAAACAAAGCGACCAAAGCTTGCGCCACCGCGGTTCCTATGACTCCATTCACCACTCGCTGAATAGTACCGGCAATTAATGTGGTGTAATGCTGGGCCCGGTCACCAATTAGGCGCTGCAATAAATCTTCAGCAAAGGCTGCTAAGCGCGGGCCATCGCGATAGAAGAAAAACACCAAAATAACACTCAGCGCTAGCTCTAAAATGCCTGCGCCAATTCGTGCACTGCGAGCTAATAACCAGTTACCTACTTGCCCGGTATAGGGCTTGATATTGGCTAACCAAACCGAGCCTTGTTTATCTAAGGTGCTCCAGTAAGCCACTAATCGATCACCAATAAATGGCACTTTTTCTAGCCATGTCGGCGCCTCGGGAATACCCGTAACCCTGAGGTTTTTAAACAGCTCCATTCCTTCACGAATATGGTCAGCAATGTTAAAACCGAGCCAAACTAAGGGCATAGCGATTAAGAAAATCCACACCCCAGTTAAAATAGCCGCCGCTAAACTGGTATTGCCCTTAAGTGCTCGGGTAAGCAAGCGCATAATCGGCCAGCTGGCAAAAGCTAAAACCGCGGCCCAAAATAACGCTGATAAAAACGGCATCAGCACCCAAATACAAGCAGCGAGTAAGGCTAACAGTAAAATCTGCGCCAACAAGCGATCATTATTAAACACTTTCATCCTTCGCTCTCATGCACTTAGCGCTTCTTTAAAATTAATCCAGGCGCTGGCTGGTTAGCATCGACTGCCAGTTGCTGTGGACGAACTCCGGCAGCCAACAAGGCCGCTTGCCAATCAGCGGCATAAGCGCCTTGCAAGGTCACTTGCAATAATGCATTACGCTTAATGCTGCGCGCTAACAACTGCACCCACTCAGGGCTTGGTGCTTGGGTTAAATGGGTCAGCGCTAACTCACCTTCTTTGTTGAGCTGTTTCAGCAAGGTGGCAGGCTCTGGTAAAAGATCACTCGGCAGGTGCTCCAATTGCATCTGTTCTTGGTGCAGATAGGAGCGGCCATTACCGCGCTTAATCGCATAAAAAGCGATCACGCTGACTTGCTGATAATCAGGGTCTTGCGGCAACAGCATTAAAGCATAAGCCTGATTATCATCAGGGCCGTATAACTGCGCGTTATTAAACACGCTATTGGCCCACAAACTACTAGCTCCACATTCACGACCCTCGCACCAGTACAGGGTATGTGCGCCCTGCTTGCGCCAATATTGGCGCACCTCGGCAAAGGCGCGCTCTGCACTATGTAATCCGGCAATTTGCCAAGTTTGGGTGGTTTTACTGCCAACGCCTCTCAGCTCAGCACTGTAACGCAAGTTACCACTGATGCGGCGCACAGAACCGGCAGGATAGACCTGTTCAGCCAATGCATACTCCGCCTGCTCTAACTCAGTCGCACCAGTAAAGGCTTCCAACTGCTCAACCTGTGCCTGCGCGACTGTACTGCTAAACAGCGCAGCCACTAACCAGGTGCATACACCATATTTATTCAATTAACGCACCACCATGCTTTTCGCATCAGTTAAGGATTGCTCTACAGGTCTACTCGGTGGTAGCTCAAGACCTTTTTGCACCGCTGGCCGCTCAGTTATTTGCTGTAACCAGCGAGCTAAATGAGGTAATCCCTCAATGCTAACCCCGGCCCAGTCGTACAGGGTCACCCACGGGTAAGTGGCGATATCGGCAATACTGTAGGTGCCCGCCAGATACTCCACTTCGGCTAAACGTGTATTAAGTACTTCGTACAAGCGGCGAGTTTCTTTTTGGTAACGATCAATAGCTGCTGGAATTTTCTCGGGAAAATAGCGATAAAACACATTGGCTTGTCCCTGCATTGGCCCTACACCACTCATTTGGAACATTAACCACTGCATAACTTGCGAGCGCTGTTTAGGCTCTTGTGGTAATAACTGCCCGGTTTTTTCAGCTAGGTACCAAAGAATAGCGCCCGACTCAAATACTGTGAAGTTATCATTATCTCGGTCAATAATCGCGGGAATACGGCCATTGGGGTTAATAGCTAAGAATTCAGGTGCTTTTTGCTCTTTTTTATCAAAAGATAAAACATGCAACTCATAAGGCAGCTGCATTTCCTCTAAGGCAATTGACACCTTATGCCCATTGGGGGTGGCTGCGGTATACAAATCAATCATCAGAAGGACTCCACTAACAAAGCCACTCAGCCTGCAACAGGGTGAGCAGCAAAAAATTGATTCAGGCACTCAGCAACGGCTGTGGCTCCTTTAGCATCATCTAAATGCAAATGGTGCCCGCCTGGTAATCGATGTTGCTGGTAAGGCAGCATCGCCAGGAAAGGCTCAAGTCCACGCTCTTGGAGCAAAATACCTTCAGTGGCTAAGATTAAGCACACCGGACATTTGACGGCTAAAGCAAAAGAAAGTGCATGGGCTTTAGTTAAGCGCAGCGGTGACGGTAAAGTTAAGCGGGCATCAGTATTCCAGGTAAAGCCACCGCGCACGGGGCTTAAACCGCGCTGCACCAATAACTCTGCTGCTTCCCGACTAACCGCAATTAATCCCTGCATCCGTGCTTTAATTGCACTTTCCACCGTAGGATGCACAGGCTTGCCCTTATCTTTTAAGGCAATTTGCGCCAGTAGCGCCTCACGCAATTTCTCTGGTGCTTCATCCGCTTCGCCAGTGTAAGGTGCTAAACCATCAATCAGTGCCACGCGCTCAATTCGCTCTGGCATCGCACCAGCTAATAACACCGAGACAATTCCCCCTAACGAGTGCCCAAGCAAGCTAAACTTATCCCACCCCAGATGCTCAGCCGCAAGAAAAGCGTCCATTGCATAATCCCATAACTGGTAGCTAGCATCTAAACTTCGGTGCTGCGAGTAACCGTGGCCGGCCATATCTAAGGCTACAATGCGTAGGCCTGGTAGCTGCGGCGCGAGGCGCTCAAAGCTCATGGCATTATCTAACCAGCCATGCAAAGCCAATACCGGCTCACCATCCGCAGGACCATAGACTTTAGCGGCTAATTCAATATGCGGAAGTTGGATGCGTATATCTTCTACCTGTTGCAACATAACCAAGGTTCACTCCTCAAGGCAGGCAGATCAGTTAATTCGTGCAATTAACGGGGAATATCTGCATGGAATATTTGTTTTAATTGTAAGCTTCCGGCACCTAACCAACTGCCTTCAAATTGTGCAAGACTAGCGGTACCAAAGGGAATCTGTTGCTTATGGCCATACTCCAGCCAACCAGCCAAATAACCCAACAAGGGTTGATGACTGACAATAAGCAGATGTTTGTACTGCGGGTAATAATTTTCCAGCCCATTCAGTACATCATGTACGCGATCATCTGGAGTAATCCACGGCACAGTGGTCACAGGCACAGCTGCACGCTGGCGATTTTCATAGAAACGATGTTGCACCACCTGGGTGGTTTCTTTCGCCCGCACATAAGGACTGGTCAGAATCATATCTAACGGCTGATCCACTAGCTGCTCTGCGATAAAACGCACCTGCTCAATCCCATAAGGCGTTAGTTTACGCGCTTCATCACTTTCGGCTTCAGGATGGGCTTCGCCATGTCGCAATAACCACAGTGTCATCTTTACTCCTTAGGGGCTGTCACCTCGGCTGCTGGACTAACTTTAGTTGCCTTTGGGGTCTCTGGCGCCGGCCAATCGGCGACCGGCCAAGGCTTTTCTTCTGTTTGAAAGGCGCCAAAGCGACCAATCTGCATTAAATACTGACTTAAGCTATCGCCCCATTGCATCAACCCCAAATGCGGCTGACCTTGAACCAGGCGATACACTAACTGTAATAACACCATCACCGCTAATAAAGGGGCTGCTATTTGCCAAGCCAGCAAGAATAGCAGCATCCACAGTATCCGAATGACCAATGACTCACGTTCTAAGCGCTTCGCTGAAGCTTGCATGTTGTTCTCCTCTTAACTAAAACCGGCAACGGTAATAAAGTCCACATCGGTTTTAGGTTCACCACTCATTAAACTACCAATCACCTTAGTTAAGGTTTGGCCTTCAAATAAAATCGCATGTAAAGCCGACACTAGCGGCATATACACCTCCAGCTCATCAGCCTTAGCTTTAAGCACTTTTAAGGTGTTAACTCCTTCTGCCACTTCGCCTAAGCGCTGCACTGCCTCTTCTAAACTACGCCCTTCACCTAAGGCATAACCTACTTGGTAATTACGGCTTTTCGGCGAAGTACAGGTCACAATCAAGTCACCAACCCCAGCCAAACCTAAAAAAGTCATTGGGCTGGCGCCTAAACGTACAGCAAAGCGCGTCATTTCTGCCAAAGCTCGGGTGATCAGCATGCTGCGGGTATTCTCCCCCATCCCTAAGGCGGCGGCCATCCCTGCAATAATCGCATACACATTTTTTAACGCACCGCCCAACTCGACCCCGTAACGATCACTGCTGGCGTACACCCGAAAAGTCGAACCATGCAGCACCTCCTGCACTTGCTGGCACAGCGCCTGATCTTCACTGGCAATCACAGTCGCAGTTAACGCACCGGCTGCCACCTCTTTAGCTAAGTTAGGACCGGATAAAACCCCTACCCGTGCTTTAGGCACAATTTGCTCAATGATTTGGCTCATTAATAAAAAGCTATCCGCCTCAATCCCTTTAGTGGTACTAATCAAGCCCTTACCTGCTAATTGCTCGGCATAAGGTGTGAGTACTTGGCGTAAGGCCGTAGATGGCAAGGCAACAAAAATCAGCTCACAAGCTAATGCCTCGGCAATTTCACTGGTTGGCTGTACGCCATCCTGCAGCGGCACTCCCTGTAAATACTTAGGGTTTTTCCGCTCAACTTGCATGGTTTGCGCTTGCTGTTCATCGCGCATCCATTGAATAACGGGGTGGTTATTGCTCGCTAATAAGTTGGCAACAGCAGTTCCAAAACTACCACCACCAAGAACTGCAATTGGTTTGCTCATGGGTATCCACTACTCGTTTAGCCAAAATGGCGATGGCGGCATTATACGTTGCAATCCAGCCATTATCAGTAGCTTTTGCAAGATAATCATTTAGAATTAAATCCATGAACGAGCAAAGAGGCCCTCTTTACGAAGTCATTCAGAGTGATAAATTTTACTTGCTAGCACTCTGGGTCCCTTAGACATGAACCAACACTTTAAGCTCGCTATCATTATTTTGTAGCAATGATCGCCATTTCTATAATTTATCTTTTTCGCTCTCATATTTTTAAGTACTGATAGCTAGGTGTTCAATGACTCTTTTACAGCGCTGGCATACCGGAACTATTCACCGCCATACCTTAATTGTCAGCTTAGTCCCTGCATTATTAATTGCTACTTTACTAACGACTTACTTTACTTACTCACGCTTCCAAGACTTACAGCAAGGCCTACTCACTACTGGTCAGTTATTAGCTAACCAGATTGTTCCAGCTGCTGCGTATGGCCTGGAATCTGGTAATTTTGCTTATTTACAAACTTTAGTTAGTGCCGCCTCCAGTACCCAGTATGTGCGTTGTATTAATGTCTATAATCAAGACAATCAAAAAATTGCATCCATCACAAAAAGCTGCCCTGATTACAAACAATCTTTTAAGTTTGACGCTCCTATTTACCAGCACTCCACTGAGCCGGATACCCATGAGGTAGCTACGCCCCCCATTCCTAAACAAAAAAAACTGCTAGGAAGAGTCGTTGTAGTGATGACTGACGTTCAGTTACGCAAGGAACAGCAACAAAGCTTATTGCAAGCCAGCTTATTAAATGGCTTTGCTTTTATGCTAACTTTATTATTAGCTCATGCACTATCACGTAGCCTATCTCTGCCCTTAAAACGCATGAGTTACTCTCTAAAAGCCATGCAGCAAGGGAATTACAGCCCAGTTAAAGTTACACGCTATACCGGTGAAATTGGCGAACTAGCTAACAATATTAATCGACTGGCTGAAGACCTAAGCCAAGCCAAAAAAGATCAGCAGATTCAGTTACTGCAAGCCACTAAAGCCTTGGAAGAAGCTGAACATGCGAACCGCAGTAAATCAGACTTTTTAGCTATGATGAGCCATGAATTGCGTACGCCAATGAACGGCATTTTAGGCATGCTACAGCTACTTGAAACCACTGAGCAAAGCAGTGAGCAAAAAGAATACACCCAGTTTGCCACCACTTCAGGCCAACAGTTGCTACAAGTCATTAATAATATTCTTGATTTTTCCCGTCTCGAGCATCATGCCATCGGCTTAGAGTATTTATCCTTTAACTTGAAAGAGTTATTTGATCAAGCCTTTAAGCCATTTGAGTTAGAAGCTAAGCAGCGTAAGCTCGATTTCAGCGTAACTTATAGCCCCCTAGCCCGCGATAGCTTCTTACTGGGCGACCCGACACGTATTAAGCAGGTGTTAGTCAACCTAGTCAGTAATGCCTTTAAATTTACCGAACACGGCTTTATTAAAGTCAGCTGCCAAGCCTTTATGAAAAATAAGCACAACTTGGATTTAGCCATTAAGGTGACCGATAGTGGCATTGGTATTGCTAAAAGCCGTATTAAGTATATGTTTGATGCCTTTAGCCAAGCCGACAGCTCTATTTCTAGGCGTTATGGTGGCACCGGATTGGGTCTATCCATCTCCCATAGTTTGGCCGTACAAATGGGCGGCACCCTGACCTGCTCTAGCCAAGAGCAAGTAGGCACACTGTTTATGCTGAAAATTCCGCTACAAATTGATCAGGCCAAAACACAGGAATAACTTGCCCTCAGCAAAACACTGTATATAATACCAGTCATACAGTACTTAATGAGGGCGAACACCATGAAGCTAACTAAGCGCCAAGCAGAGATATTGGCATTTCTCAAAGAGTGGATTGAGCAACACGGCTATCCACCTACCCGCGCTGAAATCTCTCAAGCCCTTGGTTTTCGCTCGCCCAACGCAGCTGAAGATCATTTACGCGCACTGGCCCGAAAGCAAGCAATTGAAATGATTCCTGGTGCCTCGCGTGGCATTCGCATCATTGAAGACGAACTAACAGCAGCGCCTGATCTTAGCTTAGCCCTTAACGATCATGAGCTGCCAATTATTGGTCAAGTTGCTGCCGGACAACCCATTTTAGCCCAAGAACATATTGAAACTACCTGTGCAATTAGCCCTAATTTTTTTAAACCCAAAGCTGATTATTTGCTGCGCGTTAAAGGCAGCAGTATGCAAGACATTGGCATCCTAGACGGTGATTTGCTGGCAGTGCATAAAACCCAGCAAGCAAAAAATGGCGACATTGTTGTAGCCCGCATCGATAACGAAGTCACCGTTAAGCGCTTTAAGCGCGAAGGCAATACTGTTTGGTTAATTGCTGAAAACCAAGATTTCGCCCCGATTGAAATTGATCTAAGCCATGAAGAGTTAGTGATAGAAGGCTTAAGTGTCGGTGTGATCAGGCACTAACTGGAGAAACCTACCATGCAAAACTTAAACAGCAATCGTGTGGTGCAGAGCCTGCCCCTGTCAATTTTGCGCAAACCAGCACTCAATCAAAGCCTGCCGCTTGGTGAACCCAAATTAGGCATAGCTCAAGAGGCCTTTAGCGAGCTGATTATCAGTGGTGGCAAGCAGCAGTTTTTAGCGCTGTTAGCACCCGTATTACAGTCCTTAAGCCATGAACAAGCCGACCGCTGGTTAACCTTGGTAGCACCACCTGAAACTATCAGTAATCAGTGGCTCCGCTCGATCGGAGTCAATCCACAGAAAACCATGGTGATCAGCGATCGCTCACCAGCAAAAGTGATGAAAATTTTACGCCAAACCCTGAGCTTAGGGCTAAGCCATACCGTAGTTAGCTGGATTGATGTGATGCCTGAAGGCCTAAAACAACAGCTCAGTCGTCAGGCGGCTTACACCCAAAGCAAGTGGCTTAATATTAAGCACCCCTTCACTCTCGCCTGCTAAGTTCATCTCCTAACTGGGCAATAACAATGCCCGCCGCACCTACTCTGGGCGACGGGCCTTGAAATTTACACAATAATCAGTGCAGCATCAGCCTTAAGCCAAAGCGACCTTGTATTGCTTCTCCCATTCTTTAGTTTCTTTTTTCGAGGCGCCCCCCAAAAACTCTAGGGCTTGGCGCAAACGGAAACGAGTTAAATCCGGGCCTAAAATCGCCATGGCATCTAACACCGAAACCGAGCTGCTTGAACCGGTAATCGCCGGGAACATTAACGGCATAATATCCCGCAATTTTAGCTCTAGCGCCGCACCAACTTCATTAATACAGGCCATAATCGCGTCTTTATCCCATTGACGCTGCGCTTCTAAACGCCACAACACAAACTGCAACACCTGACGCACTTGCTTTTCATCGAGCTTTTTATGCGCAAACAATTCTGCATTTAAAGGCACGCCAGCGGTAAAGAAAAAGTTTGCTAGGGGCGCAATTTCACTGAAGGTTTCTACCCGTCCTTGCACATGGGGGGCAATTTGCATGAGGTATTCAGGATTAAATGCCCACTGCTGCACTTGCTGAACAAAGTCTTCAACGCTTAACTCACGCAACCACTGACCGTTTAACCAAGACAGTTTCTCAATATCAAACACCGGGCCACCTAAGGAAACACGGCTTAAGTCGAAGTTTTCAATCATTTCTTCAAGGCTAAATTTTTCACGCTCATCGGGCATCGACCAGCCCATACGCCCCAAGTAGTTCAGCATGGCTTCTGGCATAAAGCCCATACGCTCATAAAACGTAATTGAGGTTGGATTTTTACGCTTAGAGAGCTTACTTTTATCAGGGTTACGCAGCAGCGGCATATAGCACAATACAGGCTGTTCCCAGCCAAAATACTCATACAGCTTAATTAACTTCGGCGCCGAAGGCAGCCACTCTTCGCCGCGTAGCACGTGAGTGATCCCCATCAGATGATCATCTACCACGTTGGCTAAAAAGTAAGTAGGCAACCCATCGGCTTTCATGAGCACCTGCATATCCATGCGGTCCCAGCCAATTTCGACTTCGCCACGCAGCATATCCTTAACCACGCAGACCCCTTCGGTCGGTACCCGCATCCGAATCACGTGGGATTCACCTGCCGCTACTCGTGCTTGCGCTTCACTCGGGTCAAGGTGTGAGCAATGCCCATCATAGGCCGGTGTTTGCTTATTGGCCATTTGCTCGGCACGTACCGCATCTAAGCGTTCAGCAGAACAGAAGCACGGAAAGGCATGGCCCTTAGCGACTAATTCATCTGAATATTTTTTATAGATTTCACCGCGCTCACTTTGACGATAAGGACCATGGGGACCACCGACATCGGGGCCTTCATCCCATTCAATCCCTAACCAACGTAAGGCATCGTAAATCTGTTGTTCAGACTCTTTGCTCGAGCGAAGTTGGTCGGTGTCTTCAATTCGCAAAATGAATTGGCCGCCGTGCTGGCGCGCAAAACACATATTAAACAAAGCAATATAAGCCGTTCCTACGTGGGGATCACCGGTAGGAGAAGGAGCGACACGGGTTCTAACAATAGTCATGAAGGCTCTCAAGTAAGCGAGTTAAAAATAAACAGCGCGTGAAAATAAAGGCCTAGCATAGCAAAAATAGTGTTTTGGCTCTAGACGCATGCACCAGAGCCAATCAAGAATGTACGGCTACTAGGCCTGGGGATTTTGCCAAGCCGACTGCGCTTTTGCCGTCATTTTCACTTCATCTAAGCGCCAAATTAACCAAGCAATGGCCACAACGACGGGGATCGAGAGCCAATTTAACCAAGCCCAGCCCAGCAGGACGACACCCTGTCCGGCCAGTAAGCTGCCAATCGCTGAAGCACTAAACACTAAAAACTCGTTAATGCCTTGCACCTTACCTTGCTCTGCCGGGCTATAAGTGAAGCTGAGTAAGTGCGTAGCGCCAATAAAAGTAAAGTTCCAGCCTACGCCCAATAACAATAGCCCGCTAAAATAGTGCCAATAACTAACGCCTGAAATATTAATCAACGCGCAGATCACTAAAATAATGCAGCCCCACAAAATCACTGTACGCGATGAGAACTTGCGAATCAGCCAGCCAGTAAAAAAGGACGGCACAAACATCCCCAGAACATGCCACTGAATCACAATCGCCACATCCTCAAAAGGAAACTCATGGTGATCCATAGCTAAAGGGGTTGCTGTCATCAACAGCACCATAATCGCATAACCCACGACGCCAGATGCAACCGCCGCAATCAGCAGTGGCTGCTGAAACAGCTCAGCATAGCTGCGCACCCGATCCGTTGGCTTCACCGTCACCGCTTTAGCCAAAGGCAACACACTGATTAGCAGCAACGCCACCACATAGATCGCAAACAAGCCATAAAATGCACCTACAAACGGCTTATCTGCCCAGTTTTGCGACCAAATGGCCAAGTTCGCTCCCAGCACTGCGGCAATTACGCCGCCGCCCATCACGATTCCAATCGCACGTGAACGCTGCTCCACACTGCATAAATCTAATGCGGCAAAGCGATACTGCTGCCCGACGCCAATAGCCATGCCGATCAATAAAGTACCGCAAGCAAAGCCGTATAAGCTCGAAGCTTCTAAGCCCTGTAATGCCACCCAAGTACCGACCAAACCAATTAGATTACCTAACACAAACCCGACCTTGCGCCCTAGTTTTTGCATCAGTAGCGCCGCTGGAATGGTGGCTGCAATGAGCCCCAAAAACTGCGCAGCAACCGGCAAGGTAATTAATAACGGATGCGCCGCGAGCTGTTTACCAATCAAGGCAGAGACCGCAACTAATAAGATATTTCCTGAGGTTAATAAAGCTTGGGCAATCGCAAGGCCCCATACAGTTATAGGCAAAAGGCTTTTCCTTTCAAATAGTTATAAGTATAGCCACAGCACTACCACACAACCTTCTACGTGTTGTGCGCTAGGCTGCTACAGAGGCTAAATTAACGAGTAGGCAAATAGGGTATTGGATCTACGGACTTGCCCTGACGACGAATTTCAAAGTGCAATTTAGTGGTATCGGTGCCGGTAGAACCCATCTCGGCAATTTTTTGTCCCGATTTTACCTTTTGCCCTTCATTGACCAAAATGCGCCGGTTATGCCCATAGGCACTCAAGTACACATCGCTGTGCTTAATGATAATTAACTCACCGTAGCCCACCAATCCGCTACCGGCGTACACCACGGTTCCATCAGAGGCTGAGACAATCGGATCGCCAGCATTGCCAGCAATATCAATGCCTTTATTGGCACCCGAAAAACGGCCAACCACTTGACCACTGGCCGGCCAACGCCAACCTTTGCTAGAAACCGCAGCAGTACTGACCGATGCCGAGCTACTAGGGGCTGGCGTCGGCTTAGTCGTCGTGGTCGGCTGACTCACCACAGGACGGCTAACCGTGGTTTGTGGTGCTGTTTTTGCAGGGGTGGTTTTAGCTGGAGTAGTTACTACCGTAGCTGGCCGTCTAACGGGTGTTACCGGTTGCGCTTGGCCACTAAAGCGAATCACCTGCCCTGGGTTAATGTTGTAAGGGGCAGCAATTCCATTGAGCGAGGCCAAGGCTTTCCAGTTCCAACCATGGCGCGTAGCAATTGAGTATAGGGTGTCACCACGCTGTACACGGTACTGGCCACTGGTTACAGCCGGCACTGCATGCTGGCGATCGACCACCTGTACCCTTGCATTATTGCTACAAGCCGTCACCCCTAGTAACGAGACTAGGGCGCTAATCAGCAAAGGACGCGATATACCTGCGGTTTTAGCTCGACTCACAGCACCACCTTGATGATTAATTAAATCCATACTGAACCACTTGTTCTTCATTACTTCACCGCTTCCAAGCTCGAGGCTAGCGAACTGTCGGGGCTGTTGCCGCCCCTGCTAAACGACTCGACCAATACTCTAAACCTAAAACCAATAGCACGCTGAGCACGGCTAATAGTAGTGCGCCGGCTAACTGTGCATCTAACTGGGTGAGCACTTCATACTGCCACGGACTCACGGGTACCTGTTGCAGCGGCACCTGCTCTCCATGCCGATTAAGCTGCCACTCTAAGGTTTCTTTCCAAGGCCACACCTTCAGTAAAGAACCCAACATAATACCCAGTAAAAAGCTCAATGTTACCTCACGGTAGTGCTGCATAGTAAATTTAAGCACATGAGCAAATAGCAAAATACCGCTTAAGCAACCCAGGGCAAACACCCCTAAGGTGACGACATCTAAGCTTTTAACTGCACTGATAATGCTGTCGTACATGCCCATTAAGACCAGTAAAAAACTGCCGGAGATGCCAGGTAAAATCATTGCACAGATGGCAATGGCGCCGGCAAAAAAAACGGCCAGCAAGCCACTACCCCAACTAATGTGCGCAGCTAAGCTGATATACGCGGCCAATCCTATTCCCAGTAATAAAAACAAAAACTGCGGCCAGTGCCAGCGCTGAACTTGCTTAGCCACCAGCCAACATGAAGCGACTATCAAGCCAAAAAAGAATGCCCATAATAATAAGCCATGCTGCTGCAGTAACCAATGGATCAGCCCAGCTAAACTAAAAACGCTGGTGACAATACCGGCAAACAATACCAATAAAAAATTAGCGTCGAGGGTGTGCCAAGCCTTTGCAAACTGCCCCTGCACTAGCCACCAACCAGCCTTAGGTGCCTGACTGATAGCCCCCAATAAACGCTCATAAATGCCGGTAATAAAAGCAATGGTACCGCCGGACACACCAGGCACGATGTCGGCAGCGCCCATCGCGAGGCCTTTGAGAAATAATAAAATGGCTGCTTTCATATTTAATGCTCAATCCCACTCAACATAGGCACAAAATAAACCGGAGTTATGGCTTGTTGAGTATAACCATGACTTTGGCGACGAATCAGATAAAGTTTTTGCGCTTGCCCGCTCCCGATTGGAATTACTAGCCGTCCACCCACCGCCAACTGCTCAATTAGTTTGAGCGGCAACTGATCGGCAGCAGCGGTCACTAAAATTCCATTAAAGGGTGCAAACGCTGGCCACCCTTGCCAACCATCTCCCCAACGAAACACCACATTGGTTTGCTGCAATTGCGCCAGCCGTTGCTTAGCCTGCTCTTGCAACGGCTGAATCCGCTCCACAGTAAACACCCGTTCAACTAACTGGGTTAATACTGCCGTTTGGTACCCTGAGCCAGTGCCAATTTCTAGCACTTTATCCAAAGGGCCTTCCGCAAGCAGTAATTCCGTCATGAGGGCAACCGTATAGGGCTGCGAAATAGTTTGGCTATGACCAATCGGTAAAGCGGTATTGTCGTAAGCTCGATAGTTAAACGCACTGTCCACAAAACGCTCGCGTGGCACCTGATAAATTGCCTGCAGCACGTCAGGATGGGTAATTCCCTGTTGCTCAAGCTGCTCAATTAAGGCAAGGCGTGAGCGATCAGCAATTTGACTCACACTCAAAGTAAGGCCTCTAGCCACTCACTAAGGCTATCTAGCTGCTCAAAGTGAGTTCGGTCAACTAAGATCGGAGTGACTGAAACATACCCCTGCTGCACTGCTGCAAAGTCGGTGCCCTCACCGCCATCCTCAATGCCTCCGGCCACCGACAACCAATACCCTTCTTTACCGCGCGGATTGACAAATTTCACCGGCGGCTTTGCATGCAATCGATGACCTAAACGAGTCAGTTTTATGCCTTTAATTTCAGTCAGCGGCAGATTTGGAATATTGACATTTAAAATGCTGTGCGCTGGTAAATTAAACGCTTGCTGCTGTTGAATCAGTTGGCGGGCAATATGGGCAGCGGTTGGTAAATGTTCTGGGCTGCGTGAAGTTAAGGAAAAAGCAAAGGCTGGACGCTTTAAAAAACGCCCTTCTAAAGCCGCGGCTACGGTACCGGAATACAGCACGTCATCGCCTAAATTAGCGCCTAAATTGATACCTGAGATCACCAAATCGAATGATTGCGCAAAATAGCCATTAATCCCCAAGTGGACACAATCGGTGGGGGTGCCATTCACGCCAACAAAACCATTAGCTAAAGACTTAGGATACAGCGGCTGATCTAAAGTCAAGGAGCTACTGGCACCGCTGCGATCACGGTCCGGCGCTATCACTTGACAGTCTGCTAAATCCTTTACTGCCTCATGCAAGGCCATCAGCCCAGGAGCAAACACCCCATCATCATTCGAAATTAAAATGTGCATGCACCAACCCTTCTTAACCTCACTACTCGCTCACTGCAGTAGTTAGCTCAAATAATTCACGTAATACCACGGTAGCGTAACAGCCAACCGGTAATTGAAAAGCCAATTGTAAAGCATCAGCATCAAGCCATTTGACTGTTAGCTGCTTAACCGGCAAGCGCAAATTGCGTCGTTCTTGTTTTAACCCGGCAGCGGCTAACCAGCTGGCTAAGTCTGCTTCTTGTTCAGCGACACTGTGCTCGTAGGCTGCGGCTTGCGCACTGCTTACTAACTCGCCCTTACCCCATAAAGCGCCTGTTGGATGAGTATCAAGTTGGGCAAAACGTAGATCATCCGCCTGCATTTCGGCTGCAGGAAAAAAGCTAGCACTATCGGTAAAACTTAAAATATCGCCACTAATTAACTGATTCCACTCACCACTAGCCACTCGCTGGGCGAGTATTTGATTAAATAAAAAGCTGCGCGCAGTGGACAATAAGCGAGAACGTACATTGCGTTTGTCTGGCAGGCTGTGGCTAGCGGCAAATTGGCGGGCAAAAGCTAGATTAAACCCTTCGCGGCCAAAGCGTTGCGGGCCAAAATAATTTGGCACACCCTGTTGACTGATCTGCGCTAAACGCTGCTCCAACGCTTCAGGGGCTACGTCAAGGGCTAGCTGCCTTAAGGTAATCACAAACTGATTCGCTTTATGACTCCCCCGTTGTAATTTGCGCTGATGCCGGGTTTGCTGCAGCACCTTTAGCTGCTCACTATTAAGCTGAGTAAAGTCAGGCGGCTGCTTACCAGGTAGTTGTAGGCTAAACCATTGCCGCGTAATTGCCTGCTTATCTTTTAGCCCAGCATAGCTCACCTGACGCACCGGTACCTGAGCAAACTCAGCTAAGCGCTTAGCCACCTGCTCGGTATTCAGCTGCTGCTTTTCAATATACAGCCAACTGTGCTCGCCCTCACCGGTAAAGGGAATATCGAGCACTTCATTTACCTGAAAATCAAGGGGCGCACTTTTTAGCCATGCACGACCTAATGCGGCGCCGTAAGCGCGAGGCCCTAACAATTCGGCTTCAGTCATACACTGGCCAACAGCACAATGGCCTGGGCGGCAATGCCTTCTTTACGCCCAACAAAACCTAACGATTCGGTAGTGGTGGCCTTGACGTTAACCTGGGTAACGTCAAGCGCCAAGTCGCTGGCAATCACTTGGCACATACGCTCAATATAAGGCGCCATTTTCGGTGCCTGAGCTAAAATTGTTAGATCTAAATTCACCACCTGATAGCCTTTAGCCCGCACTTTACTCATCACATCTTTCAGTAACAAGCGGCTATCGGCACCTTTAAATTGCGGATCAGTATCGGGATAATGACGGCCTATATCACCTAGTGCACAAGCGCCTAACAGCGCATCACACAACGCATGCAACAGCACATCGCCATCTGAGTGGGCAACAAAGCCATGACTAAAAGGGATTGTTACCCCACCAATTGTTAAATGATCACCGGCACCAAAGCGGTGCACATCATAACCCTGTCCAATACGCATGAATCTACCTTCTCAGCAGCTAACTGACAGCTATCGGCGTGAATAGCACAAAGCGCGCATTCTACCTGTTTTCTACACAGCTCGCAGGGATGTTACGCCCGATCTTTAAGGAATTATTTTTTCTAGCACAAAAAAAGGCCTAAGCTGGATTTAGCTTAAGCCCTTAATCGTTAGCTAGCTGGTAGCGTATAACTTAGCCAGCCTGCGGATTGCGATAACCTGCGGCAGCGGCGGTAAATAGCACGTCTGTTGAAGAGTTCAGCGCCGTTTCAGCACTGTCTTGGAGCACGCTAATCACAAAACCAACACCAATTACTTGCACTGCCAGTTCGTTAGGAATACCAAATAAACTACAAGCCAGCGGGATCAACAATAACGAGCCGCCAGCTACTCCAGAGGCACCACAGGCGCAAATTGCTGCCACCACGCTTAATAGCAACGCGGTCAGAAAATCCACTTCAATACCTAAGGTGTTAACCGCAGCCAGAGTAAGTACCGTAATAGTAATCGCCGCTCCACCCATATTAATGGTGGCGCCTAAAGGAATTGAGACGGCATAGGTGTCTTCATTCAGTCCCAGTTTTTTACACAGTGCCATATTCACGGGAATATTAGCCGCTGAACTACGGGTAAAAAACGCGGTAAGGCCGCTTTCGCGTAGACAGGTAAACACCAAGGGGTAAGGATTTTGTCGAATTTGGCTATACACAATCAGTGGGTTAATCAGCAATGCTACAACCAACATGCAACCTAGCAGCACGCTTAATAGCTTAGCGTAATCGTAAAGCACACTAAAACCTGTAGTGGCAATGGTGCCGGCGACTAAACCGAAGATTCCCAGCGGTGCAAAACGAATCACCAAGCGCACAATTTGAGTCACTGCCTGGCTAATATCCAGCGCTAACTGTTTACTGGTATCCGATCCGCTACGCAGCGCAACGCCCAAACCAATCGCCCAAGCCAAAATACCTACGTAATTGGCATTTAATAAGGCATTCACTGGATTATCGACGATATTCATTAACACACTGAGCAGTACTTCGGTGATATTGCCAGGCGGGGTTAGGGCCTCAGCTACCGGTTTTAGCTGCACTGTCAGTGGAATCCAGTAACTAGCTAAAACTGCCACCAAAGCAGCTAAAAAGGTTCCTAACACATACAGCTTAATCACTTGTCCGATGTTACTGCGGGCTCCCGTGCGGTGATTAGCAATCGAAGCGAGCACTAAAATAAACACCAGTACCGGTGCCACTGACTTCAGCGCGGTGACAAATAAATCGCCTAATAAAGCGAGTGAGCGAGCAGTTTCTGGCAAAAAATAAGCCAGCGCGATACCGGCGATTAAGCCGATGACAATTTGCACCACTAAACTGCCTTGCAGAATAAAGCGCATGAACGAGTTTTCGGCATTCGCCATGATCAGTTCCTAACAAATAGAGGTGGACGCTGTGCCGGTGGCTTCAGTAATTGAAGTCAGGCCAGCACAGCACCTAAGTGCGGCGCATCTTAACATTTTTTAATCAGCAGACCAGCACCGGGCCGCAGAGCGGCCCTTAGATTGAGTTGATTTAATCCAAGCAGAACACTGCCTTGACTAGAAACTGCGCTTATAAAATAAATCAATCGAGTTAGCGACTCCACTGGCGGCCTCAATGTATAAGCGTTTGGTCAACTCATAGCGCAAGGATAAAATAGTCGATGGCTCAAAGACTCCTACGCCATAGCGCATACTTAATTTGTCATTGATTTTACCAGTAGCCGCAACACTGGTGGCATCACCGCTGCCTTCAGAATCTAAAGAGAACTCTTTTAGCCCAACCGATTCCGCCAACTTATTAACTACTGGGGTGCTGCCCATTAAGCCAAGCGCTAGCGCCGCTTGCGCCATGGCGTTACCATCACCTCCACCGTCTAGCGGCCGCCCTAACAGTAACCAAGATAACGCTTGCTCCTGACTCATGGAAGGATCAGAGAAGATTTCACTGGCCGGCTGACTGGCAGGGCCAGTCAAACGTAACCCAGCAGTGACATCACCGGTTACCCGCACCGCCTCAATATCTAAGAACGGCTCACTAATGGGCCCTTCAAATAATAGTTGTGCTTTACGAATCTCTAGGCGCTGACCATAAGCATTATAGCGGCCATTGGCTAAGGCTAACTGGCCATAGCTGGCCATATTGTCGCCCATCTTCAAGTGCCCTTTAATATCCGCGGTTAAGCCAAACCCATTAAATTTAAGTCGCTCCTCCCCTACTTCAATGGTGACATCCATCGCCATTTGCATACCCGGTTCTGGCTCTTGTTCACCCACAATGCGCGCATCAGGCGAGACTCGAGTGGCCGAGGCGGGTAGTTGTGGTACCTCAATTTGCCCTTTAGGAACCCGCACCACTCCATTAATTTGCAGTCGATTGTCCGCCAGCTCAATCACTAAGTCTGGCTCAACAATCACATCGGCATAGGGTTCAACTACCACCGGTAGCTGCGTGCCTTTCACCAAGACATTCACATCTAAACTTGGCTCCCACTGCACATAGCCACCGACCTGACCTTGGCCTTTAGCACCGCTATGCCAGCCACCGGTTAAATCCACTCGGCTGCCGGCAATTTTGGCTTCCAACGCCAGGTTTTTCATTTCCATTGGCAAATCGCCACCGGCTAACAGCCCTTGCTTCAGCGCAATTACCCCAGTGACTTGTGGCGCCATTAAACTGCCGCTAATCACCCCTTGCCCAGCCACTTTGCCCTCAAGCTGTTCCACCTGAGTAACAAACGGTTTTAATACTGACAGGTCCACCTCTGACAAGGTAAAACGGCCACTGATAGGCTTATCAGCTGGTTGCGGATTAAGACTGATCTCAGCAGTTAAAGCACCGGTGGTCGCTCCTTTAAACTGCACCCGCGACAGCACTTTTTGTGGCGTTAGATCACTATCAAGCGTTAACGTCTTCCACGCCAATTGTTGCCACTGCCCTTGATCTTTTACCTCTGCCAGTCCATTACTGGCATCTAGATAGATTTTGCCTTTAGGGCCTGCAGCCGGTAATGCCAACTGCAGCTGACCATTCACCTTACCGCTAAGCTTAATATCCTCGGGCAAAAACTCTTGTAGAGAGGCTAAGGAAAAGTTGCGCAGGCGATAATCAATATTAGGCTCAGGTAATAATTGCTGTTGACGCTCGGCACAGAGACTGGCCTCTTGATTATTCCAGCAGTGTGCTGAGACAGTTAATTTGCCGCTATGTAAATAATTAATCTGCGTGGCTTGATCTAAAGTAAAACGCTGACCTTCAGCCGCAATAAACATCCGTTGCAACTGTCCTCGCCAATCCCCCTGCTGATTAACCCCTCCGGCTACAGCTAACGCGGTATTTAGGGTTGGTCCCGTTAGGTCCAATTGCAGTTGATGCTGCGCCAGTTTGCCCGAAGCCTTAAGCGCAAGCTGTCCTAGATCTGTCTCACCACTCTCAATTCCCGTCAGCTCACTGGCCAAATTAAGTTGTTGTTGGTTAGACAGCTTAGCGTCCAGCATCAACTGCTGAATTCTAAAGGTGTCATAGGCCACTTTTTGCCCATTTAACTTGGCGTTTAGTATTGGCTGATCAAGAATACCGGAAACTTCAGCTTGACCTTTAAGCACCCCAGATAAGTCTGGCCATAACTGGGACAGTTGAGCTAAATCTAAGTTAAGGTCGGCTTTGACTTGCTGTTTAACTAAGCTGCCTTTGGCGTTAATCCGGTTACTGCCCATCAACAACTGCAGCTGTTGTAAACGATACTGATCGGGTTTGGCATCTGCACTCAACAGCAGCTCTGTTTGCTGGTTGCGCAACTTTCCTTTTAGCGCCAGCTCTGCATCGGCTGTCAGCGCCTCACCTTGCAGCTGACCTTTAGAGGTCAAGGTTCCAGCTAACGTACCTGGTAGTTCTTGCACCCAATAGGCCGGGTTTAGTTCGTGTAGGTTAATCTCGGCCAGCCAATCAATTTGCTCGGCAAACCCTACCTGCACATCACCGGCTAATCGCCCCTGTCCGGCCACTAACTGTAGATTTTTAATCAGTAACTGCTGAAAATTCCCAGTCACTGGTGCGGATAAAGTAAACACGCCCTCTGGCCCTGTCAGACTGGCATCCAGCTGTCCTTGGTAAGTTTCATCCTTGAGCTCAAGCTCAGCCGTTAGTTGATCTAAGGTTACAGGTAGCGGCTCACCTGGCAGTAATTGCTGCCAAGGAAACGCTTGCCAATCCAGCCTAAGCTGCGCCTGTAGCTGATCCTGCCAGCTCAGGTTGCCTGTCGCTTTAATGTATTGCTGCGGATCGGCACCTTGTAAGGTTAACTGCTCAATCCGAGCCTGGTCCAGTTGAGCAAAGGCCTTTAAATCCAGCAGCACAGGCTCAGTATCACCCTTTAGCCGCCCTTCAGACTGAATACTAAAACCCTGTTTCAAGTTCCCTTGCGCGCTTAATCCTAACCGCTCGACCGTTAAACTGGGCTGCTCAGGCGTGGCATTAAAGTCAGTTATTTCAAGCGTAGCAGTTAATGGTAAATCAACCGCTAGCGCATCAACCTCACCCGATAATGTGCCTTGCAGATAACCTGAAGTTGCGCCAGTTAACTGCAACTGATTAAGCGGGCCTGCAGCCTGCAGCTTAGCAGTCAGTGGCTCGGCCTCAGGCTCAAGTGGGATCACCGCCTGCAACTGAAGATCGGTCGTCCACAGCGCAGCCGCCGGATCAAGCGAGCCTTGGGCTTGCAGCGCAATGTCAGCGTAATGCAGGACTAAGTGATCAATGCTGACACCGCTGTTTAACCACGCCAATTGCGCTTCTAGCCCCGTCACTAATGGCTGTTGATTAAGTAGTAAACGATTAACCGCTAAGCGTTTAATTTCAATTTCAATCGGTAACTTAAGTGCAGGCAAGTCTAGATCGGCATCCCTAGGTGGAGTTGGCTCAGTCTCTTCGGGTAACTCTAGCTGAATTTCGGCCACTTCTAGATGATTAATACAGATCCGTTTTTGCATTAAGCAACGACCGCTTAAATGCATTTTAGGCTGCAGCAAGAGAGCCTTTGTATCATCTTGCTGCCAACTAATTTGCTCTGCCGACCAATCACCTAATAACTTGCCCTGAAAGCCTTGCACCTCTAAGCCCGGCACTTTACTTAAGGCCCAGCGATTGCCCGCTTCGCTATATAAGATGGCAGCCACACTGAGCAAAATAAGGCTAATTAGCCCAAAGAAAATACCTAACCCAATAAGTAACTTACGCTTCATAACTCTGGCCCCATTGAGAAATGGATACGCCATCCTTTGTCTTTATCATTAATTGGCTGCGCATAATCTAAGCGCAACGGCCCAATCGGTGACACCCAACGCACCCCGATCCCGGCACTGGTTTTCATCGAGTCGCTCCAACTATCCACTGAGTTACCATGATCGACAAAGGTTGCCACCCGCCATTTATCGGTAATGCCGTACTGATACTCAGCACTGGTAGCTAATAGGTAACGACCACCAATGCGGTTGCCTTCAGCATCACGAGGCGACAAGGTTTCAAAGGCGTAGCCGCGAATACTTTGATCGCCGCCGGCAAAAAAGCGCATCGAAGGCGGTACTTTGTCGTAGTTATTACTATCAATTGCACCCATTTCAAAACGGCCTAAGAAACGATGGCGATCTGCCACCGTAGTTAATCCCTTAACTAAGGCATTGACATACACCAAATCCGCATCGGCTAAGAAACCCTCACGGGCCATACGTACATCCAGTTGCGCACGATAACCATGGCTGGGATCAAGCGGTGAGTCACTTTTAAGTTTGGAAAACACCACACTGGGCATTAAAAATTCCGTGGTGCGTTTTTTAGTATTGCCGCCAAAATCAAACTTTTCTTGTTCATAGCGCAGGCCTACAATCCGTTGCCAATCCCATTTCACTTGTTTTTGCCACTGCAAACCCAAGGTAGCGCGCTCGGTATCGGCATCAATTAGCTCTCGTCTCTCATAACCGCCAAAAAAACGCAAATGATCACTTAAAGGACTGGTCAGAGGAATTTGATACCAAGTGGTGACATTTTGCCGTGGCGCAGATAACTCGGCATCAAAGCCATACTTATGGCCGGCGCGATTGACTCGGTGCCGCTCCCAACTAAAACGCCCACGCACGCCCACATCCGTTGAATAGCCAAATCCAACGCCCATAGTGCGCGGTTTGGCAGGCAAAGCTGTAACCTGCACCGGAATAATATGCGTGGAACTGGCGTTTTTATCTGATGCATCCACCCGCACATCCGCAAAGTAGCCGGTTTCTTGCAAATTTTGCGTCAACTTGGCAACCCGCGCAGAGTTGTAAGGCTCGCCGGCCTTAAAGGGCACTAAACGCTGTAATAGGTCTTGATTAATTTTGCTGTCGTCATTAAAAGACACTTCGCCCAATAAATAACGCGGGCCACTATCAAATACCAAATGAATATCCGCAAGGTTAGCCGCCGGATCAATCACAAGGGCATGCTCGATAAATTTGCCCTGAAAAAAACCTAAACGTAACGCGGCATTTTGAATATCGCTTTTACGTCCTTCATACAGGCTATGATCTAAACGCGCGCCAGGCTCTAGCTTAGGCTCTGGCTCAAACTGAAAAGCCTTTAACTCAGCGGCCGGCCCGCGCACTTCAATATTAACCACGCCTAAACGTACCGGTTGGCCGCGCTGCACCTTAACTTTCAGGGTCGGCTTATCGCCCTCAACCACTTCGGTGCTGATCTCGGCGTGATAATAGCCTAAGGCTTGGCTGGCTTGCTCAACCTGGGCTTTTACTGCGCGCTCATAACGGCGCAACGCCTCGGCATCGCGGTCTTCTAAATCCCCAATATAGGCTTCGATATTCTCTTTTAAGGCTTTACTGGCGGGCTCCACGCTCACCTCAAGTTTTGCCTCCGCAAATGCCATGCTGGTCGAAGCCAGCAGTAGCCATCCTGATAGTTTTTTTAGCACGCTAGCTCTCTCTGGTTAGGATGCGTCTAGTATAGCAACTCAGTTTTATCCCCATCTGTACTATGGGCCTAATTAACGCTAGCCCGCTTGTTTACCTACAGATGCAGCATTTGAATTTTACAAAAGGCTATACTTTAACAGGACTCACTTTAAATTCATTAACAGAGCTAGACCTATTTCTATGAAACTTGTTTCATTTAACATCAATGGCCTACGCGCCCGCCCCCATCAACTCAGCGCTTTAGTGGAAAAACATCAACCCGATGTGATTGGTTTTCAAGAAACCAAAGTTGCTGACGAGCAATTTCCCAGTCACTTATTTGACGAGCTTGGTTACCACGTACATTTCCACGGCCAAAAGGGCCATTACGGCGTCGCCCTAGCCTCTAAAAAAGCACCTCTGGCAATTCATAAAGGTTTTCCAGATGATGCCGAAGATGCCCAACGGCGCTTTATCTGGGGTGTTTATGAAGATGCCCAAGGCACTCCGATTACCGTGATGAACGGCTACTTCCCCCAAGGGGAAAACCGCGCCCACGAAACAAAGTTTCCCGCCAAACGTAAATATTATGAAGACTTACAGCAGCTGCTAGAAGGCCAATTCACCCCGCAGGACCCTGTGATTGTCATGGGCGACTTTAATATTTCACCGGCCTGTGAAGACATTGGGATTGGCGAGCAAAATGCTAAGCGTTGGTTACGCACAGGAAAAACCAGCTTCTTACCTGAAGAGCGTGAGTGGCTGGAGCGGTTAAAAAACTGGGGCTTAGGCGATAGCTTTCGCCAGCTGCATCCACAAGTCAATGATCAGTTCAGCTGGTTTGATTACCGTAGTCGCGGCTTTGAGGACACTCCTAAGCGCGGGTTACGCATTGATTTAATTATGCACTCGCCGGCGTTAGCTGATCGCTTACAAGACGCCGGTATCGACTATGAACTGCGCGCCATGGAAAAGCCCTCGGACCACGCGCCGATCTGGCTGAGCCTAACCAACTAAGCGCTACTCAACAGAATACCCGCCCTTAATTGAGCCAATACTTCACCGCCGTTAACGGCGGTGGAGCTGGCAGCTCCTGAGCTTCCAGTAAGTTAATGTCTAAGGTGCGCTCAATGGCAAATAGCGGTAACTGATTGGGCTGCTCGCCAAAGGGCTCTTCTAACTCAGCACTGAGTGCATCTAAGCCAAAAAACGCATAAGCCACCACACAGCTAATAATCGGTGTGGTTAGACCGGTGGTGGCGATCAGCGCAAAAGGCAATAAAAAACAGAACAAATAGGCTGTGCGATGCGCCAGCAACATATAAGCAAAGGGTATGGGCGTGGCTTTTAAGCGCTCGCAAGCGGCTTGCACATTGGCCAGTTCAGAAATTAACGACTCAAACTCTGCGGCCATAATTTCACTTAACCAGGCCTTACGCCGTGCATAGGCCACCTGCTGGCTTAGTAACAACAATAAATAGTCGGCGGGATTCGACTTTTTCGCCACGCGCTGCGCCTGCTCGGCGCCTAAAATGGCAGCTAATTCAACGGCTACGGGCTTATCGCGCAACCCATAAATCAAACACCGATTAAACGCCCGTAGCAATAAGAAAATCTGCTGCTGAGTGGCCTGGCTTTCCGCTTGAGTAAGATGACTGGCTGCCAGTCGCCCCAATGAGCGAGCATGCATAATTAATGCACCTAACTGCTGACGCCCTTCCCACCAACGGGCGTAACTGGCGTTGTTACGAAACCCAAGCAGTAACGACAGCAATAATCCCAGCAAACCAAAGGCCGAGGCACTGTAACTGGTAAAGTAATTGGGCAAGTAGTCATACATCAGCCAAGCAACACCACTGAGCAGTGCCACTAACAAGATTTGCGGCAGCACCCTTGGTAATACCGAGCCTTGCAAGGTTAAGAGTAATTGCCAAAACCCACGTTTTGCTGGAACAATCATTGCCGCCTCATCATCTGCTCACCCACAACCGACCTAGCAGCTACTGGCTGATTAGTGCGGGCAGTTTTCTAAAATGATTTAAATTGCTGCTAGAATATCGTCCCCGCAATTTTAAAGCTCGGCTTTTCTTAGCTAGCGCATCGAGCGCGAGAAATTGACGAGCTTAGACGTCGCTAACCGACGCCAAGCGTTAAGAGACTTATGACCCAACTTGCTAACCATACCCCGATGATGCAGCAGTACTTGCGCTTAAAAAGCCAGCACCCAGAGCAAATTATGTTCTATCGCATGGGGGATTTTTACGAGTTATTTTATGATGACGCCAAAAAAGCCGCGCATCTGCTCGATATCACCCTCACTTCACGTGGCCAGTCAGCCGGCAAAAGTGTACCCATGGCCGGAATCCCCTTCCATGCGGCGGAAGGCTATTTAGCACGCTTGGTCAAACTTGGCGAATCGGTGGTTATTTGCGAGCAAGTGGGTGATCCTGCCACTAGTAAAGGGCCAGTAGAGCGCCAAGTGGTGCGCATTTTAACGCCGGGCACCGTCACTGATGAAGCCCTACTCGATGAGCACAAAGATAACTATCTGGCCGCCGTTCAAGGCGATGAAAAAGGCTTTGGCTTAGCCGTGCTGGATATCACCAGTGGCCGTTTTAGTGTGCAGCAGCTACAGGGCTGGGAAAGCCTGCTGGCTGAGCTTGAACGGCTTAAACCGGCGGAGTTATTAATCCCTGATCAGTGGCCAAGCGACTCGCCCCTTGAACGCCGTCGTAACTGCCAGCGCTACCCCAGCTGGGAATTTGATTTTGATAGCGCCCATAAAGCGCTGTGTCAGCAATTTTCTACCCAAGACTTAAAAGGCTTTGGCTGCGATCAATTACCGCTAGCGATTGGCGCTGCTGGTTGTTTATTAGCCTATGCCAAAGAAACCCAGCGCACCGCGCTGCCGCATATTCGTCGTCTGATTCACGAGCGCTTAACTGATACGGTGATTATGGATGCAGCAACTCGGCGTAACCTTGAGCTAGACCTTAACTTAGCTGGCGGACGCGATAATACCCTGCAATCAGTCATGGATCGCTGTCAAACCAGTATGGGCAGCCGTTTATTGACCCGATGGCTGCATCGCCCGTTACGCATTGAGCAGACCTTATTAGCCCGTCAAGCAGCCATCCAAAGTTGTTTGGATCACTACCATTACGAGCAATTACAGCCTTTACTCAAAGAAATTGGTGATATTGAACGAATTTTAGCCCGAATTGGCTTACGTAGCGCCAAACCCCGTGATTTAGCCCGTTTACGCGATGCCCTAGCTGCCTTGCCTAAATTACAACAACAACTCAGTGCCCAGCTCGCCCAAAGTCCTGCGCCTCATCTGCAACAACTAGCCACTGAAGTCAACCTCTACCCTGAGCTGGCAGATACTTTGCAACGGGCGATTATTGATAATCCTCCGGCCGTCATTCGTGAAGGAGGCGTGCTAAAAACTGGCTACGACAGCGAACTGGATGAGCTGTTGTCACTAAGTGAAAACGCGGGCCAGTTTTTAATGGATCTTGAAGCGCGGGAAAAAGCCCGTACCGGGCTAGCTAATTTAAAAGTTGGTTATAACCGGGTGCATGGCTACTTTATTGAAATTCCAAGTAAGCAAGCAGAAAGCGCCCCAGCTGAGTATATTCGTCGGCAAACCCTAAAAAATGCCGAGCGCTTTATTACTCCAGAACTTAAAACCTTTGAAGATAAAGCGCTGTCCGCCAAAAGCCGCGCACTGGCTCGGGAAAAGCAACTTTATGATGAGCTAATTGAGCACCTGATTGAGTTTTTAGCCGACCTACAAACCACTGCTAGCGCCCTCGCCGAGCTGGATGTACTGGCTAACCTTGCCGAACGCGCCATGACCCTCGATTTAAGTCGTCCGCACTTTAGCCAAACCCCTTGTTTAAAAATTGAACAAGGTCGTCATCCGGTGGTGGAGCAAGTATTAACTACCCCCTTTGTTGCCAATGATCTGGACTTAACCGAACAACGCCGCATGCTGATTATCACCGGGCCGAATATGGGGGGTAAATCGACCTATATGCGGCAAACCGCGTTAATTGCTCTGCTGGCGCATATTGGTAGTTTTGTTCCTGCTGCAGCGTGCGAGCTGTCATTATTGGACCGTATTTTTACCCGCATTGGCTCCAGTGATGACTTAGCCGGTGGGCGCTCAACCTTTATGGTGGAAATGAGTGAAACAGCCAATATTTTGCATAACGCCACCGCCAATAGCTTAGTGCTGATGGATGAAGTGGGCCGTGGCACCAGTACTTTTGACGGCTTATCGCTGGCCTGGTCGGCAGCAGAAGAGCTGGCTGATCTAAATGCCTGGACACTGTTTGCCACCCACTACTTTGAACTGACTGCACTGCCCGAAAGCTTTAGCCAAGTCAGTAACGTGCATTTAACCGCTACCGAGCATCAAGACAAAATCGTCTTTTTACACCACGTTAAACCTGGCCCTGCCAGCCAAAGCTATGGCTTATCAGTCGCCCAGTTAGCCGGGGTTCCAGAGCATGTGATTCAACGGGCTAAGCAGCATTTATCACGCCTAGAAACTGCCGAGCAGCAATCAACTGCAGCTAAAACTGCACCGCCTCCAAGCACCGCTCAAGCAGTGCCTGAAACACCTCTGCAGGCTGATTTATTTGCCGCCAAGCACCCCCACCCTTTGGTTAAGGATTTATCAAAAGCTAACTTAGATCAATTAACCCCGATTGAGGCTTTGAATTTGTTATATGAATGGAAGCGGCAAATCTAACTTTTACCTCGGTAAACTGCTAGAATCGCCCTCGTTTTTACTTTTAGAATGTAACGCCATAAAGAGCGCTTATTTGCTGTCATTACCCAAGCAGCACCCTTGAGGAGAGAATTAACATGACATTCGTGGTAACCGATAACTGTGTTAAATGTAAATACACTGATTGCGTTGAAGTTTGCCCAGTTGACTGCTTCTACGAAGGCCCTAACTTTTTAGTGATTCACCCCGACGAGTGCATCGACTGCGCCCTGTGTGAACCAGAGTGCCCTGCCGAAGCGATTTTTGCCGAAGATGAGCTGCCAGAAGATCAGCAAGAATACTTAGAGCTAAACGCTGACCTCGCCGAAATCTGGCCCAACATCACCGAAAAGAAAGACCCACTACCAGATGCTGAAGAATGGGATGGGGTGAAAGACAAGCTGCAATATTTAGAGCGCTAACTGTTTAGTGTTAGCTGCAATCAGGCTAGCGCGGTATTTCACCGCCAGCCTGATTAATTAGCCTAAGTTAATCAATCGCTGCTTTCTGAATCAGCAAATTCAACCATTTATCCTGCCTATCTACGCGGTTATCCGCTGTCACCCAGAGTTTCAATACCTGAATATTAGCCAAACCGCTTAAGAGTGCATTAAGCTGCGACTCATTGAGATTGACGAAGCTACGCCCAGCTTGACTGCTGTCGTGCACGCCGCACTTAAACGAGCAATAACCTACGCCACCTACTTTTAACGCTCTGATCAAGCGCTGAAACACTTCAGGTAATCGCTCTCGCTTGCAATGCAATAAAGAAGCACACGCCCAAAAGCCATCGTACTGATTATGGGCCTCTAGGGTGTAAAAACTTTTATGCTCAATAGGCAATCTAGTTCTTATTCTTGCTAAGGCTACTAACTCTTGAGCGGAATCAAATGCATCTACTGAAAATCCTTGCCGAGTAAAATATAAAGCATCACGTCCAGAACCGCAGCCAACATCTAAGATACGGCCATTTTTTTCCATATGCTGTAGAAAAACCGCATAGATATTGGACATATCGACCTCAAAGGTCGCCTCAACAAAGTGCGCGGCATGCTGATTATAATAATGCTCGCTCCTCATTAGCGCTCCTCACAGTAGCTGAACTAGAAACTACTACCTAAAATTTCTTTAGGCTGCCATGAAGCCGCTCGTAAACTACAAGCATATTCAAAGCGTTTACGTAAAAATTCTTTTCGCTTCTGTACTGTATATCCTGTGCTTCTAAGAATATTTTCTTTTAATGGATGAGCACTCTCAATCAGATACTCATTACGACGATGTAATGAGGCTATAGATTTAAATAACGGCATATTATCTGCTTTATCACTGCACAATGGGCAAGCTAACACTAAGTTCCAAGCCTCATTTAACTGTAAGTCTTCACGTGCCCCCTGTTGAATTGACAGTGGGATAACATGATCTACATTACAAAACGTAGCTTGCGACGCCGTAATAGAAAGAGGGCCGTAACAATAAAAGCACTTACCCTTCTGATAACCATTAAGCGGCTTACGGATAGCTGTTAAATCTGTCCGCAAATAAGAAGCTTTACCTTCCTCATTAACCGCTGCTTTCGCATAAAAAAGTTGTTCGGTAGCAAGATCATACTCAAGAGCAATTTCACTATTTTCTGTCCAAGCCGACTCAACCAAACACCAGCGTCCTTCTACTTCTGCCATCAAGTCAGTACTACTTTGTTGAGTGGCCAAATCGAACAACTCATCGGTCAGGCTGATTCCTTGGTAACTCCCTTGCCCTACCTTATAAAAGAAAGGAGTAGCTTGCTGACTATTTGGCAGGCGATGAAAAGCATCTAATACATACCTAAAACCTTCAGCTCGAACCACCTGCAACATTTGTTGCTCTGTAATTTGGCCAAGGCTGTACAAGGTCAAGACATTGAGCATTTTGCCGACGCCACCTGTCCCATTAATTTGCCGCTTACCGGTTTGTACGTGTTCTAACAAGTACTGCGCAAAGATTGGGGTCAACTCATCCAAACTAACAAAGGTTTGATCCTGACCTTGATAACTTAGCAAAGCTTTAGCAAGGGCAAACTTATAGCTGGCAGTATTAGCCCCCAGTAAATAAATCGAGCGAAACTGTGAAGCTAATGACGTATCGCCTGCCAGAAACTGACTATCCATAGATCCATTTCCAAACTAATACTCAAATTATCCCTAACCCGCCACCCTCAGATGACTGATTAGGAATTAATTGGGCTGTTGTGATCAATCAAACCAACAAACAGCCCCAAGTCTAGGGTTTACTTAGCTACCCGCTCGGCTTTTAAAATAATCACCGGCTCAACTGGCACATCGCGGTTCATACCAAAGCTACGGGTCGGAACCTGGGCGATTTTATCTACCACATCCATTCCTTTGGTCACTTTACCAAACACCGCATAACCAAAATCACGGGCACCGTTATTTAAAAAATCATTATTGGCGTGGTTAATAAAAAACTGCGAAGTAGCTGAGTCCACCACCTGAGTGCGAGCCATAGCAATGCTACCGCGCTCATTTTTCAAACCATTATCCGCTTCATTTTTAATCGGCGCATGGGTCGCTTGTTGCTGCATATTGGCGTCAAAACCACCGCCTTGAATCATAAAATTAGGAATCACACGATGAAAAATCGTGTCGTTGTATTTGCCTTCATCTACATAGGTGAGAAAGTTAGCCACACTGATCGGTGCTTTTTCATCATTTAACTCAAGCTCAATCTCACCGGCACTGGTGGTTAGCATCACCTTAGGAAAATCAGCCGCCAATAACTGGGCTGAAAATAAAGCAGCGGACGCTAAAACGGTTATTTTTTTTAACATGGTAAGTATCCTAAATTAACTACTTTTAAAAATTAAATGCTGTTCCCAATCATCTTCAGCCACGCTTAACTCACTGACCATGCGACCACTGTAAGAAATGCGCTCAACATGTACCGCATCAGTGTTTTCACACACCAGATGATGCCAGACTGGCAAATCTTTGCCTTCAGCCACTAGTCGATAGGCACAGGTTTTTGGTAACCATTTAAAGTCATCCACTTGGGCCGGTGTCAGTTGAATACAGTCGGGAACAAAGGTTTTACGCTCGGCGTAATTGGTACACTGACAGCTGTCTAGATCTAATAATTTACAGGCAATATTGGTGTAATAAATATCGCCATCTTCTTCATCTTCAAGCTTTTGCAAGCAACAAAGCCCACACCCATCACACAAAGACTCCCACTCTTCTGTGGTCATCTCTTGCATGGTTTTACGCTGCCAAAATGGCGTGACAATTGCTGCCATGGTTACTCTCTAACTAAAACACTGGCCAAGGTTGCCAGCAAAACTCAAGGGATTCAAAACCGGCAGCGGTTAACTGCGGAAAATTGGCCACCGCCACTAACTGCTGCTGATGCCAAAGCAGTGGAATCCTATCACGTAAAAAACTAGGTAACTGCACTTCTTGCAACAAGCGCTTTAAATCACGCTGACCACGCCCTGCTAACTGCAAACGCTCCCCGCCTTGACGCGTGCTAATCCTGAACTGCGGCCGCGCTAACGGGGTAACTCCTGTCAGCTGTACTAATCCTTGAGGGGTCGTCCATTCAGTCTGCTGGCCTAGATCAAAAGCTCGAAACGGCGCTGCCTGCAACCACGCATTGGACAACCAATACAAGCGTTGCTGATAACGCTGCACTTGCCCACCGGCTAAACGCCACAACGGATTTTTATCTGGCTGCGCATCACGTAAGTCAAACCAACCTTGCCAGTGCGCGGCATCAGGCATCAAACTGAAATCACGCAACCAATAGCGCAGCAGATTTTTTTGCCGCGCCGTGGATAATTGCTGAATAACGGTTAAGTCTAAACTTGGAAGGGATAACCAGCTAAATGCTGGCGCTAACTGCGCTTGCTGCAGATCTTGTGCTGCCAGCTCATCTAATAACTGCTGGGCTTCAGCACTGTGCTGTGCCACCCGTGCCAAACTTTGGGTAGACTGAGGCCAGCGCTGAGTTAACAGCGGAATGACTTGATTGCGAATAAAGTTTCGATCATAGCTATCACTTAGATTGCTAGGATCTTCCACCCAAGATAAGCCTTGAGCACGTACATAATGCTCCAGCTGCTGCTTGCTCACTTGCAATAACGGCCGCACTAACTGGCCCGCAGCTAAGGGCCGCTGCACTGGCATAGCCGCTAGCCCTAGCACTCCTGATCCGCGTAAGGCGCGAAATAAAACCGTTTCCGCTTGATCATCGAGATGATGCCCGGTTAGTAATACCTCACCTGGCTGAATAAACTCACTAAAGCCACGGTAGCGCGCGTCACGGGCCGCTTGCTCAACACTCGCTAGACGTTGATCAACTTGCACTTGGCGCCAGCTAAACTCAACGCCTAATGCAGTAGCCAGCTGCTGGCAAAACGCCGGCCAAGCCTCCGCTGTTGCCTGCAACCCATGATGAATATGCAGCGCCACCAGCGGTGGCGTAGGCTGTTGCTGGCGCATCGCGGCCACCGCACTCAGTAATGCCACTGAGTCGACCCCGCCCGAAAAAGCGATGACCCAGCGTTTAGCCGTTAGCCAAGGCTCAAGCTGCTGGCGCACCAAGCTGACTAACGACATACAAGCAGCAACTAGGCGATGCCGTAGCTCATTAAGCGCTCATAGCGTTGGGCTAACAAAGCCTCTGTTTCGAGACCTTGTAGCTCACGTAACTGCACTAATAACTGCTGTTTAACATCACTCGCCATTTGCTGGTAATCACGGTGCGCACCGCCCAGTGGTTCATCAATCACCTTATCGACAATCCCTAAGCCTTTTAAACGCTCGGCAGTGACGCCCATCGCTTCAGCCGCATCGGCTGCTTTATCAGCCGTTTTCCATAAGATCGATGCACAACCTTCGGGTGAAATCACCGAGTAGGTTGAATACTCCAGCATATTCAAACGATCACACACCCCAATCGCCAACGCACCACCTGATCCACCCTCACCGATTACGGTAGAGATAATCGGCGTTTTTAGGCGCGACATCACCCGCAGGTTCCAAGCAATGGCCTCACTTTGGCCACGCTCCTCAGCATCAATTCCTGGGTAAGCGCCTGGCGTATCAATAAAGGTAATGATCGGTAACTTAAAGCGCTCAGCCATTTCCATTAAACGGCAAGCCTTACGGTAGCCTTCAGGACGCGGCATACCAAAGTTGCGGCGCACTTTCTCGCGAACTTCACGGCCTTTTTGATGGCCAATGACCATCACCGGAATGCCCTCTAACCGTGCTAAGCCACCGACAATGGCCGCGTCATCAGCAAAGTGACGATCGCCATGCAGCTCTTCAAACTCGGTAAAAATATGCTCAATATAATCCAAGGTATAAGGACGCTGCGGATGACGCGCTAAACGCGCAATCTGCCAGCTGCTTAGGTCAGAGAAAATATTTTTGGTCAGTGATTTACTTTTCTCTTCTAGGCGAGAGATCTCTTCACCAATATTTAGCTCATTGTCATTGCCCACGAGGCGAAGCTCTTCGATCTTAGCCTGTAGATCGGCAATCGGCTGTTCAAAATCTAGAAAATTTGGGTTCATCTAGTTATCCATCTTGCTGCTACGACCCATGGGTCGGAAGCTGACTAATTAAAAGGTTTTACTGTAAAAGATTGCGCAACGAATGTCAGCGATAATCTAAAAAGACGTTATCCTCACCAAGTAAGTCACGTAGCGACTGAATCAGCGTATCGTTCGGCGCAACTTGCCACGCGTCTGCTAACGACAGTAACGCCTTTGCCCCTGGCGTACTATAGTCAATTGTGACTAAGCAAGCGCCTCTGTGCTGTTGCAAATGTTGCTGAATTTGCTGTAACTGCTTGGGCGGCAGCCGATAATCTAAGCGCAACTGTAAGCTGCTGGCTAAATTAGTTCGGGCTTGCTCTAAGCTATACACCTCATTAACCCGAAAGCGTAATCCACCGGAAAAATCATCATGACTAACCACCCCCTTGACCACCACTAACGCATCGGTTTGCAATAAGGTCTCGGCCTGACTAAAGGCATCGGCAAATAAGGAAGCCTCGATTCGCCCGGAGCGATCATCAAGGGTGATAAAGCCCATTTTATCGCCCCGCTTATTGCGCATCACCCGTAAATTCACAATCAACCCAGCAATAGTTTGTGGCTCGCGCGAAGGATGCAGATCACTGATTTTTTGCTTAGCAAAACGCCGAACCTCAACTTCGTACTCATCAATTGGATGGCCGGTGAGATAAACCCCTAAAGTGTCTTTTTCTCCTTTGAGACGCTCTTTCATGCTTAGGGGGCGTGACTGTAAGTATTTTTGATAAGGATTCACCTCAGGCTCGGCAAACACACCGCCAAATAAATCCATATGACCACTGTCTCGATCGCGCACGGTTTGCTCAGCGGCCTGAATCGCCTCTTCCATGGATTGCAATAAAATCGCCCGATTAGCATCAATTTGCGGTTTATAGCGCTCAAAGTTCTCATCAAATAACGGCCCTAATCGATCAAAGGCGCCAGAACGAACCAAGGCATCGAGGGTGCGTTTATTAACCCGCTTTAAATCAATCCGCGCACAAAAATCAAACAGGTCTTTAAAGTCTGTCGCTCCACGCCCTTCAATAATGGCCTCAACCGGACCTTCACCCACCCCCTTAATCGCCCCTAAGCCATAGACCACTTGCTGCTGCTCATCAACAGTAAACTTATAATCTGAGCTATTGACATCAGGCGGCAACAGATTCAGCTGCATACTGCGACACTCTTCAATCAGCGTCACCACCTTATCGGTGTTATGCATATCGGCCGACAAGACTGCTGCCATAAACTGCGGTGGGTAATGGGTTTTCAGCCACGCGGTTTGATAAGACACCAGCCCATAAGCCGCCGAGTGCGACTTGTTAAAACCATAACCGGCAAACTTTTCCACCAGATCAAAAATATTACCGGCCAAATCGGCATCAATATTGTTACGTGCACACCCTTCAATAAAACCACCGCGCTGCTTGGCCATTTCTTCGGGCTTTTTCTTACCCATGGCCCGCCGCAACATATCCGCCTCACCGAGGCTATAACCGGCCATCACCTGGGCAATTTGCATCACTTGCTCTTGATACAAAATAATCCCGTAGGTCGGCTCCAGCACCGGCTCAAGCCCGGCATACTGATAATCAGGGTGCGGATAGGCTAATTCGGCGCGGCCGTGCTTACGGTTAATAAAGTCATCGACCATGCCCGACTGCAAAGGACCAGGACGGAACAACGCCACCAACGCAATTAAGTCTTCTAAACAGTCGGGCTTGAGCTTTTTAATCAGCTCTTTCATCCCCCGTGATTCCAACTGGAACACCGCGGTGGTTTCAGCTCGCTGCAATAACTGATAGGTGGGTTTATCGTCTAGAGGAATAAAATCAATCACCAAGGGTTCTTCACCCAAGGCGGCACGGTCACGGTTAATGGTTTCTAGCGCCCACTTGATAATGGTGAGGGTTCGCAGTCCCAAGAAGTCAAACTTCACCAGCCCTGCAGCTTCTACGTCATCTTTATCAAACTGAGTAACTAGGCCGCTGCCATCTTCATCACAGGCTACCGGAGAAAAGTCGGTTAACACCGTAGGCGCAATCACCACCCCACCGGCGTGTTTACCGGTGCCTCGGGTTACCCCTTCAAGCTTGAGCGCCATTTCCCAGATTTCTTTAGCCTCTTCATCATGGGTCACAAAATCACGCAGCGACTCTTCCATCTCAAAGGCTTTATTTAAAGTCATCCCCACTTCAAAGGGGATCATTTTCGATAACCGATCGCCCAGTGAATACGGCTTACCTTGCACGCGCGCCACATCGCGCACCACCGCTTTAGCGGCCATGGTGCCAAAGGTAATAATCTGGCTAACAGCATCACGGCCGTAAGCATTGGCCACGTACTCAATCACCCGGTCACGACCATCCATGCAGAAGTCGACGTCAAAGTCGGGCATCGACACCCGCTCGGGGTTTAAGAAACGCTCAAACAGCAGGTCATACTGCAATGGATCAAGGTCAGTAATATGCAGCACGTAAGCCACTAAGCTTCCCGCCCCCGAACCCCGGCCAGGGCCTACCGGCACGCCGTTATTTTTCGCCCACTTAATAAAGTCCATGACGATTAAAAAATAACCGGGAAAGCCCATCTGAATAATAATATCCAGCTCGAAGGTTAGCCGATCAACATAAACTTGCCGTTTCGCTGCATAATCCTCAGTGTCTGTTGGCAAGCTCACAGAGAGCCGCTCTTCTAATCCCTCAAAGGACACATGGCGTAAGTAATCATCAATGGTCATGCCTTCTGGCACCGGAAAGTCGGGCAAAAAGTGCTGACCTAAGCGCACTTCAACGTTACAGCGCTTAGCAATTTCTACGGTATTGGCCAGCGCTTCAGGGATATCCTGAAATAGCTGAGCCATTTGCTCAGGTGTTTTTAAATATTGCTGATCAGAGTAGTTACGTGGCCGTCTGGGATCATCTAAAATCCGCCCTTCTCCGATACATACCCGTGTTTCATGGGCCTCGTAGTCTTCTTGGGCCAAAAAACGAACATCATTAGTTGCCACCACCGGCAGCTCAAGCGCCGCTGCTAACTGAATTGCCTGTTGCACATGTTCTTCATCACCAGGGCGTTGGGTGCGTTGTAACTCAAGATAAAAACGCTCAGGAAAAGTGCTCTGCCAAAAACTCGCCAACTGTTTAGCTTTATCACTGTTGCGCTGCAATAAGGCGCGCCCAATTTCTCCCTCTTTGGCTCCGCACAGCGCAATTAATCCTTCACTATTAGCCACTACCCACTCTTTTTGCACCAGCATCTGGCCTAGATGCTGGCCTTGGGTATAGCCTAAAGAAACAATTTCGGTCAGGTTACGATAGCCCTGATTATTCATGGCCAGCAGCGTTAACCGCGTTGCAGATTGATCACGCTCCTCAGCCGCCAACCAAATATCGGCACCAATAATGGGCTTAATCCCCTTACCCATTGCACTACGATAAAACTTCACCAGCGAGCACATGTTGCTCTGATCGGTGATCGCCACCGCTGGCATATTCATCTGCGTCAGGGCGTCCATCAAGGGTTTAATCCGCACTAAACCATCGACTAAAGAAAATTCACTGTGCAAACGAAGATGAATAAATGAAGGGTTCATAGCTAGCCTAGATAAGATAAATCGCTGGTTAGTTTAACTGATTTAGCGCGAGCTGTTCTTAGCTTGCAGATAGTTTTGCTGATAACGTTGCTCACCCATAGCGCTAATTTGCTGCTCAATTAAGCAGTTAAAGGGTCGCAACAAGGCATCAAACCGCTGCGGTTGCTCCAGTGTATTTAACGCAACAGTAATGGCTTCAATGGTTGATAACGCATTGGCTTCTTTGGCCGCCCGCAAACGATACTCAGAAGCCGGTGGTGAGGCTAAGGTAACGGTTGGCAACTGCGCTAAGCTAGAATTGAGATAGATCAATTTACGAGCTTTTTTCCAGGTGCCATCGGGCACCACCAACAAATAAGGTTTTTCAGCGGCTGCCAAAGGCACTTCATTACTAATTGTTTCAGCCTGTTGCTGGAGCGGGTGCTCAACAACATAAGGCAGCAGCACCTGGGCTGAATCATTGGGATAGAGCAGTACGGGACGATAATGCAGCGCCTGTTGCGCTAAGTAAGTAGCCAGCGTTTCAAAGTGCTCACCGACCCACAACTCTGCATTACATAGCCCTAAATACGCTAGGCGCGCGGTATTTAAAGCATGGGACTGCTCGCTGTGATGCTGCAAAATTAACACCTTGGTTTGGCTAGCGAGTTGCGGGATCTGCGCGCATAAGCAATAGGCAACAGGACGGGCACAGCGCTCACACCTAGGTCTTTTTCTCATATAACACACTGCATATTATTTTAGATTGTCTTACAATCAGCTGTGACTTTTGAGTCGCTGCTTGGGTCTCACCCTTTATCTAATTGAGTATTTTGCATCGGGCATGAACAATAGCCGCAGCTAAAGGGCGAGTCACTCAGCGACTAGCTGAAAAACTTTTGCCGCAGAAGCATTATACTCTACCGCTAAATATTTGATTTGCCATACAGCCATAGGCACTTGAGGAACCCGCATGACAAAACAAAACGCCTTTACCTACGAAGAATTGCTGCAGTGCAGCCGTGGAGAGCTCTTCGGAGCAGGTAATGCGCAATTGCCCGCACCCAACATGCTGATGATGGACCGTATCGTGCATATCAGTGAAACTGGCGGTAAATACGGTAAAGGAGAAATCATTGCCGAACTGGATATTACCCCTGATCTGTGGTTTTTTGATTGCCACTTTAAAGGTGATCCAGTCATGCCAGGTTGCCTTGGACTCGATGCCATGTGGCAACTCGTTGGCTTCTTTTTAGGCTGGTTAGGTAATCCTGGCCGTGGCCGAGCGTTAGGCTCGAAAGAGGTCAAGTTTTTCGGCCAAGTACTGCCGACGGCAAAAAAGCTTACCTATAAAATCGATATCAAACGCACCATCAACAGCTCACTTATTCTAGCCATTGCTGATGGCTCAGTGAGCGTTGATGGCCGTGAAATTTACAGTGCCGACGGTTTACGCGTTGGTTTATTTACCTCTACCGATAACTTCTAAGGATGCCATTTATGCGTCGTGCCGTTATTACTGGGATCGGAATCGTTTCTTGCTTAGGTAATGATAAGCAAACAGTCTCTACTCACTTACGTGAAGGCCAATCAGGTATTCGTTTTAATCCTGATTATGCTGAAAAAGGCTTACGTAGCCAGGTATCTGGCTCGGTTGATCTAGATCTCGAATCGTTAATTGATCGCAAAGTCTTCCGTTTTATGGGTAACGCTGCAGCCTATGCTTACCTTGCTATGCAGCAAGCGGTAGCAGACAGTGGCTTATCGGAAGAACAAATTTCTAATCCGCGGGTGGGCCTAGTAGCCGGTTCCGGTGGTGCCTCCACTCTTAACCAGATGGAAGCCATTGATATTCTGCGCGAGCGTGGAGTTAAACGAATCGGTCCATACCGTGTGCCACGCACCATGAGCAGCACCGTCTCTGCCTGTTTAGCCACGCCCTTTAAAATTAAAGGGGTAAACTACTCCATTGCTTCGGCCTGTGCCACCAGCGCTCACTGTATTGGTCACGCTTGGGAGCAAATTCAGCTAGGCAAGCAAGACATCGTCTTTGCTGGCGGTGGTGAAGAAGAACACTGGTCACAAAGCTGCTTATTTGATGCCATGGGCGCTTTATCTACCCAGTATAACGACACCCCAGAAAAAGCGTCCCGCGCCTATGATGCCAACCGTGATGGCTTTGTTATTGCTGGCGGTGGTGGCATGGTGGTAGTAGAAGAGCTTGAGCATGCCCTAGCCCGCGGCGCGAAAATTTACGCCGAAATTATTGGCTATGGTGCCTCTTCCGATGGTTATGACATGGTCGCACCCAATGGTGTAGGCGCCATGCAGTGTATGCGCCAAGCGCTGGCTACCGTTGATGGACCGATTGACTACCTAAACACCCATGGCACCTCTACCCCAGTAGGTGATGTAGCTGAAATCAATGCCATTAAAGAAGTATTTGGCGATCAAATTCCTGCTATCAGCTCCACTAAGAGCTTATCTGGCCACTCCTTAGGCGCCGCTGGTGTGCATGAAGCGATCTACAGCATGCTGATGATGGAAGGCAACTTCTTGGCTGGTTCGGCCAATATCGAGCAGCTAGATCCTGCTGTTGAAGGCCTGCCTATTTTGTTGGAAACCAAAGAAAATACCGCAGTGAATACCGTGATGAGCAACAGCTTTGGTTTTGGTGGCACTAACGCCTCATTGGTTCTGCGCCGCTGGCAAGCCTAAGCTAGGATTCGCACTGCCAACCAAAAAGCGCCTAAGGTAATTAGCCTTAGGCGCTTTTTTTATTCACTCAGTAACAGCAAACGATTACAGAGTTAATTCACGCGCTGAAGCCTTGATAAAGGCTTGCTTCAGATCATCAAAGGTATGTACCGCGGGGAACTGCGGAAACTCAGCAATCACATTCTCGGGGGCATGGAATAAAATACCTGCATGCGCTTCGGACAGCATGGTGGTGTCATTGTATGAGTCACCCGCAGCGATCACGCGATAATAGAGGCTTTTTAAGGCCACCACCGACTGACGTTTCGGATCTTTTTGGCGTAACTGGTAATCCACTACGCGCCCTGTTTCATCGGTAATCAGCTTATGGCAAAGCAAGGTGGGAAAGCCTAGCTGGCGCATTAATGGCTGAGAAAACTCATAAAAGGTATCGGATAAAATAATCACCTGAAAGCGCTCACGCAACCAGTTAACAAACTCCACCGCACCTTCTAGTGGTTTTAAGGTAGCAATCACTTGCTGGATATCATCCAACTTGAGGCCATGCTCATCTAAAATGCGTAAACGCTGTTTCATCAAAACATCATAGTCAGGAATATCACGGGTCGTTGCGCGTAATTCTTCAATTCCTGTTTTTTCCGCAAACGCAATCCAGATTTCTGGAACCAAAACCCCTTCAAGGTCTAAGCAAGCAATTTCCACAAATAATTCCTCATTAATGGTTTGAGTAAAATAGCGCATCAAGCAAACAGCCACCTGCGTGCTGCCAAGGATTATACAGAATCTGCCATGGACCACCATAAGGCCAACCGCTTTAAGCACTAAGCCAACCAATAATTAACAGCAGACGGCCCTTAGCAATGCTAAACTAATGGCCTGTTTCAACACTGTTATGCTGGATTTTGCTAGGAATAGTTATGAATTTTTATACTCGCAAATGGGTCAAGCCAGAAGATTTAAACCCTAACGGCACTTTATTTGGTGGCAGCTTATTACGCTGGATTGACGAAGAAGCCGCAATCTATGCGATTGTGCAGCTGGATAACTCCCATGTTGTGACCAAACTCATTTCTGAGATCAACTTTGTCAGCTCGGCTAAACAAAGCGATATTATCGAGCTGGGCATTCAAGCCACCGCCTTTGGCCGCACCTCAATCACTTTAAGCTGCATTGTGCGCAATAAGATTACTCAAAAAGAGATCTTAACCATTGACCGCATGGTGTTCGTTAATATGGGCCCGGATGGTAAGCCTGCACCGCATGGTAAAACTGAGATTACCTACACCGATCCACGTCTGGCACTGCCTAAGCAGCAATAAGCCAAACTTTCGAGAACCTGTTGTGATTTCTGAGCTGCTACTGAGCCACTCAACCTTAATTGTCTGCTGGTTACTCTATGCGGCGCTGTTAGGCAGCGCTGCTTGGTGCACCTTATGGGTCGAGCTAATCAGTGACTCACGCAAACAACACCTGCTATTTGGCACCGTATTTACCCTGTGTTTATTATGGTTGGTGCGGCGCGATTTTCCATCAGGGGTTTCTTTTCACTTTATCGGCATGACCGCAGTGACTTTGCTGCTCGGCTGGCCCTTGGCCGTTCTAGCGGGCTTAGCCGCTCAGCTCACCCTGGTCATCTTAGGCAAGCAAGCCTTACTGGCTGTAGGTGCCAATGGCTTACTATTGGTTGCATTACCGATCCTCATCGCTGAGCTTTGCGCCCGCGCTATTGAACGGCGGCAACCCGATAATCTATTTGTCTATATTTTTGGCAGCGGCTTTTTCCCCGCCGCCCTCACCGCTATCTGCTGCACCCTAGCCGGCAGCTTACTGCTTTGGTTTGAGGGCATTTACCAGTTTCCGCCTTGGCTAAGTGAGTACTTTGGTATGGTATTTTTAGTGGCCTTTCCAGAGGCCTTTATCAATGGCATGGTAATCAGTGCCTTTGTGGTATTTAAGCCAGAATGGTTAGAAACCTTTAATCGCTCGCGCTACTTGCAAGCCCCATGGAATCACCCCGATGACCCAGGCGATTAATCACTGCCAAGTTAATTTTTGCTAACAACTCCTACTCATTATTTATCCCAACCAAGGCTTTATGCGATGCAGCAACTGATGTGGTTTCGCCAAGATTTACGCACTGAAGATAACCATGCCTTAGCCAAAGCTACCGCCCAAGGCCCTGTGGTGGGTGTATTTATCATCTCACCGAAACAATGGCGCACCCATCACGAAGCGCCCTGCAAACTGGACTTCTGGCTACGTAATCTGCTGGCGCTCCAGCAGCAGCTGGCATTACGCAACATTCCCTTGGTGACCCTTACCTGCGATGACTGGCAGACTGTCCCCCAAGCCCTATTGCAGCTAGCCAAACAGTGCAAAGCCACCCAACTGCACTTTAATCAACAGTTTGGAGTTAACGAAAATCAGCGCGATGCCAAAGTCCAAAGCACTTTCCAGCAGGCTGGCATTGTCTGTCATAGTTATCAAGATTTTACTCTGCTGGCGCCTGGCAGCATTCATAACCAGTCGCAGCAACCCTATAAAGTGTTTACCGCATTTAAAAAGGCCTGTGCCAAGCGCTTGGAGTATCAAGCCCAGCCGTATTATTCATTAGCGCCAATTCAACCAAAACTGGCCATTGCCTCGAGCAATATTGCACAAGCCTTTCAACATGCAGGAATCCCCGTTGCCGCAGCACACTTTAGTCAACTCTGGCCAGCAGGTGAAACCGAAGCAACCCAGCGGCTGGAGGATTTTTTGGCCAGTGCAGTGTTAGCTTACCAACAACAGCGAGACTTCCCTGCTCTCAGCGGTACTAGTAGCCTCTCGCCTTACCTCGCGGCTGGAGTTATCTCAATTCGCCGCTGCTTTAATGCAGCCCTGCAACTGAATCAAGGTGAACTGCTCAGCGGTCAGCCAGGCCTTAGTACCTGGCTCAATGAATTGCTCTGGCGTGAGTTTTATTTACACCTAATGGCGGCTTACCCCAAGCTTTCCAAACAGCAACCCTTTCAAGCCCAAACTGAACAGGTACAATGGCGGCATGCGCCCGCAGACTTTGCTGCCTGGTGCCAAGGCCAAACGGGAATGCCAATCGTCGATGCAGCGATGCGCCAATTACTGGCTACTGGCTGGATGCATAATCGCCTGCGAATGATTAGCGCCTCTTTTTTAACCAAAAATCTACTCATTGATTGGCGTTTAGGTGAAGCATGGTTTATGCAGCACTTAATCGATGGTGAGTTAGCAGCCAATAATGGGGGTTGGCAGTGGTGCGCTTCAACCGGTACCGATGCAGCGCCTTATTTTCGTGTATTTAATCCCGTGACCCAAGCCGAGCGCTTTGATCCTGAGGCGCGTTTTATCCAACACTGGCTGCCTGAATTAACAGGATTAAGCAGCAAAGCCTGTTATCTACCAAAGCAAGAGCCGCAGCAGTTAGCGGCTCTGAACTACCCCAAGTTAATTGTGGAGTTAAAAATGAGCCGCCTGCGCGCTATTGAAGCTTTTCAGGATCTCAAAACAAAAACGACATTGTAGTTCATCTTTCCTATTGACATCCTCCCCGACCTAAAGGGCGGGGATTCCTACAGCTAGACGGCCATGCCCGACCGCGAGAATGTTCTTGGCCGCGTTTACATCGCGGTCGCTGTGCGTGACACCACACGCACTGCACATCCATTCTCTTATTCCAAGCCCTGCGATACCTCTCGGCCTGCTATCGGGCAGTGCGCCACAACAGCTACAGGTTTGGGTGGTGTATGCCTCGTTCACTTCCTTAAAAACAATGCCAGCGTGATCGCTTTTATACTTCAGCATTGTTTTTAATTGACCCCAGCCAGCGTCCAACACTGACTTGGCCATCTTGGTTTTAACGAGTTTTAAACTACTGACATTGCCGACATAGATTTCACCGCAGCGGTTGACCAACGTGCGACTGAACTTGTGCAGCGTATCTTTTCTACGGTTAGCAATCTTGGCGTGAATGGTTTTGACTTGAGTTTTATTTCTAGCCCGTTGTGCTATGGCTAATTTTTCCTCAAGACCGCGATAGAAGCGACCCGCCTCCAGCTTTGTGCCGTCCGAGCAGGTGGCTGTGTCGGTTAAGCCAAGATCAATACCGATACAGTCTTGTCCCTTGGGCATCACTACATCAACTTCAACCACCACATTGAAGTACCAGCGGCCACGGGCATCCTCGTTGAACGAGGCAGACTTGAACGTATACTGTGACAGACCGTAGCTGTCCCATACGTTGAAGTAGTGGCCGTTGTGATAAACCTGACCATTCTTCCATTTGGCCATGCCTGTATTGATCGGTATCCAGCCCAGTGAGCGGCGTACACCGCCAGACTTGCGCCAACTAAGGCGTGATTTCTTGAACTGTCTGCGGCGCGTAGCGTACTCAGCACCTACCTTCTGCACCGTGTGACTATGCAATCCCAGCTCTTTGTGCACACCCTGCGTGTACTTCTGGATAGTGTAGGCAGACAAAAACACGCCACGCTCTTTGATTGAGCGGTGACTAAGTTCGTTCACATAGTTCCAGACAAAGTTCACCGACCGCGCCATGTTATTTAGCAGTGGTCGGTGCTTATCTTTAACTCGAACTTTTAAAGTCTTGGTCTGCTTCATGCTTTCGATTATATTTGGTCTATGAGAAAAAACAATACATATAGAACAGGCTGACACTGCGTTTTTGATCTTCATGCTCACTTGGTCTTTATTACGAAGTACCGTGGCGCTGTGTTTGCCGATAATCATCTTAGGTCGCTGGAAAGTATCTTTCGCAGCGTGTGTACGGACTTTGAAACGGAGTTAGTGGAATTCAATGACGAAGCCGACCACGTTCACCTGCTGGTGAACTTTCCACCGAAAGTATCGGTATCGAAACTGGTGAATAGTTTGAAAGGGGTGTCGAGCCGGAGGCTCAAACTGTTACACCCTGAGCTGGTTAAACCTGCATACATGAAAAACGCGCTCTGGAGTCCCAGCTACTACGCGGGAAGTGTGGGTGGTGCTCCTATTTCAGTGATTAGACAATACATTGAGCAACAAGCCCGACCGCATTAAGGGAGGCTAACGCCTCCCAGCGCTATCCTTCCCTGCACTAGAAGTACGGGGCTTGTCACGCATTTTGGTCATAGACAGTTTTGGACTTAACGGGTGGCCGAACACCTATTTCTATTTTCAGCTGCTGGATAACACCTTGCTTTAAAACCTCCATGACCACTGTTTCGCCCGGACGGATTCTCGCTACCTGGTTCATAGATACTCGACCATCATTAGCTACTACACCGTCTATGCTCAAAATAATATCGCCTTGCTCTAAACCGCCCTTCGCTGCTGGACTGTTATCATAAACACGACTAACGATGACGCCCTCTCCCTGTCGTAACTGACGATCATTTTGAGTTTCTAGCGGAATATTTTTTACCTCTAAGCCCATCCAGCCACGCACCATACGACCGTGTTGAATAATCGACTCCATCACCTCTAAAGCCAGTTTGGCTGGAATCGCAAACCCTATCCCTTGTGAGCCACTGCCCCGAGAAAAAATAGCGGTATTAATCCCCACTAAGTGCCCTTGCATATCAACCAAGGCACCACCAGAGTTCCCTGGGTTAATTGCTGCGTCCGTTTGAATAAAGTCCTCGTAGGTATTAAGCCCTAGATGATGGCGCCCCGTGCCACTGACAATCCCATAGGTGACGGTTTGTCCCACACCATAAGGGTTACCAATGGCCAATACCCCATCGCCGGTACGCAGCTTTTCTGAGTCGCCAAAAACAATAGCTGGCAGCCCTGTGGCCTCTACTTTGATCACCGCCAAATCAGTTTCCGGATCACTGCCAATAATCTTGGCCTGCAAGGTTCGGCCATCTTTTAACGCCACAATAATACCTTGCTTGTTTGCCACCACATGATTATTAGTCAGCATAATGCCATTTTCGCTAATCAATACCGCAGAACCTAAACTGGATTTTGGTTGCTTAGTAGGAGGCATAGGCGCTTCTTGGCCATGCAAGTGCTTGAGCTCTTCATCTGGCACTTGCAGCTCTATCGCCTGCGCCTCACTGTTATGATCGCTACTAAATAAATTCACCACCGCAGGTGAGGCAATTTCCACTGCATCGGCAAATGAAAAGGCATTACTCTGCACTGACTGTGCGGCCACCTGCTTAACAGTCACCCGCGAGGTCGGTAAGCCAACCCACTCGGGAAAGAGTTCGATTAGTAACAGCGCGCCCAACAACCCCACCGCCACTGGCCAACCATAGGGACTGATTGCCTTATGCATTGCAAATACCTGCTAAGATTCTGCTAATAGAGAAAACCCACGCATTATAGAGTCAATCACAAAAGTTCCTAGTGTTAAAACTTCTTGTTACTTATGTCTATTTATGGAGAGCCTATGGCTATTTCACGCGATTCTTTACTTAAACGCACCGACGAGTTTCTCAACAGCGCCCGCATTTCCGACTACTGCCCTAATGGCTTACAAGTCGAAGGCCGCGCACAGATTAAAAAAGTCGTCTCAGGAGTAACGGCCTCGCAGGAATTAATTGAGCGCGCCATCGCCGAGCACGCTGATTTACTCTTAGTGCACCACGGCTATTTCTGGAAAGGCGAAGATCCGCGGGTGATAGGTATGAAGCAACGCCGGCTTAAAGCCTTACTCATCCACGACCTTAACTTAGTCGGCTATCACCTGCCCTTAGACATTCACCCGGAAGTAGGCAATAACGTGCAACTGGCTCAACGCCTAGGGATAACAATTGACGCCGGATTAGAGCCAGACAACCCCAACAGTGTTGGCTTAGTTGGTCATTTTCCCCAGGCGCTGAGCACTGCAGAACTTAGCGCCCGCATCTCAGAGCAATTACAGCGTGAGCCACTGGTGATTGATACCCAACGCCCAATCCAGCGAATTGGCTGGTGTACCGGCTCGGCGCAAAGTTATATTGAAAAAGCTTTAGCCCAGGGCTGCGACGCCTACATCACAGGCGAAGTCTCTGAGCCCACCGTGCACTTTGCTCGGGAGAATCACATCACCTTCTTCGCCGCCGGCCACCACGCCACCGAGCGTTATGGCGTACAGGCGCTTGGGCAGTGGATGAGTCAAGAATTTGATCTCGAGCATGTGTTTATTGATTGCGACAATCCAGTTTAAGGCCTGCTTACTTGGCTCGCGCAGCTGCTTCTTTAGCCAGTAGCTGCTGCTTGAGTGTTATGCCCCAGCGATATCCCGATAGACTGCCATCACTGCGCACCACCCGATGACAAGGTACTAACCAAGCGATCGAATTAGCGCCGCAGGCATTGGCTACCGCACGGTAAGCCCGTGGCCGTTGCAACTGCACAGCCAGCTGCTGATAACTACGGGTTTCACCAGGTGGGATGCTAAGTAGGGCTTGCCAGACCTGCTGCTGAAAAGCACTGCCCTGCCAAATAAAATCAGCCACCGTTAGTTGCTGTTGTTGCCAGCGTTTAATCAGTGCCTGCAAGTCAGCGTCTGGCTCAGTGATTAAGCGCTCAAGCACTGCAGTAGGAGAACAAGCTAAGTGCTCGGCTAATAATTGCTGCGCTGTCTCTGACGTTTGCGCCAGTGCCGCATAACTGACCTGTTGATCTTGTAACTCAAGGGCTAAGTAAAGTCCCTGAGCTGAATAGATAAAGTATTTAGTTTTCATCTGCCTGCCTTAACACCCTAAACGCTCGCTGCACGGTTTTTCCCTGGCTATCCATAACCCGTAACTGATGCCGTCCCGGCTGGGTAAAGTGTAACTCTTGCGGCGCATTGGCCAAGGTTTGCCCCAAATACTGGCCATCCAGGTACCAGTAGGCGCTATCGACTGCGCCTAGTAACTCTAGGCGTAAGGTTAACTGGGACTGCCCTGCCAATAAATAAACCCGCTCATGCTGCTCTAGCCCGTTAATCTGTAAATCTGCCGCTCCACTTGCAACCGCACTGCTGTGCTGCTTAACACAGCGGGGATCAAAGCTTGGCAGGCGTTGCTGGCGAGTTTCAGCCGGATCTAACCATGGCTCAAGCGCCGCAGGCCAGCCTATATAATTAACTACCCGCATCGCTTGGCATTCTGCTGTTGGCTCTGCAGCGAATTTGTTAGCAGGCACCCTCAAACCTTGCTCATTAAGCCAGAGCATTTCTTGAGCCGGCAGATCAAGACTCGGTGGCGCGGTATTGTCTAATAGCCATGCCAAATGGCGCACCCGACACATTTCCGGCTGCTCATCTTGCTCGCGCAAACCACTGGGCCAACAAATTCGCTGCCGACTCACGCTTGCTGGCGGCACTGACGCCTTTGCCACGCTGGCCGAAGAATGATGCTGCAGTAATTGATCTACTTGGCGTAGCAGTGGCATAGCCGAAGACACACCTACCTGATTTGGCACTGGCGTGCCATCGGGACGACCTAGCCAAACACCAATCACATATTGCTGATTAATCCCCAGCGACCACGCATCACGAAAACCATAGCTAGTCCCGGTTTTCCAAGCAAGCTTGCCCAAACTCAGCGGCTCATGCGCAGGATAGCGCTGTAACAACGTGCGGATAATCCAAGCCGCGCCCTCAGATAATAAGGGCCGATCTTGCAATGGCTGCTCTGGCAAATAACGTAAACGCCCTAGTCGCCCCTTGCGCGCCAAGCTGGTATAAGCAGCCACCAGTGACTCTAAGTTAGTCCCGGTACCGCCTAAGATTAAACTGAGATTAGGTTCACTGCCACTAGGAAATAGCAGCTGCCAACCGGCTGAACGTAAACGACTGGTAAAATGTTTCGCCCCATAATGACTCAGCAATTGCACCACCGGAACATTTAGCGATGCTTGCAAGGCTTGCTCAGCGGTTACTGCCCCAGTAAACGCTTGGTTAAAGTTTTGTGGCTGATAGGCCATGCCGGTGCGCGGAATATCTTGCAATAAGGACGCAGAATGAATCAGCCCCTGATCCAACGCCAGTCCATATAAAAAGGGTTTTACAGTAGAGCCTGGTGAACGTATGGCTTGCACCATATCAACATGGGCAAATCGCTCAGCATCATTAAAATCAAGCGAACCTAAGTAGGCCACTACTTCTAAAGTTTGATGGTCCACTACTAAGATTGCCGCTGAAGTCTTTTGCGGCAAACGGTGCTTCCAACCGGCTAACAAGGCTTCTAAACGTTGTTGCAACTCAATATTAATCGTGCTGCGAATAATCGGCTGCTTGTGGCGTTGGCTTAAACGCCGCGCCAATAACGGCGCCAACTGCGGTGCTTCGCGCGGGGCGATATACAGGGGTTCTGCGGCGGCTTCCTGTACTACTCGCTCTGGCCAAATACCTTGCTGCTGTAAGCGCTGTAACAGCTTATTACGAGCCTGCTCTGCCCGCTGCGGATGTCGGTCGGGGCGTAAACGACTAGGCGCCTGGGGTAAAACGGCCAGTAAAGCAGCCTCAGCATAGGTCAGCTGCTGCGGCCCTTTGCCTAAATACGCCCAACTGGCAGCAGCCACTCCTTCTAAAGTCCCGCCAAAAGGCGCTTGATTCAGGTACAGCGTCAGAATCTGCTCTTTTGAGTAATACCACTCCAGCTGTAAAGTACGCCCAATTTGCTTCAACTTGCCCGCCACTGTGCGTGAATGGGGATCAATTAACCGCGCCACCTGCATCGACAAGGTGCTGCCGCCTGAAACGACTCGCCCATACCGCAGGTTCAGCCACGCTGCACGCAGCAAAGCCAAAGGATTGATACCTGGGTGCTGATAGAACCAGCGATCCTCATAATTCAATAGCGCCTCTAGGTAACGCGGTGAAACCTCGGTCAGCTGCACAGGATAGCGCCATACTCCCTCGGCATCGGCAAAGCGCCAAAGTGGTACTCCCTCTTTGGAAACCACTACCTGCGCCTGCTGTTTATCCAGCACCGGCAGTGGAAAAGCAGCATTTAAAGCTATTAGACCCAACAGCCCACTCAGCACCAGGCTGCCCATTAGCTTTAGCCACGTCTTAGGCTGCATGCCTGTTACCCTGGATAGAAAATTGCATCGACACTCTTTAGCCGCCAGCCTTTTGATTAGGTACACTAAGTGCAAATTGATTTTGGAGTTTAGCGCAATGTTAATGGTGATTTCGCCGGCAAAAACCTTAGACTACAGCACCGCCCCGAGTACTCAGAGCTATACCTTACCTGAGCATTTAGAGCATGCCGAGCTATTGATTGAGCAATTAAAGCAGCTGACGCCGCAAGCTATTGCCCAGCTTATGAAAATTTCTGACAAGTTAGCTGGCTTAAATGCCGCACGCTTCAGTGACTGGCAGCCAAAGTTTACTCCGGAAAATGCCAAACAAGCTATTTTGGCCTTTAAAGGGGATGTTTATAGTGGATTAGATGCTGATTCCTTTAGCCAAACAGATTTTAACTTTGCCCAGCAACATTTGCGGATTCTGTCTGGCTTGTATGGCCTACTCAAGCCATTAGATTTAATGCAGCCGTATCGCCTCGAAATGGGCACTCGACTCGAAAATGCTCGCGGTAAAAACCTCTATGAGTTTTGGGGCGAGCGTATTACCCAATGGCTTAATCAAGCCATGGCTGAACAGTCCAGCGATATCTTGCTCAATCTTGCCTCGAACGAATACTTTAGTGCGGTTAAGCCTAAGCAATTACAAGGACGTGTAATTGACGTAGAGTTTCGTGATCAAAAAAATGGCGAGTATAAAATTATTAGTTTTTACGCCAAAAAAGCCCGCGGCTTGATGGCTCGTTACGTGATTCAACAACAGCTCACCGAGGTCGAGCAACTTAAGCAGTTTGATAGCGAAGGCTATTACTTTGTCGCTGAGCGCTCCACTGCCAGCAAGCTGGTCTTTTTACGCGACCACCCAGAGTCCTAAGCGCTAGCTTGATACAGTATCCGCCCGCCACTTAAAAGCAGCGGGCGAGATTCAACTAGTTTAAGCCAGCATCTGACTTAGCTTAACAGCTGCTGCAAACCTTTAATCAAGGCCGCATTTTCAGTATCCGTGCCAATACTGATGCGTAAGAACTGATCAATCCGTGGCTGATTAAAGTAGCGCACAATGATATTTTGCTCACGCAAGCCTTGGGCCAAGGCTGCAGCATCTTGGCTGCTATGGCGAGCAAATACAAAGTTAGCTGCCGAGGGTAAAACTTCAAAGCCAAGCCCTAACAAGGCCTCAGTGACTTGCTCGCGGCTCTCGATTACTTTGTTACAGGTTTGCTGAAAGTACTCAACATCTGCAAACGCCGCTGCCGCTCCAGCAATCGCAGCACGATCCAATGGATAGGAGTTAAAGCTATTTTTAATGCGCTCTAAGCCCTCAATTAGCTCAGGCTGACCAATGGCTAAACCGACCCGTAATCCGGCCAACGAGCGCGACTTAGATAAGGTTTGGCAGACCAGCAAGTTGGGGTACTGCGCCACCAAGCTCACCGCACTTTCACCGCCAAAGTCAATATAAGCTTCATCGACTAACACCACTGATTGTGGGTTGGCCTGCAAAATTTGCTCCACTGCCGTCAAAGGCAATAAGCAGCCGGTTGGCGCATTGGGGTTGGGGAAAATAATGCCGCCATTGTCCTGGCGATAATCTTCAGGATTAATCTGAAACTCTTCGTCCAGTGCCACAGGCTTTGGCTCAATGCCATACAGCCCACAATACACAGGATAAAAACTATAGCTAATATCGGGAAACAGCAGCGGCTTACCCTGCCGAAAAAAAGCATTAAAGGCATGGGCTAGCACTTCATCTGAGCCATTACCCACAAACACCTGACTCACTGGCACTTGGTAATACTCAGCAATCGCCTGCTTTAACTGATCACAATTAGGGTCAGGGTATAAACGCAGATTATCACCGATTTCTGCCTGCATCGCTGCCAGCGCTTTAGGTGATGGTCCATAAGGATTTTCATTAGTATTGAGCTTAACTAACTGAGTAACCTTGGGCTGTTCGCCTGGCACATAAGGCACCAGATTGTTAACAAAAGGACTCCAAAACTGGCTCATGTTATTGCTCCTGATCTGGTTGAATGCGGTACTCGGCAGACCGTGCGTGGGCGGTAAGGGATTCGCCACGGGCCAAAACCGAGGCAATTTTGCCTAATTCCGACGCCCCTTGCGGCGAGCAGTTAATAATTGATGAGCGTTTCTGGAAATCATAAACCCCTAACGGCGAAGAGAAACGCGCCGTGCCTGAGGTGGGTAATACGTGGTTAGGGCCAGCGCAATAATCCCCTAGCGCTTCAGCGGTGTAACGCCCCATAAAGATCGCGCCAGCGTGGCGAATCTGTGGCAATAAGCTTTCGGGGTCAGCAACCGATAACTCAAGGTGCTCTGGGGCAATTTGGTTAGCCACCTCAATCGCTTGTTGCATATCTTCAACCACAATCAACGCGCCACGCTCACGCACTGAAGTCCGTGCAATTTCTTCACGCTCTAGTGTTGGCAGCAAACGCGCCATGCTTTGAGCTACTTGTTCGATAAAGTCAGCATCAGGTGAAACTAAAATAGCCTGAGCATCTTCATCGTGTTCAGCTTGGGAAAATAAATCCATCGCAATCCAATCAGGATCGGTTTGACCGTCACATACCACTAAAATCTCTGAAGGTCCGGCAATCATATCAATGCCCACCTTGCCAAATACGTGGCGTTTGGCGGTGGCAACATAAATATTTCCTGGCCCAACAATTTTATCAACCGCAGGCACGCTCTCAGTACCGTAAGCCAGTGCAGCTACCGCTTGGGCGCCGCCAATGGTAAATACTCGATCCACGCCTGCCACGGCAGCAGCCGCAAGGACTAACTCGTTAATCTCACCACGGGGTGTGGGTACCACCATAACCACTTCAGGCACTCCAGCAACTTTCGCCGGAATCGCATTCATTAATACCGAGGACGGATAAGAGGCTTTACCACCAGGCACATAGAGACCCGCACGATCTAATGGAGTAACCTTTTGCCCCAGCACCGTGCCATTGGCTTCAGTGTATTGCCATGAGTCTTGCTGCTGATGCTCATGGTAACTGCGTACACGTTCCGCCGCTGCCTCTAACGCTTGACGTTGCTCTGGAGTGATTTTATCTAGGGCTGCCTCTAGACGCTCGCGGGGCAGAATCAAATCACCCATCTCGGCCACCTCTAAGCCATCAAACTGGCGAGTAAACTCTACCAGTGCGGCATCGCCCTGTTGGCGTACGGCAGCAATAATATCCAGCACGCGCTGGTTAACAGAATCATCAGAAACACTTTCCCAACTCAAAAGTTGCTCAAGCTGCTGAGAAAAGTCGGCATCGCTGGCATTCAAGCGACGAATAAATGCGGTATCGGTCATAGCTGGCCTCAGGTTATGGACTAACACTCAGGCGCCACACAAGCACTAACCTTCTGCGCGGGCACCCGAGTGATTTCGGCTATAACGCAGTAAGGCAGTGCGTACACAACGAGGTACGCACTGGATCAGTTAGTTGCAGTGTCGCTGATTAACCGCTTGTTCAAGCACCTTAAGCAGAGCCTGAATTTCAGCGTGTTTGATCTTCATTGAGGCGCGGTTGACAATCAAGCGTGAGCTAATATGAGCAATCAGCTCTTGCGGCTCTAAACCGTTGGCACGCAGCGTGTTACCGGTATCCACAACGTCAATGATTTTATCGGCTAGCCCCACTAACGGCGCTAACTCCATAGAGCCATACAGCTTAATGACTTCAACTTGACGCCCTTGTTCGGCGTAATAGCGCTTTGCTACATTGACGAACTTAGTCGCCACTCGCAGTCTACCACGTGGCTCAGGTGCACCGGTGACGCCAGCTGTCATCAACTTACATTTAGCAATTTGTAAGTCCAACGGCTCGTATAGGCCTTGGCCACCATACTCCAGCAATACGTCTTTACCGGCTACGCCTAAGTCTGCTGCGCCCTGCTCAACATAGGTCGGCACATCAGTGGCGCGTACGATTAGTAAACGCACATCATCACGGGTGGTGGGAATGATTAATTTACGACTTTTTTCAGGGTTTTCAGTGGGCACGATGCCGGCTTGTTCAAGCAATGGCAAGGTGTCATCTAAGATACGCCCTTTGGATAATGCAATAGTTAACATGTTCTACTAGCCCGGTACTCGACGGATTTTTGCACCTAACAACTGCATTTTTTCTTCAATGCACTCATAACCACGGTCAATGTGGTAAATACGATCAATTAATGTTTCACCATCTGCCATTAATGCGGCAATCACTAAACTGGCCGAGGCGCGTAAGTCAGTGGCCATTACCGGCGCTGCTTTTAAGCGCTCAACACCTTGTGAGATGGCAGTATTGCCTTCAATTTGAATTTTAGCGCCCATGCGTTGCATTTCTAATACATGCATAAAGCGGTTTTCAAAGATTGTTTCAATCACCGTGCCGGTGCCTTCAGCAACCGCATTCATCGCAATAAACTGCGCCTGCATATCGGTCGGAAATGCAGGATAAGGTGCGGTACGTAGGTTCACAGCCTTTGGCCGCTTACCTTCCATATCCAGCTCAATCCAGTCATCACCAGTGGTAATTTTTGCGCCAGCTTCTTGTAGCTTGACCAAGACGGCCTCTAGGATCGTCGGATCAGTATCTTTTAACTTAACACGGCCACCGGTTGCAGCTGCTGCCACTAGAAAGGTTCCGGTCTCGATACGGTCTGGCATGACCTGATAGGTAGCACTATGTAAACGCTCTACCCCTTCAATCACAATGGTATCGGTACCTGCGCCACTTACTTTAGCACCCATGGCGTTTAAGCAGTTGGCCAGATCGACAATTTCTGGCTCACGGGCAGTATTTTCCAGCACCGTGCGCCCTTTAGCCAAGGTGGCTGCCATCATGATATTTTCGGTTCCGGTCACGCTGACAATATCAAAGAAGAAGTTACCACCACGCAAGCCTTCTTTGGGCGCCTTAGCTTTGATATAGCCGTCCTCTACAACAATCTCAGCACCTAGCGCCTCTAGACCCCGGATGTGCAAATCTACTGGGCGCGAACCAATCGCGCAACCACCTGGTAGTGCCACTTCAGCCTGACCGAAATGAGCCACCATCGGGCCTAACACCAAAATCGAAGCACGCATGGTTTTAACCAGCTCGTAAGGCGCTACCAACGTAGTGATGCTGCGCGGATCAATTTCCACACTGAGCTTTTCATCAATCACAGGCTCAATACCCATGCGACCAAACAGCTCAATCATGGTGGTGATGTCATGTAGATGCGGCAGATTGCCAATGGTGACTGGCTCATCAGCCAACAGCGTTGCAGCTAGAATCGGTAAGGCCGCATTTTTTGCGCCAGAAATACGAATTTCACCATCAAGGCGACCACCGCCTGTAATCAGTAATTTGTCCATCAGGGTCTCATCTATGCCTTAGGCTCGGGATGCCCAAGCGTCTTTACTAAAAAATTTCATACTGACCGCGTGAACTCGGCCATCCGCAATCCATGGATTAATTACCGCATATACCGCTTGCTGACGTTTAACCGGACTTAATGCCGCCAATTCATCACTAATAATATTTAAGCAAAAATCACAGCCTGAACCATCTAGCACAACCTCTACGTTGTCGAGCTGCTGTTCAATGGCTTGTTTAACTTCTTGTGAGTACATGCGTTCCTCTACAGATCACTTAGTTGTTGCAGCCAATAATGGCGATAACTGACACACTTCGGCAATTTGTTGCATGTCTTTGGGTAAGCCGACAATCGACAACTGTTTATTGCCGCGTAGCCCTTCACGCATAAATGCCAACACCAAAGCCAATCCCACACTACTGGACTTACTAACCTCGGTGCAGTTGATTTCAAGGGTAGCACCTTCTGCCGAGGCAATCAGTGCTTTACCTTGGCGCAGCAGCGCTGGCGCCGTGCTATAATCTAGCACACCTCGCAAGCTAAGCTGCTGATTTTGCAAATTAATTTCTGCCGCTGCCATAGTTATTTGTGCTCTTCACGGGTTTTACCAATGATTTCAACCCAATCATCAATCACCTTATCAAGGTTGCCACCGTTTTTTTGCATCGCTTCAGCAAATTGATCACGGAACAACTTACCCACGTTAATTCCATTAATAATTACGTTGCGCATCATCCACTGATTATTTTTAATTACCATGGTGTAAGACAGCGGATAAACCACGCCTTTATTATCGGTTACTTCCATTTTCACTTCAGCACGCTTAGGGTCACGCTGCACTCCCATTGGCAATACTTTGATGTCTTGGTTGTCGTATTCAAGCAAGGCATTGCCATAGAACTGCATTAAACCTTGCTTAAAGTTTTCCTGAAATTTAGCCATCTGTGTAGGACTGGCCTGACGTGAATAGCGCACTGTCATTACACTGCGTGAAATTCCATCGGCATCCACTACTGGCCCTAAAATATTATCCATTGCCTGATAAAAAGCTTGCGGGCTATTTCTGTAGTGCTCTTTATTCGCTTTCAAATCCTGTAGCAATTTAGAGGTAGTTTCTTGTACTACTTGCTGCGGGCTTAATGGGGCGGCAGCAATGGCCAACAACGGCAAGCTAAGTAGCAAGACTAAAAAGCCACGACGCATCATCGTTATCATTGTTTTACTCACTCTTTATCCGATGAATTAACTGAGTTTAATAAAAATTTACCGATTAGTTCTTCTAGCACCAATGAAGACTGGGTATCAGTGATCACCGACTGATCTTCTAAGACCTCATCTTCACCACCGACACTGAGGCTAATGTACTTTTCACCGAGCAATCCTGCGGTCAAAATCGAAGCGGTTGTATCTAGCGGCAAGTTGTTGACCTTGCTATCAAGATCCAAGCTGACTTTACTACTAAAGCCCTCATGATCCAGCTCAATCGCAGCTACTTTTCCCACTGTGACTCCAGCCATAGTGACCTTAGCTCGAGTGGTTAACCCCGAGGTGTTATCAAAATAAGCATACACTCGGTAAGTGTCTGTATGACCATGAAAGGATAAACCACTGACCCGCAACGCCAATAACACCAGCGCCAGCACCCCAGCCAATAAAAATAAACCTACTGTAATTTCAAGCGTACGGCTGCGCATTAGAAATCTCCAAACATTAATGCAGTCAAAATAAAGTCAAAACCCAGTACCGCCAGCGAGGCGTACACCACGGTTCGTGTGGTTGCACGGCTAATCCCCTCCGAGGTGGGCTCGCAGTCATAGCCTTGGAATACCGCAATCCAGGTGACTAAAAAAGCAAAAACCACACTTTTAATCACCCCGTTTAATACATCTTTTTGAAACTCAACGCTGTTTTGCATATTGCCCCAGTAGGAGCCGTCATACACGCCCAGCCAATCCACTGCCACCATGGCACCACCCCAGATACCAACCACGGTAAAAATCGCAGACAGCAAAGGCATGGAAATAAACCCAGCCCATAGACGTGGCGCAATGATGTACTTTAGCGGATCGACCCCGATCATTTCTAAACTAGATAACTGCTCAGTGGATTTCATATTGCCAATTTCCGCGGTTAATGCCGAACCGGCACGCCCGGCAAATAGTAAAGCTGTGACCACTGGGCCTAGTTCGCGCAGCAAGGTCAGAGACACCATTTGCCCAACCGCCTGCTCTGAGCCGAAATCAACCAAGATGCTATAGCCTTGTAACGCTAACACCATGCCAATAAATAAGCCCGAAACCACAATAATGGCTAAGGATAAAACACCTACCGAATACAGTTGTTTCACTAGCAAGCGCCAACTGCTGCCAGCGCCCTTACGCCCTAGTAAGGCGTGCATTAAAAATACCGTAGAACGCCCTAACGCTTGAACCACATCGAGTCCAGAGCGCCCAAATAGCGCAATACGATCAAGCCAAGATTTTGCCGCCATGGATTATTTGCTCCCTAAGAATGCACTACGCAAGTCAGGCGCATTAAAGTGAAATGGCACTGGCCCATCCGGAATTCCCTGCATAAATTGTTTAACCTTAGGGTCCTCTGATTGCATTAGCTCTGCTGGGGTTCCCTGAGCCAACACTTGGGTATCTCCTACTAAATAGAGGTAATCCGAAATACTGGCGGTTTCAGCTAAGTCATGGGAGACTAAAATACTGGTAATGCCTAAGGCATCATTCAGTAAGCGAATTAATCGCACCAACACCCCTTTAGCAATTGGATCCTGACCAACAAAGGGTTCATCATAAATTAAAATATCTGGATCCAACGCAATCGCCCGAGCTAAGGCTACTCGCCGCTTCATTCCACCTGATAGCTCATCAGGCATTAAGTCCACCGCACCTCGTAAACCAACCGCTTGCAACTTCATTAATACCACATCATGAATCAACTCTTCAGACAGTGTGGTGTGCACGCGTAACGGAAAGGCTACGTTTTCAAAGACGTTCAGATCAGTAAACAGCGCCCCGCTTTGAAACAGCACCCCAAACTCTTTACGCATATCAAATAAATCTGCACGCGATAAGGTTGGCAGGTTTTTACCATTAACCCACACCTCACCCGCGGCAGGCTTTAATTGTGCAGCGATTAAGCGCATCAGCGTAGTTTTACCACAGCCTGATGGTCCCATGATGCCGGTAACCTTACCGCGCGGAATACTCAAATCGATATCTTTGAAGATATAGCGATCGCCGCGTTTAAAGCTGAGATTTTTTAGCTCTACGGCATATTCAGTCGATAACGACATCCAATCTCCTACTGCTTAAACAGTGTTTGAGGCAACCCAAATTAACGAATCACCCATAAATAAAAACGGCTCAATATACCATTGCCCAGCCTAACTTCCCAAGACAGCAGCTGAACAGTTATGAGTTCAGTGACAATTTTGCGTATAATCGGTTTTATTTTCTTCATTAAAAATAGAGAGCCAGCAATGTCGACCGCCTCTTCTTTGATTCAATCCGCAACCCAAGCCATCGCCTTAGAGGTGGAGGCCATTAATCACCTTAAACAACGGATTGATCAACGCTTCGCCGAAGCCTGCCAGCTTATTCTTAATTGCAGTGGGCGTGTAGTTGTGGTGGGGATGGGCAAGTCTGGACATATCGGGCGCAAAATTGCTGCCACCTTAGCTAGCACCGGCACCCCCTCGTTTTTTGTACACCCTGCAGAAGCCAGCCATGGCGATATGGGCATGATTACTGCCAATGATGTAGTGCTGGCCCTTTCTAACTCAGGCTCGACCCATGAAATTGTCACCTTATTGCCACTGATTAAACGCCTTGGGATTACCTTGATCAGTATGACCGGTAACGTAGAATCCCCTCTCGCTCAAGCCGCTGCGGTAAATTTAGATGCCAGCGTAGAACAAGAAGCTTGCCCCCTGAATCTTGCCCCTACCTCTTCCACCACTGTGGCTTTGGTATTAGGCGATGCATTGGCTATTGCCCTATTGGAAGCTAAAGGCTTTACCCCTGAGCAGTTTGCTTTTTCACATCCCGGCGGCGCTTTAGGTCGACGCTTACTACTTAAAGTCGAGCATGTAATGCACAGCGGCGAGGAACTGCCGTGCGTGGCCAAAGGTGTTGAACTGCGTCATGCCCTGTTAGAAATGACCCAAAAAGGCTTAGGCATGACACTGATTTTAGATCACCAAGGCCATTTAGCTGGCGTGTTTACCGATGGAGATTTACGCCGTGCTCTAGATAAAGGCATTGATGTGCGCACCGCTACCATTGATCAACTCATGACTACCCACCCTAAATCAGCACATCCTGAGATGTTGGCGGCCGAAGCCTTAAAAATTATGGAAGACCATAAAATCAGCTCACTGCCAGTGATTGATCAACAGGGATTAGCCATTGGCGCACTAAATATGCATGACCTATTACGCGCGGGAGTTATTTAATGTTTAGTCACCTACCACAAGATTTTGCCGAACGTGCACAACAAATTAAACTGGCCGTGTTTGACGTAGATGGCGTGCTTAGTGATGGCCAGCTTTATTTTATGGCCGATGGCAGTGAAGCCAAAGCCTTTAGCACGCTCGATGGCCAAGGAATGAAACTGTTACAGCAGTCAGGAGTCGAATTGGCGATTATTACAGGCCGCGCCTCGAAAGCAGTGGAGCATCGGGTAAAAAACCTAGGGATTAACTACCTTTATCAAGCCCGTGAAGATAAAATAACCGCCCTTAACGAACTGCTGGCTGATCTTGGTTTAAGTTACGCTCAGGTAGCTTATCTAGGAGATGACCTGCCAGACTTAGCAGTTATTCGCCGAGTAGGCATTGGCGCTGCGGTAAATAACGCGCACTTTTTCGTTAAACAGCATGCTTATTTCACCACCCATGCTAACGGCGGTTTTGGTGCTGCCCGTGAGTTTTGTGATGCACTGATGTATGGCCAAGGCACCTTAGATGCTGTACTGCAGCGCTATTTATAAACTCGCTGGCCTAACTCGACAGCTTAAAAGGTAACTGTTTGTGAAATTAACTCTGCCCAATTACTTACGGACTTTCTTGCTCGCAGTACTTATAATTGCTGTCTTTTTAGCCGTGGGTTACTGGAACTTTGAGCGCCGCCCTGAAGCAACCGTGGATCGTCCACTGGCGGTTGCCGCTGAGCAAACCATTGATTTTTTTGTAACAAATTCCCACACCTTACAGTTTCAAGAGGATGGCTCGGTTCGCTATGAACTGCGCTCAAAACAACTCGACCACCTTCAGCACAGTGATCAAACTTTACTGACTCAGCCTGATTTATTGTTAGTGCGCGGCACTGAATACCCTTGGCATATCACTGGCGACAAAGGTGAAGTGGCTGCCGAAGGTAAAGAAATCGAGCTGATTGATAATGTGCGGGTTGCCCGCACGGATGCTAAACAGCGTCCTACCATATTACAAACCACGCGTCTGACTTATTTTCCAGACGATGAAATTGCACAAACTCAACAACCAGTAGAAATTGAAGCAGCTAACGGCATCACTCACGCTACCGGTATGAAAATTTATTTTAAAGACAGTGTGATGCACTTACACTCAAACGTACGAGGCCAACATGAAGTTCGCTAGCCCTTCATCCATTTTTCTCGCTCTATCCCTTGCCTGCGCCAGTAGTGCTGCTGTAGCTTTACCTTCAGATCGTGAGCAACCAATCCGTATCCAAGCCGACAGCGCAGAGCTCGATGATAAACAAGGAGTTGCTGTGTATCGCGGCAATGTCATCATCACCCAAGGCAGCATGGTGGTTAAAGGCAATACCGTTACCATTACCCAAACCGCAGATGGCGAGATTGAAACCTTTACCTCAGTTGGTCGCCCAGCGTACTACGAGCAAAAACCAGAGCAAAACAAAGGTCTCGTTAAGGCCTATGGCTTAACTATTCAATACTTTGTAGCAAAAGACCGTATCGTTCTTACCGATCAGGCTAAAGTCACCCAAGACGGCAACACCTTTGAGGGTGAGAAAATTGTCTACGACACTCAACGCCAAATCGTAAATGCTGGCCGTGCTACCGACTCTAAGATCACCACACCACGTCCGCGGATTGATATGGTGATTCAACCGAAGAAGAAATAACGCCCATGAGCATACTTAAAGCCCAGCACTTGGCTAAAAGTTACAAAGGCCGCCAAGTGGTTAAAGACGTTAGCCTCAGCATTGAAAGCGGACAAATTGTTGGCTTACTCGGCCCCAATGGCGCAGGAAAAACCACCTGCTTCTATATGATTGTCGGCTTAGTTAAGGCCGATAAGGGCCAAGTCATGATTGACGATCAAGATCTTAGCTTTGCACCCATGCACGGCCGAGCTAAAGCGGGCCTTGGCTACCTGCCTCAAGAGGCTTCAATTTTTCGCAAGCTAACCGTAACCGACAATATTCTGGCCATTCTAGAAACCCGTAAAGAGCTTAATCAACAACAGCGCTTAACGGCCCTAGAAGAGCTATTGCAAGAGTTTAATATCACCCATATCCGTGACAGTCTCGGCATGAGTTTATCTGGCGGCGAGCGTCGCCGGGTTGAAATTGCCCGCGCCCTAGCCACCAATCCTAAGTTTATTTTATTGGATGAACCCTTTGCTGGGGTTGACCCAATTTCGGTGGGTGATATCAAACAAATTATTAAGCACCTCAAAAGCAAAGGCATTGGCGTACTGATCACCGATCACAACGTACGTGAAACCTTGGATATTTGTGAGCTGGCGTATATCGTCAGTGAAGGCACCATTATTGAAGCCGGAGATGCGGAGAAAGTGCTGTCGAATCAGCGCGTTAAAGAAGTTTATCTCGGCCATGAGTTTAGGCTGTAAGGAAGCGCCATGAGTAAAGTAGAGCAAATTGTCCGCCAAACCCGCGCCGAGCGTGAACGAGGCTACCGAGAAAAAGCCCTGCGCATGTACCCGCATTTTTGCGGACGCTGTGGCCGTGAGTTTAGTGGCAAGCGCTTAAGCGAACTCACCGTCCATCATCGTGACCATAATCATGACAACAACCCTGAGGACGGCTCAAACTGGGAGCTACTTTGCCTGTACTGCCACGACAATGAGCATCAGCGTCAAGTTGATTTGCATTACCAACGTGAAGAAGCGGCCGGACAAAAAGCTCCACAACAAACCTTTAAAGCCTTTGCCGGACTGGCTGATCTGCTCAATAAAGAGCATTAATCCCCAAAAGAGATATAAGCCCGACTAATGATGCCAACTGCCAACGCAACCACCCGCCTCCTCTATGTGATGGACCCTATGTGTTCTTGGTGCTGGGGGTTTGCCCCGGTGATCGCGCGGTTGGTTGAGTTAGCCGCTGACTATGGCGTTGACACTGAGATTCGAGTGGGTGGCCTGCGCCAAGAGTATCAACCTCTAAGCCCAGACAAACGGCGCTATATTTTGCAGCACTGGCAAACAGTCGCTGCTACCACCAAGCAACCATTTAACTTTGCCCAAGGCTTGGGGCCGGACTTTATCTACGATACCGAACCGGCTTGCCGTGCCCTACTTGCCGCACAACAGCTAGATCAAGCCAACAACACAGCTCAACGCTGGCACTACCTTAAGACCTTACAAACTGCCTTTTACTGCCAAGCTCAAACACTGACAGAAGCGGTGCTGATTCAGCTAGCCCAGCACTGCGGCTACCCCGCTGCTGAGTTTGCCACGTTATTCACCAGCGATTGCCTAAAACAGCGCACCGAACAACAATTTGCCTGGGTCAAGCAGCTGCCCGCTAGCGGCTTTCCTAGCGTGTTTATCAGCCATCAACAGCAATTATTGCTATTGACCAATGGCTACCAACCGGCAGAGCAGCTCGCTCCTCAATTACGCGCTTGGTTAATGGCCCATGCCTAATTTCGCACAAGATAAACTGCAGTGGCGCTACATTAAAGACTTAGCCTGGAAACAAAAAAAGTTTCTTGTGGTAGCGAACCTACTGGCGATTTTGGCCGCACTCTGCGCGGTTCCTATTCCGCTACTCTTACCACTTCTGGTCGACGAGGTATTGCTCGATCAACCAGCACAGGCCGTCAGTCTGATGCAAAGTGTGCTACCCAGCGCTTGGCAACAGCCCATCGGCTATATCGGCTGCATCCTGCTGGCAACCTTGGTGCTGCGCTTAGCCGCCTTACTGTTTAACGCGGGACAAGCTAGGCTGTTTGCTCAGCTGGCACAAAATATTATTTTTGCCATTCGTCAGCGCTTACTGCAACGCCTGCAGCGAATTTCGATGGCCGAATATGAAACCCTAGGCTCAGGCACGGTCACTACCCACCTAGTGACTGATATGAACACCTTGGATCAGTTTATTGGGGAAACCCTGAGTCGCCTGCTAGTTTCAGTACTGACCCTGGCCGGCACTGCCTCAATCTTATTTTGGATGCACTGGCAGCTAGCATTACTGATTTTAGTGTTTAACCCATTCGTGGTGTTTCTCACCATTAAATTGGGGAAAAAAGTCCGCCACCTAAAACGCTTAGAAAATGACAGCACCGCTATCTTTACCCAGGCTTTAAGCGAGTCACTGGACGCCATTCATGAACTACGGGCGAGCAATCGCCAAGCTTACTTTTTTCAAGGACTGACCGACAAAGCTCGCACTATTCGTGACCGCACCACCGCTTCGCAATGGCGCACCAATCTTGCCTCACGCCTGAGCGGCTTATTATTTCAGTTCGGCATCGACATTTTTCGCGCCGCCGCCATGTTGACCGTGCTCTTTTCTGATCTGTCGATCGGACAAATGCTCGCCGTTTTTAGTTACCTATGGTTTATCATTGGCCCCGTTGAACAGCTACTTAATTTGCAATATGCCTACTACGCTGCCGATGGCGCGCTAGCCCGGGTTAACCAGCTATTAGCTAAAGCCGATGAACCACAAGCAGCCAGTCAGCCCCTGCCAACTATTAATTGGCAGTCGCCACACATTAGTTTTGAGCAAGTCAGTTTTCAATACGCCAATCAACCACTTCTCAATAACCTTAGCTTTAGCATTAATCCTGGTGAAACCGTGGCCTTAGTTGGAGCCAGTGGCGGTGGTAAAAGCACTATTGCCCAATTACTGTTAGGCCTTTATCAACCAGACAGTGGACGCATTACCCTCAACCAGCAACCCATTGCCGCCCTTGGTTATTCGGCCATTCGCCAACACATTGCAATGGTAATGCAGCAACCAGCCCTGTTTAATAGTAGCGTGCGTGATAACTTGCTACTGGGTCGTCAAGCCACTGACAGCGACTGCTGGCAAGCACTTCGCATTGCACAATTGGCCGATACCGTAGAGCAGATGCCCGAACAACTGGATACCTTAATTGGCCGCTCTGGAATTAAGTTATCTGGCGGCCAAAAACAGCGTCTTGCCATCGCACGAATGATTATGAGCAATCCGGAAATGATCATTTTAGATGAGGCCACCTCTGCGGTAGACACGCTCACCGAACAGGCACTGCATCAGCAACTGAATCAATTTTTACAAGGTAAAACCACCTTAATTATCGCCCACCGATTAAGTGCTGTGCTGCAAGCCGATCGGGTATTGGTGTTAGCTGACGGGCAAATTGTGCAGCAAGGAACCCATCAGCAATTACTCCAACAACCAGGGCTGTATCAGCAGCTGTATGGCAGTTTGCAGCTCTAAAGCCGGCAATCTATAAAATAAATCAGCTAAAGGCTTGACAGCTAAGCGGCAAATCTCTATTATTCGCTCCGTCCTTAAATGGGGCTATAGCTCAGCTGGGAGAGCGCTTGCATGGCATGCAAGAGGTCAACGGTTCGATCCCGTTTAGCTCCACCAAATTCTTAGTTTTAAGTTAAGAATTGTATAATCGAAAGATTAAAGAAGGGTTTTGCGTCCCCTTCGTCTAGAGGCCTAGGACACCGCCCTTTCACGGCGGTAACAGGGGTTCGAACCCCCTAGGGGACGCCACATTTTTCTAGCTTTTTTATTAAAAAGTTAGTACCAGCTGTTGGGGCTATAGCTCAGCTGGGAGAGCGCTTGCATGGCATGCAAGAGGTCAACGGTTCGATCCCGTTTAGCTCCACCAATTCTCTGATAAGCACTGCTTATCAACGAAGGTTATGTCCCCTTCGTCTAGAGGCCTAGGACACCGCCCTTTCACGGCGGTAACAGGGGTTCGAACCCCCTAGGGGACGCCAATAAAAAAGCCAGCTTACCAAGCTGGCTTTTTTTTTAACTCGACACTGTGCTTATCACGCTCACGTACGCAGGCCTTTTGATGTTTCCACTTGAACTCGCCATTGATCCTAGCATTATACTCGCTTTAGCTGCGGTCGCTTTTATTGCCGGCTTTATTGATGCCATTGCTGGCGGCGGTGGACTCCTCACCATTCCAGCCTTACTAATGGCAGGCCTCCCCCCACACTTGGTATTAGGTACCAATAAGCTCAGTGCCACCTTTGGCTCTGCTACTGCAGCCCTGACCTTTTACCGCCGCAAACTCTTTAAGCCGGCCAAATGGCCCACCGGCCTACTCTTTACCTTTATTGGTGCAATTACTGGCGCAGTCATCGCTCAATACATGCCTGCCAGCTGGCTCAATCAAATGCTGCCGATCATTGTCTTTAGCTGTGGTTTGTATTTACTGTTTAATCCCACCCCCCCCATTATGGATAACGATGAGATTGAAATTAAAAAAGGCCGTCAAGCTCCGCAAGGTTTTACTCTAGGCTTTTATGATGGCGTAGCAGGACCTGGCACCGGCGCATTCTGGACCGTGAGCACCTTAATGCTCTATCCGATTGATTTATTACGTGCCAGCGGTGTTGCGCGCAGCATGAACTTTATTAGCAACATTACCGCGCTAACGATTTTTATTTTAGCCGGTCAGGTGGCTTGGGTATTAGGCATTAGCATGGGATTAGCGATGATGGGTGGCGCGATTTTAGGCGCCAAAGCGGCGATTCGCGGCGGCAACAAGTTAATTCGCCCAGTGTTTATTTTAGTCGTATTAGCCCTTACTGCACGCTTAGCGTGGCAGCACTGGGTTAGCTGAGCCCTGACCTTGGCGCTCCTCAAGGTAACTATCAATCAAATAACGACTGATAGTACCTTTATCGGGGAGTATTGGCAGCTGATCTAAGCTAAACCACTCGGCGCTGCGCAACTCATCTTGCTGAATGACAATGTCGCCAGCAACATAATCGGCAATAAATCCAAGCATCAGCGAATGCGGAAATGGCCAACTCTGGCTGGTTACATAACGTATATTAGTAATCTCTAACTGCACTTCCTCATAAACTTCACGCGCCACGCAGCACTCAATGGTTTCTGCAGGCTCGGCAAAGCCGGCCAGCACACTGTACATAGCGCTTTTAAAGCGCCGCCCTTGAGCGAGCAACAACTGATCACCTTTAGTGATCAACACAATCATGCTGGGAGATATCCGCGGATATTGCTGCAACTGACAGACAGGACACTGCATCAAGCGTTGCTCTGGCATCTGCCGCATAGGCTCTGCACAGCGTCCACAATACTGATGATCATTCAGCCAAGTACCAATCTGGCTTGCATAAGATAGCATCTGATAAAAATCAGGCGGATACAGATCAATATAATCTCGCACACTGACCCAGTCCGCCTGCCGCTTTTCTAACTCACCAGAGATCGGCCACTGCTTAAGTTGCAGCAAGTAGATCGCCTCACCCTTCAACCAGCCTAGAGGCTGCAAAGGCAACGCCAATGCTTGCAGCCATTGAGTCTCAGCGTACGAATGCAAAAGACCTTCCCCAAAAGATAAAAAGCGCGCCCCAAAGTGTACCAGAACACGCTTATTTTCTTTTGCTAGCGATGGGAAACCATTTCGCCAATTTATGGCAGGAGCATTCACGCCAAATAACTTTTTAACTGTTTAATGCTCTCTTGAGTGAGAGCCAACACTGAACGTCCATCCTGACTTAAAGCATTTATACCCCGCTCTAACATATACTCAACACCTGTTAAAGCATCGGCTAAAACCTGTAGAGATTCAGCTTCTGGCATTTGCTCTACCTCAAGCATATTCTCTGAAATAAACCGTGCACAAACCTGAATAAATTCTGCTAGTTGTGGCCGCTCAAGAAAACAAAGCCCTCCACTGGCGCCGCTTAATGCTACCGGGACTGCGGCCAAATACAACTTATCACCATTAGACTCTAAGTACCCAGTCACTGCTCGCTGAGCCATAGACAAAGCTATTCGTGCCTCATCATTAACAACTATTTTCGCTTCAGCTAACTGCTGAGTATAAAACACATCTTTTTCCGTTTCTTGAAGCTCAGAGTTACCTTTTTGTAATACTTTAACTGCTGCTTCCAGATCAAGAAATAAGCTAGCAATCAAATCAAGCTGCTGAAGGTCTTTCGTGTCACTCATCCAGCTTTTTATCAATACACTGGCTTTCTGTACTTTGTCTGCTGCCACTGACAGCCCAACAGTAAGAAATGTTTTTTCTAACCCATTTAAACGATTGAGTAGTTGTTCTGGGAGCCCCTCTGAAGCTGTGCCACGCTCAATTAAGTCAAGCTCATCTTTAGCGCTTGCTAGCTCTTCAAGCAACACCCCTGCTAAAGAACTATAAACGCGCAAACCTGGTCCTTTTAAAGCCTCACGCATAGCCAATAAATCAGCTTCTTGATACGTAAATAGTAATACCTCAAAATCCTGCTGCACTGCTGTTGCAAACTCTCCTTGAGTTTTAGCTAAAGCAATTACATACAGCAAATCCTTTACTAATCCAGTCTCAACCTTAACTCCACTCTCCGCCGTAATCTTTTTAATTTGTTGATCAACCCGCACCAATAAATGCTTACGCTCATAAGTGGATTTCAACTGTGCATGCTCAGCAGACTCCAAAGCAGCCGCTGCAATCCAAAAAAAATGACTCACGTCCTTTTCAGCGTACAAGCGATCCAACCGAGCTAAAGCCTTGTGCATTAAAGTTAAATTAGCATCTGGAGTTTCTCGCAAATAGCCAAGCAAACCTATTTGATACATTTGCCGTAAGCGTCTTGCCATCAGCTCTGGAGTTTTTGAAACTAATTGCTTAGCTGGTGTTGAGCGGACGCCCTGCACAGAACCATAATAAAAGTCACCCTCAGACAAAGGATTACGCCTTAATAGTTTTCGCAGCTCATTAATTTCAGGCAGTAAAACCTCAGGCGCCTTATGCTCATCTTGCTCAACACACTCTAAATAACGCTCCGTTACATAGAGTCCGCGCTTAATTGCATAAAAATACTCACTTAACTCTTCTTGAGATTGATTAGTGGCCTGCTCAACCAGTAGCAACACCTCCCCAATCAACAACTCTGCACCACCTAATTCGAGCAAACTTAACGTACTTGATAGCTGCTGCAAACGGTCTTTCGCTAACTGTAATGCTTGTCGATCCTCGCGACTTTCAAGGTATTGCCCAAGGCTTTGCTCGATTTCAGCGACTATATTAAAGAGTTCCTCACGCACCATGCCGAGGGAAGTAACAGCATTAGCCATGCTTTAGCATCCTATCTTAAATCTCTTAAGCAAATGCAGCGCACTGCATCCAATATGTTAGCAACAGAGCCTACAGCCAAAGGCTTGCAGACTCTGGTTTAAAACGACAGATTATACAATTCTGCACCTTTTTTTTCATTAACCAGTCGACTAATCTTTGAAATCAGGCTGTTGTTTCATCATTTGCGCTGCCATTGCTTGCTTTAAATCATCGGCTTGCAACATAGCTGCATTCCAGGTCGCAATATAATTTAAACCATCGGCCACTGAGTGATCACGGGCATAGAGAATCATTTCTTTGGTGCCTTCAATAGCTATCGGCGATTTACTGGCAATGGTCGCTGCCAGCGCCAGCACTTGTTCAAGCAGTGTGGCGTGATCTGGGTACACCTGATTCACCAAGCCAATTTGCTTGGCTTCTGTAGCGTCGAAATCCCTTGCGGTATAGGCCAGCTCGCGCATGACACCATCACCAATAATATGCGGTAGACGCTGCAAGGTTCCCACATCTGCCGCCATTCCGATGTCGACTTCTTTAATTGAAAATACTGCATCCGCTGCGCAATAACGCATATCACAAGCGGCAATTAAATCCACCGCACCACCAATGCAATAACCGTGGATTGCAGCTAGCACCGGTTTACTGCAATTTTCAACTGCACTTAGCGAGCTTTGCAAGTCTTGAATGGTAGCACGCAATAAGCGCGCATTGCGCCCCGCATCTTTTGCAAATTTAGCAGCAAAGCCTGCAAACATTTGCAAATCAATACCGGCGGAAAAATGCTTACCCTCTCCAGATATCACCACGGCACGCACTTCTGGAGTTTCAGCTACCCAGGCAAAAATTTGCTTAATTTCCGTCCAAAATGCCTGATTCATCGCATTCAGTTTTTCTGGGCGATTTAATTGAACATGTGCCACTTTATGCGCGAGCGAAAGTTTAAAAAACTGATAATTATCCATTTTTAACCTATTGTTTTTTCTAGTTTTATGAGTGCGTGCAAGCCTTAATACAAGCGTGTAACTATAACAACCCCAAGTAAAAAGTCGATGCATAGTTTAAAGGTGACCTACTCTAGACAGTAAACCTTGGCTCCGCTCAATAAAACTCGCTATAGCACTTGATATTTTCTGTTACAAAAGAGAAAGTGCGTTAACTTTTTGGGAGATCCACACATGTCTGCGTCATTTGCTGCCGCTTTTGGGCGTAATTTCTTAGGCCAGTCACCAAACTGGTATAAACAAACCATCCTGTTTTTCATTATTATCAACCCGATTGTACTGGTCAGCTTTGGCCCAGTAGCCGCAGGTTGGTTATTAGTGGCAGAGTTTATCTTCACCTTAGCCATGGCGCTCAAGTGTTACCCTTTGCAGCCCGGCGGCTTATTGGTAGTAGAAGCAGTTATCTTGCAGCTGGCCTCACCCGACGCCCTGTATGAAGAGCTGGTACATAACTTTCCTGTCTTATTGTTATTGATGTTCATGGTTGCAGGCATTTACTTTCTGCAAGATTTACTCTTAGTGGCCTTTTCTAAGCTACTTTTAGGAGTTAAATCTAAAACCACTTTAAGTGTTTTATTTTGTGCTTTATCGGCCGTACTGTCGGCATTTCTTGATGCCTTGACTGTCACCGCGGTCATTATCAGCGTCGCCGTAGGTTTTTATGCGGTGTATCACAAGGTGGCCTCAGGAAAGAACCCACAAGATGACAGCAACTACGGCTCAGACACTGAAGTAATTGAACTACACCGCGAGCATCTTGAAGAGTTTCGCGCATTTTTACGCAGTTTACTGATGCACGGTGCTGTTGGTACCGCGCTAGGTGGGGTATCAACTATTGTTGGTGAGCCGCAAAACCTACTCATCGGTAAAGAGATGGGCTGGAACTTCGCCGAGTTCTTTCAGCATATGATGCCGGTATCGATTCCTGTATTTTTTGCCGGTATTGCCACCTGCGTTCTACTCGAAAAAACCCACTGGTTTGGCTATGGCGCGCAATTGCCTGCCCCAGTACGCAAGGTGCTAGCTGATTTTGAGCGCACCCAAGCCGAGCGCCGTAGTGCTAGTCAAATTGCAGCGCTTTGGGTGCAAGGTATTGCCGCAGTTATTTTAATGCTAGGCTTAGCCTTTCACGTTGCTGAAGTCGGTTTAATTGGTCTGCTGGTCATCGTGTTAGTCACTTCTCTTACTGGGGTGACTGATGAGCATCAAATTGGCCGTGCATTCCAAGATGCCATGCCCTTTACTGCTTTATTAGTAGTTTTTTTTGCAGTAGTGGCGGTTATTCAAGAGCAAGCCTTGTTCGCTCCGCTAATTGACTGGGTACTCACTATGCCAACCGAACAGCAACCCAGCATGCTGTATATTGCCAACGGTTTACTGTCAGCAATCAGTGATAACGTATTCGTTGCCACCATTTATATTGGTGAGGTTAAAAAGGCCTTCGATGCGGGAAGCATGACTCGCGAGCACTTTGACCTACTGGCGATTGCGATTAACACCGGAACCAACTTGCCCAGCGTAGCTACACCGAATGGGCAAGCGGCGTTTTTATTCTTACTTACCAGTGCCATCTCACCGCTGATTCGCCTCTCTTATGGGCGCATGGTGTGGATGGCATTACCCTACACCATTGTCATGGGTACCTTAGGTTGGTGGGCAGTTAGCCATTGGGCCTAGCAGCTTAAACCATCTAAAACCCGGCCTAGCGCCGGGTTTTTATTTGACCGAAAAAACTGGAACCAACAACAGGTGCTGGCTCCAGTTTTTAATAGCAAGTTAGTAACCGTTAAGTTACGGACGCACCGCCGAGACCTCAATCTCAATCAGCCAACCTGGATTGGCTAAAGCTGCCACTTCTACTGCTGAACGCACCGGTAACTTAGGCTGAGCTTCAGTGCCAAAGAACTGAGTGTAACCTTTCATAAAGCCAGAAAAATCCACCTTGCCTTCCTCAGCGACTAAAAACACCTGCATCCGGTACACATCACCCATACTCAAGTTTAAGCTTTTGAGGTTGTTCTCAATCGCCTTAAGCACCGAGACTGTTTGTTCTTCCATCGAACCATAGGCTGCTAAAGAGGCTGCATCGGCTTTCGCATTAATCACCGTAGGCACTTGCCCACTTAAATGGACTAAGGTTTTATTAGCTGGTACTTCTACCGCTAACGAAATTGGAAAATCTGAGTCAGGCAACTTGTGACGAATCACCTCACCTTCAGCGGCATGCACCATGGAAGCTCCCATAATTGTTGCCAAGGCAACGCTAGCTATCTGTTTTTTCATTATCGTTTCCTTTAATTAATCACGCAGTATGGACCTAGCGGCCACTTAAGGCTTTTACATCATCCATTGTGGCTTGGGTTGGAAAACTATTACCTAGCTTATCACTACGAATATAGTTCACTACTTCTAGGATCTGCTCATCGCTTAAGTATTCCTTAAAGCTTGGCATGCCACCTAAACCGTTTAATAAGACAAAAATTGGGTAGGCCGGTGCCGTTAATGAAGGGTTACCCGCTAGTGCCGGATAAAAACCAGCCCCAGTGTTAGCTCCCTTACCTTGCTCCATGTGACAACCCTGACAGATACTATTAAAAATATCCTCACCACTTCTTTGCTCAAAGTTTCCACTTTCTGAAACTGTTGGGGTACCTGCCATTGCAGCCATCGAAAAAACTGAACTCAAGCTAAAGGTGAGCGCTAAACTAACAAACTTTTTCATTCTGAAGGCTCCCAATTAAGCTGATTTATTTTGCGTGGAAACGGCATGGGTATGCAGACGTTTGATCGCATCGAGTGATGATAAAATCGCCCCTTCTAACCAAGCAGGAATATGCGACGCATGCTCACCTGCAAGAACAATTCGGCCATCAATTTCACAGAGATTTTGATAATGCTCTTTACGCGACTCAGGCGTCCATAGACCATAGCAACCGTTAGTCCAAGGCACTCGGTGCCAACCAACAGCAATTCCGTTTTCAAACTCATCTTTATACTGTGGGTGAATTTTAGAGCCGTAATCTAAGACTTTCTGAATCCGCATTTCAGGCTGCATTGCGGTAAATTCATAGGCATTGGCACCCCACATGTAAGCACCTAGCAACACACCTTTTTTCGCAAAATAGTCAGTGCTCGGGTAGCTAATCAGCTCAATTGGCATATTGGTGTAACTTACGCCACCATAAATCTGGTCATCTTCTTCCCAGAAACGGCGCTTAAATTGTAGTCCCACTTTTAGTGACGCATCATAGGGTACCGCGCGAATCGCATTCTTCATCTTGTTGCTGAAGTTGGCTGGAATTTGCCCAAGAATCGATAGCGGAATGGTACAGACACACCAGTCAGCAGTTTCAGTTAAGGTATCGCCTGGGTTTTGGCTATCGACATAACTAACCGTCACGCCTTTATCATCCTGTTGGATTTTAGTGACCTTACTGCTGTAACGAATTAAGCTGCCGACTTCTTTTTCAAAGGCCTTAGCAATCATATCCATGCCACCAACAGGCTGGAAAATCGTGCTTTGGTATTCAAAGGCATGGCCGGTATTAAGGTGCTGCCAAAGACTAGAGTTCAGCAACTCAACACCCGCCATAGGTTCTGAGTACTGCTCTTCTGGCATCAGGCCGCCTCCTGGCATAACCTCATAACCGCGCATTAGACTGGCTTCTAATGACTTCACATATTTGTCTTGGCCATTGAGCGAACCCCATTGGCGCATTGCGGTGAGCAAACGCTCAGAGTCTTCTTTGGTTAACGCATCATCTAAGGCTTTTTGGTTAACACACTTAGCCAGCAACTCGGCAATGTGCCCTTGGAAGTCACCCTGCACTTCACGGTAACGCTTAGGTTTGCCGCCAAAGGCTTTGGTGTCATGGAAGTAAGCATTGTGGTTAATCTGGTTAAACACTTCTAACTTCACATCGAACTTTTTGCAGTAATGCAGTACCGCGTAGTGGTGATACGGAATACGCCACGGACCGGGGTTTAGATACAGACCTTTATCAAACTTACACTCTTGGGTGGCACCGCCTAGTTCGGTAAATTTATCACCCCCACGCAGGGTCCAGCAGCGACCACCGGCTTTAGCGTTGTATTCTAAAATTTTAACTTTATAACCCGCTTTACGTAGCTCGTAAGCAGCAGTCATTCCTGCCACTCCAGCCCCTAAAACTAGGACCGATGCCCCTTTAGGCGCACCGCTGATTTCATAATTTTCACCATCAAAGCTTGATTCGCTGGCAAAACCGAGCGTTGTCATTGCTTGATACATAGCTGCCGCGCCGGCGGTTTTACCGATCCACGACAGTAACGCACGTCGACTTAAACCTGGAGTAAAATCCATTCTTTCTTACCTCATGTGCAAGGCGTTGGCTGAAGACTACATGGGCAAGCGGGTAAGCTTGGCCACTGGTTCATCAGCACCTCATTATAATTGGCTGTCAAAAGACTTTTCTTAAGGGCAATTTTTTGCACTAAGAAAAAACCTTGTCACTATGACAGCTATCTGAGGCAAAATGTCGCAGCCTTGATACCCCCACCCGCATTATTTTCTCAGTTAGAGATGAGAATTATTCTAATTATGCGACACCCGGATAATTGTAGGGCAATTTGCAGTCACTTTTTTAAAGCTTTTTATATTAGACTTAACGCCATATTTAACCGATTTGAGGATGCTATGAAATCATCAGCCAGTAGCCGTTTCGTTTTCTCCACCGACCCCCAAGCACTGTGCCCAACCTGTCAGCAAGCGCCAGCGGCTTGCCACTGCAAAAGCGCCCCCACTTTTAGTGGCGATGGAACGGCACAGGTTCGCCGTGAAACCAAAGGCCGAGGCGGCAAAACAGTGACCACCATTAGCGGATTGCATTTAGATAAAGTTGCGCTGAAGAAACTTTGCGCTGAGCTAAAGAAGCGCTGTGGCGTGGGGGGTGCGGTAAAAGATGAGCAGGTGATTGAAATGCAAGGCGATCAAGTCGAGCTATTACTCAACGAGCTGAATAAGCGCGGGTTTACTGCGAAAAAAACCGGTGGTTAACGACATTGCCCCAGCCAGTGCTGGGGCAATTTAACCTCACTCAGTTAAGCCTGCTTAAACTCTTGCTCGGCTTGCTCAAAGCGCTGCTGAATCGTTTGGCTAGGGGCCTTATCACGCAAGCTCACTAACACAATGGCAATAATTGCTAAGGCAAAGCCTGGAATAATTTCATACAGGTTAGAGTCGATTAACTCCTTCCACACCACCACTGTAATTGCTCCAACTAGCATGCCAGCGAGTGCGCCATTACGGGTCATGCGCTTCCAGGTTACCGACAACAGCACCACTGGACCAAAGGCAGCACCAAAGCCAGCCCAAGCATAGGACACCAAACCTAACACCTTACTCTGCGGGTTAGCAGCAATAGCTACCGCAATCAGGGCAATGGCTAACACCATTAAACGCCCCACCCAAACCAGCTCAGCTTGTGAAGCATTCTTACGTAAAAATGCTTTATAGAAGTCTTCGGTTAAAGCACTGGAACACACCAAAAGCTGGCAACTAAGGGTACTCATTACTGCCGCTAACACACCAGCTAAAATGACACCTGCAACCCAAGGGTTAAACAAGATTTTGGCTAACTCCATAAATACCCGCTCACTATTACCGGTAACGGCACCGGCTTGCTCTGGGTGATTTTCAAAGTAAGCGATACCAAAGAAGCCCACTGCAACTGCACCGCCTAAGGTTAAAATCATCCAGGTAATACTGATGCGACGGGCTGCAGGGATACTCTTAACTGATTCAGCCGCCATAAATCGCACTAAAATATGCGGCTGGCCAAAGTAACCTAACCCCCAGCCAAACAGCGAAATCAGCGCAATAAAGGACACGCCATCAAACATATCAAAGCTTTTTGGATTAACCGCTTCAATAGTGGCAAAGGCAGTATCCAAATCACCCAAGGCTAAAATGACAAAAATCGGGGTAATTAAGAGCGCAAAAATCATTAACGTCGCCTGCACGGTATCCGTCCAGCTCACCGCTAAAAAACCACCAATAAACACATAAAGTACAGTCGCCGCTGCCCCTACCCATAACGCTGTGCTGTAATCCAGACCAAAGGTGCTTTCAAATAATCGCGCACCCGCCACTACCCCTGAAGCACAATAAATAGTAAAAAACAGCAAAATAACTAAGGCGGAAATAATCCGTAGTAAACGGCTATGATCTTCAAAGCGGTGGGTAAAGTAATCCGGCAGGGTTAAGGCGTTATTACTGTATTCGGTGTGTACCCGTAATCGTCCCGCGACAAATAACCAGTTTAAATAAGCGCCCGTGACTAGACCAATAGCAATCCAGCTCTCGGATAAGCCCGACAAATAAACCGCTCCGGGTAAGCCCATTAATAACCAGCCACTCATATCTGAAGCACCTGCAGACAAGGCGGTAACTACACTGCCTAGGCTGCGGCCGCCTAAAATGTAGTCTGAAAAGTTTTTCGTTGCGCGCCAGGCAATAAAACCAATTAAAATCATCGCACTGATATAGATGGTGAAGGTCACCAATGTCGGCGTTGAAATGCTCATACTCGTCCCCTAAAGATTAACTTTATAACGCTCAGCTCTCCACACCGAACCCTATAAACAAACGCGCAAGATTACCTGTTTAAGCAACTTTTTTGTAGCAATAGCCTGATTTAGCTTAAATTAAGCCCATTTTTCTAAGGGATTTGCCCCTAGTTTAGGAACTAAGGCTAGGCTTCGGCATCTGGTACAGGCACTCTACTGCATTTGATCAGGCAAACCATGGAGGTTACCCATGCCTTATCTTCGTTATGCTCCTTTCGTTATTACCCTACTCTTGCTATTCGCCAGTATCAGTTTATGGTCCCACAGTCTCTGGTGGCTGCTGGCTAGTCTTAGCTTAGCCGCACTGAGCATATTGGGCATTAGCGATCTGACCCAAACTCGCTCTGCCCTGCGTCGTAACTACCCTATCACTGCCCATATTCGTTATTTATTTGAATATTTGCGCCCCATGTTGCGGCAATACATTGTGGAGGATGATGATGAGGAGGTGCCCTTTTCCTTTGAGCAACGCTCGCTGGTCTATCAGCGCGCCAAACAAGCCTTAGAAACTCGAGCCTTTGGCACAGAGAAAAATGTTTATGCCGAGCAATACGAATGGATTAACCACTCGTTACAACCCAGCCTGATCGATAGCGCCGATTTTCGCGTCAGCATTGGTGGCCCTCATTGCAAGTTTCCCTACTCGGCCAGTGTCTTTAATATTTCAGCCATGAGTTTTGGTTCGCTCTCACCCAATGCCATTCGCGCACTAAACCAAGGTGCGAAACTGGGCAATTTTTATCACGACACAGGTGAGGGTTCGCTTTCACGCTATCACCAAGAACATGCCGGCGATGTAGTCTGGGAACTAGGGTCTGGCTATTTTGGCGCCCGCGATGCCCACGGCAATTTTAATCCTGAAGCCTTTGTTGAAAAGGCCACCTTGGCCCAAGTCAAAATGATTGAGCTCAAACTCTCCCAAGGCGCTAAACCAGGTCATGGTGGCGTTTTACCGGGCTCTAAAGTGAATAGCGAAATTGCCCTTACTCGAGGTGTGCCAGAGGGCATTGATTGTATTTCTCCTGCACGCCACTCGGCTTTCTCTACCCCAGAGCAACTGCTTGAGTTTATTGCCGAACTGCGTGAACTGTCAGGTGGTAAACCGACTGGTTTTAAGCTAGCCATTGGCCATCCCTGGGAATGGTTTGCCATTGCCAAAGCTATGCTCAGCACCGGCATTACTCCAGACTTTATTGTGGTTGATGGTGCAGAAGGCGGTACTGGTGCAGCGCCTTTAGAGTTTGCTGATCACTTAGGCACCCCAATGCGCGAAGGTTTGATGTTGGTGCACAACACCTTAGTGGGTCTAAATTTACGCGATAAAGTCAAAATCGGTGCAGCAGGTAAAATCATCACCGCTTTTGATATAGCCAAAGCCATTGCCCTAGGTGCCGACTGGTGTAACTCCGCCCGTGGTTTTATGTTTGCGCTAGGCTGTATTCAGTCGCAGTCTTGCCATACCGACCGCTGCCCCACAGGTATTGCCACCCAAGACCCTAAGCGCTGGCGCGCACTGGCTGTCACCGACAAAGCCCAGCGCGTAGCAAACTTTCAGCGCAACACACTACGCGCGTTACAAGAAGTCATCGCTGCTGCAGGTTTACAACACCCCAATCAACTCACTCCTGAGCATATTATTCAGCGAGTGGATCCGGTGACTGTACGCTCACTTGGGGCACAATATCCGTACCTCAATCCCGGCGACCTGTTACGTCCTGACTACCTACCTGAGCATGCCGTGTTTCAGCGCTTTTGGCGCGACTCCAGGGCGGATAGCTTTAGTTTTACTCCCAAACCACAAGGCAAATAAACGACTTAAGCTGGATAGATTTGCTTTTACAAAACAAAGCGGCTAAAGTCCGCAGCGTCTTGGGGGAGTAGTCTGCTAGTTGCTATAGGTAGCTAGTGCTTAGCGTCAACATACTTGGTCAACAGACCATGGCCTAAGCGACCATCGTAATGGTTTGACAAGACCCATGACATATACCCTACCCGGGGCGGGAAGGTGTGTATGTCATGGTTCGCAAATTCCCGCCCCTGAGGTATTTAATTATGTGGGAATCTCTCCTTGTTCCAACCGGAATTGTCACCCTCGCTGAAATTGGCGATAAAACACAACTCTTAGCCTTGATCTTAGCTGCACGCTATCGCAAGCCTATTCCTATTATTTTAGGAATCTTGGTGGCCACCGTGGCGAATCACTTCTTAGCTGCGGCCGTTGGTAATCAAGTCGCCAGCCTATTTAGCCCAACCACCTTAGCTTGGATTTTAGCGGCTAGCTTTGCGGCGGTTGCACTCTGGACTTTAATTCCAGACAAAATGGATGATGAAGACTCAACTAGCAAAAAGTACGGTCCCTTTGTTGCCACTCTGATCGCCTTTTTTATTGCTGAAATGGGCGATAAAACCCAAGTGGCTACGGTGATGCTGGCAGCGCAATACTCACATTTTACAATGGTGGTGATTGGTACCACCTTAGGGATGATGATTGCTAACGTACCGGTCGTATTAGCCGGTAACTTTGCCGCCGATAAACTACCGCTTGACTGGATCCGACGCATTGCGGCCTTGTGCTTTGCCTTACTGGCGGTTTACGCTGCCTACCAAGCATACAGCGGCAGTCTTGGCTAAATCTGTCCTGCGGCGCAATGTTCAGCGCCGCTTCCCCCTGTTTCTTCTGAAAGCTAGGCAGTAATCTGCTAGACTACTGCCCCTGCTTAAACCCTGTTGAGACTGTTTGACTATGTCATCTGATACCCCAGAAACACCCCGTCTTATTAAGAAGTACAGTAATCGCCGGCTCTATGACACCCATACCAGCAGCCATATTACGCTGGCCGATATTCGTGAGCTGGTGCTTAGTCAGGTGCCTTTTCAAGTGGTTGAAGTGCCCTCGGGCGATGACATTACTCGCACCATTTTACTGCAAATTATTCAAGAGGCAGAAAATGCCGGCGAGCCGATTTTATCTAGCGATATGCTTAAAAGTATTATTTGCGCCTACGGCCCTATGCAAACAATGTTTGCCGGTTTTCTTGAATCGAATATGGCCACCTTGCTCGAAATTCAACAAAAGGCTGGCAATCAGTCAGGCGAAGCGTGGATGCAGTTTATGCAAGGGCAAATGCCAGCGATGCAACAACTGATGTCGCAGTACTTAGAACAGTCCAAAAGCCTCTATTTGAATACACAAAACATGTTTGGCTTATTTAATCCCTTTAACAACAAACCCAAACAAGACTAGTCGGGCATTTATTGACATCCTCCCCGGCCTGAAGGCCGGAGATTCCTACGGCGCTCAGGTGCGGCATTGAGCCGCCTCTGAGTCGCTTCGGTGGGTTCCTGCTGCTGGCGACCTTACCGCATCGCTCACTTCACAGGCGAACCGGGCGTGTCCCGCCCTTAAGATATTGATCGCGCCGACCAGATCGGCGTTTTCCTCGAAGCCGCATTCCACGCAGGCGAACTTTGTCTGACTGGTGCGGTTCTCCGCCGACACATACCCGCAAGCCGGACAGGTGCGGCTGGTGTTCTGTGGCGGCACGACAATCAGATAGCCGCCACTCCAGGCCAGTTTGTAATCCAGTTGGCGGCGGAACTCGAACCAGCCTTGATCGAGGATGGACTTATTTAGGCCGGACTTGGCCCGAACCTTCTTACCCGGCTTTTCGGTGGTACCCGCCGCCGACTTGGACATGTTCCGTACCTGCAAATCCTCGATACACACCATCGCGTGGTTTTGGCTGATCGTGGTCGTGGCGTTGTGCAGGTAGTCGCGGCGGGCATTGCCGATGCGGGAATGGATACGCTGGACGCGGGCCTTCGCCTTCTTCCAGTTGTTGCTGAATTTGGTCTTGCGGCTCATCGACTGCTGCGCGCGGCGCAAAGCAGTTTCATGCCGTTTGAAGCTGTTGAGCGGCGCATAGCACGTGCCGTCCGAGAGCGTGGCGAAGCGGGTGATACCCATGTCGATGCCAACCGCGCCGCCTTGCGGTAGCGGTTGCTCAACCGCTCTCTCGGTCTGAATCGACACGAACCACTTGCCGCAAGACTGGCTGACGGTGATGTTCTTCACCGCGCCCAGCACCTCGCGGCTGTTGCGGTAGCGTAGCCAGCCCAGTTTGGGCAGGAATACGCGACTGTTCGCCTGATCGAGCTTGACTTGCTTCGGGTCGGGATAACGGAAACTATCCGATTGGCCTTTCTTCTTGAAGCGCGGGAAGTCGGCCCGCTTGGCGAAGAAGTTGCTATAGGCCCGCTCCAAGTCCTTGAGCGTCTGCTGTAACGGGTGAACGGGCGCATCGGCCAGCCAAGCCGTCTCTGAGCTGTTGCGCCACTCGGTAAGCAACTTGCACAAGCCCGCATAGCCGAGCTTCTTCTCGCCCTGCTCGTAGCGTTCCTTCTGCAACGCCAGCGCCTGGTTGAACACGAACCGACAAGAGCCAGCGAAGCGGCGCATTTGTCGCTCTTGCTGGCCGTCTGGCCGCAATTCGTATTTGTAGGCTTGAAGTCGTCGCATACCCAATTATACTCTTGGTCCATGAGCAATGACACCGATATTCGATAAGGACGGCACTGTGTTTTTAAGATACACGTCCACTTGGTCTTTGTGGCGAAATAGCGCCGCGGAGTGCTCGATGGCGACGTCCTCTGTCGGCTGCGCACCATTACTGGCGCGCCGATTTCCATCGTGCGCCAGTATATTGAACAGCAGCAGACTCCACACTAAGAACTAAGGACGGCTACGCCGTCCGCGCTATCCTTCCCCGCCCTGAACGACGGGGCTTGTCGCGCTCCGGGGTCAATCAATGGAAAAAACTGAGCTCGAGTTATCTGCTGCAAATCTGCTGCGGCTAACTCGAGCTCTAACCCACGTCTGCCGCCACTAATAAATAGGCTAGGCAATGTGGTAGCAGACTGATCAATAAAAGTGCGCAACGCCTTTTTTTGCCCAATCGGGCTAATTCCGCCGACTAAATAGCCCGTCACTCGCTCAGCTTCTTTGGGATCCGCCAATTGCACCTTTTTTACCTCTGCCGCCTGAGCAATGGCTTTTAAACTCAGTTGATGCGCAACTGGTAGCACTGCCACCAATAACTCCTCTTTATCGACTTTAACTAGCAGCGTTTTAAATACCCTAGCAACTTCCACTTGGAGCTTTTCAGCAGCCTCTAAACCGTAAGAGTTCACTGTGGGATCATGCTGATAACTATGTAAATTAAAGGCAATCCGATTTTTTTTCAGCAGCGTGACAGCAGGCGTCATAATTAAAGTCTAACCTAATCAAATTTAATCCTAGTAATTTACTCCCAGTTGGTTAGCCTTCCAAGTGATTAGGTTATGTTAACTGCCAGCCACTGATCATTTCTCTCCTTGCTTCTAGGATAATCTATGCTGAAAAAACTCATACTCAGTAGCTGTTTACTCACCAGCTCAGTTACTAGCTACGCAGCTGAACACTGGAAAGTGTTGGTCAGTCCTTTTATTTGGGGAGCTTCATTAAAAGGCGATCTCGCCTTAGCAGGCAAAAAGCCTGCTGTTGATATTCCTTTCTCAAAGCTGGTCAATGATGTCGACTCTATTTTTATGGGCAACCTTGAACTCACTAACGCTCATTACGGCTTTTATATAGACGCCATTAATGTTGACACCGATAGCAATGACCGTGTCATGGGGCAGAAAATCAGCTATAAAATTGATCAAACCACAGTGGCATTGGGTGCTTTTTATCGCGCATTTAACTACGAATTGGGCGGAAACCATTTATTTGATGAGCCAAGACGTATTGCTATCGATCCAACAATTGGTGCTCGCTGGACAAAGTTAACAGCTGAAGTCCAATCCAAACCCTTTGGCCTAAAACTATCTAAAAAAGCAGAATGGACTGATCCATTTGTCGGTCTGCGACTCACTGCTGACCTTACTAATAAATGGAATCTTTCGTTACTTAGCCAAGTCGGCGGCCTAGATACTGACAACAAAAAGACGCATAACCATGAAGCTTATTTGGGTTATCGGGTCTATCTGCTCGATCATCCAACCATTATTCGAGTGGGCTATCGTTCATTAAGCCAACGCTATACCTCCACCGACTTTACAGGACATCGTTTCAAGTACGACATACGCCAATCTGGCCCAGTTGTTGGAATGACCATGCGTTTCTAATCTATAGATAAGGAAAATAAACTATGCGTAGTTTGCTTAATAGACAACTCAAAAAAGCGGTTATGGTGCCGGCATTAATAGGCACTTTAGCTTTTTCAGCTATTGCCGATGCCTGTACGCGTGTGGTTTACCTAGGTGAAGGTAATCGCATTATTACAGCACGCTCAATGGACTGGAAAAAAGATATAGAAACTAATTTATGGATATTTCCACGTGGTATAGAGCGTACTGGAGAGGTCGGCCCAAACTCCATCAAATGGACCTCTAAATATGGTAGCGTCATTTCTTCAGGCTATGATATTGCGACCACCGATGGCTTGAATGAAAAAGGGTTAATGGCCAATGTGTTATGGCTGGTTGAGTCAACATACCCAACTTTTACTGAAAAAAGTAAGCCAGGGCTCACGTTAGCTGCCTGGGCGCAATATGTACTCGATAACTTTGCCACTGTAGAAGAAGCGGTGATTGCATTAAAACAAGAACCCTACACGATCGTTACTGCCGAGGTACCAGGGGAGACACGTTTAGCCACTTTACACCTATCACTCTCTGACGCTTCGGGTGATAGCGCGATTATTGAATACATTGATGGTAAACAAGTCATTCACCATAACCGCACCTACCAAGTAATGACTAATTCGCCAACATTCGAGCATCAACTTGCACTCAACGAATACTGGCAACAAATAGGTGGGGAAACCATGCTACCTGGCACCAACCGTGCTGCTGATCGTTTCGTACGTGCTTCTTATTATGTGAATCGTATCCCCCAAGCGGCATCCCCTGAAGAGTCCATAGCCAGTATGTTCGGGGTGATCAGAAACGCGTCTGTACCCTACGGCATAAGCACCCCAGATCAACCCAACATTTCTTCTACGCGCTGGAGAACGCTTGCTGATCATAAAAACCAGCTGTATTTCTTTGAGTCAGCACTGAGTCCGAGCATTTTTTGGGTGGACTTAAAAAAGGTTGATTTTTCATCAGTAACTGGCCAAACCAAGCAACTGAAGTTAGAGGCTAATCAAGCGCGAGTGCTCAGTGGCGAGGTTTCTCAACAGTTTAAACCTCACGCCCCTTTTAAATTCTTAGGGTTATAACGAATTCCACAGCCGTGCTGTCCAGCAAAGCTAGGCAGCACGGCTGTGGCTGCTATTAACTTAAACTTGAATCCAGCACCTCGTGCTCAGTGACGACCTGCTGCGCTTTAGCATAGCTTTCCATCAACAACTGATAGGCTGGAAAAATATGGGTGTAAGTTTCCGCCCAAGCCAGTGCATCAGCTCTATTCCATGTTTTCTGTAGCTCAGAAGCTACCGCCGCCGTGTCAATCGGCACAACACCTGCTTGTAACATGCGGGCCAAGGTGATTTCTTGCGCCATCTTGCTATAGGTACCTGAAGCATCAATCACCACAAATACTTTATAACCTTCAGCCACCGCGCTAATCGCTGGAAACGCCATACACACACTGGTAATGGTGCCAGCAATAATCAAGGTTTTACGGCCGGTAGCCTTTACCGCTTGAACAAACTCGGCATTATCCCAAGCATTAATTTCACCTTTGCGGCCAATATATTGAGCGTGGGGAGCATTTTGCTGAATTTCTGGAATCAAAGGTCCATTTGGGCCTTGAGGCACTGAGGCAGTAGTGATCAGCGGAATTTTCGCCAAGCTAGCAATGCTTGCTAAGGCACTGGCTCTTGCTCGTAATTCAGGCACCGACATATCACCTACAGTTTGAAATAAGCCGCTTTGATGATCAATCAATAACATTAACGCATCATCGGCCTGGATCACTGGCGCTTGGCCGTTAAAGTTTGCAGGAGTACTCATGTTATTTACCTCTTGGGATGATTAAATTAAACCAACGCTTTACACCAATCGATGATGCTGCAGGTCGGTTAAGGCTTGCTCTATTTGCTGCTCGGTATTCATCACAAAGGGGCCGTAGCCCACAATCGGCTCCTGTAATGGTTCGCCACTGAGCACCAGCAAATGGGTATGGTTATTAGTTTCTAGTTGAACACTGTCACCTTGCGCACTGAGCAGTACGGTTTGCCCTTCGCGCACCACACTCTGCTGATTAACCAGTAACGTGCCCTGCAGCACGACCAACATTACCGGCCAGTTAGCGACTAGCCCTAACTCAAACTCGGCCTGAGGCTCTAGTGACATATCCAATAGCTGTAATGGACTATGGGTTTTGGCAGGTCCTTGCTGGCCTGCATACTCACCGGCAATAACCCGTAAGCGACCTACTTGATCGGGTAATTCGAGCTGCGGTATTTGTTCGGCGGTAATCGCTTGATAACGTGCGGGAGTAAATTTGGCACGGGCGGGTAAATTCACCCACAACTGGACCATGTGTAATTCACCACCGGCTTTAGCAAACGGCTCGGAGTGATACTCTTCATGCAAAATTCCAGCGCCTGCGGTCATCCACTGCACATCACCCGGCCCAATAATGCCGCCTTGTCCCAAGGAGTCGTGATGAGCTACTTCCCCCTGATAAACCAAAGTCACCGTCTCAAATCCTCGGTGTGGGTGCTGACCTACACCTCGACGTGCCGTGGTGGGCTTAAAAATGGTCGGTGCGGCATGATCCAGTAATAAAAAAGGACTAATACGCTGTTCTTGCAGCTGATAAGAAAACAACGTTCGTACAGGAAAACCATTGCCCACCCAATGCTTTGGATTGGCATTTAACAGCTCAAGAATTGTTTTCATTACGTAGTTCTCCTTTATTACTCTGACTCATCCTAAAGTTAGCCTGTGCTCTGCAATAGCCCCTCAGAGCAATACGCTGTGTTCTACGCTTAGAACGAACTTATTAGCCTAGTGCTCTAGTAGGGTTTTGCTGCATAATCCGCTCCTACCCTTAATTACAATAAAAAAAGCTAGGTTTACCATGTTGTCACCTGAGTCACCCCAACACACGCTAACTGCCCGCTCAACCTGGTTAGGCTTTCAGCAATTACTGCCTATTTCGCTATTTGTCGCTGCATTTGGCACAGCCTTTGGTTTAGCTGCTACTCAAATGGGGCTAAGTAATAACAATATTTTGCTGATGAGTGCTTTCGTCTTTGCGGGCGCTTCGCAATTTGCCGTACTTGAACTATGGGGCGCACAGGTCTCGATAATCCCTGTGCTTGTCACTGTCTTTGCCATTAATGCACGGCACTTGTTGATGGGCGCCACCCTATACCCTTGGCTTAAAAACCTGCCCCCGCGCCAACGTTACGGCTCTATGCTGCTGGTTTCAGATGCTAACTGGGCCTTTGCCTTACAAGCCTTTAATCAGGGACGAACAGGTTTTGGCCTATTACTAGGCGGTGGTATCGCGCTCTGGCTCTTTTGGAGCCTAGGCACTTGGCTGGGAATTTATTTTGGCAACGTCATCACCGACCCCAAGGTATTAGGCTTGGATATGGTGATGGGCTGTTTTTTACTAAGCATGGTCATTGGCGGTGAAAAGAACCTACGTATGCTAATTATTTGGCTAGTGGCAGGCTGCACCTCATTGGGTGTCTATTATTTTCTGCCAGAAAACACCCATGTCGTAGTCGGCGCTCTCGCTGGCGGTGCAACTGGGGTGTTACTTGCAGAGGCTCGCCCATGAGTATTGCGACCACTGAGTGGGGAACCTTTTATCTTATTGTCCTGATGGCCATCGTGACCTTAATCACTCGCTGGGGTGGGGTTTATGTGATGGCCTTTATTCCTATTCGTTTAGGTGTGCGTCGGTTTATTGAAGCAATGTCCGGCTCGGTACTGATTGCACTGCTTGCCCCCATGGCCATTACTGGTGATCTTGCCAGTCAAGCGGCTTTAGCGATCACTGCCGTCAGTATGCTGTTAATTAAAAAGCCCTTAGTCGCGATTAGTCTAGGCGTTCTCACCACCGCACTGATTAGACAGCTTTATCTTATTTAGCTAATGCAGAGTTTAGCTAACGCCGTAACCTACACTGTCATCAGTTTGTCATCTGAATTAAGGAAACTAATAGTTGCTCACACTCACCTCAGCATAAGCTGCTGAGCTAATTTGCATAAAAAACGCTTAACAAGAGAACATTTTCCTAGAAAAGCCTCTAATAAGCGTCTATTTCAAACTATTTGGAGCAGGCTTTACCCCCTTGGTTGTATCTGGCACTGCCTTAACTACCTCGGTAAGACGGCAGTAATCCCTAGACCTTCTTGTATGGTACACGCCGATGACACTACTGAAGACAGCTATCGCTAACAACGAATCTAACCGTCAACTTCTAGCCCAACTTCAAGCCGAGTTTGAACAAAAGCATGGTGCTATTCAGACTCAACCATTAATTCAGCGCTGTATAAATGCCAGCTTTTATAATGGTAATCCCGTCGCATCCAAGCAAAAATCCAGTCAAGTGTAAGCGGTACAGCAACACTAGGTAAGACCATTCAGTACTTACCTAGTGCCTCTTTATAACTAAATAAGCGCAACATAAGAACAATTTACGCTATGGATAAAAACATTTGTTTTATTTTTCTGCCAGAGTCGATACAGTGCAAAAAGTTTACTATTTTACCCAAAAGTAAACCTCTTAGCGCCTAGCCATCAAACCCGATGCTAAATAGCTCTGCCTCATGGAGGAACCACATAATGATAAATAAAATTGTACTCGTCCTACCGCTGATAGTACTTGCCGCCTGCTCAGGAGAAAGCTGGCTCAATGCCCGCCATCGCCCTCAATCAAATACCACCACCCCAACAGAGCCGATCCACTTTACAGATACAATTAAAGCGCCTCAGGCCCAAACCTTAGGCAATAGTGGCGCGCTACCGCATACGACCAAACCTGCTGATTTTCCGGAAGCCTCCTACGACCCAAACGCCGAGTACACCTATACCTTTTAAAGGCAAGACGGCTTTGCACTCGCTTACGGCTGAAATGCCGTATTAGGCTTAAAGATGCACTTAATTAAAAACTGTGCTTTACTAGCACCCTCTTCTAGAAGTGAGGACGACCTCACCGCTCTTTCTCAGTTAGGGACGGCCCTAATTCGTCAGGAGCGTATCCTATGGCATGGGTTCTCTTAACTTTTGCTGGTCTTTTTGAAATTGTTTGGGTATTTGGCTTAAAGCACACCCAAGGTTTCACCCTACTTTGGCCCTCCATCTTCACCTTAGTGACTATGGGTATTAGTTTCTGGCTACTTAGCTTAGCCATGAAAACACTCCCCATGGGTACTGCCTATGGTGTCTGGGTGGGTATTGGCGCTGTCGGCACTGTCATCGTAGGTATTCTGTTTCTTAATGAAAGCAGCACTATTTGGCGCTTACTGAGTATTGCGCTAATTATTTCTGGCGTGGTGGGCTTAAAGCTCTCTTAGTCTGATGACTGATCACCTTTACTTCTATCCTTCATTGTCCATGCTAGCCACTCTATTGATTGGCTAGCATGTTATAGGAAGCAAAATGCACGATCTAAATGACCTGTATTACTTTGCAAAAGTTATTGAGCATAATGGATTCTCTGCTGCAAGCCGCGCCATTGGCATCCCCAAGTCGCGTTTAAGTCGCCGCCTTACCGCTCTAGAAGAGCAGCTAGGGGTACGCCTAATTCAGCGTAACACCCGTAGCATTAAAGCCACTCAGCTTGGTGAAGCCTATTACCTGCACTGCAAAGCTATTCTTGAGCATGCCGAAGCTGCTCAATCGTTAGTCGAACGCTCCCTTGCTCGCCCCAAAGGCAGTATTCGCTTATCTTGTCCGCAGCCATTAATTGATCTTCTAATCGCCAGCAAAGTTACTGAGTTTATGACGCTCTATCCCGACGTCAATATTGAGCTTACTCCTAGTGGCCGACGTACCGACCTAATTAAAGAGGGCTATGATCTAGCGATTCGGGTACGCTTTCCACCCTTTGCCGATAGCGATTTGGTCATCCGCCATTTATCACGCAGCCCACAACGCCTACTCGCATCGCCCGAGTTCATTAAGCAACATGGCCGCCCAAACACCCCTCAAGCGCTTTGGAATCTGCCTTCACTGGACTGGGAAAGACCAGGCAAGCAACATTGCTGGGATCTACAGCAAGCCAACACAGAAAAATATGTAATCAATCACACACCACGCTTCGTTACTGATGATTTAGTTGCCTTACGCAACGCGGCTATTTCTGGGGTTGGCCTAGTACAACTCCCTATGCTGATTGCCCATGAGGCAATCGCAGCTGGGCAACTAATCGAAATTTTGCCTCAATGGCAATTAACTGATGGAGTTATTCAAGCTGCTTTCACCTCGCGTCGCGGCATGCTACCTGCAGTTCGGGCTTTTATTGATTTTTTAGCCGATGCCTTCGCCGAAGAAGACTGGTTAACCACACCCTCTCACGCCAGCACACAACAAACAGCCCAACGCTTACGTTTGGTGCAAGGGTAATTGCACTGGCTAGGTAAATCAGCTAACTATTTAAGGCAGTTTGGTCAATGTAGGCGGCACTTACTCTTCAGCCTCGTCCACTTTGCATAACCCCATTTAAGCTAGCTGCTAAGGCGCATATGCAACATCAATAGAGACCAAACACAAATGTACTAAGCAATGTACTTCTTATGCGTGGCTAATGGCAATACAGTGCGAATGCTGGCGAAACGAAAAAATCCGTGAAACCCAAAGGGAATCACGGCTTTAATAGGCTTTTTGCATGACTACGAAAGTCATCGAAAGCTTTATATGGTGCGGACGGAGAGACTCGAACTCTCACACCTCGCGGCGCCAGAACCTAAATCTGGTGTGTCTACCAATTTCACCACGTCCGCAAAACTTGCAGGTTACCTGCTTGACGCAGATAACAAAAATATGGGGTGGACGATGGGAATCGAACCCACGACAGCAGGAATCACAATCCTGAGCTCTACCAACTGAGCTACGCCCACCATATTACTTTACCGCTACTTACCTAGATGCCTAACTTAAGTTGGCACGCCCGGCAGGGCTCGAACCTGCGACCACCCGCTTAGAAGGCGGGTGCTCTATCCAGCTGAGCTACGGGCGCCTTACTTAATCGTATGGCTTTCAGTACAGAATGCTTAGCATCTTTACTGTACCGCGCTGTTTCCAGCTCCAGGCTGTCTGGGTAAGCGGGGCGTATATTAGCATGCTTTTAATATCCGTCAACTGTTTTTTTTAAATTATTTTAAAAATAGTCTGTTAGCGGGCTTTTTTGCTTATTTAATGCACAAGGGATAAATGTTTAGCCCCATGACTTTGCTATCAGTAGCGTCCATGCGAGAATAGCCTCATTTTTCACTGTAATGGCTATTACTTCCCCTATGACTGCACACATTTTAGACGGCAAACAGATTGCCGCAAGCATTCGTCAAACCATCTCTGAACAAGTGGCTCAACGCCTAGAACAAGGCCTCCGTGCGCCAGGCTTAGCTGTCATCTTAGTCGGTAGCGATCCGGCCTCTGAAGTTTATGTTGCCCATAAGCGTAAAGACTGCGAGCAAGTCGGCTTTGTTTCTAAGGCCTATGACTTACCAGAAAGCACCAGCCAAGAAGAATTACTCAATCTGATTGAACAGCTCAATAATGATTCTGAGGTCGATGGTATTTTGGTGCAACTGCCATTACCGGCCCACCTAGACTCTTCAGTGCTACTAGAGCGCATTCGTCCTGAAAAAGACGTGGATGGCTTTCACCCGTTTAATATTGGCCGCCTAGCCCAGCGCATGCCATTACTACGCCCGTGCACCCCTAAAGGTATTATTACCTTACTGGAGCACACTCAAATTGATTTGCATGGACTTAACGCAGTCATCGTTGGCGCCTCCAATATTGTCGGTCGTCCGATGGCCCTAGAACTGTTACTTGCGGGCTGTACTACCACTATCACGCACCGCTTTACCAATAACTTAGAAGAGCATGTACGCCGTGCAGATTTAGTGGTGGTGGCCGTGGGTAAGCCTGGCCTAGTTAAAGGCGAGTGGATTAAAGACGGCGCCATCGTGATTGATGTGGGCATTAATCGCACTGCCGATGGCCGCTTGATCGGGGATGTCGAGTTTGAGGTGGCCGCCCAAAAAGCCAGCTGGATTACTCCTGTACCCGGCGGCGTTGGCCCCATGACTCGCGCCTGCCTCTTAGAAAACACGCTCGAAGCCTGTGAGCACTTAGAGCAACGCTAAGCAGCTATATGGCTGATACCAAGCTGAGTGACGGCAATGTTATTGAAAGTCACTCAGCGCTATCGACCAAGGAGCTTTTATGCCTACCCCTACGGTAACACCTTCCCCACCCCTGATTCGTGAAACTTTTCCCGTTGGGCCTTTACAGTGTAACTGCACGATTATTGGTGATCCCATCAGTAAAAAAGCCTTGGTGGTTGATCCAGGCGGTGATCACGCATTTATTTTACAGCGCCTTCAAGCGCTTAACTTAACCCTAGTCAGCATTATTCACACCCACGCTCACCTAGACCATTTTCTAGCTTCTGGCTTACTCAAAGAAAAAACCGGCGCTACTTTACACCTGCATAAAGACGATAAGTTTTTATGGGATAACCTAGAGATGCAGTGCAATCTATTTGGGGTTCCCTACCAGCCCGTGCCCGCACCGGATTTATGGATCAGTGACGATGAAGAGCTCAGCTGCGGTTGTGTTGCGTTACACACTCCTGGTCATACGCCAGGCTCTATGAGCTTTTGGTTTGCGCAAGACAAGCTCTTGATTGCCGGTGACACCTTATTTAAAGGCGGGATTGGCCGTACCGATTTATGGGGTGGTGATGCTAAGGCTATTCAGCGTTCCATTCGCCAGCGCTTATACACCCTAGACGAAGAAGCCGTAGTGGTTGCCGGTCATGGACCTGACACCACCATTGGCTATGAAATGCGGCAAAATCCTTGGGTAAAAGCCTAGCTTAGTACCCCTTACGGCCTATTGCGCCGTAAGGGGTCACTGTTTTTGCCTACGGACTTTACCTAAGGACTTAAGGACGCCGTGGCACGATGGTTAGCCACTTTGGCGTAGCTCCTTGTGCTTGTAGTTCTGGCCGATACATAGACTCCGCCCGCGGCGCCACCAAGCGATAAGCCCCGGGGGAGACAGCTCGAGCTAAGTACAGTAGATGCTGAGTGCTATCCGCCGACAAATTAAAAGATGCCACATAGCGATCATCTAAAGCGGCTTGATACTCAAGATAACTAGACTCCATGGCATTTAGCCACGTTTTTAGCTCGCCAGTTACCGAGTCCAGTGATGCACTTACTCGATCGAGATTTTGATTTTCAATTTCCAATCCAGCGGGCAGTAAATCCTCAACCAGCACATCGGGAATCGGCTGCGTACTGCGCACCGCTAAGTGCACTACCAGCAACTGCCCACTTTCCACCTGAGTTAAATCCAAAGGCTGGCCCGCCTGATCAAAATATTGGCGCTCAATGCTCAAGCTTTGACTCTGAACGGCTTGCTCAACACTTTTTGGGTAACCAGACAGCGCTAGCTGTAAATAAACTGCTTGCTCACTCCTATTGGTGACACTAAAGCCCTCCGTATAGGCAAAAACCTGTTCCAGACTACGCTGGGCAGGCAAGCTGTGGCTCTGCCCCGCTTGGGTAACGCTTAACTCAAAACCTGCGGCCTGATCCCGAGCGGATGGCAATAGGTTTAAACTGGCCGCTGCTTTAATAATGGCAGCGCGCTCTTGGGTTGAGAGCCATGACTGACGCATGAGCTGCGCTGAAAGCTGTTGCAGGCGCTGCCCAATCGCTGCAGAAGAAGCCTTGGCCTCCACCAATAATGGCAGCATAGTGGCTAAATCACTTAGCTCAGTACCGTAATCACCAAGCCATTGCCGCGCCGGACGCTGCAACTGCAGACCCAACGATAATGCTTCAAGCGCTCGATCCTGATCGCCCATCAAGCTAAGCGCCCGCGACAACTGCAGCAAAGGTACTGGCGCAACCGCCTCAGTTCGACGCTCAAATAACTCTCGTAGCTGACCTAGATTAACCTTGCCCTGTTGCGCTAACACATAACCGGCATAGGCCTGCACCGCAAAGCGATAGTGACTTAAGTTTTCGGTCGCCTCACTATCGATTAAATAACTCTCTTGAATATACCTAGCTAAACGCTGCTCAGCTTTAGTTAAGGCAGCGCTCGGTACTAAAGCCCCTTTGTTTTTCGCCAACTGCAAAAACTCGGTGGCGTAGACAGTTAACCACGGCTGTTCAGCGCCACTGCGGCTCCACATCGAAAAGCCGCCATTATAGTCTTGTAACGACAATAAACGCTCAACCCCATACTGCAACTGGGCTTGATAAGCATCCGCTTGAGTCACAGTTAATGCTTGCTCAAGATCAGCCCGCGATAGATACAATAAAGGCAATGCCCGGCTCACGGTTTGCTCAGCGCAATCATAGGGATACTCAGCCAGTTGCTTAATCTGCTGATTAATTTGTAGCGGCGGCTCTAATGCAGCGCTTAAGCCTAGCGTTGCACCCTGTAACAATAACCCTTGATGAGCATTTTCTGCCAGGGTCCAGGTTTCATCTGGCTGTAACAGCTGCCCATAGATTCGTTTTTGCTCCTTACTGTTCGGACGCACAGTGATCGGCCAGTATTTAGTTAACTGCGAGTAATCTTCATCGGCCAACTCAATACCAGACAGGATTAAGTTTACTGCCCCCTCGCCAAAGCCATAATGCCCTGTTAGCGCAACAGGTATTACCTGCCGTTGCTGAGGCTTTAAGGTCAGTTGCTGAACCTCTACAGCCGTTAGTTGCAGCAGCCCAGTAGCGCTTAACTGCAGCTGCACTTGCTGTGTCTCAGCACTTAAGTTAGTTAGCTCCAACATCGCTTGCACCTGATCACCACTGCCAATAAAACGCGGCATCGCTAACTCTGCTACTACGGGAGCGACCACTTTAGTTAAGCTGTCAGTTGCACCAAACTGATCTTCTTGCCAAGCTTGCGCCATTAAGCGCAGCTCACCATTAAAGTCTGGCATGGCTAAAGTAATAGTCGCTTGCCCTTGCTCATCTAATTGCACCACCTCATTTTGTAGCGAGACAATCACCGGTTTGGCTAAGGCCCGCATTGCACCTGCCTGATCCTCTTCTGCATCACCGCCAAACTTTAATTTAGCTAACTTACCTTGGCTGGCATCAATCAACTGATGGTATACATCGTACTGGTCAATGGCGTATTTTTTCCGGCCATAAAATCCAGCAAATGGATCCGGAGTATTAAAGTCAGTAATAGATAACACGCCACTATCTACCGCGCTTAACAATACCTTAGCCTGCCGTGCAGGTTGACCATCAGCCTGTAGCACCTGCACCTTAGTGGTCAGGTTTTGTAATGGACGCACCTGTTCTGCATGAGCAAGCTGCACCTGTAGCTGCCGATCAGCACGGGCTAAAGGTAAATGCATTAAGCCGATCGCTCGTTTTGGCGTTGCATCAGCTTTTTTTGCGCCTGGTCGCACCACTAAGGCGCTGATATATAAATCGTGCTGCTTCCACTGCTCTGCAATCGGCAGTTCAATCACCTGCACGTCAGTGGTTAAGCTAATCGGTTGTTGCCAGAGCACACCTTGCTGCGATTCCAACAATAAATAGCCTTGGCCTGCATGGGGCGACTGTACGCTAATCTTAGCCACATCGCCTACTTGATAGGCTGGTTGATCTAAGCTGAGCGCCACCTGATCGGGCTTTAAGCCCTGACTGTCTCCCTGCCAACGATAGCCGGCCCAAAACCGCTGACTGCTGCTCACTGAGCTGCCCTCAAGGGCCACCTCTAAACGATAACTGCCCCACTTGACCGGCAGCTTAATCGCCACTGGCTGAGCATCAGTTAGCTTGATTTGCTGGCGCTCCTGCAAAATATCTTGGGCATGATATTTACTACTCCAGCCCTGGCTTTCTGAGTAGCTCCAATAATAATCGCGGCGCTCCTGATATAGCTTTACAGTTAACTCGCCGCTATTGAGCGCCTGTCCTTCACGATCAGTGAGCAGCAGTTCAAACTCGGCTTCAGCGTTTTCTTCTAACTCGTTGCCTTGCAAGCTATGAATACCAATCAACTGCTCGGTTGGAAAAATGGGCTGCCGTAAGGTCCGCGTAAGGGCACGCCCCGAGCTTTCTAAAAGACTGACTTGCGTTTGTAATTGCGCTGGAGAGTCTAGGTTTTGCCACTGGGCATTTAGGCTCAACTGGCCTTGGCCTTGTGCATCTAAGCGCACACTATTTAGGGTGAAATTATCACTGGGTTTGGCATCAACTAGGCCAAACTCAAAGCCTTTAAGCTCGGCAAATGGCTGTCTTAATGGCACCACGCGAGCCTGCGCCTCGACACTATTACCATCCGCAGGAGCACCATATAAATAGCGCCCTTTAACAGCGATCACTAAATCCGTCTCCCCAGTCAGCACTGGTCGATCAGGCGTTAAATCCAAAGCCATCCGCTCGGGTAAAAAATCCTCCACGCTAAACTCATAGTGGCTTACTTGGCCATTACCTAACTCGGCCTCTAAAGCCCAGCGGCCGACAGGTGCACCCTGACTTAAGGCAATAGTTTCCTGTAAAAAACCCTTGCTAACGATGTAAGTTTTATCGGCGGTGACTAAGCCATCGGGGCGCTTAACCCGTAGCTTAATTGGCTGTTCACCGAGCAATTGACCATCACTATCACGCAATAATAAATTCACCGTGACCTGCTCACCGGGGCGATATAGATCGCGTGCAGCAAATAAATACAGCTGCATAGCGCCCGCTTCAGCCCCACTAAGATCAAAGGCGGATAAATCTAAAGCAGCACGATCTAAACGCACGATACTGGTTTGTTGTTGATAGGTAGCGATGACTGCCGCTGCTTTGGGCGCAGCATTTAATCGTAAAATGCCTTGGCTATCGGTCAGTCCTTGCTCAAGGGTTTTACCGGCCTGATCCAGTACCCGCACCTCAACTTTAGACATCCCAGCCCCCTGGGTTAGGTTTTGACTAAAGATATCTAAATACTGCGCCGACTGATGCACCGATAAGCCTATGTTGCTTATCGAGAACACTGTGGCTGGCAGACTGTAGCTGTAATCACCGGCTGGGCGCAGCACTGCAAAATACAAGCCAGCTTCAGACAACGGTTTGATGCCCGCTAACGGCAGTAAGCTTTGCTCACGTGTATTGGTCGTTGTTTCTAAGGCAAAACGGCCGCTATACACTAACTCGGCCATTTTTAATAAGGATTCTGCTTGCCATAGCTCAAGGCGATTATTGTCCGACCACTGACTAATAAACGGCAATAACTTATCGGCTTTGACCCGAAAAAAGTCTACTTCAACCTGATCCACATTCAGGCTAATAATGGGTAAGCCCTCCGCCATGGCTTCCGGCAGTAAACTGCCTTTACTGGCAAACCCAACGACCGCCTGTAAATCATTACTGGTTAATTGCTGTTGATACTCTTTATTTAAAATTTGCCCTGCTAAACCGGGTAACCCTGCTTTGATTTGTAGCTGTAATTTAGTCGCTGGTGGCAAATCAAGAAAGTAAGCTTCGGTAAGCGACTCAGCTAATACCCAGCTACTTTCTAAACGCCCTTGTTCACTGTCGGCTAACACCAAGTACTGAGCCAGATCCACAGTGTCTGCCAAGGGCGCGCTAAAACTGACTTGCAGCGCATTACTTCCTTGATACTGGGTTTCTTCTACATTTTGTACAGTCAATGGCTGCTGTTGGTACTCTGCTATTAAATGGGCACGGGCTTCAGCGGTCAGCGGCTGCCGTGGTTCCAGTAAGTCGTTAGATTTAGTTGTAGCGGCAGGCGTTGCCTGCTCAGAATCGCAGCCTTGGAGCACTAATAATGAAGCAATAAAGGTAAGGATTGCTAAGTATTTCATAAACCGCCCGCCAAAAAGAGTAGCCCCAAAACTGGGGTAGAAGGCATTCATCATAGCGGAATATCAGCCAGATCGCGCCCTCGTTTTCTCAACTGTGCGTTCCTGCCACTCACCCTCCTGTATAACCAAAGCATCTAGTTATAGCTTAATTTATTACTTCAGACTCTTAGCAGCCACTGCTAGCCTGCTGTATCTAATTAGTCAAAGCACCATGATTCGCTTCAATGGATATGCTAAGCAACACACTCTTTAGCCTGTGAGAATACAAGCACTATGTATAAATATGATCAGTATGATCAACAACTGGTTGAACAACGGGTGGCGCAATTTCGTGAGCAAACCGAGCGTTATCTTGCCGGTACCTTAAGTGAGGAAGAGTACCTGCCGCTACGCTTACAAAATGGGCTGTATGTGCAGCGTTACGCCCCGATGCTACGAATTGCTGTGCCCTACGGCTTAATGTCTAGCGCTCAGCTACGCATGTTGGCCACAATTAGTCGCCGTTACGATAAAGGCTACGCCCATATCACTACCCGCACCAACGTACAGCTCAACTGGCCAGAAATTAAAGATGTGCCCGATATTTTAGCGCAACTGGCCAGTGTGCAAATGCACGCTATTCAGACCAGTGGCAACTGTATTCGCAACACCACTACCGATCAGTTTGCAGGAGTAGCCCGCGATGAAGTGGTGGATCCACGGCCGTGGTGCGAGATTATTCGTCAATGGTCCACCTTCCATCCTGAGTTTTTACGCTTACCACGTAAATTCAAAATTGCCGTTAATGGCTGCGCCCAAGACCGGGCAGCCATTGAAGTACATGATATTGGCATTGAAGCCCTTAAAAATGCCCAAGGTGAACTCGGCTTTAAAATTTTAGTAGGGGGTGGACTTGGTCGAACGCCAATTATTGGTAGTGTAATTAATGAGTTTTTACCATGGCCGCATCTCTTAAGCTACTTAGAAGCAGTATTGCGGGTCTATAACCGCTTTGGTCGCCGTGATAATAAATATAAAGCACGTATCAAAATTTTAGTTAAAGCCTTAACCCCTGAAGGATTTGCCGAAAAAGTGGCCGCAGAATGGCAGCACTTAAAAGATGGGCCCATTACCCTCACTGAACAAGAAGTAGCGCGGGTTTCGGCACATTTTGTTGATCCGGCCTATCTGCCCCTTAATGACGAAGCTGAGCTACTGGCGCAGCAATTTACTGAGCACCCAGGTTTTCAGCGGTGGTACTCACGTAATGTGACTGCACACAAAAAGCCAGGTTACGTGGCTGTAACCTTATCGCTGAAAAAAACCGGTATTGCACCTGGCGATATTACTGCTGATCAGCTGGATGCGGTTGCTGAGTTAGCTGATCGCTATAGTTTTTCTGAGGTACGCAATACCCATGAACAAAATATGGTGCTGGCTGACGTCGAGCAGCGCCAGCTGTTTGCATTGTGGCAAGCATTAAAAAGTCTAGGTTTTGCTACGCCTAATATTGGTTTGTTGACCGATATTATTTGCTGCCCAGGTGGTGACTTCTGCGCCCTAGCCAATGCCAAATCAATTCCAATTGCCGAGGCAATTCAACAGCGTTTTGCTGATCTGGATTATCTATTTGATATTGGTGATCTTGATCTCAATATTTCTGGCTGCATGAATGCCTGTGGTCACCACCACGTTGGCAACATTGGCATTTTAGGCGTAGATAAAAAAGGCGCTGAGTTTTATCAAGTCTCTATTGGTGGCGAAAGTGGACGGCACGCCAAACTCGGTAAAATTCTGGGGCCTTCCTTTGCCCAAGAAGATATGCCCGACGTAATTAACAAACTGATCGACGTTTATCTTGAGCAGCGCACCGAGGAAGAGCTGTTTATTGATACCTACCAACGGATTGGCCTCAGCCCATTTAAGGAGCGTGTCTATGCAAGTGCTGATTAACCCGCAGCATCAGGTAATAGCGAACGACTGGTTACTACTCAGCGCTGAAGCCGAACTGACTGCTGAATACCTCGCTCAGTTGGCAGGAAACAACCTACTGGTGCCCAGTGCGCTGTGGTCTGTCGTTCACCAAGCCCTTGCAGGTAATGCTAACCTTGGATTGTACCTAGAAAGTCATGAGCTCATTGAACAGCTAATTGAAGAGTTAAAGCCTGCACTGCTGCGACAGCCACTGATTGCTTTGAACTTTGCCAGCTTTACCGATGGTCGGCACTTTACCAATGCGCGCTTGCTCCGTGAACGTTATCAGTTTAATGGTGAAATTCGCGCCATTGGCGATGTCGCTGTCGATCAGCTGTTTTATTTACAGCGCTGCGGCTTTAATAGCTTTACGGTTCAAGCCGCGGATCAAACGCTTGCTTTAACCCAGCTAAACGCTCATCAGCCTAGCTATCAAGCGGCTTGTGATGAGCACTTGCCGCTGTATCGGCGACGTCTGGCGCTCTAAAATAAAGGCCCCATTTGCTCTGCTTATGGGGCCTTTTGCTGCGCTTAAGCTATCTGCTCTTTACGTGTTAACGACGTTTCTTGCCGCCGGTTAAAGAACCTAAAATACCTCGCACAATTTGATTACTGATGCGGTTAACCGCTTGACGAATAGTGGTTTGCATCACCTTGCCGGCAAAGTCAGTCACGGCACCGCCCGCCACTTCAGCCAAGCTGCCAGACTTCGTTGCCTTGGAATTAATCGGTGGTTGCGCGGCTTGATCAGCAGCGGCTTGTTCAGCTCGGGCACTTAAAATCTCGTAGGCCGACTCACGATCAAAAGGCTTATCATAGCGTCCAGATAAAGGCGAACGGCGCATCACCTCACTGCGCTCCTGCTCGGTTAGCGGCCCAACCCGTGATTGCGGCGGCGCCACGGCTAACCACTGCACCCTAGTTGGCATCCCTTTCGGCTCTAAACTACCAAACAAGGCCTCACCAATCCCCAGCTCAGTTAGCATCGTTAAGCTATCAATTTCAGGGTTGGGGCGAAAACCATCAGCCACTGCCCGCAATGCCTTTTGCTCCTTAGCGGTAAAAGCCCGTAATCCATGCTGCACACGCATACCCAGCTGAGCTAAAATTTCATCAGGCAAATCTGCTGGCGACTGAGTAACAAAATACACGCCTACGCCCTTCGAGCGAATTAAGCGCACCACTTGCTCTAACCGATCACGCAATGCTTTTGGAGTGCCCTTAAAGAGTAAATGCGCCTCATCAAAAAATAGCGCTAATAGTGGTTTGTCTGCATCACCTCGCTCAGGTAGCTGCTCAAACAATTCAGCCAGCAACCAAAGTAAAAAAGTGGCGTACACCTTAGGCGCGTCATGAATTAAGCGTGCGGCATCTAATAAGTGGATACGTCCTCGCCCATCTGGATCAGGGCGTAGTAAGTCTTCTAACTCAAGGCCTGGCTCACCAAAAAAGTGTTCAATCCCCTGCTGCTCTAAAATCGCCACCTTACGCAGTAACGCATTGGCAGACTGACGCGTAAATAGCGCTTTATCTTCACCTAACGCTTCTGGCGTATCGAGCAAATAGTTCATTAGCGCTTTAAGGTCTTTCACATCCAGCAGCAATAAACCATCACGATCAGCAATCTTAAACACGGTGTATAGCACGGCTTGCTGGCTATCGGTTAACTCTAATAAGTTACCCAATAATAACGGCCCCATATCACTGAGCGTAGTGCGCATTGGGTGACCGCTTTCACCGTAGATATCCCACAGACTCACAGGATAGGCTTTAGGCGTGTGCTCTAGCCAAGGCATAGAAGCAATGCGCTCGGCAATTTTACCTTTAGGCTCACCTTGCGCCGCAATACCGCAGAGGTCACCTTTTACATCAGCCGCAAATACAGCCACCCCTGCCTCACTAAAAGCCTCGGCTAAGCGTTGCAAAGTAACGGTTTTACCGGTTCCAGTCGCCCCAGCAATAATGCCATGCCGATTAGCTAAACGTAATAAATGACCCAGCGGCTGATTGTGCTGATCTGCGCCTAATAATAGGATGTCTTCAGTCGGCATAAATAGGTGCTCCTGCTTGCAGTAAAAAGCCGCGATCAACGCGGCTTCTAAGGTACTGTGTTAATCAAATACCACTGTTTTGTTATCGTGAATAATAACTCGATCTTCCAAGTGATAGCGTAAACCACGCGCCAGCACCATTTTCTCTACATCTTTACCTTGGCGCACCATATCAACAATGGTATCGCGGTGACTGACTCGCGCCACATCTTGCTCAATAATTGGGCCCGCGTCTAAATCTTGGGTGACATAATGACAGGTTGCACCAATTAACTTCACTCCGCGCACTGCCGCCTGATGATAGGGCTTAGCGCCAATAAAGGAGGGCAAGAAACTATGGTGAATATTAATCACTTGGCCAGCATATTTTTCACATAAATCTGGCGGGAGAATTTGCATATAACGCGCCAGAACTACGCAGTCTGCCTGATGCTCATCAATTAACCGACTCACTTCATCAAATGCTGGCTGCTTATCTTTAGGATTCACCGGAACATGGAAAAATGGGATACCATGCCATTCCACCATGCTACGTAAGTCATCATGGTTGGCAATCACGCAAGGAATGTCACAGTCCAGCTCATTACGCGCCCAGCGGTGTAACAGATCAGCTAAGCAATGGGAGTCACGGCTTGCCATTAATACCACACGCTTTTTCACTGCCGAATCAGTCACATTCCACTGCATAGAAAATTCATTGGCAATCGGTGCAAAGGCTTGTTTAAAGCCTTCTAAATCAAATGGCAAAGACTCCGCGCGAATTTCATGGCGCATAAAAAACCAACCGCTTTGCTCATCTGAGTGGTGACTGGCTTGATGAATCCAACCATTATAGGTGGCTAAAAAATTACTCACCTTGGCCACAATACCTACACGGTCAGGACAGGCAATCGTCAAGCGAAACGTTCGCATGCACTATTACTCCAAAAACTATAATTAACTCAAATAAATCTTGATGACTGCAAAACGCTTAGCAGCGACAGCGCCAATGATTACTAAAAGTCATCCACTACATCGCCGTCATTCACTCGATATTCGCGGTTTTGCAAATAAGCGTTACGAATAAAGCGATAACGATCGCCAGTCATATAACGTTCTAATGGAATCAACTTGGCACGGGTATCTACCACATCTAATGCAAAGCTGCTATTGCGTACCGGAACATCATTAATGTAGCGATAAGGGCTGTTATAATTATCTGGCAATTTACCAAACGCATCACGTACTGTGCTGGGGCCAAAAAATGGCAACACCAGATAAGGACCACTGCTGACCCCCCACTTACCTAAAGTTTGCCCGAAGTCTTCTTGGTTACGCTGCAACCCCATTTTGGTTGCCACATCAAAAAAACCCAGTAAGCCAAAGGTGGTGTTAAATAGAAAACGCGCCGTATCGACACCGGCCTCGTGCATTTTACCCTGCACCAGGTTGTTAGCTAGATTACGAAATTCACCCACATTCTGAAACATATTGTGGATACCGTCCTCTACGGGATCCGGCGTAATTTTACGATACCCAGCAGCCAAAGGTCGTAGCGCCCAACGGTCTAAGGTGTCATTAAAGACAAATACCTTGCGGTTGAAGCTTTCCCAAGGATCAGCTGCTTTTTCTGCGGCCTCCCAAGGTAGATCTTGGTCCTCATCCCACTCTTCTTCTGCTAAGACTTGCGTACTGCTGAGTAAAGCAGCAGCGGCCAAGCTCAAACTTACACGGCCGAATCTATTACGCATGGTGCGTCTCCATTAATAATTAAATTGGTCTGCAGCCTAACGCTGACTGCAGACCCTCATGGTTACTCAGCTAAGCGCCAACCAGTACCGCCCTTTCCATCTTCCAGCACAACGCCCATGGCGGTCAGCTGGTCACGAATCCGGTCAGACTCAGCCCAGTCCTTAGCTTCACGTGCGGCAATTCTCTGCTCAATCAGCGCTTCTACGGCAGCAGCATCCACCTTATTAGCAGCGCCAGCTTTCAAATAGGCTTCAGGCTCCATTTGCAAGACACCCAAAACGCCTGCTAATTCACGCATACGTGCAGCTAATGCTGCCGCTGCTGATAGATCAGTGCTACGCAAACGATTGACTTCCCGAGCCATATCAAACAGAACCGCACAGGCTTCAGGCGAATTAAAGTCATCATCCATTGCCTGATTAAAGCGCTCAACAAAACTTTCACCACCGCTCGCTGGCACTTCAGGCAAGCCTTTTAGGGCATTATAAAAGCGTTCTAACGCTGAGCGCGCCTCACGCAGGCTATCTTCTGAATAGTTGATTGGACTGCGATAGTGGCTGGCCACCAATAAATAGCGAACTACTTCAGGGTGATACTTAGCCAGTACTTCACGGATAGTGAAAAAGTTGCCTAAAGACTTTGACATTTTCTCACCATCCACCCGTACCGCGCCGGCATGCATCCACGTTGCGGCATATTGTTTGCCGGTTGCTGCTTCACTTTGGGCAATTTCATTTTCATGGTGTGGGAAAACTAAATCTGGCCCACCGCCATGAATATCAAAGCTATCGCCAAGGCAGCAAGTAGACATCACCGAGCACTCAATATGCCAGCCAGGGCGTCCTTCTCCCCAAGGTGAAGTCCAACTAGGCTCACCGGGCTTAGCGGCCTTCCAGAGCACAAAGTCCAGTGGACTTTCTTTGGCTTCATCCACTTCAACCCGCGCACCACTTTGTAAGTCATCCAGTTTACGGCGCGACAGCTTGCCATACTCGGTGAACTTATGAACCCGATAATACACATCACCGTTGCCAGGCGCGTAGGCATAACCTTTATCAATTAGGGTTTGAATCATTTGAAACATGCCATCGATATGCCCTGTTGCTCGCGGCTCCTGATCAGGACGCAGGACATTTAAGCGTGCTTCGTCTTCATGCATCGCGGCAATCATACGCTCGGTTAAAGCGGTAAAAGGCTCACCATTTTCTACCGCACGCTGAATAATTTTGTCGTCAATATCAGTGATATTACGCACATAATTAACTTCATAGCCGCGGTGACGTAACCAACGGGTGACCACATCGAAAGCCACCATGACTCTCGCATGCCCAATATGACAGTAGTCATACACGGTCATACCGCACACATACATGCGCACTTGATTACCCACTAAGGGTTTAAATAACTCTTTTTGTTTTGTCAGCGTATTGTAAATCGCTAAACCCATTACTGCCCCCATGAATCACGCAAAGTTACGGTCCGGTTAAATACCAAGTGATCAGCACTGCTGTCTTCGCTATCTAAACAAAAGTAACCTTCACGCTCAAATTGGAAGCCTTGCCCTACTTCTGCGCTCGCCAATGAAGGCTCGGCGCGGCAACCGGTTAATACCGTTAACGAGTTAGGGTTGATATTGTCTAAGAACGACTCGGCATCGCTACCATCTTCGTTTTTATCAGGGTTAGCTGTTTTAAATAAGCGATCATATAAGCGCACTTCACACTCAACACTTTCTGCCGCCGGCACCCAGTGAATGACTCCCTTTACCTTACGGCCTTCAGGGTTTTTGCCTAGGGTGTTTTCATCATAGCTGCAGCGCAGTTCAATAATGTTGCCATCCGCATCGCGGATCGCTTCATCGGCGCGAATCACGTAACTGCCACGCAAGCGCACTTCACCGCCTGGGACTAAACGCTTAAAGCCTTTTGGTGGCTCTTCTTCGTAATCACTGGCGTCAATATACAGCTCGCGAGAGAACGGCAAGGTACGGGTTCCCATATCTTGCTTCGGGTGGCGCGGTAATTCTAGCTGCTCAACCTGACCTTCTGGGTAGTTAGTAATGACCACCTTAATTGGATTCAGCACACACATTGCACGACTGGCATTGGCATCAAGGTCCTCACGAATACAGAACTCCAGCATCCCCATATCGACAATACCGCCAGCACGGTTAACCCCGATCATATCGCAGAAATTCCGAATCGAGGCTGGCGTATACCCACGACGACGGAAGCCACTAATGGTGGACATACGTGGATCATTCCAACCATTCACATGACCTTCATCCACTAACAGTTTTAACTTGCGCTTACTGGTAATGGTGTAGTTCAAGTTTAAACGGGCAAACTCATACTGACGCGGATGTGCCGGAACCGGTAACTGCTCTAAGAACCACTCATACAATGGACGGTGATCTTCAAACTCTAAAGTACACATTGAGTGGGTGATCAACTCAATGGCATCAGATTGGCCATGGGTAAAGTCATAACTTGGATAAATGCACCACTTATCACCGGTTTGATGGTGATGGGCATGACGAATCCGGTAAAGGATTGGATCGCGCAGGTTCATGTTAGGCGATGCCATATCAATTTTAGCGCGCAATGCGCGCGCACCGTCTGCAAACTCACCGGCTTTCATCCGGGCAAATAAATCTAAGTTTTCTGCTACTGAACGCTCACGAAATGGGCTGTTTTTACCCGGCTCAGTTAGGCTGCCACGGTATTCACGTGCCTGCTCAGGTGAGAGATCACAAACGTACGCTTTACCTTGTTCAATTAAATATACGGCCCACTCGTGCAACTGATCAAAGTAATCAGAGGCATAACGCACCTCGCCATCCCACTGAAAACCTAACCAACGAACATCGTCTTTAATTGACTCGACGTATTCAAGATCTTCTTTAGCTGGGTTAGTATCGTCAAAACGTAAGTGACACACGCCGCCAAACTCTTCTGCCATGCCAAAGTTTAAACAGATAGACTTAGCATGACCGATATGCAAATAACCATTAGGTTCGGGTGGAAAACGCGTCACAATGCTTTGATGCTTTCCTGACTCAAGATCATCACGAATAATGGTACGAAGAAAGTTAGCGGCAACCGTTACAGTAGAATCTGGCTTACTCATGGGATTCCTAGCAATATCGAATTTGGCAGCCAAGGTAGGCTGAACGAAATAAAGGGCTTATCATACCTGAACAGGTCAGCATGCTGACAGTTCTATGTATCTTTTGACATTTTGGATTTTATTTACATGATTAAATTACACACCAATCACGGCGTTATCACGATTAAACTCTTTGCTGACCAAGCGCCTGAAACCTGCGCCAACTTTAGCCAATACGTCAAAGAAGGTCATTACGACAATACAATTTTTCACCGTGTTATCAATAACTTTATGATTCAAGGCGGTGGCTTTGAAGCTGGGATGGTGCAAAAAAACACCCGTGCCCCCATTAAAAACGAAGCCAATAACGGCCTCTCCAACAAAACTGGGACGCTTGCCATGGCACGCACCATGGACCCCCATTCAGCTTCAGCGCAGTTTTTTATTAACGTCAGCGACAACACCTTCCTTGACCACACCGCACCAACCACCCAAGGTTGGGGGTATGCAGTTTTTGGTGAGGTGGTTGAGGGCATGGACGTGGTCAATCAAATTAAAGCGGTTGAGACCACCACCCGCGCTGGCCACCAAGATGTGCCACGCGATGATGTAATCATTGAAAAAGCTGAGATTGTTGAGTGATTTTATTCATCTCTGATCTGCATCTGCAAGAACAACGCCCGGATATTAGCCGGGCGTTTTTCAACTTTCTCCAGCAACACGCCCGCGACGCTCAGCAGCTGTATATTTTAGGCGACTTTTTTGAGGTTTGGATTGGCGATGATGCCATGAGCGAATTTCAGCAACAGGTTGCCCACGCCCTGAAGCAACTGAGCCAACATGGCTGCCAAGTTTTTTTAATGCATGGCAACCGCGACTTTTTAATCGGCCAGCAATTTTGCCAGCTCGCAGGCTGTACTTTACTGCCTGATCCTAGCGTCATTCAGATTCAACAAACGCCTATTTTACTCAGCCATGGCGATCTGCTGTGCACCGAAGATGTGGAATATTTAAAGATGCGCCGTATTTTGCGCAACCCCCTAGCACTTTTTATTCTACGTCATTTGCCGCTAACCCTTCGCCATAAGCTCGCTCGCGGACTACGTAATCAAAGTCAGTCACGCACTTCAATGAAAGCGGCCAGCATCACCGATGTCACCCCCGAAGCGGTGGCACCTTTTATGCAAAAATATGGTGTTCACACATTAATTCATGGGCATACCCATCGCCCAGCCAAGCACGCAGTCATCCTAAACAATCAACAACCAGCCACCCGAATTGTGCTGGGCGACTGGGATAAAGCCCTGTGGTATCTGCGCTGCGATCCGCAACAAAGTCCTTTAACCTTTAGCTTGCAACAAACGCCAATCACTGCTTTACCTTAAGGTAAAGATACTCCCTAACGTATTGATTTATAGCGAGTAAAGCCATTAGTCGAATTGCCAGTTTTTTCCTAACTAGCGTATAACGTGGCCAACGCCATAGCAGTTTATGGCGACCTATAATAAGACTAAAAACCATGTTACGACTCTTATCTAAACCTGCGGTCAAGCTGGTAGAACGCTACCTGCCTGATCCTTATATCTTTGTGCTACTACTCACCATTGTGGCTGCCGTTTGTGCGCTATTTATTGAGCAAAGTTCGCCCATCCAGATTGTCCGTTATTGGGGTAACGGCTTTTGGAACCTGCTGTCTTTCTCCATGCAAATGCTTTTGGTACTGGTTACCGGGTTTATGCTGGCTAACTCACCACCGGTCAAAAAACTGTTAGTGGCAATCGCTAAAACAGCTAAAACCGCTGGCGGAGCTATTTTATTGGTGACCTTTATTTCCTTGGCTGCCAGCTGGATTAACTGGGGCTTTGGTTTAGTGGTTGGCGCCATTTTTGCTAAAGAATTAGCTCGCCAAGTTAAAGTGGATTACCGCCTACTGGTTGCCAGTGCTTATTCGGGATTCTTGGTCTGGCACGCGGGATTAGCCGGCTCGATTCCACTCACTATTGCCACCGAAAATCACTTCAGTGCTGCACAAATTGGGGTGATTGGCACGGATCAAACCATTTTCTCCAGCTTTAACTTACTGATCGTGCTGTGTATTTTCATTGCAGTACCATTGGCTAACCGTTTAATGATGCCTAAAGCTGAAGACAGTATTTATATTGACCCTAAGCTGCTAGAAGAGCCTGAAGAAGTTATCAGCAATGATCCTAACCGCCCTGCTGAGCGCTTAGAAAATAGCCGCACGTTAGCCTTACTCGTAGGTTTTTCTGGATTAATCTACTTAGTTGATTATTTCTTTAACAGTAGCGGCAGCCTGAACCTGAACATTGTTAACTTTATGTTCTTATTTTTGGCCATTATTCTGCACGGTACCCCACAGCGCTTACTCAATAGCCTGCAAGAAGCAGTGAAAGGCGGTGCTGGGATTGTGATTCAGTTTCCTTTCTATGCCGGCATCATGGGCATTATGATTGATTCTGGCTTAGCTAAAACACTCTCGGAGTGGTTTGTCTCCTTCTCTAGCGCCGCGTCTTTGCCATTTTGGTCCTTTATCAGTGCCGGTATCGTCAATATTTTTGTTCCCTCTGGAGGTGGCCAGTGGGCGGTACAAGCGCCGGTGATGCTGCCCGCAGCAATTGAATTAGGCGCAGATATTCCAAGGGTTGCTATGGCGGTTGCTTGGGGCGATGCCTGGACTAACTTACTGCAGCCATTCTGGGCTCTGCCAGTACTGGGTATTGCTGGATTAAAAGCCAAAGACATTATGGGCTTTTGTTTAATCTTACTGATTATTACTGGCGCGATTATTTCGCTGGGGCTTACCTTCTTTTAACCCCAATCCCTGATGATAAAAAATCCCACTGTAGTTAAAGCCACAGTGGGATTTTTCACATAACAATAGTTAGCCCTGCAAGCGCTGCAGCAACTCGATAAAAGCAGCCTCATCCAGCACCTTAACCCCTAACTCTTGAGCTTTAGTTAGCTTAGATCCCGCACTTTCACCCGCCACCACAGCACTGGTTTTACTCGATACTGATCCCGCCACCTTAGCCCCTAAAGCCTCCAAAGCCTGTTTACCTTGGGCTCGAGACAAACTACTTAAGGTACCGGTTAATACCCAGGTTTCACCCTGCAACGGTAAACTGGGTGCCTCTACAGACGGCTGTACGCTCCAGTGCATACCAAAGGCTAGTAACTGCTGCTCGAGCTGATCAGCCTGCTTGAGTTGCTCGCTATCGGCCAAAAACTCACGCAAGACCTGGGCAGAGCGTTCGGGAAAGCGCTCAATACTACGTAAATCCAGCCAGTCAGCCGCTTTTAACGCAGCAAAGCTGGTAAAGGCCGTGGCCAAGCGCTGAGCATTGGTTTTAGCAATACCCGGTAAATTAAAGCGCTCAATAAACTCAGCAAAACTTACCGCTCCGACTAACTCTGGCGCAATAGCCTCTGCCTTAGGTAACAGCACACCATTTGTTTGCAGCTGAGAAACAACAGCCAGATTATGCGCGTCTTGAAAAAAGTTATAAATTTCATGGGCTACTTCATTGCCCACTTCCGGCAACCAGCTAAGCAAACTAGGCAGTGCTTGACTAATACGAGTCAAACTTCCTAACGAGCGAGCCAGCAACTTAGCCGTTTCTTCACCCACATTCGGAATACCTAACGCATAAATAAAACGCGCCAGACTCGGCTGGGTACTGGCCTCAATCGCATTGAGTAGATTCTGCGTCGATAGTTCCGCAAAACCTTCAAGCGTCAAGAGCTGCTCGGCAGTCAGTAGATATAAATCCGCAGGCGATTTCACTAAACCACGATCGACCAGCTGATCAATAATCTTTTCTCCTAGCCCATCAATTTCCATGGCTTTGCGTGAGACAAAGTGCAACAAGGCCTGCTTGAGTTGAGCTGGACAGGTTAAGCGCCCGACACAGCGCCAGGTCGCCCCTTCACTACGAATGGTTTTTCCTTTGCTATGCCGCGCTAACTGGCTACGCTCTACTTCCGCACCACAAGCCGGGCACTCGCTTGGCATGCTGATCTCACGCGCGGCTGCAGGCCTGCGCTCTAGCACTACCTGGGTTACCTGTGGAATAACATCACCGGCCCGACGAATAATCACTGTATCGCCAATTTTAAGGCCTAAGCGCTGCACCTCATCCATATTATGCAAGGTTGCATTGGACACGGTTACGCCCCCCACATGCACTGGTTTTAGACGTGCCACCGGGGTAATCGCACCGGTGCGTCCGACCTGAAACTCTACATCTAACAGCTCTGTCAGCTCTTCTTGAGCAGGAAACTTATGGGCGATCGCCCAGCGTGGCTCTCGCGCCCTGAAACCCAATTGCTGTTGCAGGGCTAAGCGATCAACCTTAAATACCACCCCATCAATTTCATAGCCTAGCTCAGCGCGCTTAGCGCCGAGCTGGGCAAAATACTGATTACAGCCTGCAATACCTTGTACCACCTGCATTTCAGGACTGATTGGTAAACCTAACTGTTTTAATACCTGAAGTGTTTGACTATGGCTATCGGCTAAAGGTTGGCTGACTAAGCCAACGCCATAGGCACAAAAAGTTAGCGGCCTCTGGGCAGTGATGCGCGGATCTAACTGGCGCAAGCTGCCAGCTGCCGCATTACGTGGATTAGCAAAGGGTTTAGTATTAGTTTCCAACATGCGCTGATTCAACTCAGCAAAAGCAGCTAACGAAATATAAACTTCGCCACGCACCTCTAAGCGCTCGGGCACTGATTCACCCTGTAAGCGTAAAGGAATATTCCGAATCGTTCGTACATTACTGGTAATATCTTCACCTGTCGCGCCATCACCTCGGGTTGCGCCACGCACTAACTCACCCTGCTCATACAACAGACTCACCGCCAACCCATCGAACTTTGGCTCACAACAAAAACTTAACGGCTCACTGCTCGCCAATGCCTGTTCAATTCTGCGACCAAAGTCTTGCATTTCCTGCTCAGAAAATGCATTGCCTAGGCTTAACATCGGCAGCGCATGCTGCACTGTAGTAAAAGCTGCCAATGGCTGACCACCCACACGCTGGGTCGGTGAATCACGGCTGATTAACTCGGGGTGTGCTTGCTCTAGCTGCTTTAATTGATTAAATAATCGATCGTATTCACTATCAGGAACACTGGGCTGATCCAATACATAATATTGATAGTTATAGTCATTTAATTGCTGACGCAATTGCTCAACTTGATCCTGTAATGGATGTGTCGTCATGAATCAGTACTCACTCAGGTGATACAGCTACCACTAGCTGTCTTCTGTTGCTTTGAAACAAAAAGAGCAGCCAAAGCTGCTCTTATTAATACACAATACCCTTAAAGCTTTAATCAGCGCTGTGCTGCAGTTTATTACGCAATTGACGCTGCTTAAACTCAAAGTTGGCAATCCGCTGACGATAATGTTCAACGGTTTGAGTGGTTAATACACTGGCTTGATCATCTTTTAAATCACCGCCTAAGCTGGTAGCTAAATGGGTAGCTGCTTCTAGCATCAACTCAAACGCTTCAGCTGGCGCACTTGGGCCTGGCAACTGCATAAAGAAAGAAACGGCCGGTGTTTTAAAGTCGTTAATGGTTTCCAGATCAAAAGTACCAGGAGCAACAGCGTTAGCCATCGAGAATAAAGTGTCGCCATGACCTGTCATATTGGTGTAACGATGGAAAATATCCATATCACCATAACGCAGCCCATTAGATAAAATACTCTGTAATAAATCAGGGCCTTTAAAGCCTAGCGGCGAGCGCGCTAAAACAATAATCACTAACACTTCAGAGGGCTCTAAGGCTTTTTTGCTGGCGGCAGCTTCCGCCTCAGTCGCCGAAAAACTGGGCTCATCCTCTTTATCGGCAGTTAATCCTGAATCATCGGCATTGGTTTCAGTTGGTGTTATACGCTCAGACTGAGTGGCAGACAGCCTTGAGAAATCTTCGTTTGCATTGAGTGTGGGCTCATCCATAGCCAGATCATCTAGCGCTGAAAGTTTCGGCTCTGTTTTGGGCTTAACTACCCGAGGAGCGCTTAATATTTCAGACGAGGTACTATCACCCTCATCATCTTCAGGTGGTTTAGTCAGGTCAAACTTAAGCTTATTGCCGCTAATACGTCTCCAGCCATCAAATAGGATAGCGGCCATAGCGATCACGCCAATAATGATTAACCATGTATGTAGCCCTAACCCCATTACCTGAAACTCCAAAAATTAACCAATCAATAACAAAACACACCTTAAAGGCGGAACACCTAGTATAACTGAGATACAGATTAAGAAAATACTCGGTTGTTCCGTCTATTTACAATAAAAACTGCTTATTTAAACTTTTTCCGCTAATAGCTGCTGATAAGCCTCAATTTGCCGTGCAATTCCCGGCGCATCGAGTCCACACTCAGCCAACATTTGTTGTGGTGAGGCATGCTCTACGTAATAATCCGGTAAACCTAGCTGCAATACCGCAACATTCTGACCTTGGCTATGCAGATACTCGGTAACCGCACTGCCCGCTCCTCCCATAATCGCATTCTCTTCAATGGTTACCAGCAAACTATGCTGGCGTGCTAACTCTAGGGTCAAGGCGGTATCGAGTGGCTTAACAAAACGCATATCCACCACAGTGGCATCTAAATTTTCTGCTACCTCTAGCGCTGCGGCCAGCTGTACACCAAAGACTAAAATGGCCACGCCTGAGCCTTGGCGCCGCACCACACCTTTACCAATGGCTACGCTGTCTAAGCCGTCTTCAATCTTAGCTCCAGGTCCTGTGCCCCTTGGGTAACGCACAGCGGCTGGCCCGGCATATTGATAACCCGTGGTTAGTAATAAACGTAGCTCATTTTCATCACTGGGCGTCATAACCAACATATTAGGAATACAGCGTAAATAGGATAAATCAAAACTTCCGGCATGGGTCGGACCGTCTTCGCCGACTAAACCCGCACGATCAATGGCAAACAACACATCTAAATTTTGCAGCGCCACATCATGAATTAATTGATCATAAGCGCGTTGTAAGAAGGTTGAATAAATCGCCACCACCGGCTTAGTCCCTTCACAGGCCATACCCGCAGCAAAGGTAACAGCATGCTGCTCAGCAATCGCCACATCAAAATATCGCTCAGGATAACGCTGACTAAAGGCAATCAAGTCTGAGCCTTCTTTCATCGCCGGAGTAATCCCCATCAAACGTGAGTCTTCGGCGGCCATATCGCACAGCCACTGACCAAACACGTTAGAGTAGCGTGGCTTAGCTACAGTTTTAGGCGCTACTGCCGTCTGTGCTCCACTAATCGCATGATAGGTAATAGGGTCAGCCTCAGCAGGACTAAAGCCTTTGCCCTTTTTAGTTACCACATGTAGAAACTGTGGTCCCTTTAAATCTTTTACATACTTTAACGCAGCAACAAGTGCCGGAAGATCATGCCCGTCGATAGGGCCAATATAGTTCCAGCCAAGCTGCTCAAACATCACCGCCGGTGCTAACAACGATTTAGCTTTTTCTTCTGTTTTACGCGCAATCTCTAACGCACCTGGTAGCATCGACAGCAGCTTTTTCCCTTCTTCACGCACCGTGGTAAAAGGTGGGCTGGTTAATAAACGGGTAAGATGTTGAGACAAGCCACCGACATTATTTGAGATGGACATATCATTGTCATTTAGCACCACTAGCATATCGGCTTTAACTTCCGGCGCATGATTAAGCGCCTCAAAAGCCATCCCCGCGGTCATTGCACCATCACCAATAATCGCCACGGTTTTACGCTGCTCACCCTTTAATTTTGCGGCCACCGCCATACCTAAGGCAGCACTGATTGAGGTACTGGAATGCCCCACACCAAAGGTGTCGTACTCGCTTTCTTCACGCCGTGGAAAGGCTGCAATTCCATCTTTTTGGCGCAAACTGCTCATTTGCTCTAAACGTCCGGTGAGCATTTTATGCGGGTAGCCTTGATGCCCCACATCCCACACTAAGCGATCTTCTGGTGTGTTATAGACATGATGTAAAGCAATGGTCAGCTCAATCACTCCTAAACCTGCCGCGAAGTGCCCACCGGTTTCGCCCACTCGCCACAATAAATGCAAGCGCAACTCATCGGCTAACTGAGCAAGTTGCGGCTCGGTAAATAGGCGCAAGGTTTCCGTTTGCTGAACTTGATCCAGCAAAGGTGTCACTGGACGCGTTGTAGGAATTTCATGAAAAATTTTAGGCATTGCAGCATTCATAAAAAGTAAAAAGATGGCACAGTTTAACGTAAAGCGCAGTTTTAGCCCAATAAACTAGTACCCGTTATTATTGAACCCTAAATACTGCAAACTAAAAGCTGAGTCACTCACCGTTAAACGCAGAAAAGCCAGCAGTATAGCTGGCTTCTAACAAGAACAGGCGAATCCTTAAGCTTTTTTCATAAAGCAAGATTTCAGCATAAACTTCTGCCCATTCACTCGGCAATCAACGTCATGATCGCCCTCTACTAACTTAATATTAGTGATGCGGGTACCGACTTTTAATACGGTAGAGGTGCCCTTCACTTTTAAATCTTTAGTGAGGGTGACGGTATCACCATCATACAAAGGGGTGCCGTGGGCATCACGAAACTTAGACTCTTCAACGCTGCTTGAATCGTCTTGACCCGCTTCCATCGGCCATTCGTGACCACAGGTAGCACACACATAGTGGTCACGATCGGGATAAGTAATTTCTTCTGCACATGCAGGGCATGCTGGAAAATCTGCCATATTAACCTCAACTCAGACTAATTATTATTAGAACTGCCAAAGCAAACGAGCATTTCTGATCAGGATGAAACCTTATAAAACAATAAACCTCCCGAAGGAGGTTTATTGCGTAGCAGCTGAATAACCTAAAACTTAGTTTTGGTTTTCCATTTGCTGACGGATCAGGTCACCAATAGTGGTAGGACCTGCCGCTTCAGCGGCTGCAGTGTCTTGCTTACGCAATTCTTTCATCGCATCTTTTTCGTCTTCAGCGTCTTTAGACTTGATAGACAAGTTAATTACGCGTGCTTTACGATCAATATTGATGATTTTTGCTTCAACTTCGTCGCCTTCTTTCAACACGTTACGTGCATCTTCTACACGGTCACGACTGATTTCAGAGGCTTTTAACGTAGCTTCAACTTCGTCAGCTAAAGTAACGATGGCACCTTTAGCATCAACTTCTTTAACTACACCTTTAACGATGCTGCCTTTGTCGTTGATTGACGCGTAGTTAGAGAATGGATCATCTTCTAACTGCTTGATACCGAGAGAAATACGCTCACGCTCTGGATCTACCGAGAGGATTACGGTTTCTAGCTCGTCGCCTTTCTTGAAGTTGCGAACCGCTTCTTCGCCAGCTTCGTGCCAGCTGATGTCTGATAAGTGAACCAGACCATCGATGCCGCCTTCTAGGCCGATAAAGATACCGAAGTCAGTGATTGACTTGATGGTACCGGAGATTTTATCGCCTTTGTTGAACTGGCTTGAGAAGTCTTCCCATGGGTTAGTTTTGCACTGTTTGATACCCAGAGAAATACGACGGCGATCTTCATCGATGTCCAGAACCTGAACTTCAACTTCGTCACCAACGTTAACTACTTTAGATGGATGGATGTTTTTGTTGGTCCAGTCCATTTCAGACACGTGTACTAAACCTTCAACGCCTTCTTCTAATTCAGCGAAGCAACCGTAGTCAGTCAGGTTAGTTACACGGGCCATTACGCGAGTACCTTCTGGGTAACGCGCAGTGATTGCTACCCATGGATCTTCACCTAATTGCTTCAGGCCTAAAGATACACGGTTACGCTCGCGGTCGAATTTCAGTACACGTACTTCTACTTCGTCGCCAACGTTAACGATTTCTGATGGATGCTTGATGCGCTTCCACGCCATATCGGTGATGTGCAGTAAGCCGTCAACACCGCCAAGATCCACGAACGCACCGTAGTCGGTGAGGTTCTTAACGATACCTTTAACTTTCTGACCTTCTTGTAGGTTTTCAAGCAGTGCTTCGCGCTCAGCGCTGTTCTCTGCTTCAAGAACGCTACGACGAGAAACTACAACGTTGTTGCGCTTCTGGTCTAATTTGATCACCTTAAATTCTAGCTCTTTACCTTCGAGGTGAGTGGTGTCGCGTACTGGACGCACATCCACTAAAGAACCAGGTAGGAAGGCACGGATGCTGTTAACGTCAACAGTGAAACCACCTTTGACCTTACCATTAATAACACCAGTAACCACTTCCTCAGCGTTAAACGCAGCTTCCAGAACCAGCCATGCCTCAGCACGCTTCGCTTTCTCGCGGGATAGTTTGGTTTCACCAAAGCCATCTTCAACCGCGTCCAGCGCAACGGGAACTTCGTCACCCACTTTAATGGTCAGTTCGCCTTGTTCGTTTAAGAACTGCTCTACTGGGATTACACCTTCAGATTTCAGACCAGCGTGAACGGTTACCCAATCACCGTCGATATCAACAACTAAACCGTTGATGATCGAACCTGGTTGCATATCTAGGTCTTTTAGGCTTTCTTCAAAGAGTTCTGCAAAGCTTTCGCTCATGTTTATTCCTGCATGGATAGTGGGCTTAATTGCCCTAGCCACATTCCAGATCAATGTGGGTTCGTTAATTATAAAGTCAGCTAAAGTGCAGTGTCTGGGCTACTTGAGCTGCCTTGGCGAGCCTGATCTTAAAGCAGATAAGGACTCTACTAAACCAAGTGGCGCTCGGCCACTTGATCAAGAATGCGTTGCACCACCTGCTCAATGCTCAGCTGCGTCGAATCTAAGATTAACGCATCTGGCGCGGGCTTAAGCGGCGCCGTTGCACGACCCATGTCGCGCTCATCGCGCTCACGAATCTCTTGCAAAAGACTCGCAAGTTTAACCTCTTCGCCCTTGGCTTTCAACTGCAAGTAACGTCTTTGTGCTCGCTCTTCAACGCTTGCGGTTAAAAATACCTTAAGCTCGGCACTTGGAAATACCACGGTGCCCATATCGCGGCCATCACAGACCAAGCCTGGCGGTTGACGAAAATCATACTGACGCTGCAGTAAGGCGGTGCGCACTTCAGGAATCGCCGCCACCTGAGAAGCCAAGCCACCGACCTGCTCGGTACGAATGGTTAAGCTGACATCTTCACCGGCTAACAGCACCTGATCCTGCAAAAACTGTACCGGTAGATTTTTCGCCAAGGCAAGCAACTGCTCATTAGCACTAAAAGCCAACTGCTGTTGGCTAGCTGCCAGCGCCAGTAGTCGATACAACGCGCCTGAGTCCAACAAGTGCCAGCCTAGTTTTTTGGCTAAAATCCCAGCCACAGTCCCCTTGCCCGAGCCGCCTGGACCATCAATGGTAATCACCGGTGCCGCGCTGACTGCTGAGTTCATAGGCTGTGCTCTTCTCTAACATGCATACCGACTTTTTCACATAACTGTAAAAAATCAGGAAACGAGGTCGCCACATGAATCGCATCATGAATAATAATTGGCTGACTCGCACGTAATGCGGCAACACTAAAAGACATGGCAATTCGGTGATCGCCATGGGCCCAGACTTCGCCACCACCCATAGGCTGACCACCTTCAATCACGATACCATCCGGCAGAACTTCGGTTTTTACCCCTAGGGTAGCTAAACCATCGGCCATTACTTGAATTCGATCCGACTCTTTGACCCGTAATTCTTCGGCATCACGTAATACAGTTTTGCCTTCGGCGCAGGCAGCAGCGATAAATAAAACAGGGAACTCATCAATCGCTAGAGGAACTAGATCGCTAGGAATCTCAATTCCTTTTAGCTGACTGGAACGCACCCGAATGTCAGCGACTAGCTCACCACCCACCTCATGCACTCGCTCAAGGCTCAGATCAGCGCCCATTAAGCGCAAAATATCAATGACTCCAGTACGGGTTGGGTTGATGCCCACGTGCTCTAGCACCACTTCTGAATTCGGCGCAATACAAGCAGCCACCATAAAGAATGCCGCCGAAGAAATATCCGACGGTACTTCAATCTTGGTTCCGGTTAATTTGTGGCCACTTTCAACCTTAGAAATAGCACCATGCACTTCAACTGGGTAACCAAAACCGCTCAGCATCCGTTCGGTATGATCACGGGTCGGTGCTGGTTCTTCTACCGAGGTTTCCCCCCCTGCATATAAGCCCGCCAACAAAATACAAGATTTTACCTGAGCGCTGGCCATTGGCATCTGGTAATGCATACCCGTAAGTTTTTGTCCGCCACGAATGGTCAAAGGGGGTCGCCCCTCTGCAGCGGTTTCAATTACCGCACCCATTTCCCGCAACGGTTTTGCAATCCGGTTCATCGGCCGCTTAGATAAAGAGGCATCACCGGTCAAGGTGCTATCAAACGGCTGCGCCGCCAGCAACCCTGACAGCAAGCGCATGGTAGTGCCTGAGTTGCCCACGTAAATAGGGCCTGGCGCCGGCTTCAAACCATGTAAGCCGACCCCATGCACCACTACGCGTCCCTCTTGGGGGCCTTCAATCACCACCCCCATATCACGAAAGGCCTGGATGGTGGCTAAGGCATCTTCGCCCTCTAAAAAGCCTTCAATTTCGGTTTTGCCTTCGGCCAAGGAGCCGAGCATGATTGAGCGGTGCGAAATAGACTTATCACCTGGCACGCGAATTGTGCCCTGTACGTGTCCGCCTGGATTGGCAATAAATTTCAAATCATGATTCTGCATGGTGTCTACATAGGCCCTGCGAGCTAAAATTTTACTGAAATGTTCTCTGGCCATTTTGGCACGAGTGAAAACACCTAATAGATAATGTCCATCATGTTCTGCAACTGCCGTACGCAGTTGCTGCAAGTCATGGGTAAACGCATCTAACTGGGCTAATACAGCCTCTGAATTAGCTAAAAAAATATCATGCCACATCACCGGATCACTGGCTGCAATCCGGGTAAAGTCTCTAAAACCGCCAGCAGCATAGCGAAATATTTCTAAATTTTCATTACGCTTAGCCAAGGAGTCCACTAAGCCAAAGGCTAGTAGATGCGGCAGATGACTGGTGGCGGCGAGTACCTGATCGTGATATTCCACGTCCATAAACTCGACTTCAGCACCTAACAGCTCCCACAGTTGTTTAACGCAGGCTAAGGCCTGCGCTTGAGTATTCGGTTCAGGGCTTAAAATCACTTTATGCTGGGCAAAAAGCTCGGCATTGGCTGCGGTTACCCCGCTTTTTTCTGAGCCAGCAATCGGATGACCAAACACAAACTCAGGCGGCACCTCACCAAAAATCTCAAGTACTGCTTGGCGTAACTGTGTTTTACTGCTCCCAACATCAGTCACTATTACCTGCTGTAACTCCAGCTGATGTAACTGCTGCAGGGTTTTCTCCATTGCCAAAATCGGCACTGCCAACACGATCACATCTGCCGTGCGGCACACTTCAAGACTATCGCCCGCTTGATCGACAATCGCCAACTGTTCAGCCAAGCGGCAGGAGTTCTGATTAAGATCAACCCCTAGCACCTCGGAGAAATACCCCGTTTGCTTAACTCCCTTAGCAAAGGACGCGCCAATTAGTCCCAGGCCAACTACCACTAAACGCTGCATTGGCGCCGGATCGAATAGCCGCTTGCCCTTACTTGGCATCCGCAAGCACCTGCTCTAATACCTCAATAAAGCGTGCGTTTTCTTGCTCAGTACCCACAGATACACGCAAGAATGTCGGCATCGCGTAGCCGGCCACCGGGCGCACAATCACACCTTGCTCCAGTAACGCCTGATTGATCGGCGCCGCATCACGGGCAAAATCCACCGCAATAAAGTTACCACGCGATTCAATATAACTTAATCCAAGCCGATCAAAGGCCGTGCTGAGCTGCTGCAAGCCTTGCTTATTACTGGCTCGACTTTCTTGCAAATACTCTTCATCTTCCAGTGCCGCCACTGCCGCCACTAAGCCTAAGCTGTTGACGTTAAAAGGCTGGCGAATACGATTCAGCACATCTGCAATCATCGGCGAAGAAATCGCATAACCAATACGGAGCGCTGCTAAACCATAGGCCTTGGAGAAGGTTCGAGACACGATCAAGTTGGCATGCTTGGCCAAAAAATCCATGCCATCGGGTAACTCACCCGGCTCGGCATACTCAATATAGGCCTCATCTAGCACGACAATCACATGCTCAGGCACCTGGGCTAAAAAATCAGCCAATGCCTGTTGATCAAACCACGTACCCGTTGGATTGTTCGGGTTCGCAATAAATACCACCCGAGTATTGGCATCGATCGCAGCCAAAATAGCCGGTAAATCATGCCCATAGTTATTTGCTGGAATTTCACGACACTCAGCCCCCACTGCCATCGTCGCAATCGGGTAGACAGCAAACGCATGCTGACTAAACACCGCATTTAAACCAGGAGCCAACCAGGCTTTAGCCACCAACTCCAAAATATCATTGGAGCCATTGCCTAAGGTGACTTGCGCCGGCTCAACGGCGAACTTTTGTGCCAGCGCTTGCTTTAAAATAAACCCATTACCATCGGGATAACGCGTTAACTCAGGCACCGCCTGACTAATCGCCGCAATCACTTTTGGACTCGGGCCTAATGGGTTTTCATTACTGGCTAACTTAACAATTGAATCAAGCGGCAAGCCTAGCTCACGGGCTAGCTCATCAGCGGGTTTACCCGGCACATAAGGCGCTAACTGCTGCACGCCAGGTAACGCTTGGGCTAAAAAATCAAAACTCATGACTGTCCCCCTAAGTAAAACGACCTCATTACTGAGGTCGTTAAACTGTATCTAACTCATCAAAGGATTAAAGTACCGCTTTTGGGTAGGAACCCAAGACTTTGACCCCAGCACTGCCCTGGGCAATTTTTTCCAGCGCTGATTTCACCAGCGGGTCGGACTGATGCCCAAGCAGATCAATAAAGAACACATAGGTCCATTTACCACTGCGCGACGGACGCGTTTCAATTCGCGTTAAGTCAATCCCATGCACATGAAATGGGATCAACAGCTCATGCAACGCGCCAGGTTTGTTGTTCACAGAGACAATAACTGAGGTTTTATCGTCACCCGTAGCCGGTACATGCTGATTACCAATGATTAAAAAGCGCGTGGAGTTATCAGGACGGTCTTCAATTTTCTCATCGAGAATTTTCAACCCATACAGCTGCGCCGCCATATCACCTGCAATTGCGGCACTGTTCCACTCACTTTTCACCCGTTTCGCTGCTTCAGCGTTACTGGCTACAGCCACGCGCTCGACATTTGGATAATGGGCATCAAGCCACTTACGGCACTGCGCTAGCGACTGGGCATGGGAATAAATACGTGTAATATGATCAGTTTTAGTGTTTTCACCCACCAATAAATGATGGTGAATACGCAGCTCAACTTCACCACAAATAACCAGATCGTGCTCTAAAAAGCTGTCGAGGGTATGGTTAATTGCCCCTTCAGTGGAGTTTTCTACCGGAACCACACCAAACTGCATTGCCCCAGCTGCTACTTCACGGAAAATCTCATCAATCGCTGCCATCGGCTTGCTGGTTACCGCTTGGCCAAAGTGCTTTAAAGCAGCGGCTTGGGAGAAGGTTCCTTCAGGTCCCAAATAAGCCACCTTGACTGGCTGCTCTAATGCAAGACAGGTTGACATGATCTCGCGAAACAAGCGCGCCATTTCTTCATTATCAATCGGCCCTTGGTTTAGCTGCATGATACGCTTGAGCACTTGCGCTTCGCGCTCAGGACGATAGAAAATAACTTCTTCGCCCTCTTGCTGCTCACGGGTTTTAATATGACCCACTTCTTGGGCACAACGCGCACGCTCACTGATCAGCTCGAGAATTTTCTCATCCAGCTGATCAATCCGAATACGTAACGCGTGTAACTCTTGCTCACTCATTTACGCTTGTTCCTTTTCAAATTCACGCATGTAATCCACTAAGGCTTGCACCGAGTGAATATCCACTGCGTTATAAATCGAGGCACGCATGCCACCGACCGAACGATGGCCTTTTAGGTTTAGTAAGCCACGGGCTTCAGCACCGACTAAAAACGCTTTATCTAAGCGCTCATCGGCTAAACGAAACGGAATATTCATCCACGAGCGCGCATTCAGAGCCACTGGGTTGTTATACAACTCACTTTGATCAATAGCACTGTAAAGCAGAGCTTGCTTTTCGCGATTTCGCGCTTCCATTGCCGCCACACCGCCTTGCTCTTTGAGCCACTGGAAAACCAAGCCTGCTAAGTACCAAGCGTAGGTTGGTGGTGTGTTATACATTGAACCGTTATCGGCAGCGGTTTGGTAATTAAGCATGGTTGGACAAATTGCCCGCGCCTGCCCCAGCAGGTCTTCACGGATAATCGCCACCACTAAGCCACTAGGACCAATATTTTTCTGCGCGCCCGCATAAATCATGCCAAAGTCGGCCACATTGATTTGGCGTGACAGAATATCCGAAGACATATCCACCACTAACGGCACTTCTCCGGTTTGCGGCACCCAATTAAACTGTACGCCACCAATGGTTTCGTTCGAAGCATAGTGCACATAGGCCGCATCTGGCGTTAACTGCCATTGGCTCTGTTCTGGAATTCCAAAGTAATCCAACTCTTTACCGCTGGCAGCGATATTGATTTGCCCAAAACGAGCCGCTTCTTGGCTACTTTTGCGTGACCAAATTCCGGTATCAATGTAATCCGCCACCTTACCTTCAGGCAGTAAGTTCAGAGGAATCTGAGCAAACTGCTGGCTGGCACCGCCTTGCATAAACAACACTTTATAGTTATCTGGAATCTGCATTAAATCACGCAGATCTTGCTCCGCCTGCTCAGCAATGGCTACATAGTCGGCACTGCGGTGACTCATTTCCATCACCGATAAACCTTTGCCTTGCCAATCGAGCATTTCCGCTTGGGCGCGCTGCAATACTGCTTCGGGGAGCGCAGCAGGTCCTGCGCAAAAGTTATGGGCTCTACTCACTTAGCTTCTCACTCTTCACTGTCTGCGTCGTCGGCTGTAGGCTCAACACCCGCAACATCGGCGATCTCTGGGTTATCTATTAACTCCGCTGACTCAGCGGCACTGTCTAGCTCATCCTCAACATCATCCGGCTCTTGCACACGCTCAAGACCTACCAGCTTCTCTTCATTGCCAAGCTTAATTAAGGTGACGCCTTGGGTGTTACGCGACTGCGAAGAAATCTCATCAACACGGGTACGCACCAAGGTCCCCTGATCAGAAATCAGCATAATTTCTTCGCCATCCAGCACCTGAATGGCGCCAACCAGCTTACCATTACGCTCGTTAGTCACCATGGCAATCACACCCTGACCACCACGTCCACGTACTGGGAACTCTTCAATCACGGTTCGTTTACCGTAACCATGCTCAGAGGCGGTCAGAATTTGAGTTTCAGGCTCGGGGATTAACATTGAGATTAACTGTTGCTCATCTAGTAAGCGCATCCCACGCACTCCGCGAGCGGTGCGCCCCATAGAGCGGACTTTACGTTCGTTAAAGCGAATTACTTTACCGCCATCGGAAAACAGCATGACATCTTGCGCGCCATCGGTAATGGCTGCAGCAATTAAGGTGTCGCCCTCTTCTAAACGTAACGCAATCAGACCGGAATTACGTGGACGACTGAACTGGCTCAACGGGGTTTTTTTCACTGTTCCTTTAGCTGTAGCCATAAAGACATAAGCACCCGTTGGCTCTTCCGCCTCCTCCTGCTCCTGCTCTGTCTCAGACTCTTCAGTCTCATCTAAGGCAACTAACTCGCCCTCTAAAATACTGTCGTCCTGCTCATCGAGCAGCTCTTCATCTTGCCCCAGCGACTCTAAATCAACCTGCAGCATGGCGGTGATACGCTCACCCTCTTCTAGCGGCAGTAAGTTAACTAAGGGACGGCCACGGGCAGTACGTGACGCTTCTGGAATTTCAAAGGTACGCTTCCAATACACTTTCCCTTTGCTAGAGAACAACAATAAGGTGGCATGACTGTTAGCCACCAATAGGTGCTCAACAAAATCTTCGTCTTTAACCCCTGTAGCCGCCTTACCGCGTCCACCACGGCGCTGTGCATTATAGGCCGATAATGGTTGACTCTTAGCGTAGCCACCATGGGAAATCGTTACCACGCGCTCTTCTTCAGTGATCAGATCAGCAATGGTTAAATCAACTTGTGAGGCAACAATTTCTGTGCGTCGCTCATCGCCAAAATCTGCCTTAACTTTTTCTAGTTCTTCGCGGATCACTTCCAGCAGACGCTCAGGACTGGTAAGAATATGAATCAGCTCACCAATTTGCTCAAGAATTTCTTGATACTCAGTTAACAGTTTTTCATGCTCAAGGCCGGTTAAGCGGTGTAAACGCAACTCGAGAATGGCTTGTGCCTGCTCTGGCGATAAATAGTAGCGCCCATCACGCATCCCATATTGCTCATCCAAACCTTCAGGACGGCAAGACTCAGCTCCGGCACGCTCAACCATGGCGGCAACTGCGCTAGACTCCCAAGCTGTGGCCAGTAATCGCTCACGGGCTTCGGCTGGGGTTGGTGAGGCTTTAATTAACTCAATAACTGGATCAATGTTAGATAACGCAACCGCTTGACCTTCTAAGATATGTCCACGCTCGCGTGCTTTACGCAGCTCATACACCGTACGTCGAGTGACCACCTCACGGCGGTGACGCACGAACACCTCAAGCATATCTTTCAGGTTTAACAAACGCGGACGGCCATCAACTAGAGCCACGTTGTTAATCCCGAACACGCTTTGCATCTGGGTTTGCGCATACAGGTTATTAAGAATCACCTCAGGCACTTCGCCACGACGCAATTCAATCACCACCCGCATACCGTCTTTATCCGACTCATCGCGCAGCTCAGTGATGCCTTCAAGCTTCTTCTCTTTTACCAGCTCGGCGATTTTTTCAATTAAACGCGCTTTATTGAGCTGATACGGTAACTCAGTAATAACAATCTGCTGGCGAGTTCCAGCTTTATCAATATCTTCAAACTCTGCGCGAGCGCGCATATAAATCCGCCCGCGACCGGTGCGGTAAGCTTCAATAATACCCGCACGGCCATTAATAATTCCCGCAGTTGGGAAATCAGGACCTGGAATAAACTGCATCAGCTCATCAACGCTGAGCTCTGGGTTATCAATTAAAGCCAAGCAACCGTTGATTACTTCGGTGAGGTTATGGGGCGGAATATTGGTTGCCATGCCCACCGCAATCCCTGAGGAGCCATTCACCAACAAACTTGGAATTTTAGTCGGTAGGACCGCCGGAATTTGCTCAGTACCATCGTAGTTAGGCACCCAGTCAACGGTTTCCTTTTCTAGGTCAGCCAGCATTTCATGGGCAATTTTATCCATGCGTACTTCGGTATAACGCATCGCAGCGGCATTATCACCATCTACCGAACCGAAGTTACCCTGTCCATCAACCAGCATATAACGCATAGAGAATGGCTGCGCCATACGCACAATGGTGTGATACACCGCAATGTCGCCATGGGGGTGATATTTACCGATTACATCACCGACCACCCGGGCAGACTTCTTATAGGGCTTATTCCAATCGTTACCCAGCTCACGCATGGCGAAGAGAACCCGGCGATGCACCGGTTTTAAACCATCTCGTGCGTCAGGTAAGGCGCGCCCTACAATCACACTCATTGCATAGTCAAGGTATGACTGACGCATTTCATCTTCGATACTAATCGGAAGGATTTCTCTAGCCAATTCACCCATGGAAGCTTGGTTCCTTTATAATTTCGTTGCTTTAATCAAGCTGTAAATACTACCACAAGGCGCTGCAAGGCGCTCTAACGCTTTTTTGCGCTTTATTAATGGAGTGCTGTTCTACCCATTAACACCTGCATTTTCGCCAAGTTTGGCTGTTCTACTACGCCAAGTTCAGTCACAATCGCATCGATTAGCTTCGCCGGTGTCACATCAAACACCGGGTTAAACGCTGGCACTGCTGCTGCCACAGGCTGCCCAGCAACCTGCAATAGTTCAGCGGCAGCGCGTTGCTCAATGGGAATATCGGCTCCGCTTTCAATACTCATATCAATGGTTGAGCTCGGTGCTACCACCATAAACTTAACGTCATGATAACGTGCTAATACTGCCAAGGCGTAAGTGCCAATCTTATTGGCTACATCGCCAGCGGCCGTGATTCGATCAGCCCCGACAATAACCCAAGTAATATCACCTTCACGCAGCAAGTGCGCGGCAGCGCCATCAATATTGAGACTAACCGGAAGTTGCTCCTGCGCCAGCTCCCAAGCAGTTAAGCGCGAGCCCTGCAACCAAGGCCGAGTTTCATCCACATGCACCAAACTAACTAAACCGGCATGATAAGCCGCGCGAATCACCCCCAACGCCGTACCAAAACCACCGGTTGCCAGCGCTCCGGTATTACAGTGGGTCAGTAATTGCTGCGGTGCATCACACCCCTGTTGGATTAATTGCAAGCCCAGCTCGGCCATACGCAAATTAGCTTCGCGGTCCGCCTGATGAATGCCCAGCGCCGCCGTTAAACACAACGACTCTGCCTCAGCTGCAGTAGCTGCTGGCAACAGAGCAGCTTGCATTTTCTCTAGCGCCCAAAACAAGTTAACTGCGGTAGGCCGTGATGCAGCAAGCTGCTGAATATCAGCCGCTACGGCGAGCTTCCAGTCTGGGTTAGTGCGCTGTTGCTGCACCGATAACAGCACACCATAGGCTGCTGCAATACCAATAGCTGGTGCACCACGTACCACCATATCACTGATGGCTTGCGCCACCTCAGTTGCCGACTGATAAGATAACCAGGACTGACTCAGAGGTAAGACTCGCTGATCCAATAACCACAACTGCTTATCTTGCCATTTCAGAGCGGTAATTTGCTCGGCTGCCAACATTTTTTCACGCACGCTTAGTTCTCACTTCAACATTGAGCCAATCTGACTTAAGTCCAACTTAAGCATCCTGCACCGCTTGCTGCTCAGACTCTAACTGGGTGCTGTGCAACTTGGTGTAATAGCCATTCATCGCCAACAACTCTTGATGGGTTCCGCGCTCAACAATCTCGCCTTTATCCATCACTAAAATCAAATCAGCTTTTTCAATGGTAGATAACCGGTGAGCAATCACCAGCGTCGTACGCCCTTGCACGGCATGATCTAATGCCGCCTGAATATGCCGCTCTGACTCAGTATCTAAAGCCGACGTCGCCTCATCCAAAATCAGTACTGGGGCATTTTTAAGCAATGCCCTGGCAATGGCTAAGCGTTGCCGCTGACCACCAGAAAGCAAGACGCCATTTTCCCCAACCAGCGTTTGATACTGCTCGGGCATGCGTTCAATAAACTCTGCCGCATAGGCAGCCTCGGCCGCAGCTTTCACTTGCTCAAGGCTAGCACCCGCCAATTCACCGTAGGCGATATTATTTGCCACCGTATCGTTAAATAGGGAGACCTGCTGACTCACTAACGCTAAATGATGACGCAAATTTAGCAAATCAAATGCCTCAATCGGTGTGCCATCAAGCGTGATGCGTCCTTGCGTATGGCTATAAAAGCGCGGCAATAAATTAGCCAAGGTTGACTTACCACTACCTGACCGCCCAACTAAAGCCACCATCTTGCCGGCGGGCGCAACAAAACTGATATTTTTTAATACCGGCTCTTGGGTACCTGGATAGGTAAAACTCAGGTTTTCAACCACCAAGTCGCCCTGCACCTGGGTTTTAACTACCTGGCCTTGGTCTTGCTCTGCTGGCTCATCAAGCTGCTCAAAGATACTCTCAGCACCTGCCACACCTTTTTGTACGGTTGAACTCACCTCAGACAACTGGCGAATCGGCTTAGGCAACAACCCCGCTAAGGTGATATAGGCCACCAAGTCACCGGCGGAAGAGTCGCCACGCAAAAACAATACTAAAAACAACAGCACCGCCATTGCGCTATAAATCACTAGTTGTAGCGACGGCGTATAAATCGCATTGGTTTTAACCATCTTTAACTGGCGCTCGGTGTTTTTTTCACTGGCCTCTAAAAACCGTTGTTTTTCATACTGCTCACCACCAAAACTGCGCACCACCCGATAGTTTTGAATGGTTTCAGAGGTCACATGGGTCACATCACCCATAGCAGACTGAATTTTCTTACTTTGTTTACGAAACTTCTTACTGGTAAAGGTCACCATGGTGGCAATTAATGGTAAAACCGCAACCATAACCAGGGTCAGTTTCCAGTTCATCCATAACAAAGTGGCAAATAAGAAAATCACCGTCATCCCTTCGCGCACTATGACTTTGACCGCATCGGTGGCCGCTCCGGTCACCATGGTCACGTTATAGGTAATCCGTGAAATCAAATGCCCAGAGTTATGGTTATCAAAATAGCGGTTAGGCAAGGTCAGCAAATTATTAAATAACTGCACCCGAAGGTCATGCACCAACCCTAAAGAAACCTTAGCTAAAAAATAGTTACCAAGAAACGAGCCGATGCCCTGCCATACTGCAATCAACACCACTAATGCTGGCACTGCTTGCAGTAAACGAATATCTGCCAGAAACGGCACCTGCGGAAATAACACCGCGCTAGGATCGGTGAGTCCATCAACAAAGAATTTCAACATATAACCCAGCATCGGCTGAGCTAAGGCGAATAATAGAAACCCCAATAGGCTCAGAGCAAACCAGCCAATATAGGGCACCACGTACTTTAATAAGCGAAAGTAAATTTTTAAGCTAGAGTCCTCAGCGGTAGCCGCCGACTCAGGAAGAGGTTTCGGGTTAGTCATAACAACTCAGTCACTGATAAATACTGCCGAAGTGTAGCAGACAACCGCTACCAGTTGAGCGTTGCTTTAATGAAAGGAATCGTTAATTTACGCTGCGCCTGCAAAGAGGCCTGATCCAAGCATTCAAGATGGGCAAATAACTGACTCATGCTACGTTCACCACGGGTAAGTAGATAGCGCCCAGCCTCTTCTGAGAGCTGCAAACCACGCCGTGACGCCCTCAGTTGCAGTGCTCTTAATTTATCCTCATCACTTAGATCATGTAATTGAAAGACTAACGCTAACGATAAACGAGACTTTAAGTCCGCTAACTTAACCGGCAACTCTCGAGGCGCGGTATTCGCTCCAAGCAGTAAATTTTTGCCCGAGTCGCGAATTCGGTTAAACAAGTGAAATAAGCCTTCTTCCCAGGCAGGATGCCCAGCAATCACTTGAATATCATCAATACATACCAGGTCACAATACTCTAAGTTATCCAATAACTGAGGGCCATACTTAGCCACTTCTGCCAGCGGCAAGAAGATAGCCCGAGCGCCACGCTCTTGTACCCTAATGCAGGCCGCCTGCAATAAATGACTGCGCCCTACACCTGGCGCCCCCCATAGATACACTAAACTTTCAACCCAGTTGGCATCGGCCTCAGAGATACGCTCTACGTAGCCCAACGCCACTGCATTGGCCCCAGGGTAGTAGTTGGCAAAGGTTGCGTCATCGCGCAACCGAATACCCAAAGAAAGCTGTGATGGATTCATGCCGTTACTAATCGCTTATCATTATGTGCATTGTCATCAGGATCACTCGGCAGCGTTAACCACCTGGGTACTATCCTGCGTTTCTTGCTTAATCAAGCAATACTCACCTTCAGCGGTTACTGACAACCCCTGAGCGGGCTCATCATACTCGTCCGCAGCCGATTGTTCAGTATAAAGATCAGAATCCTTATACATTTCATGCACATGGCGCAACAACACCATAATCACCGCTGCCGCCGGCAAGGCTAACAGCACGCCGGTAAAGCCAAATAACTGCCCGCCCGCCATGATTGCAAAAATCACTGCCACGGGATGCAAGCCAATGCGATCCCCAACCAATAATGGTGTTAACACCATCCCCTCAAGCGCCTGCCCTAGGGCAAATACTCCAACAATGCCCAATAAGGGATACAACTCAAAACCAAACTGAAACACGCCGGCTAACAGCGCCGCCGTAATCCCCACGGCAAACCCCATGTAGGGCACAATACTGGCCAAGCCGGCCAATAGCCCCACTAACAAGCCTAAATCTAAACCTAAAAGCATTAGACCGGTGGCATAAATCCCACCTAACGCCAGCATGACCAATAACTGACCACGAATAAAGGCCCCCAGCACTTCATGGCACTCTTTAGCCATTTTCACTACCGCACCCTCACCGCGTCGTGGTAACAGTCCACGCACTTTGTCGACCAAAATATCCCAGTCTCGTAGTAAGTAAAAACTCACCACAGGAATCAGCACAAAGTTCGCCACAAAGCCAAACAACGCCATGCCCGAAGCCGTCACTTTAGCCAGTAAAAAGCCAGCAGCACCTGAAGTTTTATCCAGATGCTCACTAAAGGCTTGCTTTAACTTATCACCATCTAAAATATCACTGGGCACCCCTAACTTGGTGTGCAACCAAGGCACTGCTGTGTGCTGCACCCAGTCCACCATTTGCGGCAACATGCCATATAATTTCACCAACTGCTTAGAGATGAGTGGCACTAAAAACGCCAGCACACCGGCTAATATCAAGACAATGACCGCAAATACCACTATCACGCCCAAGGTACGCGACAGGCCTCTTTCCTCTAACTTATCAACGAGGGGATCGCCCATATAAGCAATCAACAGACTGACTAAAAAAGGCGTTAAAATTGGCATTACCGCATATAAAAAAGCCAATAGCAGGGCAAGCGCTGCAAACCACGGCCAGTTTTTAATTACACTCATCGTCTTCCCCTCTGTTCCAGGCGTAGTTGCGACTAACCCGCTCGGTCCGCCCTCGTTGCAATAAATTTTTGACTCCAGAGCACCACATAGGCCACCCCACTAAACAGCGTGACGGCCCCAGTGAGATAAACCAAAGCGCTTAGCCATTGCGTTAACTGCAACAACTGTGCAGCCTGCAGGATGCTAAAAAAACCACACAGCACTTGCAGCAGGGTCGACAGCTTACCTAAGACTAATGGCTGCATCCTTAACTGTTGTCGCCACCAATAATACAGCGCAGCGCCTAAGGTAATCACTAGATCACGAATCACCACCAGCAGCACCAACCACCACGGCAAGGCCTCAATTACCGCCAGTACAATAAAGCTGCTGACTAACAACAGCTTGTCAGCTAACGGATCTAACCAAGCGCCTAAACGACTTTGCCAGTTAAAGCGCCTAGCTAAAAAGCCATCCAGTGCATCCGTTACCCCAGCCACAGCAAATAAGGCTGAGGCCGAAGAAAACTGTCGTTCTAGCAACGCCCAAACAATCGGCAACACCAACACTATGCGCAAACAGGTCAATAAATTTGGAAGATGATGCATAGTGTTTGACTCAATCTCATATTCAATAAACTACAGGTTAGTAAGAAAACCAGTGATTTAAGTTCAGCCAAGTCTTAGGTTATTTTAAATCATGCAAACTGCCGCCCTTACACGTCGGCGAGGCTGGCGCTTGGCCTTGCCACTCTTGCTCGGTATACAGATGTAAAGCCAGCGCATGAAATTGCGTCATTAACTCGCCGAGCGCCGCATAAACAGCCTGATGGCGGCGTACCCGCGATAAACCGGCAAAGGCCTCACTGACCACAATGGCTTTGAAGTGTGACTCAGCCCCTCGGCTGTGCATATGGCTTTCATCCAGCACTTCTAACTGAGTTGGCTGAAACTGCTGCTGTAAGACCTGATAAATTTTCTGCTGCATACCACTACTCCCAGTAAATTTTTCCAGTATCTTAAACGAAAAAAGCCCACCATGCAGGTGGGCTTTTAGTGCAAACGTTAACGCTGCTACAACTTACATTAACGGCAAGGTGTAGTTAACAATCACGCGATTTTGGTCAATGTTGCTAACCTTGTCACGTTTCGCATTAGAGCGGAAAGTTGCGTTACGGTAAGACAGGGTCACGTTCTTAAAGGTACCTTCTTGAACGGTGTAGTCTAAGCGTAGGTCACGCTCCCACTCTTTCTCAGTTGAAGAGTTCTTAGCTTGGATATTGCTACCGCGTAGGTAAGCCGCACCAGCTTTCAGACCAGGTACGCCTAAATCAGCAAAGTCATAGGTGTAATCAACAAAGGTAGTGCGCTCACCGGCTTTATTAAAGCTGTTCGCTAAGCGGTCAGTATGCAGATAGAGCGATGCACCGCCAGCCCCTTCATCTGTACTGCCTTGGTTGAGTTGTACAAAGTTACTGCCAGTAGATACCCGCTGATGACCTAGCATTAACGCATGGGCATCCATCTTATAGGTGAAGGCTAAGCTCCAAGTATTGTTGTCGATTTTACCATTTTTGCTGTAGCCACCCACGGTATGCTTATTTTGGAAGCCTAGCGCCTTATCGTTAGCGCCCGTAGCACGGGTGCGGAAGTAACGTAAGTCCGTGTTTAAGCTACGTTTCTCGCCCAGTTCCCAGTTGTGGTTTAAGCCTAAGAAGTTTTGCTTGTAGTAATCTTCTAATTTAGCAAAGTAGTACTGCGCTTTTAGGTCAGGCATTGCTTGCCAATCACCACCAGCGAACCAGAACTTATTGCTCTCAGCGCTACCGCCAGCTACGGCCAAGCCGCTGCGGTTAGTAGATGAACGCCCCACTGCGTGGTTAATTAAACCGCCGGTTAAGGTCAGGTTATCGATCTCTTTAGAAGTGATCTGACCACCTTCAAACATTTGCGGCAGTAAACGGCCATCGTTATTAATCAAGATCGGCAGTTTTGGCTGTAAAGTACCGACACGTGCCTCGGTTTCAGAAACACGCATTTTTGCAGTTAAACCTAACTTGCTGTATTCGCTGCGGGCTTTACCATTGCTCTTGGTTGGGAACAACTGACCAGGCTGACGCGTCTGGCCAGCTTTATCTTCTTTGCCGCCACCGTCTAAACGCAGGCCCAACATAGCCACTGCATCTAAACCAAAACCTACAGTACCTTCAGTAAAACCAGACTGTACGTTTAATACAAAGCCTTGGCCCCACTCTTTGTGCTGACCGGAGTTGCCTTGACGATTATCATGATCGAAATACAGATTGCGCATCTGTAGATCAGCTTTAGTATCGTTTACAAAGTCGGCTTGCGCCACGCTTGGGGCAACAAGTGCTACGCCAGCTGCTGATAAAGCAATCATGCGAGCAAGAGGTTTAATATCCATCAGTTTCTCCCTGGGTTTAACACGGGCTTATTAAGCTTGCGTCAGCTTTATAAGCTGCTTGCTTTTCTATAGTTATGTCGCTTAAAACGCGCACACTGTACTTTTTTTTCAGTAATTTCGCCAGCATTAAGTCAGGCGCATGACCATAGGATGACATTTGTGTGATTTCATCTAAAAACATTATTAGCGAGCCAAGCTCTTAAGCCATTGAGCTAAATCAACGGAGCTAAGTTTTCTCAAGCGCTGTCCAAGACTACGTTTTACCTAGGCAGTTTGCTACTATACCAAGCCTTAGATTAGGGGCTTTACATGCAGATTCTTTCAGCAGCTGACTACTTACAATTAACACAAGATGCACGGATTCTTGAGCAAGATGGATTTGGGGTAAAGGTACTGGCCTTAACCGATGGCAATATCCTTAAGTTGTTTCGGCGCAAACGCTTGATTACTTCAGCCGCGCTTTGGCCCTATGCCAAGCGTTTTGCCACTAATGCCACAAAACTTAAGCAGTTGGGCGTACCCAGCCCTGATATTTTGCAGCTCTATAAGGTGCCCCATATAGAGCGCGATGCGGTATATTATCGACCGCTCCCCGGGCTGACTCTGCGCCAATTACAGTCCAGCGAGCACACAGCACAGGTGCCTGATAATCTATTTGTATTACTGGCTGAGTTTGTCGCCAAACTGCATCATAGCGGGATATATTTTCGTTCAATCCACTTCGGTAATATTGTACTGACCCCCGAGCAGCACTTAGGCTTAATTGATATTGCCGATCTAAAAACCCAAAGACGCGCACTGTCAGGCCATCAACGGCAGCGTAACTTTAAACATATGCTGCGTGATACTGAGGATCGTGCTTGGTTAGCTAGCGCCAAGTATGGTGATTTCGCCCAGCATTATCAGGACTTAACCGGCTACCCTGTGCCTACACTAGGCCTGAACTAACCCTAAAAGCGCTACTCTACTTAATCTTCATTTTCCAACTTTGCGTTAACTTAAGGAGCTGACCAATGCTCAACTGGAAACATCGCACCAAAGATCAGATTAATAACTCCGCCGAGGGCGTGAGAAGTTATCTCAAAGGCATTTGGTTTAGTCGTGCCGTCACTGGCACCTTGGTCTTACTGTTAATCGTTAATATTGCTGTTGGCTGGTACTGGAGCCAAGAACCCGATAACTTTCCAGTTAAGCAAACCACTCAAGCCGCTGCCGAAGCCGCTCAGCGAGAAGTCGTGGTTGGCTACACCACCGTCGAAACCGTCAAGCAAATTACCCAAGTGTTGCTTAATAAACCCGGTGGTTATCTAAGTAATGACGTTACGCCACCGTCAATTTTTTTAGATAATATTCCTTCTTGGGAATATGGCGTGATTGTACAAGTACGGGATATTTCCCGCGCCTTGCGCAAAGATTTTGCTCGTTCGCAGTCACAATCCACCGAAGACCCAGATCTTGCTAAAGCCGAACCAAAATTTAACTTTGATCATAAAAGCTGGGCCTTTCCAGCCACCGAAGATGAGTATCGGATGGGGATTAAATACCTTGATCGTTACTTGAAAAATTTGGCTGACCCCAGCAAAGATAAAGTACAGTTTTATGCCCGCGCCGATAACCTCAATAACTGGCTAGGCGATGTAGCTACCCGTCTTGGTTCTTTATCCCAACGTTTATCTTCAAGTATTGGTAAGGCGCACCTACAAACCTTGCAAAGTCAGCCTTCTTCAATAGAAACCGCCAACCTTGGTAGCGAGGCCTTAACCAAAACCCCGTGGATGCAAATTGATAACGTGTTCTACGAAGCCCGCGGCCAAGCCTGGGCACTAGCCCATTTATTGCGGGCGATTGAAGTGGACTTTGGCGATGTACTGGAAAAGAAAAGCGCCCTCACCAGCCTGCGGCAAATTATTCGTGAGCTGGAAGATGCCCAAGAGCCACTGTGGAGCCCGATGATCTTAAACGGTGATGGGTACGGTATTTTAGCCAACCACTCACTGGTGATGGCCAACTATATTTCACGGGCGAACGCCGCCATTATCGAGCTGCGCCAGCTACTCTCTCAAGGCTAAACGCTAAATCAAGTAACCACAAAAAACGCCCGATTCTTAACGAGAATTGGGCGTTTTTTATTACCGTGGGTTTCATCCAACTCAACTAAGGAGTCACCTGTGGCTTTAACCAGCGCTCTAACTCTGCGATAGCTGCTACTTCTGCCCCCTGCTGCTTGGCCTTAACTAGCGCTTGCTGCCCCAACTCCAGCTGATCAACTTGTAAGGCTAACTGCGCTACCGCTAACCAATCCTCAGCTTGCTGATAAGTTTCGGCCAGTTCACGAAATAAGCGCAACGCTAACTCTCGCTCTTTAGCCTGCCAATACAAGTGAGCTAATTGGGTTTGACTGGCTTGTGTTGAAGGAACCTGCTGTCGCTCTAACAGCCCTTGCAATAAGTGCGCTGCCTGCCATGGCTGACCACTTACCTGAGCGAGCTCCACCATGCGCTGCCAATCTTCTGCAGTCAGTGGCAACTGTTTGAGATAAGCGGCATGCAAGGTACTAAACGCCCCCAGCCAATCTTCGGCACGCTGCTGGATCGCTGCTAATTGCCGCCAGTGGGCGGTATTCTCTGGCGCTTGTAGCAACAATTGCCGCTGCCAAATAGCAGCCACCGTGTAATCTTCTTGTTTAAGCGCCGCAGCCAATAGGGACTGAAGCGAATCCAACGTTAGGTTTTCTGCACTTAACTGCTGCGCTAACTGCCTAACCGCCTGGGTTTTACCTAACGCTTGCAGCGCTTGAATCTCTAGCAATTGGCGCTGAGGCGTCACTGGCAACAGAGCCAATTGCGCTAAAGCGGCTTGATAACGGCCTTGGGCCAGCGCTAACTCGACAAAATTTTGCCGATCTTCACTGGCTTGAGCGGCTGTTAGCTGACCGCTTTGCAGGGCTTTTTGCAAGTAATCCAAGGTGGCGGCATAGTCTTGCTCGCTCCAACTTAGATAGGCCAAGCTACGCCAAACCAGCGCTTGCTCGGCGCTCTTGGCCTTCAACTGCAGACGCTCAAGCAACTGCTTAGCCGCTGCGGTTTGCCCTTGTTGCTGCTGAGCTTGGGCCTGCTGCAAAGCGTTCAGCACCTCTGGCTGAATGACTTGAGCCGACCAGGCACTAGCGCTAATCACTGTTAAACAAGTAGCCGCTAGCCAAGCTTTGATTGCCATTTATCGCCCTCTGCCTTGAATTTTAAACTCAATGACTTTTTCTCCCCGCTGCTCGACCGGCTGCCCTTGCTGGCGACCTGGGGTAAATTTCCATAAAGCGGCTACTCGTTTAGCCTCGTTATCAAAGATGTTCTTAGGTGACGCCTCTAAAATCTTAATATCGCGAGTAGCTCCGGTTTTAGTGATCACAAAGCCCACTTTTACATAGCCTTGGATTCCACGACGTTGCGCCATTTTCGGATAATTAATTTTTACCGCATTAGTCGGCTGGGCATTCTTACTAACACCTAACGGTTGCTCTGCAGCAGGAGCGCTAGGCGCCTGAGCCTTACTGTCAACCGTCGCCTGACTACTTGAACTAGTCGTGCTACTGGAGGATGGCGTAGCCGCGGCTTTCGGTGCCTCAGTTGCTGGTTTAGGCTTTACTTGGGGCTTGGATTTCGGTTCGGGCTGTTTCTTTGGCTCCGCTTTCACCCCTTCTAAGCTGGGAGTGGGTGCGGTTTTAATCTGTACCTTGCTGGCCACAGGTACTGGCTCCACATCCACCACTGCTTTTAACGCTGTAGGCGGCTCCGGCTGCAACACCTCAGGCACCTCCGTCGGAGGTGGCGGTGGCTCAGGCAAATTGGGACGCACTTTAGCAGGAGGCTCAGGACTACTGCTGGGCATCGCTATAAACTGCGCCATCTGCACCGGCGGCTGACTTTGCTCATGGGTTGCCGGAGTAATCATAATTAACATCAGCACAAAACTGGCTAAGACAATAGCCACTGCCACCAACAGCGATACAGTCCAACGCATAATTACCGAGACTCCGTTGAGGCAGCTAAGGCAACATCGGTTACCCCAGCTAAACGCGCCTGATCCATCACCTGCACCACCAAACCTGTTCGCGCCTCTTGATCAGCTTGTACCACCACTAAGCCTTCAGGGTGTTCTTGGCGTAAGCGTTCAACATGGCTGCGCACACTGCGCACATCCACCGCTTGCTTATCCAACCAAACTTGGCCATCTGCAGTCACCGCAATCAAAATATTAGCATTATCTTGGGCACTTGCTGAGTTGGCCTGTGGACGATTGACCTCAACTCCAGACTCTTTAATAAAGGTGCTAGTCACGATAAAGAAAATCAGCATGATAAACACCACATCCAGCATCGGGGTTAAATCGATGCCGGTGTCCTCTACCGCCTGATCACTGTAACGACGTCTTCTCATATTCTGTTCCTACTACTCCGCCCGCAACTGATCGGCTAATTGCGCCAAGGCACGACGCGCATTGCGCTCTAAGCGCGCCAAACTAAATAACCCACCAATGGCTAATACCATGCCAGCTAAGGTAGGCAGGGTTGCCTGCCACACGCCTGCCGCCATTGCTCGCGGATTACCAGCGCCATTAATTGCCAGCACATCAAATACCGCAACCATGCCCGTGACCGTACCCAGCAGCCCCAGCAAAGGAAACATCGCTACCAAGGTTTTAGTCACTGTTAATGGGGTTAGCAGCTGCAAGTGCGCCTGCGCCAACCAAGCACTACGCACCGAGCGCGGCCAGTATTGATGCTCGGCGTCTAAACATAGTTGCTGCCAAGCCTGTTTGCGCTCTTTAGCCCAGGTTGGAAAAATGCGTTGGGTATACCACAAGCGCTCCAGCACCAGTGTCCAAAACAATACACACAACGCAGCCAGCACCCACATCACAAAGCCGCCCGCTGCCATCAGATCTAATAGCTCATGACTACTATCAATTAACCAAAACCAAAGGCTTTGCCAATTACTCACGGGATTTTTTTCCTGATAAATGCAGAGCTAACAAGCCAACCGACTGCTGCTCTAGTAATTGCACTAAGCCTTTGCTGCGTGCAGCCAAAATGCTATGCAGGAACAACAGCGGAATCGCTACTACTAAGCCCTCTACAGTCGTTACCAGCGCTTGGGAAATACCGTCAGCCATTAAACGCGAATCACCGCCACCACTTTGGGTAATGGCTTGGAAGGTAATAATCATCCCGGTTACCGTACCCAACAGCCCCAGCAAGGGTGCAACGGCTGCAAGTAGCTTTAATAAACCCTGACCACGCTCTAAACGTGGCGTCTCACGCATTACTGCTTCATCAAGCTTTAACTCTAAGGTTTCTAAGTCTTGCTCTGCAGGCTGCTCACCCAATGCACCCAGTACGCGACCTAAAGGGTTATTGGCTTGCGGTTGAGTGAGTTGCTGCATTTGCTTTTGCACGCTACGGGTCACTGCTTGTAACTGCAATAAACGCACTATCGCCAACAACAGGCCAAAGGCGCCCAGAGTTAGAATCACCCAACCAACTAAGCCGCCATGTTGCAATCTATTCCACAAGGTCGGCTGCTGCTGCAGCTGCTCAACCAAGGAACCGCGGGTCGGATCTAAAGGAAACACCGCCAGGGACTCTTGGCTATTTTTCCAAGCCTGCGCCGCTTTAACCACCTGCGGCTGACGGGGTAATAACTCAAAGGCCTGCTCACCGGCTTTATAGCTGAGATACCCCTGCTCGCTATAGGCTGAAAATGGCCCCACGCGAACAGCCGATTGCTGATGCTTATTACCCTGGCCATCAATCACCGGCGCCATAAACTGGGCCACCTGTCCACTGGCGGTTAGGTCTTGCACTAAAAGCATCCAATACTGCTCGATTTGCTCTGGGCTCAGCACCTTCTGTGTTTTGTTTAACTGCTCTAGCTGCGCAATGCGCTCGGGATACTCAATATTTAATAAGCTGTCTTGCCACTGCGCAGACATATCCCCAGCACTTTGTTTAATTGCCGCAAACACGTCACCTAGCTCCCCCACTTGCTGCTTTAGCTGCTGTGCTTGCTCGGCCAATTGCTGCTCATTGTGCTCAAAGGTTGTTTTTAACTTATCAGAGCTGGCTTGTAACTGTGCTAGCTGCTGTTTAGCTTCAGCGAGGATGCTGGCCTGCTGCTCTTTAGCGGCAATAAATTGCTGCTCACGGACCTGCATTTGCTGCTGCTCGTGCTGTTTAGTTTGCTGAATTTGCTCAAGCAATTGCTCGGGGCTAAGCGGTGCAGCTACTACCAAGCTACTAGCCAACAAGGCACTGACTGCCAAGACTAAGCGCTTCATGGCTGATCTCCTTGGGTGGCTAAGGTAGTCACTGGCAACATCAGCCAGTCCGGTGATTTTTGTTGACGGGCAATGCCTAAAGCCGCGGTCAATGGACGACGAGCGCTACTGGGCAACTCTTCCCAACTTTGCTTCTGGCGGTTCCACCAGCCACTGGTGTGGCCATCTGCGGTTTGGTAATACAGCATGCTGCGTCCCACCCGCAAAAACTCAACGGTTTTCTCTTCGCTGCCTTGCTGTAACTCACCACGCCAGGCCTCTAAGGTACGGCCGTAATCGCTTTCAATTTGATAGGCTTCCAGCACCCGGCGATATTTCTCTGCTAGCGAAACATCGGCCCGCGCCACCAGCTGCTGCAAATGCGTGATTCGTTCTTGACGTTCTTGGGGTAAAAAGGGCAAATCTGCCGCTATAAACTGTTCAAGTACCTGTAGCATGTGCTGTAAGTGCGGCGTCACAAACTCTTCAGCCGCGGCTAAATCAGCTAACTGCTGTGCATGGGTACTTTGTTCTTGTTGCTGCGCTTTAAGCAGATCTTCAAGCTGCTGATTGTAAACCGTTAACGATTGAATTTGCTTCAGCGTTTTACGGTAATCATTCAGCGCTGACTGAGTTGCACTGTCTAGCTGATCAATCTGCTGTTGGGATTGCTGCGCTGCTTGCGACAGCGTTTGAGTATCGGTTAACGCCTTATCCAGTGGATTGGCCAGCGCTAGCGGAGAACAGAGCGCTAAGCCCGCCAGCCAAGCACGAACACGTTTTTGCTGCATTAGAGAGTATTCCTTGATCGACAGTCGCCTTAAAGAGAATGATTATCATCTTCTAGTGAGATTTAATCAAGCCTCAATCGCACTCTGCCGAGCAAGTAGGCCCTCAAATGCCTAAGCGTTGCTTAACTGCCCCTCAGCTACACATTCACCGGCTTGCCACAATCGCCACTCTAAAGGAGCATAAGTATGCCACTGCTCGTTATGGGTCAGAGGATCAGTGGCAAACACACTGACCACATCATTGGCGGTGGTTTGCGAGGCAAAATCAACGCTCACATCGGCGTCTTTCAAGGTTGCCGGACCAAAGGGCGCGCGCCGTGTAATGTAAGCCAGTTTGGTGCTACAAAAACTAAACAACCACTCACCATTACTCAGCAAGCAGTTAAATACCCCTAAGGCCACATAATCTGCACAGGCGACCAATAACACCTCAAGCATTTGTTGCACACTGGGCTCTTGGGTAAATTGCTGACGCAGGCGATTTAACATATCGCAAAAGGCGCGCTCGCTATCGGTATCTCCTACTGCCTGATAAAATCCTGGCTCTGGAGAAAAATCCTTTAACTGCCCGTTATGGGCAAAGCACCAGCGCTTACCCCACAATTCACGAGTAAAGGGATGGGTATTAGCTAAATTAACCTCACCTACGTTGGCTTGGCGGATATGGGCAATCACGTTAGTACTTTTAATCGGATAGCCCTGTATCAGACGGGCAATTTCTGAGTCAGAGGATGGCGCTGAATCCTGAAAAATCTGCAAGCCCTTGCCCACATAAAACCCCACGCCCCAACCATCACGATGCGGCCCGGTCTTACCGCCACGCTGCATTAAGCCGGTGAAGCTAAATACAATATCCGTTGGCACATTGGCGCTCATGCCTAATAACTCACACATCTTTACTGCTTCCTGCTCCCATATTGTCACATAAGACCGGCTCAATTCGTTGTTTTTGCTCAGCGGCTAGCCGCTCACCCAAGGTCATATCGGCTGACTTAGTTTGACTGGTACGGCCAATACCTTCATCGGCCGTCACCGAAAACGACTCCACTGGCTCTACCTCTGCCGCCTCGATTGCATCATTTTTCGCCGCTGGCGTTACCTGTTTAGCGCGGTATTTATGCCAGCCCCAACGCAGCAAGGCAAATAGCACATAAGCCCCCAAACCAAGGATCAAATAAGTGAGTAAGCTAGTGACTGATATTAGCTCAATGCTTTTATTTAAAAAGTACTCAATCGAGGCAATAACAAAGGCTGGCGCATATAAGGCTTTTTCTGCCATAACCGCTGAAGGTGTTAATAGTACCACCGCAACCACCACGCGAATCGGTTCACGCAAGTAGCGCCACATCCAGCGAGTAAAATAAAAACTAGCGCCAATACATAACAGCGCAGCGGCCAAATAAATCATCCAGGCCAGTTGATAGTCAGATTCGCTCATTTACCTATCCAAAAATAAATTACCCGCCCATAGCGGGAGCTGATGGTTGATGCAAAGGGCGAAGAATATCGCTTTCTATGCTGCCTTCGCTAGTGCTTCAAGCTTAACTGCGGATAGCCAGCACTATTTTGCTCAAATAATTCGAGCTGCGACATGCGATTTAGATCCACCAAACGCACGCCCACTCCCAATAAGCGCACCGCTTTATTGCCCCGCTCATACGCTTTTTCTAGTAAGTTTTGGTAGCTGTTTAAGCTCAAAGGCAACCCTACTTGCTCTAAGGTGGTTTGGCTAAAGTCATTAAACTTAATTTTGACAAAGGGTTTATCCGGACGATAATTATGCGCTGCTAGCCGCTGCAAGCGCCGCTGTAACTGCTCAAGTAAACTTGGCAACTCGGCTAAACAAGCCGCAAGATCAGGTAGATCATAGGTAAAGGTTTCTTCCACACTAACAGTTTGCCTACGCACATCAGCCTGCACTGGCCGCTCATCAATGCCGTGGGCGAGCTGCCACAAACGCTCGCCAAAGCGGCCAAAGTGTTTATGCAGCAGCAGTCGATCGGTTTCACGCAAGATGGCGCAGGTAGTAATGCCTAAAGCACTTAGTTTATCGGCAGTCACCTTACCTACACCATGCAGTTTATTGACTGGCAAGTTTAGAACAAACTGATCCACCTCATCGGGCGTGATCACAAACAAACCATTGGGCTTGCGCCAATCTGAGGCGATTTTTGCTAAGAATTTATTCGGGGCGATACCGGCCGACACGGTAATGTTTAGCTCAGTCCAGATTTGCTGGCGAATGGCTTCTGCAATCCAAGTTGCGCTGCCTTGGCAGTGCTCTGCCTCGGAGACATCTAAAAAGGCCTCATCCAGCGATAAGGGTTCAATTAAGTCGGTGTATTGGGCATAAATTTGCTGCATCTGCTGCGAGGCTTCACGGTACACCTCCATCCGTGTTGGCAGTACGATCAGCTCAGGACATAAGCTTAAAGCGCGACTGGTCGACATCGCTGAGTGCACTCCCCAGCTACGCGCCTCGTAATTACAGGTAGAAATCACCCCACGCCGCGCAGCGGCGCCGCCAACCGCTACTGGCTTGCCAATTAAGCGAGGATTATCCCTCAGCTCAATCGATGCATAGAAGCAATCCGCATCAATATGGATGATTTTCCGCGGCTTCATCGACTCACCGACCCTTTTTCCTTTTCAAAAAAAGTTACCTTACGCCATCTTTAACCTATGCTTCACTACTTAAAGCATTTTTTTAAAAATATTTTTATATTATTTAATTTCAGCCAAAGCAGCTAACCACAAGGGCTGCAGCCACCAACAGCTCGGCTACAGCGGCTTTATTTTAACTTATTTAGATAATTTCTTTGACAACTTTGTTTTAGCCCCTATAATGATCGCCGCGGGATGGAGCAGCTTGGTAGCTCGTCGGGCTCATAACCCGAAGGTCGTCAGTTCAAATCTGGCTCCCGCAACCAGATTCATCAATAAAGCCTCAAGCATTTAAGTGTTTGGGGCTTTTTTGTATCTGGACTTCCTGTAACCCTTTTCTCATGCGCCTTACAGCGCTCTTCTCTTAGCTGTACAGGGCTTTTTTTAAGATGCTTTTAAAGCTGTTTTGGCCGCATAAAATGCCATAAAAGCGCATCTCTTAAACACTCTAAAAATAGCGTGCTGACCATATGCTGACCAAATCCTGCCACTTTGCTGACAAAATGCTGACCATTTTATTGGTCAGCGGCTATAAATTTTGACCTTCGGGCACCAGTAGAAAAATATTTTTTAATGGGGTTTGGTCAGCAAAATTATCTCCCCTGAGCGCCTAGCGCGTACTCAAAAATGGATCAATAAAGCACTCGAATAGCTCGCTTAATCTAACCATTGTAATTAGATCAATGTGCCTAGTTTGCTCTTCACAGAGCGCTAAAGTAGCGTTACAAGTCAGACCAGCTCTTCAGGCTCAACCTTGCTATTAGGTATGTACTCAAAAATCTCACCCACTTCACAGTTAAAAAGCTCACACAGTTTATCAATTGCATTTAAGTCAATTCTGATAGCACGCTCGTCGTAAAGCGCAGTAACTGTATTTCGGTGCAAACCCGTTTCCCTCGCTACATCAATAATCTTCATTTTGTGCATACCCATGAGGGTAGATAGATGGCACTTAATCATTTTACTCTCCTTAAAAAGCCTTACAGGAAGGCATAAAGACTTGAATTAGTGCTAAAAGTACATATAATCATCTTGCAGTAAGGCATAAAGCCTTCCTTTTGTATGTAGCGCCTAGTTATAGGTCTTTTAATTAATCAGCAGGTGATTCTACCTAGGAGTTAGAAAAATGTCTCATACGTTCTTAACCACCGATCAGCTCTCTGAGCGTATCCACTACAACGCACGCACTATTCGTCACCAGCTGGTGGATAAGTGCCTGTTTGAAGGCCGTCACTATGTGCGTCCTTTTGGTGGCCGCAAGTACTTGTTTATTTGGGAAACCATTAAAGAAGACTTGCTTGCCTCGTACAGCGACAGCGTCGCAATGCCTTTCCAAGCGGAGGCTTAATCATGGCTAACGTTCGTGTAGATGAGCGCACCGACAGGCTCTATTTAGATTTTCGCTACCAAGGTAAGCGTTACCGTGAGTTTTCAGGATTAAAAAATACGGCCACCAACACTCGCAAGCTGGAAAAACTGGGCGAAAAGATTGAGCAAGAGATTGTTCTGGGTTCTTTCAAGTATCACCATCACTTTCCAGAGTCAGCAGCAGGCAAGCGTTTTGCTCAAGAAGAGCTGGAGCAGATTAAACAGGCTACAGCCATTACAGCAGCAGTCACCTCGGCACTAAAGGTTGAATCAACCAATACGCCACTGTTTAAAGATTTTGTTGAAGAATGGATCATGGAGAACAAGATCTCTTGGCGGGATTCTCATTTGAGCAATATGCGCAACATCGTCAAATGCCATTACTTACCGCATTTTGCAGACAGAGAAGTCGGCAGCATCACTCGTGCTGAATTGTTAAAGTTTCGATCAGATCTCGCCAAAGTTCCAGGTCGAACTGTTAACAAGGGACTCTCAGCAAACCGTATCAACAAGATCATGGATCCGTTGCGACGTGTTTTTGAGGAAGCCGCCGACCGTTATGAATTTAACACACCTTTTATCCGCATTAAACCACTGCGTATTCAGAAAAGTGACGTAGAGCCTTTTACGTTGGCGGAAACACTGCGCATTATCGCAGCAGCACGTCCTGACTATAAAAACTATTACATAGTGCGCTTTTTCACCGGCATGCGCACTGGTGAAATTGATGGCCTCAAGTGGAAGTATGTAGACTTTGAGCGTCGCCAGATCTTGATACGAGAAACCATTGTTGCGGGTAAAGAAGACTATACCAAGACCGACTCGTCACAACGTGAAATTCAAATGACAGATGCTGTTTACCGTGCTTTAAAACACCAGCATAAAGCTACGTCATTGGTATCAGAATTTGTCTTCTGCAATCTCAAAGGCACACCGCTGAATCATAACAATGTGACTAAACGTGTCTGGTATCCGCTATTGGCCAAACTCAAGCTTGAAAAGCGTCGCCCTTATCAAACACGCCACACTGCCGCCACGCTCTGGCTCGCAGCAGGTGAAGCACCAGAGTGGATCGCCCGGCAAATGGGCCATGCCAGCACCGAAATGCTGTTCAAAGTGTATTCACGCTACGTGCCCAACCTTACTCGCAAAGATGGCTCAGCCTTTGAGCGCCTGTTAGATGAGCAAATGAGTCTGCTGGAGAAATAACCATGCAAACGATTCTATTGAAAACAGAGCAGCAGAAGTTGATCACGCCACGCAATGTGACGATCTGGTTGATTAACTATTACAAGATTCCGCGTAGTAATGATTTGTCGTTGCACTGGGGCTTACCGTACTGGATCGACAACTACACCGCTATCAAATATTGGGTTGAGAGCGTCATGAGCGAAAAGCCCTATAAGGGTCGCGTACTAGGTGATCTTCGCCGCCGCTTTGAAGAGCAATTACCTATTTAAAACGACAAAGCAGCACTCAACTCACTGCTAACCGTAGATAATAATGATCAACTAAAGGATACATGATATGGAAACTTTTGATGTAGATATCGCTTGGATAAGTCTACTCGATAGAGCGAATGACATCTGGAGCGTAGAAACACGCGATAAACGATTTTACCAGGAAAGCTGTAACTTGAGGGGACTGCAACATACTGATGGCTATATTGCTTTGATTGAAATTCACAGCAATCAGCTTGCTCGAGTGCTGGACATGGAGTGAACCCCTTTTCTTGGACTCTTAAGCCACGCTTTTACTTAGGTACTGAGCTCTGTATTGAGCAGGGCTCATCTTTAAATTAAGCATGATTCGTTCGTTGTTATAGTAGCTAATGTAATCTTTTATTTCCTTCATCAGTGATTTTTCTGATTTGCCCTTGAAACGATAAAAGAACTCTTTTTTAAAGGTAGCGAAGAAACTTTCCATGGCTGCATTATCGTAGCAATTACCTTTGCGAGACATGCTTTGAGTGATGTTGGCGTTAGCCAACGACCTTTTAAAGTCATACATGCGGTAATGCCAACCTTGATCTGAGTGCAGAAGCGTTGTCTTGCTGCTATCAAGCTGCGGTATTACTTGGTTGAGCATCTCCTCTACAAGGCTATAGGTAGGCCGTTTTGAGATCGTGAACGCTGTTATTTCACGATTAAACAGGTCCATTATCGGCGATAGATAGTATCTTTTACCCTTGAACTTAAGCTCTGTAATGTCTGTGGCAAGCTTGGAGTCAGGCTCTTTCGCTTTAAACTTTCGAGCTAAAATATTTTTGACTGCAGCACCTTTAGCTGAGCCTTGCAGGTAAATATATTTACGTTTGGGGCGGACAGCTTCTAGATTAAGTTCGTTCATAAGACGCAGCACTTTCTTGTGATTAACGATTAAGTTTTTCGCTAAGCGTAAAGCCATCGTTATCCTACGGTAGCCGTAGCGCTGCTTGTGTTGCTGGTAAAGCTCGCTGATATCTACCTTTAGCTGCGCATCTTTATCGTGTCGCTGCAAACACTGCAACTGATAATAGAACGTGCTTTTCGCAAGCTGTGCTGCACGCAGCAGCAGTTTTAAAGCATGCTCCTGCCTTAATGCATCAACAATTATCGTTTTTTCTTTGGCGCTGACTTTTTGCTTTGCATTAAGGCGTCCAACTTTTTTAGATAAGCATTCTCCGCACGCAAGTACTCTATCTCTTCAAGCGCTTTAGCCAGGGCCTGCTGCTCTGGAGTGCGTTTTTCATCAGCGTTAGAGTCTTTGGGTTTATTTACCTTCGCAGCCATACGCTCACCTTTTGATTTAAGAGCATGAATGCCACCTTGCTCGTAAAGCCTCTGCCAGCGCTTCACGGTGCACTGACTACCCAGGTTAAATAAAGCGGCAGTAGCAGAATAAGTTAGCTCATCTTCTTCCATTCTCTGCAAGACAGATCGCTTAAAGTTAGCATCATATCGGGTTGATACCTTCAGTTCGACATCAAAAGCAGACTTACCATGCTGTTTATAACGATCAGCCCATCGCTTTAATGTTGCGTCATTAAGTAAGTATTTTTTTGAAAACTCAGCACTACTTAAATGCCCTTTAAGGTATTTTCGTACCGCGTTTATTTTAAAAGCTTTGGTGTGTTTCGGTCTTTTCATTGTGAACCCTTCCAGTTGAAAGTTTAGTCCAACTTTAGGGGTTCACTCCAGACACCGAGATGTGGAGTGAACCCCTTTTCTTGGACTCTTAAGCCACGCTTTTACTTAGGTACTGAGCTCTGTATTGAGCAGGGCTCATCTTTAAATTAAGCATGATTCGTTCGTTGTTATAGTAGCTAATGTAATCTTTTATTTCCTTCATCAGTGATTTTTCTGATTTGCCCTTGAAACGATAAAAGAACTCTTTTTTAAAGGTAGCGAAGAAACTTTCCATGGCTGCATTATCGTAGCAATTACCTTTGCGAGACATGCTTTGAGTGATGTTGGCGTTAGCCAACGACCTTTTAAAGTCATACATGCGGTAATGCCAACCTTGATCTGAGTGCAGAAGCGTTGTCTTGCTGCTATCAAGCTGCGGTATTACTTGGTTGAGCATCTCCTCTACAAGGCTATAGGTAGGCCGTTTTGAGATCGTGAACGCTGTTATTTCACGATTAAACAGGTCCATTATCGGCGATAGATAGTATCTTTTACCCTTGAACTTAAGCTCTGTAATGTCTGTGGCAAGCTTGGAGTCAGGCTCTTTCGCTTTAAACTTTCGAGCTAAAATATTTTTGACTGCAGCACCTTTAGCTGAGCCTTGCAGGTAAATATATTTACGTTTGGGGCGGACAGCTTCTAGATTAAGTTCGTTCATAAGACGCAGCACTTTCTTGTGATTAACGATTAAGTTTTTCGCTAAGCGTAAAGCCATCGTTATCCTACGGTAGCCGTAGCGCTGCTTGTGTTGCTGGTAAAGCTCGCTGATATCTACCTTTAGCTGCGCATCTTTATCGTGTCGCTGCAAACACTGCAACTGATAATAGAACGTGCTTTTCGCAAGCTGTGCTGCACGCAGCAGCAGTTTTAAAGCATGCTCCTGCCTTAATGCATCAACAATTATCGTTTTTTCTTTGGCGCTGACTTTTTGCTTTGCATTAAGGCGTCCAACTTTTTTAGATAAGCATTCTCCGCACGCAAGTACTCTATCTCTTCAAGCGCTTTAGCCAGGGCCTGCTGCTCTGGAGTGCGTTTTTCATCAGCGTTAGAGTCTTTGGGTTTATTTACCTTCGCAGCCATACGCTCACCTTTTGATTTAAGAGCATGAATGCCACCTTGCTCGTAAAGCCTCTGCCAGCGCTTCACGGTGCACTGACTACCCAGGTTAAATAAAGCGGCAGTAGCAGAATAAGTTAGCTCATCTTCTTCCATTCTCTGCAAGACAGATCGCTTAAAGTTAGCATCATATCGGGTTGATACCTTCAGTTCGACATCAAAAGCAGACTTACCATGCTGTTTATAACGATCAGCCCATCGCTTTAATGTTGCGTCATTAAGTAAGTATTTTTTTGAAAACTCAGCACTACTTAAATGCCCTTTAAGGTATTTTCGTACCGCGTTTATTTTAAAAGCTTTGGTGTGTTTCGGTCTTTTCATTGTGAACCCTTCCAGTTGAAAGTTTAGTCCAACTTTAGGGGTTCACTCCAGACACCGAGATGCTACAGCTCCCACAGGATGTCGTTCGTACTCATTTTGCTTGGCGACAACCGGATCAATTGGATGCACAAGGTGCGCTCTGGTATTACGCTGAAACGATAGAAAATCCTGTCTTAAAAGAGTTCATCACTAATATATTGAGCGATGCCAAGATCATGCATCCTTTTTACATAGCTCGAGCTAGCCAAGATTATCATCACAATGAAAAAGGCGGTCTTTTTAAACACAGTGTGCAAGTTGCTTTAACTGCCATTCACCTAGCGTGCAATCACGAACTCGAAGAAGATGAAGTTGAGTGCGCATTTGTCTGTGGTTTGCTGCATGATATTGGCAAGATCATGATGTTTTATAACACTGATAAAAACCAACAAAAAGGCGTAAATGGTCAACATGAAGCTTTTAGCTTTATGGTGCTTGCCGAGCATCTTAAGCGCTTAAAAGCTCAGGATAAAACTCTGTTTGAAGCTGTTTCAGCAACGCTATCGGCTAATGTAAACGGGAAAAAGCATTGCGAATACGTGATCGAAACTATTGTCCGTGCTGCCGACCTTGTTTCGGCTGAAGCTTATCAAAGCCGTGCCGCATTCAAAGGCAAACCGGCATCACTTCTGCGTGCTAGTTTTCACTCTGGCAAACACTATAAGCGCCTAAAGCAAATGTAAAGTAATGTAGCTGCAAAACACGCATAGGCCAGCAAGGTTGTTTTGTACTTGCTGGCCTTTTGGTATCTAATATCCAATTTTTTATTCTTCTTATACCAACATGCCACCCTAGAAATATTACTTTCATTCTAGGCCAGCACTCCCTATTTAAGGCATCAACATGAACCACAGCGCACACAATAAACTCATTTCTTTTATTTAGAGCATTGCCGACGACTGCCTGCGTGATGTGTATGTACGCGGCAAGTACCGTGATGTCATTTTACCTATGGTAGTGCTACGTCGTTTAGATACTTTGCTTGAGCCAAGCAAACAAGCCGTCTTGGATGAAGTGAAGTTCCAGAAAGAAGAAATGGATGCCATTGAGCTGGATGATGCTCCGCTGATGGCTGCGTCCGGTTATGTGTTCTACAACACCTCTAAGTGGACGCTAAAATCAATCTACAGCACGGCGACCAACAACCAGCAAATCCTACTGGCAAACTTTGAAGAATACCTACTGGGCTATAGCGATAACGTTAAAGAGATCATTGAGTGTTTTAACCTGCAAGCGCAGATTCGTCACATGGCATCCAAGCAGGTATTACTCGATGTGGTGGAGAAGTTTGTCTCGCCCTATATCAACCTCACACCCAATGCAGTTGCTGATCCTGACGGCAATCTGATGCCTGGCCTCAGTAATCTGGGCATGGGGTATGTGTTTGAAGAACTGATCCGTAAATTTAACGAAGAAAATAACGAAGAAGCCGGTGAACACTTCACGCCACGTGAAGTGATTGAGCTGATGACGCACCTGGTGTTCGACCCAGTGAAAGACCAGTTACCGCTTACTATGACAGTGTATGACCCTGCTTGCGGTAGCGGTGGTATGTTGACTGAATCTCAAAACTTCATTGAAGAAAAGTACCCGAACGACAATCGTGATGTGTACCTCTACGGTAAAGAGATCAACGACGAGACTTACGCTATTTGTAAGTCTGACATGATGATTAAAGGCAACAATCCAGAAAATATTCGTGTTGGCTCAACTTTATCTACCGACGAGTTCGCCGCACACCGTTTTGATTTTATGCTTTCTAATCCGCCCTATGGCAAAAGCTGGGCTTCAGAGCAAAAGCATATTAAAGATGGCAACGACGTTATCGACCCACGTTTTAAAGTGAAATTAAAAGATTACTGGGGCGTAGAAGCAGAAGTGGATGCCACACCACGCTCTAGCGATGGCCAGCTACTCTTCTTAATGGAAATGGTCAACAAGATGAAAGATCCGAGCGTAAGCCCATTAGGCAGCCGGATTGCTTCTGTTCATAACGGCTCATCGCTCTTTACCGGTGATGCGGGCGGTGGCGAAAGTAACATTCGTCGCTTTATCATTGAAAACGACATGCTAGATGCCATCGTTCAGTTACCTAATAACTTGTTCTATAACACCGGTATTACCACTTACATTTGGGTGTTGAGTAACAATAAACCTGAGGCACGCAAAGGCAAGGTGCAGCTGATTGATGCCAGTCTGTTATTCCGTAAGCTGCGTAAAAATCTGGGTAATAAAAACTGCGAGTTCTCACCTGAGCATATTGAAGAGATTGTCCGCACCTATTTAGATTGCGCCGCAGTCGAGCGCCAGCTAGATAACAATGGTGACCCCACCGGCATGGCCAGCCAAGTGTTTGATAACGCAGACTTTGGTTATTACAAAGTCACTATCGAGCGCCCAGATCGCCGTAAAGCGCAATTTAGTGCTGAGCGTATTGCCAATCTGCGCTTTGATCGACAGCTGAGCGAAGTCATGCAGCACTTGTACAGTGAGCATGGCGAACAGGTATATGCCGCGACAGGCTTTGGTGAAAATAATAAAGTCAGCTTCTTAAAATCCATCGAGAAAGATATTCTTAAATGGTGTGAAGACAACGACATCAGCCTGAATGCCCGCGCTAAAACCAAGCTGTTGGATGTTAAGCAATGGCTGGCGCTGCAAACCTTGCACGCAACCGCTGAGCAGTTAATGCAGGCGATGGGTGATGACGAGTTCGATGACTTCAACCAGTTTAAAGCCAAGGTTGATGCACAACTAAAAGCCGATAAAACCAAACTCACAGCGTCAGAAAAAAACGCCATTTTAAACAGTGTCAGCTGGTACGACGAAAACGCCGCCAAAGTGATTAATAAAGTAGTCAAGCTCAGTGGCGATAAGCTCGATGAACTGCTAGAACGTTTAGGCTGCAGCGAAGCGGATTTGCCTGACTTTGGTTACTACCCACGTCCAGCCACCGAAGGCGGCAAACAAGGCGAATACATCACTTACGAAACCAGCGCCGATTTGCGCGATAGCGAGTCAATCCCCGTTAAAGACAGCATCCACCAGTATTTTCGTGATGAAGTGCAACCGCATGTGAATGAGGCTTGGATCAATCTGGACTCAGTTAAAATCGGTTATGAAATCAGCTTTAATAAATACTTCTACCGCCATAAACCCTTGCGTGCGCTGGAAGATGTGGCGGCCGACATCATTAGTTTGGAGCAACAAGCCGAAGGCTTAATAGCGCAGATTTTAGGTATGAGTGGCTTTGATGCAGCAGTTAAAGAGGTGCAGAGCTAATGGTTAAATTTGCACAGCTGCCTAAGTATGAGGCGTATAAGGATTCAGGAGAAGGCTGGATTGCTGAGGTACCGGCTCACTGGGATGTTAGGAAATTAAAGCATTTGTTTTTTGAAAAAAAACATACTAAGAATATGAGTCTGAACTCTGGTGCTATCAGTTTTGGCAAGGTTGTGGCTAAAGATGACGACAAAATTTTACAAAGCACGAAGGCTTCGTATCAAGAGGTTTTGACAGGTGAGTTTTTAATCAACCCTTTGAATCTTAACTATGACTTGATTAGCTTGAGGATAGCATTATCAGAAATAAATGTTGTAGTAAGTGCCGGTTATATCGTAATCAAAGAAAAAGAACAGATTAGCAAAAAGTACTTTAAGTATTTTTTACACATGTATGATATTTCATACATGAAGCTACTCGGGTCTGGCGTGCGTCAGACAATTAGTTTTAATCATATTTCTGATAGCTTATTGTTATATCCTCCACTAGAAGAGCAAACCTTAATCGCCAATTTTCTCGACCAAAAAACCACTCAAATCGATGCTGCCATTGCCATTAAAGAGCAGCAAATTGAGCTGCTAAAAGAACGTAAGCAAATCATTATCCAGCAAGCCGTCACCCAAGGCCTCGACCCTAATGTGCCAATGAAAGACTCAGGCGTAGAGTGGATTGGGCAGATACCGGAGCATTGGGAAATTAAACGCATTAAGCATGTGACTTCAAAAATTGGTAGCGGTGTAACTCCTTCTGGTGGTGGTTCTACTTACTTAGATGAAGGTATCCCATTGCTCAGAAGTCAAAATATTCATTTTGATAGAATCGACTTGACCGATGTAGCAAGAATATCAAGAAAAACTTATCAGGATATGTCAAACAGCCAAGTAAAAAAGGGAGATGTGCTTCTTAATATTACTGGCGGTTCTATTGGACGATGCTATTTTGTTGATACAGATGAAGATATGAACGTTAATCAGCATGTTTGTATAGTTAGGCCCATGAAGAACATTGAAACAGTATTCTTGAATGCGTTTTTAGCATCAGAGGTTGGTCAAGGGCAAATATGGTTTTTTCAGCAAGGTGGCGGACGTGAAGGTTTAAACTTTCAAGCTTTAAAAAACTTCTCATTAGCTCTTCCTCCTACGGCAGAGCAAAAAAAAATAGTATTTTTTATTGAGAAAGAATCAGCAGAGTTAAATGAATTAATAGAGTTGCAGCGTAAACAAATCCAAAAACTCAAAGAATACAAAACCACCCTAATCAACAGCGCCGTTACCGGCAAAATAAAAATCACCCCAGATATGCTGCAAGCTTAAGCAAGGAAGCGCTATGTTCACCATTAATCGTCAAGACAACCGCATCAAACCGGTGAAGGCCAAAAGCTTTAATGAACTGGGATTTTCTGAGCGTAAGCACTTGCAAGAATGGCTGGCGCATCAGCCCAATGCTTTGGGTGCTGAAGAGCTACTGATTATTCAAAAAGAGTTTGCAGGTTTTGACGAAACTCGTGAACGCCTTGATCTGCTGGCGCTGGATAAAGACGGTAATTTAGTCATTATTGAAAACAAACTGGATGACAGTGGCCGTGATGTAGTGTGGCAAGCAGTCAAATACGCCTCCTATTGTGCCAGCCTCAGCAAAGCGCAAATTGTTGATATCTACCAACAATATCTCGATCAGTATGAACCTGTTACCGCTGAGACTGATTCGCCGGCTACGCCCACTAATGCCGCAAGTCGCATCTGTGATTTTTTAAATGCGCCCGACTTAGATGAAGTAAAGCTTAACCTTGGTAACAGCCAGCGTTTAATTTTGGTCGCGGCTAATTTTCGTAAAGAAGTCACCAGCACCGCCCTCTGGCTGCTCGGCCAAGGTATTAACATTCAATGTTTTAAAGTCACGCCCTATGCGTTGGGTGAGCAACTGCTGATTAATATCGACCAGATTATCCCCACGCCAGAAGTGAAAGAACTGATGATCGGCATCAGCGCCAAAGAAGCCGAAGAAAAAAGCACCGAAGTGGTGCTGAAAAATCGACACAACGTGCGCCGTGAATACTGGGAACAAGCGCTCGAAGTATTTCAAAAGAGCCCTTGCAAGCTGTACAACAATATAAGCCCTAGCAAGGATCACTGGCTTTCTGCTGGCTCGGGTGTAAGCGGCTGCCCTTATAACCTGATTTTTTTGCAAAAAGAAATTAGAGTAGAGCTATCGATTAGCCGCAGCCACACTGAAGAGAACAAGTTCATCTTTGACTTTTTGTATCAGCTAAAACAAGAGATAGAGCAACGTTTTGGTCAGCCACTTCACTGGATGCGTTTAAATGACAAGAAAATGTCCCGCGTGCAGTTTGGCGCAGAGGCTGATGGCTATAATCAAGAAACTTGGCCACAGTCTATCGCGTGGCATATTGAACATATGAGTAAGCTGAATGCAGCTTTTAAAGAGCCACTGCAAAAAGCATCAGAAGCATTGAAGCAAACGAAATTTGAGTAAGGAACACTTGAATAATGGGCAGACAAGCTAAATTTAAACTGCAGGTCACTCAGCAACAGCATTCTTTATTAGGCGCTGCGAGTGACGTTGTCTGCTCAGCCTACAGCACCTGGCACTTAATACTTAGAGCGTCTGCTCGTAGGAAAAACGCTGTGATGGCTTTACAAGCTGCGCTGACTGGTTTTATACTCGGCCATAATACACCCGCCATGCCTATGACTTGTTCGCAAGTTAAGCACAAATCGAGCGGGTTTTTTATTTCTAGGCTGCAGAAAAAATCTGCACCTCAGTACAACGCCCCTCGTACTGGAGGCTGGCGTGATGCGTAAATTTACTAAGCCCGTTATTGATATAGAGCAGCAAGTTGCGGTACTAAAGCAGCGTGGCTTGAGTATTCAAAACGAAGAAAAAGCTAAGTTGTTTTTGCAATCAGTAAGCTTTTTTCGTTTAAGCGCCTATATGCGCCCCTACCAAATCAATCACGACCCAGAACATCGCTTTAAACCAGCGGCAACCTTTAAACAGATCACACAAACCTACGAGTTTGATCGCAAGCTCAGGCTGTTAGTGATGGCAGCTATTGAGCGTGTTGAGGTGTCTGTACGCGCAGTGATGAGTAACTATTTAGGTCCTAAATATAACAATGCGCACTGGTATTTAGACCGTCAGCTGTTCAAACAACACTATGCCTATTACCGCCTCTTGCAGACCATTGACCGCAAACAATCCGATGCACTGCAAAGCTACCAAAAAGAATCACAACGCATTGATAAAGCCCGCGATAAATCAACGCAGAATAAAGAGACTTTAAAAGCACGACGCGCCAAAGAAAGTTACGCCCGTCACTACCCTCTGACTTATTCAGAGCCTGACCTAATGCCCGGCTGGGCGATGCTGGAAGAGCTTACCCTGGGTGATCTATCGCACCTCTATGCGGGCTTGGCTAAAGATGCTGATAAAAAAGCAATTGCACGAACACTTAATTTGTCCATGCCGTTATTGGAATCTTGGCTTAAAACATTAACCACAATTCGTAATATCTGCGCGCATCACAGCCGTTTATGGAATAGAGAGTTGGGCATCAAGCCTGAGTTACCTAAGAACAGCTCAGTCAAGTGGCCTGATTACCAACAGCACGCACATGACAATACGCGAGTAGCCGTTATAGTGAGCATATTGCAGCATTTTATGCTGCAAATTAGCCCGCATGATGCTTGGAAAAACGATTTAATCTCGCTGTTAAACACCTACACTGAAATCGATCAAGCTATGATGGGCTTTCCAGCAGACTGGCAGCAAGATCCTTTTTGGAATGTAGCCATTTAACGAGCATTTGATTGAGCACACTGCCTTTTAATTAATTTCATTTAAAATCAAAGGTTTGTTTTTACTTCATTTAATTTCGACTGTGTTATTAAGTCAGTTACAGCAAAAGGATAGGAAGATTTATGGTTAGTAAAACCAACGAGCAGGCATTAGAAGCTGCGATTGAGCGCGCTTTAACGGGAACTTGCATCGAAGACATTAACGGCAACCTCGCTGATGCTACAACCACTTCTTATAGCAATGCCCACCTTGGTTATGTTGCAGGCTTCTCTTCTGACTTCAATAAACACTACGCAATTGATGAGCGCTATTTCTGGCAGTTTCTTGAGCGTACACAGCAGCCTGAGCTGGATAAGCTTAAAAAGCATAACCCTGTGGACTGGCAGCGCAAGCTACTGGAACGCTATGATCGTTTGATTAAAAAATATGGAATTTTGCATCTACTGAAAAAAGGTTTAAGTGTAGACGATGCACACTTTAACTTGATGTATCCAGCCCCTTTGGTCAGTAGCAGTGAGGCAGTGGCCAAGAACTTCACCGACAATATTTTTAGTTGCACACGCCAGCTCTGTTACTCACAGGCAAACCCGTTGCAAGAAATCGATATGGTGTTATTTATCAATGGCATTCCATTGATCACCATGGAGTTAAAAAACGCTTGGACCGGGCAAAATGCAAAATATCACGGCCAAAAACAATACCGTGAAGACCGTGATACTGAACAACCACTGCTGAATTTTGCACGTTGCTTAGTGCATATGGCGGTGGATACGGATGAAGTCTATATGACCACTAAACTGGCAGGAAAAAGCACTGTTTTCCTGCCTTTTAATAAAGGCCATAACCACGGAAAAGGTAATCCACCCAGCAGCACCGGCCATAAAACCGCTTATTTATGGCAAGAAATTTTCACCAAAGAGAGCCTCGCAAACATTATCCAGCACTTTGTGCGCTTGGATGGCAACAGTAAAGTGCCGTTCCACAAAAAAACACTGTTTTTTCCGCGTTATCATCAGCTTGATGTAGTGCGTAAGCTGGTCAATCATGCGGCAAATCAAGGTGTAGGCCACACCTATTTGATTCAGCATTCTGCAGGCTCAGGCAAATCAAACTCCATTACTTGGGCGGCTTATCAGCTGATTGAAACTTATCCAGCGACAGAAGCTGTTGCAGGTAGATACAGCATGGAGCAGCCCCTGTTTGATTCGGTCATTGTAGTCACTGATCGACGCTTGCTGGACAAGCAACTACGCGACAATATCAAAGAATTTTCCGAAGTTAAAAATATTGTTGCGCCTGCGCTAACCTCAGCTGAGTTAAAGACGGCACTGGAAACAGGCAAGAAAATCATCATTACCACCATCCAAAAATTCCCTTTTATTATCGATGGTATTAGTGATCTGAGTGATAAGCGCTTTGCGGTAATTATTGACGAGGCACACAGCTCACAGTCTGGCTCTGCCCATGACAATATGAACCGTGCGATGGGCAAGGCTGATGTAGAAGAAGTTGAAGATGCGCAAGATAAAATTCTACAAGCTATGCAATCGCGCAAGATGCGCGGTAACGCTTCGTACCTAGCCTTTACAGCAACGCCTAAAAACAGCACCTTAGAAAAATTTGGCGACCAACAACCCGATGGCAGCTTTAAGCCATTTCATCTGTACTCAATGAAGCAAGCAATTGAAGAAGGCTTTATTCTAGATGTGCTGGCCAACTACACCACCTACAAAAGCTATTATGAAATCAAAAAATCGATAGCAGAAAACCCTGAGTTTGAAACTAAAAAAGCACAAAAAAAGCTTCGCGCCTATGTCGAGCACAGTCAGCACACCATAGATACTAAAGCTGAGATTATGCTTGAACACTTTGTTACTAATGTGGTTAATGCCAAGAAGTTGAAAGGCAAAGCTAAGGGCATGGTGGTTACGCAAAATATAGAAACAGCCATACGCTATTACAAAGCCATTAATCGCAAGCTAAAGGAACAAGGTAATCCTTTTAAGATTCTAATCGCCTTTTCCGGAAAGAAAGAAGTCGACGGCATCGAGTACACAGAAGCGGATATCAATGGTTTTAATGAGACAAAGACTGCTGAAAGCTTTGATACTGATGACTACCGTTTACTGGTCGTAGCCAACAAATACCTGACCGGTTTTGACCAACCAAAGCTGTGTACCATGTACGTTGATAAGAAGCTAGCTGGCGTGCTGTGTGTACAAGCCCTATCGCGTTTAAACCGTAGCGCTGCAAGCCTCGGTAAAAAGACAGAAGATTTATTTGTATTGGATTTTTTCAATAGCGTTGAAGATATCCAAGCCGCTTTTGATCCATTTTATACTGCAACGTCTTTATCTAAAGCGACGGATATCAACGTGCTACATGAGCTTAAAGATGCGTTAGATGATGTAGGCGTATACGAGTGGCACGAGGTTGAACAGTTCGTCACGGATTATTTCAACGGTGAAGATGCAGAGGTCTTAAGCCCGGTCATTGATACGGCTGCTGCACGTTTTGAGCATGAACTAGAGCTTGAGCACGAAGACAAAGTCGATTTTAAAGTTAAGGCTAAACAGTTTGTAAAAATTTACGGGCAAATGGCATCCATCATGCCGTATGAGATTTTGGCGTGGGAAAAGTTATTTTGGTTCTTAAAGTTTCTTGTACCTAAGCTTGTAGTGAACGATTCGGAATCTGATGCGATTGATTCTCTGCTTGAATCCGTGGATCTAAGTTCATATGGCTTACAACGAGTGAAGCTCAATCATGCAATTAGCTTGAGCAGTAATGAAACAGAACTTGATCCTCAAAACCCCAACCCCCGTGGTGCTTATGGCGATGAGAAAGAAAAAAACCCGCTTGATGAAATCATTACTACGTTTAACGAACGCTGGTTCCAAGGCTGGAGTGCTACGCCTGAAGAACAACGGGTAAAGCTGATCAATATCTCTGAAAGCATCAAGCAGCATCCAGATTTTGAAACTAAATACGCCAAGAATCCTGACCCTCATAGCAAGGAACTAGCTTTTGAAAAAATATTTAAAGAAATCATGCTACAGCGCAGAAAAGATGAGCTCGAACTGTATAAGCTTTTTGCCAATGATGGCGCGTTTAACTTGTCTATAGTGCAAACCATGCAGCGGATGGTAGAGCTGTAAGAATGAAATACGTTGGTTAGATTATAGGAAGACTCTGAATAATTATTTGTATGGACAAGACGCAGCTAAACATTAGCTCTGACTGTCTCACTAAAATTATTCAGAGTTCCATAACCCTAAACTATGGTTATTTGTAGTGCCCGCAGAGCGCATCATTTTTAGAGCAAGCCATCTCTTTTAAAACTTAAGCGACTTATTTTCTATTTTTTTCGAAAAAATGCTTAAGTGACTTTTTCCGTCACTTATCGATACCAGACCTTCGCTCACCCTGCCATAAAATCCCTCTAACGTCATAAAAACCAGATTCTGGTGCTTTATATTTAGAGGGTGATATGTATAAAAAAATATCAATGGACTCAGTGCATCAGCCAACCACAGGGCTACTAGCCGAGGTCTACCGAGTTTTATCATTTATCCAATTTAATGCCGAGTCTCAGCGGCAAATACTCGACCAGATTCAGCAGGACAACACAACTGAATCGCTGGGTCTTCCTCTTATTGAGGTTATTCAACTGCGTCAAGAAAGCTATTTGCTCTGCGGCAGCTTTCGCCATTATCAATTGTTGCGAGCATCAGGTGAAAAAGCCTTACACGTCAATATTTTACCTGCTGAGGAGCACCCTAATAGTCATGCTGTGCGAGCATTTCGTCAGGGTATCAGCACTATTCTAATGTATGACTGCAGCAAAAAAACTCCAAACCTGCAATTGTGCGAACTGAACAAATATCTGAAAAGCCATGCTAGTCCAGAACTACTACAGGTAATTGGTAACGATGCATTTTTAAAAAGTGCATTGCGAATCAGTGCGCGGGACTTGAGAACTCTGCTCAAAAATGAAAGCCCTTTGGAGTTGAGGGTCAAGCAGTTACAAGCTAACACCTGATTACTGGAGGTAGCATGACAGAATGTAAATTTTCTATAGATAAACTAGATTTTTTTACTGAGTGGTTTTCTATCGATAAATCGTCTTTTACCCAGCTATGCATCTGGATTCAGGCTCCTAGAAACCTACAGCAATTTATTGCAGTGACAGAGAATCTGGATGCACTACTAAGTGTCAACCTACGACAAGAATTAGCTATAGAGCTTGGATTAGATAAGCTGCCTATAGAAGCATGGCGAGCACTACTGCAACAGCTAAAACCAAAGTTATCTAATGTCCCTCCTGAGCTCATAGATATCAAGCCAAACAAACAAACTCGACCTGCAGGGATGATTGGTAATTACCCTATTTATGCGACGCTTACGGCTGCTGAGGTTGATTATCCAACAGAAGAAATCGAAAAAATAAAAGTGATTCATTTAATAGGAATGAGCGCTGCAATTGCCTACCAACAAATGCATGCTGCCGGCGTTATTAAAGAGTTAAGCAGTGGTGTTGAGGCTGGTTTACGTGAAATACGTGACCTAGAAAAAATAGCTAAAAGACCAACAGTTCCGCTACCTGACTTACGTGATGTAATTTCATTGACTGAGGTTCAGGCAGAATTAGAGGAGTGGATTGAATGGCATTCCATTACCACCCGATGGGGTGCCGGATTACGACTGCTAATAGAGTCTGTCGCTGAGCAGCGATCGCGAGCATCACGCCATTACCGCATGAGAATTAGCACTCAAATCCAGCGCAGTGGTCAGCAAATCAGTGTGCAGGAACTTGACGGCACAGATGCTACTAACAAGCAGCAGCCCAGTTTCGAGCCAACTATGCGTGTGCCAGATACTCGCAGTAAAAAACTGCTGCAACAGCAGGGTTTACACCCTGCTGAGATGACAACACTTACAAGCGTTATCGTCACAGACCCAACAGCACCTCGCAGTGTTCAATCGGATGAGCAATTAATACGACACCGTAATCGTCGGCGGGTACAAGCATCAATTGTGCAATCAGCACAATCTTTACCTAACAGAGTGGAGATGCCGAGCCCCTATGAGGTTCAGGCGCTATTACATTGCCTAGCCAATGATTTTATTAAGAACAAAATGGAAGATCTTAATACCCCTCAATACGATGAGCTTAAGGTAATCATTCTATTGAGGCTTTATACAGGCCGTAAATTAGATTCACTACGTAAGTTGCTGATTTTCCAGAGCAAAGCTGATTACGATGCCGCTCAACGAACATTTTTTGCGGTACTCATAGAGGAAAGTTGTTTAGCACTCCCAGTAAAATCGACAGCTAACCTCCACTCATTAGGTGCTGTTGGCAGCATTTTGCTGGCAGATGAGCCTTTTTACCATAACGATATTCAACTGCAGGACGTTCTCGATTTCAGATTACCGCCAGTTGCTACTCAGGCAGTAATTGGCCTAGCGAAACGCAAGCTTCAGTGCGCTACCAGCCGAAAACGAGTTCCGTTGTTTGAGTGCGCTGATGAGCACGAACAATGGATTCGTGAATTGCTAAAAAAACTCAACCAAACCTACGCGACTCGATGGACAGAACATCGTCTCAGTCTTGTTATGCGTATGGCAATTGAGCAATGCACACAGGATCCAGCGCTAGTTCAACTTATAACTGAGCAGGAATATAGTCACTCTATTGTTGCTAACTATTATCAACGCACCTCAATTACATTTATTAGCGGGGTCATCAAGGCAGCTCATAAACTCATTCAGCAGTGGGTAAGAACAGGGAGTATTATTCCACCAGCTTTTAGTGAAAATACTCGAGCATTGCAGAATAAAAAAAGTATTGGCAGCAGCCTAGCCCTACCCACTAACTTCGTAGCCCAACTGTGTGAGCACTTAAAACACCATGCCAGACTTAACTCCCGCCTTTTTACGGGGGATGAGCGATTACGTCACGCGCATAACTCACTGGTTGCTTACATCACTGTGTGGTTAGGCTTTATTTCAGGATACCGCGCAGTCTTAGATCCCATTAGCGATCCAAGACACATCGACCTTGAAACTGGGCTGATGGTTATCAGCGATAAAGACAATTCGTTGTTTCAGCATTCACGCATCATTCCACTCACCGCGCGGTTTGTTGAGCAGGTCGATCGATATGTTGAACATCTGATTCAATTAGCGATGAGCCTGCCGCATAAGCAGAGCATACAACAAGAAATTTACCAGCTATGTCACCGTTATCAGGGTGCTGATACTTCAACCCATGAATTATCTATTCCGTTTTTATTTTTTCTGACTGACACACTGCAGGCCAGAGCCGTTTCACCCAAAAACCTGCAGGAGCACTTTCCATTTGAAATCAGAGCAAATGCAAATCGGCACTACTTGCGCAGCATGCTAGTCGAGCTTGGAGCTCCTGGCGAAATGGTTGCATATTTTATGGGGCATTGGGAACACGGTGAGGAGCCACACCAAAAATTATCCAGCATCAGCCCAATAGACATAGCTATTCAGCTAGCGCCTTATCTCAATACCATTGAGAAACAGATTGGCTGGACGATACAGGGAGGATTGGTGCATGTATGAAGTTAAATACTGGTTGGGCTGGCCTTTTATAAAAACTCAGGCTGGTGTTTTAGGTTCTAACCGTCGACGTAGGCAACAAACTGAAAACCAGTTGAATCAGCAAAAAAAGCTATTGCAGTTATTGGATACCGGTGCTCCAGGTTGTGCGCTAGGTGTAGAAAATATTCAAATTTCTAATCTAGCTATAGATGAGGTCAACGCATGGATTGATGAGCAGGATAGCGCTAATCGAGCAACGGTCCACCTACGTCGGTTTTTGCGAGCTGGATTAGCTAAAGGTGCTCAGGAGCTAGGCTGGCAAGTAGAACTACCACCGACTGAGATGACTATTATCAGTGAGAAAAACTCCATTACTCCTGATGGATTTATTCAGCTAGCTCAATTGCGTAATCAAATCAAAGCGTTTGAAGAAAGATTAGTAAACCAGCCTAATAATCCAAGCGTTAGTCTGACCTATGGGCAGCTACTATTTAGCGCAACAGTTTTCGGCGGTCTGGCAGACTCGAAAGCAATGCTGCAACTTCCATATGCTAAAGAGAAAATTCGTCACTATAAGGACTATGTTTGGATTGATCTATTTACAGATGACTACCCTAAGCATATTCACGCAGATCGTGGTTTACGCAGATGGTTTCCTGACCCTGTATCGCTCATTTTACTGACTCGACTGCCTGAGTTACCACAAGGGTATGAGGATAAAAGCAAATTAAGGCGTTGGCTGAATCAAGCATTAGCTCAGTTTATTTACTCATTATCGGGTGATGTTCTGGATAGGACAACATATAAAGAGCAACAAGCCCTAATAAGACACTGGCGCGCTACTGTCAGTGTCTACCACCACACAGTTTTACCACCATACTTAGTACGGCACTGTACTGGTGAAAGCAGTTCAACTGCGTGGCCAGAGTCAGTGTGGTTGCGGGTATTGAAGCAGCAGGCTTTGCTCCTATCACCTGCTGATAAAAGTTATGGGCTGACCATAGATGAACCTGAGCCAACAATTTCTCAAGTGGCATTAACCATTAACGATAATAAAAAGAACCTGATTTTTACAGGTGTGCGTACTGCTTTATATAAAAGCAGCCAAACGACAGAACCAAGTTTAAAAACCTTGCTAGAACGCCTCGGCAAGTTAAAAGCAGAAGCCGTGCAGGCGAGCCCATTACTGTACTGTCTGATTGACTGGGTCAAAAAACGACTTAGAAAAACAGAAATTAGACGTAGTACTGCATACCAACAATTAACCAGCCTTGGGAAAACTCTTCTTAGCACTTTTGATGAGGCAGAATTGTTATCGCTGACAGCTGAAGATTTTCAGGCTGGCTACGAAACTATATTAGAAAGCACACCATCAGCAATTACGCGACAAAATAAAGCAGACTTATTACGCAGGTTTCATGTCCACGCTAGCAATTTACTACAGTTGGCTCCGATAAAGCTCAGTTATGCAGATGAAGTCTTTTTTGCATTACCGGACGCCAATACCTTCACAGAAACTGAATACCAACTACTGTATCAGTTTTTAAAGGCACAAAAAGACACATCCCCCATTACACACGCGCAATTGATTGTACTGATTTTAGGTTATCGGTGTGGATTGCGCATTAGTGAAATTCGTCATCTGCAGCTAGATGATCTGCAGTACCCAGGGATGCTCGAGATATTACCTACAGAGCGTTTAGAACAGCTCGGGCGATATGCCGCTACTTTATTAATTCGCGGTGATCAGTTTAACAAACTGAAAAGTAAGAACAGTCGGCGACAGTTGCCATTAAACATACTTATGAGCAGTAAGGAGCGAGTTGAATTATTGAACTATCATCAAGCCCAGCGCGTTAAAGTTGGCAAAAGAAAGGTGCAAGGGAAATTTATTTTCTCTGAGGATAATGGCAAGACACCGATGGATTTCACTGAGTTGCAACGTAACCTACACGAACAGATGCGGCAGTTAACCGGTGATCCAGACCTGCGTTTTCATCACCTGCGCCATAGTTTTGCCAGCCATGCTTTACAGGCGAGTCATAACTTAACTGAGCCATTACAACTGCCAGCGCATTGGCAAGGCCATATGCTGCAGGGTACCAGCAGAAAGCATTTACACCAGATTTCCAACTATGTTGGCCACTCCAGTGGCAATGTGACACTGCAGCACTACACGCATAATCTCGACTGTATTGTGCGTGATCTGCTGTGGCCACATAGTTTTGATCATAGAAAAACTGGATTTGGTGAAAAGCAACGATATAGAGGCTCTCTGGATGTCGCGCTCTGTGTGCAAAGTTTGCTAGGTATCAGCGCTGATAACTTACGGCAACATAATCGAAAATACGGTGGAAAGATTTTAGGCTGGCTGCCGCAGAGACTTAAACTACAGCCTGCGATTGATCCTAAACAATGGCGACCTTACAGTGAAACTTTAGCAAAGTTAGTAGCTGGTACATCTAATAAATCCAGAGACTTACGTGACTTTAGTTTCGAGAACTGGTGCGATTTTCTTCAGCGTTGGAGTCAGTCACATAGTGGTGATGAGCTGATTGAGATGTATAAACTAGACGATACAAACACACGCGCTCAGGTCACACTGCTTTCAGGTTTACTGAAGGCACGGACTCGATTTAACAATTCGCGACTCAAACAGCCCCGTAAAATATTCAACACCCAGGTCACAACCTCAAGCCATTATTTTATTATTCGACCACCTCGATATAAGCTCGAGCGTGATATTGCTGCTCAAACCTACAAAAATAGTTTGCGCCTGCTGCAATCTGCTCAGAACGGAGAGTTGGCTAAAACAGCACTAAAGTATTTTTATGACAATTACCGACACTGGGATAAGAGCGTCATTTGCCGGCATGACCCAGGCAATCTGCCTAAACTACAAGTTCTGGAGCATTTCCTCAGGAAGGTGCTGCCTAACGATAAGGTCCATGTTTGGCAGGAACGTAATCCAGCGGTTCACAGATATCCGATGATTGGGAAACTGCAGATAGTTACAGTCGACAAGCAGAAACCAAGAGATGGCGCGGTATTTGGACTGTTGTTAGCTTATTTTAGAGCGGTGCTGGGAACTTAGTAAAATGTGACGTAAGGAGCTTCAAAGCTAAGTGCCACCCGTTAGCTTAAAGGCAACACTTAACAGCAATTAGCGACTTTTAAGGTATCGCTAAATTATCCGTCTCATAGCTGTAAGCGTGATCCACAGATATGATTACAGTCTCCAGATGCTAGCTAAATAGATTACTTCATCTCATCAGTCTCAGTAACATAGTGCGGAGCAATCTTCCAAGCTATTTTATTTTCAGAAATTGCAAAAACTCAGCCACATTACCCAGAGATTGCTATAAAGATTTATTATATAAAAAACCAGAGCATTTAAGACAACTTTTTGTGTATTTTTAGCTACGTGCTTGCCATTCACTAGGTTGGATAAAACTTGCCTAACCTCTTCACTTTTCATCGTCTGCGGATGACACTTCTGATGAAATAAATAAAACGTTTAATCCAGTGCAGATAGGTTTTCCAGTTTTAAGCGCGTAACCTTTTTGACGCCTGAATTCAGGACGCATATCCATGCGTATCGTGTTTAGAAATGGTCTGTTAGACATAAGACGCTTCCAGTCTTGATACTGTTTTTACAGTTTGTTTTAGCTTAGTTTATGAAGGATGCATGATTTAGCACTGAGAGATGCTTATTTTTAACCTGCCATTAATTATAAGTGCATAGGAATCGGTGAGTTATACCCTGCGCAGGAAAGATAGTACGCAGACCACTAGTTAAATAGCAGGAATGCCTGAATTACTGCCAAAGGGCTCATTGTTTTTGTTAGTAAAAGCTTTAGTATTAAAGGTTGTATATTGATTTATGGCATGCAGACTCTGGTGACAAAACTAGCATGCATGCTAATAAGCTGTTAAGCATCTAATTTGAATTTGAGAATCCATGAATATTTCTAAGCATCCATTAAAACCTGATAAAACAATTCATAAGATACTTATTTCAACTACTAGCAGGATGGTTGGTGAGTTTGTAAGTGATGATATTTTGATTTCTCATGCTTGGCAGAACTTCACAAATTCATCTGCTGCAATCAGGATGGAGGAAAATCCGGTATCTAGGTCAGGTTTTATTATTGCCTTTAGAACTGAGCCACATAGAAAAGAAGTTGGAGGTGTAGTTCCTGATTACTCTCCTGTTGGAGAGATTGTGTGTTCATACTTATCAGTATTATTTGGAAAACGGTTTGACTATCATGGATTGGTAGAAGGCAGCGGTTTTTTCAATACCCCTAATCTTTCTGCATATAGCAGCATATGTGATCCAAGGCTACCGTTTAATACGCACAAACAAAGAAGCTGCTTCAGGATCCCATTAAATATTTCTAACTTTTCTCCTTTATCGAGAATTTTTACAAGCTCAGATATTGATACTTCATTCCAGACAAAATTAAATGCTGCGTGTAAATTCTATATGCAAGCACTCCAGACTGTAGAGTATGAGCCTGAAGTTGCATATCTACACTTAATTACATCAGGAGAAATACTTGCAGCATTTTTTAAATATGAAAAGGAAGATATATTAGACCAGCAGATATTGGGCGCTCTAAATACTATTGAGAATGGCCTTGAGGATGGAAGGAAGATATCTAGGCTGCTCTCGAGTCGACTATTAGGAATAAAGAGCCGATTTGTAAAGGCTCTCTGCTCGTTAGTTGATCAGCGGTTTTTTGAGTCTAGGGAATCCGATGTGGAGTTTGGTTTCTTTAAGGCTGATCTAATTGAGCGAAGTATCGGTGCAGCGTACGATTTACGTAGCAAGTACGTTCATACTGGAGTCCCTTTTGGAGGCTGGATTCAGCCTAACAAACATCACTCTGATCTCCAGTTTGGTCGCCCTGTAGTTGATGATAGGGAATTTTCAAAAATACTAGAAAAAGCCCCAACGTTTTTAGGCTTAGAACGTTTCATTCGATATTGTCTGTTAAATTTCATTGCATCAAATGGTTTTCCAGAAATCATGGAATATCGAGACAATGCTTAACAAGCGCAATCACTCTGAACAGTTCTCCGCTGCGCTTAAAATTGTCCGGTGTTACGAGCGTTAGGCAATATTTAGTAGGAAGCATTGATGTCAAATAATTTACCAGTATTGCTACAAGATCCTTCACAAGGTAACTTTCCAGCTACAGTGGACTAAGCCTGATATCACAGCGCCTAATACGCTCGACCGTGCTTTTAATGTGTTTACACCGAATCAGTGGTGGGTCAGCGATATCACCTACATTCACACCCAGGAAGGCTTCTTGTTCTTAGCGGTAGTCATGGACTTGTTCGCACGCAGCATTGTTGGCTGGTCGATGTCTGAGCGGATGACTGATACTCTGGTTCAAGATGCTTTAATGGCTGCTTACTGGCGTCGTAAACCAGAAGGCACTGTGCGACTGCATTCGGATCAAGGCTCTCAATACAGCAGCCGTGATTTTAGGACATTGCTCAGCTCACTTAATATGGAAGCCAGCATGAGCCGCAGAGACAATTGTTGGGATAATGCCGTTGCTGAAAGCTTCTTTGGCAACCTTAAAAATAAAAAATACACCGCCATAAGTACAAAACACGGGAAGAGGCAAAGCTGGCTATATTTCATTACATCGAAATGTTTTACAATCCAAAACGCAGGCACACGCACAATCAGTGGGTGTCACCAATGAACTATGAAAAGCAGTATTTTATGAATCAAAAAAGTGTCTGAGAAAGTCAGGCCTTATCAATAAACAGAAATACATGAGCGAAAAATGTGTGTAATTTTGCAAAAAATTTTAAAAAAATTCCTCGCTTTCGGAGCGCTAGTTGGAGCGGTCTTAGGCTGTATTCAGCTATATGAGCATATTTCAAAGGATAAACCCATTGACTACTCCAAACCATACATACCACTTGTCTATGTAGAGGTTAACGAATTCAGAGAGTTTCTTTCGAAAAATGCTGGAAAAAAAGTGGAGTTCAACACACAAATAAGTTTTGATGCAGTCCTCCCTGAAAGCCATTTGATACACGATGTCTGCAGTTATGATGCTTTTTTCGATGCCGTTAATAACGAACCAAATAAGATATCTAGCATTGGAATAGGGATTATGGATTTTAGAAAACCATTTTTCTCCATCAAAGAAGAAAACTACTTAGATGATCGAGTTAAAAGTTATGAATACATATCATGCTTGGATACGATCAGAATATCTATGAAAGACCCTGGGCGACTTAGATTTAGCTATGGTGGAACAGGTACAATATCTCTACCATTTACAGGTCTTTTCACGATAGAAGCCAGAGCTTTTAGTGGCCCTCGTGTTGAATACACTCTCAGAGAACTGTGAGTATGGCATACTCTAACAAGTCAAAGCACGCGGACGTGGTAAAGCATCAAAAGGAGAGATCGTGATAGACCAGAGTAGATCAGAACATATTCTTGAATTGGCTAAAGAGCTTTTGGATGACATTGAGCTAAGTCGCACAAGTGCTGAGAGCTTAATTTTGAAAGCATCAAGATTAGCTAGATGGGTTGGCTCTGAAGAAGTCCGCTATTGGCTGAAGCTCGAAATGGGAGGCTATAACGGCTCGAATGAAATATCCATAAAGTATATGGGAATCACCGGTCGTTGGTTAAATAAAGAAAAACAAACAGGGTACTGGGGGCCACTTGCTCAACAAGAAGCCGCAATAGAAGCTGAGAAAGCAAAACTCGCTGCACTTCGCACTCCCGACTCAAGTGGTGAATGGGCCAGTGTAGCAATTGCCAGTGTAATTAACGCAATGACTCAGGCAAGCAATAACATTTCTAGGTTGAGCGGAATTAGAACCAGAGTGTTGGCGCAACTACACACATTTGTTAGTGAAATATATTACGAAAAGCAGTTTGACAGCTTGTCTGAATCTATCTTCGAAAGATATAAAAGCGACGTGGATAGCCTAATCGCAGAATCGTGTGGGGACGTTCTTGAGCAAATTCCATCTGTAATGAGCCGTCTATCAGAAGGCGATCAAGAGGCAATAAGTCAATCACTTACAACTTGTCGCAGAGTTATAGAATCTTTCGCAGATAGTATTTTTCCTCCATCAGAAGAAGCTATTGAAATTGGCGGTAATCAACTGTCATTGGCAGCTAATCGCCACCAAAACAGGATTAATGCCTATATTCACCAACGGATCGACAGTAATACAAGGAAAAAGAGATTTCGCCAAAATTTGGCCAACCTTTATGACCGAGTATCTACTGGCGTCCACAATGAGGTTACTGTAGAGGAAGCAAGAGCCTTATTTTTAAACACGTATCTGCTCATAGGTGAAATCTTGCACCTTCCGAGCAATGACGCTTAACAAGGCCAAGGTGCTCAAGCAAGGATGCGCTTACTGCTTAGCGTTAAATACCTTGAGGAGGCTCGGTGGATTTCTTAAACAATAGAAAGATGGCCATTGCATTGTGGTTGTTGGCTATCGCTAGCCTTATCTTCTCGTCCAGCAAGATGAGCATGATAAGGTCTGACTAACCTCGATACTTTTTATGGTAAAAAGATGAACAACCATAAGGGGTTAAATATGAGCAAAGATTATCGTTATTCAAATGAGTTTAAATAAAAAGCTGTCAACCAAGTGACCGTCCATGGTTATGCTATTGTAGACGTTGCTACGCGCTTAGGCATCAGTAATAAGACGCTGTACAACTGGATTAAGATCTTTCCAAGCTGATTAAAAAGCGATTGGAAGAGAATGATTTACGGACGGAGATCGTCCGTTTAAAGCGCGAACTGAAACGTGTTGAGCAAGAGCTCAATATCTTAAAGGAGGCCTCCTTGCTCTTTGCAGCACAAGTCAAAGAACTGTACGCGTTCATAAAACCTCGTCGCCACCGTTATCCTGTGCGCGTGCTATGCATAATAATGCGTGTTCATCACAGCAGCTATTACGCTTGGGTAAAATGCCAGCGAGCAAGCATTGAAAAAATTATCAGTGCTTATTGCTTTTGGTTAAACATTATTGAATGTCAAGCCATGGACATTATGGCTATGCGTTTTTTTATATAAGGCTTGAGGTTAGTCAGGTTTTATCGTTTTGTGTTTTCGAACTTCGTTACAAAGACTCTAATGCCACTGGCTATTAAGCAAGTCATAGTCAGAAAATCAGGAAGTTGTAAAGCTTGAGAAACAGGCGAAAGTCACAAATTGTGACTGATAAAAAGGCCAGAAAGTGAAAAACTTGTGAAAAACATTCACTACTTTTGATGATTTGAAAATTACTAGCAAAAGACTAAATTCTCCCCTAGCCTTTTATTCACGAGAGATGTAGAGCTATGTTCATTAAAGAAATGTACGATGGCTACGGACTCACAACAGAATTACCGATGTCATACTTACGACGGAGGTCTTTGATCGGCATGCTAGCTTCAGCTTCTTTAAAAATTGCAAAAATTTAGCTTCCAGTCTTTCGACCCTGTAAATGATTCTGTGTAACTGCCAAGGTTAAATATAATCTTTTAAGCGGTCTTCAAACTCAATCATAAATCGATTCAATGCCGGTTTCCAATCTCTGATCGGCATGGTCCACTTCTTGGACGCATTTTGGATTGCCAAATAGATGACTTTCTTAGCCGAGTCATCGGTTGGGAACAATTTACGTTTTTTGATGGCTTTGCGGATCACGCTATTCAGCGATTCAATGGCGTTGGTGGTGTAAATCACCTTTCTGATATCAGCAGGATAATTGAACAGGGTATTGAGGTTATGCCAGTGCGTCCGCCATGACTTGCTGATTTGTGGGTACTTGTCGTCCCAGTGCTCAGCAAATTGGTTCAGGGCGAGCAAGGCTTCTTCTTCGGTGACTGATTGGTATATTTGCTTTAACTCGGCGGTGACGGCCTTGTAGTCCTTCCAGGGCACATATTTGACTGAGTTGCGTACCATGTGAACGATACAAAGCTGAATTTGAGTCTCAGGGAAGACCGCATTAATGGCATCAGGGAAGCCTTTTAGCCCGTCAACACAGGCAATTAATATATCTTTTACGCCCCGATTTTGAAGCTCAGTGAGCACATTAAGCCAGAACTTAGCGCCTTCATTTTCAGACAGCCATAAGCCTAATAGCTCTTTTTGGCCTTCCATATTCACGCCTAGAGCAAGATAAACGGCTTTGTTGATAACATGCTTATCTTGGCGGATTTTAACCACAATGCAGTCCAGATAAACGATGGGGTAAACCGCATCCAGTGGCCGTGACTGCCACTCAACTACCTGATCAATAACGGCATCAGTGACTTTAGATATGAGGCTTGCAGACACATCTGCGCCGTACATTTCTTTGAAGGTATCGACAATTTCTCGTGTCGTCATGCCTTGGGCATAGAGAAAAAGGATTTTATCATCCATCGAGGTAAAGCGAGTTTGGTGCTTTTTCACCAGCTGCGGTTCAAAATCACCTTGTCGGTCACGTGGCGTATCCAGCTCAAACTGGCCGTCTTCAGTGCGCACGGTTTTGCGCGTGACACCGTTGCGGCTGTTTTCTGAGCTGGACTGCTCGTGCTTGCGATAGCCTAAATGTTCATCAAGCTCAACGCTAAGCGCTGCTTCAACCATCACTTTGGTGAGCATGGCTCGCATGTCTGTCAGGTCTTTTTCAGTTTTAATACCTTTTGCCGCTTCGCGTGCAAAGGCTTCGAGGTCTTTTTTGTTCATCGTCTGTTTATCCTTCCCGTTAGGGGTCAATGATAAACAGTTACACAGATTTAATTACAGTCTCAGTCTTTCATTTGCTCACTGTAAAACTCATTTGGTTCAGCTTAAAAGAAATTCTACGAGTAATCTGTATTATTTTATGGGGCAGTCACATCTACTATCTTCTTTTCCAGTCCAGTCGGTTAGATTTTTTTACATTCTTAAATACGAAGAGCTGGTTATTACTACAGATACGCCTTTGATGTGTGACTGATCGTAACGATGCTAAACAACTGGTTATTTTGGAAGCTTTTTCAACTTATTCAGGCGCCAGCTTCATTATAGTCGGCAATCAACGGTATTGGCATGATTGATTAACGACCTTTTCTGTAATCCCATAACCTCTAGGAGCCACCTTTCAGCCCATCAGAAATACACAGGCTGGTAGTTTAGATCTAAGATTTCGCCCTAAATTAGCATCGGTAAAGGCGCGGTGACTACAATTGGAGTGTTTCTAAATAAAAATGTTGCACCCTACTGCATTGTGGGCTGAAATCCTGCACAACTAATTAATCAACGGTTTATTGGTTAATAAATCTTCATGCCATTAGAAATGCAAATGTGGGATTGGCCGATAGCCAAGGCAGCAATCGGTACTGATGCAATCTTAGTTAATAGCGCGGCGCTTAATCGAATAACGGCTGCACTTCTAAGATCAAGTATGACCAGATAGCAGAGATGGCGATCAAGCCGACCAACTGTGCTACCACGCCAAATGCCAACTCGCTGAGTAATACATGATACAAAACTCTTTTTGATTTGATCTCTGGCATCACCCGATATAACACATACTGGCGATGCACAATATATAGCAAGATCAGTAGTACCACTAGGCTAAAAGTCGCATGCACAAGCACCGCCCGTTCATATAAAAACAGGCTGTATAAAGTACTACCGAAAATAATCGCCCAAGTAATCACGGTGGATGTATAAAGTATTTTAAATAGCTTCACTGCAATTCCTTGTATCCACTAAAGTTGAGTTTTTACTACTTTTAGTCACAATAAATCAGTGCTTAATGGAGTAGCTTGCAGCAACTTTTTTTCAAGCCCCCCTTCTACTGACAATTATTTATTCAAAAGCGGTTTAAAATTACTGATTAAGCCTGCTAGCAATTCACTAACAGGCTTAACACCTTTACGCCATCTGACTGATGGTTTTTCTAAAGCGTGCCAAAGACAGCATAAATAACACACTACCTATCACTGCTAATGCTAAAAACGGCTGCCACACTACACTTAGTCCAGCACCACGGTATAAAATTGCTTGGCTGAGACTAACAAAGTGCGTCGTCGGCGCTAACAACATAATGTACTGCACTAGTTCCGGCATACTTTCCCGTGGCGTTGAACCGCCAGACAACATATTCAGTGGCATCATGGTCAGCATCAGTAATAGACCAAACTGCGGCATGCTGCGAGCCAAGGTTGCCATATAAATACCTAGCGAGGTCATTGCAAATAAACATAAAGCAGCGCCAACCAAGAACAAGCCAACCGACCCTTCAATCGGTACATTCAGCAAGCCGCGCACCACAAAAGTTAGCGACAAGGCAGCCGCAACTAGCACCACCAAGCCCATTGACCAAACCTTAGACAGCATGATTTGCCCCGGTGTAACCGGCATCACCAATAGGTGTTCAATGGTGCCGTGCTCGCGCTCACGAATCAGCGCCGCACCGGTCAAGATAATCGACAGCATCGCTACCTGATCAATAATCTGCATCAAACTACCAAACCACGATTTTTCTAGAGTCGGATTAAAACGCGCTCGCAACACTAGCTCTACCGGCAGCCCAGCTGCACCACGATAACGCTGCACAAACTCGGTAACTTCGCTGGATAAAATCTGCTGAATATAACCATTACCTGTAAAGGCTTGGCTCATGCGCGTAGCATCAACGTTGAGCTGTAGCTCAGGATTTTTCCCCGCTAGCACATCTCGCTGAAAGTTTGGCGGGATATTAATCACAAAGGTAAAGTCACCTCGATCCATGCTGGGATCAACTTCTTGCAAGCTGATTAGCTGTGGCTGGGTAAAATTTGGCGGATAAAACGCACTAATAATTCGCGCTGATAAGGCGGATTGATCTTCATCGACAATCGCAATTGGCGCATTGGTTAAGGTATCTGGCACTGCTGTTGCTGAAGTGTAAACCGATGCAGTAAACACATAAACGATCAACAGCAGCATCATCGGATCGCGCGCCAGACTCCATAACTCTTTTTGTCCAAGGCGAAAAATTGTCTTTAAATTGCCCATGTTACCGCTCCTGTTTCTTCAGCAAGAAGATCGCCAGTCCAATAATCACTGGAATCGACCACATCATTGCCCACAGCGACCCCGTAACGTCTTGCAGAGCCAGCGCCTTGTTAAATACACCGCGACTAATCAAGAACATATGGGTAGCTGGATAAATCTCACCGACAAAGCGCGCGACGCCCTCCATCGAAGATACCGGGTTAAGTAATCCGGCAAACTGCATCGAAGGCACCAGAGTACCGACCATAGCAAAGAACATGGCGGCAATTTGACTGTTAGTAATCGTCGACGCCAATAAGCCCATTCCGGTGGAGATCACACAGAACATGAATACCGCTAGCGATAAGGCAAAGAAGCTGCCTTTAATGGGGACGCCAAACACGGTGACTGCCAGAAAACTCAGACATAAGAAGTTGAGCATGGCTAAACCGATATACGGCAATTGTTTACCTAACAAGAACTCAAAGCGCGTCACCGGCGTTACGTACAGGTTAACGATTGAGCCTAGCTCTTTTTCGCGTACCACCGCCAAGGCAGTGAGCATCGCCGGTAGCATTAATAGCAGCAGCGGAATCACCGCTGGCACCATCGCTGGCAAGCTCTTTACATCTGGGTTGTAGCGAAAACGGGTTTCAACGCGGGCGGTACTCGGCAGTTTAACCCCAGATTGCGCAATCTGGTCCATCAGCCATTGCTGGTGAATCCCTTGCACGTAACCCTGTACGGTTTCGGCACGGGTTGGCATGGCACCATCAATCCACGCCCCAATTTCTACTTGTTTACCACGCAAGATATCGCGCCCAAAACCCGATGGAATCTCGATCGCCAGCATAATTTCGCCGCTGCGCATACGCTGATCTAGGTCGGCATAATCGGTTATCGGTGGCTGCTCTATAAAGTAACGGGAGCCCGATAAGTTCAGGGTATAGTTTTGGCTAAAGGTAGTTTGATCACGATCCAACACCGCATAACGCAAGTCTTCAACGTCCATACTGATCCCAAAACCCATGACAAACATCAAGATCAACGAACCAACCAAGGCCAAGGTGGCTCGGACTGGGTCACGTTGTAGCTCCAGTGCTTCGCGCCACGTGTAACTCAGCAAACGCTGCAAACTAAAACGCTTCGGGCGTTGATTGGTGGCAGTCGCTGCCTCGATTGCCGGTGTGCTCGCTGGCTGATCACTGTCAGGCGTACCGCCGCCGGCTTCCAGCAGATAGCCGATAAAGGCTTGTTCTAAATCTTTAGCGCCACGTTTTTCCACTAAGCGTGCTGGTACATCACTATCCAGCACCTTACCGGCGTGCATCATCGACATGCGATCGCAGCGCTCGGCTTCATTCATAAAGTGCGTAGAAATAAAGATGGTTACCTTGTCGCGGCGGGATAACTCAATCAGCAACCGCCAGAAGTTATCGCGAGCAACGGGGTCAACGCCTGAAGTTGGCTCATCCAAAATCAGCAAGTCAGGTTTATGCACCATCGCCACCGCTAACGATAAACGCTGACGCATACCTAGCGGAATGCTATTTGGCAGGCTTTCCATGACCTGCTCTAAACCAAAGGATTTCGCTACTTCTGCCACGCGTGCGGCAATTTGATTAGCCGGCACATGGAATAGTTGAGCGTGCAAAACCAAGTTTTGCTTAACGGTTAATTCGCTATACAGCGAAAACGCTTGCGACATATAGCCAACGCGGCGGCGGGTATCAATGTTATCGGGATCAATTTCTTCACCAAATAACCATGCTTTACCTTCGGAAGCAGGCAATAAGCCAGTCAGCATTTTCATGGTGGTGGATTTGCCGCAACCGTTGGAGCCAAGGAAGCCAAAAATTTCACCACGGCGAATCCGAAACGAGACATTATCGACCGCGACAAAGTCACCAAAACGCATGGTTAAGCCTTCGGCTTCAATCGCAATATCATCGTCATTTACCACCAGCGGCGGAATCGTCACCGGCTGATAACCTTGCTTTTTCGATTCAGGCAAAAGATGAATAAAGGCGCTTTCTAACGAGCTGCTGTCGGTTTGCTCAAGCAGTGCTTGTGGGGTATCGGTGGTTAATATTTCACCGTCATCCATCGCCACCAACCAATCAAAACCTTGTGCTTCATCCATATAAGCGGTCGCTACCAGCACGCTCATATTGTTGCGCTCGCCACGAATCCGTTCAATCAACTCCCAAAACTGCGAACGCGCCAGCGGGTCAACGCCCGTGGTTGGCTCATCCAGAATCAGCAAATCTGGATCATGAATCAGCGCGCAGCAGAGTCCGAGTTTTTGCTTCATCCCGCCAGATAGTTTACCGGCAGGACGCGATAAAAACGGATGCAAGCCAGTGCTGCGAGTTAGATCATCAATACGGCGACGACGCTCAGCGGCGTTGTGCCCAAATAAGCGGGCGAAGAACTGCAAGTTTTCTTCAACTGACAGCGTGGGATACAGGTTTTTACCTAAACCTTGCGGCATATAGGCAATCCGTGGACACACCAGATCGCGGTGACGTTTGCTGGATATATCACCGCCGAGCACTTCCAATCGCCCTTGCTGAACCGCGCGCGCGCCAGAAATTAACGATAATAAGCTCGACTTACCCACCCCATCTGGACCAATCAACCCAACCATCAAGCCTGCGGGAATATCTAAATTGATCTCCCGTAACGCGCGGGTCTGGCCATAATTTAAGCTGAGATTTTCAATCCGGATTACTGACTCGGCTGTAGAAAACTTGCTGGACATTGACCTATTCCTGCACGTTAACAGTCAAGGAGGCTGGCCAATCCTGTTGCTTATCTACCTTGACCCACGCCTCACCCGGCAAACCGGTTTTAACTTGCTCAAGATGGCGAGTTAGCAGGCTCGGGGCAATCTGCGCTTTAACACGAAACATCAGTTTCTGACGTTCGCTGGCAGTTTCAACGGTTTTCGGCGTAAATTGCGCGGTGCTCGAAACAAATGACACCTTGGCAGGAATCACCAAATTCGGTGCCGCATCTAAGATAATCCGCACATCGCTGCCTAGTGCCACACGGCCGACAATGGTTTCAGGCAAGAAGAAGGTCATATAAACATCCGATAAATCGACGATATTCAATACCCGTCCACCGCTCGGTAACACTTCACCCGGTTGCGCTACGCGTAATTGCACACGTCCATCGCGCGGCGCTTTCAGTTCGCTATCATCAATTTCTACGCTAATCCGGCTGATGGTTGCTAACGCCGCTTCTACTCGTGCCGCTGCACCTACTTCTTGGGCTTTAGCTGCCGTTACCGCTGCTTGTCCGGAAACCACCTGCGCTTTAGCTGCCACTAATGCGGCTTGGGTGTTACGTACGCGCGCGCGGTCATCGTCTAACTCTTGCTGCGAAGAAGCGCCTTCTTTACTTAAGGTTTCTGAGCGGCGTAAACGGCTTTGCGCTGCATCGAGCTCAGATTCACGCTGCACTACAACCGCGCGGGCGGTGGCTACATCACTTTCACGCAATGCGGTTTGCGCTTCGGCAGCGGCGACACCCTGTAATGCTTCTTTGTGCGCTGCTTCTGCTTCCGCCAACTGAGCTTGTAAGGTATCAATTTGCATAATTGCCAGTGACTGACCGGCAGTGACTAGATCACCCTCTTGCACATGAATGGTTTCGATGCGCCCCGGCAATTTAGTGGCAATATCAATTTCTGTGGCTTCAATACGCCCGTTACCGCTGGCAAAACCTTCGCCTAAATCATTGCTGGTGTACTGTTCCCAACCGTACCAAGCTAATACTGCTACTAGCGCAACAACGCCAAGCAGAACAACATTCTTTTTCATAGCAAAAATAACCTTAAGGGGTAATGGTAGAAGAGGTGGCAGCATCACTATTGCCACCACCTAGTGCGGCATACAGTGCAATCTGACTATCCAGTAATAAGCGTCGCACCTGCACTAACTGTTGCTGTGCCGCTAGCAAATCACGCTGTGCATCTAATACTTCTAAGTAAGCTGCAGCTCCGCTGTCATAACGTAATTGTGCTAAATAGGCACGGCGGGTTTGCACCTCTAAGGCGGTTCGTTGCTGCTCTACTTGCTGGGTTAACCATTGGCGGGCAGATAACGCATCGGCAACCTCACGAAACGCTACCTGAATGGTCTTTTCGTAATTGGCGACCGCTAGATTGCTACGCACTTGCGCTAAATCTAAGCCTGCTTGACGGCGTTCACCATCAAAAATCGGCAGTGAAATGGTCGGCATAAAGGACCAAGCCCGGCTGCCACCATCAAATAAGCCATCGAGCTCAGCGCTAGCCGTGCCCCAATTACCAGTTAAAGCAATTCGTGGCAAAAACGCGGCACGCGCGGCTGTAATATTGGCGCGCGCGGCAACTAACTGATGCTCAGCAGCCATAATATCGGGGCGAGTAACCAGTAAATCGGCGGGTAAACCGGCGCTTAACTCAGCAAAGACCGCATCATCGCGTAACGCTTGCTCAGTATCTTGGATGCTCGGTAATTTAACCGGCGCACCCACTAGCAATGTGAGTGCGTGTGCTTGTTGAGCGCGCGCTTGCTCAAGCTGAGTGCCCAATGTGCGCGCTTGAATGAGCAAGGTTTCAACCTGTGCTAAATCGAACGCCGAGGTTGCTCCAACCTGATGGCGGCGACTAAAAATTCGGAAAGATTCTTCACGGCTGGCAATGGTTTGCTTGGCTAACGCTAAACGCTCATCTAGTTCGCGTAATCCCAAATAAGCATGCGCGACCTCAGCCACCAACGCCACCTGTACCGCTTGGCGTGCTTGCTCAGTCGCTAGATACTCTTGTAATGCCGCTTCTTTTAGGCTGCGTACGCGACCCCAAAGGTCTAGTTCCCAGCTGCTTAAACCAACATTTAATCCGTAATCGCCGCCCACTGCCGAGCGCCCGCTCGGGTTCATATCGCCCGGCACGCGTGCGCGCCCTGCTTGTCCACCAACGCCAAGGGTCGGGAATAACTCAGAACGCTGAATACCGTAAATTGCTTGCGCTTCTTCAACCCGCAATAGTGCCATCTGTAGATCGCGGTTATTGCCTAAGGCGGTTTCAATTAAGGATTGCAGTGGCGGATAAGCCACATAGCTGCGCCAGCTAAGTTGACTGGCATGGGGAGCATTTTGATTTTGGCGAACCTGTTCAGACCAGTCCGCTGCGACTGGAAAGCTTTTATTGCGTACTTCAACGCTTGGTGCACAACCACTAATCACCACCGCCAATAAACCGCTCATCGCAACCGATAAGCCCCGCTTGGCGAATCTATGCCAAACTACTGGCATCCCGCTAGTTTCAACTAAAGACATGGCATCCCCCGTCCACATACTGCACTGTGCCGGTTATAGCGCGCGCATCGTCACTGGCTAAAAAGGCACATAGTGGACCTACATCGTCAATAATTAGCGGACGCTGAATCGGCATACGCTGCTGACTATCCGCCAACAACCCTTGCAAGTCCACTAGTCCAGAGGCGGCGCGGGTTGGGATCACGCCAGGGGAAATGGTATTCACCCGAATTCCTTTTGCACCTAACTCGGCGGCTAGATAGCGTGCCGTGCACTCTAGCGCGGCTTTCACCGGCCCCATCATGCCGTAACTAGGCACCACCGACTGCCCACCTAAATAACTCATGGTAATAATGCTGCCACCTTGAGTCATAAGCGGTTCGGCGCGCTGTGCTAAACGAATCAAGGAATGACAGGAGATATCCATCGCCTGTAAGAATCCTTCACGCGAACAATCGACTACCCGACCATGCAAGTCTTGTTGCGGGGCAAAGGCAATCGAATGAATTAGAAAATCCAACTTGCCCCAACGCTCGCTGATTGCTGCAAACAATGCGTCAACCTGTGCTTCGTCGGTTACATCTAATGGCATCTGAATCGGCATTTGCAGCTGTTGCAGTAACGGCTCAACATACGGGCGTGAACGCTCCACCTGCCAAGTTGCTGCCAGCTCTGCACCTTCTGCATGCAAGGCTTTAGCACACGCCCAAGCAATACTATTATTGTTGGCAATACCGACAATTAAGCCTTTTTTTCCTGTTAATCGCTTCATTTATTACCTTACTTTTACATAGTCCCCAGGCGCAGCCGTCACTACTGCATAATCCTTACTGCCCATCGCTGGCGGGCGCTGCTGTTGCTTGCCAGAACGCGCTTGTAGCCAGCTCAGCCACTCCGGCCACCAAGAGCCTTGATGCTCAGGCGCAGCCGCCACCCATTCATCCGGCGACAGCGTGTGATCGCCCGCTTTACGCATGCGTACTTGATATTTGCGACGAGGGTGTCCGGGCGCGTTAACAATGCCGGCATTGTGTCCGCCATTGGTGAGCACGAAGGTGATTTCTGCAGGGCAGAAGTTATGTAACTTATACACTGATCGCCAAGGCGCAACGTGATCGGTAACAGTACCCACGCTGAAAATCGGCAATTTAATTGAATCTAAGCTAATGGGACGCCCACGCACCGGATAACGCCCTTGGCTAAGGTCATTATTTAAAAATAAACGGCGCAAATACTGTGAGTGCATTTTGGCTGGCATCCGCGTGGTATCAGCGTTCCATGCCATCAAATCATTCAGCGGACGACGCTCACCTAACAGGTACTCATCGACCATCGGCTCCCAGACTAGCTCGTAAGGTCGCAGCATCTGGAACGCACCCGACATTTGATCGCCGCGCAAGAAACCTGCTTGCGCCATTTGTGCTTCCAGCAACGCCACCTGACTTTCATCGATAAACAACGATAAATCGCCCGGTTCACTAAAGTCGGTTTGTGCGGTAAATAAACTCAGCGAGGCTAAACCATCGCCTTGCCCATCCCGAATCATCGCCGCCACGGCAATCGATAACAGGGTTCCGCCAATGCAATAGCCGGTGAGATGCACTTTTTGCTTGGGCACAATATTTTGCACTGCTTGCAAAGCTGCACCAAACCCAAGTTTAAGGTATTCATCCATGCCTAGATCGCGGTCATCGGCATCAGGGTTCTTCCAAGAAATACAGAACACCGTATAGCCTTGATCAACCAAATACTTAACCAGCGAGTTATGTGGTGATAGATCGAGTACGTAGTACTTCATGATCCATGCCGGCACCACTAAAATCGGCTCGGGATGCACGTGTTCTGTGGTTGGCGTGTATTGAATCAGCTCAATTAGCTCATTACGCAGAATCACCTGACCTTCGGTCACCGCAACCTGCTCACCCACCACAAAATCTTCGGTACCCACGGGGGGTTCTTTAGCGAGTTGACGACGGGTATTTTCTAAAAAGTTAGCAAACCCACGCTGCAAATTAGCGCCACCTTCTTTAGCGGTGCGCTGCAATACTTCAGGGTTGGTAAAGAAATTATTGTTCGGTGCACCCATGGCTAATAACTGCTTAGCGCCAAAGGCTAAGAGTTTTTCGTGATGAGGTTTTACTCCCCACACATCTTGAGTCGCCTGTTGCCACCATTGCTCTTGCAGCAAGTAGGACTGCATAAAGGCGTTGTAAGGCCACTGCTGCCAAGCTTGATCGCTGAAACGTCGATCTGGTTTTATAACTGAGATGGGGTCTGAGCTATCAGTTTGGTTATATGTGCTATCTTTGCTACTTTTTAAATTCGCTTGCAGTTCTTGGGTCATTTCTAGCGCTAAATTTATCAGTTCGGCCTGCTTGCCCGGACTCACTGCTAAATGCGATACCCAATCAACCCATGCGACTAATGCTGACTCAGGAGATACTGAATTCCATATTTTTGACCACATAGCATGTGCTTGTTGATCAAGTTTATCTGCCGACCACTGCTCTGAAGTACTCAATAGACTGTCCTCTCTGCTCTTCCCTTAAAGCGACCACTTGTTCGTATTGCGATTGCATAATACGTCCGCTAAGTCGTATATACAAGCTGAGACCGACACTCATAAAATGACCAAACAGTCTTTTTTTAAACTTTTAATGGTTTTTTAATCTAAACGCTGCAAAGCTTTAATTTCTAACAAGAGGAGCATTATTCGTTGACTGCTAATACTGAAAACCCTAAGCCTCGTCATTACCTTCCAAGCGAACAGCGTAAAAAGGATCTATTAGACGCCGCACTGGTGGAGTTTTCTGAGCACGGCTATGTGGCAGCGACCATGTCCAAAATTGCGACTCGCGCCGGTCTATCTAAAGCGGGCGTGTATGCGCACTACAAAAGTAAAGATGAAATGTTTGAAGAGCTGCTGATGCAGCTGCTGAAGCCATCGACTCCGCCCAGTAACTGGCTACTCAATGATGAACTACCGCTGACCGAAGCGATTGATAACTTTATCAGTAAAATTTATGAGCCTTTAGAAGATCCTAAAGTGATGGCAATGATTAAACTGCTATTCGCTGAAGGCTCGCGCGCCGTATCTCTGATCCGCCGCTGGCGCGATGAAGTGATTGTGCCGCACTTAGAAGAGCAGCAAAAAGTGATCGATGACTGTGTTGCTAAAGGCTTGATTCGCAATAGCGTAATGGCACGTTACTTCCACCTAAACATGGCACCCCTATTACTAGAGGTGCAAGAAAGACTCATGTTTGGTGAAACTCTCACCCTACGCGATGCCCGCACGATTCGTGAGATCCATCGTGATTTACTGTTAGATTTATTAGCAGTACGTTAAAGCTGGCTAATCACTTCTAGCACGCCATTAATCACAAATTGCACTGCCATACACACTAATAAAAAACCCATGATGCGTGAAATCGCATCAATTCCGCCCTTGCCGATCCACTTCATAATATGCGGTGCACCACGTAAGCACTGCCATAAAATCAGCGATGTGATTAAGAAAATCACTGGGGGCGCTAACCATAGCGCCCACTGATTATAATCCTGATTATTGTGTACCGTAGAGGCTGCGCTAATAATCATCGCTAAGGTACCTGGCCCTGCAGTGCTAGGCATCGCCAACGGTACAAACGCCACGTTCTGACTATTATCTACCAGCTTTTCGGCAGAGGTATCTAAGTTGGATTCGCGCGGAAACAGCATGCTAAAGCCGATATAGCAGACAATAAGACCACCAGCGATGCGTAAACCGGGAATCGAAATCCCGAAAACACTCATCACCGCCTGCCCTGCATACCAAGCCACTATCATCAAGATAAACACGTACAGCGAGGCCTTCCACGCCTGCTCGCGCATCTTTTCTTTGCTCATCTTCTTGGATAAAGCTAAAAACAACACCACCGTAGTTAGTGGATTAGCCAAGGGCAGAATGCCCATTAAGCCCATCGCTACTAAATTGATAAAATCCAACATCTGCTGCACATACCCACTGCTGACTGCTTGATTTTTAGTCGCCGAACCATACAAAGCGACCAATGATTCGTATTTGCGCGCAGCATACGTTTGCCTGATTTTATATACAAGCCAGCGTGCGGCTAAAAACGCTGACTTGCCAACCCAAGCACTTGTTAAACTAGGTGTAGGGAACTCAGATTACGTTTTCTTATCTGAACTCCATGCTTATTAATGGGTGACGACAATCGTTTTCGCTGCTCACTCAACTGCCAAACCACCGGAGATCCATCTTGAAAAACAAAATCGTTATCGCTGCTAGCTTATTTACCGCTCTAGCAGTTAGTGGTTGCGCCACTGAATCTTCTAACAACGCGGACCCTCTCATTCTCAAGCAGCCAACCCACTATGTTGACGATGGCTACAGCTTGCGTGAACAAGGCGCGGACTGGGTAATGGTGACAGCTACTCCGTTAGCGGACTCACAGTTACAGATTGCGGTTAAGTCTCGCTCGGACATTAAAAAGCCGACCTGCACCTACAACGCCACTGCGCGCTTTAATCCAAAGACTGGCGCCTATGAGACCAATGAAAATGGGCAAACCATCTCCTTCACCCTTAGCGACCAGCAGTTAGCAATTGATGGCACAGACAGCAATCTGCTGCATTACTATTGCTCTGGCGGCGCGACCCTGAAAGGTACTTATCAGCAAGCCAACTAAGGCTCGGCTGGCTGAGTAAGCTGCAACTGATGTTGCTCGGCGCAGGCAATCATGCTTTGAATAATCGGCACTGCCTCTAAATCCTTGGAGTACACCAAGTAGGATTTAGAGGTTTGCTCTAAATCGGCAATGCTAACCGCAGTAATGCTCTCGTGAGGCTGCAACTCATGCGCTCCCACATAACTAATACCTAAGCCATGAATACTGGCAGCGCGTACTCCTTCGCGGCTACCAACCTCAATTTGCGACTTTAAAACAATCGACTGCTCGATCAGCGCTTTTTCAAAAATAGTGCGCGTGGTTGACCCTTGCTCGCGATGAATGACCGGCACCGTTTCTAACTCTTTCAATAACACACTATCGCGCTGTGCAAATGGATGACTATTGGGCACTACCAGCACTACCGGTTGCTCTTCTAGTTTGAGAGAAACCAAACGCTCGTGTGGATCGCGATAGGCCAACATGCCCACATCAAAGTCGCCATTGAGCAAACCTTGGCGAATCACCAATGAACCACCAGTAGTCACCTTGATATCAATTCCTGGGTGCTTTAAATAAAAGCTTTCAATCAACGGCATCGCAGCGGCTGGGCTGACCACTCCAAAATTTAAGGTACCGGAAATTAAACTACCCTGAGAAATCAGTAGTTTCTTAGCGCGGTCCTCTAATGAGAAAATCGCCGCGGCATACTGATACAAGGCTCTGCCAGCCTCAGTTAAACGATTGTTATTGCGCTGCCGATAAAACAACAGCACCCGATATTGCTCTTCTAAGTCTTTGATTTGCTTAGTAATAGTTGGCTGAGAAACATGTAAATACTCCTCAGCTTTCGCAAAACTGCCTAACTTTGCCACCGCATAAAAAGACCGTAACTGTGTCTGACGCATATGCTAACCCAACATAGTTTTTATATATGTTGAGGTTAATTAAATAGTATTTATATGACATAACCGTGTCATACAGTTTCCTTAAGCTAGTCACCAATGAATCAATTCTGCTTAAGGTTGGCGTGTATGTGGCAGTTTCAAAACCCTGTAAAAATCTATTTTGCGAATGGCTCAATCAACTACCTCGACAAAGCACTTAGAGGTCGAAAGTATGCCATCGTTACTTACAATAATGCATTCTTCGATAACTTAAGTCAGCACATCAGTAACTCCTTTGATGGCTGCTTAGCGGTGTTAAATCAGATACGTGAAAACCCTGATGTACAAGATTTAGGTGAAATCTGCCTCGCTTTTAGACCACATATGGATGATGTAGAAGTGCTGGTTGCGCTCGGCGGTGGTTCAGTAATTGACACCACTAAAGCCTTGGCGGTAGCTAAAGGTTACTCAGAGCGCGTAGTGCGCGTGCTAGAAGCCGGTGGCAAAGTTGATTCTCCACTGCCAATTATTGCCGTACCTACCACCACCGGTACTGGCAGCGAAGTTACCAGTTGGGCAACTATTTGGGATAAGAAAAACAATCGCAAATTCTCGTTAAATGATCCGGAACTCTATCCGGAAGCAGCCTTTTGCGATCCGGTTCTAACCCAATTTTTGCCGATTGAGCTGACAGTACAAACTTCCCTAGATGCGCTGTCCCACGCAATGGAAAGCATCTGGAATAAAAACAGTAATCCAGTTTCATTTGTGCACGCTAAACAAGCGATTGAGTTGATTTTAAAGGTGCTCCCAGAGCTGCCGATTAGTTCAGCCAATCTTGAGCTGCGAGAAAAAATGATGCTGGCATCACTGCACGCAGGTTTGGCGTTTTCTAACACCAAAACCTCGATTGCCCACAACATTTCCTATGCCGTTACTCTTGATAAAAAGGTACCGCATGGAATTGCTTGTTCGTTCACCCTACCGAGCGTTTTGGCATCGTTCAACGAAAGCCAATGTGCTGTAGCACATAATTTACGGCAGATTTTCGGTAGTGACCTAATCGAAGCAGCCAATGAATTACGTATTTGGATCGAGAGTCTCGGTGTGTATACAACGCCCGAAGAGTACGGCTACACCCAAGAACAGTGGTTTGCACTAGTCAACGATGCCCTACAAGGAGAACGAGGTAAAAACTTTGTAGGCAGTTCAGAGCAACTTATCCAATCCTTTAATCAGGGAGCTTAAACATGTTGTTTAATAAATTCTTCGCCCAAACGACCCTTGCAGCATCTTTGTGTATTTCTGGCCTTAGCGCACAAGCCATGGACGACTTAAAGATGGCACTGATTCCTGCTGAAGACTCACGTGCAATGCTAAAGCAAAGCCAAGTATTAATTGATCAGCTCAGCGAGAAGCTCGGCGTTAAAGTCGAAGGCTTTGTGGCAACTGACTATAACGGTGTGATTGAAGCACTGCGTGCTGGACACGTTGATATCGCTTATCTTGGCCCATTTTCTTATGTCAAAGCTGCAGAAATTGCCGATGTAGAAGCTTTTGCGGTAGCAGAAACTGCTAGTGCTGGTTCAGTGGCCTATCACAGCCAAATCATTGCACCAACCAGCGCTAAAGACATCAATGACCTCAAAGACTTACAAGGCAAAAACTTTGCTTTTGTTTCTCCAACCTCTACCTCGGGCTACATTGTGCCAATGGTTGGTTTAAAAAAAGCTGGGATTGAGCCGCGTGAATATTTCCAAAACGTGATTTATACCGGCGCGCATGATGCCAATATTTTAGCGGTAAAAAATAATCGTGTAGATGCTGCGACCGTAGCTGACCGCATCATTGATTCGGCAGTAGCCAAAGGCATGATCAGTAAAGACGAATATAAAGTCCTGTGGCGTTCCGATTCCATTCCTGAGTCACCAATGGTTTGGCGTAAAGCCTTGCCTGAAGCTGATAAGCAAAAAATCAAAGAAGCTTTTTTATCAATCAAAGATGTTGAATTCGGCGACCAAGGCATGGTTAGCCGATACGTTGAAACTAACGATAAAGCCTATGATCCAGTTCGTGAAGCAACGGCTCTAACTAAAGAGTAATTAGTCAACAGTTAAGCAATGACTATGCGTTCAATAGCCATTCAACATAAGAGAAGTCACCATGTTAAGCATCAAGAATTTACATAAGTCATATGGAGAGAATGCCGTATTAAAAGGCATTGATTTATCCATTAAAGAAGGCGAATTTGTAGTGATCCTCGGTCCATCGGGCGCAGGTAAATCTACCTTACTACGCTGCATCAACCGTCTAACCGAAACTACTAGCGGCGATATTTTTCTCAATGGCAATAATATTGCCCATGTCCAAGGCGATGATCTAGTGCAGTTGCGCCAATCAATTGGCATGATTTTCCAACATCATAATCTCAGTAAACGTCTCACCGTACTTAAAAACGTATTGATCGGTCGTATGTCACGCCTACCAGCATGGAGTAGTGTCTTGCAATTATTTCCAAAAGCAGATATTGACGCCGCTCGCGAATGCTTAAAGCAAGTAGGGTTAGAAGAAAAGCTATACGCGCGTGCTGATAGCCTCAGCGGTGGTCAGCAACAACGAGTGGGAATTGCCCGTGCCCTCGCGCAAAATCCGCAGCTGATGCTCGCTGACGAGCCGGTGGCCAGCCTTGATCCCCAATCCTCACGCACGGTTTTAAACTATATTCAACAAAGCTGCAAACAACGCAATATCTCAGTACTGTGCAATTTGCATCAAATTGACTACGCAATGGAGTTTGCCGAACGAATCATCGGTATTTCTAACGGTAAAGTGATTTTTGACGGACTCCCAGAACATCTGACACCAGCAATTATTGGTGAGATTTACCCTGGGCTGAAAGATAACAGTATTGATCGATTAGTAGAGCGTATGGCCAAAGAACGCTTAGCCGCTCGTAACCCAAAGCTCCAGACTAGCCAGCAAAAGGTAGCCTAATGAAACACTTAAAGCTGCTTGTACAAAAACCAAAATATGGTTGGTGGTCATTCTTACCACTACTGATCATTATTTACGCGATATTACATTGGTCGGCAGTCGGCGCGCGCATGAGCTTTAGCGACCTAGCTGCGGGCTTACCTTGGATTGGCGACTTTTTATCACGCATGTTGCCGCCAAACCTTTCCTACATTACTGAAAGCCTGATCGAACCGGCAATCCAGACCGTACAAATTGCCTTATGGGGTACCGTCTTAGCCGTGTTGATTGCCATTCCATTATGTTTTTTAGCCGCTAAAAACATCTCACCGAATGCGGTGGTGTATCAGTTAACGCGTCAAACGCTAAATATTTTCCGTGGTATTAACGAGTTAATTTTAGCGCTGATTTTCGTCGCAGCGGTAGGGTTAGGTCCATTCGCTGGGGTGCTCGCACTCGCATTACACGGTGCGGGCATGGTCGGTAAATTTTTTGCAGAAGCGATAGAGGAAATGGATCAGGGACCGGTCGAGGCAATGCGTGCGTCAGGCTGTTCAAAGTTACAAGTAATTATCTTTGCAGTGATTCCACAGGTATTCCCAGCATGGATCAGCATCATCTTATACCGCTTAGAAGCCAATATTCGCACCTCTGCGGTACTCGGCATGATCGGTGCCGGGGGTATTGGTTTTGAGCTAATGACGTCGATGAAAATGTTTGAATACAATGATACCGCGGCCTGCATACTGGTGATCCTCGGCTTAGTATTCATGACTGACATCATGTCATCCAAACTGCGTCAAGCAATACGTTAATTTTTAACTACAGTTTTTTAATCTGATCACAAATAATAGGTGTAAGCACATGAGTAAGTCAGTTGAAGCAATTATTTTAGACTGGGCTGGTACCGTTGTAGATTTTGGTTCCTTTGCCCCTACGCAAGTTTTCGTCGATGCATTTGCCCAAGCTTTTAACTTCAAAATTAGCTTACAAGAAGCTCGTGGTCCAATGGGACTGGGGAAAATCGATCATATTCGAGCCCTGCTAAAAGAGCCGAATATTCGTCAGCGCTGGGTTGATCAATTTGCTAACGAGCCAACTGAAGAAACGGCACAACAAATTTATCACACTTTTATGCCACTACAGATTACCAAAGTGGTGCATTTTGCTGAACCAATCGCCGGCGCCATGGATGCTATCAGCACCATTAAAGCGCAAGGTATTAAAGTCGGTTCTTGCTCAGGCTACCCGAAGCCTGTAATGGATGCCTTAGTCCCCGCTGCTGCTAAGTACGGCTATCAGCCAGATTGCGTGGTGGCAAGTGATGAAATCGCCGCAGGTTCACGTCCAGGACCTTGGATGGCATTAAAAAATGTTATCGAATTAGGCGTGATGAATGTTGCACACTGCGTTAAAGTCGATGATGCTGCCGCTGGTATAACCGAAGGTTTAAATGCTGGTATGTGGACCGTTGGTCTATCCGTATCAGGTAACGAGTTTGGCACTACTTTTGAACAGTACCAAGCCATGACTCAAGAAGAGATCCAGCAGCGTAAGCTGATTGCTGAAGATAAACTCAAAGCGGCAGGCGCACATTATGTGATTGAAACCCTTGCTGACTTACCCAACGTGATCGAACACATCAATCAGCGTTTAGCTAATCAAGAAAAGCCTTAATCGCTCTTTAGTGAGCCGATCACCTGAAAACGTTGTCTCTAGGCAACGTTTTTCACATTAGCTGCTTAATCTTATTAATATTTTGTTAATCATAGTTGTTAAAGCTATATTAACTCGACCCTTGGATTAACTCTGGAACTACTGGGGCTAATTCAGCTAGCATTTTTGGTGATAAATACGCTTATGCTTCCAACGAATATCTCAAGCTCTAGAAAAGAACGACGCTTAAATGCGGTCGTTTGGGGGCTGTTATTCGTGCTCGCATTGTTCCTCAACTTACCTAACCAACAAACGCAATCACATATCTCTACTGCTCAACCTGATGTAAATTGTGCGCATTGCCTACACCATTCAAAGTCAGCAGAACCTGATATCTGCTGTCTGGCTACCAGCAGTTGTATCAGCTGCTTTGCAGTAATTAAAACTAATGAGCCACCTAATTATTTTCAACCGCATAGCTTGTTAATACGAGGCAGTAATTTACTCTCTCCTCAAAACTATCTAGTCCCCCTACTTCCCCCTCCTAAACAGGATTACAGCTAATTACCCGCTCGATTTTTTGAGCAATCACATCAATAGCTTTAACCAAATTAGGAAATACTATGAAACGTAGAACTCTAGTACAAATGCTGGGTGGTGCCTCGCTATTAGCGACTGGTGTTGGACAAGCTGTAGCTCGTGGCATGATGGGCTCAAGTCATCACGCAGAAATGATGCACGATATGCAAGGCATGCATCATATGGACGATATGCAGGGCATGATGCACGGTACGGCAAACTTAATGCCGTTGAATAAAATGCCCAGTCAGCAAAAGCTACAACGCTTGCCGCTGCTAAAAAACCAAAGCAATCAACCACGCTTATTTAAAGCAACTCTTGAGGCTAAGCCTGTCAAGCTCACCCTTGCTGACCGTAAGCAAACTGAAGTATGGGCATACAATGGACAAATCCCAGGCCCTCAAGTTGTCGCTTTTGAAGGCGACACCGTAGAAATTAATTTTATTAACTCCTTGTCCCAACCCAGCACTATTCACTGGCATGGCCTACCTGTACCGCCTGATCAAGATGGTAATCCACATGACGCAGTTGCGCCTGGTGAAAGTCGCCTCTATCGCTTTACCTTACCCAAAGGATCTGCAGGTACTTATTGGTATCACCCTCACCCCCACGGCTATGTATCAGAGCAAGTGTTCAGAGGGTTAGCTGGCAGCTTTATTGTTAAAGCTAAAGATGATCCTTTAGCCCACCTTACTGAACAACATTGGTTAATTTCGGACCTTCGTTTAGACGCCCAAGCAAACATTCCACAAAATACTATGATGGACTGGATGAATGGCCGTGAAGGACAATTCGTCCTCATTAATGGACAGCTTAATCCGAAAATTTCGATTAAATCGGGAGAGCGTATTCGCATTTGGAATGCTTGTTCAGCGCGGTATCTAAAGCTTGAAATCCCTAACTGCAGCTGGATTTTAGTAGGGACTGATGGCGGTCTTTTAGAACAACCACGTCCTGCAGCAAAAACCTTATTTATTGCACCGGCTGAACGAATTGAAGTGATCGTACATACCGATACTGATCAATCGTCACAGTTAATGAATCGGTACTACGATCGCCAAAAGATGATGGTAAAAGAGTCCGCAATTGATTTAGAGCTAGCCTCCATCAACGTAAAGGCGACGAACTATAAACTACCAAACCAGTTACGCTCTATTACTGACCTTGGTACAGCCACTGCAACTAAAAAAGTCGAGTTTTCTGAAGCTGCTATGGACCATGACACTATGCCTATGCACGGCATCATGGATGGCGGCCATGACATGTCAATGCACATGCTCCAGAGCATGTTCATGGTTAATAGAAAAACTTACGATATGCAGCGCATGGATCTCACCAGCAAACAAGGTGAAGTAGAAGAATGGGAAGTGTTTAATAACTCCCATATGGACCATCCATTCCATTTGCATGGCACACAGTTCGTGATCACTAAGCGCGTATTAAATGGTCAAGAAATTCCAGAAGCCTTCAAGGCCTTACGGGATACCTTTAACCTAAAACCTTACGAACGTGTGACCTTTAAAGTTAAACAAAACGATAAAGGATTACGACTGTTCCACTGTCATATTTTAGAGCATGAAACTCTAGGCATGATGGCTAACCTCAATGTAGTCTAAAGCAACCTTTAAAAACTACGTCCTGTACTCACGGGGCGTAGTTTTAGATGACCCTATAGAAAGTTTCATCTAGAAAAATTGATTTGTACTTCCCTGTACTTGCTCCCTTGCCTCATTTGAGTAGCTACTCTTTAGTGGCGGAAGGCTGCTTTACTTTTTCAACAATTGAAATCAACGTATAACGCTTAGAAGAAGCGTCAGCAGGTGGGTTTTCCACATCTTCTACTTGGACTTTCAGTTTATATCGATAGCCTGGTTCGTACTGAAAACCTGCTATTTGACTGTAAAAATAGCTCCATTCCTCTGTCGTATCACGCTTAATCTGCATGCACTTCATTGGCGCTACACCGGTACAGTCAGCTAAATTTTCTTTGATGTAAAATATTTCTTGGTCAGGTTTCTGGCTCTTGTCACCCGTCTCGCAAGCCGTCAATCCACCTAGTAGAGCTATCCCTAAAAATAAGGCTCGTTTCATAGTTCATCTCCTGGTGTTAAATCCCACTCACTACAGGCTTTACAGGTGCATGTACAAACCAGATGGATTACTCGAATGATCTAGTTCGAGTACACGTAAACTCCCCTTCTTTTCTGGCCCCATACCCGGAGAATTTATTGGCATGCCCGGCAACGCGATACCTTTAATGTCTGGCTGCTCTTTGAGCATACGCTCAATAGCTACTACCGGAACATGACCTTCCACTACATAGTTTTCGATCTCTAACGTATGGCAGCTTGCTGCCTTATGAGTTCCTAACTTTTGCTTAACCGGTAACATATTAGAATGATCAATTAAGGTGACTTTATAGCCATTTTCTTCCAAGTAATGTGCGTACTCAGTGCAACACCCACAAAATGGGTCTTTATGCATTGTCACTTCGACAGGCTGATTAGCTTGCGCTACAACGCTAAACAAGGCTCCAAAACCAGCGACCATACTCACAACTTTTGACATAAACACACCTTAAATATAATGCCCATAAACTGGATGCAGTTAAACACAGCTATCCCAGCTTTTGAACACCTGATAACTGGTGAAGTGGAAAAATGGAAAGTGTTTAATAACTCTTATATGGACCATCCATTCCATTTGCATGGCACACAGCTTGTGATCACTAAGCGCGTACTAAATGGTCAAGAAACTTCAAAAGCCTTCAAGGCCTTACGGGATACTTTTAACCTCAAACCTTACAAGCACATAACCTTCAAAGTTAAAAAAAGCAATAATAAGATTGCGCCTGTTCCACTACCATATTTTAGAGAATGAAACTCTAGGTATGATGGCTAACTTAAACGTTATCTAAACTGAGGGCTAATTTACCTCCTAAACAACTACGCCCTACTCATTGCAGGGCTTAGTTATTCTAGCCGGAAACAGGTTTAGTCAAATAGCTGACTAATGTTTTGCTCGCCTAAACCAGGCCCAACACTCATACCTAACCCAGCGCGCATCAAGACTGCGGTCACTCTCTCAGTTGGTTTGAGAATTGAGATTGGCTCAGCGCCTTTGGCTCCATACACACCCTGCCAGCGCTCCTTAATCTGCACTGTGCAACCCAAAGTGTCTTCAGCTAAATCAATTAATAACTGATCCACCTGTTCACTATTAAAAGGTTGCGCATCCACGCTGTACTCATGGGAATCACCAATAATTAAATCGCCATAAGGCGTCGGGGTAATTAATAAGTGAATGCCGTGCTCATCCAATAATGGAGTTTGCGCTTTAATTTCTTCAGCCAATGCTACGGCTTCTGGTAAATCAGCAAACGCACCGTAGTGAGTACAACTTAGCCCCGTAAGTAACGCATGCTCTAACCCAAAATCTTGCGCCGTATGTACGCGTAGCATCTGTAAACGACACACCACTGGCTGTAGTAGTTTAATTTCATCTGCCAGCAAGGTTTGATAATCGTGCCCTGAACACACAAAGATTTGCTCAGCACTAAACTCGCCGTTAGTGGTAATTAATTTTCCGTTCTCTGAATCAATATCGCGGACTAGCGTTGAAAAATGTAGGCAGACATTCTCTAGGCTCGCTAGATAAGCTGCTACTTGCGGGATCGCTTCACGGGAAAATAGCACCTGATCCTCTTTACCATGCAAAACCGCGCGATGATGTTGCAACCGCCCACCATAGATGCCGGCTAATTGCTGCTTATTCAGTAATTCGCAATCATAGCCATATTCTTTAGCCCGTCCTTCAGCAAAGGCTTCAATGACTGCTTGCTCAGCAGGTGTACGAGCAATCACATAGCTACCTTTTTTGCGGATTAAGAAATTCGCTTTGATTGCTAGATCCCCCCATATACCACGACTGGCTTTAGCTAAGTCAAGCATCCTTCCTGGAGCCTGCCCTAAAACTAAGCCATGTCCAAAATTACGCACCGAGGCACCAAATGGTGTATAGCTACGCTCAAAAATCGCCACCTTTAGCCCGCGCTGCGCCGCCGCATACGCATGTGCTAAACCAATAACTCCTGCCCCAACTACGGCAACATCAAATTTCATATAACACCCTAAAGACTACTCAAACATTTATTTTTCAGTTTTGCCGTCGTAGCGCTTACGCCACTCGGCCAAAATGGTGTCGCGGTTTTCAGCCGCCCAGATAAAGTCGTTTTTAATTAAACGCTGTGCGTAATCGGCTGGCAGCTCAGTTTGAGTAACCTTAACTTTACTGTTAGCTAATACTGCAAAGTTAGCGCTGTAGAGTTTCATTGCTTCTTCTGTTACCGAGAAGTCAGCGAGCTTTTGCGCCGCTTCCAAGTTCTTGGTACCTTTCATAATTGCAGTGGCTTCAATTTCCCAACCTAAACCTTCTTTCGGTAATACAATATCCAACGGTGCACCTTGACGCTTCAGCTGAATCGCTGGGTATTCAAAAGAAATACCGATTGGGTATTCACCGGAAGCTGCCATTTTGCAAGGCTTAGAGCCGGAGTGAACATACTGACCAATGTTCTGGTGCAGCTTGTCCATATATGCCCAACCACCCTCTTCACCGAAGGTTTGTAACCAAGCACTCACATCTAAGAAACCTGTACCAGAAGAAGCTGGACTAGGCATCACAATCTTGTTTTTGTACTCTGGTTTGGTCAGATCTTCCCAAGATACTGGCTTAGTTAAGCCTTGTTTTTCAGCTTAAATGGTATTAAAGCAAACAGTCGCTGCCCACACATCCATGCCTACCCACGTTGGCGGGTTATCTGCATCACGGAATTTTGGATCAATATCACCTAACTGTGCAGGAGCGTACGCTTCTAGCATGTTTTGTGCTTTTAAGACTGCCAAACTAGAAGCCGCTAAACCCCATACCGCATCCGCTTGTGGACGATCTTTCTCAGCCAGTAATTTGGCGGTGATGATACCGGTGGAGTCACGTACCCACTTGATTTTTACATCCGCGTTTTTAGCTTCAAAGGCTTGCTTATAAGCTTGCAACTGCTCATTTTCCAACGCGGTATAAACAGTGATTTCGGTTGCTGCCAAAGCAGTGCCAGCAGCTAAGAACAAACCAGTGGCAAGTGTTAATTTCTTGAACATAATGTAATTTCCTAGCGTTGCTATTGAGTAGGAGGATGAAACAATTTTAGTTTTTTTCACGTTTGCGCCATGCTTGGGTGCGCAGAATTAAGCCTTTAGAAGCAAAGGCAAGCAGTATCGAAACGAGAGCTGAAGTTGCTAAAATTAAGGTCGACATCGCAGCAGCGCCCCCCACGTTACCTGCGTCATCCATATTCAAGACTGCGACTGCAGCCAAAATGGTATCGGGGCTGTATAGGAAGATTGCCGCAGAAACAGTAGTCATCGCTGAAACGAATAAATAGCGATAAATATCCAGTAAAGCAGGTAAGCAAATCGGCACAGTGACCCGCCAAAAGTGATGGTACAACGGCGTCTTTAACGATAATGAAGCCGCTTCAAACTCTTTATCTAACTGACGCAGCGCAGTACTAGCAGTCATATGCGCGGTGGTAAAGAAGTGCACGATTGAACACAGCACTAGCAAGCTCATACTGCCATATAAGAAATTAAGCGGGTTATTCGGCAAATTAAAGAAAAACACATAACCCAAACCTAATACTAGGCCTGGCACCGCCATCGGTACGAAACTCAGCATACGCAGAGTGCTATTTAGCCATGCTTGAGTACTGGTCTTTTCAATCAGATACGCCCCCATAAAGATCAGCAAGCTACCAATAGTGGCGGTACTGAACGCCAAGGTAATACTGTTCGTGTAGGCTAACCAACCACCAGGTAATCCTTCAAAATTGTAGTGCCTGAGAGAGAACGACAAGTTATACGGCCAAAACTGAATAAACGACGAGTAAACCGCCATTCCGAAGACCAGCAAGAAGGTCGCACAGATCAGCATTACCAATACCAGATAAATGCTATCCCGCTGACGATTAGGCTTCGGTAAATAGACTTGTGCACGTGAGCTTATAGAGTCACGTTGACGCTTACGCAACCAGGCATCCACGCTAAAGGTGAGTAATGCAGGAATTAGCAGTAGCATACCAATTAGTGCACCACGCCCAAACTGCTGCTGACCAAGAACCGCTTTATAGGCCTCTAGTGCTAATACCTGATAATCACCGCCGACTACCACTGGAATCCCGAAGTCAGTAATAGTTAGTGTAAATACCAAGCAAAACGCTGCGAATACGCCGTGGCGGCTAGAGGGCCAAGTCACGCTTCTAAAAGTACGCCACGGCGACGCACCCATACTGGATGCTGCATCAAATAAGCGTGCATCCGACATCGACAGCGCCGACAGCAAAATCATCAGCGCATGCGGAAAGGTATAAATCACCTCCCCCAACACCAACCCCCAATAGCCATAGATGCTATCAGTTAACAAGCTACGTAACAGACCTTGGTTACCAAATAAGTAAACCAAAGCAATCCCTGGCAGCATAGATGGCGCAAGTAAAGGCAGCAGCGAAATGCCACGCCATAATCCTTTAGCAGGAATTAACGTGCGGTGTAAAGCGTAAGCAAAAATATAAGCTAAGGGTACGGTAATCAAGGCCACGCTTAGCGATACCTTAATACTGTTACCCGCTAACCAATGAAAGTTAGTGCTGCTAAACATCTCTGCCGCTGCCTGTAAGCCTCCACCTTGTGAGGCATCTGGACTAAAGCCACGCCAAAAGATTGCGATCAGCGGTAACAAGACACCAATTATTAGCAAACCAACGATAAATAGCTTGCCACCAACGATAAATAAATCATCAAGGCGATTACCCCGCTTCATAGCAGGTTTAACAAGATCAATAACTGACATGCACTGACTACCTTATGCGAACACGTGCAGTTCGTTGGCAGGTAATGTCACTTTAATTTTACCGTCTTGAATACTACGAATTTCCGCAGAGGAGATTTCTGCTTGCAATAAATGCCCTGGTAAATGATCCAGTTCAAATTTCATAATGCAGCGGCTACCTAAGAAGGTCACATTCTGCACACTGGCATCGTATTGGTTGTTTTTGGCTTGCAACTGGTTAATTTCAATTGACTCTGGACGACAGAATAAACGTCCTTGTCTGCGCGATTCGCTATCGCCGAGTTGCACCTCACGCGAACCAATCATTGCCGCTCCTTGCTGATTACTATTGAGTGGTAACCAGTTGCCCTGTCCCACAAACTCCGCGACAAATGGCGTTTCTGGATGATTATAAATTTCTTCCGCAGTACCGTACTGCTCAAGGCGCCCCTGATTCATCACCGCAACTCGATCAGCCATCAGCATCGCTTCGTCTTGGTTGTGGGTAACCATCAAGGTGGTGATATTTAAGCTTTGTTGCAAACTACGTAACTCAGCACAGAGATGATCACGTACACGCGCATCCAGTGCAGACATTGGCTCATCCAACAATAATAAAGATGGTGCTGGAGCCAACGCTCGCGCTAACGCAACTCGCTGCTGCTGACCGCCAGATAATTCGCCAGGGTATTTTTTCTTACTGTCTTTCAAACCCACCATATCGAGCATTTCATCAACACGGGCATTAATAAAGTTGCGTGGTTGACCGGCTAAACCATAACCCACGTTCTGCTGTACGGTCAGGTTAGGAAACAGCGCATAAGACTGGAAGAGGATTCCGTAATCTCGCGCCTGTGGTGGCAAATGAGAGATATTTTTATCGTAGCTGAAGATACTGCCTTGATCTTGGCTTTCTAAACCTGCAATACAGCGCAATAAGGTAGTTTTTCCGCATCCAGAAGGACCTAACAGGCACACTAACTCGCCCTGCTTAATGTCTAACGACACACCGTCTAAAGCGACAAACTGATTAAAAGACTTTTGAATATTTTCTACACGGATATGCGGCAATACGCCATTTTGTGAGTTTTGAGTATGCTGTAACATGATCGCTTACCACGCAAAGATGAAAGATTCTTGGCAGAAGAGTAAGCGTCAATTGCTAAATTTTTATGACAACCGCAAAAATTAATGATTATTTTTTTATTATTAAACCGCTGAAAAATAGTAAGCGTAACAGTAGCCCTAAATAACTAGCTCCTTTCCTCTATCTTATATTACTCGTTCAAACAAACGAGATGATTTATGAGTCATAACTACTGCAGCACAGCAGATCGGTTAGAGTTTATCGAAGCCTTCGAGTTAAGTGGCTCTTCGCATTTAAGGGTGTAGCTGGTTTCTAAACCCTCCGGATTTCAACAGGCATCTGGCGATGTAGTTGGTTAAATTTCTAAAGCCCAAAGCAGTGCCTCGCAAGTGTTCCAGCCGACCATTGATAGCTTCTGTAGGTCCGTTGCTGGTTCCTGGTCGGTCGAAGTAGGCCAGGATGCTATCCGCGTATTTTTTCAGCGTTTTTCCCAAGCCTTTCACCTCGATGAGCGCTTTGGGCAAGTCACTGGCTGTAATGATATTTATGACCTCTTCCATGAGTTTTTTACCACGCCTTCGATCCGGCTCGTTGTAGGCGCTGACCACCCGTTGGTACATGTTCCAAGTGCAATCCACTTCGAGGTGGTGCTCATCTGCAAACAGCTGGAACAGTTGCTTTTTGTTGGCGTCAGACAGGTAGCTGATCCGGGTCAGCAGCGTTCGACGGCTTTTGTAGAGCGGGTCGCTTTTGCGCCCTCTTCGGCCCAGAGTGTCTTGCTGAACACGCCTGCGACATTCATCCAGCATATTGCTTGCCCAGCGCACGACATGGAAAGGATCCAGCACGGTTTGGGCTTGAGGCAGGGCTTCTTGCGCCGCAGATTTAAACCCCGTAAAACCGTCCATGGCAATGCTTTCAATCTGGTCACGCCAAGCCTTGGGACGATTGTTCAGCCACTGCTTAAAGGCTTGTTTGGAGCGGCCTTCCAGCACAGCCAGCAAGCGCGATGGTCCTGTTTTGTTACGCACGGGCGTAAGGTCAACCACGATGGTGACGTACTTGTCACCACGGCGTGTATGTCGCCAAACATGCTCATCCACGCCCAGCACGGTCACACCGTCAAAACGTGTCGAATCATTAAAAAGCAGGCGCCGTCCTTCGTTGATAATGGCGTTATTGACGGTGTGCCAGGCAACGTCAAGATGACTCGCAACACGGGATACCGACAAGTCATCCAGCACGATGGCAGCCAATGCCCAGCGTATCGCTCCATGGGAAAGCTTTGCGCGTGGCGGCGCAGCACTGCTGGTATCTTCGTGCCAGAAGCAGCCGCAAATACAACGCCAACGCCGAATACGCAGCAACAATGTAGTTGGCCGTTGCCCGTAAGGTGTGTGAGCAAGATACCTATCGACCGTGCCGCGTGAAACGCCAGCAGCACCGCACTTGGGGCACGGCTCAGGTGCTTTGGTGAAACGGCATTCGATGACGGCGCGTTCTGCACAAAGGTGCTGCCCAGTGGCAGTCAGGCCGAGGATATTTAGTTGGCAAAAGCTGGAAAGATCGGGGCTTGAAAAGGTAAGATTGTTCACGTCGGGGGCTTGGTTTTTGTTGGTGTAGGAGCTTACATTTTCCAAGTTCCCCGGCACCTTTTCCAGCCGGTCAGATTTTTTCTACACCCTTAAATGCGAAGAGCCTCATTAATTTTACCTTATGAATTTTTTGATATAGCTCTTTAAGTTAGACATTTCAACGAATGTCAGACTTTAGAAGCATAACAGTTTATTAGTAAGCATGCTCGTTTCGTCACCCGCTGCTGCTTACCGTTAATTAATATAATCACTTGTATTAAATAGACTTTCTTTAAAAATACAAGACACTCTGTTATTACAAATCGTGCATACCGTCTATCCTGCTTACACGATGCACATTATCTCACCCAAAGAACTCATAACACTTTGATTTATATAGTATTAAATTAAAAATCCACCGATAAACAAGCATCTCTAGGGGTAAAAACAAGCACATTTACAAATCCGAACTAGAATAGGCTGTATAGGCAGACAGTTGCAAGACAAGGAGCGTTTTATGTCTAACAGTCCATTTTTAAATTCTATACGCACGGATATGCGGCAAAAAGGTTATGCGCTGAAAACTGAAAAAACTTACCTGCACTGGATTAAGCGTTTTATTCTGTTTCACAAAAAACGTCATCCTCAAACACCTTCTTTATCATTCAATAACTTATACAATCAAAAAAGTAGCCTTCTCCAAGCTCCTTAAACCCAGCCCATTCCTTTCAGGACAAAAAATACGCCCACCAATACCAATAACACCGCAAAACACTTTTTCAGCACACTCGGTGATAGTGCGTGAGCTACTTTGGCGCCGAGTTTGGCGGTGAAAAAGCTCATAATACTGATACCTAAAAACGCATAAATATGCACATAACCCAAGGTGTTTGGCACTGTGATTTGCTCTTGCATGCCAAAGTAAACAAAACCTAAAGCGCCCGCGATGGCAATCGGCAAACCACAAGCCGCTGAAGTACCCACCGCTTTTTGCATCACTACCCCATAGCGAGTCAAATACGGCACGGTTAAACTGCCCCCGCCAATGCCAAAAATTGCCGACGCAATACCAATACCAGCCCCTGCGCCCACTTGCGCAGCCGTGCTCGGCAAGGATCGGCTGGTATCCACAACTTTATTAGCGCCGCTAAACATGGTGTAAGCCACCCACAGCAAAAACACGCCCACAATTAACTGCAAGTACACCGCTGATAACCAGCCGGCAATACCGGCACCAAAAAAACAACCTAAGGCCATGCCCGGCGCTAAGTTTTTAAACACAGGCCAAATAACGCCACCTTTCTTGTTATGGGCCATAAACGAACTAATTGAAGTCACAATAATGGTCGCCAGCGACGTGCCTAATGCCAGATGCATAATCACCGCAGGGTCATAGCCCATCTGGGTAAACACAATAAATAATAAAGGCACAATAATGGTGCCACCACCCACACCAAACAGCCCTGCAGCAAATCCGGCTAACGCCCCAATCACTAAAAAAACAACAAGTTCCATACCATCCCCACGCGCTTATGCAAAAGAATTAACAATAAACTAAATCGAGACCAACTCACCAACTGGATGATAAGCACGATTAAAGTAGACCAAAGCTTGCTCTGGCTGATTATGTTGAATACCCACAATTGGACAAATAAAAATGGTATGGGTACCCACTGCTTGAATTTGCTCAATTGTGCAGTCAAAACTCACTAAAGCATCGGTTAAGGCAGGTGCGCCTGTTTGTAAGCGCTGCCACTCACCCAGCTCAAAACGCTGCTCAGAACTCAGCTTTGAGGAAGCAAAGGCATTGGAAAGTGAAGCATGGGCGGCATTTAACACATTGACGCAAAGCACTTTATTTTGCACAAAATGTGCGTGCGAGCGAGACGACTGCTTCATACACACCAACAGAGTCGGTGGAGTATCCGTCACACTGCATACCGCCGAGGCGGTAAAACCATGGGCACCCGACTCGCCATAGGTAGTCACCACATTGACTGCACTGGTTAATAAAGACATTGCGTTTTTAAACTCTGTTGCGTTAACCATCACCCTACCCAACATCAATCAATTTAAACCTATTCATTCAAACCACAAAGGGTGCTTCCTCTCAGCAGAAAGCACCCTTTGCTCTCACTCCAACTAGCGTGCTAATTCTTGTCGAATAATCTCCGCGCCCGCACTTAAGGCCTGCAACTTGCCCCGCGCCACAGTCCGCGCTAACGGCGCCATACCGCAGTTAGTCGATGGATACAGCTTATCGGCATCCACAAACTGCAAAGCTTTGCGTAAGGTATCAGCTACTTGTTCTGGCGTTTCGATTTGGTTAGTCGCCACATCAATTGCGCCCACCATGACCTTTTTTCCGCGGATTAACTCAATCAAATCCATCGGCACCCGTGAGTTTTGACACTCTAGCGAGATAATATCGATCTTAGACTGCTGCAGTTTAGGAAAGGCTTCTTCGTATTGGCGCCACTCTGAACCCAAGGTTTTCTTCCAGTCGGTGTTGGCTTTAATGCCATAGCCGTAGCAAATATGCACCGCAGTTTCACACTGTAAGCCTTCTAGGGCGCGCTCCAAAGTCGCCACGCCCCAATCATTAACCTCATCAAAAAACACGTTAAATGCGGGCTCATCAAACTGAATGATATCGACCCCAGCCGCTTCAAGTTCTAACGCTTCCTGATTAAGAATTTTGGCAAATTCCCAAGCCAGCTTTTCACGACTTTTGTAATGCCCGTCATACAGGGTATCAATCATCGTCATCGGCCCAGGCAAAGCCCATTTAATCGGCTGCGTGGTTTGGCTACGTAAAAACTTAGCGTCTTCCACAAACACCGGCTTTTGCCGTGACACCTCACCCACCACCGACGGCACGCTGGCATCGTAACGGTTACGAATACGCACCGTTTCACGCTGCTCAAAGTCCACCCCTTCCAAATGCTCAATGAAGGTAGTCACAAAGTGCTGACGGGTTTGCTCGCCATCACTGACGATATCAATTCCCGCATGCAGTTGCTCTTGCAAAGATAAGCGCAGTGCATCTTGCTTAGCCTCAGCCAAGGCTTCGCCTTCTAGTTTCCAAGGTGACCAGAGTTTTTCTGGCTCAGCGAGCCATGAGGGCTTGGGTAAACTGCCAGCGGTTGACGTGGGTAATAAAATTGCCATATTAAATTCTTCTGTCTTAGTTTTATTTGATTAAGCGACTTTGCGTTGTTTAGCGGTTTCGATGCAAAAGTTAGCAGCCCACTCATTTAAAATAGCTTGGTAAGGCTTAATAAAGTGCTCTTCTGTCCACTTACCTTGTTTAACTGCTAGTTCGCCACGCTCGACGCGGTCATAAACAATCTGTGTCAACGAAAAATCTTGGTAGCTCAGACTAGGCTGATACACCACACCGGCCGGCGAGTTGGTGTTATAGATCTCTGGGCGATAGATTTTCTGAAAGCTTTCCATGGTGCTGATGGCGCTGATTAATTCAAAATCGGTGTAATCGGCTAATAAGTCACCAGCAAAATAAAAAGCTAGCGGTGCACTGCCATTCTCTGGTTTAAAGTAGCGCACGGTTAAGCCCATTTTGGCAAAGTAGTCATCGGTGCGTGAATACTCATCATTTTTATACTCCACTCCTAACACAGGGTGGGTATTGGTAGTGCGGTAATAGGTTTTTGAGGTGGAAACACTCAAGCAAATCACCGGCTGCTTGCTAAACTCAGCTTGAAAAGCTTCAGAATTAATTAAGTGCTGATACAACTTACCATGCAAGTCACCAAAGCCTTCTGGCTGCTCATTGACTTTAAAGCCTTGCTCTAATAACACGACGCTAAAATCATAGTCACGCACATAAGATGAAAAGCTATTACCAATCATGCCCTCAAAGCGCTGATTAGCGTGATGATCAATCACGGTGCTTTTGAGCATTTCAATGAATGGGAAAGTTTGACCGTTGCCTTCAATATCTAACTCAGCAGAAATAATATCCAACTCTAAAGAGTAACGATCGCCTTTAGGGTTATCGCAGGTCGCCAGTGAATTAAAGCGATTATTAATCATGGCCAAGGTTTTACGTAGGTTTTCTTGACGACTGTCACCACGGGCTAAGTTGGCAAAGTTAGTGGTCTGCCGGGTGTTATCCGCTGGCTGGTAGTTTTCATCGAAGCGAATGCGCTTAATTGAACAAGCAAAAGGGTTACTCATAATACTGTGCCACCTAAAAGCTAAAGGGTTAAACGTTTGGAATGGCGTCATTTAAGCGGGAAGCTGAACCTGAGTAAAACGAGTTAAATTCACCTCAAATTGAATTTTATTCATCTTACCCTTGAAGCAGTTAATGGTTACCCCCCTCTCAGCTCTATTAATGGCTTACTTAAAAACCTGAGTTAGCCCAGCAATAACAAGGCTTAGCGACAAACTACTCATGACTTTGGTGAGCAAGTCTCAATCAATACCTAGCCACTAACCCAATCAATTGCTAGGCGCAACGTGAATGGCCTTTATCTCTACCCTCTCTACATAGACTAAAAAAGAATAACTGAATCGCCCACAGTTATTTTCAGATATATACTTTATCCCCTAGGATGCTAGCTCTATTTGTTATGGATACATGTGAAGAACAGCATGAGCCGTCGAACCTCCCCCGTTATTCCAGGATTTAATCTAACCCTTGGGTACACCTTGGTTTACCTGAGCCTTTTGGTACTTATTCCGTTAGGTGCGATGTTTTTACATGCCTCGCAAATGACCTGGGAGCAATTTCTTGGCGTAATTAGCGAACCGCGCGTATTGGCAGCGCTTAAGCTCAGTTTTGGCACGGCATTTTTAGCTGCGCTAGCCAATGGCCTGATCGGCACCTTGCTGGCTTGGGTATTGGTGCGCTATCAATTCCCCGGACGCAAAATCATTGATGCGATGGTTGATTTACCCTTCGCTTTGCCGACGGCCGTGGCGGGTATTGCGTTAACTCGGTTATATGCACCTAATGGTTTACTCGGTGAGCTAGCGGGTAAGTTCGATCTAAAAATTGCCTTTACCCCGTTCGGAATCACCATCGCCTTAGTCTTTGTCACCCTACCTTTTGTGGTGCGTACTATTCAGCCGGTACTGGAAGATATTCCCAAGGAAATTGAAGAAGCGGCCACCTGCTTAGGTGCTAAACCTTGGCAAGTGTTTCGTCATATTTTATTACCGACCCTGCTACCCGCTTGGCTCACCGGCTTTGCCCTGGCCTTTGCCCGTGGCGTCGGTGAATACGGCTCGGTCATTTTTATTTCAGGCAATATTCAAAACAAAACTGAGATTTTACCGTTTTTAATCATGGTTAAGCTGGATCAGTACGACTACGCCGCTGCCACGGCAATTGGCGTATTAATGCTGGTGGTGTCTTTTGTCTTACTGCTACTGATTAACTTGTTACAACGTAAAATCGCTAAGAATCAAGGAGCCTAACCATGCATGCTTTGCAGCGTTTTATCTCTGGACGCAACCTGCTCATTACGCTGGCTTGGTTAGTGTTCGCCCTATTTTTAGTCTTTCCACTCTATGTGGTGATCAGCGAAGCCTTAGCCATGGGGGTTAACACCTTCTGGCAAGCGATTATTGAGCCAGATACAATTTCAGCCCTTAAACTGACCTTGTGGGCGGTGGGCATTTCGGTACCGCTGAATCTCAGTTTTGGTGTGGCAGCAGCGTGGTGCGTGAGTAAGTATGAGTTTCGCGGCAAAAGCTTTTTAATCACCTTAATTGATCTGCCTTTTTCGGTATCACCGATTATTGCCGGTTTAGTCTTTGTTTTACTGTTCGGTGCCCAAGGCTTTTTTGGGCAGTGGCTGATTGAGCATGATATTCAAATCATCTTCGCTTTCCCGGGGATTATTCTAGCCACCTTATTTGTCACAGTACCCTTTGTCGCTCGGGAGTTAATTCCCCTTATGCAACAACAAGGAACCCAAGAGGAAGAAGCTGCTCGTTTACTCGGCGCCAGCGGTTGGCAAATGTTTTGGCACGTCACCTTACCTAATATTAAGTGGGGACTGATGTATGGCGTGGTGCTTTGTACCGCACGCGCCCTCGGTGAGTTTGGCGCGGTATCTGTGGTTTCAGGCCATATCCGCGGCTTTACCAACACCTTACCGTTGCATGTAGAAATTTTATACAACGAATATAACCAAGTCGCTGCCTTTAGCGTGGCCAGCCTGCTGTTAGCCTTAGCGCTGGTCATTTTATTACTAAAACAGTGGAGCGAAGCGCGTATTGAGCGCCAATTTAAGCGTGGAGAAGCCTAAGCCATGAGTATTTCAGTCAATCACGTGAATAAGCAATTTGGCAACTTCACGGCCTTAAACGATATTAACTTAGCTATTCAAGCCGGTGAGCTGGTGGCCTTACTTGGCCCATCAGGCTGCGGTAAAACCACTTTACTGCGCATTATTGCGGGTTTAGAGACGCCCGATAGCGGCAGCATTTTATTTAATGGCGATGATGTCTCGCGCCGGGATGTACGTAAACGTAATGTCGGCTTTGTCTTCCAGCACTACGCGCTGTTTCGTCATATGAGTGTATTTGACAACGTGGCCTTTGGTCTGCGGATGAAACCGCGACGCGAGCGCCCCAGCGAGGCGGTGATTGAGCAAAAAGTCTTGCAACTGCTAAAAATGGTGCAACTGGACTGGCTGGCGGATCGCTTTCCAGAGCAGTTATCTGGCGGTCAGCGCCAGCGCATTGCTTTAGCCCGTGCGCTAGCTGTTGAGCCACAAATTTTACTGCTGGACGAACCCTTTGGCGCCCTTGATGCTAAAGTGCGTAAAGAGTTACGTCGCTGGTTAGCGCAGCTACACGAAGACATCAACTTAACTTCTGTGTTTGTAACCCACGACCAAGAAGAAGCGATGGAAGTTGCCGATCGCATTGTGGTGATGAACAAAGGTGTCATCGAGCAAATTGGCACCCCCGCTGAAGTGTATGAAAACCCGGCCAGCGAGTTCGTCTACCACTTTTTAGGCGACTCCAACCATTTAAAAGTAGAAAATGGCGAAGAAATCCAATTTCGTCCTCACGAAGTTTGGTTATCACAATCGGCCAAGTCCGACTTTAAACAAGGCATTGTCCGCGATATTCGCCCGCTCGGCGCCATTACCCGAGTGACCTTAAAAGTAGGCGGTGAAAATCAGTTAGTAGAAGCAGAAGTTGCCCGTGACGATGCCAGTTTAGTTGGGCTCAAGCGCGGTGATCAATTGTTTTTTCAACCCAAGTCTGGCTTTTAATTAACCGCTTAACTTCTGTATTAGTCATTTGCTTAGGCCAACCCATCAACGCGATCGGTTGGCCTTTTTGTTAAATGACTTTTCATCACCTAAAAAACTGTGATTTATCTAAGCTGTAGCCCCCATTTGAAGTGACTACGTAACATTCCCGTAGTAGGCTTAAAGCAGTTTTCATAAGGAGCAAAACAATGTCATTGCGACGCACTAAAATTGTTGCCACCATCGGCCCTGCCTCAAGCTCGCCAGAAGTTATTGAACAACTGATTCTTGCTGGGCTAGATGTAGCCCGCCTTAATTTTTCCCACGGTACCGCCGCCGAACACAAAGCCCGCGCCGAACTAATCCGTGAAATCGCGGCAAAACATCAACGCTTTGTCGCATTACTAGGTGACCTACAAGGTCCAAAAATTCGGATTGCCAAATTTGCTGAGAAAAAAATCGAATTAGCCGAAGGCGATAGCTTTATCTTTTCCACCACCCACCCCCGCGATGCTGGCACCCAACAAGTAGTCTGCATTGACTACCCTAATTTGGTTACCGATTGCAAAGTAGGTGATGAACTGTTACTTGATGACGGTCGCATTGAAATGGTAGTTGAGTCAGTAACCGCTGATGCGCTGCATTGCCGTGTGTTGATTGGCGGCCCGCTGTCTGATCACAAAGGTATTAACCGCCGCGGTGGCGGCTTAACTGCCCCCGCCCTAACCGATAAAGACAAACAAGACATTCGCTTAGCCGCTGAGCTGGAACTCGACTATTTAGCCGTCTCTTTCCCGCGGGATGCCGCCGATATGCAATTGGCGCGGCGTTTACGTGACGAAGCGGGCTCCAATGCTTGGTTAGTGGCCAAAATCGAGCGCGCTGAAGCAGTGACCAATGATGAAGCGCTCAATGGCTTAATCGCCGCCAGTGATGCGGTGATGGTCGCCCGAGGTGATCTAGGGGTAGAAATTGGCGATGCGGAACTGGTTGGTATTCAAAAGAAAATCATTGCCGCTGCACGCCATCAAAATAAAGCGGTCATCACTGCCACGCAAATGATGGAGTCGATGATTACTAGCCCCATGCCTACCCGCGCTGAAGTCTCGGATGTGGCTAATGCCGCCCTCGACTACACCGATGCGGTGATGCTCTCAGCAGAAACTGCCGCTGGTGACTATCCAGTTGAAGCAGTCAAAGCCATGGATCGTGTCTGCCGCGGTGCGGAAAAGAACCCGATTATGCGTCAATCCATGCACCGTATTGGTCAACAGTTTGAGCGCTGGGATGAAAGTATTGCTTTGGCAGCAATGTACACGGCCAATCACTTTCCGGGAGTCAAAGCGATTATCGCCCTCACTGAAAGTGGCTACACCCCGTTAGTGATGTCGCGCATTCGCTCCTCAATGCCAATTTATGCCTTTGCCCCTACCCGTGAAACCCAAGCGCGAGTAGCGCTGTTTCGCGGCGTTTACACCGTGCCCTTTGATCCTAGCTCAATGCCTAACGAGAAAGTCAGTCAAGCTGCAGTGGATGAGTTAATTAAACGCGGCGCAGTGGAAAAAGGTGACTGGGTTATCCTTACCAAAGGTGATAGCTATCATACGGTGGGTGGCACCAACACCATGAAGCTGTTGCGGGTAGGCGATCACTTAGCCTAATAGGCTTAACTGCTGCACATAAAAAATGCCCAATAACACAGGTGTTTATTGGGCATTTTTGCTGCTCTAGGATTAGCGCTTAGGCTTCTGCTGGCGCTGCGCCCTTAACTAAAGTTTGCAGCTCACCGCTTTCATACATTTCCATAATGATGTCGCAACCGCCCACTAATTCGCCTTGCACCCATAACTGCGGGAAAGTCGGCCAGTTCGCATAGCCTGGCAAGTTGGCGCGAATCTCTGGGTTTTGCAAAATATCAACGAACGCAAAACGCTCACCGCAAGACATTAAAGCTTGGGAGGCACGCTGAGAAAAACCACACTGCGGCGCATTCGGTGAGCCTTTCATGTAAAGCAAAATAGGGTTACTCGCGATTTGATCTTTAATAGTCTCGATAATATCCACAATACACCTCATCTGATCTGGATGGTTCAGCCACCCAACTTAGCGTTAGTTAAACTACTGATGGTTTAATTCTGGCGCTAGTTTAGCTTAAAACCAACTAATTCGCTCGGCTTTATCACTAGCAAAAAGTCGCTACCAGCCAAAACAAATTTGCGCCAGACGGTAGTTTGTCGCTACTATCTTAGGCTTATTTTTCTTCTCTCACTGACTTTACTGTTCAAAGGCTTGATATGTCGCCTCGTCACTTTTTAACCTTGCAAGACTGTACCCCAGCAGAACTGGAACACCTTATTCAACGTGGCATTCAGCTCAAGCAGCTGCGCCAACAAGGTATTGCTTGTGAACCACTAAAAGGCCGAGTGCTCGGCATGATCTTTGAAAAGTCCTCAACCCGTACCCGCGTCTCCTTTGAGGCTGGCATGTTTCAACTGGGTGGTTCAGCGTTATTTTTATCACCACGCGATACCCAGCTCGGCCGCGGCGAACCACTGGCCGACTCCGCAATTGTGATGTCGAGCATGCTTGATGCCATCATGATTCGCACCTTTGCCCATAGCACCCTAACCGAGTTTGCAGCCAACTCTAGCGCGCCAATTATTAATGGCCTATCCGATGACCATCACCCCTGCCAGCTCCTTGCTGATATGCAAACCTATCGTGAACTGCGCGGCTGCATTAAAGACAAAACCGTAGTCTGGATTGGTGATGGCAACAATATGTGCAGCTCTTATATTGAAGCTGCGGTGCAGTATGGCTTTAACTTAGTGGTTAGCTGCCCTGAGGGTTTTGAACCCGATGCAGAACTGATGCGTTGGGCTGGCAGTCGGGCGCAAATTATTCGTGATCCCAAGCAAGCAGTGCAAGGTGCTCACGTTATTAGTACCGATGTGTGGGCCTCCATGGGCCAAGAGGCCGAAGCCCAAGCCCGAATTAAGCAGTTTGCTGGCTATCAAGTCACTCGCGAGCTCCTAGACTTAGCCGATCCACAGGTTTTATTTCTCCACTGCTTGCCAGCACACCGTGGCGAGGAAATTAGTCACGATCTATTAGAAGATCCACGCAGCGGCGTCTGGACTCAGGCGGAAAACCGCTTACATGCACAAAAAGCCCTGTTAGAGTTTTTAATTAAGCCAAGCTTAGTAAGCAATGACTGATCAATATAACGGCCCGCTGCTGTCGCTCACCAATCTAGCCTGTGGTTATGATGAGCAAATCATCGTCAATGACCTGACCCTGCACTTAAATGCGGGGGATATTGGCTGTTTATTAGGTCCTTCGGGTTGTGGCAAGACCACCACACTACGAGCAATTGCTGGTTTTGAGCCGATTAGTGCAGGGAAAATCAGCCTAGCTGGACGCACCTTATCCAAAGCGGGATTTTCCTTAGCGCCAGAGAAACGACGCATTGGCATGGTGTTTCAAGACTATGCCTTGTTTCCACATCTGACCGTTGAGCAAAATGTGCTGTTTGGGATTCGTCAGCAAGCCAATGCCAAGCAGCAAGCCCAAGAGTTACTGGCACTGGTGAAACTCGAGCACCTGAGCAAGCGTTACCCCAATGAGCTATCTGGCGGTCAACAACAACGGGTCTCTTTAGCCCGCGCCCTAGCGCCTGATCCACAACTGTTATTGCTCGATGAACCCTTCTCTAACCTTGATACGGAGCTGCGGCGCCAGCTCAGCCAAGAAGTACGAGAAATTCTTAAGGCCCGTGGCACCAGTGCTATTTTAGTCACCCATGATCAAGAAGAGGCCTTTGCCGTCAGCGATCAAATTGGCGTGTTCAATAAAGGCAACTTGGAGCAATGGGATACACCCTATAACCTCTATCACGAACCACGCACGCCCTTTGTCGCCAGCTTTATTGGTCAAGGCTATTTTATTCGCGGACAATTGCTTACCCCAGAAAGCGTACAAACTGAACTGGGAATTATCCGTGGCAATCGAGCCTATGGCTGGCCAGCGGGTAGCGCCGTAGATGTGTTATTACGCCCCGATGACATTATTGACGCGCCCAATAGCAAACTAAAAGCCACGATTGTCGGCAAAACTTTTTTGGGGGCCTACACCCTGTATCGACTAAAACTGCCAACGGGTAATTATCTTGAGGCCGTCTTTACTAGCCATACCGATCATTTCTTAGGGGAAGTGGTGGGTATTGACGTGGCTGCTGATCATTTGGTGGCCTTTCCTGCTGCAGGCACTGTAGCTGCCCACCAACAGAGATAACAACCTTTCTTAACCCACACTTGCCCGATAATCCTGCCAGCGCATTTTGTCGGGCAATTGCTTTAGCACTTAACATCCACTACTAATGACTGTCATCATAAACAGCTTATTAGCCAATTAAATATAACGTCAACTTGACTCTTTATTCAGACTAGTTACAAGAAAGTAACTAACATAATTTGTAATAACTGTTTGAAAGTAAAAAACTTACTAAGACTTTTAAATCTAGGTATATTAAGTCGATTAAGAAATTCATAAGATTTGCCGTCCCGCGCAGTCTAGAGCCGTAATGGCCTAAATTGCGTACTGCTCGACGGCTTTTTGCTTTGTATCTGCCACCTGAAGTGGCTATAGGAAACCTTAAGCTATGAAACGCACCTTTTTACGCCCCGCTTTAAAGCTGTCTAGCTTAGCCTGCGCTGTTGTTCTGCTCACAGCCTGCAATGAACAAGAAGCAAACACCACCAGTCAGCAACAGCCTCCACCTAAAGTCGGTTTCGTTACCCTTGAGGCTCAACCCTATACCCTTACCACCGAACTGCCAGGTCGCACTGCGGCTTACCGCATCGCTGAAGTGCGCCCACAGGTCACTGGAATTATTCAAAAGCGCCTGTTCACTGAAGGCACAGACATTAAAGCGGGTGATCAGCTGTATCAAATTGATCCTGCGATCTATCAAGCCAACTTAAAAAGTGCCGAAGCCAATCAAATTGCTACGCGCTCACTGGCCACCCGCTACAAACGCTTAGTTGATGAGCGTGCAGTTAGCCGTCAACAATACGACGACGCCCACTCAGCGCACCTACAAGCACAAGCGGCCTTAGAAAAAGCCAAAATTGATCTGCAGTACACCCAAGTCAAAGCCCCTATTTCTGGGCGCATTGGTCGCTCAAGCGTGACTGAAGGCGCCTTAGTCAATAATGGCCAGGCTCAAGAATTAGCGATTATCCAACAACTGGATCCGATCTATGTTGACGTTACTCAATCTTCCGTAGAGTTACTGCGTCTTCGCGAAGAATTACGTCAAGGCACCTTAGAAAAAGCCTCAGACAATGCTGCCAAAGTGACGTTACAGCTGGAAAATGGCGCCATCTATGAGCACGAGGGCAAGTTAGAGTTCTCTGAAGTGTCGGTTGAACCAAGCACCGGTGCCGTCACTTTGCGTGCAGTTTTCCCTAACCCAGAGCAAATTTTACTGCCAGGTATGTATGTGCGGGCACAGTTGGTAACTGGTGAGCAAAAGCACGCTATTTTAGCCCCACAACAAGGCATTACCCGCAACCCTCGGGGTGAGCCAATTGCCATGGTGCTCAATGCTGACAATGAAGTGGAAGTTCGTACTTTAAAAACCGAGCGCACCGCAGGTAACAAGTGGCTGGTCAATGAAGGCTTACAAGCCGGGGATCGTTTGATTACAGAAGGTCTGCAGTTTATTCAGCCGGGCGTTAAAACCGATCCGCACCCCGCCACCAACGTCCAAAGCAGTGAGCCGGCCTCAGCTGCCACGGCTAATTAGGAGCTTGGTTTATAATGTCTAACTTTTTTATTGATCGTCCGATTTTTGCCTGGGTTTTGGCATTAGTCACGATGCTGGTGGGTGGTCTTGCCATCTTAAAACTGCCCGTTAACCAATACCCTGATATCGCGCCGCCTGCGGTGGGAATTTCGGTCACTTACCGTGGTGCCTCAGCACAAACCGTGCAGGACACTGTGGTGCAGGTCATTGAGCAACAGCTTAACGGTATTGACGGATTACGCTACATCTCCGCCGACAGTAACTCCGATGGCAGCATGACCATTGACGTTACATTTGAGCAAGGCGTTGATCCAGATATTGCCCAAGTTCAGGTGCAAAACAAACTGCAACTAGCTACCCCACTGCTTCCCCAAGAGGTGCAGCAGCAAGGGATTCGCGTGACTAAGTCAGTTTCCAACTTCTTAATGGTGGTGGGTTTTATCTCTGAAGATGGCAGTCTAGATAAAAACGATATTGCGGATTACATCGTATCTAACGTGCAAGACCCTGTCTCACGTACCAAAGGCGTGGGTGACTTCCAGGTGTTTGGTGCCCAGTACGCCATGCGTATCTGGCTCGATCCGGCCAAGTTAACCAACTTTGCCCTGACGCCAATGGATGTTACTGCGGCTATTCGTGCGCAAAACGTACAGGTTTCATCCGGTCAGTTTGGTGGCTTGCCTGCAGTACCAGGCCAGCAATTAAACGCCACCATCATTGGCAAAACCCGCCTAGAAACCCCAGAGCAGTTTCGCAATATCTTGCTTAAAACCAATGCCGATGGCTCGCAGGTACGTTTAAAAGACGTCGCTAAGGTTGAGCTCGGCGGTGAAAACTACAGCATCAGTGCTGAATACAACGGTATGCCAGCAACTGGTATCGGGATTAAGCTAGCAACGGGCGCGAACGCCCTAGAAACCGCTAAGGCTGTCCGTGAAACACTCACTAGCCTTGAGCCTTTCTTTCCACCGAGCATGAAAATCGTTTACCCCTACGATACCACTCCGGTTATTTCAGCTTCGATTAACGGCGTACTTAAAACCTTGGGTGAAGCCAGTATTCTGGTGTTCTTGGTCATGTTCTTGTTCTTACAGAATATTCGCGTGACCCTAATTCCAGCACTGGCTGTACCGGTAGTTATTCTAGGTACCTTCGGTGTACTGGCAGCCTTTGGTTACAGTATTAACACCTTAACCATGTTTGCCATGGTACTGGCCATTGGTTTGTTGGTGGACGACGCCATTGTGGTCGTGGAAAACGTAGAACGGGTGATGTCTGAAGAAGGCTTATCCCCGGTTGAAGCCACGCGTAAATCCATGGGGCAGATTCAAAGCGCTCTGGTGGGAATCGGTTTAGTCCTCTCGGCGGTATTTTTCCCGATGGCCTTCTTTGAAGGCTCCACCGGTGCGATCTACCAGCAGTTCTCGGTCACTATTATTGCCGCCATGGTACTGTCGGTACTGGTAGCACTGATCTTCACCCCGGCGTTATGTGCCACCATGCTTAAGCCTATTACTAAAGGCCAACACGAAAAACGTGGTTTCTTTGGCTGGTTTAACCGCACCTTTGATAAAGGTGTACGTGGTTATGAGCGCAGTGTTTCTACCGCTTTACGAGTTAAATTCCCCTACTTAATCTTCTACGCGGCAGTGGTTGGCGCCATGGTGTGGATGTTTAAAATCATCCCAACCGCGTTCTTACCTGACGAAGACCAAGGGGTGCTGTTTGCCCAAGTGCAAACTCCAGCGGGTTCAAGTAACGAGCGCACCTATGAAGTAGTTAAGCAAATGCGTGAGTACTTACTGGACGAAGAAAAAGACATCGTCAACTCAGTGTTTACCATTACTGGCTTTAACTTTGCAGGTCGTGGTCAAAACTCGGGGATGGCTTTTATCGGCCTAAAAGACTGGAGCGAGCGCACCGGTGCGGCAGATAACGTATTTGCCTTAGCTGATCGCGCGCAACAGCATTTCTTTAGCTTCCGTGATGCCATGGTGTTTGCGTTTGCGCCACCGGCCATTATGGCCCTAGGTAATGCCACTGGTTTTGAGCTGTATTTACAAGACCAATCAGGTATCGGCCATGAGGCGCTCAGTGAAGCACGGGATCTATTTATCCAAAAAGCTAACGCCCATGAAAAACTAGTGGGAGTACGGGTCAATGGCCTACGCGATGAGCCGCAATTCCAGCTAGAAATCGATGATGAAAAAGCCCGTACTCTAGGTATTAGTCTGAGTGACATCGACCAAACATTATCGATCGCTTGGGGTAGTAGCTACGTTAACGACTTTATTGATCGCGGACGGGTGAAAAAAGTCTACCTGCAAGGTCAGGCAGAGTCTCGCATGAATCCGGAAGACTTAGGTAAATGGTATGTACGCAACAATCAAGGTGAGATGATTGCCTTTGATACCTTTGCCAGCGGTAAATGGATCTATGGTCCGCCTAAGCTATCGCGCTATAACGGAGTACCTGCGGTCAATATCGCCGGCGCCCCTAAGCCGGGCTACAGTTCCGGTGAAGCGATGCTCGCGGTAGAAGAGATCGCCAAAGAGCTGCCACCTGGAGTGGGCATCTCCTGGACCGGACTCTCCTATGAGGAGCGTCTCTCTGGTGACCAAGCGCCAGCTCTGTATGCGTTATCGCTGCTGGTAGTGTTTCTGTGTCTTGCGGCACTCTATGAAAGCTGGTCGATTCCATTTGCGGTCATCTTGGTGGTGCCACTGGGCATTATTGGTGCCCTGTTAGCCACGTATTTCCGCGGCTTATCAAATGACGTGTTCTTCCAAGTTGGTTTACTCACCACCATTGGTCTGTCCGCACGTAACGCGATTTTGATTGTGGAATTTGCTAAATCTCTGCATGAACAAGGCATGAGTCTTGTGGATGCAGCAGTGGAAGCCAGCCGCATTCGTCTGCGCCCAATCATTATGACGTCATTAGCGTTCGTCTTTGGGGTGATTCCATTAGCCATTGCCACTGGCGCCGGCTCAGGCAGTAAGCACGCGATTGGTACCGGAGTTATTGGCGGTATGGTAACAGCCATGTTGCTGGCTATCTTCTTCGTACCGTTATTTTATGTAATGGTGAGCTCGCTGTTTAAATCCAAAGCTGACAATGCTGCTAGCCATAAGGAGCAACCATGAAATATTCAGTTTTAGCACTGAGTGTGGCTACACTGATTAGTGGGTGTTCATTGGCACCCTCATACCAGCGCCCCGCCACGCCAGTGGCTGAGCACTGGGAAACCCAACGTAGTGAGCGCCAACTGGCGCTACCTGCTTGGCAAGACTACTTTAACGATGCAGAACTGAAGCAACTGATCCACACGGCTTTAGAAAATAATCGCGATCTACGGGTAGCTGCGTTAAATGTTGAGGCTTTCCAAGCGCTGTATCGTATTCAGCGCAGCGAACTCTTCCCCAACTTAGGCGTTGACGCCTCAGGCAGTCGCCAGCGTTTGCCTGGCTCCTTAAGTCCTACTGGGCAAAGCACGATTAATAGTCAGTACGGGGTTACGGTTGGACTTAGCGCTTGGGAGTTGGACTTTTTTGGCCGCATCCGGAGCCTACAAGACCAAGCGCTACAACAATACTTTGCCACCGAGCAAGCGAAACGCAGCGCCGAGCTAAGCTTAATCGCTGGTGTGGCTAATGCTTGGTTCAATTTACTGGCCAATCAACAACTGACTGAATTAGCGCAACATACCTTAGATACCTATCAGGACAGCTTGCGGATTACCGAGCGCAGCTATGAAGCAGGCATTGCCACTGCACTTGAGCTCAATCAGTCAAAGTCAGCGGTCAACACGGCCAAGGTTGCAATTGCTCAAGCGCAACTGCAACTTAAGAAAAGCCAACATGCGCTGCAACAACTGGTCGGCGTGCAAGCACCGCTCAACCTACAAACCAAACGCACATTAGCGCAAATTCAGCTGCCTGAAGTAGAAGCCGGCTTACCTGCAGAGTTACTGCGTAATCGCCCAGATATTTTACAAGCCGAACATGCACTGCAAGCAGCCAACGCCAACATTGGTGCAGCCCGTGCAGCGTTCTTTCCAAGCATTAGCTTAACTGCCAATGCCGGTACGCTCAGCCCTGATTTATCTGGTTTATTTGATGGCGGCAGTGGTAGCTGGTTATTTCAGCCGCGCATTAACTTGCCAATCTTTACTGCCGGTCGCTTAAAAGCTAATTTGAATTACAGCGAAATTCAAAAAGACATTAACGTTGCCCAGTATGAGCAAGCGATTCAAGCGGCTTTTCGTGAAGTGGCGGATGGGTTGACCTCGCGCACTAGCTTACAACAGCAGCTAACCGCCCAGCAGCAGTTAGTCAGTGCCAACCAAGAGTATTTCCGCTTAGCTGATTTACGTTACCGCGAAGGCATTGATAACCAACTCACACTATTAGATGCACAGCGCCAGCTATTTAGCAGTCAACAACAACATATTCTGACTCAGCTACAGCAGCTAACCAGTGAAGTCGAACTCTACAAAGCCTTGGGTGGCGACATGCAAGCCAAGCCTGCAACCGTCACTACTAGTCAGACTCCCCCTTAGTCTGTCCAGTCCAAACGAAAAGGCCAGTCAGCTACTGCTCGACTGGCCTTTTTTTAGCACAAAAAAACGCTGGATCAAATTGCTGATCCAGCGTTTGTATTACTGCTTTACTAAAAACTTAGTAAAGTCCCCCACCTTAGCGGCGTGGTGCTACCTCTTTACTATCGTTAGAGATAGTTACTTCAACACGGCGGTTCATTGAACGTGAAGCTGGGGTCGCATTGTCAGCAACTGGGTATTCTTTACCGAACCCTACAGTGCTAATACGGCTAAAATCTACGCCCTCTTTAACTAAAGCACGCTTAACTGATTCAGCACGGCGCTCAGATAACTGCACGTTATAGGCCGCAGCACCGGTACTATCAGTGAAACCTTCGATGAGCACTTTGCGCTCTGGGTTTTCGCGTAAGAACTCAGCTAACTGACGTACATTGCGGTAAGCGGCTGGCTTTAGTTCTGCTTTGTTTAGGTCAAACAATACATCACCAAAGGTAACCAATGAACCACGCTCGGTAGGCTTAGCTTCTAGGTTGCTGAGCTTATCTTGCAGCTTGCGAATTTCAGCCTCACGAGCATCTAAACGCGCTTGAGCACGCTCATTTGAAGAGTTTTTCAGCGCTGCTTCGCCGCTTTTTAGCACAACAGTTTGCTTAGCTAGCTCTGCACGCTGAGAAGTTAAGTATGCTAACTGGTTAACTTCTTGCTCTTTTTTACCTGCACGGTAAGCAGCATCTGCTTTATCGAGCATTTTGACTGCATCTTTAGTTTCTAAAGGCGCCATTTTTAACGCTTCTGGACTATTTTGCAGCTGAGTCACATTTTCACGAGCTTGCTCAAGTGCTACGTTAGGCTTGTTCGCACAAGCTGCTAAACCAACGCTTAATGCAATCAGACTAGGTACGAGAATTAGTTTACGCATAGGAGATATCCTTAAATATTTTCTGAGTTATTCGATCGATTAGCCAAGTGACAATTACTTGCTGCCACGCATACCTTCGTTACGTAACTCCTGAACTGCACGCTCTGCATCTTTAACTGCACGCTGGACCTTTTCAGCTTGAGCTTTACGCTCTGCTACACGCGCATCCCACTCTGCTTGCTCTGCTAAGTCTTTAGCTTTTTTATAATCTTTTTCAAAATCAGCTTTTTCTGCATCGTTCATTTTTTGACGCGCAGCTTGCATCTCAACTGGAGCATATTCAGTTGCACTTGCAGTTTCGGCCGCATTAAGCGCTTGGGTAGCTACTGCTAACTGAGCAGTTGGTGGGTTACCAGCACAACCTGCTAGGGTTAAAACACTGCCTGCAACTACCGCAGCTAATAAAGTTTTAGGATTTTTTAGTAAACTCTTTTTCATGTGTCTAGCTCCATTGGTCTTTTTTACATATTACTTACGCTTAATAAAAGTACCTGTTTAACCGGATATTATGACCAAAACATTTCAGTCATAGCTTTATTTGCACTTATTACTTAACAAATCACCTGATAAAAATAATTTGTAAGAAATTATAGCCAATCAAAGCTTTCTTCATATTTTAGACGATTCTATTAGAAACCCCTACACGAAAAAAGACCCAGTGGCTCCTAACAAGTTCAGCACTATATAGACTTTTTAACCTTTTAACAGCCAGCTATACCCAGCTCACCCGCGCAAATTTGCAACGTTTTGCTGCGGATTAAAACTTAATTAAGCGCTTCCAGCACCCACAAATATAGTAAAATCACCATATCAATATAAAACTATCCTATACTTTGGTTAGGATTACTAAGAAATTTAAAATAAACTACACTGCAAAGACACGCAAAATTAGGGTATTGGATGCTTATCCTCCTAGTTTGTCTTACAATTTCAAAAAAGGTGCTAGCCTTTCACTTTGATGTTCAGCTAGAACCTTAACTAGAACAATCGTTACCTTAGGGGAATCTCATGTCATCACCTGAAGCACAGTACCTGGCAAAGAAAATGAGCGCAGATCAGGCCCTAGATCTGTTACAAAATGGCGATAGTATTATTGTTCCTACAGGCGTAGGTGAACCTCCTCACCTGTTACGTGCCCTATCCCGTGAAAGAACGCGCTTTCAAGATATTAAAGTCTGCCAGTTATTGGCCATCGAAAAATACGATTACCTTGACCCTGAAACTGTTGATCACGTACGCCATGTCTCTTATTTTTTAAGCGGCACGGTACGTAAAGGCTGTAACGAAGGTTGGATCGATCTGATCCCTAACCACTTCTCTGAAATTCCACGTATGATCAAGCGCGGTGAAATGCCAGCTGACGTAGTATTTTCATTGGCCTCACCGATGGATAAAAATGGTTATTTCTCTTTGAGTCTTGGTGCTGACTATACTATGGCTGCGGTTAGTAAAGCCCGCGCTGTCATTTTAGAAGTTAACCCGAACGTGCCCTATGCCTATGGCGACTGCCATGTGCATATTTCCCAAGTAGCTGGCTTAGTCGAAAGTACTGATCAAGTATGTAACGTCCCCACTGGCGCCATTGGTGATATTGAAAAAGCCATTGCGGGTTATGTCGCTGAACTCGTCAATGATGGCGACACCTTACAAATTGGTTTTGGTAGCATTCCCGATGCGGTGGTCACCCTGCTCACCAGCAAAAAAGACTTAGGCATCCACTCTGAAGTTCTAGGTGATGGCATTATTAGCCTACTTAAAAGTGGTGCTATTACTGGCCGCCGCAAAAACTTTAAGCCAGGCAAGATCATTGCAACCTTTGCCGTGGGTACCGATGTGCTCTATGAAGCGATGAATCACAACATCATGATTGAAATGCATCCTTCAGACTTTGTGAATGATCCGTTTATTGCTGGCCAAAACGATAACTTGGTGGCCATTAACGGTACCATGCAAGTGGATTTAGCTGGTCAGTGCGCCTCAGAAAGTATTGGCCGTATGCTGTACTCCAGCACCGGTGGTCAAAGTGACTTTATGCGCGCCGCTAACCTCTCTAAAGGTGGCCGCGCCATGATCGTGACTCCCTCAACCGCTAAAGGCGGCACCGTGTCACGGATTGTGCCAATGCTGACCGAAGGCTCAATGATCAGTACCGGTAAAAATGATGTCAATTACGTCATCACTGAGTACGGCGTTGCTCAGCTACGCGGCAAGACCTTGCGTGAGCGTGCACTGGCTTTAATTGCTATTGCGCACCCAGATTTCCGTGATGAGCTAACCGAGCAAGCGAAAGCACTGAAGATTATTTAATCGCTCGCACGCTTGATGTGTTAAACGCAAAAGCCAACCTTGAAGGTTGGCTTTTTTATCGCCTAGATAAACCTTTGGCATAAAAAAAGGCAGCTAAAGTTAGCTGCCAAATTGCCTTGCGTGCCTAGTATGCGAAGCGTTGCTTACTCTTTACCAGTTTCATTCTTCCAGAGAAAGTAAGCAAGGCCAGCAAAAAATGAAATCATCAGTAGGACAGTGCCGATACCTGCGAAAACCACTATATCCATGAACATTTGGCTACTCCGTAGTCAATGAGTCGTTGATTGCTATGGCTTTATACTAAGCCCTACACTTTCTGGGTGTATTGACGCGCGTCAACTTCCAGCAATACTTTGGTCTAATTTCGATTTTTCTAAGCCACTTATTAATTTTTAATTTTTTAGCTGCTAAATAATACGTACACGGTATCTGTTAATGAAATTAAGCCACTAATTCGTTACTATACAGCGCCTTTTTTTAGAACAAGCGGAGACAAGCATGACGCAGCAGTACCAACCTGGCCAACGCTGGATTAGCGATAGTGAAGCAGAGTTAGGACTAGGGACGGTTCTCACCGCAGATGGACGACTGGTTACGGTGCTTTACCCTGCCAGTGGTGAAACCCGTCAGTACTCACAGCGTAATGCCCCGTTAACCCGCGTGCGTTTTGCCCCAGGTGAGGTGATTACCCACTTTGAAGGCTGGAAGCTCACCATTGAGCAAACCCACGAGGAAGAAGGCCTATTATTTTACTGCGGCCACAACGAGGCCGGTGAAGATAGTATCGTGCCGGAAACCCAGCTTTCCAACTTTATTCAGTTTCGCTTAGCTGCTGACCGCTTGTTTGCCGGACAAGTGGACCGCCACTCTTGGTTCACTCTGCGCTATCAGAGCTTACAACACCGCAGTCAATTGCAACAATCTGAGTTAACCGGCTTAGTCGGAGCCCGCGCACAAACCATTGCGCACCAGCTCCATATTGCTAAAGAAGTCACCGACCGAGCGGCACCCCGTGTACTCTTAGCCGATGAAGTAGGACTGGGCAAAACCATTGAAGCTGGCTTAATTATTCACCGCCAAGTATTTAATGGTCATGCTGCACGGGTGCTAATTTTACTGCCGGAGTCCTTGCAATATCAGTGGCTGGTGGAAATGCGCCGACGCTTTAACTTAGAGGCCAGCTTATTTGATCAAGAACGCTTTGACCAAAGCGATGCGGCCAACCCCTTCGAAGACTGTCAAATTGCCATCGTTTCCCTGCAATGGATTACCCATAGCGAAGTGGCTCAGCAAGCCATGCTAGAGGCTGGCTGGGATTTATTGGTAGTTGATGAGGCACACCACCTCACTTGGTCAGCAGAAACGGTAAGCCCACAGTATCAACTGGTTGAGCAATTAGCCGAACAAACACCCAGTGTTTTACTGTTAACCGCGACTCCAGAGCAGCTAGGTCAGGCCAGTCACTTTGCACGCTTGCGTTTACTTGATCCTAACCGTTTTCATGACCTTGACGCCTTTATTCAAGAGTCAGAGCAGTACCAACCGGTAGCTGAAGCTGTGCGGGATCTGCTGGAGCAAAGCGAATTAACCCAAACAGCACAGGCTAATATTCTGTCGCTACTTGGCACGACAGCTCAACCGTTAGTAACGCAAGCCAGTCAAGGCGAGCAGCAGGCTATTGATCAGTTAATCAGCCAGCTCATTGACCGCCATGGAACCGGACGTCTGTTATTTCGTAATACCCGCGCCTCAATTAGCGGCTTTCCTAGCCGTCAGTTACAAGGCGTCGAGTTAACATTGCCCGAGGCTTATCAAGATCCCAGCTTAGCCACTGACTTACAAGATGCGCTATACCCTGATCAGTGGTATCGCGCCCAGGGCTTAGATAATCCATGGTGGATGCAAGATACACGCATAGACTGGCTAATTGAGTTTTTAAAAGCCCATAAAGAGTACAAAGTATTAGTGATTTGCGCCCATGCCAGCACCGCGCAAGATACCGAAGAAGCGTTACGGGTGCGCGAAGGAATTGCCGCCACGGTGTTCCATGAAGGCATGAGTATTATTGAACGTGACCGGGCAGCGGCTTGGTTTGCCGATACCGAAGATGGCGCACAAGTCCTGATTTGCTCTGAAATTGGCAGTGAGGGCCGTAACTTTCAGTTCAGCCATCACCTCGTACTCTTTGACTTGCCGCAAAACCCGGATTTATTAGAGCAACGTATTGGTCGCTTAGACCGTATTGGCCAACGTTTTGACATTCAGCTGTCTGTGCCTTATTACAAGGAGACTGCCCAAGCCCGATTGTTTGACTGGTACCACCAAGCACTAAATGCCTTTGAAAGTATTAGTCCGGCCGCCGGTCAAGTGCAAACCCACTTTCAGCAAGCCCTACTGACTGAACTGACTCAACCAACGGCTAAGTGGCCTGCACTACTAGCTGAAGCGCAGACTTTGCGTCAAACCCTTGAACAACAACTCCAGTCAGGGCGTGACCGTTTACTGGAAATTAACTCCAGTGGTCAAGCTAAAGGCCAAGCCTTGGCTGAAGCAGTAGCCGCAGCTGAAGATGATATTGCCTTGCCACTGTACATGGAGCAGCTGTTCAATGCCTTTGGCGTAGAAAGTGAAGACCACTCTGATAATGCGCTGATCTTACGCCCGAGCGAGAAAATGCTTGATGCTGATTTTCCGTTAGGCACCGACGAAGCGGTTACCGTAACCTTTAATCGGGAGCTAGCTTTAGCCCGTGAAGACATGCAGTTTTTAACCTGGGAGCACCCCATGGTTCAAGGCGGCATGGACTTAGTACTGACCAGCTCAATGGGAAATACCGCGTTAGTGCTGCTAAAAAACAAAGCGATTAAACCCGGCACCCTATTGCTTGAGTTAATTTTTGTGAGCGAAGCCTTAGCGCCCAAAGCCTTGCAATTAGGACGATTTTTACCCAGCTCGGCGATTCGTTGCTTACTTGATAGTAAAGGTAATGACCTTGCGGCTAATGTCAGCTATGAAGTGCTCAGTAAGCAGGTAGAAAATGTCGGCCGAGTGACTGCAGGCAAATTTGTTCGCGCCCAACGTGAACAGTTACAAAAGATGCTTGAGCACGGACAACAACTAATGGAGCCGCAGCATCAAACGCGGATCGAGCAAGCCAAGCGCTTATTTAGCCAAAACATGCGGGCCGAAATTAGCCGCTTAAGCGCTCTGCAGCAGGTTAATAAAAATATTCGTGCCGATGAAATTGAGTTGCTCGAGCAGCAATTAGCCCAAGGTTTAGACTACCTCACTCAAGCGACACTACGCTTAGAAGCAATTCGGGTGATCGTCAGTAACTAATGGACAGTTATCAGCTCAGTCCGGTAGGTATCATCCACTCCTGCTTTAAAGAGAAGTTTGCCATTCCTCGGCAAGCTTCTCTGGCCCCTGCTGCCCAAGGTTATATTGAGCTATTACCGCCCTACAATCATCCTGACGCCGTCAAAGGGCTCGAATTGACCAGTCATCTCTGGCTGAGCTTTATTTTTCATCAGGCTGGCCCGAAAAAAGATGCGCGTTTAGTGAAAGCGCCCCGTTTAGGCGGCAATCAAAAATTAGGGGTGTTTGCTACTCGCTCAACCCATCGCCCCAACGCCCTTGGCTTATCGCTGGTTAAACTAGAACGGGTTACACCGCAGCGCCTGTACCTATCTAGCTTAGACTTGCTTGATGGCACGCCAATCCTGGATATCAAGCCCTACTTGCCTTACGCAGATATTGCCGCGGATGCCTATAACCAGTTTGCCCCAGAGGCTCCTGCCACTGTGACGGTAGAGTGGTCGGCCAGCGCTTACCAGCAGGCCCAACAACACGCCAAGCGCTTACAGCAGCCGCTGATTGCCTTGATTGAGCAGTGTTTAGCGCAAGATCCGAAACCAGCCTATCAACAACCCACGCCTGAACGGCGCTATGGGGTGCAGCTATATGATCTCAATGTCACATGGCACTACCCCCAACCCACACAAATTTGTGTGCTGGAAGTCGTGCCATTGACCGAGTAGCGACGCTACCTTAGTTAGAACGATTTATCTTTTAGATACAGATTTTCATAGCAGTAATTAGTGGCATCCATATACCCTTCTGCACTACCGCAGTCAAAACGCTGGCCCTTAAATTTATACGCCAAAACACAACCACGCTGAGCTTGCTTCATCAGCGCATCGGTAATTTGAATCTCACCGCCTTTACCTGGCTCTGTTTCTTCAATCAAGTCAAAGATATCAGGGGTTAAAATATAGCGGCCAATAATCGCTAAATTAGAAGGTGCATCTTCTGGCTGTGGTTTTTCCACCATAGAGTTGACCCGAAAAATATCATCGCGAATCATATCGCCATCAATCACCCCATACTTAGCGGTATCTTCTTTGGGCACTTCTTGAATCGCCACAATCGAGCAACGGAACTGTTTGTACAGCTGAATCATCTGCTGCAGCACGCCATCGCCTTCAAGGTTTAAACACAGGTCATCGGCCAGTACTACGGCAAAAGGCTCATCACCAATTAACTGCTTACCGGTTAAAATGGCATGCCCCAGCCCTTTCATCGCCACTTGGCGCGTGTAAGAAAAGGTACAGTTATCCATCACGCGGCGGATGCCCGATAAATACTGCTCTTTCTCAGTGCCTTGAATTTGCTGTTCTAACTCAAAACTAATATCAAAATGATCTTCAATCGCGCGCTTATTACGCCCTGTGACGATCGCTATCTCAGTTAAACCCGCATCCAATGCTTCCTCAACTCCGTATTGAATCAACGGTTTGTTAACAATAGGCAGCATCTCTTTAGGCATTGCTTTAGTGGCTGGCAAAAAACGTGTTCCATAGCCTGCAGCTGGAAACAAACACTTCTTGATCATTTTAATTCCTAGTCATCCGCATGATTAAACCGCGCAGTGTACAAGGGTTTGATCCCTAAAAACACCCAATCCACAGCGCAATATGATTAATTGTTCATCACTGCTACTACAGCTTTTTTCGCAATGGCGCAAAGCCATCATCACTCACCACTGTTTTAGGTCCCGAAGTATTAGGTGCTTTACGCTTTTTGGCTACACTGTTCTTCGTTTTGCTGCTAGCGGTAGTTTTTTTCTTTTTCACTCCCGCCGCTTTACCTGATGCCTTAACTTTTTTCGGCCCCTGATAGCTTGCCTTTAGCCCCTTGATGACTCGCTGTTGAAAGTCTTGCTTAAGATAACGCTGAATGCTGGACATTAAATTCCAGTCAAAATGGGTAATTAAGGAAATAGCTAAACCTGCTTCACCGGCTCTGCCGGTACGGCCAATGCGGTGCACATACTCATCGCCAGAACGCGGCATATCAAAGTTAATCACCAGATCCACACCTTCAATATCTAGCCCGCGAGCAGCGACATCAGTAGCGACCAGCACCCGTGAAGTTCCCTGACTAAAACGCTCAATGGCCGCTTTTCGTTCTTCTTGGGTTTTTTCGCCGTGTAAAATATAGGTTTTAAATTCTTGCGCAACTAAACGCCCATAGAGACGATCGGCTTGGGCTCTGGTATTGGTGAATACCATTGCTTTACGGTATGGCTCATTGGCCAATAACCACTGCACCAATTGCTCTTTATGCCCTTCACTATCAGCCGTAATAATCTGCTGTACTGTCGTTTCATTTAACTCTGCCACCTGATTAATCATCAGATGCTGCGGCTGATTGAGTACTAGCTGAATCATCTCACGCAGAGCATTACCGCCGGTGGTCGCAGAGAATAATAACGTTTGCCGAGTAGCAGGCGCCTCTGCTACTACGCGCTGAATATCTTCAGCAAAGCCCATATCTAGCATGCGATCGGCTTCGTCTAAAATTAAGGTTTGAATATCAGCTAACTGTAAACTGCCGGCGTTTAGATGCTCAAGCAAACGTCCCGGCGTGGCAATTAAAATATCCGGATCTTTACGCAGCATGGCGGCTTGCTCTTTAAAGTTTTCACCGCCCGTTAAAATCCCCGCCTGTAAAAAAGTGTAACGGGCAAAACGTTGCACCTCTTCTAAAATCTGCCGCGCCAATTCACGGGTAGGCAATAAAATTAGCACCCTAATAGCTGGCTCACGCTGAGTATCAATCGCCAACAGTTGATGCAAGGTGGGCAATAAAAAGGCTGCCGTTTTACCACTACCGGTTTGGGCAATTACCCGCAAGTCTTTACCTTGCAAAGCCAACGGCAGTGCTTGTTGTTGCACTGGAGTTGGCTCAACAAAATTTAGCTCAGCCAGCACTTTGAGCAAACGCTCGTGTAACTCAAACTGTTCGAACATTAACCACTTCCTCAAAGATAATTAGGTGTACACACGCTTGGCTTGCTTGCGTAAGACATGGGCACTATCGAGCATCACTAACACTATCGCTACCCAGATCGGGATGTAGGTCCACCATTGATTAGCGGCAATGGTTTCTCCCACCAACCAAAGGCTCGATAAAAATAATAAAACCGGTTCGATGTAGCTTAAAATCCCCAGCAACCCCAAAGGCAGCAAACGGCTAGCGCCCACCATCGCGGCAAAAGCTAAGGTGCTGAGCAAGCCCAATATCGGCAACAGTAACCACAACTTAGGGATTCCGGTAAAACTGCCTGGCTCACCAAACTGCATAATCAGCCAAATCGCCATTGGCGTCAGAATAATAATTTCAATTAAAAAGCCACTAAAGGCATCAAACTTCATCCAACGGCGCAACATAAAGTATGGCGGATAACCAAATGCAGTCACCAAGGTCACCCAAGACATTGAGCCTACCACGAGTACCTCATGCACCACCCCAGCACAGGCAAAAACTACCGCAGCTTGTTGCAGTGGTCGCAGCCGTTCATTGTAAAATACCCGCCCAGTGAGCACCAAAACCAATGGCATCAAAAAATAGCCCAAGGTTAAATCTAACATGTGCCCAGACAGCGGTGCCCATACAAATAGCATCCACTGCGAACCCATAATGAATGCAGTGGCTAGCACCGCTAATAACAGTAGTGGGCGGCGCTTAATTTTTCTTAAACAAATTCTAAAGTGCACCCAATGTCCAGTAATAATTACCAAGACCAGTAAAACCGGTAATGACCAAAGCAATCGCTGGGCAAAGACTTGAATCCCATTTAATGGCGATAAAAACTGAACATAGCCTGGAATAATGGCAAATAACAGTGAGGCAAATAAAGACATTGCGACACCACGTCCTGAGAGCTGCATGACTTCCTCCTCGCTATCATTCTCTAACGGATACCCATGCACTTAACCCAAACGTTAAGCGCACACTTCAATTAGCTACAAAAGAACATGCCTTATAACCGAAGCTATAAGGCATGTAGATTAATACTAAACCACGGAGTAATCGGGCGTAACCCGCCCTACTTAACGAGTATTTGAGTTTATTGGGAATCTTTCTTAAAGGTTTTGACGCGCTGCTGCACAGCAGCTTTCGCCAACATATAGGCGGATACTGGGGCACTGATCATAAGAAATAAGGTAATGAGTAACTCATGAATCTGTAATCCAACGCTATCTTCTTGAGCATTAAAGTACAGCATTGAGGCCAGCAGTACGCAACCGACGCCTAGTGTAGTAGCTTTGGCAGGTCCGTGTAAACGCATATGAAAATCTGGCAGACGAAAAAGGCCCAAAGAACCGATTAATGCAATCAAGCTCCCGCTTAGTAGTAAGGCTGCGACCAGCAGCTCTAAATAAAAATCAATCATTGCTCTACACCTTTTAGCCTAATCAATAATATCGCCGCGCAGTAAGTATTTACACAACGCCACAGTGCTCACAAAGCCAAACAAAGCAATTAAGAGTGCGGCCTCAAAAAATAATCGGCTGCTAAGCCAGACCCCAAAAATAATTAACAGCGCCAAGGCATTAATATACAAAGTATCCAGCGCCAAAATACGATCCACCGTATCAGGGCCTTTCAACAAGCGCACCATATTAAGCAACAAGCTGATGCCAAACAGCACCATACAAATAAAAATCACTTTACTGAGCATGGAAATACCTGCATAAGTGGGGCTTCATAGCGCTGCTTAATTTCCTCAATTAAGGCTTGATCATCGGTGCAGTGCAGCGCATGCACCAACATAATTTTGCGCCGCCGATCAACACTCGCGGCCACTGTGCCTGGAGCTAAAGAAATGGCACTGGCCAACATAAAGATCGCCAGCTCATTTTCAACGTCATAGGGTAACTCAACAAAACTGGGGTCCAATTCTTTCATTGAACCTAAAATCAGCTTAGCTACATCAAAGTTAGCTTTGATGATATCGACCAACATATGCATAGCAAACACACACAGTTGTGACCAACTATGAATCCGCACTAGGTTAGGCCACCAACCATCGGTTAACCACGGAATCAAGAGCCCCAGAAAAGCTCCAAACAACCAGTGTCCAACCGAAGTAAAATCATTAACTAACAATAACCAAACTAGGGTTAAACCGAGCGTTGCTAAAGGATGAGCAAACCAACGACGCTTATGACTCATGGCGTTACTCCTTCTAGAACCACGCGGTAATTACCCTCGACTAGCTGCTGGGCAGTCAATGTTAAATACTCAGTCATTGGATCAGCACAAACCACCAGTACAAGGCTGGCTGACAAGGCCAATAACGCCACCAGCTGAGCGACACGATCGACTTGCTGCACCTTAACTGCTGCTACGTTACTACGCCAGAACAGTTGACTACCGGCTCGAGATAACGCAATCACTGCGAGTAACCCACCAACCAGCAACACCGGCCAGAGCCAAAGCGCTTGCTTAAATGGTGTAGCGCTGAGTAACAAAACCTTACCGACAAAGCCTGAAAATGGTGGCAATCCAGCAATTGAAATCGCCCCGACAAAAAACATCAAGCCTAGGGTACGGGCATTATCCATCAGTGGGCCACGCTGTAATAAGTCGGCTTTCTCGCCACGCTGGCTAATAATTAAGCCAGCCAATAAAAATAAGCCGGCACTGACTAAGGTACTGTGAATCAGGTAAAACAAGGTGGCGGCAATGGCTTCAACACTGGCCATAGCAAAACCAGCCAAAATAGTACCTACCGACAACAACACTAAATAGGCAATTAACGTATTTAACCGCAGCGCAGAAAAAGCGCCAATGGCTCCCACTAGCAAGGTCAGCAAACCCAGCACCCAAAATGCGTCTAAACCTAAGCCCTGAGACTGTGCAGCTTGCGCACCAAAAACCAAGGTGCTAAAACGCAAAATCGCATACAGCCCGACCTTGGTCATAATCGCAAATAACGCTGCGACTGAAGCCGTCGCGCTGGCATAGGCTTTGGGCAACCAAAAGTGCAGGGGTAAAAACGCTGCTTTTAGCCCAAACACAATAAATAACAATAAGCCCGCCGCATTTAACAAATAACGCTTATCCCCTTCGGCTACAGCCACAGCCTGGGCTAAATCCACCATATTTAAAGTGCCTGCAATGCCATAAAACACACCGGCAGCAATTAAAAATAAGGAAGAGCCTATTAAGTTCAAAATCACATAGTGTGTGGCCGATTGCACCTGTTCTTTACTGCGACCATGGAGCAAGAGCGCGTAGGAGGCAATCAGTAAAATTTCAAAAAATACAAACAGGTTAAATAAATCGCCCGTTAAAAAGGCACCATAGATCCCAGCTAACTGAAACTGAAAAAGCGGATGAAAGTACTCACCCTTTTGATCATCACCGCGCAGCGCATACAGCAAAGTGATAGCTGCCAACACCGCTGTGAGTAGCACCATTACTGCACTTAAGCGATCAAGCAATAAAATAATGCCAAAAGGCGCCGACCAATTACCGAGCGCATAGTGCTGGATTTCGCCACTGCCCGCCTGGATTAACAGATAGATAGCCACCGGCAGCATCGCTAAGGTTGCCAATAAGGAGATTAACCGCGCCGCACGTTGCTGTAAACGTCCCAACAACATTAAGGCTGCCCCAGTGAACAGTGGTAAAATAACTGGCACCACCAAGGTATGCATCATAAGGATGGCTCCTTCTGCTCAGGCTTGCCATCGACATGGTCACTGCCCAAGTCGGTTTGCCCACGTAGCGCTAATACCAAAACAAAAGCGGTCATGGCAAAGCCAATCACAATCGCCGTCAAAACCAATGCCTGAGGAATAGGATCCGTGTAACTGCTCCCCGAACCAATTACTGCCGGCTGGCCCGTCACTAAACGGCCCATGGAAAACAGCATAATATTGACTGCATAGGAAAAAAGCGTCAGGCCAAGAGCAACAGGAAAGGTGCGGGCCCGTAAAATCAGATAAATCCCGCAAGCGGCTAACACGCCGATTACGCTTGCTAATAACAACTCCATAATTAGAGTTCCTCCTCAGATGAGTACCCAAGGCGGCCGACACTACTTAAAATTAGCAAGGTGCCCCCCACCACAGTGCAATACACGCCAAAGTCAAAGGCCATGGCCGAAGCAAGCTCTACCTCACCCACGAGTGGAATATTGAAATGGCCAAAGGTTGAAGTTAAGAACGGGTAACCCAAGAACCAACTCGCTAAACCAGTCACTCCAGCAATCAGCACACCGGCCCCGGCTAAGCGTACAGCACTGAATGGCAAACGCTCCATTACCCATCGTTGACCATAAGCAACCTGCAGCAACACTAAGGCCACAGATGTCACTAAGCCTGCCACAAAACCGCCACCTGGCTCGTTATGTCCACGTAAGAAAATATATACTGAGACTAACAGCGCCAAGGGTAAGGTAAAACGCGCCAGCACCTGCAACATCAGTGGCCGAGTTTCTGGTGACCAAGGGTTACCTGCAGGATCCAAGCTGGCTCGTGGTAAACGTAATCCTTGCAGTAATGCAGCGATCGCAATCGCCGTAATGGCTAATACACTAATTTCGCCCAAGGTATCAAAACCACGGAAATCGACTAAAATCACGTTCACTACGTTAGTCCCACCACCGCCGCTAACACTGTTGGCGAGGTAATACTCAGCAATACTGCTGAAATCGCGGGTCAGCACGGCATACATCAGCACACCAATTAACGTACCGCCAGCGACAGCAATCACAAAATCACGCGTGCGTTGCAAGCTACTGGACTCTACCGGCGTTTTATCCGGTAAAAAGTACAGTACCAACAGCATCAGCAAGATGGTGACGACCTCAACCACTAGCTGAGTTAGCGCAAGATCGGGCGCAGAAAAACGAGCAAATAGCATCGCGGCCAATAGCCCAACTACGCTCAACATCAGCAACGACAGTAAGCGCTGGCGATGGTAGTACACAGTTAATAACCCGGCAGCAGCCATCACCAATAAGCCCAAGCCCGTTAGTGGATCAATCACACTTAACGGCACATCGCCGGTCATACGACTTAAAGGGGTCAGTGCCCAAGCTGTGACTACTATTCCGGCAATCAACATCCAGCTGGCGTAACGCTGTAATGAGCCATTTTCAAAGGTTTGCATAATGCGCAAGGTCATCCGTCGCAGGCGAATAATACTGCGCTCAAACATCACCCGTGCGTTCATTGGCGGTAAGCCGTCATACCAGCGAAACAAAGGCGCACGCAAAGCGTAGACCAAGATTCCGCCCAACAAGGCTAAAAAGCTCATTAGCAATGGCATATTAAAGCCATGCCAAATAGCTAAGTCATAAGCGGGCAAGCTATGGCCCAAACTAGCGCCAGCAGCGCTGGCTAATAATGAGGCGACGGTAAAGGCTGGAACCATACCCACTAATAGGCATAAGAAAGCCAACACCTCAACCGGTACTCGCATATAGCGCGGCGGCTCATGGGGCGGAAATTTAGGTAAGTTAATTGGCTCGCCATTGAAAAACACATCATGGATAAATCGCAGCGAGTAAGACACTGAAAACACCCCAGCTAAGGTGGCCATGGCAGGAATCAGCCAACTAAAACTACCCAGTAAGTGTTGGTGTAAAGTTTCTGAGAAAAACATTTCTTTACTTAAGAAACCATTAAGTAACGGCACCCCCGCCATGGCTGACGAAGCAACCATCGCCAGCACGGCGGTATGCGGCATATATTTCCACAGCCCATTGATCCGCCGCATATCACGGGTACCGGTTTCATGGTCAATAATTCCGGCCGCCATAAACAACGAAGCCTTAAAGGTGGCATGGTTAATAATATGGAAAATAGCTGCGACTGGCGCTAAATCTGAGTCCAGCCCAAATAGCAGCGTAATCAATCCTAGGTGACTGATAGTGGAATAAGCCAACAAGCCCTTTAAGTCGTGCTGAAATAGTGCCGTTACCGCGCCGACTAGCAAGGTGGCTAAACCAGTAAAGGTGACTAAATAAAACCACCACTCGGTGCCCGACAATACCGGATAAAGCCGCGCCAGCAAAAACACCCCAGCTTTGACCATGGTAGCTGAGTGCAAATAAGCGGAAACAGGCGTCGGCGCGGCCATTGCATGGGGCAACCAGAAATGAAACGGAAACTGCGCTGATTTAGTAAATACCCCTAGTAGCACTAACACCAAAGCCACTGGATATAAGGCATGACTCTTTAATAAGTCACCGGCGGCCAGCACCTCAGACAATTCAAAACTGCCTACCACTCGCCCAATAATTAATACCCCAGCTAATAGGGCTAAACCACCGCCGCCAGTAACCGCCAACGCCATCCGCGCGCCTTGACGAGCATCGCGACGATAACTCCAAAAACCAATCAATAAGAATGAAGATAAACTGGTCAACTCCCAGAAAATCATCATTAATAGCAAGTTGCTGGCAAGCACCACACCAAGCATCGCGCCCATAAAGAGCAATAAAAAGGCAAAAAAGCGCCCGGCCTTTTCTTGCGCGGATAAATAGTAGCGCGCATATAAAATGACTAATAAGCCAATACCAAAAATTAGTAGGGCAAATAAGAAACTAAGTCCATCTAAGCGCAAGCTAATGTTTAGCCCTAACTGACTCACCCAGGGCACAAAATAGGTGAGTACTTCGCCTCCCAATACCGCCTGACTTTGCATCAGCAGTAAAATAAGGCCTAGCGCAGGCGCTAAGGCAACCCCAGCTGCTAATACATTGCGTGAGCGATTGGCCAACACTAGAGGAATAACAACCGCCAAAAAAGGCAATAAAACGAGTAGTGGTAGAACCATGGGGGCTCCTTTTTTATTGTTCTGCCGGACGAACAGGAAACACCCAGCTTGCTGAAAAACGTAATCGCGCGACAGTATAAAGAAGCAAATTCAAGATTGGCGCGCAAATTAACCGGAAATTGTAACAAAAACCCTCGGTGACTTTATTTACTGCGACATTTTGAATCAGAAGCTTAAACATCTAACGTCTAAAATGCTTAGCTAATCATTGAAGACCTGCACTTCATCTATTACACCGTTAAGACAATTCGCGCCCCTGGTGCGGTCTCTGCTTGCCAAGCTTGAGCCACTGCCGCTAAGGGATAACATTGATACTCGGCCTGTAGCTGCCCTTCGGCTGCCTGCGCAAACAACTGGGGTAACTCCTGCTGCTGATAAGCCCGTAACTGCTGCGCTGAAATACTACCAATCCCCGAGCCAAGCAAACAAATAGGCTGACTACGTAAATAGCTGGAAGGCAGATTGAGCTCAACCCCAGCCATTTGCCCGATGGTAATTAAGTTAACTGGTTTTGGACAATGTTTAGCTAACACCTGCAACAGGTACTCTGTGGGTGCGCCCCATAAATAATCGATGATTTGCTCAATCGGTGTTTCTTGCTGCACTAACGTCAGCTGACGTAAAATTTCAGTTGGCGAGGCGCACAGGGAAATAATTACATCCGCACCTAACTGCTGCAAATACGCTAAAGATCCTGGGTTACGGCCAGTCACAATAATTCGACTAGCACCACGGTATTTTGCTGCCTGTACCGCCATCCGCCCCGATACGCCCGTTGCACCATTAATCAACACCACCTGCCCTGGCTGCATCTGTCCACGACAAAGCAAAGCTACATCCGAACCCAATAAGGCATTAGGTAAAATCGCCGCCAACTCTGGCGATAAGCCCTCGGGCACCTGCACACAGTCGGCGGTATTCACTAGCGCATATTCAGCCATCATGCCGGTAACGCCCATCGCATATACTCGCCGCCCATCAGCTAACCGCCCCACCCCATCAACACCCACAGCGCAAGGAAACTGGTTATAAGCGGTGTAGTGCCTGCCACTGACTTTAAGCTTATCGAGCTGTTTAATACTGGCAGCCTCAACTCTAATCAACTGCTGCTCCGCAGTTTGCACCTCAGGCTTAGCCAAGGGCGTGTAACAAGGAGTCTGTCCTAACTGATTTAATACAGCGGCGTACATAGCGGTTCTCTGGTCATGGTTTATCAGCAAAATAGAGTACCAAGCTTAGCTGCAGAGCTGTAGCTAAAAGAAAAACAAATGAACTGTCTTGCGCATGCCCAAGTTTTCACCCAGAAAAAACCACATACCCACTACCCAAGCGAGCTTGTTATATCGTGCCGACGGCTATTATTCGCTAAGATAATCATTTCAAACAATCAAGTAACACTATCATCACCACATAATTACAGCGACTTCGTTTTTTCATCAATTGAAATGAGAATGTGGCGCTTAGAAGATGCATCGGCAGGTGGATTCTCAACATCCTCTACTTTTACTTTTAGCTTATAACGATAACCTGGCTCGTAATTAAACCCCTGAATATTGCTATAAAAGTAAGTCCACTCTTGATTACTATCGTCTCGAACCTGCATGCACTTCATTGGAGCAACCCCAACGCAATCAACCAAGCTTTCCTTAACGTAAAGTGTTTTATGAATACCATCAGAGTTACGCGGATTATCCCCGCTAACCTGACAACCCGCCAAGCTCCCCAAAAGAGCCGCTGCAATAAATAGACTGCGCTTTACCATGTCATTTCCTAATAACTAAATTTGATCCCGCTAAGAACCTTCAGCCTGCACAGTTGTTCACGCTATAGCAAGAGCGCCCCATAAGCTTTCTATGGCTCCTAAAGTAGCACAGCAGACACCCGTTCTGAACGCTAAAGAATCACTAACAGCTATTAATTATCCTTGACTTATGCAACTCCTGAAAACACTTTTAGCTAACACAATTAGACCAGCTATCTAGCTAATCCCTGCCCTTTTATAAACTCACTACTTTAGAGCACACACTAGGATTATAGAACGCAATGAATCTTACCTAATGAGCTGAGAACACGTAACGGATGCTTACTTGATAAGTAAAAAGCCTAGTAAGTACGCAGTCACTTTACGTTGATATCCCATAGAAAATCGCAGGCGTCCCAACGTCTGCATTTTAATTGCTAGGCTTGTGCGCCAAAGCCGGCACTAATAAAACAGAAGGCAGCGATGGTATTTGAAAGCAAGGAATCAATTAAGATATGCCACCGCCACAGTGACAGTGACAGTGACAGTGACAGTGACAGTGACAGTGACAGTGACAGTGACAGAAGCTTATATTTGGCGACAGAAAAGGTAAAAAAGTTACCTCAATCTGATAAAAGCGCGGAAATAAATTAGGCATAAAAAAACCCGCTTACGATGTAAGCGGGTTTTTAGAATCCGTTCAACTAACACTGTTAGTTGATGGTGCCCGGGGCCGGAATCGAACCGGCACGGTATCAAATACCGAGGGATTTTAAGTCCCTTGCGTCTACCTATTTCGCCACCCGGGCTATTCGTTTAGCTGCTGCTTTCGCTGCGTTGCTTTGGAATGCGAGGTACTATAGCGGTTTATTTTTTTCATGCAAGCTTTTTTTTCAAAAAACTGCAATTATTTTCAAAAAAACCTAAAACTGCTTATTTATTAAACAGTTAGCCTGAATTTTGATTAAATTTCGATCAACCTCTCTCGCAGTTGCTGAATTTGATCTCGCAGGTTAGCTGCCTGCTCAAACTCTAAGTTTTTAGCCGCAGCGTACATTTGCTCTTCTAAAGCAGTAATTTGTTTTACCAACTGAGCGGGTGTTTTTAAACTTTGCTGATACTCAGCTAAAGCTTCGGCTGCTTGATCTTGTTGTTTACGGCGATTGGCCCGTGATCCAGAACCTGGCACCACGGCCCCTTCAAGAATATCTTGAATATCACGCACCACCCCTTTGGGAACGATGCCATGCTCTTGGTTAAAGGCTAGCTGCTTCTCACGTCGACGCTCCGTTTCACTGATTGCACGTTCCATTGAGCCGGTTATACGGTCAGCATACAAAATCGCTTTACCATTTAAGTTACGCGCCGCGCGGCCAATGGTTTGAATTAACGAACGCTCCGAGCGTAAAAAGCCTTCCTTATCAGCATCCAAAATCGCCACTAATGACACTTCTGGCATATCCAAGCCTTCACGCAGTAAGTTAATTCCGACCAGCACATCAAACACGCCAAGACGTAAATCTCGAATAATCTCAACACGCTCAACCGTATCAATATCCGAGTGTAAATAACGCACTTTCACCCCATGTTCGGCGAGATAATCACTTAAATCTTCCGACATCCGCTTAGTTAAGGTAGTCACCAGCACCCGCTCGCCCAACGCCACTCGCTGATGGATTTGTGATAACAAATCATCCACTTGTGTAGTGGCGGGACGCACTTCAATTTCTGGATCGACCAATCCCGTAGGACGCACCACCTGCTCGACCACTTGCCCCGAATGTTCAGCCTCATATGGCCCAGGCGTGGCAGAGACTAAAATAGCTTGGGGGCTAGCGGCTTCCCATTCATCAAAGCGCATCGGCCGGTTATCCAATGCTGAAGGTAAGCGAAATCCATAGTTGACCAAATTTTCTTTACGTGAACGGTCACCTTTATACATAGCACCAATTTGCGGTACCGAAACGTGCGACTCATCAATGACCATTAAGGCATCGTCTGGTAAATAATCGTACAGCGTGGGCGGTGGCGCACCTTGTGGCCGCCCTGATAAGTAACGGGAGTAGTTTTCAATTCCGGTGCAATACCCCAACTCTAAAATCATTTCGATATCAAAGCGGGTACGCTGCTCTAAACGCTGCGCCTCGACTAACTTATCTTCTGCTCGCAAATACTCAAGGCGCTGCTTTAACTCCAGCTTAATTTCCTCTACCGCTTCAAGTAATGTCTCACGCGGCGTCACGTAGTGTGACTTAGGATAAAAAGTAAAGCGTGGCAACTTACGAAAAACTTCTCCGGTCAGTGGATCAAAGGCTGAAATACTTTCCACTTCATCATCAAATAGCTCAATTCGCACGGCTTCCAGCTCAGACTCTGCCGGATAAATATCAATTACATCACCACGTACACGGAAGGTTGCGCGGGCAAAATCCACATCATTACGGGTGTATTGCAAGCCAGCTAAACGCTTTAATAACTCTCGCTGATCTAAATGATCACCACGATCGACATGCAGAACCATTTTCAAGTAGCTTTCAGGGCTACCTAAACCATAAATTGAAGAAACTGTAGCAACAATTATGGTATCGCGCCGTTCCAAAAGTGCTTTAGTGGCAGACAGGCGCATTTGCTCGATATGGTCGTTAATCGAAGCATCTTTTTCGATAAAGGTATCGGAAGCGGCGACATAAGCCTCGGGCTGATAATAATCGTAATAAGAGACAAAATACTCAACCGCATTATGTGGAAAAAACGACTTAAACTCGCCATACAACTGCGCTGCCAAGGTTTTGTTAGGTGCTAAAACAATGGTCGGGCGCTGCACCCGCGCAATCACATTGGCAATACTAAAGGTTTTACCTGAACCGGTTACCCCCAGTAAGGTTTGATGCGCTAAGCCTGCCTCTAACCCCGCCACTAATTGCTCAATCGCTTTAGGCTGATCGCCGGCTGGCTGAAACTTAGTGACTAAATGAAACTCTTGCATCTGATCCTCTCTTTTGCCTATGGATTGCCAAAAGTTCTCTGGCCTACTCGCATTCATAATTTTTACAGCGCTATAATAAGCGGTATTTTTCTCTGCGTCCTACCGGCGAGTCTGGTAGGCTAAGTTCTTCCACCCTAACTTGTCGAGCTACCCGAACATGAGTCTGTTCTCTGCCGTTGAGATGGCCCCCCGCGATCCGATTCTCGGTCTAAATGAAGCCTTTAATGCCGACCCACGTCCTAACAAAGTAAATTTAGGCGTAGGTGTTTACTACGATGAAAATGGCAAGATTCCTTTATTAAAAGCCGTTGCTGCTGCTGAGCAAGCACGCGCTGCTGCCCATGCACCCCGTGGCTACCTGCCCATTGATGGGATCAATAGCTATGATCTGGCGGTGCAGAAACTACTATTTGGGAACGACTCACCCCTTATTCAAGCTAAACGCGTGATTACCACCCAAGCCATCGGTGGGACTGGTGCACTAAAAATTGGTGCCGACTTTTTACAACAACTGAGCCCCCAGTCTCAGGTGGCTATCAGTAATCCTAGCTGGGAAAACCACCGCGCACTCTTCACTGCCGCCGGCTTTCCGGTCAGCCAATACCGTTATTACGATGCCAGCAACCACGGGGTAGACCGCGAAGGGATGCTGGACGATCTGCGCCAACTGCCTGAGCAGTCGATTATTGTGCTGCATGCCTGCTGCCACAACCCAACCGGAGTGGATTTAAGCATTGATGACTGGCAAGCCGTGATCGCGGTTCTGGCAGAAAAAAACCACATTCCCTTTTTAGATATTGCTTATCAAGGCTTTGCTGAAGGCATTGCTGAAGATGCAGCGGCCGTGCGCTTATTTGCCGAAACCGATCTGACCTTCTTTGTTTCCAGTTCTTTTTCTAAATCCTTTTCCTTCTACGGTGAGCGCGTTGGTGCGCTATCGATTGTGACGGGTTCAGAAGAAGAAGCCAGTCGCGTACTCTCGCAAGTTAAACGTGTGATTCGCACCAATTACTCCAATCCCCCGACCCATGGTGCAACCATTGTCGGCAATGTACTGAACAATCCCGAGTGGCGCCAGCTCTGGGAAGATGAATTAGCTGCGATGCGTGGCCGAATCAGGCAAATGCGTGAACTCTTAGTGCAACAATTAGCGGCTAAGGGAGCTAAACGTGATTTTTCCTTTGTTGCTAAACAGCGCGGCATGTTCTCTTACTCAGGCTTAACTCCCGAACAAGTTGAGCGCCTGCGCCACGAGTTTGGCATCTATGCGGTCAGTAGTGGGCGTATCTGTGTTGCTGCGCTCAACCTGCACAACATTGATGCGGTGACCGACGCCATTGTACAAGTGCTTTAAATCATCTTATACAACTAGGCCGCCAAGCTTATCAGTTGCACCAATAAAACCGCCTACGGGCGGTTTTATGCTGTTAACTCGTCAGCCCTAGCGAATCACCATCATAAATCACCTGCCCATCCTTTAACTGCACAGTCCGCGGACATTGCTGGGCAATGCTTAAATCATGGGTCACCACCACAATTGAACAGTCTAGCGTTTGATTTAAGCGCTTAAATAAGGCAAATACCTCTGCTGAGGTTTCACTGTCTAAGTTTCCCGTTGGTTCATCGGCCAAAAGTAATTTAGGTCGATTAATCAGCGCCCGGGCAATCGCCACCCGTTGCTGCTGACCACCGGATAACTGTAACGCCGAGCGCTGCAGCACATCGCCCAGCCCCACTTCGGCTAACAGCTGCTTGGCATACTCAAGGTGTGCAGGTTTAGGTTTACCTTGGCGCAGCATCACAGGCAACAGCACATTATCTAACACACTAAAGGCGCTCAGTAAGTGATGAAACTGAAACACAAAGCCAATCAGTTGATTACGTAACTGGGTTTTCTCGGCATCGCTGAGCCCGCTAACCGGCTGCTGCTGAATATACAGCTCGCCACTGCTGGCTTGATCTAACAGGCCCATAATATTGAGCAAGGTCGACTTGCCTGATCCCGACTGGCCAATTAAGGCCACTAACTCGCCTGGCATCAGTGTTAAATTGATCTGGCTTAATACTGGCTTAAGCAAAATGCCCTGGTTGAAACTTTTACTAATATCACTTAACTGTAAAATCGGTAGCGTCTTAGGCATAACGTATTGCCTCTACTGGATTTAAGCGCGCTGCACGCCGTGCTGGCAACCAGGCCGCTAGCAAACCACTGAGCATCGCAATCCCGATACTGGCCGCTACTAATGAGCCAGTTAATCGCACGCTAAATAATTGCGTCCCCCACTGGTTAAACAAGCCAATTAGTCCTGCCGCTAACCCACTGCCTACTAGTGCGCCCAAGAACCCCAACACGGTTCCTTGCACTAAGAATACCCGCAAGATTTGTTGCTGATAAGCACCCATTGCCCGCAAAATTCCGATTTCTCGAGTGCGCTGAGCCACACTGACGGCTAATACACTGGCAATACCAAACGCCACAGAAATTGCAATAAAAAATCGAATTAAGCCGGTGGCCATCCGTTGCGAAGTTAAGGCATTTAAAATTTGCGTGTTTTGCTGCATCCAACTTTCCACCTGTAAGCCGGTTATACGCTGCAATTGCTGGGCTTGTTGCTGGGCGGAAAAAATCTCCTCAGTTTTCAACTCAATCCGTGTCACGCCACCAGGCAGGCTCTGAATCGCTTGGGTTTGCTTTAAATTAAGGTATAAATAACGGCTATCCAGCTCTTTGCTGCCCGCATTAAAAATTCCTGCGATAGTTAACAGGTGTAGCTGCTGATTAGTCCCTTCAAGACGTAGTTTATCGCCAACCTTAACGCCTAAGTCTTCAGCTAGCTGTTGACCAATCAGGGTATAACCTGAACCGACCGTTAGCTGTCCGGCAATTAAATACTGATCTAATGGCGTTACTTGGATATAGCGCGCTAAATCTATACCAATGGTAGTTACTGCTACCCGTGCTTTACCCCGCAGCACGATGGCCGGCCCAGCAATAATCGGCGACACTGCAGTTAAACCAGCGGTTTGCTCTAAGCGTTCAACCACCGCCTGCCAGTTATAAATTGTACGCAGACGTTTAGGCCGTAAACTTTCATCGGTAAATACCGTGCTGGCAGCGCTAGACGGTGGCTGATGATTAATTTCTTGAGGCATTTCCAAACTAATATGCGGCAAAGCACCAAGGGTCCGCTCGACAATATTGGCCTGCAGCCCTCCCATCAGTGCGCTAATAAAGATAATTACCGCTGTTCCTAGGGCAATTCCTAGGCTAATAAGCAACGTCTGCTGGCGATTTTGTTTCAGAAAATGCCAAGCAATCAGGCGCTCAGTCCATAACTCATTGAGTGTCATAGCGCACTCGCTGTCCGGCGCGCAAAGAGGGCTGGGGAATCACCACCCACTGCTTGGGGGCTAAACCTTTAACCACCTCAACCGACTGCTGATTAGTTAAACCTAACTCAATCACTTGCTTATGCAATCGCTGCGCTGCATCTAACACCCAGACGAAAGGCTGTTGCTGCTGATCCCAAGCCAGCACCGCTCGATCCAGTACTACTGCCTGCTGACGCTGGGCTACATGTAAAGTAACCGATGCCGTCATACCGTGTTTGGGGATGATTGCAGCGGGCCAGCGGGCCAATTGAATATGGATATCCAAGGTGCCACGACTGGCATCTACTTGCGGCGCAATAAAGCTGACCTGCCCGGTGAGTAGCTGTTCCGGCCAAGCGTCAATAATCACGCTAGCTCGCTGCCCTAAGCTGACCGGCGCGCTGTACTGCTCATCAAGCGCCATGATCACCTCTAAACTGTCGGTATCGGCTAAAGTCAGCAAACGCTGGCCAGGCTGTACCACATCACCCTGCTCGACTTCTTTACTTAAAATGACGCCGCTAAAAGGGGCGGTAATCTGAGTTTTATCTACGCTGAGTTGCGCTGCAGCCACCTGCTCTTGTAGCCGCCTCAACTCAGCTCCCTGTAAGGACAAATCCTGATTAGCCAATAGCGCTTGTTGCTGTTGCTGCTGTAGACGCTGTAGTTGCAAACGCGCCTGTTCGACCGCTTCTTGACTTAAAAATCCGCGCTTTGCTAAATCAAGTCGCCGATCCAATTCTCGTTGGGCTTGCTGGCGCTGCGCAGTTGCCTCAGTTAGCGCAGCTTGCAACTGTGGCTGGCGACTTTTTAAGGCCTGGGTTAATAGCATCTGCGCTTGCTTAAGCGCATTATCTGCCTGTTGTCGATCCAGCGTAATCAACAACTGTTCAGCCTGCACTTGATCTCCCTCACGTACCTTCCGCGCAGTGACTGTACCTGTGATTTCTGCTGCCACCTGATGCACTTGCTGATAGCGCAATTCACCACTGGCTACCACACGCTGTTCAATCGCTGTGAGCTCAGTGGTGATCAACTCCACCCGTGGCAGGCGATAATGCCAAATCAGCGCCACAGCAACCACTAAGCTTAAGACAAGTACTGCCCATGCAAAGCGTTTTTTGGCCATGGCTTAAGTCCCGTGCTGCTAGCTAAGCTGTGCTTAACTGGCTGTGCGCTCAATATAGGTGGGATAGATGCTAATCAACTGTTGCTTATATAACCCCCCTAAGGCTTTTTTAAAGTTACCCTTACTGACCCCAAATGCCTCAGCAATTTCAGCCGCAGGTGACTTATCGCTTAAAGCTAAACGTCCGCCTGCTGCATCAATTGCCTGCAAAATACGCTCGGCTAACTCATCTCGCATCTCAGCACCTTGGGGCTGCAAGCTTAAACTAATGCGACCGTCTTCACGGATTTCACGAATATAGGCGGTTTCTTGCATGCCGGGGCGAATAAACTTAAACACTTCATTGTTATGAATAAGCCCCCAGTAAGTTTTATCAATAATCGCTTTATAGCCTAAATCGGTGCGCTCAGCGATCAACACCGATACCGCCTGCCCTTTGGCATAGGTATCGGCTTCAGCGGTATCCTGCAAAAAGCTATCAAGGTGGGCAGTCGCTACTAAACGGCCAGTGCGCTCATCTTGGTAAACATAAACCACCACATAATCATCTACCTGCAAGGGCTTTTTTTCTTCTGAGTGGGGTAACAGTAAATCTTTACTCAGCCCCCAATCTAAAAAGAGCCCAACGCGGTTAATATCCACTACCTTTAAACTAGCAAACTCACCCACTTGAGCTTTGGGCTTACGCGTGGTGGCAATCACTCGATCTTCACTGTCTAAGTAAATAAATACATTCAGCCAGTCTTCTAGCTCTACCTCTGCATCTTTCGGCATTTCACGGTTGGGTAACAAAATATCCCCGTACTGATCACCATCTAAATACACGCCAAATTCAACCTGACGAATCACTTGCAGTGTATTCATGGTTCCCAAAACTGCCATATCAAACCTCGATTGGGTGCTTTGCACCCGAAAATAAATTTATACTAAGCCTAGCGCACGCTTCACTGGAGCAAAAGAACGACGATGAATCGGCGTTGCGCCTAAGGCTTTTAATGCAGCTAAATGCGCCGCAGTTGGGTAGCCTTTATGTTGTGCCATGCCATAACCTGGATACATCTGATCCCAGTGCTGCATTTCTCGATCGCGGGCTACCTTGGCCAAAATCGACGCTGCGGCAATCGCTGGCTCTTCACTGTCACCCTGCACCACCGCACGACAAGGCACACTCAATTGTGGGCAACGATTGCCATCAATTAATGCCAGCTTTGGCGTAATAGCCAAACCTTCAACTGCACGCTGCATAGCTAACATAGTGGCATGTAAGATATTTAGCTGATCAATTTCTGCCACTTCTGCTCGAGCAATATGCCAAGCAAAGGCTTTTTCTTGAATCTCAGCAAACAACAACTCGCGTTTTTTTTCACTGAGCTTTTTTGAGTCATTTAATCCGTTAATCGGTCGTGCTGGGTCGAGAATCACCGCTGCGGTGATTACTGGGCCACATAAGGGGCCACGCCCTACCTCATCTACTCCTGCCACCAACGATTCGACACGTTCAAAGTCTAAGCCGATTTGCATTACAGCAACTCCAGTACCGCTTTAGCTGCTTGATTTGAAGCATCTTTACGTAGCCCTTGATGGAGCTGCATAAAATGCTGTGTTTGTTGTTCAGGCTGAGCTAATACCTGTTGCAGGGCCTTAGCTAAGTGTTCTGGAGTGGCTTGCTGTTGAATAAACTCAGGCACCAAGGCTTGATTAGCCAATAGATTTGGCAGCGCAATATAAGGCGTTTTAACTAAGCGCTTTAAGATCGCAAAGGTTAAAGGTGCCAGTTTATACGCCACCACCATCGGCTTTTTAAATAGCATGGTTTCTAAGGTGGCCGTACCGGAGGCTATTAATACCGCATCACTGGCCTGTAGCACCCGCTGCGACTGCCCTTGCACTAACTGAATATTAGCTTGAGCTTGGCTACGGGCTTCGAGTAAGGCGCTTATTTGCTCATAACGGGCTGCATTAGCGGCAGGTAACACAAACTGTAGATTGGGTTGCTGCTGCGTTAAATACTCTGCTGTTTGAATAAACAACGGCGCTAGCTTGCCAACCTCTCCACCGCGACTCCCGGGCAACAAAGCAATCACCGGTTGCTCGAGAGCCAGCCCCAGTGCTTGCTTAGCCGGCTGGCTATCATGGGTTAAGGCAATTGTGTCGGCTAGCGGATGGCCTACAAACTTCACCGGCACCTTATGGGCATGATAAAACTGCGCCTCAAACGGCAGCAGAGTCAGCATCAGATCACAGGCCTGCTTAATTTTAAACACCCGTTTTTGTCGCCAGGCCCACACCGATGGACTGACATAATGCACGGTTTTAATGCCTTGCTGTCGCAGCTGCAACTCGATCTCTAAGGTAAAATCGGGAGAGTCAATTCCAATAAATACATCGGGACGCTCGGCCAACAAGTCTTTAATCAGCTGTTTACGACGCCGCGTCAACTCGCGAATCCGCCCTAGGATTTCGACTAAGCCCATGACCGCTAAGCGCTCCATGGGAAAATAACTCGTTAGACCTTGTTCTTCCATTAACGGCCCGCCGACTCCAACAAACTCAATGGGCGCTTGAGTTTGTTGTTTAAGTGCCGACATTAAGCCTGCACCTAAAATATCACCGGAAGCTTCGCCTGCTACCAAGGCTATTTTAAGCGGGCGCATTACTAGCGAATAATGCCTCGCGTCGAGTTGCGAATCGAATCGCAAAACAAGTTAACTTCTGGAAACTCAAGACATAAATCTTTCAGCTCCAGCAGTGCTGCCTCAACGGTTAAGCCGTTGCGATACACGACCTTATAGGCGCGGCGCAGTGCATGCATCGCTTCTTCGCTAAAACCACGGCGACGCATCCCTTCAAAGTTCATGCTGCGTGCTTCACCTGGGTTCCCAGCGGCGGTCACAAAAGCTGGCACATCTTTACCAATCGCTGTGCCCATGGCGGCAAAACTATGGGCCCCAATGTGGCAAAACTGATGCACTAAGGTATAGCCGGACAAAATAGCCCAGTCATCAATATGCACATGCCCTGCTAACGCGGTGTTATTCACTAAAATGCAATGATTGCCCACTACACTGTCATGACCAATATGGGCATAAGCCATAATCAGGTTACTGTTACCGATGGTGGTTTCATTGCGATCTTGAATAGTGCCACGGTGCATGGTCACTCCTTCGCGAATAATATTATCGTCACCGATAACTAAGCGCGTAGGCTCGCCTTTGTATTTTCGATCCGGGGTATCTTCACCTAGGCTAGCAAACTGATAAATGCGGTTATTTTTACCAATGTGCGTTGGTCCCTTAATAATTACATGGGGACCAATCACACAACCGGACTCGATGACTACATCAGGACCAATAATTGACCAAGGGCCAATCTCGACGTCGTCTGCAATGTTAGCTGCAGGATCTATAATTGCACGAGCGTCAATTTCACTCATAATTTTCGTTCCGCACAAATAATTTCAGCTGAACAAACCAGTTTCCCTTCAACGCTTGCTTGGCAAGCGAACTTCCATATTCCGCGTTTAGCACTTAAGAAACTTGCCTCAAGTACTAATTGATCACCCGGCATCACAGGATGACGAAAGCGCAATTTATCTGAGCCCACAAAGTAGTACAGCGTACCTTCTTGGGACTCGGTATCCATCATTTTAAACCCGAGCACACCCGCTGCCTGTGCCATGGCTTCAACGATTAAAACACCCGGCATAATCGGATGCTGTGGAAAGTGTCCGGCAAAAAACGGCTCGTTAATACTGACATTTTTATAGCCACGGATAGACTTAGCGTCTAAATCAATCTCCATCACCCGATCAATTAATAAAAACGGATATCGGTGAGGAAGGAGTTGGCGAATCTCATTAATGTCCATCATTTCAGCAGTAGCCTTAAAAAAAGCACAGATCACTGTGCAAAAATACTAATCAAACACACAAAATATAAAAGATGCTAATCACTTTAAGCTTAAGTGTCAGCTTGTTTTTTCTCTAATGCGCGTAAACGCTTGGCAAAATCATCCAGTTGACGAAAACGTACTGCATTCTTTTTCCATTCTTTCGCTGGCTGCATTGCTGTACCCGACGAGTAAGCCCCTGGTTCAGTAATCGAATGCGTCACCATGGTCATACCTGAAATAAAGACACCGTCACAAATTTCGATATGCCCCACCAAGCCAACGCCACCGGCTAGCATACAGTACTTACCAATTTTCGCACTGCCGGAAATCCCCACACAGGCCGCCATCGCGGTGTGATCACCAATTTGCACGTTATGGGCGATCTGAATTTGGTTGTCGAGCTTCACCCCATTACCAATTAGGGTGTCTTCAATGGCGCCGCGATCAATGGTGGTATTGGCTCCAATTTCCACATCGTGACCAATACTGACGCCACCTATTTGAGCAATTTTGTGCCACTGCCCTTGATGATTAGCAAAGCCAAAGCCCTCACCACCAAGCACCGCACCACTTTGAATTGATACCCGATCACCCATGCGCACTCTATGGTAAATCGTGACATTCGGTGCAATCCAGCAGTCAGCACCCACCACAGAGTGTGCGCCAATCACAGTTCCGGCGCCAATATAGCTGCCAGCACCAATGACTGCATGCGCTTCAATGACCGCATGCGCGGAAATTTTCGCCTCAGGGTGCACCTGCGCTGTTGCATCCACTACCGCCGATGGATGAATCCCAGCCACAGCCACGGGCTTATCATCAAACCAATGGGAAACCTTGGCATAGGCTAAGTAAGGATCAGCCACAATCAGGCAGGGTCCCGAGTATCCCTCTGCGTCGTCTGCGGTCAACAACACACAACCTGCTTGGGTACTGTCTAGACTTTTACGGTATTTGCTACTGGATAAAAAACTCAGCTGATCAGGCTGAGCATGATCCAGTGCCGCTAATCCTGAAACGGTTGCTTCAGGATTAGCCTGTAACTTGGCCTGCAAAAATTCTGCTAGTTCGGCCAAGGTAATTTGCTTGTTTTTCATAATCTATTAGCGTGACTGGTTCATCTTCTCAATAACACGCAAAGTGATGTCATATTGTGGTTTAACATCAACCACCGCTGCACTATCAATCACTAAATCGTAATTACCGGCTTTTAAAATAGTCTCCACTGCTTTATCTAGCTGTGGTTTGAGTACTTGCAACATATCGCGATCAGCTACGGCTTTGGCTTCATTTAATTGCTGCGACTTAATTTGAAAATCACGGGCTTTTTGTTTGAAGTCTAGCTCTAAACGCTCAGCATCAGCTTGTTTCATCTTATCGCCTTCTTTAACCAAGCGATCTTGAATTTTTTTCGCATCCTGCTCGAGCTTTTTCAATTGGTTGAGCTGCGGACCAAATTTTTTCTCTGCATCAACCGCGTATTTTTTCGCTGCATTCGACTCCAGCAAAGCCATTTGGTAATCCAGTACCGCAATTTTCATCTGAGCAAACGCAGGGGCTGCCATAAGCGCCAAAGATACGACGACTAACTGAGTTAACTTACGCATGTATTACTCCTTCCTTTATTTAACTTATTCTACGGTTAAATTGACGCTTAGAATGTTTGACCCAGTGAGAACTGGAAGACTTGGGTATCGGCATTGTCAGGTTTCTTAATCGGTGTCCCTAAGCTAAAGCTTAAGGGGCCTAGAGCGGTCACCCAAGTTAAGCCAACCCCCACCGAGCTGGCGACGTTGTCATAACTAAAGCTACAACCGGATTCATTACGGTTTTTCTGCCACTTACTGCAGTTAGTATCAAACACGTTACCCACATCCCAGAACACTACAGTGCGGAATGAGCGCTGATCCTTAACAAAGGGCATTGGGAACATTAACTCCACCCCACCTTGCACCAGCACGTTACCACCGAATGGTAACGGGTCATTATCTGGATCTTTATAATCACGCGGTATAGTTCCATGGCCATACGGCGTACTGCGCGGGCCTAAGGTACCGTCTTTAAATCCACGGATCGAGCCAAAGCCTCCAGCATAGTAATGCTCATAGAATGGCAGTTCAGAAGTTGAACCATAACTTTCGGCATAGCCTAAGTCAGCATGGAAACGTAACCCGTAGTTCTCTGATAACGGCTTAAAGATTTGCCCGCTATAGTCCAGACGATAAAACGACAGATCACTGCCCGGCACGGTGGTTTCTAAGCTTAAGCTTTGAGAATGACCACGGGTCGGTAATAAACCACGGTTTAAGGTAGATTCAGACCAGCCAATCGACGCTTTAAAGTTGGTGTAACTTTTACCTTCTTTATCGGTGAACTCAGCAATTTCTTCTACTGGGTAACGGCCAGTTTTGATTTTATCTTGCTGGACGGTTAAGCCATAATTCAAGCGCGAGGTTTCACTGATTGGGTAACCCAGGTTAACCCCAGCGCCTAAGCTATCGACCGAGTAGTTAGAGAGGTCAACGTCGAGCTTATCGTAGTCGGTTTTGCGGTAGTACATGTTGTAGCCCAGACTCACACCGTCTTGGGTCCAGTAGGGATCAACAAAGCTGAAGTTATAGCTCTGCTGATACTCACTGCGCGTCAGGCCCAAACTGACCTTGTTACCAGTACCTAGGAAGTTACTCTGGCTAATCGAGCCACCTAAGATCAGCCCCGCATTCTGCGCATAACCAATACTGGCGGTAATCGAGCCAGAGGGTTGCTCTTCGACGCTGATATTTACATCAACCTGATCATCAGCGCCTGGTACTTGTGGGGTTTCAACTTTGACTTCTTTAAAATAGCCTAAGCGCTCTAAGCGGGTTTTCGACTGATCAATTAAGTAGGTCGAAGCCCAGCCACCTTCCATTTGTCGCATTTCACGGCGCAGTACTTCGTCGGCAGTTTTGGTATTACCACGGAAGTTAATGCGATTAACATAAGCACGCTTACCTGGATCAACTACGTAAGTTAAAGTCACCGTGTTGTCTTCATCATGGGTTTGCGGAATCGCATTAACGTTAGCAAAGGTATAGCCTTCGTTACCTAAACGCCGCATCACCAGCTCAGAACTACTGGTCATCACTTGGCGAGAGAACACCTGTCCTGGGCGCGATAAAATTAGTCCACGAATTTCATCTTCATCAACTTTCAAGTCACCTGAGAGCGCAATCTCACGAATTTTGTATTGCTTACCCTCATCAATATTGACCGTAATGTAGACATGCTTTTTATCTGGAGTAATGGATACCTGGGTTGAGGTTATATCCATATTGATATAACCGCGATCAAGGTAGTAAGAACGTAACCGTTCTAGATCGCCAGAGAGTTTTTCCCGCGCATACTTATCACTGCTGCTAAACAGTGAGTACCATTTTTTAGGCTTGAGCTCAAACAATGCTTCCAATTCTTCATTATCAAAAACACTGTTGCCCACGATATTAACATGCTGAATTTTTGCGATTGCGCCTTCGTTAACCGTAATTTTAATCCCTACACGGTTACGCGGTAACTCGTTAACTTCAGTTTCAATATTAGCTGAATAACGTCCTTGCGCTACATATTGGCGCTCTAACTCATTGCGAACCCCTTCTAGGGTAGCATTTTGAAAGATTTCTCCTTCAGTTAGCCCAGACTGGCTTAATCCCTTTAACAAGTCATCTTTACTGATGGCCTTGTTACCTTCAATTTCAATACTGGCAATTGAGGGTCGCTCAACCACCGAGATCACTAACACGCTGCCATCACGACCTAGCTCAATATCCTGAAACAGGCCTGTTTTAAACAGTGAGCGCGTTGCTTCAGCTAACTCTTGCGAGTCGGCCTCTTGCCCTACATTTAATGGAAGTGCTGCAAATACACTGCCTGCAGAAACACGCTGTAAGCCATTAACACGAATATCTGAGATGGTGAAGGACGCAGCGTGAACTTCAGCAATCATCATTGCGGTCATAGCCGCGGGGAGCAGAAGACGTTTCATGAAGTCCTTTCTATATCAATTGAAGGTTTAAACACTCTGCAGTCGGTGACAGCAGCCCAGTTACTATACATAGTTATAAGCGTCCAAGGTCATTAAACAGTGCCAGTAACATGACACCCAAAATTAAAATGACACCGACTTGCACACCAAAGTTTTGTATCTTATCTGAAAGTGGCCGTCCACGCGCCCACTCAATGCAATAAAATAATAAATGCCCGCCATCTAAGACCGGAATCGGCAGCAAATTTAGCACACCTAAGCTAATACTCAATAATGCTAAAAAACGTAAAAAGCTTTTTATACCATTTTCAGCACTATCGCCAGCGACTTTAGCAATGGTAATCGGCCCACTTAGATTTTTAACCGATAAATCGCCTACCAGCATTTTGCCCATAAACTGCAAGGTCATCAGGCTAGTGTTCCAGGTTTCAGCAACCGCGTGGGGTAACGCACTCCATGGACTAAAGCTGACCTCTCGCAACATACTCGCTGGCCATTCACCAGGTTGTACGCCCACGCCTAAAAAGCCTTGCTGCGGATTGTCGCTGGCACTACTGAGAGTAACAGCCAGCGTTTGCGACTGCCCGGCACGTACAATCGTTAAACTGACCGGCTGATTAGGGAGTTGACGAATTTTTTCAGTCAGCCCTTGCCAGTGCTCGTAAGGCTCACCATTGAGCGCAGTAATCTGATCGCCTAACTGCAGTCCAGCTACTGCTGCCGGCGATCCCTCTTGCACCTGAGCCACAATCGATGGAATTTCTGGTTGCCAAATGCTTAAACCAAATTCGATTAAAGGATTAACCTCGTCTGCACCACGCAACCAGCCTTGTAACGGCACCCGATGTTGCTGCTCGGTAGCAAAGGCCTCCGTTTTAGTGCTGATTTCTAAGGTTTTATGGCTGCCTGCTTGACGCATTAATGCCACCGCCACCTCTCCCCAGTTATGGGTGGGCGTTTGATCAACCTGTGTTAGCTCCATACCCGCCTGTAAACCCGCTTGCTCAGCTAAACTGTCAGGCGCGACACTCCCAATCACTGGGCGAATTTCTTGACTACCAAGTAGCGCTAGCAACCAAAAAAACACTATTGCCAACAGAAAGTTAGCAATAGGTCCTGCAGCTACAATAGCAATCCGTTGCTTAACGGTTTTTTGGGTAAAGGCTTGATTTAGCATGCTCTCTGCTACGGGGCCTTCACGCTCATCGAGCATTTTTACATAGCCACCCAAGGGAATCGCTGCAATCACAAACTCGGTGCCTTGCCGATCACGCCACTTAATTAGCGGCATGCCAAACCCTACAGAAAAGCGCAACACTTTAACCCCACAACGCCTCGCCACCCAAAAGTGCCCGAACTCGTGAAAGGTAACCAAAATGCCTAATGCGATGAGTGTGCCAAATAAGGTATACAAGGATTTTCTTACCTATTAATGCCTATAGGCTGCATGTTGAGCCAACCACTTCTGAGCCTGTTCACGAGCGTAGTAATCAGCTTGATAGACCTTAGCTAAATCATCTGCTGCACTGTGTGGCGTGCTGGTCAATACCGCTTCAATTAGCTGAGGTATCTGAGTAAACTTAAGCTGCCCTGCTAAAAACTGCGCCACCGCCACCTCGTTGGCTGCATTTAAAATCGCTGGTGCTACCCCACCTGCATCCATCGCTTCACGGGCTAAGCGTAAGCAAGCAAAACGCTCGGTATCGGGTGGATAAAACTCTAGAGCTGCCAATTCAAAAAAATTTAGCGACTGAACGCCAGACTCAATTCGCTCTGGCCAAGCCATGGCATGGGCAATCGGTGTGCGCATATCAGGATTTCCTAACTGCGCCAAAATCGACCCATCCACATATTCCACCATGGAATGAATAATACTTTGTGGATGTACCACCACTTCAATTTGCGCCGGAGGTAAATTAAATAACCAACACGCCTCAATTAACTCTAAGCCTTTGTTCATTAAGGTGGCTGAGTCTACTGAAATTTTACGTCCCATCGACCAATTCGGGTGTGCACAGGCCTCAGCGGGTGAGACTTGCTCCAACTCGGCATAACTCATATGACGCAGTGGTCCACCAGAGGCAGTTAACAATAATTTACGTACCCCAACTTCCGCCAGCTGCTTGGGATAATGACTCGGCAAACACTGAAAAATTGCGTTGTGCTCACTATCAATCGGTAAAATCACCGCACCACTGCGCTGTGCCAACTCAATTAATAATTGTCCAGACATTACCAAGGCTTCTTTATTAGCCAGCAACAGTTTCTTGCCTGCCTTCACCGCAGCTAAGCTTGGCTTTAATCCCGCCGCGCCAACAATCGCCGCCATCACCGCATCAACCTCAGGGGCACTGGCTACTTCAGCCAAGGCCTGCTCACCACAGAGCACCTGCGTCAACGTCTCTGTTACAGCTAACAACCCATGTAATTGCTCTGCTGCTTGCTCGGTTGCCACCACGGCATACGCTGGCTGAAAGCGCTGACATAACTGCGCAAGCTTTTCTACTTGCTGGTGGGCGGTAAGCGCGTAGACCTGATAACGTTCAGGGTGGCGCTCAATCACATCGAGGGTGCTACTGCCAATTGAGCCGGTTGCTCCCAGCACAGTAATCTGTTGCACGCGATTGTTGTTCACAGCGTACCCCAGCCAGCCAGCCATAACACCACCACAAACATAGGTACGGCCGCAGTTAGACTGTCAATACGATCTAAAACCCCACCATGTCCAGGCAGTAAGTTACTGCTGTCCTTAATGCCTGAGTGGCGCTTAAACATACTTTCAGTCAAATCACCAATAATCGAAATCACCACTACTGGTAACACCATTAACACCAAAGCCCAGGCGCTAATAGACACATGACTCAATTGAGATGCCATGCCGGCTGCCACTAACAAGCTAATCAGCACACCGCCAATCGCACCTTCCCAGCTCTTTCCGGGACTCACAGCGGGCGCTAGCTTACGCTGACCAAATTGCTTGCCAGTAAAGTAAGCGCCAATATCTGCGCTCCAGATTAATAGCATGACCAGTAAAATCAAGAGATTAGCTTGTGGCCAAGTTTTTAGCGTGATCAAACCTTGCCAAGCCGGCAATAAAACTAACCAGCCTATCAACAGTTGACCTAGCACGCCTCCCCAAGCCCGTACACTGCGCGGAAAAGTGAGCACCATTAACGTAGCCACTAACCACCACAACACTGCCAGTAACAACAGCGGTTTAGCCAGTTGAGGCAACTGATAAAGACCAGTCAAAGCAGCGGCAGTCAGCATGGCGTATCCAACACGCCCAACCGCCTGCTTAATTCCGGCTAAGGCGGCCCATTCCCAGGCCCCTAAACTGATCACGAAGCCGATAAAAGCTGCGTAGGCGATGCCGTCTAAATAAAAAAAGCCTAATAGCGCTAAAGGCACTAGCCAAAGCGCTGTGATTACCCGCTGTTTAAGCATGGTTATACTCCTTCTTTCTCAACTTGCTCGCTGGTTTTACCAAAACGACGCTGGCGTTGAGCATAGGCAGCCAGTGCTTCGCGCATGGCGGTATGCTTAAAATCGGGCCAATAAAGTGGCGAAAAGTACAGCTCACTGTACGCAAGCTGCCATAATAAAAAGTTACTGATACGCTGCTCACCACCGGTACGGATACAAAGATCCGGAGCAGGTACACCTGCAGTTGATAAGCAGTTTTGTAGCAGATCAGGTGTTATCTCATCGATTTGCACATGACCGGCTTTCACTTCGCGGGCAATCCGTTGGGCGGCCTGGACAATATCCCACTGCCCGCCATAGTTAGCGGCTACTTGCAAAATTAAGCGCTTATTCTCGGCGGTTTGCAGCTCTGCCTCGCTCATGGCTTTTTGGAGCTCTGGCTGAAAACGGCTACGATCACCGATGATCTTTAAACCAATCCCGTTTTCAGCCAGCTGCCGCACTTCTTTACGTAGCGCATTGAGAAACAGCTTCATGAGCGCCCCTACTTCCTCTTCTGGGCGTTGCCAGTTTTCACTTGAGAAAGCAAACAAGGTTAACACTTCAACGCCAGCTTCGGCGCATACCTCAACCACTGCTCGAACAGCATCTACTCCGGCTTTATGCCCTGCTACACCAGGTAAAAAACGCTTTTTAGCCCAGCGATTATTACCATCCATGATAATCGCCACATGGCGCGGAATAGCTTGATTTGCTGTGGGTGTGCTCATAACTGATCCAATTACACTTCCATTAAGTCGGTTTCTTTGGCGGCCAACGCGCTATCTACATCGGCAATAAAGCCATCAGTAACCTTCTGTATTTCATCCGCTGCACGACGCTCTTCGTCTTCGCTGATCTCTTTTTCTTTCTCTAAGTCTTTCAGCTGGTTAATCGCATCGCGACGAATATTACGAATCGCTACCCGCGCGTTTTCTGCTTCTTGGCGCGCCTGACGGGTGTAACCCTTACGGGTTTCCTCAGTAAGCGCTGGCATCGGTACGCGAATGGTAGTACCTGCAGTAGCAGGGTTTAAGCCTAAATCTGAGGTTAAAATAGCTTTCTCTACTGCTTGGATCATGCTGCGATCAAACACGGTCAGCGCCAAAGTCCGTGAGTCCTCAGTAACCACGTTAGCCACCTGGCGCAGTGGTGTGTCCGCACCGTAATAGGAAACCATCACGCTATCTAAAATGCTCGGATGCGCACGACCGGTACGAATTTTGGCAAAAGCATGCTGTAACGACTCAAGGGATTTACTCATACGCTCTTTAGCGTCTTGCTTAATTTCATTAATCATTCTTTTACTTCCTCAATTAGGGTTCCTTCGGTGCCGCCCAGTACGCTGTTTAGTAAAGCCCCAGGCTTATTCATATTAAACACTCGCAATGGCATTTTATGATCGCGACACAGACAAATAGCGGTTAAGTCCATCACCTCAAGCTTACGATCTAATACTTCATCGTAGGTTAGGCGATCAAACTTCTCAGCATCAGCAAACTTAAAGGGGTCAGCAGTATACACGCCGTCAACCTTAGTGGCCTTTAACACCACATCGGCATTAATCTCAATTCCGCGTAAGCAAGCAGCTGAGTCGGTGGTGAAGAACGGGTTACCTGTTCCTGCTGAAAAAATCACCACTTCACCTTTGCGCAAGTGCCCCATGGCTTTGCGTCGGTCATAATGATCGGTAACACCCACCATTGAAATCGCTGACATGACCAACGCCGGAATATTCGAGCGCTCTAAAGCATCACGCATGGCTAGCGCATTCATCACAGTTGCTAGCATTCCCATATGGTCGCCGGTGACCCGATCCATACCCGCCGCCGAGAGTGCAGCACCACGGAATAAGTTTCCACCGCCAATAACAAGCCCAACCTGGACGCCAATACCAATTAACTGACCCACTTCAATGGCCATTCGGTCCAGCACTTTAGGATCAATCCCAAAGTTCTCAGAGCCCATCAAAGCCTCACCGCTGAGTTTAAGCAAGATGCGCTTATAACGTGGCTTACGGCCACTCTCTTGTTGAGACATGTGTAATTCTCCTGCGGTTTCTTTCAAATATATTTTAACAAAACGGGCATATTATATACGGAACGCCCACAAACGGGGCGTGTTATTAAAAAAAAGGCTGCGCGCATAAGCGGGCAGCCTTTGGGTACTACATCAAGTAAGCCTGAACTTACTTTTTAGCAGCTTCTAACTGAGCAGCAACTTCTGCAGCAAAGTCTTCTTCTGCGCGCTCAATACCTTCACCCACTTCATAGCGAACGAAAGATACGATTTCAGCGCCAGCGTTAGCCGCCAACTTACCAACAGTCACTTCTGGATCTTTAACGAATGGCTGCTCAACTAAGCTGCCTTCAGCTAAGAACTTGTTAATACGGCCTTTTACCATATTTTCCACGATATTTTCTGGCTTACCAGCGATCTTGTCAGCGTTTAACGCCATGAAGATCTCTTTCTCTTTAGCGATCATCTCATCAGAAACCTGAGAAGGATCTAAGAATTGTGGATTGCTCGCAGCAACGTGCATCGCGATGTCACGCGCTAGCTCTTGATCACCACCTTTCAAGGTCACCAATACGCCAATACGGTTACCGTGCAAGTAACCACCTAACACATCACCTTCAACGCGAGTTAGACGACGAATGTTAACGTTTTCACCACACTTGGCAACTAACGCTTCACGCGCAGGCTCTTGCACTTCGATCAGTGGAGCGGCATCAGTGTAGTTTTCTGCTGCTGCTTTTTCTAAGCTCTCGGCTACGAACGCTTTGAAATCATCTTGCAGAGCCAAGAAGTCAGTTTGCGAGTTAACCTCGATAATCACCGCACTCTTACCATCAGCCGCTACTTTATAGGCAATAGCACCTTCGGCAGCAATGTTACCCGCTTTTTTAGCTGCTTTAATTGCACCTGCTGCGCGCATATCGTCAATTGCTTTTTCGATATCGCCACCCGCAGCTTCGAGTGCTTTTTTACAGTCCATCATACCTTGACCGGTACGCTCGCGAAGCTCTTTCACCATTGCAGCAGTAATCTGCGCCATATTCATACCCTCTTTAAATCATTGATTGGCCAGCTTGCACTGAGCCACTGTATTAGGCAAAAAGGGGGCCAAGCCCCCTTCTTTTTAGTCGCTAAGCTTAGCTTAAATTAAGCTTCTGCTTCTTCAGCAACTTCTACAAACTCTTCTGCAGTGGTCGCTGAACCTTGACGCACGCGAATCACCGTATCAGCCACTGCACCTAAGTACAGCTGTACCGCACGGATAGCGTCATCGTTACCTGGAATAATGTAGTCTACGCCTTCTGGGCTGCTGTTGGTGTCAACCACACCAATAACAGGGATACCCAGCTTGTTTGCTTCGCTAATCGCGATACGCTCGTGATCAACGTCGATAACAAACATTGCATCAGGCAAACCACCCATTTCTTTAATACCACCTAAGCTGCGCTCTAGTTTTTCTAGGTCGCGAGTACGCATCAGCGCCTCTTTCTTAGTTAGCTTTTCAAATGTACCGTCTTGGGCTTGAGCTTCTAACTCACGCAGACGCTTAATTGAAGTACGGATGGTTTTGTAGTTGGTTAACATACCACCTAACCAACGGTGATCAACGTAAGGCATGCCACAACGCGCAGCTTCTTCACGCACGATCTTGCTTGCAGAGCGCTTAGTACCAACAAATAGAATTTTGTTCTTACCTTTAGCAGTTTTTTCAATAAAGCTTAATGCTTCGTTGAACATAGGTAAGGTTTTTTCTAAGTTGATGATATGAATCTTGTTACGTGCACCAAAGATGTACTTACCCATTTTTGGGTTCCAGTAGCGAGTTTGGTGACCGAAGTGTACGCCCGCTTTCAGCATGTCGCGCATAGAGACTGGTTGAGTCATGATAATTCCTAAATATGTATGGGTTATGCCTCCACGCATCCCGCATTCCAACCTACCAAAAGGCACCCAGAAAAGCGTGTCGATACGTGTGTGGATTTAAACCTACACAGTTAATTCTGTATAAGCGGCGCGTTTTATACCACAAAACCACCCATTAAAGCCAGCGGTTTCTACATTGATTACTGATTAAACGTAGATTGCACGATGCGCTCGGCGGGCTAATCGAGTTTCTGCTAAACTAAGTTTTTATTTACTTAGCTTAGCGCTTGCACAGCGCTTACGTTAAAAGGTCAAAGAACTACCATGAGTGTTTCAATCAAAACGCCTGAAGAAATCGAAAAAATGCGCATCGCCGGTCGACTCGCGGCCGAAGTATTGGAGATGCTTGAGCCACACGTCAAAGTAGGCGTGACCACCGAAGAACTCAACCGCATCAGTCATGAGTACATCACTCAGGTGCAACAGGCGATTCCCGCGCCGCTTAATTACAATGGTTTCCCTAAGTCAATCTGCACCTCTGTGAACCATGTGGTATGCCACGGCATTCCCAATGATAAGCCACTAAAAGATGGCGACATCATCAATATTGACGTGACTGTCATTAAAGATGGCTGGTATGGCGACACCAGCAAAATGTTTTTAGTCGGAAACACTCCGGAGTGGGCTGAGCGTCTCTGCCGCGTCACCCAAGAGTGCCTCTATAAAGGCATTGAAATTGTCCGCCCTGGCACACGATTAGGTGATATTGGCGAAGTGATTCAAAAGTACGCTGAAAGTCAGGGTTACTCAGTGGTTCGCGAATACTGTGGACATGGTATTGGTAAAGTGTTCCACGAAGAACCGCAAGTACTGCACTATGGCCGCGCTGGTACCGGTCTTGAGCTTAAAGAAGGCATGACCTTTACTATTGAGCCGATGATTAACTTAGGCCGCCCAGAAACCCGCCTCTTAGGTGATGGCTGGACCGCGATCACTAAAGACCGCAAGCTAACTGCACAATGGGAACACACCCTAACCGTAACTGCAGACGGCTATGAAATTTTCACCCTGCGCAATGAGGAAACCTTTCCTAAAATTGCCCCTTAAACAGTAGAAAGCAATCTGATCTTTTCTTCTTTTGCTAGCGAGGAACTCTATGTCACCCATCACTGCCCAGCTGTTTGATGAGACAGCATTCGCAGCACTGGCTAGCGCTTCCGCTGCCGAGCGAATCAGCCTATTTCGTCAAGCAAAAGAAGAATCTGATCAGCGGCTAGATCAACTCTTTGCTGAAGGCCACCCAATTACCCCACTGATCCATGCCCGCGCCTGGGTGATGGACCAATTGCTATTACAAGCTTGGCAATTATTTGCCTGGCCGGCCAGTGCCCAAATTGCCCTAGTTGCTGTGGGCGGCTATGGCCGTGGTGAACTGCACCCACACTCAGATATTGATATTATGTTGCTCACGGCAGATACCCCCTGCCCTGACACCCAAGAGCTAGCCAGCCAGTTTATTACGTTGCTTTGGGACTTAGGGCTTAATATTGGTCACAGTGTACGTACCCTTAGCCAATGCAGTAGCGAAGCAGCGGATGATCTCAGCGTAGTTACTACACTGATGGAAAGCCGTACGCTAGTCGGCGATCCGGCCTTATTAGCTGCAGTTACTCAGCAGATCTCAACCGAGCAGATGTGGCCCAGCGCTATTTTCTTTTTAGCTAAACTGGAAGAACAGCGTAGCCGCCACCTTAAATATAACGACACCGAATACAACCTAGAGCCCAATGTTAAAACGTCTCCAGGCGGTCTACGGGATATCCAAACGGTGTTGTGGGTAGCACGTCGCCAGTTTAACTTTAACTCCCTTGAAGATTTGCAACGCTCTGGGTTTTTAACCGACACCGAATACAGCTTATTTCACTCGGCTCGCGAGTTCCTCTGGCAAGTGCGCTACGCTTTGCATGTGTTAGCTGGCCGCGAAGAAGACCGCCTCCTGTTGGATTATCAACGGAAAATCGCCGAGCAGTTTGGCTATAGCGATAATGAACACCTGCTGGCCATCGAGCAGTTTATGCAAAAGTACTACCGCACCGTCATGGGCATTAGCAAGCTGTGTGATTTACTCAGCCAGTACTTTGAAGAAACCATTTTACGCGATGATGAGAGTCATCCGCCGCTGTGTCTCAATAAACGCTTTCAGGTACGTGCGGGTTACCTTGAGGTTACTCATCCTAAGGTATTTCGCGAAACACCTTTTGCTCTCTTAGAGGCCTTTGTCTTACTGGCACAAAATCCAGAAATTAAAGGCGTGCAATCGGCCACTATCCGCCTGTTGCGTGATAGCCGCCACCTGATTGACGAGAACTTCCGTCAAGATATTCGCAACACCAGCTTATTTATCGAGCTATTTAAAAGCAAAGAAGGCATTCACATGAATCTGCGGCGGATGCACCGCTACGGAATTTTAGGCCGCTATTTACCAGAGTTTGGCGCGATCACCGGGCAAATGCAGCATGACCTGTACCATATCTATACTGTAGATGCCCACACCCTGAACCTGATTAAACACCTACGCAAATTGCGCCACCCTGATTTTGCCGAAAAGTTCTCACTGGCCAGCGCGATTTTAGCGCGCCTGCCTAAGCCGGAACTGATTTATCTGGCAGGGCTGTACCATGACATCGGTAAAGGCCGTGGCGGCAACCACTCAGAGCTGGGCGCGGTAGATGCCGAAGCCTTTTGCATTCGCCATCGCCTACCGATCTGGGATACGCGCCTGATTACTTGGCTAGTTAAAAGCCATCTCATTATGTCGGCTACCGCCCAACGCAAAGATATTTCAGATCCACAAGAAATTCATAACTTTGCCCGCTTAGTTGGGGATCAAACTCGCTTAGATTATTTATACGTCCTAACCGTCGCGGATATTAATGCCACCAATCCGACACTCTGGAATTCATGGAGAGCCCAGTTATTGCGTCAGCTGTATAGCGAAACACGCCGTGCTTTACGCCGCGGCCTAGCTAATCCTCTGGATCGTGAAGAGCAAATTAGCACCCGCCAAAGTACTGCCCTTAGCTTACTCTGCAGCGAAGGTGTTGATGCCGATGCAGTTAAAAAACTGTGGAAGCAATTAGGCGAAGAGTATTTTTTACGCCACAGCGCAGGTGACGTCGCTTGGCATACCCAAGCTATTTTAGAGCATGCCAATCCTAAGCAACCCTTGGTGCTGATTCGTGAGTCGACTTACCGCGAAACGGAGGGCGGCACTCAGCTGTTTATCTATGCCCCCAATCGCATCGACTTTTTTGCCGTCACCGTTGCTGCCTTAGATCAGCTTAACCTGAGCACCCAAGATGCGCGGATTATTACTGCAAGCAGTGGCTTTACCATTGAAACCTATATTGTGCTGGACGCAGATGGCGAGCGCATTGGTGATAATCCTGAGCACATTGAAAGAATTCGCCAAGGGGTGCTGGATGCGCTACTAGATACCGACAACTACCCCAGCATCATTCAACGCCGTGTGCCAAGACAACTAAAACACTTTGCCTTTACTCCTCAGGTAAGCATTCATAATGATGCCCAAGGCCCACACACGGTCATTGAAATTATTGCCCCCGATCGCCCAGGCTTACTGGTACGCATTGCCCGCTTATTGCTCGCCTTTGAGCTTTCGCTGCATAGCGCTAAAATCCTAACCTTAGGCGAACGAATTGAAGACGTGTTCTTTATTACGGATCAACATGAACAGCCTTTATCCGACCCAGAGCTATGCGAGCAACTGTATCAGGCGCTGATGGAAATGCTAACCACCGCCGAAGATTTACAGCCACGCTCCCCAGCCTTACACGGCATTTAATACTGCTCAATGCCACACTCATTTTACTGACAGCTAAGGAATAACATGGACAACCCACTCAACGTAATGACTGTACTGATCTGCTGCGGCATGTTTTTACTGACGCTCGGCTATAGCTGGCGTGAGAAAGGCTGGGGAGTATTGTTAATGATGATCGGCATGGCCAATATGTTCGGCGCCATTGTTTATCGAATTTATCTAGCGATTAATTAGGAGACAAATATGAGCCAGTTGGTAATGTATGGCATTAAAAATTGTGACACCATCCGCAAAGCTCGTAAATGGTTAACTGAGCATGGGATTGAGTTTGAATTTCATGACTACAAAGCTTTAGGAGCTGATGCTGAACGACTAGCCCAATGGTGCAATGAACACGGCTGGGAAAAAATTCTTAATAAAGCAGGCACCACCTTTCGCAAGCTAGATGAGGCGAAAAAAAGCGACCTTAATCAAGACAAAGCAATTGCCCTTATGCTAGAAAACCCTTCTATGATTAAGCGCCCTATTTTGGCGCTGAAAGATAGAGTGCTGGTAGGCTTTAAGCCTGAATATTATGCCGAGGCATTCGCTTAGTTGCCCTCTTTTCCTCTGTATGCAAAAGGACTCTTCTATGTCGCAATCGTTGTTTAGCTTAGGCTTTGGCGTTGGCTCAAAAAACCTTCAAGGGGATTGGTTAGAAACCTTTTACCCTCAACCTCTGCTCAATCCAGATCCGGCTATTGTACAAGCAGTAAAACAGGTTCTGGGCTATAACGGCGGCAACACCATTATCCCATTTAACTGGGATAAAGCCTCGGAGCTGGCGCACTTACTCAAGCATATTGCGCCCCAACAAAGCGCCCTTTTGGTCAGACTGGCCGAAAGTCATCGCCCAACGGTTGCCACCTTACTGGAACACGACGATGCCCCACAAACAGTCCCTGGCGCTTACTTAAAGCTACACTTAATTTCTCACCGCCTACTCAAATCACAACAAACGAATCTGGAAGGCTTATTTGATCTTCTGCCTAATGTCGCCTGGACTAATCTAGGTGCGGTAGATTTAAACGAAGTGGCGGCTTTACAACTTGAGGAACGGATTAAAGGCCGTTTACTGGATGTGTTCTCGGTAGACCAGCTACCCAAAATGACCGACTACGTAGTGCCCCTTGATGTGCATATTGCCGACAGTGCGCGAGTGCGCCTTGGCGCTTATCTTGGAAGCCATACTCGCGTGTTACATGATGGTTGCATTGAAGCCAATATGGGCGTTGATGAGCAAAGCTGGGTAGAGGGCAGCGTCCTTAATCAAAAACTCCTGGCGATGACGGGTGAACACTGTTCAATTGGTGCTCACGCCCACGTGTCGATTATTTTAGGTGATCGTAATCATGTAGAGTCAGGTCTACACATTGAAGCCAGCACCTTAATTAATTTGCTAGATGCTGAGCAAAACTTAATCCGCACCGTGAAAGCCGAAAGCCTTGCCAATACTCACGATCTAAGTTTTCGCCGTAACGCCCAAACCGGTGCAATTGAGTGCCTAGTCTTAGCCACCCCAAAACCGTTGTAACCCCTATTAGTTGACCTTTAATTCCTAGCTCAGCCAATGCTGAGCTAGCAGTGTAAACACTTTTATGCATTTAACTTCTCCTTGGCGCCAGCACTTTCCTTGTTTTGAGTTATTCGATCAGCAAGGAGTTACCTACTTAGACAGCGCCGCCACTGCGCAAAAACCACATATACTGCTGCAAGTTTTACAGCAGCACTACGCGAGTGGCGTGGCTAACGTACACCGTGCACAGCACGCACTGGCTAACCGGATCACTGCAGAACTAGAACAAGCGCGCGCTACCGTACTGCAGTGGCTAGGTGCCACTGATAATGATCAGTTAATTTTTACTAAAGGAGCCACTGATGCATTAAATCTGGTCTGTCACGGCTTAAGCTACCTGTTTCAACCTGGTGATGAAATTGCAGTCAGCCTCTATGAACACCATGCCAACTTGATTCCTTGGCAACAGCTGTGTCAGCGCTTACAACTAAAATTAGTGGTGCTGCCCTTTAATTCCAGTGGTGCCTTAGACCCAATCGCAGCCAAGCAGCTAATTACCCCTAACACCAAGTTGCTAGCACTTAGCCCATTGTCCAATGTGTTTGGCATCACTCAAGATCTCACCCCCACGCTACAACATGCTAAGCAGTGTGGTGCTTTACGCGTACTCGACTGCACCCAATATGCAGTACACCAACGCATTGATCAGCAATTGTTGCAGCACTGTGACTTTTTAGCGCTGTCTTCACACAAGCTGTTTGGTCCTGATGGCGTGGGCATCCTCTGGGCTAGTCAAGCCCAGCACAACCTACTGCGTCCCTATCAGTTTGGTGGCGAGATGGTAGCCCACTGCAGTATTGAGCAGTCTAGCTTTTTACCGGCGCCGTTAGGCTTTGAACCAGGCACCCCTAATATTGCCGGCATTTTAGCCTTTGCCAAGGTCCTGCAATGGTTAGCCGATCTTGATCAAACTGCAATCCAGCACTATGAACAGGCCCTGCATCAACAGCTAATCGAAGGTTTAGAACAGCGAGCTGTCGAATTTGCTGGCAGCCCTAATTGCGCGCTGGCCAGCTTCTCCCACCCGCAGGTACATAGCGCTGATCTAGCCGCTTTACTGGCAGAGCAAGGCATTGCCATTCGAGCCGGTAGTCACTGCGCCCAGCCCCTACTTAAAGCCCTCGGCGCTGAGCAAGGCTTGCTGCGGGTATCGCTTGGTTTTTATAATGACAGCCAAGACCTAACCCGTTTTTTTAGCGCCTATGATGCTGCACTGGAGCTGTTGCTATGACTCCCCTAGCCGAACAAACTTTAGCCTCTTTTATCGCATGTAACAGCTGGGAGCAGCGCTCGCGCCTAGTACTACAAGCTGCCAGTTTATTGCCGGCCTACCCAGAAGCCTTACGCACATCAGCACATTTAGTCGAAGGCTGCACCGCTAAAGTGTGGCTCAGTATCCAATCCACAACACCTGAACTCAACTACCTGATAGACAGCGAAGCCCGCTTACTCAAAGGTTTATTAGCACTAATGCACGTAAGAATTAACGGCTTATCACCCAGTGCATTACAGCGGGTTGATTTGCTGCAGTGGTACCAGCAACTAGGTCTTAACCAACAGCTTACGCCCTCACGAGCAAATGGCTTGCATACCGTATTTCAACAGCTTTTAGCCCACAGCCTACACTAAGTACTTTTCTCAAAAAGCATTTTCAGCTAAGGTATGCGCCCGCTTCGGAGTCGCTATGTCACGCTTGTCTTGGTCTACCCACGCTTATTTCCTTATTGTTCCCGACGAGCAACTGGACTTGTTTGCCTGTAAAGAGCCACGCCTGCACTTAGCCACCCGCCAACTGGATCTAACTTTTCCAGCTGATCAAACCCTATGCCAGAGTTTATTTCCAGCTTACCCCGAGCTGATTCCGTTAACTAAGGAACTGCTTAAACAATATCGAAAAACCTTGTGCCCCCACTGCTTACAACAATTGCAGCTAGATAAAAAATATAAACAAGCACGGGTTCAAGTGACCTTTAGTACTGCCTCGACTCTGATTAGCAAGCAAGCCTAAACCGCAGCACTTGACGCACAGAAAATTCCCTATATAATAAGCGACCATTATAGGCACATAGCTCAGCTGGTTAGAGCACCACCTTGACATGGTGGGGGTCGTTGGTTCGAATCCAATTGTGCCTACCAAATATTAAAAAGCGCATCTGTAAATGCGCTTTTTTTATACCTCAACTTTTTATAATCAATAAAAAAGCCTCAGTACACGAAGGAACTGAGGCTTACTCTTAATCAACTAAACCGTCTTAAAACGCTAAACCTACTTTCACACCGTACTCATCATTCTTAAGTTCTGAGCCTGTGATGTCACGCTTAGTTTTCAATTTATAATTGTGCTGGGTATAGTACAAACCTGCAGTAATGGGTAGATCGTTATAGCCTTTATCCCACATGAAAGTTAATTCGGCATAAGGATTATGCTTATTTTTCATGTCTACTTTTTCGTTACCTAGCCCTTGTACGTGCACCTTGGTGGTAGCATCAATATTGTAACGTGACCCCACTTCTAAACGGGTCAGCACCGTATCGCCTTGGTGGTTAAACCCAACACCTGCTTTCGCAAATGGCATCTTATTGGTAAGACGCACATTGGTGCCTTTTTTGTCATCGTAACGGCTGTGCTCGTAACCTACACCTAATAAACCGTCCACATAGTTACGCTCGTCAATACTTAAACGGTAACCACCATCTAAATCCAGCTGTACCTCACGGTTTTTTACATCACCTTTTTTACCGTACTGCGCATGAGCGCCCGCTTGGTAAATAAAGCCCTCTTCACCGGTTAGCTTGTTACCAAAGTTATAGTAAATACCGCCTTTAGGCATACGCTCTTTAGAGTTATCGAGCTTATCTATTTTTGAAGTTAACTTATAACGGTTATGGCTACCCATTAAACCAATATTAGAAATAGGATCAGCTGCCTGAGCCATGAAAGGGGCCAGTAAAATCGTGGCAGCAGAAGCACCCATTAATACTTTTTTCATCGTCATAAATCTGTCTCCTAGCTCGTTTCATTTAGTATGAAGCTACCTATACCGACTAAAGTCCTGCATAAAAAGTTCAGAAAAAATCTTGATGAGCTGAGAATCAGTTCGCTTAAAAAACAACAAAGCCCGACTAATAATCTTAGTCAGGCTTGGCATAGGGTTTAACTAAAGCTATGATTTATAAAGGATTTCCACGGTTTCCGTGCTGCGCAACAAAATCCTGTACTGCCGCTAAGTCATTAGCTAACACCGTGCAGCGTTCTTCACGCTCAAACAAATCTGCCATATGAGGCGGCAACTTTGATTTGACACTCGGCACTGCTTTTTCAACTGCCTCCGGGAATTTAACTGGATGCGCTGTACCTAAAATCACCATCGGAGTTAATACACTACGGCGGCACTCACGGGCAGATTTTACTCCAATAGCGGTGTGTGGATCCAACACCTCACCAGTTTGCTGATAAACCTCAGCAATGATGTCACAGGTTTGCTGATCATCCACCGCTAGCGAATCAAACAGTTTACGGGTTTCAGTCCAACGGTCATCTTCTACCGACATTTTTCCTGTTGCGCGGAAAGTATCCATCAGCTCGGCCACCAAAGCACCGTTGCGACCATGCATATCAAACAGTAAGCGCTCAAAGTTAGAAGACACCATGATATCCATCGACGGTGATAAAGTCGGATGTAAAGTATCTTTATCGTAACGATTACCGCTCATAAAGCGATGCAAAATATCATTGCGGTTAGTCGCAACAATCAGTTGATTAATTGGTAGCCCCATATTGCGCGCTAAGTATCCGGCAAAAATATCACCAAAGTTACCGGTTGGCACTGAGAACGCCACAGAGCGCTGAGGAGCGCCCAATTGGATTGCGGCATGGAAGTAATAGACAATTTGCGCCATGATTCGCGCCCAGTTGATCGAGTTCACCGCCACTAAGCGCGTACCCTTCAAAAAACCCTGATCCGCAAAGCTGGCTTTTACCATCTCTTGGCAATCATCAAAATTACCTTCAATGGCAATATTATGAATGTTATCGCTAATGGCGCTGGTCATTTGCCGGCGCTGAACTTCTGAAACACGTTGATGTGGGTGCAAAATAAAAATATCAACATTTTCACAGCGACGGCAGCCTTCAATAGCCGCAGAACCGGTATCACCAGAGGTAGCGCCCATAATCACTACCCGCTCACCGCGCTTAGTCAGCACATGATCAAGCAGACGACCGAGCAATTGCAGAGCAAAGTCTTTAAACGCAAGGGTCGGCCCATGGAATAATTCCATCACCCACTCATTACCTGCTAACTGACGCAAAGGAGCTACCGCTGCATGCTCAAACACACCATAGGTGTCTTTTAAGATGGCTTTAAAATCAGCATCTTCAATACAGCCTGCAACAAAGGGCCGCATCACATTGAAAGCGAGCTCGTGGTAAGGCAAACCAGCCCAAGATGCCATCTCTTCCACGGTAAAACGCGGCAAATTTTCTGGCACATACAAACCGCCATCACTGGCCAAACCCGCCAGCAATACTTCCTCAAAATTCAGCGCGGGGGCTGCACCGCGAGTACTGATATAACGCATGGGATACCTATGCTCCAAATAATTGATGATTAGGCCAGTTGCTCTACGCGAATACGGACCACCGCGCCAGAAATGCTGTCGAGCTTTTCAAGCTCAGTTACAGCTTCGTTAATCAACTGCTCCTGGACTCGATGGGTAACCAAAATCATTGGCACTAAGCCTTCTTGCTCTTCAGCTTCAAGCTGCATGATTGACTCTATATTTATACCACGCTCAGACATAATACTCGCTACCTGAGCCAGTACGCCTGGATGATCTTGAGCTTGAATACGCAAGTAGTAAGCGCTTTCACACTGTTCTATCGGTAAAATTGGATGGCTAGAAAGCGCATCGTCTTGGAAGGCCAAATACGGTACACGTGCTTCAGGAGCAATTGATAATGAACGCGCCACATCAACAATATCTGCCACTACCGCTGACGCAGTGGGCTCCATGCCGGCACCAGCACCGTAGTACAAGGTGCTACCGACCGCATCGCCATTCACCATGACTGCATTCATCACGCCATTGACGTTAGCAATCAAACGATCGGCTGGAATCATCGTCGGGTGCACCCGCAACTCAATACCGTCGGCCGTACGGCGTGCAACGCCTAAATGCTTAATCCGATAACCTAAGGCCTCAGCATAATTCACATCAGCAGTCGTCAACTGAGTGATACCTTCGGTATAGGCTTTATCAAACTGTAACGGAATCCCAAAGGCAATCGAGGCCAAAATAGTGAGCTTATGCGCCGCATCAATGCCTTCCACATCAAACGTAGGATCAGCTTCGGCATAACCTAAAGCCTGAGCCTCGGCTAACACATCGGCAAAATCACGGCCTTTTTCACGCATCTCACTTAAAATAAAGTTACCAGTACCGTTAATAATACCTGCTAACCAATTAATCCGGTTACCGGCTAAGCCTTCACGAATCGCTTTAATCACTGGAATACCGCCCGCTACGGCAGCTTCAAAACTAACACTCACGCCTTTTTCGCGAGCTTTAGCGAAGATTTCATTACCGTGTAAAGCAATCAAGGCTTTGTTAGCAGTCACTACATGCTTACCGTTTTCAATTGCCTGCAGCACCAGATCTTTAGCGATAGTATCGCCACCGATTAATTCCACCACGACATCGACTTCAGGGTTAGTGACTACAGCAAAAACATCATCGGTAATCAGCGTGTTACTGGTATCGCAGTGCGGGTTACGCGCACGGGTGGCTACCTGAATCACTTCAATAGCACAGCCCGCACGGCGCGTAATTTCTTCTGCATTTCGCTTTAAAACGTTAAAAGTTCCGCCACCAACAGTGCCGAGTCCACAGATCCCTACTTTGACCGATTTCACGCAGTTTGATCCCCATGACAGTAACAGCGCAGGATACGCCATTGATTAATAGTTTTAGCCTAAGGCCAGGCGCGTTAGCCGCGCCTTGCAATCTGATAAATACTTGACCGCTCAGCAGTGAGCGCTCTGGCAAAATAACGCTAAAGCCTACCACATTTCCGCCGCTAACGAACAATATCACAGCAGTTATTAGCGGTTTTATCCCCGCGGGTGATGTTGCGCATGCAATTGCTGTAAGCGCACATTAGCTACATGGGTATAAATTTGCGTGGTAGACAGATCAGTATGCCCTAGCAGCATTTGCACCACCCGCAAATCAGCACCATGATTAAGCAAGTGGGTAGCAAATGCATGTCGCAAGGTGTGCGGCGATAATGGTTTGGTGATTCCCGCAGTAGCGGCATGGCGCTTAATTCGATGCCAAAACGTCTGCCGCGTCATTTGACTGCCACGCAAACTAGGAAATACCACATCCGATAGTTTTAGCCCCAATAAAATAGGTCGAACTTGCTGCAAATAACGCTCTAACCACTGAATTGCTTCCTCACCTAAGGGCACCAAGCGCTCCTTGCCACCCTTACCTATTACTCGAATCACACCTTGACGGAGATTGAGCTCATCTAGGCGCAAAGCCACTAACTCACTGACACGCAAACCACTAGCGTACAGTACCTCAAGCATGCAACGATCACGCATGCCCAAGGTATCTTCACAGTCCGGAGCAGACAATAATTGTTCTACATCTTGCTCAGTTAAGGTATCTGGCAAGGCGCGCCCTAGCTTTGGCATGTCAATCAATAGTGTGGGGTCTTCGTCAATCAAGCGCTGCTCAAGTAAAAAAGCATAGAATCCACGGACACTGGATAAAAAACGAGCAGTAGCGCGAGCGCTATAACCTTGCTGCAAACGCCAGGCTAAATAAGCCAATAGTTGATCACGACTGACTCGCTGCAGCTCAGGCTGCCGTGACTGTGCCAGCCAACTGGCAAACTGCAACAGATCGGTGCGATAAGCCATCCGAGTATTTTTTGCCAACCCTCGCTGTAACCAAAGCGCATCTAAATAACGCTCAATTAGCTCTGCTGCAGCCATATTTTTCTAACCCTAGGTTTTGATTCATAACTTATATTTATCACCTGCTTAACTAGGAATTCGCTGGCGAATTCTCAACGCACTTAATACTGCCCCTAACACTGCCAAGCCACAGGCTACACTAATTGCAAGTTGCCCGGCATTTGCCGGATACCAAGTAAACAATAAGGCCACCAAAGAAGCGCCCAAGGTTTGCCCAGTGAGGCGCGCCGTACCAAGCATACCGCTGGCACCGCCACTGCGATTAGCCGGAGCCGAACTAATTAAGGTGTAATTATTAGGCGATTGAAAGAGCGCAAAGCCTGCCCCACAGAGTGCCACCCGCCAAGCAAAGTCGGCATTGCTCACTTGCTCACCTAACACCGCCAACAGGCCTAAGCCTAATGCAAACAGAGCCAAACCTAAGGCCCCCAAAATTCCAGCATGCACCTTACCCACTAAACGCCCAGCGATCGGCGCCACAATCATCACCGCAATTGGCCAAGGCGTTAATAAAAGCCCCGTCTCAACCACACCGCGCTGCAATACCCCCTGCAAATAGAAAGGCAAGGAAATCATGACCAACATCTGCGCAGTAAAGGAACTCATGGAAGTAATAATTGATAAGCGAAAAATAGGTATACGCAATAAATCCAAAGGTAATAATGGCACGCTTGAGCCTTGCTGCTGACGCACAAAAAGAGTGCCGATCAACCCACAACCCACAACTGCACCGACAATTAAGCCACTGCTTAGTTGATGCGCTAATCCACTGACAGCTAAGAAGAACAAGCCAAAAGTTAACGCATTAAATACCGCGCCTAAGTAATCGTAAGCATGCTCTGGCTTCTGTGGAATCCGTCGTGGTAAAAACTTAAAGGATAAAATAGCAGCAGCTAATCCAACTGGCACATTAATCCAAAATAACCAGTGCCAACTAGCAACGGACAACACCGCAGCGGCGATACTCGGCCCTGCGGCAGCCGATAAAGCGACGACCAATGAGTTAATCGCCATCCCACGCCCAAGCTTTGCCTTTGGATAAATTTGCCGCACTAAAGCTGTATTGACACTCATCACTGCTGCAGCTGAAACGCCCTGCAGGGTGCGAGCTGCAACCAAGGAGCCTAAACTGGGAGCAAAACCACAAAGTAATGAGGTAAAAATAAAACTGACAATACCGGTTAAGTAAATGCGATGGTAACCCAATCGATCACCCAGCGATGACAAAGGCAGCAGACTAATTAAAACCGCCAGCTGGAAGGCATTTACGGCCCAAATCGAGTGGGCCTCGGTGGTTTGGAGTTCACGGGTAACTGTGGGTAACGCCACGTTGACAATGGTGCCATCCAGCACCGATAGCATAATCCCCAAGCCAATCGCGACTATTGCCCCATAGCGTTGCGGGGTAGCCAATCCATCCGGACAGGGTTGACGCATACTCTACTCCTTCAACAATGACTGAATCAGAGATGGACAACAGTTTCGCCGATTGTTCACCCATCATCCAGCTTACTTCAGCTAATTACGCGCCAAGTTTTGGACCAGCAGCCACACTTAAAAATACATTCGATAATGCACCGTGTAGTTTTCCACCCCATCATTGGGCCGCTTAATTCCCGCATTCGAGTAATGGATCACCCGCACCCCAACTTCTTGCTGGGCAAAACGTAGCCCCATACCGATGCGGTCCTCAAACTGCAAAGCCGTGCTGAGCTTTTGCTTTTCTAAACGAGTCTTACTAAAAGCAGCTAAACCGATACCCGCTTCGACATAAGGCTTCACTACACGTGCATTAAATTCGTAGCGAAAAACCGGACTCAGCGACAAACTGTGATTGTCTACCGTCTTGTCGCCTTGCCAATAGGTGTAAGCACCATCCCAATACCCTGATAACTGCCCTGTATCGGTGACCCACCAGCTGCGCTTAAATTCTGACTGGGCAGCTAATCTTAACGTCCAAGTAGACTCACCGGTAAAGCCCACTGCAGCAGTAACATCCAGCGCATTGGCTGGTAGGCAATATAGGCTTAGCAATGCCCCAAGCAATGAGGCTAAAGATTTTTTTAGTGGTATGTGCTGCATAGATCTTACTCCTCAATCATAAAATATCTGCTGCGCCATCACTCCAGTGACAACGGCTGCACGGCAGTACGTATGTTTAACAATAGATGCAATACCTGTTCAAATTGTGCGGGCCAGCCGGTGGTATAAAACGCTGGTAAGTGAGCGCTTGACTGATCAGCTAACAGTCCACGTTGAAACAAAACTGTACGCAGCTGCCGAGCAATCGCTGGCCCCGTATCAAATACCTTAATCGAATCATCTAGTAACTCTTCCAGCAAAGGCTTGATAAAGGGGTAATGGGTACAACCCAAGACTAAAGCATCGCACCCCGCCTGCTGAATAGGTTGCAGGTAGCGTTCTAATAGCGCGCGGGTCTCGCTGGTGCTGAGTAGCCCACGCTCAATTTGATCTGCCAAGCCTATGCAAGGCTGACTAACTACTTCAAGTGTGGCGGCATAACGCTCTAATAACGAAGCAAAACGCTGGCTAGACAAAGTGCCTTGCGTCGCCAAAACGCCAATTTTTCCTTGCTTGCTGTAGCTAGCAGCTGGCTTAACCGCAGGCTCCAAGCCAATAATAGGTAGCTCTGGCCAACACTCCCGTAAATACCCCGCTGCGGCAGCCGTAGCGGTATTACAGGCAACAATAACTGCTTTAGCTTGCTGCGCTAACAGGTATTCGGTTAGTTTTACACTGCGTTCAATCACTAACGCATTGGGCTTATCGCCATAAGGCAAGTAGTGACTATCGGCAATATAAATTAAACGCTCATTGGGTAATAACGCTTGCACCTCGGTTAATACCGATAAGCCACCTACCCCAGAATCAAAAATCCCAATTGGCGCTTGCATTACTTGACGCCTAACGACCCATGAGTGGTAGCACAGACCGGACACTCAGGATCACGTTTAACTTTTAGCTCGCGAAATTCGGTAGTCAGGCCGTCAACCAATAACAGGCGCCCGACCATTGAGCGACCAAATCCAACCAGTTGCTTGATCGTTTCTAAAGCTTGCAAGCTACCAATCGTGCCTACCAATGGCCCCAACACTCCGGCTTCACTACAGGTCAGCTGTTGCTCATCACCGGCCCCATACAAACAAAAATAACAAGGGCTATTGTCAACTCTGGGGTCAAATGCCGTAAGCTGACCATGCAAACGAATCGCCGCCCCACTAATCCAAGGTGTTTGCTGGGCAATACAGACTTGATTGAGCTGCTCACGAATTAAAAAATTATCCGTACAATCTAAAACGATCGTCGCCTGCTGCACCCACGCCGCCAAGCTGTCTGCATCCAGTTGCTGATCAATGCTGTGCAGCACAATTTCTGGATTAAGTGCCCGTAAACGCGCTTGGGCCGACTCAGTTTTTAGCTGCTCAACTGTTTCTGTGGAGTGCAAAATTTGCCGCTGTAAATTGGTGTGATCGACCCGATCAAAATCAGCTAATAATAAACGTCCCACTCCCGCTGCTGCTAAATACAAAGCCACAGGAGAGCCTAGACCACCTAAGCCAACAATCAACACCGTGCTATTTTTTAGCGCCAACTGCCCTTCAATATCAACCTGCTGCAGCAGCACTTGACGACTGTAACGCAGTAACTCAGCATCGCTTAACATGGAACTCACACCTCTAAATGCCCTCTGCAATGCTTAGTTTATGCACCACTGCCCGAAGGTAATACGATCATTACGTCCTAGATCTTGCTTAGTCTCAACCGCTAAAAAACCTTGTGCCAACATCAAGGCTTGCACCGCTTCGGCTTGATCATAACCATGTTCCAACAGTAGCCAACCGTGTCTAGCTAAATACTTAGGCGCCTGCTGAATAATATGGCGGATATCGTCTAGCCCATCAGCGCCTGAAGTCAGCGCAGAAATCGGCTCAAAGCGCACATCGCCTTGGGCTAAATGGGGATCCTGCTCCGCAATATAGGGCGGATTACTGACAATCAACTGGTAACGACTTCCAGCCAGTGATTCAAACCAGTCACTGGTTAAAAAGCGCGCATTAGTTAAGCCCACTTGTTGCTGATTTTGCTGCGCTAAAGCCACCGCTTCAGGCACGCGATCCACTCCTGTCACTTGCCAGTTTGGGCGCTCACTCGCTAGAGCCAAGGCAATGGCGCCCGTACCTGTACCTAAATCCAACACCTGTAGCCCTTCTGCCTGCGCCTTTAAGGGCAGTTGCAGCGCTTGCTCGACCAAGGTTTCAGTATCTGCACGAGGAATCAAAGTACTGGGCTCAACGCTTAAGTCGAGGCTCCAAAAACCTTGTTTACCCACAATATAGGCAATCGGCTCCCCGGCCACTCGCCGCGCCAACAACTGCTCAAAGTGTGCCAACTGCTCGGCAGTCAGCACTTGCTCTGACCACGCAAACAAATAGCTACGTGGCTTGCCCAGCACCTGACACAGCAATAACTCAGCATCTAACTGCGCAGTGTCTGACTCAATCACTGCGCTGCTTTGCGTAAGCAGCGTCTGAATGGTGGTTAGCATTACAATCAGTCGCCTAAAGCCGCTAATTGATCGGCTTGGTACTCCAGCAACAGAGGGGCCAACACTTGCTCTAACTCACCATTAATCACATCCGCTAATGAATAGAGCGTAAGGTTAATGCGATGATCAGTGACTCGACCCTGCGGATAGTTATAGGTACGAATACGCTCTGAGCGATCGCCCGACCCCACTAAAGAACGACGCGTATCAGAAATTTCTTGTTGAGCAGCGCTACTTTGCTGATCTTCTAAACGAGCCGCTAACCAGGCCATGGCCCGCGCTCGGTTTTTATGCTGTGAGCGCTCTTCCTGACACTCCACCACCGTACCCGTGGGTAAGTGAGTAATACGTACCGCAGAGTCTGTTTTGTTAACGTGCTGACCACCAGCGCCTGAGGCGCGGTAGGTATCAATCCGTAAATCGGCCGGGTTAATTTCAATCGCCGCTTGCTCATCTGGCTCAGGCAGAATCACTACGGTACAGGCAGAGGTATGCACGCGGCCTTGAGATTCGGTCTCTGGCACTCGCTGCACGCGGTGCGCACCGGATTCAAACTTGAGCTGACCGTACACATTATTGCCTTCAACCCGCGCAATTACTTCTTTATAGCCGCCGTGCTCGCCCTCATGCTCCGACAAAATTTCTACCCGCCAGCCTTGGTTTTCAGCGTAGCGTAAATACATGCGAAATAAGTCGCCAGCAAAAATAGCTGCTTCGTCCCCACCGGTACCCGCACGCACCTCTAAAAACACGTTACGACTATCATTGGGGTCTTTTGGCAACATTAAGCGTTGCAGCTCATCTTCTAATTGCTCGATCTGCTGTTTAGCGGTTGCGGCTTCTTCTTCCGCCATCTCACGCATTTCTGGATCGCTGTCTTTTAACAGTAATTGTGCCTCGGCAAGATTGGCTTGATTGTCTTTCCAGTCTTGAAACGTTTTAACCACTGGCTCAACCTCAGCGTACTCTTTAGAGCAGGCACGAAACTGCTCTTGATCGCTGATAATTTGTGCATCGCCCAGCATGGCGGTTAATTCTTCAAATCGATCTTGAAGAATCTCCAGTTTTTTCACTAATGACGCTTTCATTTGCTGGGTTCACCCGTATTAAGTCCAAATAATTCCTGAGCCAAGTTCAGCGCTTCATTGCGCCCATCGGCTGTCAAGCGTTTAAGCTGCACACTGGGTGCATGTAAAAATTTGTTAGTTAACCCACGGGCTAACTGCGCCAGCACTTCCTCTGCAGGTGTACCATTGGCTAACGAGCGTTGGGCTTTCTCTAACTCTTCATCACGTAACTGCTCGCCTTGCTGACGAAATGCCCGCAGTACATCAACTGCACTCAACTCTCGTAGCCGCTGCATAAAGTCTTGAGCGCCACGTACCACTAAATCTTCTGCAGCCTTCGCTGCGCCTTGGCGGCTTTTTAAGTTTTCGCTAACTACTTCATGTAGATCATCGACACTGTATAAATACACATCACTGAGCTCACCAACCTCAGCTTCAATATCACGGGGTACGGCAATATCCACCATAAAAATGGGTTGGTGTTTGCGTTGTTTTAGTGCACGCTCAACCGCGCCTTTACCTAAAATAGGCAACTGACTGGCGGTTGAACTGATCACAATATCGCTTTTAACCAGCTCATCGGGAATATCAGATAATAAAACCGCCTCGCCAGCAAACTCTTGGGCCAGCTCTTCAGCACGCGCTAAAGTACGGTTGGCCACCACAATTTTTTTCACGCCCTGCTCATGTAAATGACGGGCCACCAAGCTAATGGTTTCACCAGCACCAATTAACAGTGCCCTACTGGTCGATAAGTCACTAAAAATTTGCTTAGCCAAACTGACTGCCGCAAAAGCTACTGAGACTGGGTTCTCGCCAATAGCCGTATCAGTACGTACAGTTTTGGCCGTGCTAAAGGTGGCCTGAAACAAACGTCCCAGTAAAGGCCCCATAGTTCCTGCATCACGCGCGTAGTTATAGGAGTCTTTAATTTGCCCCAAAATTTGTGGCTCGCCCAACACCAAAGAATCTAAGCCACAGGCCACCCGCATCATGTGCCGTACCGCTTCTTTATCGGTGTAAACATAAGCACACTTTGCTAAGTCGGCAAACTCTAACTGATGGTATTCAGCCAACCACTGCAAAATTGATTCAGGGTTAATCTGCTCTACATCTAAATACAGCTCACTGCGGTTACAGGTTGACAGAATAGCCGCTTCTCGCCCCTTAACGTGCTGGCACAGTTGCTGTAAAGCCCCAACCAATTGATCAGGACCAAACGCCACGCGCTCACGCACCTCAACCGAGGCTGTTTTATGATTAATACCTAGAGCAATAAAAGCCATGTACAGTCGCTAAACAGTTAAATAAAGTGGGTAATTCTCCTACTTTCAACCGCTCAGAACAACCTCCCCCTGATTAACTTCAACATAAAAGACTAAACGAGGTATTTTACACACTCTCTAGGTTTTCGGGTAACCGCAGAATTTCTACTAGGGTTAAGGTGTCTTCAGCGACACAACTCGCGTCTCATAGCTTAGTGAAACAAACTCTGTACGCTATTATGCAAAGACACTGAATTGTGGCTAGAATCTGTTGCACCTGAACTTAGCCCTGTGTTTTTTCTCTGATAAAATTCACCGTGCATGGATTTAGTGGCAGCATTCGGCTATCTGCGGCTGTTCACTTTCATGATCAATAACCTAATACACGTGATGCAGGCTCTATGAATCGTCTTTTTACGCTGTTACCTCTTTGCTTAGCCCTTGCCGCTTGCCAGGCGGTAACTTCTACTCCGCCAACGGAGCCTTCCGCGCAAGCCGCGACCAACACTCCAGCCACTGTGGCGGCTCTACCTGCCAGCAAAAGCTTTACCGAAGAAACCCTGTTATCGCTATTAGTGGCTGAAATTGCCGGTCAACGCGAAGAGTTCGATTACGCCCTGCAAAGCTATAGCGCAGCCGCACAAGCTACCAAAGATCCTGCAATTTCTCGGCGTGCGTTTTTTATCGCCGAGTACATGAATGCCTCTGAGTACCTACTAAGCACTGCAGAAACTTGGTCGCAAGCAGCCCCAGATGACGTAGAAGCCCAGCGTGCATTCGCTATTCAGCTCGCCAGTCACGGACAGCTTACTCGCTCAATGACCATCATGGAGCAATTGCTGCAAGCTGACGCTGAAACCAACTTTGATTTTTTAGCGCTATCAGCCAGCCAAGCCAGTGACAGCACCCTACAAAATTTATTAGGCACTTTTAAGCAGCTAAGCCGCAAACACCCGCAGAATTTACAAATTATCTATGGGTATGCCTTACTGCTCAATCAAGCAGATCGCCCAGAGCGCGCCCTCAAAGTACTGCAGCGACACCCTGCTGCATCGCAGCACACCGCGCCCCTATTATTACAAGCCTCATTATTGACGCAACTGGATCGAAAATCTGAGGCGGTGCCGGTCTTAAAACAAGCAGCAGAGCTACGGCCAAATGATATTCGCGTACGATTAAACTACGCTCGCCTACTCATTGAGCTGGAGCGCTTAGAAGAGGCGCGCAGTGAATTTTTAGATCTACACAATCGCTACCCCGAGAATGAAGACATTCGTCTATCTTTGGGCTTAGTCAATTTAGACCTTGAAGCTTGGCAAGAAGCTGAGGTGTATTTAACTCAACTGATTGACGATGAGCTACTAGTAGATGCCGCCCATTTTTACTTAGGCCTCACCTATGAGGGCATGCAAGAATATAAAGCTGCACTAGAAGAACATAAGCTCGTTACCCCCAGCCCTTACTTTCTTAATGCTCAGCAGCGGGTAATGGAGCTGATGCTGCAATTGCAACCCACTGCTGACACCTTGGCCTACGCTGAACTCCAGCGCCAACGTCATCCTGATCTAGCGGTAGATCTGTATATGCTACAGGTTGCTAGCCTCAAAGAGCATGACGCTACAGAAGCGGCTTGGACTTTGATTAACCAAGGCCTAAACGATTATCCGGATGATATTCCACTGCTTTATAGCCGTGCGATGCTGGCAGAGTCTGCCGGTGACCTCAAGCAAACGGAGCAAGATTTAAAGTTAATTTTACGTTTAGAGCCAAACAATGCCATGGCAATGAATGCACTAGGCTATACCTTGCTCGAACAAACACCGCGTCTAGAAGAAGCCAAAACCTTAATTGAGCAAGCGCATAAGCTCAACCCAGAAGAGCCAGCCACCCAAGACTCTCTTGGCTGGCTGTACTTTAAACTGGACCGTTTAGATGAAGCTGAACACTGGCTACGCCAAGCCTACCATGCTTACCCTGATCCAGAAGTAGCCGCGCACTTAGCTGAGGTACTCTGGCAACGCAATAAGCAACGTGAGGCACGCAAATTATTAAAGCAAGCTTTACAAGAAAGCCCTGAGCACCCTATTGTTTTAGACACCTTGCAACGTTTAACCGGAAAAGATCAGCGCTAATGCTTAGATATTTATTACTCGCCGTACTTGGTTTAACCCTCGTTGGTTGTTCCAACCTAACCCCAAAGCCCGATCAGCCAACAGGTCATTCGGCTTTAACTTGGCAGACCCATGAACAAAGTGTGCGCCCAATCAGCCAGTGGAATTTATCCGGCAAATTAGGCCTACGCAGCCCAGCTCAATCCGGTAGTGCACTGCTAACTTGGTACCAAGATCAGCAATATTTTGATATTCGCCTGAACGGCCCACTCGGCCAAGGCGCTACCCGACTATCTGGACAACCTGGCCGAGTGCGCCTAGACATTAGCAGCAAAGGCTCGTTTGTTGCCGAATCTGCAGAAACCCTAATGCAGCAAGAGTTAGGCTGGTCACTGCCAGTAGAGTTTTTATTATCTTGGGCTAAAGGCTTACCTGTGCCCAAACTGGCTGCCCATACTGAGTTTGATGAGTTCGCTCGCCTGAGCCGCCTACAACAAGCTGGCTGGGACATTCACTACCTAGACTACGAGTCTGAAGCTCAAGGCGCCCTGCCTACACGGATGAAAGTGAGCGGCCACAACTTACAACTAACCTTAGTGATTAAAGAATGGAACGCCCAAAGCGCGTTATAACAAGCCCGAACAATGAGTTAACATGACCCAGCCACTCATCACACTAACCTCTCCCGCCAAGCTTAATTTAATGCTGCATATTATCGGCCGGCGCGCTGATGGTTACCATCAACTGCAAACGGTGTTTCAGTTTTTGGACTATGGCGACAGCATGCAATTTAAGCTGCGCACTGATCATCAACTGATCCTGCATGACCCGTTACCCGGTGTCCTGCCTGAGCAGAACCTCATTTTACGTGCGGCGCATCTGCTACAACAGCACAGCAATGCTCAGCAAGGCGCTGAAATCTGGCTAAATAAACAACTGCCAATGGGCGGCGGTGTGGGTGGCGGCAGCTCCAATGCTGCCACTACGTTACTGGCGCTCAATCACCTTTGGCAGTGTCAGCTATCCCTCACTGAGCTGGCCCAGCTAGGCTTACAATTAGGCGCGGATGTGCCTGTGTTTATTCAAGGTCAGGCCTGTTTTGCCGAAGGCGTCGGTGAGCAAATGACTCCTTTAGTGTTACCGGAACCCTGGTTTTTAGTGGTAACGCCTAAGGTCTGCATTAGTACCGCTGAGGTATTTTCCGCCCCTGAGTTGACAAGGGATAGTCAGCCGATTACTATACGCACCGTTCTTGAGCAAGGTCATCGTAATGATTGCCAAGCTGTAGTCGAGAAGTTATACCCTGAAGTGCATGAAGCACTAAACTTACTTGGTCGAGTCTGCCAAGCAAAGTTAACAGGAACTGGTAGCTGTGTATTTGGAAGTTTTCCAAGTCAAGCAGCAGCAGAAAGCGCTGCCAAAACACTACCTAACTCTCTCCCCTACTTTATTGCTAAAGGTGCCAACACTTCGGTTACGCATCGCCAGCTTAATAAACTAAAAGAACTTGGGTAAAACCCTTTAGGGGCGTCGCCAAGCGGTAAGGCAGCAGGTTTTGATCCTGCCATGCGTTGGTTCGAATCCAGCCGCCCCTGCCACATTACGAAACCTTCGAGGTTTCGCGAAAGCGAAGTCTCGAAGGTTTTTTTCGTCAGGCCCACCCTCAGTAACAGGTACTGCGCGTGTCCAAGATGATGATCTTTACGGGGAACGCAAACCCCGACTTAGCGCGCCGCGTCGCGCAACAACTACATATTCCTTTGGGCGATGTGTCCGTAGGTAAATTCTCTGACGGTGAAGTCAGCGTTGAAATTAACGAAAACGTTCGTGGTAAAGACGTGTTCTTAATTCAGCCAACGTGTGCGCCAACTAACGATAACCTCATGGAGCTTATCGTGATGATTGACGCCTTCCGTCGTTCTTCCGCTTCGCGCATTACTGCGGTTGTGCCCTACTTCGGTTATGCACGCCAAGACCGTCGTCCGCGCTCTGCACGGGTTGCAATCAGTGCCAAAGTAGTGGCTGATATGCTAACCGGCGTAGGCGTAGACCGCGTGCTCACGGTTGACTTACACGCTGACCAAATCCAAGGCTTCTTTGATATTCCAGTCGATAATATTTACGGCTCGCCGGTATTAGTTGACGATATCCAAGCCCAACGCTTTGAAAACACCATGATTGTTTCGCCCGATATTGGTGGCGTGGTACGTGCCCGTGCCGTTGCTAAATCCTTAGGCGTTGACCTTGCCATTATTGACAAGCGTCGCCCTAAAGCGAACCAATCAGAAGTCATGCATATTATTGGTGATGTCCAAGACCGCACCTGTATTTTGGTGGATGACATGGTGGATACAGCCGGCACCTTATGCACCGCAGCTCAAGCGTTGAAAGACCGTGGTGCGCAAAAGGTATTAGCCTACTGCACTCACCCGATTCTGTCGGGGCGAGCAATTGAGAATATTACCGGCTCACAGCTAGATGAATTAGTTATTACTAATACCATCCCACTGTCTGCAGCTGCACAAGCCTGTGGTAGAATCCGCCAGCTGGATATTGCACCAGTAGTCGCTGAAGCGGTTCGCCGTATCAGTAACGAAGAATCCATCAGCGCGATGTTTCGCTCATAAACAAAGCATCGAACTGATTTAACCGCCAGCCAAACTGTTAACTGATGTTTGGCTGGTCTTTACAACCCTGCACTAAAAACTGGTCGCAAGTTTTAGTGACAGTGTTTTTATGGAGATACCCATGTCTGAATTTACGCTAAACGTTACTGCACGTAACGACTTAGGGAAAGGTGCGAGCCGCCGCCTACGTCGTAACGCTAACTTAATTCCTGCTGTGATCTACGGCGGTGAAGAAGCTCCTTTATCTGTAAGCTTAGAAACTCGCGAAGTCGCTAAACTACTGTTAAACGAAGCCGCTTTCAGCAGCATCTTAACCTTAAAGTTAGATGGTAAAGATCAACTGGTATTGATCAAAGACTTACAACGTCACCCATCTAAAGGCTTTGTGATGCACGCTGACTTCATTCGCGTAATCGCAGGTCAAGTACTCACCGCTATCGTACCGGTTCACTACCTGAACGAAGAAGAGTGCGTAGGTGTTAAATTAGGTGGTGGTGACTTACTGCGCTCAACCCCTGAGCTAGAAGTTTCTTGCTTACCACAAGATTTACCAGAAGCAATCGAAGTTGACGTACTCAACCTTGAAGTGGGCGAAACCCTGCACTTATCACAAATCGCAGCGCCTAAAGGTGTTGAATTCGTTGCATTAACCAACGAAAACGATTTACCGATCGCCACTGTTCAACCTCCACGTGCTGAGGAAGAAGAGGAAGAAGCGGTAGAAGGCGCAGAAGAAGCACCTGCAGCTGAAGAAGCTAAAGAGGACTAATCCTCTCTTGCTTAGCTAAATCTAAGAGGAGCCCCATTGTGACTGCTGTGAAACTGATCGTTGGACTTGGTAACCCTGGCCCAGAGTACGACCAGACTCGGCATAACGCTGGGGCTCTTTTTGTTGAATTACTGGCTAGGCATATGGGTGTTAATTTGGCACCTGAAAAAAAATATTTTGGCTTAACCGCTAAATTTAGCCATAAGGGCCAAGATATTCGTCTGCTAATTCCTACCACTTATATGAATCGTAGCGGACAAGCGGTGAGCAGCTTGGCAAATTTTTTTCGAATTAAGCCAGAAGAAATTCTCGTCGCCCATGATGAGCTTGATATGCCACCTGGTGTAGCCAAACTCAAGCAAGGTGGTGGTCACGGCGGTCACAATGGACTACGTGATATTATCGCCAGCCTTGGCAACCAAAATAATTTCCTCCGCTTACGCTTAGGCATTGGCCACCCTGGTCATAGCAGCCAAGTAAGCAACTATGTACTCAGTCGTGCTCCACGTACTGAACAAGAGCAATTAGCATCCAGTATTGATTTTGCCCTTGGCGTGCTGCCAGATCTTCTTGACGGCAACCTGTCGCGCGCTATGCAACAGCTGCACAGCCAAAAGGCCTGACTTTTCCCGAGGGACCCATTATGGGATTTAATTGTGGCATCGTTGGATTACCAAACGTTGGTAAATCCACTTTATTTAATGCATTAACTAAATCAGGCATTGCTGCCGAAAACTTCCCCTTCTGTACCATTGAGCCTAACAGCGGTGTAGTGCCAATGCCAGATCCACGCCTCAGCGCCTTAGCTGAAATTGTTAAGCCCGAGCGTGTACTCCCCACCACCATGGAGTTCGTTGATATTGCTGGCTTAGTTGCCGGTGCCTCTAAAGGTGAAGGTCTAGGTAACAAGTTTTTAGCTAATATCCGCGAGACGGATGCCATCGCCCATGTGGTGCGCTGCTTTGAAGACGATAACATTATCCACGTTTCCAACAGCGTTGACCCTAAGCGCGACATTGAAATCATTGACCTTGAACTCATTTTTGCTGACCTCGATAGCGTTGAAAAACAACTGCAAAAAGTGGTCCGCACAGCTAAAGGCGGTGATAAGGATGCAGTAGCGCAAAAAGCCCTGTTAGAAAGGCTACAAGCACACTTTACCGATGGCAAGCCAGCGCGTAGCCTAATCAAAGACTTAAGCGATGAAGAAAAACGCATTGTGCGCGGCTTTCACTTACTAACCAGCAAGCCGGTGATGTACATTGCCAACGTAGCGGAAGATGGCTTTGAGAATAACCCACATCTAGACACTGTACGCGCCATTGCTGAGGCAGAAGGCGCTGTAGTAGTGCCAGTGTGCAATAAAATTGAAGCCGAAATTGCCGAGCTTGAAGACGGCGAAGAAAAAGATATGTTCTTAGAAGCGCTTGGCCTTGAAGAGCCCGGCTTAAATCGTGTGATTCGCGCTGGCTATCAGCTGCTCGATCTACAAACCTACTTTACCGCCGGGGTTAAAGAAGTACGTGCCTGGACCACTAAAGTAGGCGCTACTGCGCCCCGCGCTGCCGCGGCGATCCATACTGACTTTGAAAAAGGCTTTATTCGTGCCGAAGTGATCAGCTACGACGACTTCATTCAGTACCAAGGCGAAGCCGGTGCTAAAGAGGCAGGAAAATGGCGCTTAGAAGGCAAGGAATACATCGTTAAAGATGGCGATGTAATGCACTTTAGATTTAACGTCTAAAGCACTGCCAGCTAAAGACTTAAGCATAAACGAGGGCGAGTGACTCAACATCACTCGCCCTTTGCTTTAGCCAAACTGACCGTACTTAATGATCGCCCAACTTCACTAACATCCGCCCAGTATGTAGCCCTGACAAGATTTGACTAATCGCCGCTGGCACTTGCTCTAAGCTAATTTCAGTGACCAATTGCTCTAAAGCAGGCACACTCCACTCCGCAGCTAACTTATCCCATACCGCTTGTTTTTCTGCTAACGGTAGCTCAACAGAGTCCACCCCCAGCAAATTCACGCCACGTAAAATAAATGGCAAAACGCTAGCATCAAAATTAACCCCGGCAGTTAAGCCACAGCAGGCAGCACTGGCACCGTAGTTCAAAGCTTTAATCGCATTAAACAGCAGATCACCACCTACGGTATCTACCACTCCCGCCCAAACTGGGCGTAGTAATGGCTTATTTAAGCCTTCGGCCAGTTGTTCACGGCTCAGCACCTGCTCCGCCCCTAGGCTGTGCAACCACTCTGCCTGCTCTGCTTTACCGGTGACTGCAGCCACCTTAAAGCCTAATTTACTCAGTAGCGCCACCGCAATACTACCGACGCCACCCGTAGCCCCTGTGACTAATACTGGGCCCTGTTCAGGCGTTAAGCCGGCTTTTAACAGCTTATTAATACACAAGCCAGCCGTTAGTCCAGCGGTGCCATAACTCATTGCCTGCTGCGCGGTTAAGCCCGCCGGGCGTTTAATCGCCCACGCCGCTGGCACCCGAATATAACCAGCCAAGCCGCCGGCGGTATTCATCCCTAAATCATAACCAGTGACAATCACTTCGGTGCCTGGCTGAAAATTAGCCACACTGGATTCAACCACTGTACCTGCGGCATCAATCCCGGGTGTATGGGGATAATGCTTGGTCACACCACGATTACCCGAAGCCGACAACGCATCTTTATAGTTTAAACAGGAGTATTCCACCTTAATCAGCAGCTCGCCCTCAGGTAAGTCGGCTACTGAACGCTCGATAATTTGCTGCTTAAATTCAGGGGTTTCAGTAACCCATAACGCCTTAAAGTGCTTCATAATAACTCCTTAGTCAGCAGCTATTGCCCGCTGCGTTGCTCTTGATTAAGTTTGAGTAGCTTGCTCCAAAGTGTATCAAACACGCTGCCAGCAGCTACCCCTAATTTCTGCGCCAGCTTTTGTTTGCGCGTAAAGCGCAACAAATACACCGATTTTTCTTTCGCCTGTGTGACTAAATACTCTTCACTGGTCATCACCTCATCCACTAAATTCAGCGGCTTGGCATCTAGCCCTAGCCAAGTTTCACCGGTAGCAATTTGCTCAATATCAAGGCTCGGTCGATAATCGCTGACAAAGCGCTTAAATAGTTGATGGGTGACCTCTAACTCCTCAACAAACTTCTGCCGTCCTTCTTCAGTATTTTCTCCTAGCATGGTCAGCGTACGCTTATACTTGCCAGCAGTTAATAGCTCAACATCGACATCATGTTTTTTTAATAAGCGATGAATATTAGGCACCTGAGCCACCACGCCAATCGAGCCTAAGATCGCAAAAGGGGCTGATAAAATACGGTCACCAATACAGGCCATCATATAGCCACCGCTGGCCGCTACCTTATCGACACAAATGGTTAAAGGCACACCTGCTTGCTTAATTCGTGCCAGCTGGGAAGCCGCTAAACCATAACTGTGCACCATGCCGCCGGCACTTTCTAAACGCAGCACAATTTCATCTTGCGCTGTTGCAATAGTCAGCGCTGCGGTAATCATTTCACGTAAATTATCACTCTCTGAAGCTTTAATATCACCATCAAAGTCCATGACAAACACCCGCGCAGTGCCAGTGCTGGCTTGAGTGTTGGCTTTGGCTTGTTTTTTCGCTGTTTTCTCTTGTTTGGCGAGCTGCTTATGCTTGCGCTTGAGCTCATCCTTATCAAGCACTTCGTGCTCAAGGGTATCTTGTAAGTCTTCGAGGTGCTCATTAAAACTAATCACTTCTAACTCACCTTGCGCTTCGCCACGTCCTCGCCCGCGGGCACCTAGCACTAACGACAAGAGCAAGACCAAGGCTAACAACAAGGTGCCAACCTTAGCTAAAAAAACTAAATATTCGTACACGAAGGCCATATTACTTCCTAGTTCAAGGTAAACAGCCAACCATGATACGTGAGCCTTGCCACTTGTTCATTTTTTATCTGCCACACTGCTTAAATCCATGAAAATGTCACAAATAGATTAGACAAAATAATGATTTTTCAAACAATCGTATGATTTTATTTGACAGCCTAGCACCTTCCTCATACTCTTCTAACCACGCTAAATTCAAGCTAACTTGTTGCTACTAATATCATTACTTACTAAAGGATTCTCATTATGTCCGCAGCAGATATTATTCAAAATCTAACCTCTAAATTTAACGCTGATGCCGCTCAGGGTTTAGATTTAATTTTTCAGTTCAATATTGAAGATGCCAGCAACTACTACCTCGTGGTAAAAGACGGTACCTGTGATGTACAAGCAGGTGATGCTGATGAGCCAAACGTAACCTTGATTATGGACAGCGAAACCTTTAAAGGCATCGCTACCGGCGAAACCGACGGCATGCAAGCCTTTATGAGCGGCAACTTGCGCGCTGAAGGCGATATGATGTTAGCAATGAAACTAAGCGAGCTGTTCCCAGTCTAGTTCAGCGGCTGCTATTAAAAACCAGTGCCCTATGCGCTGGTTTTTTTATGCCTGAGTTTTGTCGCCAACCTCTGCTAAACGCTACAATGGTGCGCTTGTTGCTTGATTGAGTCGCCTTTTAAATGGATTGTGCCTGTATGTTTGTTGAAACAGCCCTGCTTATTTACCCCAGCCCGACTCACCCGTTAGTTGCCAGCGCTGAAACCTTTGCCCGTGAACACCAAATTAAACTGACGGGAATAGCTTTAGCGGATTTTTTAGCGGCTCCTGGCCGAGCATTAGATCTTGCCGAGCATGTGGTGGTGCTTGCAGATGACGAAACCATGGCTGACCTTGTTAGCCTAGCAAAAACCCTTAATTTTAGTTTGGGCATTATTCCATTGGAAAACCAAGTCAGGCTGCATGAATGGTTTATGTTTCCCACTCAAACAGATGACTGTTTACCTCTAGCTTTTCAACTGCCCAACAAATCAGTCGACGTGCTGCGCTGCAATAATGAAACGGCCTTAGGCTCAGTGATGCTCGGTGACACCCCCTTTCTTGATCAAAGCAGTAAAGCTTATCGAGCGCGCAATCAGTCGGCTTGGCGCCGTTTGGTATACACGGTGCTATTGATTATTAACAGTCTACGTAACCTATTTACTATCCACCCCTTTGGTATCACCTTAACCGTGGGCCAAAATAAGCCAGTGAAAACCGCTATTACTGGGATGATTTCCATCGAAAATAACGTCAATAATGCCGCCGCACGCATGTTGACCACCTCTATCTCGGTGCAAGATGGCAAAGTTTCCAGTATTTTAATCGCCCCTAAATCCATCATGGATTACTTGGCTTTTTTGTTAAAAGCCGTCTTTCATAAAGATAAAACCAGCGCCAAGCTGCCTAAAGCGATTAGCTATATTCGCAGCCAATACTTAAAAATTGAAAGCCAAAAACCGCTGACCTACTACCTAGATAGCCAACCACGGAGCGCCAACTGCATTGAAATGGAGCTTTATCCAGAAGCGGTTAAGCTCAATTTAAGTGATGAGTATTTTGCAGCCCAAGGTGGGCAACGGGGCGGTAAAGATACACTGAAACTAGAAAATCTGCCGCACAATGAAGAGCGCATCTCAATGATTCAACGGCGCTTGCCGCTATTTACCAATGCCGCAGAAGAAGACTTTCGAGAGCTTTTTTTACAACTACGCGACAACGCCAAAAGCCAAAGCAGCTTTATAGCCTTAATGATTCTAAGCTCACTGGTCGCCACCTTGGGTTTATTTCTTTCCAGCCCGGCGGTCATTATTGGCGCGATGGTTTTAGCCCCCTTAATGGCACCGATTATTTCTTTGGCAATGGGGGTATTGCGTAGTGAGCAACAACTGATCAAGCAATCCCTAACCACTATTGGCATTGGCGTTACCTTAGCCTTGCTGACCTCGGCCTTATTGGCACTGATTATTCCCATTTCTAAAGTCACAGGTGAAATCTCGGGGCGCTTGCATCCTAACCTGTTAGATTTAGGCGTAGCCGTTTTTTCCGGAGTGGCCGGCGCCTATGCCCACGCCCGCGAAAGCATTATGAAAAGCATGCCCGGCGTTGCAATTGCGGTCGCTTTAGTACCCCCACTGTGTGTCGTGGGTATTGGAATTGGCTGGTGGGAGTGGGAAGTAATGAGCGGTGCAGCGCTGTTGTTTCTAACTAACTTGGTCGGGATTGCCTTAGCCGCGGCAGTCACTTTTTTAGTACTCGGCTATGCCCCTTTAGTTAAAGCGCACCGTGGCTTGGTCTTGTCTTTAACCATTTTGGCGGTGATTACTGTGCCGCTCACCTTCTCTTTCCATAATATGTATCAGATCTGGCGGGTTGAGCAGGTGGTGCTTGATAAGACCTTACAAATCAACGGTAAAAACTTGCAGCTAGATAATGTGCAGGTCCAGTTTTCACGAGCTGATATTATTATCCAAGCCAATGTCAGCTCAGAGGTCAATGTTTTATATCAAGACTTAGTCGAGCTAAAACAACATCTCGAGCGTGAGCTACAGCACTCGGTCAAGCTCAAGGCCACACCACGGATCACGCTGTAACTCAACCTATTAGCCTAGCCACTAAGCATACGTGGCTAGGCTAATGCTTTACTCATCCCAGCGTGAGGCGCAGCCTAATAAATCTTCCCCTGCCCAATGGAATGTGGCGGTAAATTCATAGTCACGCTCCACCATGGTGTCTTGACAAGGCTGGCTACGAATATCCAACCAAAACTCTTGGCCTTCATACAGCCCAGAATAAGTTACCCCTTTGGCATAGGCTAAACGCTCATCGACCTTTAGCTCGATACCATCTAGATGCTCTGGAGTGATAAAACGCATCTCATGTTCAGCCAGTTCCACAGTCCAAAATGGCTCATTGCCTTGGGCTCGAAACATCGTCACCACAGTATCCTCAGCTTCCGTGCTCTGCTTACCTGTGCCCTCTAGCGCCTTAATTGCTGCCTGTGGTACTTGGGCTGAGTCAGCTTGACTGGCCTCCTCACAGCCAATCAGCAAGCCGCTGCTTAATAGCAAAAACAGGCCGCTAACGAGTGCTTTCACTGTGCCTGTTGAACTCATCTGTTGCATCGATTGATCCTCTTTAGCTACGGCTTTAGATATTCAAGCATGCCCCATATTTAGGTTGATTACTTTTTCCTGCGCGCCTGAAAAAACTCTTTGAGCAAAGTACTGGAGGACTCTGCTAACAGACCCTGTTCAAACTGCACTTTATGATTATAGCTACTTTGCTCAAATAACTGCTGCTGACTTATGACAGCACCTGATCTTGGCTCAAGGGCAGCAAACACCACCCGTTGAATGCGTGTATGGATAATTAATCCCGCACACATGGTGCATGGCTCTAATGTCACATAGAGCGTGGCGCCAGGCAAACGATAATTTTTCTTAAACTGCGCCGCCGCACGAATTGCCATAACTTCCGCATGGGCTGAGGGATCTGACTGGGCAATCGGCTGATTAAAGCCTTCACCAATAATCACGCCATTCTCCACCACCAACGCACCAACAGGCACCTCACCTAAGGCCGCTGCTTGCTTCGCAAGCGCTAAAGCGTGCTGCATAAATGCTAAGTCTTGGCTGCGATCAATATAACGCAGTGGCGTTTGCAACGCTGTTTTCGCCATTACCTAGAATCCTATTGCTGACTCCCGCCACGGGGCAAGATATTGGGCTCAATTTCTAAACTTACGGCAAATTGTTGCTGGATATCTGCGGCAATTTGTCTTGCCAACTCCAACACCTCAACGCCTGTCGCTTGACCTTTGTTAACCAACACCAAAGCTTGCTGCTGATGCACTGCGGCATCCCCTACTTGCTTACCTTTCCAGCCAGCGTGCTCAATTAACCAGCCAGCGGCAAGTTTCACTTGGCCATTAGCCAGTGGAAAACTCACCAAGCTCGGATAACGGCCACGTAACTGATCGGCATGGGCTTGGCTAACTTCAGGATTTTTAAAGAAACTGCCGGTATTCGGTAATACTTGAGGATCGGGTAATTTACTGCGACGAATCTCACAGACCAAATCACTCACTATCAAAGGCGTTGGCTGTTCAATGCCTTTTGCTGTCAGCAGCGCCTGGATATTTCCATAGTTCAACACCAATTGCGGCTGCTTGGCTAACTTCAGGGTGACATCTAAAATCAGCCATTGATCAGGCTCGCGCTTAAATCGACTATCGCGGTAAGCAAACTCACATTGCGCTTGAGAAAACACCTGTACTTGCTGAGTCTGTAAATTAACCGCGGTGAGTTCCAGCAAATAATCTTTCAGCTCTACGCCATAAGCGCCAATATTTTGTACGGGAGCAGCGCCTACGGTGCCAGGAATTAGACTCAGATTTTCTAAGCCTTGATAGCCCTGCTTAACTGTCCAACGCACCAACTCATGCCAGTTTTCCCCCGCCTGCACTTTAAGGGTAATCCCGGTGTCCGTTTCCTCTAGCACCTCAATGCCTCGGGTCGCAACCTTAAGCACTAGGTAGGGTAAATCACCGGCTAAGACTAAATTGCTGCCACCGCCCAACACCCATAATGGTCGCTGCAACTGCTCGGCATAAGCAAAAACCGCCGGTAAATCACTGACTTGAGTGAGCTCTAACAAGTAATCCGCTTGCGCGGCAATCGCTAAAGTGTTTAGTGCTTGTAAACTGACGTCCTGTTTTAGCTCAATGCTCACAAGCGCCCCTTTAATTCGGTCAACAGCTTTTGACTGGCCTGCTCAAGTAAATTCAGTACTTGCTCAAATCCTTCCTCCCCTCCGTAATAGGGATCGGGTACTTCAGATAAGGGCAGCTGATAACGCTGTAAATACAAATCCAGCTCGGCTTTAGCGGCAGCTGGCTGAATTTGTTTAAGATGCTCCAGATTGCTTTGATCCATAGCTAGAATTAGATCAAAGCGATGAAAGTCCTCGGCACTGACCTGACGTGCTTGCAGGGCAGAAATATCTATACCGCGGGCTAAGGCCGCCGCTTGCGAGCGCAGATCCGGGGCTTTCCCGGTGTGCCAATCAGCAGTACCTGCAGAGTCAACGGTGATTTGCTCCGTCAGCTGCGCTTTAGCTAGCTCGTGGCGAAACATACCTTCAGCGGTTGGCGAGCGACAAATATTTCCCAAACAAACAAACAGTACTTTCATCTTAATTCTCCCACCTTTACTTAGCTAACAGTGCCCGTACCCGTGCTAAATCTTGCTCAGTGTCGACTCCTGCCGGCGGTGCCGCGAGAGCGTCAGCCACATGAATTTGCACTCCATTCCACAGTGCCCGTAGCTGCTCAAGACTTTCTACTTGCTCAAGCTCACAAGCCCCCCAACGTACAAAATCGGCTAAAAATCCGGCGCGATAGGCATAAATACCGATATGCCGTCTAAAGTGCACATTGTTTGGCAACTCTTGTGGTGCTGCGGCTAAAGCATCTCGCGCCCAAGGTAAAGGGGCACGGGAAAAAGTTAATGCCATGCCGTGCTTATTGGTGGAGACCTTTACCACATTGGGATTAAACAACTGCTCATACTGTGTAATAGGCTCAGCTAAGGTGGCAATTTTAGCCGCGCTATGAGTGGCTAGATTCATCGCCACTTGATCAATAATAGACGCAGGAATTAAAGGCTCATCGCCTTGTACATTCACCACAATAGCCTCTTCCGGCAGATTTAATTGCTCAGCCACTTCCGCTAAACGATCAGTCCCTGACTCATGATCCGCTCGGGTCAAAACCACTTTGGCATTAAACTGCTCACAGGCCGCTGCAATTCGCTCATCATCGGTGGCAATCACAACATCTTGGGCGGTGCTTTTTTTAGCTTGCTCCCACACATGTTGCACCATAGGTTTGCCGGCAATATCTAACAATGGTTTGCCAGGTAAACGGGTAGAGGCATAGCGGGCAGGAATAACAACAATAAAAGGCTGACTCATGAATGACTATCCAAACGCTCATCGGTGGTGAGAGTGCGGGCTTCAGTTTCTAGCATCACCGGAATTTCATCACGAATTGGAAAAGCTAGCCCATCCTGTTTACACCATAATTCATTTTTTTCAGCATTATATTTAAGGCCGCTGTTACATAGGGGGCACGCTAAAATATCAAGAAGTTTTGGATCCATTGACCTGTTCCTCTTTAGGGAGTTGTAAAAGCTCAGTCAGCTTTTCTGCCCACCATGCCACAAAATTGGCGGTAGGTCGTGCGTCAACTGCTAAATACCACCAGTTATCCGCTGCAAAAGCCCTGCATTTTACCGCATCTTTCTCGGTCATGATAACGGGTAAATCATCGGCAAAGTTAAACTCTTCGCCGGTAAATACTGCATGATCGGCAAAAGCATGGGGTATTGCTTGGTAGCCAAGCCCCGTTAAGGTATTAAAAAAACGCTGAGGATTGCCAATCCCAGCCACTGCATGCACTGCCTGCCCTTGTGGGAAATGATCAAGGCTAAGCCGCTCACCGGTTTTCAGATGAATAAAGGCCGCTGGCTCAACCTGAAAAGCAAAACTGGCTGCTGAGTCGCAAGCGCCATTAAACAACACCGCATCAACACTACTCAGCCGCTCCGCTGGCTCACGCAAAGGACCACAGGGTAAACAATTGCCATTGCCCAATTGCCGCTGCCCATCAATTAGTACCAGCTCGCAGTCACGGGCTAAGCGATAATGCTGTAACCCATCATCGGATAAAATTAACTGTACATCATAGTGTTCGGTTAAGTAGCGAGCCGCTTGCGCCCGATCTGGATCAATCACCACCGGCACCTGGCTACGTTGGCTAATGAGTAAAGGTTCATCGCCTGCAATGGCGGCGCTATCACTGGCCGAAACCGCCCACGGATAAGCCGGCGGCTTAGCCCCATAGCCACGACTAATCACCCCAACCGATAGCTGTTGCTGTTTGCAATACTCGATTAACCATAAAATCATCGGGGTTTTGCCAGTCCCGCCAACCGTAATATTACCGACAATCACTACGGGTACTGCTGCCTGATAACTGAGCTCAGGTGCTTGCTGAAAACGCTTAAACTTGCGCTTAACTACACCGCGGTAGAGCCACTCTAATGGCTTAAGAAAAGTGAGCCATGAATACGGTCGACTCCAAGCGCGATAGAGCCATTGAGTAAACCTCACTACTCTACTGCCGCCTCAACCGTGGTGATCCTAAGTTTTGATATACCTAATTTAGCCACTGCATCCATTGCAGTCACTACTGACTGATGAGGTGCTGCAGCATCTGCACTCAGTAAGATCGACATCTGCGCATCATTTGTTGCTTGCTCACTAATTAACTGCATTAATCCTGATAAATCATTACTTGGTGGAGTTAACCCATTAACAGAATACATACCGTTTTGTGCAATTAGTATTTCAATGGGGGATGCTTCTACAGCCTCTGTTCCACTCACCGCCTGAGGTAAATCTACTTTTAGCTGCGTTTCACGAGTAAAAGTAGTTGTTACTACAAAAAACAATAACAGGATAAAAACCACATCAATCAAAGGAGCCAAATTAATATCGACTGGCTCTTTAACTTTACGAGGAAACTTCACAACGCTTTATCCACTTCCACAAAACGGTCGCCTTGCACTACTTCAACCAACTTGATTGCCTCCTGCTCCATATTAACTACTAACTCTTCTACGCGACGCTGTAAATAACGATGAAAAAATACAGCTGGAATAGCCACAATTAAGCCTGCCGCCGTAGTAATTAGTGCTGTTGCAATACCGCCAGCTAATTGTGAAGCATTGGCCATACCTGAGCCCATAAAGGCACTAAAGATCTCAATCATTCCAATTACAGTGCCTAATAAGCCCAGCAGTGGCGTCACTGCAGCAATAGTTCCTAAAGCGGTTAAATAACGCTCTAACTCATTAACTACCTTAGTTCCCGCCTCCTGAATAGATTCCTTCATAATCTCACGACCGTATTTTGCATTGATTAAACCGGTGGCTAGTATTTGCCCTAAAGGCGAGTCTTCTTGAAGCTTTTGCACTCGAGAGTTATTAAGCTCTTTAGCTTGATACCAGCGCCAAACTTGAGGCAATAGGTTAGGAGGACTAATACGCTTTACCTGTAAAGTCCACAACCGCTCAGCCACAATAGCCACTGCCACAATCGAACAAATGATAATTGGTAGCATTAACCAGCCACCTGATTTAACCAGTTCCCACACGCCCGTTTTATCTCCTATCGCCTAACTGCAATTTTAAAGTCTACTTGATTAATATTGAGATCTTTTAGTTTAAAATTTCGATGACTGCCAAACTGATGGAGCTAAGCTTCTATGTTTTACTTCCACTCCATCTGCAAAGTAAATCTCTATCGCCCCGTGAAGCGCGGTATCATATACCTTCACCTGTAATTGTTCTAAAGTTTTTTTAACCTCTGGGTGCGGGTGGTTATAGGAGTTGTATTTTCCTCGACTAATTACCACATTTTCTACCCCCACTCCTTCTAAAAATACTTTACCACTGGAGGTTTTACTTCCATGGTGCCCTAAAACTAACCAACTGACAGTTTGCTCAGGATGTGCTTGCAGCCACAACAGTTCTTCTTTAATTCCAGCATCCCCCAAAATTAATAATGCTTGCTCCTGAGTTTTAACAAGCAAGATGCAAGAACGCTCATTACTAGTCCCGGCTTTAGGAGCTTGCCAGATTGAAAACTGCACTTGATCCCACTCCCACTGTTTTGGCTTACAGGCTGCTTCGCCTGTTTGCGGTTCGCCATTTATCACCTGAGCAATAGGCAAGTGTTTTTTTAGTATTGCTGCTCCACCTGAGTGATCAAGATCCTGGTGAGAGATCAGCAATAGGTCTAAAGTCCGTACTCCTCTAATCTGCAAACTAGGCAACACTATGGTTTCCCCTAAGTTATTCCCACCCATTGCAGGTCCCGCGTCATACAGCATAGCCTTATGTTTAGTTTGTAATAAAATCGCTTGGCCTTGCCCTACATCCATCACCGTTACCTTTAGCGTACCTACCGGAAGGCTTGGAGGCTGATTCACTAATACTGGCAAAACCACTAAACTCAAGCCCGACTTATAAAAAAGTCCTCTTGGTGACAGTAAAGCAATCGTAAGTAAAAGAGTAATACTTAGCAGCAACGGTCTGTGCTCAATCAACAACGGCGACCAAAGCAAGTTCCACTGGGCTAAAAAATCCAATCCTAGCAGTAAACTATCAAGACTAATTTGTGCCACTCTAAGTAATGGTTCAGCAATTACAGTAATTCCGAATACTAAAAAACCAGTTGCTAATAAAGCTATTGGTAATATCCATAAGCTGACTACTGGGATCGCCAGCAAGTTAGCTATAGGTGAAACTAGACTTTGCGGTAACCCTTGAGTAATTAACACTACAAACAAACCTAAACTCACAATCAACTGCGCTCTAATTAATCCTCTCCAAGAGCGGGTTAAACGCAGGCGATAACTAAAGCACCACGCAAATATAGCTACTGCTGAAAATGACAACCAAAACCCTGACTGGTAAATAACCAAGGGCTCCAGTCCAGTAATGACTGCTAAAGCCAGCAACAAAGGTAAGTAGACTGTTAACTGCTGATATTGCCAACGCCATAACAGCACAGTTAAGCTCATAATACAGGCTCTTTGAACCGGCACACCAAAGCCTGCCAAGGCCGCATAAGCTAAAATAGCAATGGCTGTTAATAGGCAAGTTAAACTCAACCCCAAACGGCCGCTAAACCAATAGCCTAAACGACCTAAGGTAAATAATAAGCCATAAATCAGACCTGCGACTAAGCTAATATGTTGACCAGAAATCACCATCAGGTGAATGGTGCCCGTGGCGCGTAATGTACTCCATTGTTCACGACTTAACGCCGCTCCATCACCCACAATTAGCGCCAACACTGCGTCCGAATGAGCGGCAGACAAGTGAGCTTTAAGCGCTTGCTGCACCTTCAAACGCCAGCGATGATAATTGGTCTGCTGCCCTAACAACTGCCCCTGTTTAACCGTACCAGTGGCTCCGATACCTTGGGCAAATAGCCATTTTTCATAATCAAAGAGACCGGCATTTTTTAACCCATAGGGCGCTTTTAAGCTTACGGCTAAACGCCAGCGCTGCCCAGGCTGCAACTCTGGTGCTGAATACCAAGCTAAGCGTAACTTTTGAGGTAATGGGCCGCGTCTTGACTGCGCCTGCAGCAACTCAAAGCGCGTCATTGATTGCTTGCCTGCCGCTACGGTACTGGGCAACCCGCTCACCACCCCCTCTAACCACAGCGTGCGCCCATCAAAATCAGCGGCTAGCTGATCAGCTAGAGTCTGCTGGATACTCAGTTGCGCCCAACTTAGACCCGCTACCGCCGTTACTAGTAATAAGAAGCCAGGCTTAGCACTCACCCAGTAGCCCACACTGCCTAGCACCGCAACGATTAACAGCAGCCAGTTATCCCCCATTGGCCAGTAAAGTGCACTGATGATGCCAAGCACCCAAGCAAATAAAAAGTAGCCCATTGCAGTCGCCTCCTGTGACTTTTAGGACAACTAAGCGTAACCTGTTAAACTTTTACTCAGCCGACTCCGTTAGTTCCTCTGCTAAGTGTAGTTGCTACACGGTTTGTTACAGTAATTTACTGGGCTGACAGAATATAGACAGTTGATTTCAGCTATGATTTAACTGTTTTTTATTTGGGCCTAGCACGCTGTGCTAGGCCGTTTAGAGAGTGTAAATGCCACGCCAATTTATTAAACGCTTGACTCCTGATCCTGAGCGCATCAAAAACAATAAGTCTTTACGTTTTCTCGGCACTTTATTGCAGGACGCAAACCTATGGCACCTTAATCGCCACTCTATTGCCCGTGCCGTAGCCGTGGGGTTATTTTGGGCTCTCATTCCAATGCCCATGCAAATGCTTGCTGCAGCACTCGTGGCTATTCCCTTACGTGCTAACCTTCCAGTTTCGATTGGCTTGGTCTGGTTAACCAATCCCATTACCATGCCGCCGATTTTTTATGGTTGCTACAAATTAGGTACTTGGCTGTTAGGCACACCGGCTATTCAGCTACCGGATAAAATCACCTTAGCTTGGACCCTTGAGGTTGCCGCCACCCACTGGCAACCGCTGTATTTAGGTTCATTTGTGGCCGCTGTCTTAGCCGCTATTATTGGCTACGTAGGTACTCTGATGTACTGGCGCTGGTGGGTCAGCCGTTCGTGGAATCGGCGTTTACGCAAGCAAAAAAGAGCCCGAGAATTACGTGAGCAGCTTGCTCAACAAAGCAAGCAAGAACCATAAAAAAAGCCCAAGCGGCTATCCAGCTTGGGCTCAAGTGGTTACCAATCTAACCTTTAATTACTGTTGCAGTTCTTGCTCAGTAAACAAATCATCAAACAGCATGCTAGATAAGTAGCGCTCGCCTGAGTCGGGAATAATCACCACTAAGGTTTTACCCTGCATTTCTGGTTGCTCAGCCAGTTGCAGTGCAGCAGCCATAGCCGCACCACTAGAGATCCCACATAAGATGCCTTCTTCTTGCATCAAACGTAGCGCCGTTTGCTTAGCGTCCTCTGCAGTAATGGTTTTTACTTGATCAACCAAGCTTAAATCAAGATTCTTTGGAATAAATCCTGCACCAATACCCTGTAATTTATGGGGTGCTGGCTGTAACTCTTCGCCCGCTAACGCTTGACTGATGATCGGCGATTCCACAGGCTCAACAGCCACGCTCAGAATGGGCTTACCGCACGTCTGTTTAATATAGCGAGAAATTCCGGTTAAGGTACCACCTGTCCCCACCCCACTCACCAACACATCAATTGCACCATTAGTGTCCTGCCAAATTTCAGGCCCCGTGGTGGCCTCATGAATCGCGGGGTTTGCCGGGTTATCAAACTGTTGCAATAACACATAATTAGCGGGATCTTGCGCCACAATTTCATTGGCTTTATCAATCGCCCCTTTCATGCCCTTGGCTGGCTCAGTGAGTACCAGCTCAGCGCCAAGCGCTTTAAGTACTTTGCGTCGCTCCAGGCTCATTGAGGCCGGCATGGTTAAAATCAGTCGATACCCTTTAGCTGCCGCGACAAAAGCTAAACCAATGCCAGTATTACCTGAGGTTGGCTCAACTAAAGTCACCCCAGGCTTCAGTAAACCATCGCGTTCAGCTTGGGCCACCATATTAGCCCCAACTCGACACTTGACTGAGCCGGCAGGGTTACGTGATTCAATCTTCGCTAAAAGAGTAACGCCTTTAGGTCCAAGGCGATTAATTTGAACCAGCGGCGTGTGCCCGATCGATTGGGCATTGTTAGCAAATACATGACCCATAGTGAGTGTCCTTATGCAAATTAATTAAGCGCTTCAGCATATCACCCTACACTAGCACTGCAGCTATTTCTCTAACCATTATAACTACAAGATATATAGATACTGTTTTTTAGTAGTTAGCGCACAGCTAGTTCGCTAGAAACTTAATCGTTACCTGTGCCTCGGTCGTCAGTGGGGCCTGCACCATACAGGCTTTAGGTGTCACTTGACCGGCTGCCACTAAACATTCGGGAGTCGTTTGATTGCCATAGAGCATATACAGCGGCGTCTTAATCCTAACCACCTCTACCCCTTTTACCCGTGCAAACTCAACCCCTTGGCTGATCGAACTGCTGTGGGTTAGCAAACGAAACTCCCAATTGGGATACTGCAGATGATGGGGTAACTGATCAAAAACTGCGTGGGAAAACTTACCTGGTAATTGATCAGCCGATAATCTTTCTGCTGGACGACAACTAAAAAATAAGCTGACATCTACTCCCGGCTCAACAAAGCGCAGTGGCATAAAACCACCTTCCGAACAACTGGCATTGGCCAAGCGATTCACAGTGCTTTGATCAATAGTTACCCGTAAACGCTTTTTATGCTTAGCTACCCATTTTTTGGCCGCCATTTCTGGGGTGGCTGCATTAATCACTGCTGCTTGATTAGCACAGCCTGCTAAGAAGCTAAACAACAGCCCTACCCCTATGATTCGTGCAATCATCTCCAACCTTCTTGATTAACCCATAAATGCCTGAACGCTGAGTGCAGTAAGCGCAGTGTGCTTAGCTGACTCGGTGCTATACTAGCGGCTTATTATAACGGCAATTTATTCGGTTTGTTTATGTCTTCCTTACGCCTCTTGGTCCTAATGTTACTGAGTCTACAAATTGTCGGCTGCAGTGTTTACCCAACCGATATCAACGCTCGCCTAGTTCAGGCTGAAAATGATGCCGCTGAAGCCAAAGCGATTGCTTTAGAAGCCAAACGTCTTGCCGAACTGGCTCATTCACAGCCATAAAAAAAGCCTTTAACCCAGTTAGGTTAAAGGCTTTTTGGCAAACTAAGGTTGTTTAGCCAACAAAGCTTAGCAGCACCCCCGCCGCGACCGCTGAACCAATAACCCCAGCTACGTTGGGGCCCATTGCATGCATCAGCAAGAAGTTTTGCGGATTAGCTTCTAAGCCGACTTTATTTGCCACCCGCGCGGCCATCGGTACTGCCGAGACCCCAGCCGAACCAATGAGCGGGTTTACCTTGTGCTTACTAAACTTGTTCATGATTTTTGCCATAATCAAGCCAGATGCAGTTCCCGCACTAAAGGCGACCATGCCTAGCACTAAAATACCTAAGGTTTTCATTTGCAAGAATGCATCGGCCGACAGCTTAGAACCTACAGTTAAACCAAGAGCAATGGTTACAATATTAATCAACGCATTACGCGTGGTATCGACTAGGCGCTCAACAACTCCGCTTTCGCGCATTAAGTTACCAAAGGCGAACATACCCACTAAAGGCGCCGCGTCTGGCAGCAATAAGCCCACTAACAAGCACAGCACAATCGGGAAAATGATTTTTTCCGCTTGGCTCACATGGCGTAATTGCGTCATCACGATGGAACGCTCTTCTTTAGTGGTCAAAGCGCGCATAATCGGTGGCTGGATTAAAGGCACTAACGCCATATAGGAGTAAGCAGCAACGGCAATTGGGCCGAGTAAATCAGGTGCTAGCCTTGAGGTAACAAAAATTGATGTAGGGCCATCGGCTCCCCCAATGATCGCAATCGAAGCCGCTTCCTTGATGGTAAACTCTAACCCAGGAATGCCTAAAGTGGTCAGCGCTAGGGCGCCTAGCAAGGTACCAAAAATACCAAACTGGGCGGCCGCTCCTAATAATAGGGTTTTAGGGTTAGCCAGCATCGGACCAAAGTCCGTCATGGCGCCCACTCCCATAAAAATTAACAGCGGGAAGACACTGGTCGGTAAGCCTACTTCATAAAGCATGCCCAGCAAGCCCGCAGCCCCGGCCATATCAGCCACTGGAATATTGGCTAAAATTCCACCAAAACCAATGGGGATTAGCAGTAACGGCTCAAAGCCTTTGCGAATCGCTAAAAAAATTAGCACCGCGCATACTGCAATCATTAATGCCTGGCCAGCCTGTAGCTGGTATAGCCCCGTGCTCTGCCAAAGTACTAACAGTTTTTCCATTATGAATAACCTCAGCTAATACTAAGCAAGCAGTCGCCAACGGCTACCGCATCGCCCACTTTGACATCGACACTGGCGATGGTCCCGCTACGGAAGGCGCGAATTTCAGTTTCCATTTTCATGGCTTCTAAAATGATTAACACTTCGCCTTCTTCAACCGCCTGACCTGGCTGCACCAATACTTTGAAAATATTTCCCGCCAAAGGCGCGCCTTGAGGATCACCACTACCAACCACCGGAGCAGCAGCTCCACTGGTTGCCGCAGTAGTTCTACCAATTGGCTTAATGCCTTCCAAATCCCCTCCTTCAGAGACCTGAACCACATAGGACTGGCCATTGACTTCAACGGTATAAGCTTCAGGGCCTGAGGTTTCTTGCAGGCGCTCGTTCCCCGTCGGTACCGGTTCAAAAGCGGCTGGATTGTTGCGGTTTTCTAAGAACTTCAAGCCAATCTGCGGGAATAGCGCATAGGTCAAGACATCATCAATTGCATCATCCGCTAAGCTAAAGTTATTGTCTTTAGCCAGCTGTTGCAGCTCTGCTGTTAACTTATCCATTTCTGGCTCAAGCAAATCAGCTGGACGGCAAGTAATGGCTTCTGCCCCCTCAAGCACACGCTGTTGCAGTTCTGCGTTGAACGGCGCTGGTGCGGCACCATACTCGCCTTTAAGTACCCCAGCAGTTTCTTTGGTAATCGACTTATAGCGCTCACCAGTCAACACGTTAATCACCGCCTGGGTACCGACAATTTGCGAGGTCGGAGTCACCAAGGGAATAAAGCCTAAATCTTCACGCACCCGTGGAATTTCAGCTAATACCTCATCAAACTTATCACTGGCACCCTGCTCTTTGAGCTGGTTTTCCATATTGGTTAACATACCGCCTGGAACTTGCGCAACCAGAATACGCGAGTCAACACCACGCAAGTTACCTTCAAACTTGGCATACTTTTTCCGCACTTCGCGGAAATACGCTGCAATTTCTTCTAAGAGGGTTAGGTTAAGCCCCGTATCATGTTCGGTGCCCTGGAACATCGCCACTACTGACTCAGTCGGCGAATGACCATAAGTCATAGAGAATGATGAAATCGAGGTATCTACGTTATCAATACCGGCTTCCACTGCTTTCATAATCGCCGCTGTTGACAACCCTGCCGTAGCATGACACTGCATATGAATTGGAATTGACAGCTGCTGCTTTAGCTGGCTGACCAAATCATAGGCCACATAAGGCGTTAAAATACCCGCCATATCTTTAATAGCAATCGAGTCAGCGCCCATATCCTCAATTTGCTTAGCCAGATCCACCCACATTTGTAGTGTATGAACCTCACTGGTGGTATAGGAAATTGTACCCTGTGCATGTTTGCCGTTAGCTTTAACCGCTTTAAGTGCTTGCTGTAAGTTGCGCGGGTCATTCATCGCATCAAATACGCGAAACACATCTACCCCATTATAGGCCGCACGCTCTACGAACTTATCCACCACGTCATCTGCGTAGTGACGATAACCTAAAAGGTTTTGCCCGCGTAACAACATTTGCTGTGGTGTATTAGGCATGGCTTTTTTAAGCGCGCGAATGCGCTGCCATGGATCTTCACCCAGATAACGAATACAGGAGTCAAAGGTCGCCCCTCCCCAAGACTCAACTGACCAAAATCCAACCTGGTCAAGTTTCTCTGCAATGGGCAGCATATCCTCTAAACGAACACGGGTAGCCAGAATCGATTGATGCGCATCGCGCAGCACCACATCTGTAATCCCAAGTGGTTTTTTTATAGTCATGAGTGAAGCTCCAGATTAACTGCGACGCGCGCGATGCTGCTTAATAGCCAGTTCAATCGCTTGTAACACAGCAGGTTCAGGTTGGTCAGATAGGATAATAGATTTAGGGGTTGCCACAGGAATGGGCGTTGCAGGAGGGGTAAAGCGCTCAAGTACTGCAGAAAGCACTTTAATACAGCCAATCAATAGTATTAAAAAAACAAACACAAAGCCCATGCCAAATAGCATGAGTTCGACACCTTCAAGCAACAGGTTGTGGGGCGACATAGGCACTCCTTGGTTAGCAAAATTCTGGCTTACTTTAAGCAATTAGCCCTATTTAATACTGCTTAGCATCAACATTTGGTGCGAAACAGTAGCTTAAATAGGGCTAACTAAGCAAATATTATGTTTTCTCTAGAGCAGGAAAATAGTCGCTAGACCAAGGAAGATAAAGAACCCACCACTATCGGTCATCGCCGTAATCATAACGCTAGAGCCCATAGCTGGATCTCGACCTAAGCGCACTAAGGTCATAGGAATCAATACCCCCATCAAGGCGGCTAACAGCAAGTTAAGGGTCATAGCACCCACCATAACTGCTCCTAAGGACCAACTACCATAGAGTTGCCAAGCGACAATGCCAACCACACCTCCCCAAATCAGGCCATTAATCAGCGCTACCATAAGCTCTTTACGCAGTAAGCGTGTGGTATTACCTGTACTTACCTGATCTAATGCCATCGCGCGCACAATCATGGTAATAGTTTGGTTGCCTGAGTTTCCGCCAATTCCAGCCACAATTGGCATTAAAGCCGCTAATGCCACTAACTTTTCGATTGATCCCTCAAATAAACCAATCACACGTGATGCGACAAAGGCTGTCACCAAGTTAACCGCCAACCACGCCCAGCGGTTTCTGATCGAGCGCCATACCGAGGCAAAAATATCCTCCTCTTCACGCAAACCCGCCCGACTTAAAGCCTCACTTTCACTTTCCTCACGAATAAAGTCGACAATTTCATCAACGGTCAGGCGGCCAATTAAACGTCCTTCTTCAGTGACTACCGGCGCCGATACTAGGTCATAGCGCTCAAAAGCCTGGGCTGCTTCATTGCTATCCTCTTCCGGGCGAAATGACACAGGATCATCTGCCATTACCTCAGAAACCAGCTTGTCTGGATCATTTACTAGCAGCCGTTTAATCGGCAAAATACCTTGCAGCACACCTTCTTTATCGACTACAAACAGCTTATCGGTATGATCTGGCAGCTCCTGCAAATGACGCAGATAACGTAGCACCACTTCGAGCGCGACATTTTCTCGAATGGTGATCATCTCAAAGTCCATGATCGCCCCGACCTGATCCTCTTCGTAGGACAAAGCCGCACGCACGCGATCACGCTGCTGATCATCTAAGGTCTCAAGTAGCTCATGCACTACTTCTTTAGGCAGCTCAGGCGCTAAGTCAGCTAGTTCATCGGCGTCGAGCTCTTTGGCCGCGGCTAAAATCTCATGGTTATCCATGTCCGCCAGCAAGGTTTCACGCACCGCATCGGACACTTCTAACAGAATATCGCCATCATTTTCCGTACGCACTAGCTGCCATACCAACAACCGCTCTTCTAAGGGTAAACCTTCGAGAATATAGGCAATATCGGCTGGGTGTAACTCGCTGAGTTTTTTCTGTAACGATAAAATCGGCAGGGATTCTTCAAGAAAAGCATGTTTATGCTCAGGTGCTAACGACTCTTCTAAAAGTCGATGCTGTTTCAGTAATTCAATGACCTGGGAAAACCGTTCCTGTAAACGGTCTTGGGGTTTAATGATGACTTCTGCAGCACTGGCACTTGACATAAACGTTCTCCCTCAGTTTTAGCAATAACCCAGCCATTCTACGGAGCTTAGCTTATTGCTAGTGAGTTTTATTTAGTGTAATGGTAATTTTACCTAAGTTATCCCTAAGACACGTCTGCTTGATGACAAACAAGAATTACAGGCAAAAAAAAAGCTTGCATAAAGCAAGCTTTTTTATATGGCGCACTCAGGAGGATTCGAACCTCCGACCGCTCGGTTCGTAGCCGAGTACTCTATCCAGCTGAGCTATGAGTGCGGATCGGTGTGATTTACAGTTCACTTCTGCTTGCCTCAGCACTAACGCTTGAAGCTAATATGGCGCACTCAGGAGGATTCGAACCTCCGACCGCTCGGTTCGTAGCCGAGTACTCTATCCAGCTGAGCTATGAGTGCGTATGTTGCTCATTATACTGCTAACTATTTGTTTTACAAGGACTTTTTTATTTATCCAAGCTTTTAATAGTAGCGCTATAAAATGGCGGAGAGGGAGGGATTCGAACCCTCGACACCCTTTTGAGGTGTACTCCCTTAGCAGGGGAGCGCCTTCGGCCTCTCGGCCACCTCTCCGTTCAACGGGGCGTATAATACCTAAACGCCCCGCTTTTGCAAAGCTTTTTTTAAAAAATAGTTAAATTAATTATTTGCCTCTTCTTTTTCCTTTTGAATGCGCTGATAAATCTCTTCGCGATGGACTGCGATTTCTTTTGGTGCGTTCACACCAATGCGCACTTGGTTACCTTTAACACCCAGCACAGTGACAGTGACTTCATCACCCACCATTAACGTTTCACCTACACGACGAGTTAGGATTAACATGCTTTACTCCTTGATTTCATAATTTAAAGTTACAGTCTGCATCTGTAATATTTTTTAATGGGTACGATCCCTTAGTTTTACAAGGATCGCCAGATAAGCGGCGATCCTGGCACGCAAGACAGAAATCTGTTTTTACTCCGTTTTTTTAGTAGGTGCATCCAAATCAAAGGCGGTATGCAGCGCACGCACTGCCAGCTCTAAGTATTTTTCTTCAACTACTACGGACACTTTAATTTCAGAAGTGGAAATCATCTGAATATTAATATTTTCTTTGGCTAAAGCCTCAAACATGCAGCTTGCAACTCCGGCATGGGAACGCATGCCGACACCTACGATGGACACCTTAGCAATGTTAGTGGTTCCCGCCACTTCACGGGCACCGATAGACGCAGCGACACTATTGAGTACCTCTAACGCCTTGTCATAGTCCAAATGATTGACGGTAAAGGTAAAATCGGTGGTGTTATCTTTAGCCACATTTTGCACGATCATATCTATTTCAATATTGGCCGCACTCACCGGTCCTAAAATCTTAAACGCCACACCTGGAGTATCTGGCACGCCGCGGATAGTCAGCTTGGCTTCATCACGACTAAATGCAATACCTGAAATAACTGGCTGTTCCATGGAATCCTCATCATCTAAAGTAATTAGGGTGCCCGCCCCTTCTTGAAAACTGTGTAATACACGCAGTGGTACGTTATATTTTCCAGCAAACTCAACGGCGCGAATTTGCAAAATTTTTGAACCCAAACTGGCCATTTCGAGCATTTCCTCAAAAGTGATTTGCTCAAGGCGCTTCGCTTGCGGCACTACCCGTGGGTCGGTCGTGTAAACACCATCCACATCCGTATAAATTTGGCACTCGTCCGCTTTAAGCGCTGCGGCTAAGGCCACTGCAGTGGTGTCAGAACCGCCACGACCTAAGGTCGTAATATTTCCTTGCTCATCTACCCCCTGAAACCCAGCCACTACCACCACTTTGCCCGCTTGTAACTGTGCCCGGACCTTGCTTTCATCGATACTTAAAATTCGCGCCTTGCTAAATTCACTGTCTGTGATTAATGGAATCTGCGCACCAGTAAAAGATACCGCCGGCACCCCCTGCTTAATCAATGCCATCGACAATAAGGCAATTGTAACTTGCTCACCGGTTGAAACCATTACATCCATTTCACGCTTTGAGGGCTTTTCCGTAATTTGCTGAGCCAGCGCTAATAAACGGTTGGTCTCTCCACTCATTGCAGATACGACCACCACAATGTCATGCCCATCTGCACGAAACTGTTTAATTTTGGCAGCCACTTGCTCAATTCGCTCAGTTGAGCCGACAGAAGTTCCACCAAACTTTTGTACGATTAACGCCATTTAAACTGCCTCCCCTAATAAACCAAATGTCCAACCAAAATCGCCCAAGGGCTGCTTGGGCGATTTTTGCGTTATTTGCTACGTGCGGCTACAAACGGACTCACTAACGCCAATGCCTCTGCAACCTTACTGCTATCGGTACCGCCGCCTTGCGCCATATCCGGACGCCCACCACCCTTTCCACCTACTACGGCAGCGGCCTCACGCATTAAGTCACCGGCTTTAAGCGTCGCAGTCAGATCCTTAGTGACACCAGCCACCAGCACCACTTTATCCTCAACCACACTGGCCAAGAGCACCACAGCACTGCCGAGTTTATTTTTTAACTGATCAATCAGTGCTAATAAAGCTTTACCATCTAGCCCATCCAGCTGAGCTGCTAGCACTTTTACGCCATTAATCTCAACCGCTTCGCTCGCCAAGTCACTGCCTGCAGCACTGGCGGCTTTGGCTTTTAATTGCTCTAGCTGCTTTTCTAACTGGCGACTGTGCTCAACTAAGTGCTCCAGCTTTTCCAGTAAATTGTCACGATTACCTTTAACCAGTTGCGCTGCTTGCTTAACTTGCTCTTCTGCTTGGTTGAGCCAAGTTAACGCCGCCTCGCCAGTGATTGCCTCAATCCGGCGTACTCCCGCAGCAACGCCGCCCTCGCTAATAATTTTAAACAGACCTAGATCACCAGTACGTTCTGCGTGAATTCCACCACACAGCTCAACTGAGAAATCACCGCCCATGCTTAACACCCGCACACTGTCGCCATACTTCTCACCAAATAAGGCCATCGCGCCCTTAGCTTTAGCGCTTTCGATATCGGTGATTTCAGTGGCTACGGCGGTATTGCGACGAATCTCATCATTTACCATCTGCTCTAAGGCCGCGATTTGTTCCGCCGTTACAGCTTCAAAGTGACTAAAATCAAAACGCAAACGCTGACTATCAACCAAAGAGCCTTTCTGCTGCACATGCTCGCCTAGCACTTTGCGTAAAGCCGCATGTAATAAGTGCGTGGCTGAGTGATTAAGCGCAGTGGCTTGGCGTACATCTGCTGCCACTTGGGCGCTTAAAGTATCACCCAGTTTGAGTGTCCCTTGAGCTAATACGCCCTGATGCAAATAGGCATCGCTGGCTTTCGTCGTATCTTGCACATCAAAGCGCATATTATTGGCTAGCAAGTGTCCACAATCACCAACCTGACCACCGGATTCAGCATAAAAAGGGGTTTGATTCAGCACCACTACCCCTTCATCGCCTTCCGCTAACTGGTCTACTGCAACCCCTTGCTTAATCAAGGCCACCACCACTGCATCGGCTTTGGTGTATTCGTAACCTAAGAATTCAGTAGCCGCATCCAACTTAATTAAGCTGTTGTAATCCAGGCCAAAGGAGCTAGCCGCACGGGCGCGCTCACGCTGAGCCTCCATCGCCGCAGTAAAACCGGCCTCATCAATACTTAGTTCACGCTCGCGGGCAATGTCTGCGGTTAAATCCATTGGAAACCCGTAGGTGTCATAAAGCTTAAACACCACATCCCCAGGAATCACACTGCCGTCTAATGCCGCTAAGTCTTGCTCTAGAATTCGCAGGCCCTGCTCTAGAGTTTTAGCAAATTGCTCTTCTTCCAGCTTTAAAATACGCTCGATCTGCGCTTGCTGAGCCACTAACTCAGGGAAGGCTTGCCCCATTTCGGCAACCAGTGCCGCCACAATTTTATGGAAGAATGTGCCCTTAGCACCTAGCTTATTTCCATGGCGACAGGCGCGACGGATAATCCGACGTAACACGTAACCCCGGCCATCATTGCTGGGTAGCACACCATCAGCAATTAAAAAACTGCACGAGCGAATGTGGTCAGCCACTACCTTTAACGAAGGCGCCTCATCATTGGCGCACCCAATCGCTTGCGCGCACGCTGCTAACAGGTTTTGGAATAAATCAATTTCATAGTTGGAGTTCACATGCTGCAGTACTGCACTGATCCGCTCTAACCCCATCCCGGTATCTACGCTAGGCGCAGGTAAAGGATGCATAACGCCATCAGCGGTACGGTTGTACTGCATAAACACGTTATTCCAAATTTCGATATAACGGTCACCGTCTTCTTCTGGCGAACCTGGAGGGCCACCCCAAATGTGTTCGCCATGATCAAAGAAAATCTCCGTACATGGACCACAAGGTCCAGTGTCACCCATAGCCCAGAAGTTATCCGAAGCGTAACGGGCGCCGCCATTGTCGCCAATGCGTACCATACGCGCCTCAGGCACGCCTATTTCTTGGGTCCAGATGTCATACGCTTCATCATCTTCGGCGTAAACGGTTACCCACAGCTTATCTTGCGGTAAATTCAACCACTTTTCAGAGGTTAAAAACTCCCAGGCGTAATGAATCGCATCACGCTTGAAATAGTCACCAAAGCTAAAGTTGCCTAGCATTTCAAAGAAGGTATGGTGACGAGCGGTATAGCCCACATTTTCTAAGTCATTATGTTTACCGCCAGCACGGACACACTTTTGGCTGGAAGTTGCGCGGGTGTAGGCGCGCTTTTCTAATCCAAGAAAACAGTCTTTAAACTGGTTCATTCCCGCGTTAGTAAAAAGTAGCGTGGGATCGTTATCAGGGATAAGAGAGCTTGAAGCTACACGGGTGTGCCCCTTTTCTTCAAAAAACTGAAGAAAAGCTTCACGAATTTCTGCGCTTTTCATAAATTCTTCCAGACTTGGTTGGCTCGGCTAATAAACCGTTTTTCTGTGACTATCGCCATTTGGCATATAATGGCGCGCATTATAGCGAATTAAGGCTATACCGTCAGCTACCGATCAATGGTTGCAGTCGGGTCCATGCACATGCTCTTCAGCGTCTGCAGGGTCCATCTCTAGCTGCAGGCTCATTAAGTTGGTCGCTAAAGGACGAATCACTAAATTAGCGTACTCGCTATCCTCTTCTTCGACTTCAACGCCCATTAGCAATTGACCGTCGCCGACGTGCTGCACCCAAATTTCCTTGCCCTGCCACTTAATAGCAAAGCGTCCGCACTCTACTTGGCTGAGCTCGCCATCTGCATTTTCTAAGATTAATTCAAAACCTGACTTCATTATCGCTACCTAACTAAAAAGCGCCGCAGGCGCTAAACCTGCGGCTAAAAACACTGATTAAATGATTACGCTTGAGCTAACAGCTGTTGCAAGGCTTTCTCTAAACGCGCAAGCCCTTCATCAATATCCGCGTACTCAATGACTAAGCTCGGAGCAAAACGCACAACATCAGACCCTGCTTGCAAGAGCATCAGCCCTTGTTGCTCAGCGGCTTTCAGCACTTCACCTGCCTTGCCCTGCCAAGCCTCGCTTAAGACTGCACCAAGCAACAAGCCCATGCCACGCACTTGCTGAAATACGCCGTACTCTGTAGCAAGCTGCTGTAAACGTTCAGTAAAATACTGACCCCGTGCTTGTACGCCAGCCAAGGTGCTCTCGTTATTAATGATACTGAGCACCCGATCAGCCACAGCACAGGCTAATGGATTACCGCCAAAAGTGGTGCCATGGGTCCCTACGGATAAGTGCTGCGCCAGCTCTTCGGTGGTCAGCATCGCTGAAATCGGAAAACCGCCACCCAGCCCTTTCGCACTTGTTAAAATATCGGGTTGCACGCCGTAGTGCTGGTAAGCATAGAGCTGCCCTGTACGACCGACGCCAGTTTGCACCTCATCAAAAATCAGCAACGCATTGTGCTTATCGCATAAAGCCCGCACCCCTTCCAAATAACTTTGGGTCGCCGGCAACACACCGCTTTCACCCTGAATCGGCTCCAAAATCACCGCACAGGTTTTATCAGAGATTTGCGCCTCTAAAGCCGCTAAATCGTTAAAGGGTACATGGGCAACACCAGCAGGTTTTGGCCCAAAGCCATCCGAATACTTCGGCTGCCCAGCTACGCTAACCGTAAAGAAGGTGCGGCCATGAAAGCTATCAAGGGCCGAGATAATCTCGTATTTTTCTGCCCCATACTTATTAAAAGCTACCCGCCGCGCCAACTTTAACGCCGCCTCATTAGCCTCAGCGCCTGAGTTACTAAAAAACACTCGCTCGGCAAAGGTGGCGGCCACTAAATGCTTAGCTAAGCGTAACGTCGGTTCATTGGTAAATACGTTAGAGATATGCCATAGCTGGTTAGCCTGTTGGGTTAACGCCTCGACTAATGCGGGATGACAGTGTCCTAAGCTATTCACTGCAATACCACCGGCAAAATCAATCAATTCTCGACCACTTTGATCCCAGACTCGTGAGCCTTGTGCTCGAACCGGAACAAATCCCGCTGGCGCATAATTGGGAACCATTACCTGATCAAAGTCTTCCCGTTGAACAGGTGTCTCTAGAACTGACATGATTTTCTCCTAGGAACAATCACAGTGGAAGGTGCCACTGATCACCTGCGAACCACGTTCGCCAAAATGGTGATTACTCTACTGCTTTTTTCACAAAACTGCTGCAATAAAATGCGCTTAGCGCTGATCTTTATCGCTCCTGCTAATGAACTACTCCGGTGCTTAGGTTTAGCATAGCTCTCGGTCAACCCTAGATCTGCTGCAAATAGCCTAGCAGCCCTTGTAAAAGCACAGCTTTCAGCTGAGGTAATTACCTACCCCTATCCGCTGGCTATCAATAACAGGTAAAATGATCACTTTTACCGTTGTGGATGCAAAACAATCAAATGAGTACGCTTTCAGTCAAACATGCAAAACTTCAAAAACGCCTGCGCCGTCTCGCCGGTGAAGCGGTTACTGACTTCAATATGATTGAAGACGGCGACAAGATCATGGTTTGTTTGTCTGGCGGTAAAGACAGCTACACCTTGTTGGATGTATTACTGCATTTACAAAAGGTCGCACCTATTTCCTTTGAGTTAGTCGCAGTCAACATGGACCAAAAACAGCCCGGCTTTCCGGAGCATGTTTTACCGGCTTATCTTAAAGAGTTAGGCGTGCCTTACCATATTATTGAAAAAGACACCTACTCAGTGGTAAAAGAAAAAATCCCTGAGGGTAAAACCACCTGCTCGCTGTGCTCCCGTTTACGCCGTGGCACGCTCTATACCTTTGCCGATGAAATTGGCGCGACCAAAATGGCGCTTGGCCATCACCGTGATGACATCCTGGAAACCTTTTTCTTAAATATGTTCTACGGCGGCACCTTAAAAGCCATGCCACCCAAGCTACTCTCGGATGATGGTCGCAATGTGGTGATTCGCCCACTGGCTTACTGCAAAGAGACGGATATTGCCGAATACGCTGAGCTTAAAGAGTTTCCGATTATTCCTTGTAATCTCTGTGGCTCCCAAGAAAACCTCCAGCGGCAAGTGGTTAAAGGCATGCTGCAAGATTGGGAACAGCGCACTCCAGGCCGTTTGGATATCATGTTCCGCTCATTGCAAAATGTTGCGCCCTCACAATTGGCTGACACCCAACTGTTTGACTTTAAGAGCCTACGGATTGATCAGTCTGCCCCAATGCGCTACCTGGATGTAACCGAGCTCTAGCCCGCGTGCCCCAAATCCTTAGCAGAGGATTAGACAGCTATTTAATTAGCTTGCTAAGGTATTCACTGATATTTACTAGGCGCAAGGTTAGGTTATGGCTGAATCCACCCAGCAAGTTTTTATTGAGCGCGGCACTGTCGCTTATCGCAAAGCTACCCTTGCGCTATTTTGTGCCGGCTTTGCCACCTTTGCCTTGCTGTATTGTGTGCAGCCTTTACTGCCGCAATTGGCCGAAGCGTTTCAGGTATCGGCAGCCAGCAGTAGCCTGGCCTTATCTAGCACTACTTTGAGCTTGGCTTGTTGCTTACTGGTAGCGGGTGCCTTAAGTGAAAGCTGGGGACGTAAACCCATTATGGCTATTGGCTTACTGCTCGCCTGCGCCCTTGGCATTGCCTGCGCCCTCGTGCGTGACTGGCATAGCCTTTTAGTGTTACGCACCCTGCTGGGCATTGCTTTAAGCAGCTTACCTGCACTGGCCATGGCCTATGTCGGTGAGGAGTTTTCTCCCCGCTCGCTGCCAGTGGCAATGGGACTGTATGTCGGCGGTACCGCACTCGGCGGCTTATTAGGCCGCTTACTGGCTGGTTGGCTCAGTGATCTAGGCGGCTGGAGTTTGGCGCTGGGAGGAATTTCTGCCCTAGGTGCATTGGCGTGTTTGCTCTTTATCTGGTTACTGCCGCCTGCCCAACACTTTCAGCCACAACCTTTTTCCATTGTAGGATTAAGCCGTAACTTTAAGACCCACTTACTGAATCCGCAATTACGCCGCCTGTTTTTGCTGTCCTTTTTATTAATGGGCAGTTTTGTGGCGCTGTTTAATTACATTGGTTTTCATTTATTACAACAGCCGTTTGCCCTGTCTCCCACCGTGATTGGCCTGTTATTTTTGGTCTACTTGTTTGGTATGGTGAGTGCTAATTGGAGTGGACGCTTAGTTCAACGCTTTGGCGCTAAACCCGTACTCAATAGCAGCCTAGGACTGATGCTACTAGGCGTGCTCTTATGCCTAACTCTGTGGCTGCCTAGCGTGATTCTCGGCTTAAGCCTATTTACCATAGGTTTCTTTGCCGCCCATGCAGTGGCTTCTGGTTTAGTTGGGCAAAAAGCCTGCAGCGCCAAAGCCCAAGCTTCAGCACTGTATCTGTGTACCTACTATTTAGGCTCCAGTGCACTGGGCTATAGCAGTGGCTGGATTTGGGATCATTTTAACTGGAACTGGCTCATTCTGTTTTTAGCTACCGTGCTGTTGGGGGCGCTGTATAGCACCCGCAAACTGTAACTGGTTTTAGCTTAATTTAAGCTCTGTAGAATTTGCTCCACCATCAGTGCCGGATCCGCCGCTTGCGTAATAGGTCGTCCGACCACCAAGTAATCAGCTCCTGCCTGTATTGCCTGTGCTGGCGTTAAAATCCGCTTTTGATCATTGGCCGCACTGCCGGCAGGACGAATGCCAGGGGTGACTAAGCTCAACTGCGGAAAGTTACTCTTTAGCTCAACGGCCTCCTGGGCTGAGCACACCAAACCATCTAGCTCAGCCTGGGCAGCTAATCCAGCTAAGCGCAACACTTGTTCTTGGGGCGCTAGATCAAGACCAATATCGGCTAAATCCGCCTGCTCCATACTGGTTAATACCGTCACACCAATTAATAATGGATTCATTCCGCTGCGCTTTTCCAGCTCCTCACGGCAAGCGGCCATCATTTTTAGCCCACCCGAGCAGTGCACATTCACCATCCACACACCCAACTCTGCCGCAGCTTTAACTGCCATTGCGGTGGTATTAGGGATGTCATGAAATTTTAAGTCTAAAAACACTTCAAAACCTTTGGCTTGTAAGGCCTCAACTACCGCCGGTCCGCAACGAGTAAATAACTCTTTACCTACTTTCACTCGGCACTGCGCGGGGTTTAAGCGAGCTGCCATGGCCAACGCAGCGTCATGGGTAGGGAAATCTAGCGCAACAATAATAGGTTTGGTCATAAGGTTCTCAATCATGCAAACAAGATATAGTGAGGCTATTGTACCGATTTAATCGACTGATTTGCGCAGCAGCCCAGGCAATTATTTAATCGCGCAAGGGTCTGACTGCATAAGCACAACCTCAGCACAGGAGAAAACTATGCCTTGGTACCTATGGGGATTAATCATTGTCATTTTTGGCTCAGTTATTGGCAGCCTGCTCTGGCTGAAAAACTCAGCCAACAAAATGCCGATTGATCCTGACAAGCTAGAACGGATGAAAGAGCGTAACGCTGAACTTGAAGCCCAAGAACAAGCTAAAGAGCAGCAAGACTAACCGACCAGGAAATCACCATGAAGACACGTATTGAAACCGATAGCATGGGCCAAATTGATGTCCCGCAAGCAGCGTACTGGGGTGCCCAAACCCAACGTTCAAAGCAAAACTTTGTGATTGGCGAGCAACGCATGCCACTGGCAGTAATCCATGCCTTAGCGCAAATTAAAAAAGCCGCGGCTCGCGTTAACCATCGTCTGGGTGATCTCACCCCTGAATTAGCGCAGTGGATTGAGCAAGCGGCTGATGAGGTCATTGCCGGTCAGCTTGATGAGCATTTCCCGTTAGTGGTGTGGCAAACCGGCAGTGGCACCCAAAGCAATATGAACGTCAATGAAGTCATCGCTGGCCGTGCCAACGAATTAGCAGGCCAAGCACGGGGCGGCAAATCGCCCGTGCATCCAAACGATCATGTCAACCGCGCTCAAAGCTCCAATGACTGCTTTCCTACCGCGATGCATATTGCCGCGCTCAAGGCCGTGCTGAGCCAACTATTACCCGCAGTTAAACATTTGCGTAATGGGCTCGAACAACAAGCTCAGCAGCATATGAATCTGGTAAAAACTGGGCGCACTCATTTAATGGATGCCACGCCCATTAGTTTCGGTCAAGAGCTGTCGGCATTTGTGGCGCAACTAGACTTAGCCAAGCAAACCATTGAAGCCACCTTACCTCAAGTAGCACAGCTAGCCCAAGGCGGCACCGCGGTAGGCACTGGACTCAATGCACCCAAAGGCTTTGCTGAAGCCATCGCCCAAGAACTGGCTGAAATTACCCAGCTACCTCTAACCTCGGCGCCTAATAAATTCGCCGCCCTCGCTGGCCAAGAAGCGTTAGTCAATCTCTCCGGTGCGCTAAAAACCCTAGCCACCACACTGATTAAACTAGCCAATGATCTACGCTTACTAGGCTCAGGGCCACGGGCTGGCTTAGGCGAAGTACTACTGCCTGAAAATGAGCCAGGCAGCTCAATTATGCCAGGCAAGGTCAATCCCACCCAGTGCGAAGCGTTGTCCATGCTGTGCTGCCAAGTGATTGGTAATGATGTCAGCATTACCACTGCAGCCACCCACGGCCACTTACAGCTCAATGTGTTTAAGCCGGTGATTATTCACAATATTTTAGAGTCGATTCGCTTACTGGCCGATGGCTGCCAAAACTTCCAAGACCACTGTGTTGCCGATATGCAACCCAATGCCAAAATGATGCAACAGCATCTAGAGCAGGGATTAATGCTGGTCACCGCGCTTAATCGACACATTGGTTACGACAACGCAGCCAAAATTGCTAAAAAAGCCCACGCCGAACACCTTACCTTGCGCGAAGCAGCGATTGCGCTGAACTTAGTAACCGATGAGCAGTTTAGCCAGTGGGTTAATCCAGCCCTTATGCTTGCACCCAACTAATTCTCTGCTACTTAAATCCTACCAGCGCTTAGCACTTCATTAGGCGCTGGCTAGGTTTGATAAAATAATAAAATGGCGCTGAGCAATAAAAAACCACTAAATAATGCTTTCATCAGCCGCGCTGGCAACTGGTGGGCGATTTTCACCCCATAACTTACTCCAAGCAAACCGCCTACACAGAGTGACAAGCCAATGGGCCAGTGCACCTGCTGGTGCCACGCATAAGCGGACAAGGTGACTAACGTACTGGGCAAAGCTAAAGCTAACGACAATCCTTGAGCCACCACCTGGGATAAACCAAACCACAGGGTCAAAATTGGCGTAGCCACTACCGCCCCACCCACACCAAATAAGCCGCCCATAAATCCCGCAAAACCACCTAAACCAGCAAACCAACCCCAAGCACGCGCGGGCTGCTCAGCGCGTGGCACAAAAATGACTTGGGTGAGATTCCACAGCATCAGCACCAATAAAAAACCGACAAAGAAGTAGCGCATAACCTGTGCTTCTAAACCCACGGCAATCGATGCGCCTATCCACGATAAAACAAAAGAAAAACCTCCAAGCAAACTGGCGGTTTTTAAGTTGAATTTATTTTTCTGGTGATAGCGATACACACCTAGCAACACATTAGGCACCACCATCACTAAAGCTGTACCCTGCGCCAGCTGCTGATCAAAGCCGTATAAAATTCCCAATACAGGAATCGCAATTAAGCCACCGCCAATTCCAAACAAGCCGCCCAGCACCCCTAACGCCACGCCAAGCCCGGTGTTTATAAGCCAATCTATCGCAGTCATTTTATTCTCTAGCAGTCATCGGTTGATAATCGGTAAGCGCCAGCCTTGCTATCTGCTCTCGAAGACCAAGCGCTAGGCTACACAATACGCGTAATTGAGCACTATCTCTAATCTAATATTGAGCAAAAAAATCTTGCTTAATTTATAATCAGCCTTTCCAAAATAGCACCTAAACGGACACGATCCCCCAATCAATAGCAGATGGACACCTTTACCCAAGGTTAAAACTATTATGACTAGTTCCCGCTCCCCTACTTTTATCCGAAAGTTAACCAGTAGCCTATTTCGGCCCGATCATTCTGCGGTGCTCAAAGAGCTTCACCATTTTCCTTGCTTAAATAGCCCAATCTTTAGCGCAGCCCCCCTATTTAATCAGGTGTTTTTTAATCGTAATCTGCCGCTCGCCACCTTTTACGCCCTACCCAGTAATGCTTTGTCAGGCCCAGTACAGCAAGATAAAGCCAAAGCTCATGCCTATTTAAAAGACTTAATTCAAGTTGAAGTGCTACCTCTTGAGCGCTTTAGTATTTGCCAGATAAATGGCTTAAGAACCACACCATATGTCGAGCAGCCGGTCACTGATTTTGCTCAGTTGCTGGCCACCAGCGAATTACCTAACGCTGGCATAATCAGTTTTAGCGATTTTAAAAACACCCTCAGCCAAGCGCTGCCCAACTTAGAGCAAGCGCCTAGTATTAACCTTACCCAAGCCAGTTGGTTAAAGGGGCGCGCCTTTTGGGAAACCAATTCCAGTGAGAAAGCCCACGCCTTAGCCAGTGCGCTGCAGTATGCTCAACTGCGCCAAATTGATTGGGATTTACCGGCACTGCTCACCCGCTATACGGTGATCGAGTCGGCGCTGTTGGCACTCAAACACAACTATCATGCCCTAATCATTCCTGAAGCGCTCTGGGTCAACTCAGAATTTATGCATGTACTGGTCAGCAATAAACTGCCCTATGTTCGGTTTAATTTTCTTAATAAACTAAAGGGCATTGAATTGCTGTTATTGCCCAAAAACACCAAGCTCACCAAAGCCCTGGGCTACCAGCTGATTAAACAAGGCGCACTGGAGCTGACTCAACTGCTTAAGTAGGCTTGGCCACGACCATGCTAAACTTAGTGCCTGCTGCTTTCTTTTACTTTTATCTGGTTATTGATTACTGGCTATGACTCTCTCGATTGGGCTAATTGCTGGCGTTTCTTTGGCATATATTGCCGCTCTTTTTGCCATTGCATTTTATGGCGACCGCCGCCAAACCCCGCTGCCTTCCAAATTTAGAGCCTGGGTTTATAGCATGTCGCTGGCAGTGTACTGCTCTAGCTGGACTTTTTTTGGTTCGGTAGGTCAGGCCGCAGAACAAGTCTGGTCATTTCTACCGATTTATATCGGGCCAATTTTGCTCCTGTTATTTGCCCCTTGGGTGCTAAAAAAAATGGTGATGATCAGCAAGCAAGAGAACATCACCTCGATTGCTGATTTTTTAGCCGCCCGCTACGGCAAATCCCAACGTTTAGCAGTAGTCATTACGCTGATCTGTATTGTCGGCGTCATGCCCTACCTAGCCTTACAGCTTAAAGGCATCGTGCTGGGCTTTAATTTACTCACCGGCAATGCGGGCAACTCTACCGGCGTACTGGCCCAAGACACCGCCTTAATTGTCTCGGTGGCCTTGGCATTATTTGCCATCTTATTTGGTACCCGCAATGTGGATGTTACTGAACATCACCGCGGAATGATTTTAGCCATTGCCTTTGAGTCCTTAGTCAAACTACTCGCCTTTATTGCGGTGGGATTATATGTAGTATGGGGACTATTTGATGGCGTAGGCGATTTATGGGTACAAGCGGCCCAAGCCCCAGCCCTTGAGCAATACCGCAACGAAGCCGTGAACTGGCCGGCACTACTGGTGCAAACCTGTGTGGCAATGATGGCGATCTATACCTTGCCACGGCAGTTTCATGTCACTGTAGTGGAAAATATTCAGTCCCGTGATCTTCGCATGGCGCGCTGGTTATTTCCTGGCTACCTGATTCTTATTGCCCTGTTTGTCATTCCCATTGCGGTGGCTGGCAAGCTGTTATTGCCTAACACCATTCCCGATGCCTACGTGATTAGCCTGCCTTTAGCAGATGCTAATCCGGGACTGGCTTTACTGGCCTTTATTGGAGGTGCTTCAGCAGCTACCGGCATGGCCATTGTGGCCTCGGTCACCCTGTCTATTATGATTTCTAATCACCTGCTGCTACCGCTGTTATTGCGCCGTCGCTCCAGTGAGCGCCCATTTGAGGCTTTTAGCTATTGGATGCTCACCGCACGGCGCTTAAGCATTATTTTATTGCTGCTATTGGCCTACGTCAGCTATCGCTTACTGGGCAGCTCCACCAGTTTAGCCACTATTGGTCAGGTGGCTTTTGCTGCCCTCACACAACTAGCACCGGCTATGATTGGCGCTTTGATCTGGAAATCAGCTAACCGTCAAGGTGTGTTCGCAGGCTTAGCTACCGGTTATAGCTTATGGCTCTACACTCTGGTTTTACCTTTGCTAGCCCAAAGTATGGGCTGGTCGCTCAGCGCCTTTCCCGGCCTAACCTTTTTAGCTAATCATCCATTTTCCCTGCCGATTGATCCGCTCACCCTTGGGGTATTGCTCTCACTCTCGGGTAACTTTTTAGTCTTTGTATTGGTCTCGCTAACCTCCCGCACCCGAGTTTCTGAGCACTGGCAAGCCAATCGTTTTATTGGCCAACATGTAGGTTCGCGCAATACCTTATCGGTACAAATTAACGACCTACTCACTCTAGCCAGTCGTTTTGTAGGCGAAGAACGAGCGCGGCAAAGTTTTGTGCGCTTTTCTTACCGTAAAGGAAAAGAGTTTAATCCCCAAGATACTGCCAGCGGTGACTGGATTGCCCACACCGAACGTTTATTAACCGGGGTGCTTGGTGCCTCCTCTACCCGAGTGGTAGTAAAAGCGGCAATTGAAGGCCGAGAAATGCATGTTGAGGATGTAGTGCGCATCGTCGGTGAAGCCTCTGAAGTCTTGCAATTTAACCGTACCCTACTGCAAGGTGCGATTGAAAACATCACCCAAGGCATCAGTGTTGTGGACCGCTCATTACGCTTAGTTGCGTGGAACAACCGCTACCTCAAACTGTTTAATTACCCTGAAGGCTTAGTTCAAGTAGGCCGGCCAATTGCTGACATTATTCGACACAATGCCAAGGCCGGCTTATGTGGCCCAGGAGATGTGGATGCCCACGTCACCAAGCGCTTGTACTGGATGCGCCAAGGTACCGCACACACCTCTGAGCGGTTATTTCCCAATGGCCGGGTGATTGAGCTAATTGGTAACCCGATGCCAGGTGGCGGTTTTGTGATGAGTTTTACCGACATTACCGCATTCCGCCAAGCCGAAAATGCTCTTAAAGAAGCCAACGAAAGCCTTGAACACCGCGTCTTAGAGCGCACCCATGAACTGTCTCAGCTGAACCTTGCATTAGAAGATGCCAAGCAATTTGCCGAGTCAGCCAATGAATCAAAATCGCGTTTTTTAGCGGCAGTTAGCCATGACCTAATGCAGCCCTTAAATGCGGCTCGTCTGTTCTCAGCGGCTTTAGCCCACCAAGAAGCGCTACCTAGCGAAGCCCAGACCCTAGTCAAGAATCTTGATAGCTCACTGCGCTCAGCCGAAGACTTGATCAGTGACCTGCTCGATATTTCACGCCTAGAAGGTGGGCGGATCAGCCATAGTATGCAAGCATTTGCGCTAAAACCTTGGCTTGAAGCCCTGGGTGAAGAATTTAAAGCCTTAGCCCAGCAACAAGGTGTAGACTTTAGACTAAAAACCCTTGATGTATCAGTGGAGAGTGACCCTCGTTTACTGCGCCGGATTGTGCAGAACTTTCTCACCAACTCGTTTCGCTATGCCAATGGTCGCGTACTGCTAGGCGTTCGGGCTAACCAAGAACGCGTCAGAATTGAAGTATGGGATCAAGGTCAAGGCATTCCTGAAGACAAACTGGAGTTCATCTTTGAAGAGTTTAAGCGCCTAGATAGCCACCAAACCCGTGAAGAAAAAGGGCTTGGCCTGGGTCTAGCGATTGCCGATGGCTTAGCGCGAGTACTCAACCACCCGATTGATGTGCGCTCGATTCAAGGCAAAGGCAGTGTGTTTAGTATCAGCGTGCCGCGGACCTTTGCCGCACCGCAAGCGCCAGTAGTTCAACCCACTATAACCACCCAAAGTCAGGGGCTAAGCAATTTATCGGTACTGTGCATTGATAATGAAGAAAGTATTTTACTAGGGATGCAAAGCTTACTCACTCGCTGGGGCTGTGAAGTACGCTTGGCTAAAACCCAAGCCGACTGCCAAGCCATTTTAGCCGAAGGCTTTACGCCAGATATTGCCCTAGTCGATTTTCACCTCGATCATGGCGAGACTGGGCTTAATCTGATGAGCTGGCTACGCAGCCAACTGGGCGAAGACTTTAAAGGCGTTATTATCAGCGCAGATGGTCGCGAGGAAACCTTGCACAGTGTGCAGCAACATAACCTCAGTTTCTTTACTAAGCCGGTGAAGCCTGCACCGTTACGCGCCTTACTGAACTCGATTAAATAATCGCAATAAAATAGCTTTGAAAAAACAGTGCTGGCACTAGCCAGCACTTAACTAAAACACCGCTTTTTTATATACTCCCATGGGTAATAAATTTATTAACTAGGAGTAACCTATGGCCGTTAAGACCATTACTGCAACCGCCAGCATGACAGCCGGCATGACTGTAGAAGTACAAGCTGGTGGACACACCATCTATATGGACCAGCCGAAAAATGCCGGCGGTGCCGACAAAGGGCCTACCCCTCCTGACTTTTTAATTGGTGCTCTGGCCGGTTGCTTAGGCACCATTGGCCGCATCGTTGCGCACCAACAAAAAATTGCCTTACGTGGTATGCAGTTTGAAATTGAAGCGGATTTTGATACTGATCGTTTAATGGGTAAAGCCACTGAAAACCGCGCAGGTTTTTCTGAAGTGCGCCTGAAAGTTGATATTGATGCCGATCTCAGCCAAGAACAAAAGCAAACCTTCCTTGAAGAAATTGAGCGTCGCTGCCCAATCGCCGACAACCTAATCAATGGCACCATGATTAAAGCCGTCGTCGCTTAATCAATTAGTCATTAAAATAAAAAATGCCGGTGCTTAATATAAGCACCGGCATTTTTATTGACTCGCGAAAAGCAAGTTATGGCATCTCGTCGACTTCTTCAGTAGGTGCTGGTGGAATCAAATCCTCTGGCACCAGTTTTAGCCAAATTAAGGCAATACAGGAAATAAAGATCGAAGAGTAAGTACCTGCAGTGACCCCGATAAACAACGCCAAAGCAAAGCCCCATAAGTTATCGCCAGCAAAGACCATTAAGGCCGACACCGCCAATAAAGTGGAGATCGAAGTAGCCAAGGTACGCAGCAAGGTTTGGGTAACAGAGATGTTAATGTTTTCTACCAAGCCAGTGTTACGCAGAATCCGGAAATTCTCCCGAATTCGGTCAAACACAACAATGGTATCGTTAAGCGAGTATCCAATAATCGCTAACACCGCTGCCAACACTGTGAGATCAAATTGTAACTGGAAGAAGGAAAACACCCCCAAGGTGACAATCACGTCGTGAAATAAGCCCACCAGTGCGCCAATGCCAAACTTCCATTGGAAGCGAAAGCCTAAGTACACCATGATCCCAGCCATCGCCAGCAACATGCCTAAACCACCTTGCTCTCGTAACTCCTCGCCCACTGCAGGCCCTACGAACTCAACGCGCTTAATGCTCAGTTGCTCACTGTCTTGCGTGAGTACCGCCGCGACTTTTTTCCCAAGGTCTGGGTCATCGCCTGGCATCCGTACCAACACATCCGTCACCGCGCCAAAGCTTTGCACTACCGCATCAGCATAACCACCTGAATGCAGCTGATCCCGAACTTTATTCAGGTCAGCTGCCTGCTCATACTGCAACTCAATCAAGGTACCGCCAGTAAAGTCCAAACCAAAGTTCAGGCCTTTCACTGCCAAACTGGCAAGGCTGGCCAAGGTGAGTAGCACTGTCAGTGCAAACGCCACATGGCGTACACCCATAAAGTTAATAATTCGTTTCATCTTGGCCTCTTAAATCCACAGTTTTTTAACCTGACGACCGCCATATACAATGTTAACCATGGCTCGTGTCACCATAATCGCCGTGAACATTGAGGTGACAATACCCAATGACATAGTCACCGCAAAGCCTTTAATTGGCCCGGTACCCATGGCAAATAGAATCGCTCCCACCAATAAAGTGGTGAGGTTGCCATCCACAATTGCTGAGTAAGCTTTATCAAAGCCTTCATGAATAGCGCGCTGAATCGGCATGCCATTTGCTATTTCCTCGCGAATACGTGAGAAAATCAGCACGTTGGCATCCACCGCCATCCCCATGGTCAGTACGATCCCGGCAATTCCCGGCAACGTTAAAGTGGCACCGAGAATCGACATCATTGCCACTAGGTTTACCATGTTTAAGCTCAGGGCAATGGTCGCCAATAGGCCAAACACCTTATAAATCAGCACAATAAAGATGGCGACAAATAAGAAGCCCCACAACGCTGCCTTCACCCCTAACTGAATATTTTCCGCTCCAAGGCTTGGGCCAATGGTGCGCTCTTCAGCAAAGTACATCGGTGCCGCTAAACCACCGGCGCGCAGCAATAGCGCCAGTTCAGAGGATTCGCCTTGGCCGTTTAATCCAGTAATACGGAACTGGCTACCTAAGGCCGACTGAATTGTGGCTAGGCTAATGATTTTCTTTTCTTCTTTAAAGCTCTGCACTTCAACTTCTTGCAGCTTACCCTCAACTTCTTGCTTAACATAAGTTGTCACTGGGCGCTGCTCAATGAAAATCACCGCCATACTGCGATTAATGCTGTTGCGGGTAGCGCGGTTCATTAAATCACCGCCGCGCCCATCTAAGCGAATATTCACTTGTGGGCGGCCATTTTCATCATAAGAAGCCTGAGCATCAGTGACTTGGTCACCGGTAATAATCACGCTGCGCTCTAAAGCAACCGCTGGACGCCCTTCTTCACGAAACTCAAACATTTCGGTCGTGGCGCGTGGTGCATCCATTTCAGCAGCTAAACGAAACTCCAAACTGGCCGTTTTACCCAAAATTCGCTTGGCTTCCGCAGTATCTTGCACACCGGGTAACTCCACCACAATCCGGTTGGCGCCCTGGCGCTGAACTAAAGGCTCAGCCACACCTAGCTCGTTAACCCGATTACGCACAGTCGTTAAGTTTTGTTTAATCGAGTACTCACGAATTTCGGTCAGTTTGGCTTGGCTTAAGTGCAATTGCAGCACTGAAATACCATTACGCTCTACCACGCTCTGCTCAAGCTCTAGGTAATCTTTACGAATTAACGCGCGAGCTTTATTCAGTGAGTCGGCATCATTAAACCCAAGCTGCACACCATTTTCTAGTGCTCCTTGGGTGCGATAGCGAATACGTTCTTTACGCAGCAAGCTTTTCACTTCGCTGTCGTAGACTTTTAGCCGTGCATCGATGGCTTTTTCCATATCCACTTCTAAAAGAAAGTGTACACCACCGGATAAATCAAGGCCCAGTTTCATTGGGCTGGCGCCTAATGCACGCAACCAATCAGGCGTAGTTTGCGCTAGGTTGAGCGCGACAACGTACTCATCACCTAAAGCACGACGCACGACTTCTTTTGCTGGAAGCTGATCATCCCGAGCAGTGAGCCGCAATAAACCACCACGCGCGCTAAGCTCGGTTGCCTTAACTGGAATATTGGCTGCTTGTAAGGCCGCTGCGGCGCGATCCAGATCAGCTTGCTCTAATACTAAGGCACTGCTGGAGCCAGTAATCTGAATAGAAGGATCATCCGGATAGAGGTTAGGCGCAGAGTAGATAAAACTGATAGTCAGTATGGCTAGAATCAGCACATACTTCCAAAGAGGGTATTTGTTGAGCATGGTTCCGCCCGTAAATGACACAGGGCGATAAACGCCCTGTGAATAAACTTAAATAGCTTTTAAGGTGCCTTTAGGTAAGGCTGCTACCACGGCACTTTTTTGAACTTTTAGCTCAACCGTGTCAGAAACAGCCAGGACTAAAAAGTCATCGCTTACTTTCACAACTTTTCCAACAATCCCGCCACCGGTCACTACTTCATCACCTTTTTGTAATCCTTGAACCAAGTTGCGATGCTCTTTTGCACGCTTGGCCTGTGGACGCCAGATCATTAAGTAAAAGATCACTAAAAAACCGGCGAGCAAAATAAATTGCATATATTCACCACCGGGAGGCGCGCCAGCTGCAGTATCAGCAAATGCCGCAGGAATAAAAAAACTCATGGTTCAGCTCCTGTAACTCTAGATTTTAATTAATGTATTAATTTAATGGCGGCGTAGGTAAACCACGTCGCGCATAAAACTCATCGACAAAGGCGCTCAATGTACCCTGTTCAATGGCCTCTCGTAAACCCGCCATTAAACGCTGGTAATGTCGCAAATTGTGTATGGTGTTTAGCATACTACCGAGCATTTCTTTACATCTATCTAAGTGATGCAAGTAGGCTCGACTAAAGTGTTGGCAAGTATAGCAGTCGCAGCTTGGATCTAGCGGTGACTCATCATGCCGGTGTACCGCATTACGAATTTTAATCACCCCTGTCTCAACAAATAAATGTCCATTACGGGCATTACGAGTGGGCATTACACAGTCAAACATGTCCACTCCACGGCGTACGCCTTCGACTAAATCCTCGGGCTTGCCCACTCCCATTAAATAACGAGGCTTATCAGCTGGCATTTGCTCAGGTAGATAATCCAACACTTTGATCATTTCTTCTTTCGGTTCGCCGACCGATAATCCGCCAATCGCCAGTCCATCAAAGCCAATCTCACACAGCCCTTCTAACGAGCGCATACGCAAGTCTTGATACATACCGCCTTGAACAATCCCAAATAAAGCCGAAGGATTATCGCCATGGGCAATCTTCGAGCGTTTCGCCCAACGCAGCGATAATTCCATCGAGCGCTTAGCCACGTCGTGTTCGGCCGGATACGGCGTGCACTCATCAAAAATCATCACCACATCCGAGCCTAGTGCACGCTGCACCTGCATCGACTCTTCTGGCCCCATAAATACTTTGCGCCCATCCACCGGTGAAGAGAAGTACACCCCCTCTTCCTTGATCTTACGCATAGCACCCAAGCTAAATACTTGGAAACCACCAGAGTCGGTTAAAATAGGGCCTTGCCACTGCATAAAGTTGTGCAGATCACCCTGCTGTTGAATCACTTCCGTGCCCGGACGCAGCCATAGGTGAAAGGTATTACCCAGGATCATATGGGCGCCAATCGCCTCAATATCACGCGGCAACATGCCCTTAACGGTGCCGTATGTACCAACAGGCATAAAGGCAGGAGTTTCAACGACACCTCGGGGAAACGTCAGGCGTCCACGACGCGCCTTACCCTCGGTCGCTAATAACTCAAACTGCATAAAAGACATAAACAATTATTCCTCTGGAATACTAGGCTGCGGATGACGGGTTAAAAACATTGCGTCACCGTAACTAAAAAATCGATACTTATTCGCCACCGCCGCGTGATAGGCAGCCATGGTTTCGTGATAACCGGCAAATGCACTGACCAACATCAACAAGGTTGATTCAGGTAAGTGAAAGTTAGTCACCAAGGCATCCACGACATTAAAGGTTTTACCTGGGTAGATAAAAATATCCGTATCACCAGTAAAGGGCTGAATCTTACCAGATAACGCTGCAGTCTCTAAAGAGCGGACACTGGTAGTCCCTACTGCAATTACCCGCCCTCCACGCGCTTTACACGCCTCAACGGCTTCTACTACTGCAGGACTCACCTCAAGCCATTCACTGTGCATGTGATGCTGTTCAATGGTCTCAACTCGTACGGGCTGAAAGGTGCCCGCGCCTACGTGCAAGGTCACAAAGGCTTGCTCCACACCTTTAGCGGCTAGGGCATCTAGCATGGCTTGATCAAAGTGCAGGCCAGCGGTTGGCGCCGCCACTGCCCCTGCAGTTTGCGCATAAACGGTTTGATACCGTTCACGGTCAGCCAGCTCATCCGCTCGATCAATATAAGGCGGCAATGGCATATGGCCGATTTGCTGCAGCACCTGCAGTACCGACTGAACAAAGGCTAACTCAAACAAGCTATCATGACGGGCGAGCATGCTGGCCTGAAATCCCGAAAACTCAAGCAAAGCCCCTACTTTAGGCGCCTTACTGGCGCGGACATGCGCTAATACCCGATGCTCATCAAGCACACGCTCAACCAGCACCTCAAGTTTACCGCCGGTAGTTTTTTGGCCAAATAAACGTGCTGGAATCACCCGCGTGTTATTAAACACCATCAGATCGCCTGGCTGAATTTCAGCTAATAAGTCAGAGAACTGTTGATGCTGCAGTGCCTCACCTGCTTTTAGCATTAAAAGACGGCTGGCTCTGCGCTCCGCTAACGGATAACGAGCAATGAGCTCATCGGGTAAATCAAAATGAAACTGCTCAACGCGCATGACTTTTCTTCAATCTGCAAAACGCTAAAGCTTAGCGGAAACCGTCTAAAATAACCATGAAAAAACATTTGACCAATAGGCTGTGCATCTCTATACTTTCGCGCCATGCCTCGGTGGCGGAATTGGTAGACGCAGCGGATTCAAAATCCGCCGTTGGTAACAACGTGGGAGTTCGATTCTCCCCCGAGGCACCATTCCAACAATGTAACATCACGCAACACACCCCTCTGATAGCTGAAACCCAGCAAACTCAAGCATTTCATAAAGAAACATGCAGCAGCATAAAGCGCTATAGCCCTTGCCGCCCTGTATCCCCTCTTGTATCCTCGCCAAAAATCGAACTTTGGGATACACACAGTCTCATGAAAAGAAATGAAATTAAGCGCCGCCCTCTTGCGGACACTGTATTAAATAAACTTGAGCCCGAAGAAAAAGAATACCGAGAGCTAGACAGTCCTGGTCTTTACTTCCGTGTAACTAGCGCTGGCAGTAAGTCATGGCAGCTTCGTTATAAAAAACCTGACAATAAATGGGCGTGGATGGGGCTAGGCGCTTATCCTGAAGTGAGCGGTGCACTAGCACGCGAAAAAGCCAAAGCTTTGCAGGATCAACTAAGTCGTGGACATGATATTTCTGTATCCCAAAAAACTCAGGATACAAACGCAAAGCTATTCAAAACAGTTGCTGAGCAGTGGCTAAATTATAAGTTAACGCATGGGCTTAGTAAGAGCACAACAGATAAAGTCATAGCCTATCTTCACAAAGATATTCTCCCAGCCCTTGGGCATCTATCACTTGATGATATAACTCGCGCTGATTGTGTGGCCCTTCAAGCTAACATAGAAAAACGCGGCGCATTTAATATTGCTGAAAAAGTTCGCGGATGGGTAAATCAAATTTTTGGCTTTGCTATTGCCTCTGGTTTGACTGACAACGACCCAGCCGCTCGGCTAGGAGAAGTTGCAAAGAAAGCCCCTGAAACAGAGCACTACCCACACCTTACTGAAAAGGAACTGCCTGACTTTTTGCGCGCCTTACATGATTCAAAAAGCCGACCTATTGCCCTTACTGCAGCATGGCTGTGCATATACACTGCCGCTCGACCTGGAATGGTGCGCTTTGCGGAATGGTCTGAGTTTGATCTGGATAATGCTATTTGGACCGTTCCAGCAGAGAAGATGAAGATGCGCAGGGATTATGTGTCACCACTACCAACCCAAGCTGTTGAAAAGCTAAAGTTTCTATTCTCGCTTACTGGGAGAAGCCAGTATGCCTTCCCCGGCATCGGTAATAAAAACCCAGTAATTAGTGAGAACACTATCAACGGTGTTTTTAACCGAATTGGCTATAAAGGGAAAATGGTCGGTCATGGGGCTAGACACACTGCAAGCACACTACTTAGAGAGCACGACTGGCCAAAGGATCACGTTGAAGCGCAGCTCGCTCACGTGGAGGGAGGTATTGCAGGGGTTTACAACAAGGCTCAATACCTTGAACAAAGAGCTAAAATGATGCAGTGGTACGCTTGTTATTTAGACGCTTTGGCGTCATCAGATGATAAAGAGTAAACCCGACAAACGGTCACTACATCCGCTTGACCTGTTCGCGATCGCGAACTAATATACAAACAAGCTTACGAGATGGCTCGAAGCTACCCTACTTAGAGGATTCAAATTATGTTTATTTCTAACGCCCTACAAAACGCACATTCCATTGACCAAGTAGTTGAGCTGATCAATTCAGGCTCATGCGAAGGCATGGAAGGCATCGAGTTCTCAAGCGAACAGCTAGCAGGTCAATACGCGTGGAGCTGCGCTAAAGAGGCCGGCTACGGCGTAGGCAAAACTGAGATCGAAGCTCAACTGGAGCTCATATCTGAGCATGGCGCAAAGTTTGATTTAAACCAAGCTCTGGACCTAGCGCTAAAATTCGGAAACCCTGAAAAAATGTACATGAATCCAGAGACAGGAAGCGTGGACAGCTATGACGGTTGGGATTACGAGAAAGATGGTGTAGCTGTAAACGCCGTAGATCTTGGCGAGGTCGTCGAAGTCGAAAAAGATGAAAATGGCGACTGGGTTGAAGTGTAATTTTGCTTTATAGAATTATTAAAAACTAAGCCCGCTATCCGCGGGCTTTTTTATGGTGAACCCATGAACAATTTAGAATTACAAGCAGCGCGCAAACTGCTCATGCTTGATGCGTCCGAAGCAGCTGAAGAAATTGGCAACGTCTCTACGCGAAGCTGGCAGTATTGGGAAACTGGTGAGCGCGCAGTGCCGGACGATGTTGTAGATGAAATGCTGGCACTTATCTCAATTAGAATGGAAAAGATTGATGAGCTTGACCAGCTGTTAGCTGAAGCGCTCGCGGCAGGTGAAGAAAAGATCACGCTTGAGTACTACATTAGCTTTGAGCAGTATCAAGAAAAGCACCCAGGCGCACGTAAGATGGAATGGCGGCTAAATCAAAGTGTGGCCGCGCTTTACTTTACAGAGGGCCTAGCTAACCTAGCCGAGCCTCAATAAAAAAAGCCCCTTAATTGGGGCTCAGGTAGCTGACAAACCCCGCCTTTTTGGTGGGGTTTGTTGTTTTATGCACTTCAATGACGCTTTTTCTTTTGGGATAAGCGCTCAAATGGGACAAGCGTTCAAAGAGCGGAAGTTTTTGCTCCAAGATTTTTTAAGGTGAATTGGGCGTATCTGAGCTTAAGTAGGCGTGTAAACAGGCACTCATGAGGGCAAGAGGTTTACAAAAGCTGCACTATCCTGCCAGGAGTGCGATTTTCTTGATGTTTTGTGCCGCGGCAGTCATCAGGCATTGCGCCTGCACTTTGTGACGACCGCGATACCGCGCGTAGCGGTATTGGTGCAGCTCTTTGGCATCGGCAAAGCTGCGCTCTACTGTTTCTTTGCGCCTCTGATAGATGGTCTTACCCCAAGGCGTCAGCCGGTTGGCATCCTGCCGTTCTCTGCTGTCTTCCCACACATGGCGGGTGACGGTTTTTTGTTGTTTGGCGTTCTGAGTACAGCGTGACAGCAGCGGGCATTGTCGGCACACAGCCGGATCAGATACATAGTGGCGATACCCTTCCCGGTTAGTTGTACTGTAAATCAAGGCCTGTCCTTGTGGGCACACATACTGGTCTGTTTCGGCGATATAGATAAACTCACGTTTACGCAAGTACCCTTGGCGATGGATCGGTCGCCGATAGCCAAACACCGCTTTTACCCCTTTATCTTCCAGCCCCTTGCTGATGGCTGTGGTGTGATAGCCTGCATCCAGGCCAACATACTGGACGTTAAAGCCAAAACGCTGTGTCTGCCGTTCCAATCTAGCCAAATAGGGCACTGCGTCGTGGACGTTACCCGCCGTGACATGCACATCGGTAATGATATTGGCTTTGGTATCCACCGTACGATGGTCAAGATAAAAAAAGCCTTGGGGTTTGTTATCCCGAGTCATAAAGCCGCTTTCAGGATCGGTCTTACTTTGTTTGATTTCCCGCACCTGAGGTTCGCTCGATGGCGGCGGCAAGGGCTTTTTTCCGTGGGCTAGGCGATCCTCCTCGATCGCCTGATCCAACTTATCCATATAGGCTTGCCGTTCTGAAACGGCGTGTGCTTTGACCCATTTCCCCTTGTTAGCATTGGCTTTCAGGTGGGTTGAATCGGTATACAGTACCGTGCCGGATACCAACTTACGCTGCATCGCCTGCAAGACGATTTCATCAAAAATTTGCTGGTAGATATCCGAGTCATTAAAGCGGCGGCGACGGTTCTGACTAAGGGTGCTGGCATCAGGGACTTTGTCGGTCAGGTTTAAACCGAGGAACCAGCGGTAGGCTACATTGACCTGAACCTCACGGATCAACTGACGTTCACTACGAATACCGAATAAATAGCCTATAAGCAGCAGTTTAAACAGTAGGGTTGGATCCAGCGCTGGGCGACCGTTGTTCGCGCAGTACAAGTCTTTGACCAGATCATGAATAAACGAGAAATCGATATGACGATCTACTTTGCGTAGTAAATGGTCAGAAGGAACCAGCTCGTCAATACAGACAAATTCGAGTTCGGACTGGGTCTGGGGGCGATCACGTAACACTGTACAACTCCTGCAGCAGATGTGTGCCCAGTATAAAAAACAAACCCCTCGATGGGAACGAGGGGTTTGTCAGCAGTCTGAGCCCCTTAATTGGGGCTTTTTTACGTCTAGATTTTAATGCAGCCTTCTACTCATCCCCGTTACTATGCGCTCAAACTCTTCAAGCTGAACGATAGTAATTGCACCGACTAAAAACATTCCCATCATGAAATATCTGATAGCTTGCTCTGGCCCCTCCACGAAATCAGCCGTCTCGTTTATGTCATCAAGCCAGTTTTTGGCATAATCATAACAGTCTGGAATTAGCCTTTTCGCCTCTACCACTAGCTGCTTAATATCCATATATCACCTCGCTAAGATTCGTTATTTCTTAGTGTAGGTGCTTAAAGCTGATTAGCAAATTCCTGTAGTGCTGTTAGTTTTGCCCGGCATTCATCTGCCTGTGCTGCTACTCGGAAAATATCCGCTGCAGTTGCTGGATGTAGCTCTGCTCGGGCTCCGGTTGCATCATCCAAGCCGGTGGTTTCGGTGTTGGTGGACACACTAGAGCAGTTGGTTGACTCGATACGGACTGACAGCCGGTGCTTAGCACTAGCGAGCTCAGCAATAAGCTGCTGATTAGCTTTTTGTTCATGTGATAACTCCTGATAGTGCTTTTGATCAAGCTCAGTTAGTGCCTGTTGCTTAGCCTCTGCATCGCTAAATAAGTCATTAATAGTTTTGGCGTTATGTTCAGCTAAACCGCGTAAGTAGTTAGCGTGGCTTAACTCTAACCGAGCTATTTGCTTATCTTTTTGCCAGCTGCAGGCAGCCCAGCCAGCTGCAAACATAACCACGACAGCCAACAATCCTAAATACATAGGCTTACTCATAATCAGCCACCGCTTTTAACGCCTGTTGATACAAAGCATCCCATGTGTGCCGATGCGGTTTGCCCGGGCGCCACGTGCGCATATATAAATCCCATGCTGCCTGAGCATCGCCCAACTCAGGTAGTGACCGTGGATCTGTCCACAAAAGCAGCCGTGCAAATGCCGCGGCCAGCACATCGTCATGCTCTAGCGCTTTATAAATGGCTGCACGATCAGCTGTGCCAATGCGCTCTAATGCAATGTGCTTTGCAAGATCGTGGGTTGAGTGAAAATTAAGCACACCGTGCACGCCACCGCCCGACTCAAACTGCCAAAAACCCCTCGCTGGCCCCTTAATTTGGCGCCGGTGAATAAAACGAGATTCCTGCAAGCCTATGGCCAGCATCATCACAACTGCTTTTTTACTTTTCATACGCGCAGGCAAAAGCGCCAGCGCCGGCTCAATCGCCGTCTGGATTGTATTTTTTAGCATTGGGTTACCTTTCTGTAGGCATAAAAAAACCCGCCGAGGCGGGTTTAGTTATATATTTTATTTCAAGAATTTACGTTGTTCTTTGGTAAATATATGACAGCTTGTATGTCTTATATAAAACTCTGTATCTATTCGTTTTAAAAGTTCAGGATTTCTCATTAAATCTAGCCCGTGGCACGCATCTGAGATTTCAGCGGCTTTTATATTGCTAGTATCAAATACATCACCTCTAGCGTATGGAAACACTCTTGAGTTTCTGGCTGCAAGGTGACAGTAAATGCCAATCAAGTCGAGATCATGCTTACCATTAATTTTTTTTCGCCCTTTATTTCTAGCGTTTGCAACCTGTAGAACACGAAGAGTCTCAATAATAAACTTAGAATTTTCATCAGGGGCGTATTTTATATATTTCTCAAAATTTGCCATCACCCCATCGATACTCAAGCAATTTTTCTTATCATCGATAATATCTTGCACAGTCTTTACTATGTATTCATGAAGGTCATTGGCACTAAAAACCAACATTACTCTCGCTGCTTTATACTCTCGGTTATCCTCAGTCTTTACTCTGTACTTTGTGCTGAACCAAAGCAAAATACTTGCACCAAACGCTAGAACCCCGACATTTAACGCTTGCCACCTTTCCAATACATTTTGAACTTCAACCCAGTTTTGATATTTAATCGCAGGAGCAAGAAACATTGAGCTTACATAAGCTACAAAAACAGCAATAGCCAACCAAAACCATAATCCCTTCTTCATTGCACCCTCTTATCCTCAACTATAAAAAGCTCTCGATAATACCCTAAACCTCCACATCATACTGCGGCAGATCAGGTGCTGGGCCTACGATCTGCCCGTCCTTTATAAAGCACTTCTGCCCTACTTCTACTCCTACGCCCAGAGCGATAATCTCGCTCTGATTGCGTAGTTTTACGGTTGTTGTGCCGTTGCCGTGGCTAACGTGGGTAACAGTGCCCACTGCCCGGCTGCCGTCGGGTAACAGACTGATAAAACGCTTCCAGGGGTTAACGATTGCCATGATGACGCTCCAATTTAACTTGCTGCTTAACAACGCTGGCACCGGTGCCTTCTGCAGTAATGGTGGTTTCTAGGCACAGTCCGCGCCAGTTGGCTTCGTTATGTGGGCGCACCTCGCATAGCATCGCTGGATGAATCAGTGCCGGTGGTGCATCAACGGGGAACAGCGGCAGCGTTAAGTTAACGATTTCTTGGTTACCACCTTTACAGATTTCAGCAATACCACGTGCCCGGGCTGCAGCTGTGGCAGTGATAAGCTCATCAAATACATCAGGCGCGGGTTGATTGCCTGCAGTGCCGGCACGACGCACATCGACTGCCACGCCGTGGGTGGTACCGCTCACGTAGCAGCTGTTGTACTCGGGCTTGGGCGACCACTCCCCACCTACCTCGCTGATAATCTGATGCGGAATGATTCGCTCGTGGAATGCATCCTGCCACTGCCAAACGGGATCGCGATAACGTGGAATCACTGCGAACTCATCTTTAGTGGCATGCGGTCTAATCACCGCGCCAATCGCCTCGGCAATGCGGCCAGCTACTTCGATTGGGGTTTGCTCTTGATACGTGAGCGCTCCGGCGCTAATCGTCCAGTCGGGTGGATTTTGATTAACGCTATCCCACACCACTGTAAAGCCTGTGTTTTGTAGCAGATCCTCTACCGCCTGCGCGGCATTAATATCAACTGCATTTACAGCGCTAAAGGTTCGCGCATACGGCTCGCCCAGCAATTGCGTACGACTGGCACCTTGCACCGTAAAGCGCTCACTGGGAAATTTGTTGTGGCTGCTGTAGCTGCTGATAACAAAAATCCACTCGTGGCCATTGATCGTTATTTTTACGTTTTTCTGCCCTTTCTGATCGGGCTTGAGTAGCTGCATGCTTTCGCGACCAAATAGGTTTGCGCTTAACGTCCAGCTGTAGCTATCAATATCACGGGTAATCACGATGCCCGTGGCATTAATTGGGGTGCAATCGGGCAGCACGCACATACTGACTGTATTTGCGATCACGTACGTCTCCTTAATTTCGGGTTCACCCGCTGACTCTGGGTCGGGAATAATAATGATGGGGCCGTCGTAGTCGGGGTATTTAATGCCAGTAAAGTGTGGGTCAGTGGGCGTGGCCCACTTCCAGCGAATGCGAGTGGTTGGGTTAATCTGCTTAGCTTCACCCCAGCGGATGCGCTCACTGCGGCCATCAACCGGCTGCAGCTTTGGCTCGGGCGGGATATAGCGAAAATCAAAAAATGCCTCGCCGTTTTGCAGCGGTGAATAGCGCCGCCCACCAAAGTTAAAGGCCAGTGGCAGAGTATTAGGTAAATACAGGCTATCGCGCAGGATTTGCGCAGGGTTTGGCCGCTTGCCGAAGTCATCGACTCTTAGCCAGGCTGCGTTTGCCTCTTGATCAATGTCCCTTGGTTTTGGGCTGTAAAGCACGTGCAGCTTTATATCGATGCAGCGTAGCCGCCGATGCCAAGCGATTTGCTGGGTTAGATCCACGTCGCGCAACTGCTTCCAGTCTGCGCGCTGCTGAATATCTTGAGCAATGGCTTGGCCCCAAGCAATTTGGCTTTGTACATCTTTAATCGCTACCGGCTTCCAACCTGTTCTTTTGCTTAGATCATGGCTTGCAGCTAATGCCCAGCGGCCACGCTGATAGCGTTGATCTAGCGACCAGGTATCAGCAAAGCGAATGCCCCGTGCGCGCTGGCTTTTGGCTTTGGCATTACGGTAACTAATGCCTGCAGTCAGGGTAATAAGCGGCTTGTTTTCTTTAGCTGAATTGAAGTCAAAAAAAAGCGGTGAAGCTGGGTTATATGCTTCACCGCTTAGATCAAAGATCGTTGGCGTTTTGGGTATGTAGCCTTTGCTCATGTTGGATGCTCTTAGATCAGCTCATAGTGAATCGGCCCGTGTGCTATGGGTTGATAGTAACGCGTAGCTTGCAGTCGCGCGGTGCCTACCGGCCTTGCTGGGTTATCGCCAATTTCAGGCCACCACTCTGGCTCTGTACTTGACAGCTTACCTGGTTCGGTGCATACATATAGCCAACCCTGAAAGTTTGTAGGTCGCACTGTTTGCCCTACTTCTAAATCAAGCCCAGCTTGGTAAGGAATACCAAAATCATCAACGGCAATCGCATACACCTCACCACCGGTTACTTGCATTTCCAAGTCGCCAGACTGACTGATTAGGGTACTGCCAGCAAAGCGGTAAGTGCCGTCGGCACGGCGCTCCACTGCGAATAGCTCACGGGCTGCTGGTTTCTTATTCACGCGGACCACTGCAGCAGCGGTGGCTGGCTCGGTGGGTTCGGTAGAGCCACCGCCAGCACCGTCGTTGAGGTCGATATTGTAGTTAATATCTTGATTGATAGTGGGAGTTCTAATAGTTGAGTAAGGTGTGTCATGGAAATCGTAGACTAGTATGGCCCTCTTTCCATCCACTGACTCTGCGAGTAATCTCTCCTCACCAGAATAGCCATTGAGAAGTGGGGTAATGACTAGGTATTTTCTATCATATAGGGATACCCATATAGCTGCCTCTTTATATTCACTGGACTGCATACCATCCCTTGTTACTCTGTAAGATATTTTTCTAAATACAGGTGCTACATAACCAGGATTTGGGTACTGAGGATTTAATACAAGCTCCATTACCACCACCTTGGATCATCAGTGATTAAATAATTACCAGCACCACCGTTAACTGGTATGTACTTAAAATTATCAAGTATTACGGGTTCTCTCTCACCCCAAGCACCTATGTCTAATAGTCTATATGTAGTCTGTTGGTGGGCTGCGTGCATAATCGGGTCTAAGCAAGCCCCTGGTATATAACCAACATAATTATTACTACCTGATCTGACTAAAATTCTACCTAAGTTTAGGGTGGGAGGGTATGGACTACTTATACTACCTGATCTCCATAAGTCGTAACTATTGTCAATGAATGGTATAGCCCCAATATCAGTATACTCAGCTAAACCGTTAACTTGATTACGTAAGCTGGTAAAACCGTGGGACAGGCTTGCATAATAAGGACTAGAATTTAAGCTTACATTTCGACCACCTAGGGCAACAAACTTATTGCTAATATCATTAAAATTAATAATATTTCCAAAAAATAATGGAGACATCCGAATAGCTGTTCCACTAATACTAACAAAGCTTAGGTTAACCGATTCTTTATTAGCCACCACTACCCAAGATAAGTTATTAAGGTAACTTGAATTGTTAAATACTGCAGCAGTAATGGTGTGGTAATTATTTCCTGAACCATCTCTATAACCACCCGAGCATACGTTTAAGGGCTCTTCGCATTTAAGGGTGTAGAAAAAATCTGACCGGCTGGAAAAGGTGCCGGGGAACTTGGAAAATGTAAGCTCCTACACCAACAAAAACCAAGCCCCCGACGTGAACAATCTTACCTTTTCAAGCCCCGATCTTTCCAGCTTTTGCCAACTAAATATCCTCGGCCTGACTGCCACTGGGCAGCACCTTTGTGCAGAACGCGCCGTCATCGAATGCCGTTTCACCAAAGCACCTGAGCCGTGCCCCAAGTGCGGTGCTGCTGGCGTTTCACGCGGCACGGTCGATAGGTATCTTGCTCACACACCTTACGGGCAACGGCCAACTACATTGTTGCTGCGTATTCGGCGTTGGCGTTGTATTTGCGGCTGCTTCTGGCACGAAGATACCAGCAGTGCTGCGCCGCCACGCGCAAAGCTTTCCCATGGAGCGATACGCTGGGCATTGGCTGCCATCGTGCTGGATGACTTGTCGGTATCCCGTGTTGCGAGTCATCTTGACGTTGCCTGGCACACCGTCAATAACGCCATTATCAACGAAGGACGGCGCCTGCTTTTTAATGATTCGACACGTTTTGACGGTGTGACCGTGCTGGGCGTGGATGAGCATGTTTGGCGACATACACGCCGTGGTGACAAGTACGTCACCATCGTGGTTGACCTTACGCCCGTGCGTAACAAAACAGGACCATCGCGCTTGCTGGCTGTGCTGGAAGGCCGCTCCAAACAAGCCTTTAAGCAGTGGCTGAACAATCGTCCCAAGGCTTGGCGTGACCAGATTGAAAGCATTGCCATGGACGGTTTTACGGGGTTTAAATCTGCGGCGCAAGAAGCCCTGCCTCAAGCCCAAACCGTGCTGGATCCTTTCCATGTCGTGCGCTGGGCAAGCAATATGCTGGATGAATGTCGCAGGCGTGTTCAGCAAGACACTCTGGGCCGAAGAGGGCGCAAAAGCGACCCGCTCTACAAAAGCCGTCGAACGCTGCTGACCCGGATCAGCTACCTGTCTGACGCCAACAAAAAGCAACTGTTCCAGCTGTTTGCAGATGAGCACCACCTCGAAGTGGATTGCACTTGGAACATGTACCAACGGGTGGTCAGCGCCTACAACGAGCCGGATCGAAGGCGTGGTAAAAAACTCATGGAAGAGGTCATAAATATCATTACAGCCAGTGACTTGCCCAAAGCGCTCATCGAGGTGAAAGGCTTGGGAAAAACGCTGAAAAAATACGCGGATAGCATCCTGGCCTACTTCGACCGACCAGGAACCAGCAACGGACCTACAGAAGCTATCAATGGTCGGCTGGAACACTTGCGAGGCACTGCTTTGGGCTTTAGAAATTTAACCAACTACATCGCCAGATGCCTGTTGAAATCCGGAGGGTTTAGAAACCAGCTACACCCTTAAATGCGAAGAGCCCGTTTAAGCCCTGAATGACGGCCTCTGAAATATCAGTGATTGATTCAGATAAATAAATTACAATGGAATCACTGTGATAACCAGACAGGTTAGATACAAAATTAATATAACCATTACCATTAAATAGAGTAAAACCATTAGCGTGCTCATGTACTAATTCCCACCCAGCTGCTGGTTTATCCCCATAACCATCTACCAAGCAAGCTTTTAAAATCTGCTTTAGGCGGTTTTGATTATTACCTGTTAAATTTCGCCCAGGACTACCCACGTCATCCCAGTTATAAAAAATCGGCTTACTACTCATACCCACCTCACAAAAAAGCCCCAATTACGGGGCTTGTGTTGATTGTTTAAATTGCTTTTAGTCCGCGTCGCCGCGTACCTGCAGTTTGAAATGATCGTCTTTAACTGCGCCTTTACCCGCTTGAATGCTGCGCACCACCCACATTGGCCCAAGGCAGCTGTCGGTGTTAAACCGCACGGCGTTGCCGCTGGCCCAGCCGGTGCCCCAACCTTCCTTTTTAATCACAAAATACGGCGTGTTAGTGGCTGGGTTGATTGGACTGCAGTCTTGCGAGACGTTGCCCACAGTGATAATCCCCAGCTTTTCTTCAACCACTTGGAATGCCGTAGTGCTAGTAAAAACCAGCGCCCACTTGCCTGCAATTGCGCCGATATTGGTCACGATGGGCGGATAGTTCAGTGTGTTGTAGTTGGCCGTGGTTTGATCACCTACCGGGTTATCGCTCCAGTTGGGGCTGCCGGTGTTCCATGTTTTTTGGGTAAACCAGCGGTATAACCGTGATTGCATATCACCCCAAGTTAGAGCGCTGCTGACCATCGTTTCGCCTGCAGGCGCATCGAACGGCAACGGGCTGTTGATCTCTACTAGCCCCGTGATCTGTGCCTCGGTGCACACAGTCATGTGCTCGATGCGATCCATGATTTTAAAAGGTGGTACCAGCAACTCGCCGTCCTCTTGCTGTAGCAGCAAAGGATTGGCAAAAGTGAGCGTGCCTTCCTCTCGATCGGTTTCGTACTGCTCTTCATCTAGCCGATTACCCTCGGCATCCACAACGTAGATTTCGGCTTGTTCAGCGCGATTTAACGTAATGGTTTTACCTGCCGCTGGCTCTACAGCTGTCGCTTGGGTGTGGTGAATAACCAGCACATCGCCTTCGCGATAAATTGGCACGCGACCATCAGCGGGTAACCGCACGGGGTTAAGCCCCAGTAATTTGGCATCCATCGGCATGCTGGTTTGCAGCACCGCGTTATAGCGCAGTAAGGCAGCAATCACTGGCACATCTGACAGACCGCTATCGTCATCTGGGTCAGTCGTAAACTGCAGCCGGGCAATACCGGTGCGCGCATCAACATGCCCGTGAATGATGCCGCTACTTACGTCCCCGTTAAGGTTTGGTGTAGCGGTTACCACCTCGCCCGTATCAATCCGCACTGCCGTTATTTGCAGCGATGCTGGGCGTAGTGGTGAGCCTGCAGTACGGAAAAACACACGCTGGGTTCCAAAGCCCACAGCGGTAGTTAGGCAGGCCAGGCGCTCAACCTTGGTTGATACGTTGCTTGGCCAGCTAGCTAGCGTAATTTGCCGCCCTGCATAATCCACCCGCCCAACCGCTGTACCTGCGTTTGTAGTGTGATCGATGTCTTTATAAAGCACACCGTCACGGTCTACATACAGCGAGTTGCCCCACTTCAGCAGTAATGAACCTGGCACAATGGAGTCACCAACGTTTGGCAGCAGATCCACTACCAGTTGCGGCGCCGGGATTGATTCGCGCTCGCCGCCATAACTAACGCTAGCTTCCTGCGCTTTAACGATGATCGTGCCAGTAAAGCGCTCACGCTCGGTGCTTTGAGTGTGCGCCAGCTCGGGCTTATTGCTGCGGCGGTAGTTAATGTAGTACTCGTTAACCGTGTAAGTGACTTCTGTACGGATACTAAACTCACCCGTTTGATAGTTAATCTGCCCGTCTACGCCTCGCCACTTGCCGTTACCATCATCTGTGACGTTTCGCGTGACTAGCGTTTCAGTGTCGTATACATCAAGACTTGCCGTTGCATCTAGCCCGCGATCACCAGCGCGATTAAACACCGGCACTTTCCCTTTGCGCTTTACATCCCACGTAAACGAAATGCTGCCCGGCTTGAATGGAGCGCCTGGTATCGTGCCAATCGTCATACCCCCACCATCAGCACCTAACGTAAGGTTAGTGCTGACGTTAGCGCCAAACTCATACTGCACATCAATCGCGCTGCCCAGATCCAAGGTCTGGGTAATAACCAAGTTTAAAATGCCATCTGCGGCATTAATAAAGCCGGTACCCACTTCGCCGGTAATTTGCCCGTGCTCGTTTGACGTCATTGTTTTAGTCACGCCGCCATGTTTGGTGGTGACTTTGATACTTGCCGGATCTAGCCCTTTATTTTTAAGCTCCTGCACGATCTTGATAGGGCTGTCTAATGATGCACCGGTGTGCACTGCAAAGTTAAAATCGTCTTGGGCAACGTAGTCGTAAATTATCGAGCTACCCACGTCCGGCAAGGCATCCAGTGTTAACGCAACTGATCCTGTTGCAAAGTCCACCGCTCCAGCACCTTCGCCGATTAGCTGACCATCACCCTCATCGCGGAGCTGATACCAGCGGCCAAGAGCCATAAAGCTAATTGTCAGCGTGGCTGGCCGCGGCTTGGCTTCGCTTAGATTCAGCGTGTAAGCATAGCCACGGTTGCCCAGTTTAATTTCAATCTCACCGGTCACCGATTGATTAGTGGCGGCCACGCCAGTGCGATACGTTACGCTTGCAGATCCCGTGTAAGCACTTGGGCGAAAGGCAGTTAACATGCCGCTTTCATAATCAATGGTAATACGATCGAAGTTAGCACCACCGCTGCTGAGCTTTAGCTCGCCCGCGCCATTGTCGCGATACACTGAACCCGACACAGTAAGCGTTAGACTGCCGCGATATACGCCCGTGCCGATAAAACTGCGGCTTTGGCCAGCCGCTGAGCTAGTAAAAGTTAAGTTAATGGTTCGATCGCTATTTGAGGTGGCCACGTTGTACCGTTTGCGACTGCCCGCGATCTGATCGACCAGAATATTTTCTTTGATCGTGCTGGGTACTAGCTGCGAGTAAATCGACTCTACCTGCAGAGTCAGCGAGCCAGCGCTAACTGCTTGGGCTAGCTTATTCACGCCAAAATAACGTGCCGAGTCTGCAACTTGCGTCGCCCGAACGCGTGTAATCTTCTCACCATCAAGGTTACGCTCGGTGACCCCTTCGGGCACTACCTGCCCGCCAGGAAACTTGTAGAGTAACGCCGAGCTAATGCTTAAACGCAAATAGCGCCGCCAAAAAGTAAGCAACTTGCCGCTATCATCCACGTAGTGAAACTCACGCATTTCGTGCTCAACTTCAGTTAGACGCACAAACTGCTCAGCGGTATCTGTCACTAGCTGAAATACATCGCCAACCTCTGGCACTGGCCGCGACTCAAAAGCCACTGCACTCAACTGCCGCTGGCCTTTAAACTGGTCACCTATCAGATCAAAGTCTGCAATCACGCTTGGTACCACATACCCCTCAATAAACCCCAGCGCTTCTTCGCGCTCATCTGTCTGGCTGTCCGTATTGAACATCAGCGCATGCACTAAATCATCACCTGGCTTGCGCGTAATAATGCAGTGCGCGCCAAGGTAACGATCTTGGTTTTCAGTGATTACCCCTGCGAACACTTTGCGTAAGTTGATACGCCCTAGCGTGCGGTCAAGACGTGAAATATCGGGGAATAGGTTATTGATTTCATTATCAACAATGGCCTCGCCCGTAGCGCGGCCACCGCCATCGGCTTCGTCGGTTAAGCGCTGGCTCTTGAGCAGTTTTACATCATCTACTGTGATAGTCATGGCTTTTCTCTAGTCATTAAAAAACCCGCGCATGGCGGGCTCTTGGTCAGTGTTTGGCGCTAAGGCTCAGGGGGTGATTCTTCTTTTGGCTCGACTGTGATTAGCCGCACCGCAACTTCATACAAATGATCGGGCTCGGGTACGTCATGCCTAAATAGCGGCTGCGCTTCCAGTGGTGGCTCGTCACGATTAAAGATCACGTGAAACTCACGACCATCGGGCACCCTTAGCACCATTACGCGACCGTAACTGTCGCGCAGTAGCTCTAACTGGCGTACCAGGCTAAGCGGTGTCCATTCGCCCGAGTTGCTGCGTAACGTGATTGGACGGCCATAAAGCTTTTGCCCACCTTGCACTAAAAACACCCCGCTCACTGAGCGATCTGTTTCTTGCGCCACCGCATCCCAATCGAACTCATCCACCCACTCTAAGCTGCCTAGCTTTATGCTATCTAACTGCATTATCGAACCGTCCTCATGCCTGCTTGCTCTAGGATTTTTAGCAGTGCCAGCTCGTCGCTGTCGTTATCAATACCAACAGATACCGACTGTCCAGCAGCCTGCAACTGAATCACCTTTGCCGGCTGTTTCTGCGCCGGCTGTGCCTTGGCTTTTTCTTCAGCTACTTTTTGGGCTTCGGCCTTAGCCTCTTCAGCCCGCTGGTTGCGTAGCTGCCGCTCTTTTTCGGCCTCGATCTCGGCTAGAGTATTAAGCGCTTGGCGCAGATTACGGATTGCTTCAGCGTCACCGTCTTTCTGCGCCACAACCAGTTGCTGACGCAGGTCGTCTTTACGCGACTGCATCTTGGCTGCTTCGATCTCTTCTTGCGTACCCTTTAACTGCAGTAACTCGTCATTGAGTGATTGCAGGGTGCTGCGGGTGCTTTGTGCTAGTTGATCCATTTTGCTTTTAGCTGCATCAATCGCGCTGGTTAGCCCCGACAAATCAGCCTCGCCCAGCAACTCAGCATTTTTACGCATTTCATCGGCTGATTTAGCAAATTTAGCGGCACCAATGGCACCGGTGTTGTATTGCTCGATCAGCTGCTGCATGGCCATTTTTTCGTTCAAATATGCAATTTGGATTTGCTTAGAGCGATCCAGTGTTTGCACCGCCCACTTGCTAAAACCACTTGCCATTGAGCCCGCCAAGGCTGACTCAGAACGAATGCCGTTTAGCTCATTGCGTGCTTCCTTTAGCGCTTCGGTTAAACCTTCTACTGAGCTGTAATCCATTTTTGGGGCAGCAGCTGAGGGTAACCCTTGCAACGCATCGAAAGCCGCAAGCGCTTGCTCGCTCATCTCCGCTAGCGGCTCACGCGCTCGACTCAGAACTTCATCAAAGAAACTCTTAATGTGCATGGCTTGCTCTTCAAGCTCGTTCTCAACGCAATCTGTCTGCTCCTTCATTGCTCCGCAAACTTTGGAGGCCTCTTGTGTTTCTTTTAATGCCTTAGCTGCAGTTTCAGCTGCTGGCTTTAACTCAAGCAGCCCTTGCTTAACTTGCTCTTGCCCTTTAGCTAGTTGCTTTGCATCAATTGCCCCCTCTCTATATAGCTTTTTCAAAGCCGCATCAGCTTCCCGCAAGTCCAGCTCGTTGGCTGCATTTTCAATAGCCTTAAGAACACCTTCAAAGGTTTTTAAATCTTTGGCTGTTTCTGTACCACTTTTGCCTAATCGATTTATTTTTCCATTTAACGAGTTAGTTGACTGCTCAAACTCTTGCTGACTGATACGCCCTTCCTGATAGGCTTTTAGTAGTGCTTTACGCATCTTTTCAAGCTCTGCAACGGACTGGGTGGAGTCAATTAACTGCATGGCATCAGCCATGTCTTCGATGGCGCGCTTACCTTCGATCGCTGCTTTACGCTGCTCCTCCCCATTATCTTTCTGTTTCGCCAGCAATTCATCTGCAAGCGCCTGCGAAAGCTTAAGCTCATTTTGAATCGCCCGCTCAGCATCTGTTAGTTCTTGTTTTTCTTTCTTCTTATCCTTGATTCGCTCTTCAGTAACGGTTTTCCAAGCGGCGCCTAAGTTATTAGCGCTTTCCGCTGTAGCTTGCTCATAGGCTGTCTGCAACTCTTCAAGAAACTGGTAGGCGTTTTCTGCATTTGCTTTTACTGTATCCATTCCTAGCGCATCGGCTATAGTTGCTGCAGCCTTCAGCACATTCCCCACCGTCAAATTAATGATTTGCATCATCACTGTAGCGGCACCGGTAACTAACATTTTAAATCCGTTCCATGCCCCACTGAAAGCAGCTACAACGCGCTCACCCTTGTCTTGCACTTCGTCAACATGCGATCCAAAGCTACGCAGCCATTCAGCGCTCTCATTGATAAGCTGCTTAAAACCGACAGCGTTCAGCCCAGCAACAAATTCATCAACTTTCTCTAACCCTTGAACAAAGGCATCGCTTAATGCTTCTGCTAGATTGTCTAGCGTTCCATCATCAGTTAGCTCGATTGTCTTATCCAAGATTCCTTGAAGCTTTTCTTTTACAACGTCCATAGCCCCATGTGAGGCTGTTTTCTCGCCAAACTTTTGAAACTGGTTGAGCAGCACATTCCATTTACCTGACAGTGTTTCAACTGCCCGCGCTGCCTGCCCATCGGCAGACTTGCCCATCTCATCAATCAGCAAGCGAATCTCGTTACGCCCCAACTTGCCAGCGGCTGCCATATCTTGCAGCTCACTAACGTTTTTATTCATTGCTTTACTAAGCAGATCAAATGCGTTTACGCCACGCTCACGAAGCTGGTTTACCTCTTCCTGTACAATCTTCTCTTTAGCCCACATCTGACCAACAGCCAGCGAGATACCTTTCAGCTTTTCAGTTTCACCGCCTAATTGAGCGGTTTTATCCATAATCGCCTGCATGGTGCCGTCCATCGGGTCTAGCCCATAGGCTTTTAGCTCGGCAAAGGCTTCAGTCACGTCATCAATGCGCTGGCCTGTTTTGTCTGCAAACTCTTCAATCCATGCTGTGGCTTGTTCGCCACCGGCCACGCTACCCATTAAGCCTTCTAGCTGAATTTTGGTTTTTTCAGCGCCATCACCCACACTAATTACTTTTTCAATGCCGGCGCGCACCAAGCCTAAGCCTTTAGCCGCTAGGTTAGTGGCAGCCTTTAGCGAAATATAAGCAGCGGCATACCCCAACACCTTTTTTTCAGCCGAACGTAATGCATTACCCAAACTGGTGGTTCTGGCCGCTTGCTCTGCTGCGGCGCGTGCGGCAGCCCGTTGTTCGCGCTCTAAATCCTTGGTTGCTTTGGTATTACTGGTTACTGCTTTTTTGGCTTTATCTACTTCGCTGCTCAGGCGTTTTTCTTCATCTGCTAGTTTGCTGGTATCAATGCCAGCAGCTTTTGCTCGCGCGGTGTAGTCAATGGTTTCTTGCTTTAATTTGTTTAAGTTGCGTTCGGCTGTACGCGCTTCTCTAGCAGCAATTTCTAGCGATTTTTCTAAACCTTTACTGGCTGGCTCGGCATCTAGTGCTTTAGTTAGTGCTTCTACTTTTTCGCGGGCACGCTCTACTTCGGTCTCTGCCCGTTTACTGTCTTTTTCTAGGGCTAGTAATGATTTAGCTAAGGTGCTTTGCGACTCTGCATTTTCTAGTTCTTTACGCAGCTCAGCGCCAGCGGTACGCAGCTCATTTAGTGCATCTTTACCTTTCTTGGCTTCTGGCGATAGCAGGTCTTTACCGCGCAGCACCACTTGAATCAGTCTTTCTTTAATTCCCGCCATGCTTTTCTCCAGGCATAAAAAAACCCGCCGAAGCGGGTCAAATAAGTACAAAAGCTACTCTGTGGAAACTTTATCTTTTATGCATTGCAAAAATGCGTAGTTAACAAACTTATCAATGATTTTCTGCTGCACCTCCTTGTTACGCGCAGCAATATGATTACTAAAGGCCTTTACAATCAGAAACTGAGCTGCTTCATCTCCTTCATACTCAAGCATAAGGCTGGACATCTTTTCTTGGGACTGTCTGGCAATCATTATCTTCTCCGCCAGCGGTTCAATTTCGATGCACTCTTCACGGGTCGCTGAAAGCCCCATAATAGGAGTAAGCAATGTAGTAACCGCAACAGCTAGTATTACTTTATTCACGTTTTCCTCCATTTTTAAAGCTTGAAATATAGCTCACTTACCCCTTGCTAGCTATATAGCTAGTATAGACAACCACCACGAACATGCATAAAGTGTGCGCGTAACTGCAAATTCAGGGATCGGGTTTGGTCGCCCGAATATCTCACGGTGCACAGCGCCGCATAAGCGGTTTTTTTGTGCCTGCTTTATGGCGGGCTGTGCGCAGGACACCTTCGGGTGTGCCGGGTCCGTGATCTCGGTCGACCAACCTACGCATAGTTCGCCACCTCATATCCTTTATTTGTATCTGCAGCATGGTAATGCCTGTTATGGGCGGAGCTGTGCGGGGGCATCTTCGGATGCGCCGGTTCCTTTGCCCGGTACGCCAACCCTGTACAACTCTGCCCACCCTGATTGGCGTCAGGTAAGCAAAACTAAACAACAAAGGACTTTCACCATGCATGCACTTACCTTTCAAAATACTAAATTAGACATCATAGATCACAACAGCCAGACTTGGTTAAGGGGCTTCCAAATTGGAAGTACCTTAGAGTTTGGTAAGTAAGGCACTTGCAAGTCGCAAGCACCTTAGCAGCATCTGCTCCGTCAAATTGACGGTCAATGATTTCGAACATAGAAACTATGGCAAGCTATTTAAAAGCATCCTCAAATTTGGGGCACCTTTAAATAGCTAGTATTGACAACCACCACGAGCATGCATAAAGTGTGCGCGTCACTGCAAATTCAGTGATCTGGGATTGGTCTCCCGGAAACAAAGGCGGATACGACACCGCGCACAAGCGGTTTTTTTGTGTCCATTGCATGGCAAACCTGTTATGGGCGGATCGTGCGAGGGAGCCTCTGGCTCGCCGGTTCCTTTGTCCGGTAGACCAACCTTGCTCGATCCGCCCACCCTGATTGGTCTCAGGGCGCGGAAACTCAAAACAAAGGAGTTCACCATGCACGCACTTACCTTTCAAGATACTAAATTCGATATCGTAGACCGCAATGGCCAGCCGTGGCTGCAAGCAGCTCAGATTGCAAAAGCACTGGGCTATGCACGAGAAGATTCTGTCAGCCGCATCTATGACAGAAACAAGGTCGAGTTCACCGCTGGCATGACAACGACCGTCAATTTGACGGTCAATGGAATCGGTAACAGTCAGCGCAAAAAAGAGATTCGTATTTTCTCACTTCGTGGCGCGCACCTGATTGCCATGTTTGCCAGAACAAAAGTTGCTCAAGAGTTTCGCAAGTGGGTGCTAGATGTACTAGAAGGCATTGCCGAAGTTAAACCTAAAACACAGCCCAAAACTAAAGCACTACCAAACGGATTAACCACCGATCAGCAAGATGCTATTAAAGCTATGGTTAAAGCACGGGTAGAAGCTCTACCACAAAACAAACGTGCCAAAGCAGCAATTACTTGCTGGTCTGCACTAAAATCTAAATTTGGCTGCACCTATAAATTAATTGATAGCGAAAACTTTACCGATGCAGTTAGCTTAGTGGCCAGACTTCCACTAGAAGGCGAACTGCTAGAACCAGAGCCGCTACTACCTGCACCCCCGATTAACTATCCATTGGAATGGTTAGAGCAAAAAAACCATGCGCCTTTACACCGCTGGATTGGTATTAACGAACAAGGCAAACAACATGGGCGCTTTTCTACCAGCCAACTGGTCAGCCCCGACTTTAACTCGCCCACTCGTGATTTGTTGTGGAACCTACACCAGCAAGGTAACGATGTAAGCGCCTGCGTAGCCGAAATTAACGCTATGCGCCAGCAGCTTGAGGCTTATTTAAGCCTAAACCAACAACTACAAACAGTGATTAACCACACCAGCAGCCGAATAGTTTCTAGCCCTGTATGGCAGCCGCGTGGGTAAGTAATTAGTCTGAATATGCCCGAGGAGTCAAACTGACCTCCTCGGGTTGCCATATCCTCAAGCTTTAGTTTTTAAATGTGAGTATGGCTCACATTTAAAAAAGCTTACTAAATAACCTAAGCGCTAACGCACCAAATCCATCCGCACAAATTTACTGATACCAGTGCCTGTTACGGTGTCATCAGTCAGAATTTCAAGCGTTGGGTTTAGCTTGGTGTAGTCTTGCGAAAGCACTGCAAAATCGCTAGATAGGCTGAACTTACAACGATGCACCCGCACGGCATACGGCTCACCCGATTGCGCATCGTTAAGGCCGGCAATGTAGATCTCCCACTCTTGGCCTGAGCCTGCCAGCATCTGTACTGCACTGCCCGCTTTAGGTGTATACGAAACTTTTACCCCTGCAGGGGTTACCTTATCTGACAACACCACTAAGCCATGCGCGCTCACACGGTAGTCGGTGCCCGCTTCTAGCTCTGAATCATCGGCCAGTTTTACTGTTACCGGCTTTTCAGGGTCTGGAATGTTGGCAAACGGCACAAACTCGTTAATGATGCCCGAGCATTTAAGCGCTTCATCGGTAATAGCTTGCGTATCAATTTGCTGCACTACACCTTTAAGCGCGCGGGCAATGTTCTCGGGCGTTAGGTCATATAATCCAAGGCTGGCCGTCACGCCGCTGACCTTTTCAATCACGTTACGGTTACCGCCACCCCCACGATAGTTTTTGAGCTCGCGTTTTTCGCTGGCAAAGCCCAGGTTAAACTCATCGCAGTTGCCAATATCAATCATGCCCTCTTGGCTGCCGTATTTACGCAAGTAAATAATGCCTTCGCCAATCAGCGACTTATCTACCTGTACTGCATTTCCGTCAGTCATCGCCATGTTTTATTACCTCTGGTTTAGGTTTAGTTTTTACTGGTGCCTGCACTTGCAGCCAGCCGTGTTTAGTTGCGTGCTCGATTTGTGCCGGCGTTAAGTCTTGCTCGCCTTTTTCAATAAGCACGGCGTTATGCCCGATGCGCCAAATAAATGGGCGGGCTACGTGAACAATGGGCATTACTGCCTCCTGTTAGTAGTTTTGAACGTAGGTGATTTGCAGGGGCATTACGTGGGCTGCAAATACGCTTCCACTGGCGGGTTGAATGGGTGACTCAGCAAGAAAGCTGGCCGACTGGCTCTGGATAAGCCCAGCATTTCTGCCTGCTAATAGTTTTTTTACGTGCAAACGGCCTGCACGCAATTCTGCTGCATAGTCACGCTTACGCGTCACAAGCGTGATATTAAGCACCACACGCTCACGCAAGCTTTTACTGCCTACACGCTCTACCTCGTCGGTTTGGCCTGTTTGCAGCACAATAAAATAATCAGGCAGGCTTGCATCGCCCTCATCAATAACGCGCATTGTTGAGTCTTCAAATACATGCTGCCCAAAATTGGGTACCGCTTTTAGCTTGCCAAGTAACTCATCAACCAAGGTTTGCTGTTTGTCGATCATGGTCAACGACTGCGCACTCCACTAGATAGCCGTCATCTTTTAAGATGCTGTCGATTCTCCACATAACTCCGGCATGGCTGATTAGGCCATTAGGGTCGTAGCGTGGAGCTTCGCGGCGGTTAAAGGTGATGATGTTGGTTCGCCCAGTGAAGTTAGATGGGTGCTCAACGCTTAGATCAAGGGTGATTGGCACATTGCTCGCAAGCTCTGTGCCGTGCTTGTCATATAGCGTTGCTAACCCATCATTTAACACTTTCAGCAAACGCTCATCTGCTTGTGCTAAACGCTCACTAAAGCTTTTCATCTGCTGCTGCCTTAGCTGCTGGCTTTTTAGCTCGCGCTGCTGGTTTAGCCGCTGCTAAGGGTGGATCGGTTGTTGCTTCTTGTACTGGCGCAATTAACCCCTGCGCCAGTAAGCGCTCTGCTGCTTCAAGGGAGGCAGGGGTAAAACGCTGGCCTTGAAGCACCAGCGTTGGACCATCTTGAATGGCGCCAGCAACCACCACAAACGGGGTTTTGTTGGCTGTCATTTACACCACCTTTGCAGTAAAGAACGCATCCGGCTCTAACATCGCTACCAGCGGTGCTGATTGCAGCATTAACCAGCGTGCACTTGGATCTGGTGTTTTCCATGTTTTAGGGAAGCGTGCAGCTTCAACTTGCCCCTGCTCAATCGCTTCTAGGTCTTGAATAGCGCCATACAGTCGGCTATTGCGCGTACCAGAGCCGCCCATAATGATCTGACCATCAGGAATCATCGGTGCTAGCTCATTGCTCTCGGGGTCAATAAACCACTCGTTATAGGCGTAAATATCTAGGCCCGGATCATTCAGAAAACCCAGATATACCACGCCACCTGGCAAGTTTTGCGGGTTAATCTGCCCCATATCCACGCGGCGCGTATTGAGTAATTTATGCACTTGTTCAGACTTCATAAACGCATCTTGAGCTACACCCGATAACACTACGTGCGTAGGACGGCGACCAGAGGTTTTAGCCACTTGCCGCGCCCATAAGCGCAAATCAGCGATTGGATCAGCTGCCGTTGAACCCCACGCATTAGTCAAAGCAGATACTTTATGCTCAGCTGGCATGTGGTAATCCACTTCTAAATCAACGCCTTCACCTTGAATAGTGGATTTGCCAGTAACCAGAACCTGAGCTGCCATCCACTCTTCGCGGCGGGTGATTTGATCGTTTAGCTCTGCTAAATCTTTACCCAGCTGCTTAGCTGCACGCTCTGCAGGCGTTTCGTTAGCGTACGGATTATTGCCCGCTGAGCGCTTAAATAGCTGCTCTACGTTGGTTTCCATTTTTGGCTTGATATAAGCCGGCTTAAACTGCTTTGAGGTATAGCCTTCGCGAGTAATGACCTTGCCAGCCAATTTAGGGCTGACAAAAGGCGCTAATTTGCGACCACCTTTTACGATGTCTACGTCTACTGTGAGCGTATCGAAAGTTTCTTGATTGCTGAAAAAGGTATTCAGTAAAAAGGTGCTTGGCGTGTGCATTTGCTCGACAGCTTCGAGCATAGTGCGAGTATCAAATAATTGATCAGGCATAATTATTCCTTAACGTACAAAAATTGAAAGTGGGCGTAACGCAGCTTTTACACTGCTTACGGTGTGGCCTTCGCCTAGCTGCAACTGCTCGCCCAGTACTTCGCCGGTTAGCTGCGCAACTCCCTGAGCTGGCGAATCATCTGTCACGATGTCGTGATAACAAATAGCTACTGGGTTCTTACTGGTGTCTTCTGCTGCGGCTACGCTTAGCACGTAGTGCCCTTCTGCGTTTACGCCTACCACTGCACCTGCTTGCAGCACTTGATTGGCACCAAAGATGACGCTTTCAGTGACCACTGGAAAATCACCCGCGCGGAGCTGATGCGGGATGTAATGTGCTTCTTTTGGGTATTTCTCAGTCATGTCGACTCCTTATTACTTAACGCCTGCGCCTTTCAGCATGGTAGAAACTAAACTGCCGCGTTTATCGGCAGTCTTTTGTTGATCTGTTTGCGGGGTTGAGCCATCGGCTTGGGTGGCATCGGCTTTGATGCCGGACAGGCTAATCCCGCGCTCTTGGCTTGCAGTTAAAATGGCTAGGGCAGCTACCTCTTTGCTGTCGCCATTTTCAATCGCCGCATCAATTTCTTTTTGAAACTCTGGCCCGGCTAATTGAGTGATAGCAGTTACACGCTCACGCTCAGCTTTGGCGGCTTCGGCTTTTACTTCGGTTAGATCAAAGCTCTCTAAAGTGGCTTGCGGTGCTTCTGCAATCACAATGTCTTTAGCATCTGTGCCAGCTTCTAACGCTGCATGCAGTTCTGCCGTGGTTTTTACTACGGTTTTTGTCATAACGGTGCTCCGTTTAGGTTGTGAAGGTGTTGCTAGCTCAGTGATAACTGATTCAAGTGAACCCAGCCGATGGGCTAGGCCGTGAGTTACTGCATCTGCCCCAACGCGTATACCGCCGGAATCACCCATTTCTGGGATTTTTTCGGCATCTACTGCAAGGTGCATGGCAACTTTTTTCTGAAAGACCGAACCCAGAGAGTCGACCATTTCACCCAGTTTGGCGCGGCCTGTTTCGGTGGTTAGATCTGGTCGTTTATTGGGTGCATTGCTGCTGACGATCTCGTAAGTGGTGCTGCCGTCATCTTGCTTATTTAGCTTGATGCTAAGCGCCGCTCCGATGCTGCCGGCCATGCCTATGTCATCAATTACGATTTCGTGTGCGGCGCTGGCAATCCAGTACGCAGCGCTTGCACCTGTGCCGCCGATATAGGCCACAATCTTTTTCTTACTTCGGCCTTGGAATACAAGATTTGCTAGCTCATTAATGCCGCTTGCTACACCACCTGGGCTGTCGATGTTCAACACAATGGCTTGAACTTTTGGGTCATCCAGTGCGGTTTGAATGTCCAGCGCCAGCACTTCGGTGCTTGTCGCACCGCTAATACGGGTGAACAAATTGGCATAACGAAAAATAGGGCCAGAGACTGGAATCACAGCAACACCATCACGAAAGGTAACGGTATGCGTGTGCTTCAGCTGCTGCCCCAGCTTGGTTTCTAGTGCCTCAACATCATTTGTGCGCTTAGCAATGCTTAAAATGGTATCGAGCGCATCGGGTAGTATTAACCACGGCTGCGATGCCGCTAACTCAAAGGCGCTCATCGTCTTCTCCTTGATTAACTGGTACTTGGTTTTTAGGTACGGTGTAAATGCCGTCGGCCTTACGGCGATTAATTTCAATTAAGCGCTGAGCATAAATATCCGCCCAAGGCTCACCACTCATGGCTGCGGCCTCCATCGACTCGTTACTTACACCAATATCAATCCGTTTGCCGGCGGCATTGGCTTCTTTAAGTTCATCAATTGCTCCGCGTGCTGGACCAATCCAGAGCGCATTTAGATAAGCGCGGCGTTTGGCTGGGTCGCTATAACCGGGCAAGTCAATCATTCCGCGCGCCACCGCTTCATCAATAATCAACGCTCGGCTTGGCTGGCAAAAATCACTGACCAACCAATAACGGCGCACACTGTAGTAGCGCCAAGCTTGCAGCATCGCCGCGCGCGCAGCCGAGTAACTGCTGTCGTAATGCAGCAGTAGCTCTTCCATAGGAATCTCAAGCGCTGCACCGATTTGCTTTACTACCGAAACAAAGAAAGGGTCGAATTGGGCGTTTGGTCGTGCAGGGTTTGCCACACTTGCTTTTTCACCAACCGCCAGATCAACAATTGCACCCTCGCCCAAGGCAATGGTGTCGCTGTCGTTATCTGAGGGGTCTTCTGAATCCATCATTGCCATTGGGTAGCTTGAATCTACATAGCCTTCTCCTTTTTCAATGAATACGGTAAAGAATGCGCTTAAAACGGCGGCCATTAGCTCAGCTGAGCTGTAACGCTCTAGCTTCTGTAAGGGCTCTAAAACGGGTGCCAAATAAGGAGCGCCGCGCTTTTGCCCTGGACGTTCTTTGTCACACATGATATGCAAAGTTCGCCGACGTCCTGTTTCGCTACCAAATGCCTCTAGCGCTTGCCACTTTCGCGTTACTTGGGAAAAAGCACGTTCGCGCTTATAACTACTGGCCACGTGATACCGAATCGGTGCACCAAAGCGGTCAAACTCAATGCCATCCACTAGATTTTCGGTGTCGAGTTGTTCGTTTGGGTTACATACCCGATCGGCCTCAATTAACTGTAAGCGGGTACCAAAAATGGTGCCCGTTCGCTCGGTGAAGGGCGTGGCCACAAACACGTCACCGTTAACCAGAGTAGAAACCAGTGTTAACGCCTGCAGTTGATAGTGGTTTAAAGTGGCTTCCGCATCACACTCGCGCGGATCCAAAGCATATAGCTCCCAAATCCGATCTAACTGCTTGTTGAGCGCACAACCTTGCTCAGGGGTAATACCTAGTGCAGCGCTATCCACTTGGGCATAACAAACTAAGCCGGTACCCACAACGCTGGTGCGCAGCCGCATAATGGCGGCACGGGCAACTAAATGGTTGCGACTAGCATCACGTGATCGCGCAATTAGGGTTTCACGCTCGTTTAGCGGTAAATCTGCTGCAGCACTACGCAGCCCAGGTATCCAGCTAACCATCGAGCGCAACATTTTTGATGCGCCACGATAGCGGGTTTCGACACCACCACCGCCTCCTTGAGCAGTTGGCTGGTTCTGCGTATTGGCAAACTGCAGAGCGGCATCGAGCAGTTGCTTTTGTACGGATTCTGCAATCTGCTTACTCATTAAATGGCTCCGTAAAATACTCGGTTTCTAGGTTTTCGGCGGTTGGCTTGGCTTTCTGCAGTGGCCTCTTGCAGATACTGCTTTTCAAGCTGACGCAGACTAGATAGCTCTGCTAAGCGCACTTCTCGGCCATCTTTTCGGATGCTTTGCCCGGTGGTTAGCACCTCGTGAATGGTCTTGCGTACATCAGCTAATCGTTGGGCTGCTGTGGTCATGATTACCTCGTTAGTTTCTTACTGCGCTGCGTGTGCCGCGTGCGCCTCTTGGGCGCCTTGTTGCGCCTGCAATGCTTTTTGATTGAGCGGCTAAATCATCTAAATTAATGCCGAATTTTTGCTGACTAATACGTAATGCAGCCAAGGCGTACACAAAACAGTCCAAAGCCTCGTTACGCTTGCCGCCGGCTTCCCAGCGGTAAGTTCTGCGGCCTTTTACGATTTTCATTACTTTGGTTTCTGCAGTTAGCTGCTTTACTTCATCTTCATCACATAGCAAATCGTCTGCGGGTAGATGAATAAAGCCTGGCATCTCTTGATTGGGCTGGTACGGCATGCGTAATCGGCTATAAATCAGCTCTTTAGCGTTATCGGTGCCGACCATGGTCAGATAAACCTTACTGATCGGATGCCTACGGTTAGGGAATGTGGCTATCGGCCTGCCGTAAACCGAAGCTCCTTTAATTGGAATCACCCAGTGCACACCTAGTGCGCGCGACTCTTCGTATACTTCATCGGTGTAATGGCCGCCCGAGTCCCAGCACCAACGAATAACGGGCATCAAGTGCCCGTTATCTTTTTGATACTGTTTTCGGATTCGCTCTCTTACTTTTCGCCGCAGTTCTTCGCTGGCCGGATCACCAGTGAGCACCCATTTATCAATCAGCCACGCTTCTTCGCCTTTGCCAAAGCCCCACACGCGCCCTTCGTAGCGGTCGTCCTGAGTATCAATACCGCCAAATAGCAATAACGCCTCATCGGGCACCGCTGGGTACACTTCTCGGCGCGCATAAAGGTTCTCCCACTCTAGCTTCTCGCCCTGATCTTCTTCCCATACCTCGCCAAGCGTGGTGTTAGTAAAGGTTTTCAGCTTGGAGCGGTCGTTTTTTACTTTAAGAAAGTCGTAAGCAATGCGGCCCCAAGTGGTAAATGGACTGTATGCTGTCCATACATGAAAGCTGACCGCCTCCGGAGTTGGGATAGCTTGATCATCTTTGTCATAAAACTCGAACGCATCGCGCGTCCAGATTCCCGTTAACTCACATACCCAGCGACCTTTCGATTGCTGTTCTTGCATTTCATGCTGCTGAACCACGCAAGCATTGTGCTCACACACATACCAAGCACCCAGCGGATTGCCTTCATCCCACTTGATGCCGTAATCGCAATCGGCACCACCCCATTTAAGCGACTGCTCACCGCCACAATGCGGGCACGGTACATTCAGCTTAAATAAGTGGCCCGACTCTTCTGCAGCCGAGCTGATCTGACAGCGTAACTCTTCACCCGAGTTGGTCTTTGGCGTACTTCCGCGAATCGACTTAGGGAATGCCGAGCCTTCAATCCGTTTGTCGCCCAAAAATGTTGGGTTACCTTCGCCTTCAACGTCCTGCTCGAACGCGGCCAGCTCGTCATAAATAACGGTATCGGCTGACAGTTCGCGGTAGTTTTTAGCAGCAGCACCGCCACGGCACCACAACTGCTTGCCGTGGGTGAATCGTTTAGTGTCTAGCGTGTTGTCTCGATGCTTGACGCCATACCACGGCGCTAGATCGCGCACCAGCGGCACGTCACGAATCATGGTCTCGATTTGCGACTTCATAAATGCGCTAGCCGATCCATCGGTGGGTACCAGAAACAGAATGTTGCGCCGCTTGTGCTGCACCTGATAGCCAGCTGCTGCAATCAACATCTTGGAATAACCCACACGCGCGGACTTGATAATGTTCACCGTGCGGATTTCGTCATTGCCCATCGCGTTTAATAGCGCGACCTGAAACGGCAACGTCTCCCAGCGTCCCTCTTGATAAGAGGACTCACTGGAAAGGTAAAAGTGTTCGTCTGCCCACTCAACTGGAGTTAAAGGCGGTTGTTTATATAGCGAGGCAAGCCCCGCTTCGATAGCAGCGGCGATTGACTCACTCTGTGCTATCGAGATACTCATCAATTAGCTCCGGCAATAAACCTGCGTACTTAGCGCAGGCGTTTCTGATTTTGGTCGCCTCACGCTCCAGCGTATCTAAGTGCCGTGCTTCCAGATCGGTATGTCGGCGACGCATAGTCATGGGCAAAGTGTCCATCGTGGCCGCAATTTCAGGAATCAACTTACTGAGCGTGAACGTAATAAAGTCTGCTGGGATTAATACCCGCCGCGTGACCTCGTTTTTCAGCTCTTGGGCTTCCGATTGAGCCTTAGTTAAGCGCAAACGCTCTTGAATTAGCTTCTGCTCTGCCAGCGGATCAATATCGTCGTCAGGTTGGTGTATTGGGTCTAACTTGCTCACCCGATTATCGACCACAGAGCGGACGTCAAAAAAGGTCTCGCGCCCTATGCGGGCAACTGGCTCAACGCCCCATTTATCAAAGGCTTGCGTAGAAATACCAAGGCTCTCAGCCATCTCAGATTTATTGAGCCAGCCGCGCTGTTTTTCTTGCTTAAATTTGCTCATGACTAAACAACAACCAACCCTGAAAAAATCTCATAAGTAGAGGTCTGCCGAGCTGGAATCACCCTCGGACGGGGGGGTGGGGGCTGGGAGGACCCGTAAAAGTTATTTAGATGGGAATGATTTGCATCGGCTGGCAGGACGCTAGCCGAGTGCCTTGGTGATAGCCAGGTTAAGGTTATCTTCAATGTTCTGATCTGCCACACGCTCAACGACTGCGCTGTAATCCAAGCGCTGCACGTACTGCGGCTCACGGGTAAACACCAGCACTAGCTGCACCCTATTACCTACTCGCTCGGCAATACCGATTGCTTTATCACCTTTACGCGCTACAAAGAACGGCTCCTTGCGTGCACCGGCCACAGCCTTACGAATGCTGGTCAGCAGCTGGCGAATGTGCCCGCGACTCATGTTGCCATACTTGTCCAACCTGGCGCCTTTAGCTGGCACAGTGAACATGCCTGCAGGCAGCACACCCAGCGCGCGCAAGGTGCGCTCACTGGCCTTAAGCTGTCGCTCACCACCAAACACTTGCGGGGCAAACCAATCTTCAGGGGCATTAGCGCCCTGCTTCTTGTCCTTAACAAACACCGCGCCTTCAGGATCGCCCGCTGGCTTAGCTGGCTGAACAGCAATGGCATTCAATGTAAATGGCGTAGGCGTTGCGAATACCGACTGCATTTCTGAGCGAAGCTCAATGCGAGACTGGTTAGATGTGTGGTTGATAGCATCAGCCAGCGCTACCGGTGCAGACCTACCCAGCCGGTCCAGTGATTCAATCGCTTCATCTAATCCAGTCACATCAGTCATTAATCACCACCAAAGCGTTTAGTGGCCCAGCTTTCTAGCACGCTGCGGGCCTTATCGATCCCAATCAAGCCAACAAAGATGGCCACACCCCACGCCCAACCTTCATTGATCTGCATAGCTTGCAGCCCATGAGCGGCCATCATGATGACGAAGGTGCCTAGCAGTGCTTCCAGCAACTCTGCTTTCCAGCTGCGACCATCGCTATATAGGTTGATTCGTAAGTAAGAAATTATGAAGGTGAGCATCATGATTAGCCCATGCTCGCGGGCTGTTGCGATAATGCTCGCCCAAAACCCTAGATCTTTATCTGGCATTTTATGCATCTCGATACCCCGCGGGGCTAGTGAATTAGAGCCATCCTCCTTGGAGGATGAAACAAAAAAACCCCGCATTCGCGAGGTTTCGTTAAGATTTTTATTGAATTATTTCAACATATATAGTTCTTCTATTTTCTTGGCGCTCTCACTGGTTTCCATGCCTAATTTACGGTTGATATAAAGATACGGGGGAAGCAGTGAGTGCCCTCTTTTAATAATCAAGTCATTCTCAATATAGTACAAGTCATCTGGCTCAAAATATTGGTCTTGAATATAGTCAGTGCCTGCCACTATTTGATTATGTTTAAACTCTGCTGTTATGAGCAACCCGATCAAATCAACATTTAACTTCCCCACAACCACATTAAGCTGAGAAATATTGATATTAGGTGCAGTATCCAAATTGACATTGCCGCCATTAAATTGATACTCATCCGTTTGACAGCGGTAATTATTACGATCAAAAGCTTGCATATAGCTTGCAAAACGCCTTTCTAACTCAACGTAAAGCTTAAGCATTTCCGATACGGATTCTTTTTTAGCGATGCGACTTGCCATTGAAATGTTGAGCACATACTGCAGTAACGCTCCTGTCACAACACCAGCTAGGCCAATAACCGCAGGAAACATTTCAGCAATTGAAATAATATCCATAATCTCTCCACATTAAAAAACCCCGACCAGCGAACTGATCAGGGTTTATAAAATTCTGGTGTCATTCTTTTAGGCGCAGAATCGACACAATGACGAAATACTAGGTCACACGGCCATTCAAGTCAAGCACAGTACACCTTCATCTTTTAGCACTTCCTCTGCCGCTGCCAGCGCCTCTAACAGCAAGTCATCTAACGTGTCAAAAATCCCTTTTCGCCAGCGCCTACGGGTTCGTTCTGGGCGTGCATCTTCATCCCACAGGTTCATATCATGCAGCCAGCGTGGGGCCTGCAGCGAATCCTCACTGCACTTGCCATCAACCCCTTTCTTCTTAGGTAACGCCCAAGCAAATACTGCATAACTAATAAAGCGCATGGGCGCTGGCGTACTTACGCGAATCTTTAACTTGGCGGTAGCACTAAGCTTTTGCCCTTTCTGCCCCGAATACTTAGCCACCAATACATCCCAATGCGCAGGAATAAGCTGCTTTTTAAGGCGTGCACACATCCAAAAGTTAACCAACTGGCGGTCGCTTTCAGTAAGCTCACCACTTAATAAAGCTCCCATCGCTACCGGCTCATTCTCAAACCGTTGGCCGCCCACATCAGTCATGCTTTCAGCAGATAGAATCGAAACAACAGCGCTCACCACGTTTTTATAAATCATTGATTCTCCCGAGCGCTAATAAATACTTTTACCAAACCACCTTTCACAGGCTCACCCACTTCAAACTGAGTAGCAAAGCGGTTGTCGTTAACTTTGAGTCCATCAGCAATCCCATCACGCCCAGCCTTAAAGCTGGCCAGCATGTTGTCATCATCGCGGGCGCGGCGGTCTGGTGGGCAAAACTCAATTTTCATTAGCAGCTTGCCAGACGGCAGTTCTTGGCGGGCGTTATAAGCAAAGGCCATGCATAACCGGCGGTAGCTTTTTACTGCTCTAGCCTTGGCTTGATAGTGCGCACGATGATTCGGGCTAAGCTCACGCGGCGGCCACGGCAACTCTAAATAAATCACTCAGCTTCCCCTTTCATATGCACTTCAATCACTTTCACTACTTCTTCACGACTTCCAAGATAAGCAAACGATTCTTTAGCGCCTGGTGCTGTCACCGTATAAACGTACTTTTCAGCCACCTTAACTTTGGCCACGATATAGCCCTGATCGGTTTCAAACACGTTATGAGCGCCGCGCACTGGCCGCCATTTAATCGCCGACATAACTACTACCTCCCGCACCGTACCGGTTAACCGAATGCACTGCCGGCTCACCCTTTCGCTGACCAGCCTCCAGCTGATAAATACGCACCATCGCCGACCGCAGTTCAGCACCCAACTGCGCTGCCAATCCATTCTCAACACGCTGCTTTGGATCTGGCTTAATCAAGGCATAACCCGAGCCCTCGCAATCTAAGCAGCTTAGCGTTAAAACCATGCCGCGCACTCGACCACTGCCACCGCATACGGGGCAAGGTTTTACTTTTTTTAGGTCGAAAGCCATCAAATAGAACCTCCATCTATACGGATTACTAAACGCGCTAAAGCCTTTTGGTTATGCGTTCTTAGAGAAATACTTATGGTTGCTTTATGCACTAACAGTCTCCTGTGAAAGCGCGCATAAACCGCTGTCATCTAGCCGTTTATGCCATCTAGTTAATGCATCCAGCTTCAAATCGTCAGCACTTGTATTAATGTAGGTTTCGGCCATTAGGCTCATGTTGTGGTTAAGCAGCATTTCACCGATCAAGAAATCCACTCCCAACTCAACCCAACCTGTTCTGGCTAGTTTTCTGAGGTCGTGACTACTCCACTGCCCTCTGGATAATCTTCTAAACTCCCCCAGCGCTGCCTGCTCAGATAAACCTCTGTTGGTTAATCGATCTACGAACAAAGCACCTTGCGCGCTATAACGGCTACCTATCGCTTCACGATAAACGCCCAGCAGCTCACACATACGGTCAGTCAGTGGCAAGACATGCTCTGATCGAGTCTTTGTGTTTTCAGCAGGAATAATCCAAACCTTTTGCTTTAAACAGATATGCCGCCAGCGCGCCAGTCGGGTTTCACCGATTCTAGTACCGTGAGCGAGCATCATTAAGGCCAGCATGCTGGTGGTTGGATTCTGTTTGAATGTCTCAACCAAAAGCGTAATCAACTCCGGCAAATCAAGCATATTTAGACGGGCGGGCTTAGGCTTAATCCTCGCTGAAACAAAGTCAGTAAAACGCATTGCAGCCACAGGGTTGTCAGCTATCAGCTTTAACTTATGTGCTTGAGTGAACGCCATCTTAAACACCCTTAAACAAGAGTGAACGTAGCTAAGGGATAGTTCTGACTGCAGTGGCCACATCATCTGGTCATCAATCGCACTAGTGCTAATATCCGATATTCGTAGCCCACCAATTCTTGGTAATAATTGAGCATCAATAATCGATCGAACACCATTCTTTCGTTTTTGCGTTAAGTTGCTGTCCTTGGATACTCGCTCACGATGCCAGCGCAACAGGTCGCCACAAGTATCAAACTGCCCAACAACTGCAGTTACAGGCTGATTAAGGGCGCGCTGAGCTTGCAGCTCTGGCAGTATTTCAAAAAACTTTTTACTGCTCAGCTGCGGGTACCCGGCAACACGCTCCCACTTACCCCCGCCGATCAAAAACCAACTCCCCCGCGCCCGATCTGTCAAAAACCGAAAGCGCACCCCCGGATAACGGGCATCGCGCAAAGTATGCGCAGTGCCCATCATTTGCCGCTTAATCTCAGCGTCACTCATGCTTACAACTACGGTTTTGCTCATTCAAACGCCTCGATGCGCGCCCAGCGCGCTAAATCTTCATTCGCTCGGTATTCGCTCTGATAGCTCGGGTACTCCTTGCCCGTTTTTACTTCAAAGTTCCAACCTAGCTGTGGCGTAAGCCATGCTTTTTTGTGCTTATCCCATACAGCCAAATCCAAGCCGAATGGGCTGCCAAAATCAGCAATGATTTGCTCGCCGCACTTAGGCGCGCTGGCAGGCGGCTTCCACTTCATGATCGTTTCCCCTTGATTTTGTTAAGCAAAGCGCCCAGCACTTGGGCACCTTTTTCGCGATCTTGGTCGGTTGGCTCGGCAGGCTTGGCGGGTAGCGCTTTGGGTGTTTCAGTCAGTGGTTCATCACGCATGACCATTTTCACCACAAGCCCATAGTGATAATCGAACACTGGGCGCGATACCGACTCGGGCTGATTGGCCAACAGGTGCAACCCCGTCTCGCTGGCAGCATGAAAAACAGCGGCATGGGCTTGGGAGCGGTCAGCGGCTGGATGCGCCAAGGCACACGCTTGCCGGTACGCTTGCTCTGCACTGGGCAAGCCCAGCATTTCAGGCGTTGGCTGACACCATTGAATAAACTCGCCCACAGACGGCATAAACGGGCGGCCACTAAGGCGGCACTGCTCGACACCAAAGCGGATCTGCTCCAGCTGAGTTAAACCCACAGAAATAAACGCCTTGGTCCAGCTGCGCTTAGCTGCTGCCTCATCCTCAGCGGTTGGCCATGCGTTGCGCCATGCTGGGAAAACGGCTTTTAGCTCACGAAACAAGCGATTAACCACTAAGCCCGACTCATGATCGGCTACTGCGCTAACCGGATTAGCTGGCTGGGCTGCGTACTGCTCAGGCGCCAGCATTACGCTTTGGGTTACTTGTAAGGCGCTTCTCATAACCAGCCCTCCGGCTCATTCATCCAGCTGGTGTCGTTCAGATCATCGGTCACCTGAGTGCTTTGCGGTGCCAGCGGCTTATCAATCACGCCAGCGTAGTTATTAAAATTCTTAGCGCTAAACAGCGTGCCCGGGCGAAGGTATGCGCTCATTTTTGGGTCGTTAAGCCACTCCGCGCACTTGCGGTCAATCACCGCGATAACTGTTGCTAGGCTGTGGCCCTCTTTGAGCCGTGCGTTAATCAACTGAGTATTTGACTGAACAGGCTTAAACTTTGAACCGGTGCGCTGATTCAAATACTCAATCACTTTTGAGGCGGTGTCGGGTTGCCCGACAATAGATGGTTCTATGACTGGTTCAAAAGAGTGACTGGTTCTGGGTCTCAAATTGGGACTAGGGGGTGGTGCGGAATTGATACTAGGGGGTCTCAAATCGGGACTAGGGGGTACCAATTCTGCACTAGGGTTAATCTGCGCTTTAGGTGTGGTTTTTTTAACAGTTTCACCACCTTCTAAAGTCAAAATAAATAAGTTAGATGAATTACCTTTAATCGGGCACTTGCGCTCATAACTTTTGATTAATCCCATATTTTCCAAGGTTTTCACATGCCGAATAACAGTGCTACGCCCTAACTCGCAGTGGTCAGCAATGTTCTGGTATGACGGCCAACATTCGCCCTGATCATTGGCGTTATCAGCCAACTTCAATAAAACCAACTTGCACCCTGGATTCCCCACTTTTAGCTGCATGGCTTTAGCCATTAAAATCATGCTCATGCTGCCACCCCCACCACGCCAACCAAGTCATGCTTTAACTCACCATCCCAGCTACGCTTCATGGGTAGCTTGCTGCTTAGGTACAGTTTGAGTAGTCGTTGGGCGCCAGCTTTAAGCAATACGGCTTTAACTGCGCTAAATGCACCGGCTGTGCCGCTTTTAATTTCTACTGCTTGCTCGGTCATGTACTTGTCGCGAGCATAGCTAGCAACGCGCCAGCGGCTGCGCCCATTGCCCGAGTCAAACAACCAGCCAGCACGCTGCAAGTAGGCGTTGATTTCCATTGTGTTAACGCCATTTAAGCGGCGGCAAAAGTCAGGAGCAGTTACACCGGCAGCTAGTAATTGTTCTAGCGCGTCAATGCGGCTAGCTTGCTGTTGATTGGTAAGCGCCAGCTGCTGGATCTGTTCTTGTTGATCGGCTGCAAGGCGTAGTGCTTCAGCAAAACTGGTTGGAATGGAAGGTTTGGCTAACTGGGCTTCCAGCTCTTTTAAACGCTCCAACACTTTCATGCGTAATACAGCGCTATAACCCATCAGTAAGCATTCAACATGAATGCGGTCTAAGCGATACTGCTTTTGCTCGCGTCCGTAGCTATCAAAAAAGATCTCTTCAAATTTGAATACATCTTTTTGCAGCTGCTCCATCATGTTTCTAATGTCACGTGACACATTACCGTGACTTTTGTTTGTTAAGGCAGCAATTTCTCGACTGCTCATAGTTACTTCGGTCTGATTGCTTGGTAACATTGCTTTGTGCATAATAGTTCCTGCTATGTGCATAAAGCCCCGTTTGGATTAGTCGTCGAGCGGGGCTTTTTTTCGTCTATAAAAATGTTAGGCCTCGCGTGGTATCGTCTTGCTTCCACACACAACGGCCACAGGGGGCCTAACATGAAAAAGATTCCAACAATGCAAGTGAGCGACTTAATCGAACAGCTTGCAGGCTTACCTAAAGATGCTGAAATAAGCTTCAGCGGGCTTACTTTTGAACGCATTAAAGGTCGTGGAAAAACCTATCAAATAGAATTTAGAGAAGGTCCTTACCTGTCAGAAGACGGCGTTTTGAAGGTTGCTGTCCCTTCAGATGACTACTAGCGATATATAAAGCCCGCGCCAAATCGGTTATGGCGTAACTGGCATCGAATACATCGCCTTCAAACACTGTTACCTGCACCCCTAAGTCAGTGGTAGTTAGCTCTACGCGAGTAGCTAGTGGCTTAGGCCGTGCAGCCTTAAATTTGCCATCAGTAATTACTTCTACCTGGTACTGGCGCAGCTCTGGCACTAGCTCCCCCCACTGCGTTACGGCAGACTCAGATAGGCCAAGCACCTGAGCAAAAGCGCGCTGGCTTCCGAAATGTTTTACTAGATCGCTTACTCTCATTTTTAACCTGCCAAAATACTGTTTATCTGTTCAGTAGCTAACTACCGACTTAGCTCTGGCTCACTGTTGCTTTATCTTTGCTATCAGCAAGACAAGAGGACACTGCTTTAAACTTTCCTTTTGTAATAACTTCAATTTGGTACTGGCGAGATAGTGGAATTACCTCTCCCCAGTAGGAAACAGCTGCCTCAGATATTCCAAGCTGTTTAGCCAAAGCTCTTTTACTGCCAAAGTGGCCTGCAACCTCACTTACTTTCATAGTGACTCCTACTAGAAACACGCCAATTTAAGCATGCTTAAATTTACAGGTCAACCAAAGGAAAAATCACTCTTTATGCTTAAATTAAGTTTACTTAATCTGTGTGCATGAATATGTCGGAAAGAATTGCTTACGCAATATCACAAAGCGGAAAAAAGAAAGGCGAAATAGCGGCAGAGTGTGGAGTTTCCAACTCAGCAGTTTCGCAATGGTTAGCAGGCTCAAGCAAAACGATGAAGCCTGAGAATCTTTACGCCTTAGCAGAAGCAACAGGTTTTCTACCTAAGTGGCTAGCACTTGGCGAAGGCCCAAAGAAAAAGCCAGAACCAAACGTCATTGCTGGCCCCGATTTAACAGCTAAAGTCCCACTTATTAGCTGGGTCCAGGCAGGAAACTGGCAAGAAATAAACCTATACGAGCCAGTAGAAACCTACTACTACTGCCCTGTGCCACATAGCGAGCACACCTTTGCACTACAGGTGCGCGGCGCTTCAATGGAAAACCCGCACAGCCGCAAATCGTTCTTTGATGGCGATATTATTTTTGTCGATCCAGAAAAATGCGCAGACCACAATTCGCTAGTGGTCGTAAAGCTTGATGAAAGCAACGAGGCTACATTTAAGCAGCTCATCATTGAAGGCGAAGAACGCTATCTAAAAGCGTTAAACCCTGCATGGCCAGAGCAAATGATCAAAATAAACGGAAATGCCACGATCTGTGGCGTGGTAATCGCACGGTTGGATATGTTTTAGGTGCTAAATGAGCCTTAATGGACTTGTAGTAACAGCTAAAGAGATAATCAAGCAAAGTGAGCAAGGCTATTCTGTTCAACCCTTTATTATCAGGGCTGATGACAATGAGATCTATTTCGTTAAGGGCTTTAATAAAGCAGGGCCTATAGGGCTTGTTTCTGAGGTATTAGCAGCACAGCTAGGAAAGCTACTGGGTTTGCCAATTCCAGACTGGCGGTTTATGCAGATACCACAAGAACTGATCGATTTTAGTATAATAAACAACATACAAGATCTCTCAGGCGGTATTGCTTTTGCATCCCAGCAAGTGCCTAATGCTCGAGATCTTCTTTACACATCCATAGATAAAGTTTCACCTAGCCTGCAGCTGCTGGTACTGATTTTTGATTACTGGATTCAAAACCAAGACCGTAACTTAAGCTCGGCTGGTGGCAATGTTAACCTTCTCTTGTCTGATAATTCAGAGCTAAGCGTTATTGACCATAATGGCGCTTTTTATGGGGACTTTAATATAGGCGAGCTTCTAGAGTTCCACGTCTTTAAAGACGCTGCCCCACTAGCTCAAGACTTAGCTACACGTGCTGAGCTTGAAAACAAATTTAGCGAAGCGCTAAACCAGTGGTGCAATATAACTCAATGCTTACCCCCTGAGTGGCTGTATCATTACCCGGATTTGGTAGATAAAATTAAACCAACCTTAGAAGACAGACTCGATATATTAAACCGATTTACCCAAAACAGCTTTTGGGGTCAACTATGAAAAAAGTATGCAATTACACTGTTATTCAATTTCAGCCTTACCCAGAAACGGGTGAGTTTGTGAATATTGGGGTGGCATTAATAACATCCACCGGAGAGTTTCATCACAAAATTGAAATGCGTAAATCTAAGCGGGTAACAGACTTTTTTTACACCCTAGATAAAGCACTGTTCGCCAACGCCCGCACAGAAATAAAGCAGGAGCTTGATCGCATTGAGAATGCGATCGAACGCAATCCTGAACTTGCTATTCCTTTCTTTAAAGCTTTGATTAGCCCTCGTGAGACCATGATCCGCTTTCAGGCCCCTGGTAGCATGATGATTAAAGATGGAGAAACAGCTATTAATTACCTGTTTGATCATTACGTAAACCTAAGCTTTGCCACCAAAGAGTACGAACAGCAAAACCTGGAAAGACAAGTGGGTAAGCTTTTAGAATCTGCTCACCTTAAAAAACTGTACAAAGAAGCACGAGTGGGAACAAGCACCTACAGCGTGCGCTTCCCATTTGTACGGATGAAGCAGGAAAAGCCCACCCAAGCAATTAAACCACTCGACCTAACCCAAGAAGACTCAACTAAAATTCTTGATCAAGGTGCAATTTGGATGGGCCGCCTAGAAACTCTTAACAGGCACAAGCAGTTACCTGAAGACACCATAATCATTGTATCTAGCGCCAAAAACAAGAAACTTATTGATGCAAGCATGGAGGTTGTCAATCAACTAAGTGGAATCGACCATGTTCGAGTAATTGATAACTCGCTTCCCGACAGTGAAATTATTGAAACTATAAAACGCCACTAAAAGCCTCCCCTCTACAAACCCACCCTCAGCGGTGGGTTTTTTATTGCCTAAAATTCACTACTCTCAAAAAACAATTTAAGCAAACTTAAAATAAACTTGACACACAGCTTAAGTATGCTTAAATTTATCGCGACACAGCCCAACAAGCTGTTTGCTCTTTACACAATCTGGAACCCTCGCCCGTGAATCCTCAGTGTTCATTAACGAATCACCATGAGTTCAGCGCGAGTAATAAATTTTCACGGCCACGCTGGCTCTGGTACCAGCTATTGCAGACGAATCTGCCTGCTAGTTATTCACGCCCACCGCTCCCTCAGCTTGCTGATAGCGGTAAACGGTTTAACCGGTTGCCCTGCTAATGCTCCCTGCCCGCTGGATAGATAAACCGCTGTACGGGCACAGCAGACAGCAAATGTTGCAGGGATCTAATCACGCGCCCAGCCCACAGTGGCGCTAGTAACTGAGGCCACCTCTTGCAATGTGTCCAAAAAAGTAGGCACACCAGCGCTGCACGTTGCAAGTTGTATAAGCCCGATGACCGTTACGCAATAGATTGCGATTGAGCGTAACGAACAGGGAAGCGCACAGCCACCCGCTACAGATACTCAACGACCTACATCGCAACAGGTTGGCGAGGGCATTAAAGCAGCCAGACCGCTTTACTGAAGCACCTTGGCAACAGGGTGCTTTGGAAAGCCAAACCAAGGAGGTTTTATGGAAAAGCACGAAATAGTAATCGGTGATTTTAAAGGTCTGCCTGGTAGCAACCTAACCGACCAACAGCTTAAAGCACTGCTCTATATGGCAAACGAATACAGCGCAAAAGAAGCAGCCCGCGAAATGGCGATAAGCCCAAGAACAGTAGAAAAACACGTCAACCTAGCCAAAGAAAAGCTAGGCGGTAAGCGCTCAGTAACGGGCGTATGTGTTGAAGCAATGGCGCGCGGCATCATCGCTAAGCTTTGCTTAACTTTGGCTGTAGGCGCGTGGCTGGCACCCAGCGAAAGCCAGCCAACTAACCGCATCGCTCGCGTCACGATAACCCGTCACGCACCACGGCAAGCCATCACCCAACCCCTGCAACTCACCTAGTAGTAAGGATTCCGCTTGAAGCCAAAACGCTTTAACGCAGACAGCCTAGTCAGCGCTGACAACCTGCTCGATGAGCTACAAAAAATCATCAATCTTGATACAAACAACAGCTTAGAAGTCACCGATTTAAACGGCCACTCGATAACCCTCACAGGTGATCAAATCGCCGCTTTTAAGCTTGGCTTGGCCACCGGTGTCTCTGCAGTCGTGATTAAAAACGTAAGTCAGAAACAACCTAAGCCACCTACCCGCATTCATTAAAAGGTATTTACCATGACTGCTATCACTCATGCCCCATTATTTGCACCAACAGCTTTAACCCTTATCAAACAAGCGGTTACCGATTTCTTTAGTAAGCCAGCATCGCAACCAGCAGCTGCACAACCAGCGCCAGCGGTACCTAGTCTGGAATCTGTAGCTATTAGCTATAAGCGCCAGCTTGGGCAGGCAGTGCTAGCCGTCAATTTTCAGTTAGACGACGGTGCAGACTTCGATCATGCCTTATCCGTTATCAGTGATCGATACAGCGTATGCCCCGACGAACTGCGCAAGTCATACAACAAATACTGGAGCAACAAGCAAAGCTTGGCGGAGAAATAAGCATGCACACTGACACCCTATTCAGCAAACCAACCACCCCATTAGTTGCGCAGATCAGACTTGATAGCAAGTACGCAAGTCAGGGGCGAACACAGTTTCGCGTAAGCATCGAAGACTGTCGTCTTGGCTATGTAGTAAAAGGCGGTCCAGGTGGACGCTATCGGCTAAGAGATGTTCATCTGTTTACTGAAACCGAGAGCGGCAAGCTGATCCAGATTAGCTAAGAAAGGATCGGCGCGGGTGTTCGCCTAAATGGATTTTGCTTGCTGTGTTAGCGAAGGTAAGTCACCCCCTAGGGTAGCGCACAGCAAGACTAATAAGCACCAAGCGCTTGAGTCCTCTGCTCCCTCAGCAGGCGCGATCGAGGCGAGTCACTGGCGTAACCAGTGTGTATTGATAAGTGATTTGCGAGCAAGAGCACAAATAAGCCTGCAATGGCTTAGCCGTAGTGGCGCAAAGGCAGCGATAAGCACCGTTTAACTCGGTAAGCGCAGATCATTTTTCAATGCAGTGAATGCCAAGGCTGATTGGCCGGTAGTGGATGTCGGGTGAAAAACCCGCTTGGCGAGCCACGTAAAGTTGACGATGCACCGCGACCCTGTGGGAACAGGGGATGCAGGAGATCAGCACCTGCCACTGCATACTTAATTCCCTCTGCACGCAAAAGAGCTGTCCCGTAAGCGTGTAATAACGGGATGATCAAGATCACACGGTCAATCGAGTGCGAAGCCAATTGCTCTAGCAGTGATCATATAAACCGAGTCGCTGGCGTAACCAGCACCCTCCTTCCCCATCTGAAATAAGGATATTCCTATGCTTGTTTTTACACGCCGCTCTGGCGAGTCGTTCAAGATCGCCGATGATATTACAGTCACTGTTTTAGCTGTGAAAGGCCAAACAGTGCGCATAGGCATCGCAGCCCCTGAAAACATTCCTGTCCACCGTGAAGAGATATACCGCCGCATTCAAGCCGAGCGGCAGGAGGCCGAAAATGCCACTGAGTAAGCACGACATCTACTACGGCCACAAAAAACGCCACGTTATCAAAGCTCAAAAATCTAACGATGGCCTAGTCTTTTGGCCAGTGCCCGGTGGCTATATTTTTGAAACCAAACAAGGTGCGCGCAACTGGGCTGAGGTAGCCACGCATAACCTGAGTAATTCCCCCTGCAAAATAGTGAGGACGCCATGAGCCAGCCATCAGCAGAAGCTTTTTTAAAGGATGTAGAAAGCCACCGGATGACGGTGCTTTCTGATAGCGGCGTAAATCGCTCACTGAAATTTGAAAACCCAAACTGCTCGAACCTGCACTTTTTTATCACCACATGGCCCGGTCACTTATGCATCAGCGGCGATATGGGCACCTTTGTTTTTGCGCGCATTCACGACATGTTTGAGTTTTTCAAAAACATTGATAATGCTGGCTATTACACAGAAAAACTGGTCGCTGGAGTTGCTTCAGAATACTGCCAAGAAACTGCAAAAAAAGACATTATCGAGATAGTAAAACATGCAGAGCTAACTCCTGACAAAGAGTCAGTCGCCGTCACTTATGTTGACAGGTTCGATTTCTATGATGAGTACAGCTACGTAGAATCAATAAGAAACTGGGATGAACATGAAGCCGGATTCGAGTTAGAGATTTGTGATCTCTCTAGGCCTGTAAAACCCACCTATCATTATATATGGTGCATGCACGCTATCATCTGGGCAATCCAGCAATTCAAAGCCACTAAAATAGCGATCACATAGACGCTTTCGATAAAAAACGTATGAGTAACATCATCCCAACCAACTAAAAATGCACATTTAAGTTAAGTTTGTACATGAACACTGTGCAAATATGCTTAATAACACTAAAGTCATAGAACTCTTCACATAAAGTCGCAATACAGGTGTTTTAATCTCGCGTGAGACTAAGTAGAGTTAGGCTTGCTTTCATCAATACGGTGGTAAGCAGCTAAGCGCTTACTATCTAGCTGATAAAACACGCTTTGCGTCATGGAGGAGTACATAATGATCAATAAGATTATGGTCGCGCTGCCGGCCCTCGTAGTACTGGTATGTGCTAGTGAAAGTCTTGTAAATGCAAGGAACCGATTCCCTCAACCCCCATCTAAGAAAACAGAGGCCGTACACCAACCTAGAATAAATAAGCCTCAAAAAGTTGAAATTCGAACGCTGAGCTACAAGTTTGATGACCTCTTGCTTTTAGAGCATGTTCAGCCTATTGAGTTGCCAGACAATGAGTACACTTATACTTTCTAAGCTATAAGTAAGCTCTTCATGATGTGAGGACGACCTCACCGCTCTTTATTTACTAGGGACGACCCTAGCTATAAGGAGCACATATGGCTTGGTTTATTTTAATAGTTGCTGGTCTCTGTGAAGTGATCTGGGCGTTCGGTTTAAAGCATACCAATGGCTTTACTGAACTTTTGCCTTCTATTTTTACCATCTCCACTATGGGTCTAAGCTTCTGGCTACTGGGTATAGCTATGAAAACCTTACCTATGGGGACTGCGTATGGTATCTGGGTTGGCATAGGCGCCGTAGGCACTGTAATTGTTGGTATTCTGTTCTTAAATGAAAGTAGCAGTATTGGCCGCTTAATCAGCATTGCACTGATCATTGCTGGGGTTGTTGGTTTGAAATTTTCGTAGCGAAATTGACTAATAGCGACCAGCTGATTGGCATTTAATTGAAGAGAGGCGATCCAGTAAGGCGCTAGGGGTGCCCTACTGGATCACCAATTAGCAGTTGACGCTGCTAACCAGCCGAAGCCTCTCACACCTGCGCAAGTGCGAGACTAAGGTAACATAAAACAAGCACTGTGAATATATACAGCCATAAGTTAAAATCAATCCGTTGCTATAAATGCAACAGGCTACTCGCTCTAGCAGACGGCAATTATCAGCTTCAGATAAAGTGCCCACGCTGCAAAGCATTAAATACGAAGGCCTCGAGCTTCCAACCCAGTGCTGAGTTAAGCACTGCATGAGTAACGAGGCAATCAATGGCAAAACCTATAATCCCCTGGATGGGCGGCAAGCGTCGCCTAGCAAAACAAATCCTGCCCAAATTCCCCGAGCACAAAAGCTACATCGAGCCTTTTGCTGGTGGAGCCGCCATGCTGTTTATGAAGGAGCCGTCCAAAGCTGAAACAATCAACGACATAAACAGCGAGCTAACTAGTCTTTACCGGGTGGTTCGCCACCACCTGCAAGAGTTTATCCAGCAATTCCGATGGAGCCTCGTTAGCCGTGAAATGTTTGAGTGGCTAAAGCTCGAGCATCCTGACACGCTCACCGACATTCAGCGAGCCGCCCGCTTCTACTACCTGCAAAAGCTAGCATTCGGCGGTAAAAGCGTTGGCCAAACTTTTGGTGTAGACCCATCACGAGGTGCCCGCATCAATTTACTGCGCATTGAGGAAGAGTTATCCCAAGCGCATTTACGCCTTAGCAAAGTGTGCATTGAGCACTTAGATTGGCATAACTGCATACAGCGTTATGACCGCCCTTTTAGCTTTTTCTATTGCGATCCACCCTACTGGAAAGTAGCCGGCTACGGTGTTGACTTCGGCTGGGATCAATACGAAAAGCTAGCCGACACCTTTCATAATTTGCAGGGAAAAGCCTTGCTCAGCATCAACGACCACCCCGACATTCGTGAGCTGTTTAAAGACTTCCACATGGAGCCTTTAACAACCTCTTACACAGTGGGCGGGCACCCTATTGATGCAAAAGAGCTGCTGATCTATAGCTGGCAGCCCTAAAAAACCATCTAAAGATCATGTTCTTGGAATCAGGAACATGATCCCAATAACCATTTTTCTGGCATCAGGAAAATGGCTCTAAGCACTATTTTTTCTATGACTATGTTCTCCCTTATCTGCCGCATAACCCTGATCTGGTTAGTCGGCTGGACCGCCATTATTTTGCCTTTTTTATGGTACGCAAGATGACACCATTTCAAGCCCAAATAGATATAAACGAACCCAATCGCCAGCTGCTGGCCAAGCTTCAGAAAGATTACGAGCGCCGGCACGGCAAGATCAAAACACAGCCGCTTATTCAGCGAAATAAAGCGGCCTACTTTAATGGGAAGCCAAAAAGCAAAGGAGCAATCACATGCCTCAGCTAAAAGTTAAAAAGCTATCAGACAGCGCCACTATCCCTAGTTACGCAACCAGTGGCGCAGCATGCTTTGATTTACACGCAGACCTTCATCAAGATGAAGCCAGCCAATTACTGATTGGCTCAGACAGCATTATCGGCACGGGTTTAGCGTTTGAAATTCCTGAGGGCTGGCAAATGCTTATCTTTAGCCGGAGTGGTCACGGGTTTAAAAACGATATACGCCTTGCTAACTGCGTCGGCGTGATTGATAGCGATTATCGTGGTGAAGTGAAAGTAAAACTAAGCAACGACGGTCGCACAGCTTTTCCTGTAAAGCATGGTGACCGCATCGCCCAAGCCCAGTTAATGCCTGTTCACCGCGCAAGATTCGTACAAGTCGGAACTCTTAACGATACAGAGCGCGGCACTGGCGGATTTGGTAGCACAGGTAGCTGATATGGCACTAGATCACGGCATATTAAACTTGCCGCTGGATAAGCGCGGCAAGAAATTCCACGCAGAGCTTGATCAGTATCTAGCAGCAAAGCGCCAGCAAGAACGCGCACAACAAAAAGTTATTAGCGAGAAGCGTAAAGAGGCATTCGCCCGCTCTCGCGAAGCTAAAGCTCTGCTGCAAGATCTTAAAAAGAACAAAGCATTGATCAAACGTGAAGCGGACCGCCGCGGTGTAAGCCGGGCATGCTTAGTCGATGGGCTGGAAAGTATCGCTGAGCTTCACCCGCACCGCATGCAAGATGTGATTGACTTGATACACAAGAACGATAGAAAGGAGCAGCCATGAGCCGCGGAGTTAATAAAGTAATTTTAGTGGGTAACGTGGGCGGCGACCCAGATATTCGATATATGCCCAGCGGTAACGCTGTTGCCAACATCACACTGGCTACCAGTGAAAGCTGGAAAGACAAACAAACCGGTCAACAGCAAGAAAAAACCGAGTGGCACCGAATTGTTTTTTTTGGTCGCTTGGCTGAAGTGGTCGGTCAGTACGTTCGCAAAGGCTCCAAGCTATATGTAGAGGGCAAGCTGCAAACCCGAGAATGGGAAAAGGACGGTGTTAAGCGCTACACCACCGAGGTTGTCGTGGATATTAGCGGCCAAATGCAAATGCTAGATAGCCGCTCCGGCGATTCTGGACAAAGCAAAGCCGCTGCACAACAAGCTGCCTACCAACCTGCTGCACCCAACCAAGCGCCAGCACGGCAACCTAGCCAGCAAGCCCAAGGGCCAGCACCTGATTACAACAGCTTTGATGATGATATTCCGTTCTGAGGTTTACCAGAGAGTAGTGTGTAAATAGGAGGCTGCAGTGGCCAAAACACCCGCCGAACGTAAACGAGAACAACGCGAACGCGACAAACTAAAACAAGAAGAACGCCTCGCTAGGCTATTAGCCAAAACCATCAAACTGCAACTGTTTCACGTCACCAACGCAAAGCTTGAGCTACTCATGCAAGAAACAGGCATCGACGAACCACAAGACATCATCACTCGTTTAATCCACGCCGCCGAGCACCTTACGCCCGAGCAAAAGAAACAGTTTTTTAGCTAACCCAGCGCTAAGCTAACTGGTCGCCAAAGTTCATAAAGGCGGCAAACGTCCTCTGAGTAAACAACTATGAGCAAAACAAAAATGCGTGCTGCGTTCGAGCAGCGCGAGCGCCAGCTATTTCCTAAAAAACCAGAAAACATACATCGCAAAAAAGGCAGATACATTTGCGATGAAGTGGAAGTCGCTTGGCAAGACTGGCAAGCAGCCTGGCATGCAGGCATCAGCTACCAAAAAAACCTAAAACCCAGCCCAGAAGTTAAGGCCCGCGCAGAGCAGATAGCGAACGATATTAATCAACGCTTTAAAGCTCAGCAGCAAGCGCTCAAAGAAATTGATCTGCAGAACAAGAAAACACTACAAGCAGCACAAAAGCTTGGCTACACACCGATCATGGCATGCACCCCACTAGATTTTGTTCTAGCTATTGCCGAGTGCCGCCAGTCATGAAAACCATCTGTAGAAAAACCCGCAAACCTGTTAGCGGCTGCCCTACTCGCGGCGCAGCCTGTACGCGTTGCGGTGCGTTATTAGGAGAATCACGCCATGGCACGCAAGCCAAAAACGAAAAAAATCCGCGCACAGCATAAACCAGTAAAAGGCTTTGCTATGCGCGCCGAAGTTAACCGAGCAAACTTAATGCTGCGCGGTGTATGCCGCGTAGGCATCCAGTACTCGGACGGCAGCACCAAGATGCTGTTTGTTGAGTACCGAAAAATGAAGCCAATCATAAGCCCAAAGATGGCCCAGCAAGTTTACCGTGACTTTAGCGATCACCCGTGGCTGTTTAGTGCGGCCACAACGGCAATACTCGATCAAGATCACGCAGAAGAACAAAGGCTTGAAACGCTGCACTTGAAAGCTGAAGAAGAGTACAAGCTGCATACTTTGCTTGAGCAGCTCGATAGTGAAAGCGGGGATTTTATTCGCTCGATTGACTGCAAAAATCTCCAAGCGATTGGGTCTGTGTTAACTCAAAATAAAAGCCTCAATGATGAGATTCAGCTTTTCACCGACCAGCAGCTTGATCAGCTTTATACGCTTTGCCACGATCACGGCTGGTCGATGCTGCAGTGGCAGCTATCAAACTCAATACAAAAAACCTTGCCCATCATCGCACACCCCGAAGCAAAGCTGGATCTGCTCTATGAAACGCTATTTATAGCCTTTCGTGCACTGCTTGAAGAAGAGTCAAAAGCTAAATGCTTTGCTAAGCGCCAGCAGATATACGAGCTAATGCAGCAAGGTCAAACACTTGATCAGGTGTGCCTGCAAATCAAATTATCACGCAGCTACACCCGCCGCCTCTTAAAAGAATACAGCGACTTGCTGGATGAGGCGCAGCGCAGAACAGCAGCTGTGCTAACTAAAGCCACTGACCTTTGGCGCTACAGCAAACTAGCAAAACAACCGAACAAAATGGCAGCATAGGAGATTATTAATGGTAGAGTTACATCCACAGCTTTATCGGCAAAATGAAGTATGTGAGATTCTCAGAGTAAGAGTCGACACTTTACGCCGCCGAGTAAAAACAGTTCCTGGCTTCCCTCAGCCGGTTAAAATTGGCAACTCAAGGCAGTCTCCTGTTTACTATAAAGCAGAAGATATTCATAACTGGGTAAAGCAGCAGGAATACACATAAGCAACACGTTGCATAACGCAACTTAACGCGCCCCCTCTTGTATCCCCGCTTGTATCCTTAACGGCTAACCTTAAAAAAAACACCTTATAAATCAATCCCTTCTATCAAAGGTTAGCCGCCCCCCCCGGGCACCAAATACAGCCTGTAAGCCTTATCTCTAAAGGCCTACAAAAAAAGATCTGAATAATCCCCCCAAAAAACATCCCAAAAAACTGCATCAACCAGCAAGGCTAATCATTCCTAAAGAAGTCAGCATCAAGTGCTATAGCCCTTATCGCTAGGTAGTAACTTTTTTATTCTCTATACGCCACCCGCCACCTGTTATTCCAACTTCGCTGCATACTTAGCTAAACTTTTACTCTCAATACTCACTTCTCAGAATAAGCACTGTATTTGGAGTGTGCTCTGCCTAATCCCAATCTGATTGTACAACGCTACTTAACTCAACCTAATCTACAGGCTGCTCTTAACCTAATTGCCCGCGCACTCTTGGCTTATATTTTTATTGTCTCGGGCTGGGGCAAGTTATTTGCTATGGAGCCTACTTTGCAATATATGGCGAGCCAGGGGGTGCCCAGCTTTTCCCCTTAGTGGTCTTGCTTGAGCTCGGTGGTGGACTGGCGATTTTATTCGGCTTTCAAACCCGCGGCGTAGCCTTGGTATTTGTCGTATTTAACCTAGCTTCTGCCTTTATCTTCCATGGCACGCCTGATCAGGCCACTGCCTTTATGAAAAACATCAGTATGGCTGGTGGTTTTTTAGTGCTAGCCCTACAGGGTGCGCAGCGCTTTAGTCTTGATCACGCCCTAGAACACAAAAGCCGCAGCTAACTGCTGAACTTGCTAAAAGTTAGCAGTCATGACTTTTAGCAAGTAGCTTGTCCGCTGCTACGTTTGTTATTTGGCAGTACCCAACACCCATAATGAAGTAACTTCTTGTGAGCGCTCGTGATAAAACGCATCCTGCTGATCGTGGCTACGACGGTGACTGGGTTGGATATCCAAGCGCTTGATTACCCGTAAACCCGCCTGCTCGATCCAGTGCAATAGCTCAGTGCGCGTTCTTAGCTGTAAGTGTTCGGCAAGATCAGAAATAATAATCCAGAGTTGCCCACCACTATTTAGACGCAGTGCACCACCCTGCAACACCTGCTTAAGCATCCGGCTTTTATGGTCATAGACTGCAAACTCTAACGCACTAGATGCTTTACCCGGTAACCAAGGCGGATTACACACGATCAAGTCATAGCTCTGCAGCGTATCTGGAAACAAGTCAGCTTCAATAATCTGCACCTGCTGGCAATAACCCAGTTGTTGAATCGTTTCCTTTGCCGTAGCAATCGCCGCTGGATTAATATCGGTTGCCAGCACTTTAGGCACGCCTTGTTTAGCCAACATGGCCGCAATCACCCCAGTGCCGGTTCCTATATCCAGTGCCTGCTCTGCCTTAAGCTCAGCACAGGCCTGTTCAACCAAAGCTAAATATTCGCTACGCACTGGAGCAAATACACCATAGCGTGGATAAACCGAAGCCTGTAACTCTTTAACTTCAACCCCTTTAAGCCGCCACTGATAAGCCCCTAAAGCACCTTGCAATGCACGCAGCGGCAATAAATAACGATCTTCCTGCAAGCCAAATGCTGCCTGCAATGCCTCAGCAGTATCAGGTGCGCGCTTAAGCGCACAACTACCGTTAGCACTGAGCTGAATCAGCAGCTGATTTAAAATAGCGGCCCGCTGGGCTTGCTGTAAGCGATACTGATGAAACCTTTCAGCCGTAGTTAAAGTCCCTGCTTTTTTCTTTGATTTTGCTTTAAGACCGCGCTCAAAACGCCGGCTCATGGCCTGCAATAATTGCTTAGCATTTTGAAAGTCACCTTGCCATAACAAGCCATGGCCTTCACAAGCTAAACGGTAAGCAGTATCTGCGTTGACCTGATCATCGATCACCGTTAACTTGCTTGGAATTTTGGTAAAGTGCTCACTTAACCATAAGGCAGATTCGATAGATGATTGTTGCTGCCACTCAAGGTATTCTTGCGCCGACATAGGCACTCCAAATTCAGTGATACTGAGACTAATGACGCCTAACGGGCATTAGCTTTAAAATAGTGCCCCACTTTACCAAGAATTCAGCCATTCCCTTAATTCCGCCCTTTTATTGCTGGGATTTACCATGCTCAATTGTCACCTTCAGCTTAATTTGTCACCACTTCGTCGTTACGGATTGCTACTGGGAATGACCTTACTCAGCGGCTGCAACCACCTTAACCACCTTATTGGCTCCCAAGAGCAATCACTGCCTATCACCCAAGGCGCGGTAGCGATTAAAGGGTTAGCACAACCGGTTCAAATTAAACGTAATGCCCTAGGCTCACCACTGATTCAGGCTGCCAATGCCCATGACTTATTATTTAGTCAGGGCTTTTTACATGCGGATCAGCGTTTAGAGCAAATGATGCTACAACGTGCCATGGCTTACGGCACCTTGGCTGAAATTCAAGGCCCCAAGGCGTTACCAAGCGATTATTTAATGCGCTCCCTCGACTTTAAAGGCCAAGCTCAGCAACTGTTGCAGCAACTACCTAAGGGGCTACGTACTTATCTAGAGGTTTATGCCCGCGGGGTCAATGCTCAGCTGTATCATCAGCGCCAGCAGTTAGCCGACTATGCCTTAACAGCAACAGGCAACCCCGCTTACTGGCGAGCTGAAGACTCACTGGCCAGCTTACTGTTTCTGGGGTTTAGCTTGGCTGGTAACCTCAATGATGAGCTAACACTGACCTTACTGACGGATAATTTTAACCCAGCACAACTGGCTGCCTTAGTTAACAGCGATTCAGCCGAAAGCCTGACGCTACTGACACAACTAAAACAATACAAAAATCAATTACTTGAGCTCGAACCCGTACTAGCCGCTAGCCTGTACTTAAACCAACAGAACCGACTAGCGAGCCTGTCCAGCTCCCAGTGGGCGCAAAACCGTCGCCCACAAACAGGAAAAAGTTTATTAGTCAGTGACTGGCATGCCAATCCTCAGCTCGGAACAGCACTGTATTTAAGTCAATGGCAGTCGCCTGAGCTGGCAGTGGCTGGCTTTAGTTTGCCAGGCTTTCCTAGTGTTTTAGCAGGCAGCAATCAGCGGGTTGCCTACTCCTTTGCCAGTAGCAATGCCGATAATCAAGACCTCTTTATCGAGCGCCTAGCCCTGCGTAATGGCCGCTTAATGTACCTTGAGCAACAGCAGTGGCGGCCCGCCCAAGCAAAAATCGAGCGCTTTATAGTAAAAGGCCAAACCCAGCCCCTGACCCATACCTTTTATCGCACCCCACGCGGCCCGCTCTTGCATAACGGCTTAGTCAGCGCTGCGCAGTTAAACGGTAAATCCAGTGTTAGTCTCCAGCAGCCGCAACAGTTTACGCCGCAAGCCGTGGCAGCTTTATTTAAGTTTATGCAGCTCAATCAAGCCGAAACTGGTCTGACACTGGCGAGCGACTTACACCTGCTAGGATTAGAAATGCTGTTCGCTGATGCCCAACAAATTAGCTGGCAAACTACCGGGAGCTACCCCAGCCGTGGCGCAGGCCGTGGTTTATTTCCAGTAGCCGGCTGGGAGATGGATAAGCAGTGGCTTGGGCTGCTAGAGCCTAGCTTATTGCCCTATGACATAAATCCAGCTTCTGGAGCGCTAGTGACTGCTAATAACCAGCCGGGGCAACAGTTTGGTTTAATTCTCAGCAATCAAGGCAATGGACGCTACCGCGCCCAACGGATTGAGCAACTACTAACGGCCAGTCAGCCACCCGCCAAAGCAAACTTGGCACTATTTAACTCGCCACTAGATATCAGCGCCCAGCGTCTACAGCACAGCTTACAGTTACCCCATATTGCCCACCCGCTAAAGCAGGCTATAGAACAGCAAGCCCCAGCCGAGCAAGCAAAATCACGCTTTATTTTGCAGCAACTGCAAAACTTTGACGGCCTCTTAGCCCCTGACTCAATCGCTGCCGCCATTTACAGCCAATTATTAGCAACCAGCCAAGAGTTTTTACTGCAGTCAGCCCAGCGGCCACTCTCGCCTGTCGCCCTGCAAGGCTTTCAGCAACTCAGCAATAATTCTACTGCGCCTGCTCTAGCACACTTACTGCAACAAGATAACAGCCCTTTTTGGCCTCAAGCTAAAGGCCAAGCTCTGGCTGAGTTATTCCTCGCCACCCACCAACAGCTAAGCCAAAAACTCGGCAGCAATAGCAGTCGTTGGCAACTGCATAGGTTACAAGGGCTACCTGCAGATTTACCAAGCGGCTCAATTCACACCCTCAACAGCCTACAACTTGATACCAGCCTCCCCTCAGGCATTGAGCGCCTTAGTAGCCAACGACTTCTGGTAGACTTTAGCCTACGTGAACCACTATTAGTTGCCGAGCGCCCCACTAACAAACGGCGCCCAGAAGCATTTCGCTCTAGCTATTTACCCTTTAGCCCCAGTCATCAACACACTATGTACCGTTATGCGCCTTTGCAATTACAGCCCAAGTAACTTGACCTAGATGCAAGCCGTACCTAGCTCGCGCTATACTCAGGCTCAAGCTGGCAAGGTTTTACTGGTCGGCTAAGGAATTATTTGCTGTATTTAAGCTCTATTGAGCGTTAAATACTATTGAGTTATAAGCTGAACAGGAGTAACACCAAATGAAAGGCTTAACTAAACTAATTGTTGCAGCCAGTGCCCTAGCGCTGGTTGCCGGTTGCGCTAACAATAACCCGTACAACGAACCGACCGACCGTAACAAAACCGCGATGTATGGTGGTTTAGGTGCCCTAGCTGGCGCGGCAGTAGGTGCCGCAACGTCTAGCAAAAAAGACCGCGGTAAAGGCGCCTTAATTGGCGCGGCGGTAGCAGGTGCTGCAGGTGCCGGTTATGGCTACTATGCTGACAAACAAGAAGCCGAGCTTCGTCGCAGCATGCAAGGCACTGGCATTGAAGTTCAACGTGAAGGCGACAATCTGACCCTCGTAATGCCGGGTAACGTCACCTTTGCTACCAACTCAGCCAACATTACCAGCGAGTTCTACGCGCCGCTAAATGACTTAGCCCGCTCCTTCCAACAGTACGATCAAAACACTATTGAAATCGTTGGTCACACTGACAGCACAGGTTCACGCCAGCTTAACCTAAATCTGTCACAGCGTCGCGCGCAAAGCGTAGCCGATTACCTCAGCAGCCAAGGGGTTAATCGCGGCCGAATGAGTGTGCATGGTGCCGGTCCAGATCAGCCTATTGCTAGCAATAGTACCGCCCAAGGTCGCCAAGATAACCGCCGTGTAGAAATCAATTTACGCCCAATTCCTGGCGCTTATCAGTAATTTAGCTCTTCAGACAAGGCGCAGCTCACCCTGCGCCTTGCTGACTTTCCCCAATGCCTCCACTCCGCTTCTGCTCCATCGCCTCAGCCGCTGCCTTGCGCACTAGCTGCTCTTTCGCCGCCTTACTTAACTTCTTAATTGCTAATTCACGCTTGAGCGCCGTGGATTTATCAGCACAAGCTTCTAGATAGACCATAGCCACTGCCGGACTTAACGCAAAAAAACGGGCGCCCTTGCCAGCTTGATGCTTAGCTAAGCGTGCCTGTGGATTATTACTGATACCGCAATACAGCGCATTGTTTTCTGCCCTAATTAAATACACCCACCACTGCTCTTGAATTGAAGCGGGCGCGGGTGAGCTTGTGCTAGGGGCTGATTGTTTAATTTCCATAAAGCTCTAAACTACGACTTTGGCTGAATTCTATGACAGAATGCCTATTCTTCTTGATTTGAATGCAATAACTGATGGCTATACAGATTATTACTACCGGTGGCACCTTTGATAAGGTTTACTTTGATGCCTTATCTGAGTTTTCTATTGGCGAGCCACAAGCCGCCAACATCTTACAGCAAGCTAAGGTCAACTGCCGTTACCAGCTGACCAGTCTGCTCAAAAAAGACAGCTTAGAGCTTACGGCTACTGATCGCGCCTTATTGAGCCAAACCATTGAGCAAGCGGATGCCCAACAGATTGTGATTATCCACGGCACCGATACCATGAGCTTAAGCGCCAACTACCTTAATCAAGCCAGAACCGCTTACCCCGATAAAACCATCGTCTTGACCGGGGCGATGCAGCCTGCTCTGATGCAACACAGTGATGCCCCCTTTAATCTAGGCTTTGCCCTAGGGGCCGCACAATGCTTAGCCGCAGGCATTTATATCGCGATGAATGGACAAATTTTTGCTGCTGGCGCAGTACAAAAAAACCGCGCGGCGCAATGCTTTGAAGCTTTGGAGCACCTGACACCATGTTAGACGCATTGATTGTTGAACCCCTGCAAACAGCTGACTCGGCAGTAATTTGGCTCCATGGCCTTGGTGCTAGCCAAACCGACTTTGAGCCGGTAGCACAAATGCTGCAGCCTAAGCTGCGCAGCACGCGCTTTATTTTACCCCAAGCCCCAACCCGGCCAGTCACGGTCAATGGCGGCTATGCTATGCCGAGCTGGTACGACATTTTAGAAATGAGCGCCAATAAACGCGCGATTAATCAACAACAACTAGAGCAATCGGCCGAAGGCGTAATGCAGCTGATTGAGCAGCAACGCGATGCTGGCATTGACCCTAAACGAATTTTCTTAGCCGGTTTTTCCCAAGGTGGCGCGGTAGTCTTACACACTGCCTACTTACGCTGGTCAGGCTCCCTCGGTGGCGTACTGGCGCTGTCCACCTATGCACCTACCTTTAGCCCTGAGTTGCAGCCCATTTCCACGCAGCGCCCTGCCTTTGTTATGCACGGCTTATTCGATGGCGTCGTCCCCCCTGCCATGGGACAAGCTGCCTTTCAGCAGCTGCAAGCCTGGCAAGTTGAAAGCCGCTGGGCAGACTACCCTATGCAGCATGAAGTGCACCCCCAGCAAATTAAAGATATTGAGTCTTGGCTCGAACAACACCTCAATTAAGCTACTTACTTTGGCATTAATTGATATTTCATCAACCTAGGGACTGACGTAAAATCCAGCTACCTTTCACACTATAATGAGAACGCCGTGCTCAAAGCACTTAAAAAACTATTTGGCATGCCCACCGATCCTGCCGCTAAGCAAGCGCCATCGACTGCTGCAAGCCATACCGAAACTAGCGCTGCTGCAAATAACAGCAAGCCGCGCTCGCGTCATGCTACGCAAAGCGAGCCAAACAAATCCACTGCCCCACGTAAAGCCCGTCCAGCTAAAGCTGCCCCAAAAAAAGCGGCTTGGTCACTCAGTGACTTTCAGGTTGAACCTGCAGCAGGCAAGACTCGCTTCCATGATTTCCCCTTGTCCGAACCATTGATGCACGCCATCCATGACCTTGGCTTTCCTTACTGCACACCGATTCAAGCGGGTGTATTGGGGCACACAATCGCCGGTCGCGATGCCATTGGTCGCGCCCAAACTGGTACTGGTAAAACTGCGGCCTTTTTAATTTCAACCATTACCCAATTACAGCAAGTGCCTCCCCCCAAAGAACGCTACATGGGGGAGCCACGCGCCCTAATCATTGCGCCTACTCGCGAACTCGTAGCACAAATTGCCCAAGATGCGATTAACTTAACCCGCTACACTGAGCTCAACGTCATGAGTTTTGTCGGCGGCATGGACTTTGACAAACAACTCAAAGCACTAGAAAAAAACTACTGCGACATTTTGGTAGCCACCCCAGGCCGTCTGCTAGATTTTCAACAACGTGGCGAAGTCTACCTGGATATGGTCGAAGTCTTGGTGCTTGATGAAGCAGACCGCATGTTAGATATGGGCTTTATTCCTCAAGTACGCCAAATTATTCGCCACACGCCACCCAAGTCCGAGCGACAAACCCTGCTATTTTCAGCGACCTTCACCGATGACGTGATGCGCTTAGCAGAACAGTGGACGGTTAACCCAGCCATTGTGGAAATTGAACCTGAACAAGTCGCTAGCGATCACGTAGCGCAACAAGTCTATGCCGTGGCTAACAGTGATAAATACCGCCTACTGCGCAACCTAATTCAGCAAAATGACTGGTCACGGGTGATGGTTTTTGCCAACCGTAAGGACGAAGTACGACGCATTGAAGAGCGTTTACGTAAAGATGGCATTAAAGCTGCGCAAATGTCCGGCGATGTTCCACAAAACAAACGGATGCGCGTACTTGAAGACTTTAAGCAAGGCAAACTACAGGTCTTAGTCGCCACTGATGTCGCTGGTCGTGGGATTCATATTGATGGCATCAGCCATGTAATTAATTACACCCTGCCAGAAACCCCAGATGATTACGTGCACCGGATTGGTCGTACTGGACGCGCTGGCACTGAAGGTGCTTCGATCAGCTTTGCCGGTGAAGATGATGCCTTTGCCCTGCCGCCGATTGAAGCTTTACTGGGCAAAAAAATCGACTGCGAGATTCCGCCCGAGCATTTATTAAAACGCTAACCCGTTAACTGGTGTTTGACACCCAAGAACGCTATGCACGACTGCAGCTCGGCATAGCGTTTTTTATGGCTTATTTTTGTCTGACGATTTTTTCTAGACTTAAGCTGAGCGCTCAGCCACAGCTTACTATTTAGCCGGCACGGCAACTAGCAAAAGTGCGCTAAGCGTGGCCCAATCAGGGCTAGAAAAACAATCCACACATTCTGTGGATAACTCTGTTTATATCAGTTTAAGAAATTGCTACAACCCACTAAACATGCCGCCTCTCTACAAATTGTTGTTTTTTTCACCAGAAAATATTTCTTTAATTTTCAACAACTTACAACGAGTAGTGAGTCAACTCCATTCTACCCAAGGGCAAAAAAGGTTTTTTAGTTGTCAAGCCTTTATGTTAATAACTTAGAAAATAAACAGGTAAAAAATGCAAATTTCGACTTGCTTCTTTACCTGTTTTTGTTTAGCTAGGGCTAATGCCAAGCTAATTAGCACTCACCAAATAAACGCAGCGCCGCTTCACGGTATTTTTCTGCGGTCTTAGTGATGACTTCCTCGGGAATAATCGGCGCCGGTGCTTGCTTATTCCAGCCACTGGCTTCTAACCAGTCGCGCACAAACTGCTTATCAAAGCTCGGCGGGTTAGTGCCTTCTTGATAGCTTTCTTGCGGCCAAAAACGGCTCGAATCAGGCGTTAATACCTCATCCATTAAGGTTAAGTTACCCGCTTCATCTAAGCCAAATTCAAACTTGGTATCGGCGATAATAATGCCGCGACTGGCTGCATACTCAACCGCTGCCTTATACAACTGGATTGAGACATCCCGCACTTGCTCGGCCAGCTGCTCACCAATAATGGCTTGGCACTGGGCAAAGGAAATGTTCTCGTCGTGATCACCTACTTCAGCTTTAGTTGATGGGGTAAAAATTGGCTCAGGTAGTTTAGCCGCCTCTTTTAAACCCGCTGGCAGAGCAATACCGCACACCGTGCCGTGCTGCTGATACTCTTTCCAACCTGAACCCACTAAATAGCCACGCACAATGGCCTCAACCGCCACCGGCGTTAAGCGCTTAGCCACTACCGAGCGCCCTTCCACTAAAGGCAATTCTTCAGCGCTCACCACATCCGCCACCTGATCCCCAGTAAAATGATTCGGAATCAGATCTTTTAGTTTTTCAAACCAGAAGTTAGAAATACTGGTTAAAATTTTGCCTTTATCCGGAATCGGCTGCTCTAAAATCACATCGAAGGCCGAAAGACGATCACTGGCCACCATCAGCATGCGCTGCTGGTCAATCTCATACAGATCACGAACTTTTCCAGAATATAGTTTTTTTAAGCTTAAAGCGTTTGAATCAGTCATCGCTTGCTTAGCTCCACACTGGCTACAGAATAAAAATAAAACAGGCGAAACCGTGGTTTCGCCTGGATAAACAATCGGCCGAGTTTAACTTAAACTGGCTTTTAAACGCTGTAAGATCGACTTCGCTTTGACCTCTGTTGCAGGCTCTGCACCATCCATCACCCGCACTTCAACTTGGCGACCCACTGGCTGCAGCTGAATTTGATACAGCTCGGGCTTTACTTTAGCGGGATCTTTAGTAAAGGTGCGCTTAAACCAGCCGCGTTTTTGCGTTTTAGGCGCAACGGCTAAGTTAATCTCATACTGACTAGCGCTGCGATTAAGGTCTTCAATGGCAATATTGGCTTGCTCTAAAGCACGCCCAACACTCGACCAAGCTCGATCAAAGCTGGTATCTAAGACTAAAACTGGCAGACCATTGACCTCGCGCAAATTAACCTTATCTGGCGTATCAAACTGACGATTCGCTGCCAATAAGGAAACACTTTGCTGCTGATCTTGGTTCTGCACTAAATAGGTACGCAGTGCATCCAGCAATGTTTTCTCAAAAGAGCCGTGGGTCGTTTCAACGGAGGCATTTCCCTCAAGTTGACGCAGCTGCGGCTCTAGAAAAATCTCACTGGTGTTACGTTGCACACCTGGCTCAATCCGCACTAGCACCTGAGCTTGCATCTGCGCAGCGGCCTCGCCAAAGCGTGCAGCCAAAGGTGCTGAGGTATTCGCCAAGGTTTGCCACTCGGTGACAAACTGTCCAACCTGAGGCGACTCAGACTGAATCTGAAAGCCCTGGGCCATAAAATAACCCATCACGTTGGACCATACCTGCGCTGGAATTTGCTGAGCCACAATCCACTGCGACTGCCCACTCTGATGCAAGCTGTAGTCATCCACCAGTTTTTTCTCAGTGGCGACGGTTGCCCGTGGGACAGCAAACTCTGTTTGCTCAATATTACTGACATGCGTGGGAATCGGCATCAAAGGATCTAAACGCTTGGTTTGTACCCCTTGTGGTAGCTGCATTGGCGAGCCCTGATCGGCCTGCAAATAATCACTGCCACGATCACGAAAATAACCTTTATCGCCACCAATCCAACTGCAGCCACTTAAGGCGGCAAGCGAAAGAGCAATCAGGGTAAAACTTGGCAACTGTTTCATGCTGTTAACCTTTAGTAAACGCATTACAAATTAGGCTATCAGTTTGCACTGACGCAAAGTGGCCACTAAAGGCGCACGTAAAGCTTCGCTCAGTGGCGTTAAAGGTAAACGAATGCCGGTATTTATTAGCCCCATTTCATGTAAGGCCCACTTCACCGGAATGGGGTTAGCTTCAACAAACATCGCGTTATGCAGCGGCATTAAGGCATCATTTAAAGCCCGTGCTTCTTCAGCTTTACCCTCTAAAGCCAGACGGCACAGCTCTGCCATGGCTTTTGGCGCAACGTTAGCGGTAACTGAAATATTACCTTTACCACCCAGCAAAATTAGCTCCGCAGCCGTGGCATCATCGCCCGACAACACAATAAAATCAGTGTCCACTAAATCCAGCACTTGCTGGGCGCGCTCAAGGCAGCCAGTGGCTTCTTTGATTCCAATAATATTCGGAACTTTCGACAAGCGCGCCACTGTTTCTGGCAGCATGTCACACACCGTACGCCCCGGCACGTTATATAGAATTTGTGGAATATCTACCGCTTCAGCAATGTGCTTGAAGTGCTGATACAGGCCTTCTTGGGTTGGCTTATTGTAATAAGGCGTCACTAATAAGCAGGCATCAGCCCCGACTTTTTTTGCATTCTGGGTCAGGGCCACCGCCTCACGGGTGCAGTTAGCACCGGTTCCGGCAATTACCGGAATACGGCCATTGACTTGCTCAACCACACGGCGAATAACTTCTACGTGCTCTTCAACATTGAGGGTTGCAGACTCACCAGAGGTACCTACAGCCACCAGTGCGTTAGTGCCTTCGGCCAAATGGAAGTCGACCAGCTTGGTCAGCGCCTGCCAATCCAAATTGCCCTGCTCGTCCATTGGTGTGACTAACGCCACCATACTGCCTGAAATCATGCAACTGCTCCTGCTAGGATAGAAAAACGAAATACCGCTAATGGTACTAATCAGCCTTATTTAGCACAAGCACTCTGCTATTAAAGCCTAAGTTTTGTGCAATTTAGCTGGCTTTTTTCATTCTTTTAGATTTTATGCGTATATTAGGCTCTGACATTTAACGCGCACTGTTACTTTCGATTGTAGGAAGCCTGTATGAAAACCCCTTATTCTCCACGCAATCAGTATTTAGTGATTAGTGCCATTGGCCAAAATCCGATTGAGCTGACCAACGCGCTGTGCCGCGCCTGCTTAGAAAGCCGCTGCTCGGTTGTCAATAGTCGCCTAACCCGCCATGAACAACACAGCGCCTTAGTGGTGCAAGCAGGAGGCAGCTGGGATGCGTTAGCGCGGCTTGAAGTCAGCCTGCCTAATATTGCCAAACGGGAAAATATTCACCTAACGGTGGTGCGCACTGAGCAACAAGACAGCACCGAGCAAGCGTTACCCTACATTGTTTATGTGAACGCGCTGTATCGACCCGATATTTTGGCGGAGCTCTGTCAGTTTTTTAGCGATCAGCAGATCAATCTAGAAAATATCGCCTATGAGTCATATATCGCGCCGCAAACTCAAACCATGATGCTTAACGCAACCATTACCGTGACCTTGCCGATCACTGCGCAAATTAGTTGGATTCGTGACCAGTTTTTAGACTTTGCCGACTCGCTTAATTTGGATGCGCTGATTGAGCCTTGGCGCCCTCAGTTAATTTAATCTTGCTTGAAAGGAGAATCGATATGAGCCTTGAATTGCAAAAAGCCGTACCTAATTTTATTGCCCAAGCGACCGCCGATACTCAGGTAGAACTTGCTCAACTACAAGGTAAACAAGTGGTGATTTACTTTTACCCAAAAGACAACACGCCAGGTTGTACCACCGAAGGCCAAGAGTTTCGAGATGCCTACCCTGAGTTTCAAGCGGCTAACACGGTGGTGTTTGGTGTTTCACGGGACAGCTTACGCACCCACGAAAACTTTAAAGCCAAACATGGTTTTCCATTTGAACTTATTAGCGATCCCGAAGAAACCCTTTGCCAGCAATTTGCGGTCATTAAGCTTAAAAAGCTCTATGGCAAAGAGTACCTTGGCATAGAGCGCAGCACCTTTTTAATCGATGCCAACGGTGTATTGCAACACGAGTGGCGTAAAGTCAAAGTTAAAGGCCACGTCGCTGAAGTTCTCGCCGCAGCCCAACAGCTTAATCAAGCATCCTAATCCTTTGACTAAGCCTTAGCTAACCAGTAGCTGAAGACACCGTCCTGTTGCTGCTGGTTAACTAAGCGATGCCCTGCCAACTTAGCAAAACTCACCACATCGCGCTGTGAGCCGGCATCGGTGGCCAGTAATTGAATAACTTCACCGGAAGCCAACTGATTTAACCCCAGCTTTAATTTGAGTAGCGGTAACGGGCAAGCCAATCCCGTAGCATCCACTACCTGCACTGCATTAAATTGATTATTCATCTTGTTCTTCTGTCTATTGTTGTTCTAATTAAAGGTGGGCATTTTTATAGCATACGCCGTTGAAGATTCAAGTTTTATCGAACTAAAAAGGCTGGTTCAGGGTCTGGCTTAGCGTTCTAGGCGCAGCGCCTGAACCCCCACTAAACAACGCTGCAATAACTGTAGGACTAGCTGCCAGTCTCAGCCAGTTAAGCTACACTCAATATCTCTTTGATTGACCATTAAGGACTGACTCCATGGGGCTACTTCGCGTCTCTTTACTGTCTTTATCACTGCTCTGGGCACTGCCGAGCACTGCCTACGAGCTGCCGGCTTTAGGTGATGCAAGCTCGGCGCTTATTTCACCCGAGCAAGAGCACCGTCTAGGCCGTGCCTGGTTAAGTATTTTGCGCGGCCAAGTCAAACAGCTGTCAGATCCTTTAATTAAGCACTACGTTGAAACCAGCGTGGCGCGTCTAGCAGAAACCAGTCAGTTAAGAGATCGGCGCTTAGAATTTATTTTACTAGCCAGTCCCGAACTGAATGCCTTTGCCGCTCCTGGCGGCATTATCGGAGTCAATGCGGGGTTAATTCTAAACGCCCAAACTGAAGCAGAATATATTTCGGTGATGGCCCACGAACTGGCGCACTTATCCCAGCGCCACTTTGCCCGTGGGCTTGAAGCACAAAAGCAAATGCAAGTGCCAATGATGGCCGCCATGTTAGCCGGGATTGTCGCCGCGGCAGCCGGCGGCGGCGCCGACTTAACCATGGCAGCGATTGCTGGCTCGCAAGCTGCTGCTTTTCAGGAGCGCCAGCGTTTCTCGCGGCAAAACGAGCAAGAGGCCGATCGCATTGGACTAGCTAATATGGAAAAAGCCGGCTTCGATCCACGGGCCATGCCGCAAATGTTTGAGCGCCTGACGCGCCAGTATCGTTACGATAAGATGCCACCGGAGTTTTTACTGACTCACCCAATCACCGAGTCACGGATTGCCGATACCCGCAACCGCGCCGAACGTGCAGCTCAACACGGCAAAATTGATAGCTTAACCTATCAGTTATTACGGGCGCGGTTACAACTCACCTTTGAAGAAACCCCGGGGATTGCACTCAAGCGTTTTCGCGCGCAACTACAAGAGCAGCCCAATAATGACGTAGCGCGCTATGGCTTAGCGCTGGCGCAAATCCGCGCCCAGACGCTCAAAGAAGCCCAACAAAATCTCGATTTACTGATTAACAGCGCTCCGCAAAATAGCATTTATCAACTGGCTTATGTCGATTTAGAAATCAGCCTAAAACACTACGCAGCTGCAGAGCAGCGCTTAAAGCGCTTATTACAACAGCAGCCTGAGTACTTTCCAGCTCAGCAAGTATTGGCCAACTTTTACTTACAACAAAGCCGCGCCCAAGATGCCGAGCAGCTGCTCAATAAGCTGGTCCGCAAACGCCCTTATGATCCCGATATTTGGTTTCAGCTGGCTGAAGTTCAGGGCCTGACCAACAATATTATTGGCTTGCACCAAGCCCGTGCAGAATACTTCGCCTTAGTTGGCGAGTATCAGCAGTCCTACGAGCAACTGATTTATGCCAAGCAACGTGCGGCTAATAATTACCCCTTAGCCGCTAAAATTGATGCCCGACACCGCGCGCTACAAGAAGAAGAGCGCAGCATTAAAGAGTTACTAAACTAGCCAGCGCGCCTAGCAGCATCAGCTGCAAGGTTAAGGCAGCGGCTAGTAATAACGGTTTAATTCCGGCCTGCTTAAGGTCGCGCCAACGGGTACCTAAACCTAAAGCGGCCATCGCAGTGGCAAGTAATAAATCATCCAGCCAATAGGCCCATTTAGCTTGCGCTAGCGACAATGGAAACCAGGTATTTAGCAGCATGCAGGCGATAAAGCCAAAGACAAAGACAGGCATGGGCACCTGTACTTTTTCGCTGCTAGTGACCCCAGCGTCTGCGTGACGGCGCAGCCACCACCAACCCAGTAATAAAATAAAGGGCGCCAGCAACAACACACGAATTAACTTACTGACTAAAGCAGCTTGGGCGGTGGCCTCTGGTAAAGCGGTGCCAATCGCCACTACCTGCGCCACCTCATGCACCGTTGCCCCAGTAAATACGCCAAAAGCGTGATCATCAGCAAAAAAGCCAAGCTGTAGCTGATACAACCACGGGTACAGCAGCATACTCAGGGTGCCAAAAATCACCACGCAAGCCACGGCAATCGCCACCTGATTATCTTTCGCTTTAACCATACCGCTGCAGGCCAACACCGCCGCGGCACCACACACTGCGTGACCACTGCCAATCAGCAAGGCATCAACCGTTGATAAACGCAGTAGTTTGGTCCCCAGCCAAATCGCTAACACAATGGTGCTCAGCATCATCAGCGCATCCACCACTAGCGCGCCAATTCCTACTTGCAGCACCTCACTTAAGGATAAGCGCAAGCCAAATAAAGCCACGCCAATCCGTAATAAACGTTGCTTACTAAAGTTCAGCCCTGGCGCTAACTGGCTATGCCAGTGGTTGGGCAATAGATTGCCCAGCAGCATGCCTAAAATTACTGCTACCGTTAAAACCCCCAAGCCATTCGCGGCTAACACTGGCCATTGACTCAGCAGCGATGCAGCGATGGCTAACGCTCCAGCTAATAAAATACCGCTGAGCATTGACCCTTTTGCCCAAACTGCTGTCACTTTAACCCCCATCTATCATGCCCCTGTTATGCCATGCTGGCAGTAGCTTATATTGATCCAAGCAGCATATTACCTGAGGAACTATCGAAGTGACATTTTGCTATCGATAACTCGCTAAACGGGTTAACCTAGCAACAATTAAGAATGATTCACATTTAATTCACCTGAGAGATTCAATGACCCACGTCAGACCTGCTACTCGCCTCAATTGGCAATTGATTATTTTACTGGCATCGCTCAGTGCCATTGTCGCTACCGCCATTGATATGTACTTACCGGCATTTCCTGCGGTTGGCGATAGCTTTAATATTTCTGCCGGCCAAATACAACAAACACTGACGGTGTTTTTAATTGGCCTAGGTGTCGGTCAAGGCCTGTATGGCCCTCTGTTGGATCGTTTTGGGCGTAAGCTGCCACTGCTTCTAGGCATTAGTATTTTTACCCTAAGCTCAATCTTTGCCGCCACCACAAACAGCTTTGAAGGCTTGCTACTAGCGCGTTTCTTTCAAGCCATTGGCGCTGCAGCCGGTGCAGTAACGCCACGGGCCGTGGTGGCCGACACCTGTGATGTGCAAGACTCGGCACGAATTTTTTCGATGCTGATGCAAGTAATGATGATTGCCCCCATTACTGCCCCCTTAATTGGTGGCCTGATTTTACGCTTTGGCGAGTGGCACAGTATTTTCTGGACTTTAGCCGCCGTCGGGGTAATTTGCTTCGCCTTCAGCTGGCGCTTACTGCCGGAAACCTTGGCCCCGGAAAACCGCTTACCCTTAGCTTTCTCCAAGGTTTTGAAAAGTTATGGCGAGCTGCTGGGTAACCCTAAATTTTTGCTCTTTACCCTCGCCACTGGCGGCACCTTAGGTGCACTTTTTAGTTACATCAGTAATTCGCCGTTTGTCTTTATTAGCCATTTTGATTTCACTCCCGAGCAATTTAGCTACTTATTTGCTGCCAACGCTGGAGTGATGATTGTTATCAGCCAAATGAACCTGCGCTTACTTAAAGTCATGCAGGTGCATCGGATTTTTTACCTAGGCATTGGCTTATTTATAGCGCTTGCCATTAGCTTAACGGCCACTGCGCTGCTGAGTGAGATTTCTGCCCTCAGCTACGCACTGTTGTTGGGCTTGGCCATGGCCATGCTGGGTTTAGTCACAGGTAACCTTACTGCTTTAACGATGGCCCAAGCCCAGCAACATGCCGGCATTGCTTCTTCTTTAATGGGTATGATGCAGTTTGTAATTGCTGGGATTGTTGGGCTGATTGTCAGTCTCTTTCCGCAAACCTTAAGCACCCTGCCGATCGCCCTAACCGCCTGCGGCAGCGTGGCCTTAATGCTCAGTAAAGCAGCGCTTAGCTTTTCTTCTACCCGAGCAAATTAAAGCGATCGACCTTGGCTAAGGGCTCGAGTCAGTTGTGCGCCCTTAGCTAAGGGCTTATTTCTTATGGCTTTTTTAGCCTCAATCAGTAAAATACGGCGCGCACGGAAGCACTTAATGATTTTACCTTGAGGCTTTCGTGAACCAAATTTTCCAACTGTTAAAAGACCTAGTCACCGGCAGTGGCTTGCCACGCCCGATTAACTATCTATATCAAGCGGCCTTAATCGGCCTCTTGACGCTGGCGCTGTTAATTCAACCTAATTTTTCAAATTCGCGGTGGCTACAAACGGCACTGCATTATGCACACTGGCTTGAGCCGTATTTTCCTGATTTAGCAGAGTACTTACCGCGCGCACCTACCACTCCCTCTAAGCCAAGCCCAAGTATTCAACCAGGCAGTTACCCAGACTTTCCAGGGAATAAAGCGCCCCATCAACTGAGCAGTTTTGCCCAAGCCAAAAATCAAGCATGGAAAATCTACGCGGTTAACCCCTTCAATCCAGCACAACCGGTGAAAGACTTTTACTGTGGCTGCGATATCCATGGCAACCGTTTGGACTTAAAGTCCTGCGGTTACGTGCCACGCAAAAATGCTAACCGCGCACAACGGGTTGAGTGGGAACATATCGTGCCGGCTTGGACCATTGGCCATCAGCGGCAATGCTGGCAAGACGGCGGGCGTAAAAACTGCGCAGCCAATGACCCAGTATTTCGGGTCGCTGAAGCCGATCTACACAACCTGGTGCCGGTAGTGGGTGAGGTCAACGGTGATCGCAGTAATTTTGTCTTAACCGAGTGGCGGGAAGCCCCTAGTCAGTATGGTCGCTGTGAGTTCGTGGTGGATTTTAAACAGCGCAAAGCCATGCCACCTGAACATACCCGCGGCGCCATTGCCAGGTCTTATTTATATATGGCCGATACCTATCAGCTGCGTTTATCCAAGTCTGATCGGCGCATCTATGAAATCTGGCATAAAAAATACCCCGTTAACGCTTGGGAAAAGTGGCGAAATCAAGCCAATGCTTGTGTGCAAAAAAATGCCAACCCCTATGTTGGCCCTGTTGATTTACGCCGTTGCGAGTCCTAATCTAGGGCTTTCTTTACTTACCAACTAGGCCATTGTGATGCCGGCTCAGCCTCTCACCCCACGGATTCGGTTAGCCATTAGCAGCTGCTTAACTGGCGCTAAGGTGCGCTATAACGCGGCGCATAAATACAGTGCGCTGTGTATGGAACACTTGCAGCCATGGGTTGAGTGGTTGCCTCTTTGCCCAGAAATGGCCATCGGGTTAGGCACGCCACGTCCACCGATTCAACAGCAACAACCTAGCGCCAAGGCCATTACCGCCTTAGATGTAGTCAACGTCCAGCCCCCCAGCATTAGCCATGGCGTAGCCCTTCAGCACTATGCGCAGCAGGTGGCCCAACAGCTTCAACAGCACGCGGTGGCCGGCTATGTATTGATGCAAAAATCGCCTTCTTGCGCTCTCAACTCTAGCACCATCTTTTATCCTCAAGGCCAACTGTCTGCGCAACCTGGATTTTTTATCCGTTGCCTACAAAAACACCTGCCTTTACTGCCAATGATTGAGCAACAACAGCTAGCGCAGCCAGAGTTACAACTGCACTTTTTCTATCGGGTACAGTGTTATTACCAATGGCAACAATTAATCCAACAACCACTGCAACCTGCAGCGCTCTATCACTTTCATAGCTGCTACAAATATCTGCTGATGGCGCGGGATCCTGCCTGCTATAAACGGCTTGGCCAACAACTGGCAATGGCCGCTAAACAACCACTGAGCGGGGAGTTTTTAGCACACTATATTCACCAGCTGCTACAAGCCTTGGCTTTACCCGCCCAACGGGGGCGTGAATATAACGCACTGCTGCATATTAAAGGTTACTTAAAGCAACTCACAGCCAGCGAGACACAACAGCTTGATACAGCGCTGAGCGCCTTTCAGCAGCAACAGCAAACACTACCTCAGGTGCTGCTGTTGTTTCAGCAGCTATTGGCTCGCTACCCACAACCCTACCTCCAGCAACAGGTGCTGCTGTTTCCCTGGCTGCCGCTACTTAGTTAGCTGCACAATAAAGCCACTAGAGCACATAAATAAAGATGCTAATAAACTGCATGATGCTGCCGGCTAAAACAAATAAGTGCCAAATGCCATGTCCATGCTGAATTTTTTCATCTAGAACAAAGAAAACCACCCCCAAACTATAGGTCACTCCGCCGGCCACTAGCCACGCTAAACCCGCCACGGGCATGGCTGCAACCAAAGGTTTTAAAGCAATCACAATTAACCAGCCCATTACTAAATAAATAATGAGCGATAGCACGCGGGTTCGCTTTCCTAACCAGAACTCTTGAATAATGCCGATCACAGCAAGGCTCCAGTTAATCCCAAACAAGGTCCAGCCCCAGGCTCCTTCTAAGGTAATCAAGGTAAAGGGGGTGTAACTACCGGCAATTAACAGATAAATCGCACAGTGATCCAGTTTTTGAAAAATCTGTTTCAGCCGCCCACTGACCGAGTGATACAGCGTTGAAGTGGTGTAGAGAGTCACTAAGCTGCCACCATAAACACTGGCACTGACTATTTCTTTCACTGCGCCCTGCCAGGCACTACTAATCACCAAACATACACAACCAATCAGCGCCAGCACCGCCCCGACACAATGACTGATGGCATTAAAGCGCTCACCGTAATACATGGTTAACCTCCGGTCTCTGTCGCCGCTTGCTGCGCCGCATAAGCGGTTGGATTTAAGCTCGGCTCAGCAATTTTATACAAGTGATTATGATCCGTATGGGCAAAAGGCTCGGCTTGTCCAGGAATAATCAAGGTCGTTTCTTGACGGTAAGACCAGCTGCCATCAGCATGGGTTTGTACTTCAATTACATAGCGCTCAGTCCGAAAGGCATGCTCTAAAAATGGATTAGAAGAAATTCCATTGGTTAACGAGCCGCGCACCGCCTCTAAACGAAACTCTCGCGCCTGCGCATGGGTTTGCCCTACCGCCATCGCGGTTTGCCCACGGGGAATGGTTAAGGTTTGAATAATGCTGCCGCTAGCCGGTTCCCACAACCAATAGCCCACCTGATCATGGAAGGTTTGGTTGTCATCGGGTTTAAAAATACGAGTGTGATAGCGCAGGCCGTAATACAGTTGTGGGCCATTGGTTTGCCCATCAATTGGCTGTAACTCGATTTGCTCAATAAATGCTTGATGCTCGGCGCCTTGTGCTTTGGGACTTACATCCATCCCCAATTGGCCTTGCCAAATACCGGCCATAGCACGTAAAGGACCAAGGTTGGCTAAGGTGTCGCTGTCTGGCTGGGGTTCGGTATAGATATCTTTGGGAAATTTCTGCATACATCTCACCTGTTTTGATTCGCTTCTTCTGCAGTTACCACTCATGCAGTCACGCGTATCCTATTAGGGTATACCTATCGCCCACCACTGCTAAGCATTTTTGCCAAAATAGCTGCGCTTATAACACCGGACCAATAGTGGCAATCACGTTATGCCATACCCGCCGCTTATAGCTCCAACTTAATACTTGCTCCAGCGCCACTGGCTCTGAATCTGCTATATAGGCTAGCTGACGCTGTTCAATGGCTTGGGTGAGCGGTGCATCATAGAGCAAGATATTGTTCTCATAGTTCAAGTCAAAACTACGTAAATCCAAGTTAGACGAACCAATTAAACTGACCTTATCATCCACAGTTAATGTTTTGGCGTGCAGTAACCCTGGCCCATGCTCGTAAATTAAACACCCAGCGTCTAGTAAGCGGTGGTAATAACTGCGACTGGCAGCAGCAACAATCCAGCTGTCATTTTGCTTGGGAAAAATCAGTTTAACCTTAACCCCACGATGCGCTGCTGCACATAAGGCTTCAATCGTGGTGGTATCGGGCACAAAGTAGGGAGTGGATAAAATGATGCTGCGCTCGGCACTGGCAAACAAATTAGTAAACAGCTGCGGCGTGGCACCGCGCCGTTCGGTGGGGCCGCTGCCCATCACCTGCGCCGCAAAACCTGATTCGTAATGGGTAGCTTGCAAAGGAATCAACTCTAAGGGCTCTTGGGTGGCCTGCATCCAATCACTGGCAAATAACAACTGATTTTGCGCCACTATCGGCCCTTCAAAGCGCAACATAATATCCACCCACGGCCCGTATTGCTGTTTCACTAAAAATTCAGGGTCTGCCGCATTTTGGCTACCACAATAGGTAATCTTGCAATCAATCACGGTGATTTTACGGTGATTGCGCAGATCAATCCGGCTGGCAAATAAGGTGCGCACTAAGTTGCTATAGGGCAACGCCACTACTGCTTGCACTCCAGCTTGCTGCATCTGCCACCATAAGCCTGAGCCAATTAACGCCCGTGAGCCCATGCCATCAGCCAGTGCGCGGCACTTGACGCCACGCCGCGCCGCGCGCATTAACGCTTCCGCAATTGCGGTGCCGGTATGATCATTTAACCAGATGTAATACAACACATGCACGTGATCAGTGGCGGCATCAATATCGGCAATCATTTGCTGCAAGGTCGCAGCGCTATCACTAAATAAGTGCGCTCGGTTTCCGCCTTGGGTATGAAAACCATTAATTGAGCCGGCATAGTGAAAGGCTGGGCGATACACCCGCTCAACCAGTTGTTCTACCTGTTCTGGCTGGCCCATAAAAGCCGCAGCTTTACGCTGAATTTCGGCAAAAATTTGATCGTGACGCTTTTTTGCATGCTTACCAATATCCACCTCACCAAATAGAAAGTAAATCATACTCCCCAAGTACGGCAGCACGTTCAGCACAATAAACCAGGCCAGACGCCCCGAGGGCTGCAGATCATCACGTAATAAAATCCGCAGGGTAAACGACAGCACTAAGAGTGCGTGCAGTATAAAAATAATCGACATCAACCCACCTAGTAACTGCCTTAAGCGTGAAATAATCGCAAATAGTAAAGCTCTGAGTAAAATTATCCAGTCACAACGCCGCTGCTTTTACTCGATGACTACAAAATGCCGACTAATTTAGGTACCTTGCCCTTAACCTATCGTCATTTCATTAAAAAGGAAACTAACCTATGTCCCATGACCTGTACCAAAAAGGCATCCGTAAGATTCAAGAGCTGACCAATTCACCAGATGATGATCCTACTGGCTTTATGGATATTGGTGAGGCCTTTAGTGATATTGCCCCCGATCTGAAAAATTATGTGGTCGAGTACGCCTTCGGTGGCATTTACTCGCGCCCTGGGCTAGATAATAAACAAAAGGTCTTGACCACTATTACCGCGCTTGTGGCACAAGGCAAACCACAAATTGCGATGCACATTAAAACCGGCTTAAGCGTTGGCTTAACTGGCGAAGAAATTGTGGGCTGCATTATGCACCTGATTCCTTACGTGGGTTTTCCCAGCGTAATTAATGCACTAACCGTCGCCCAGCAAGTTTTTAACGAGCAAGGCATCAGTGTCGACACCTCTGCAGTCACTGCAGCCAAGTAAGTTTTTAACACTACACAAAAAAGCCCCAACAGCGGATCGCTATTGGGGCTTTATTTTAGCTAAGTGAAATCAGACTATTATTTTATCTTTAGCCATTACTGGCACGCTTTTGCGGCTTAGTTAGGGTCAGATTTAAAAAATGCTCTAGGGAGTCATCCAAAATCTCTAGCCACGGCTGTGGTAGCTCTGGGGCTAAGGTATTGGTTAAAGTTGAGCGATAGGATTTTTCACGAAAGCCCATAATGTTGTGCTTTTTATCCTGCTGCCACTGTTTAAAAATCTCGGCCTGCTTTTCTACCGCAAATTCTGGATAATCAGTAGGTTGCGTCAGATCACGAATGTATTTAGCCTGAAAATCAATTTCTTGATCGGCATTTTGTAACTGCTCAAACTCCGCTAGCCACTTTTGCTCGTCTGCTTCACGCTCAGCAAGCGCTGGTAAAGGCAACTTACCTAGCATTACATCGCGCGCATACCACGCTTGGGCGTCAAACATATTAAAGGTGAAGTATTGATCCTGCATACCCAGATAAATTAGCTGGGGATTGGGCTGCCAGAAAATACCCTTATATAAGTTAGCAGGATACAAACAGTTATGGGTTTGTAAGCGTAACTCATCCGGCAAAAACGGGAAATGAAACATATAGCCCGTGCACATAATCACTGCATCAAAGCGCTGGCTGGTTCCATCTGCAAAGTAGGCAATATCATCTTCAAAGCGTGTAATTAGCGGTACTTCTTTAATTGATTCTGGCCACGCATAACCCAGTGGCTTGCTGCGATAACTAATGGTGATCGAGTTAGCGCCGTATTTATAGCACTGAGTACCAATATCTTCGGCAGAAAAACTGCCACCGACCAATAGAATATCTTGGCCTTTAAACTCTAAGGCGTCACGAAAATCATGGGCATGCATCACCCGCCCAGTAAACTCTTCTAAACCTTCAAAGTACGGCATATTTGGGGTTGAAAAATGCCCTGTCGCTACCACCACATAATCAAACTCATCGGTTTCTTGCTCGCCGGTTTTATGGTTCATCACGGTGACGGTAAACTTTTTTGTGTCCTCATCAAAGGTCACCCAGCGTACAGGACACTCAAAACGGATGTACTTACGGATCTCTTGTTGGTTAATCCGCCCCATGATGTAGTCTTTCAACACTTCCCGCGGTGGGTAGGAAGGAATTGGCTCGCCAAAGTGTTCTTCAAACGAATAGTCAGCAAACTCTAAACATTCTTTGGGACCATTTGACCACAGATAACGATACATACTGCCATGCACTGGCTCACCATTACGGTCTAACCCCGTACGCCAGGTGTAATTCCACATGCCACCAATATCGTTTTGCTTTTCATAGCAGATAATTTCTGGAAGATTTTTTACACCGACTAAACGCGCCGCTTCAAAGGCACGTAACTGAGCTAATCCACTAGGACCGGCACCTAAAATTGCAATTTTTTTATTAGTCAAAACTTTCTCCATCAGTTAATCAACTGATGATTATAACATTTTTCGAAAATTGACGTTTTTACTGCAAATTAGCCGCTTCTTTACCACTTTTTGCTATTGTGTTTCACTGCAATTGACAGACCAAATACAGCTGATCAAAGTGCTGGATGCCCTGCTCAAACACAGGCTCGGCATAGTGTTCAAGAAAAAAGTTTTTTCTAATTTGTTCAACCCTAAACCCCTGACGCTGGTAAAAGCCAAGCTGATAACCAAAGCAACCGGTAGCCACTGCGAGCTGCTGTGCTCCTTGCTGGCGATAGTAATCCAGCAGCCAGCGCAATAATAAACTGCCATAACCTTGCTGCTGAGCCTCAGGCTGTACAGCAATCGCCATGATTTCATACTTACTGTCGCCCATGGGCTGAACTAAGGCAGCCCCCAGCAGTTGCTGTTCTAGCTGCAAACTAATGCCTTGGCAGGCGGGTAAATAACGCTGAATTTGCTTAGGCTCGGGGTCGGCCAGCAGCAATAACTCCAACGGTAAATGCTGGGCAGGACAAAGGATAACCATTGGTAATGCGCACATAACAACTGCTCGCTCGGCTAAAATCGCGCAGTGTACCCTAGCTGGGTTTAGCGCTGCATGCTAAACAATTCATCACCCACCACCATCTTGTATTCACTGTGCAGTGTTTGATCATCTAGCTTTAGCTCTCGGCTCAAAATCACTGCTTGTGGTCGATAAGCATATAAATAACCATAGCTGCTGCAAGTGAGGCTCTGGCCATCTTCAAACAAGATGGTGCGGCCTTTTTTACAGCCTTTAAAGGCGCTGTCTTGGCTGCCATCGGCATCTACCCAGCCTTTAATTTGCTTACGCTCAACAATGTGGTAGCCGGTAAGTTCGCCTAAGGTATCCACTAACTCTGCTTGGGCCTGCATACTTAATAAACCTAAGCCCATACCTAACCCTACCATCCAACGCTTGTTCATTCACTACCCACCTAGTTTCTCTAAATCACCAGTTGTATGGAGGGGCAAGCGCTGTATTAGTTCAAAGATACCCACTAACCATTTGATTTATAATAAAATTATTCAACCCAAAAGAATCCAACAGCAGTTAGGCACATGGGGATTTCGTATCTATTTCAGCGCACAACAGCCGAATCAGGTAGGATTTAGCTCTTTTACCACTGAGTGAACTAGGATAGTGGCCGCTGTGTTTGCGATTTTTCTCACCTGCGCTATAGCGCTGCTGCTTGATCTACTGTTAGGCGAGCCGAAAAAGTGGCACCCGCTGGTGGGTTTTGGCCGCCTTGCACAAGCCCTTGAGACCCGCCTTAATCTTGAGCGTTACTCTGCCAAGCAGCGTCTAATACGCGGCGGTATAGCGCTACTCCTGCTCACCTTACCGGTACTGGCCGGATTAATTTTTCTAAGTGCGCAGCTCAGTGGGTTCTGGCTAATGGCACTCAACTCGCTGATCCTTTGGTTGGCTATTGCTTTACGCAGTTTGCGTGAGCATGGCCTTGCCGTTGCTGTGCCTTTACAAAATAATGATCTGGCCCAAGCCCAGCAGCAAGTTAGCCGTATTGTCAGTCGTCAAACCAGCGCGCTAGATCAACCGGCAGTGGCCGCCGCAGCCACCGAGTCAATCTTAGAAAATGGCGCCGATGCCGTCTTTGCTAGCTTGTTTTGGTTTATTGTCGCTGGGGCGCCTGGAGTGGTGCTGCACCGCCTAGTCAACACCCTAGATGCGATGTGGGGTTACCGTACGCCACGCTTTTTATACTTTGGCCGCTGCGCAGCACGCCTTGATGATCTACTTGGCTGGCTCCCGGCTCGCCTAACGGCCCTCACCTATTGCCTGCTTGGTCAGCGGCGCAGCGCTTGGCACTGCTGGCAACAACAAGCCAAACAGTGGGATAGTCCAAATGCTGGCCCGGTCATGGCCAGCGGTGCGGGAGCGCTGCAAGTTCGGCTAGGCGGTCCAGCCCCTTACTTCGGAGGCATCAAGCAGCGCCCATGGTTAGGCACTCAACAGCCAGCCAGCGCGGCCAGCATTTATGCGGCCATTACCTTGATCCGGCGCGGCACTTGGCTGTGGCTGGCAGTCCTTGCTGGCCTATGCCTGCTGAGTACACTGGGAGGGAGCTAAGATGTTGCTCAAACACGGCGGCAGCCTCAATGCTGCAGCTACACGCTGGGGCATTGCCCGCGAACACTGGCTGGATCTTTCCACTGGAATTAATCCCCATGGTTGGCCAGTCCCTAAGATTCCTGGCGCAATCTGGCAGCGTTTACCTGAAGCCGATGATGGACTCGCAGCGCTGGTGCGCCAGCAGCTGCAGCTACCGCAAGCAGCAGGCTGTGAACTCTTAGCGGGTAGTCAGGCAGCCATCATGAATTTACCCCGCCTGCGGCCCCGCTGCCGAGTAGGCGTACCGCGCATCGGCTATCAAGAACATGCCTGGCAATGGCAACAAGCCGGCCACACAATTGTGTGGCTAGATAATGCGCTGTTTAGCGCAGAGGCGGCAGAGGAGACGACCTGGCTTGAGCAACTGGATGTCTTAATTTGGATTAATCCCAATAACCCAACCGGACAACGCGTACCCACCCAGCGTTTATTACACTGGTTACAATGCTTACAACAACGCAATGGCTGGCTGATTGTCGATGAGGCGTTTATCGATGCCACGCCCGAACACAGCCTATGCCCACAGGCTGATGCTACGGGACTGCTGATTTTACGCTCGCTAGGTAAATTTTATGGGCTTGCTGGCGTGCGCGCTGGTGCCATTGTCGGTGACCCAGCTATTTTAGCCGAACTGCCTTCACTGCTCGGCCCTTGGACGCTCAGCGGCCCCAGCCGTTATTTAATGGCGCGCGCCTTGTCTGATCAGCGCTGGCAACAGCAGATGCGCCAACTCCTTGCTAAAGACAGCCAGCGCTTACGGCAGTTACTGCAACAACATGGCCATTCCGTACTCGGGGGCTGCGCGCTATTTCAAACCATTCACTGCCCACAACCACAGCACTTAGCCGATGCCTTGGCTGCCCAAGGGGTTTTAGTGCGACAGTTTGGTCAGCAGCAGTTAGTCCGCTTTGGTCTGCCTGCAACTACCTCGGACTGGCAGCGCTTAGCCAAGGCGCTGGCCGACTACTCAGCAAATTAACGATTGACCCTCGCCAGTGCCCTTGTTAGCCTGCGCCAGGTTTTCAGGTGTTGCCTAAATTCGGTGTTGGGCAATGAAACTGGGAAGCTGGTGCAAATCCAGCACTGCCCCCGCAACGGTAACTAAGCCTCGCTTTAGTAGTCCGGAGACCGGCCTGTTAACACACCAAACGCTGCGGTGGGCAGTCGCGGTGGCACGCCTGCGTTTAGCAGCCAGTTTGCTACTGGCCAACCAGCCCCTGCCGCCCGTCTTAACCTGCGCAGTGATGCAGCTACCTTGCTGCCCCATACTGCGGAGTTCCTATGCGCTGGCTGTCTTTACTGTTTCGCTGTTGTTTGCTGAGTCTGTTTGGCTCAAATTCGCTGCTGGTGATCGCGGCTGAGCGTTGCGTAACCGACGATGCCCAGCAAACGCTGTGTTTAACTGCTCCTGCCCAACGCATAGCCACCCTCTCTCCGGGCGCCACCGAGTTAATGTTTGCTGCGGGTGCAGGCGACTCGGTAATTGCTGGCGTTAATCACAGCGACTATCCGCCAGCCGCACAAAAACTGCCGTTGGTTGGCAATCATACGCGGATTGATCTTGAAGCCTTGCTAGCCCTACAGCCTGATTTAATTATCACCTGGGTAAGCGGTAACCCGCCGGCGCAAATCAGTCGCCTGCAAGCTCTGGGCCTACCTATTTTTAGTATTGAGCCGCGTACCTTTGAAGGGGTGTCCAGCGCCATTGAACGCCTGTCGGTATTAGCTGGGACCGAACCCGCAGGTTTTGCTGAAGCCGAGCGCTTTCGCCAAGCCATGCAGCAACTAGCAGAGCAGTATCAAGCAGCTACGCCGGTTAGTGTGTTTTATCAAGTCTGGGAAACGCCCTTAATGACCATCAATAATCAGCACCTAATTGGCAAGGTATTAAAGCTCTGTGGCGGTGAGAATCTATTTGCCGATCAGCCGCGCCTAGTGCCACGCATTAGTCCAGAAGCAGTGCTGGAGAAAAACCCACAGGTGATTATTACCGGCGCCGTTGAGCAACTGCCGGCCAACCAACTGGATCATTGGCAGCGCTACCCTAAACTACGCGCGGTTGCTGAGCATAATCTGTTATATACCCCGGCCTCGCCAATTTCTCGCCCCACTCCCCGCTTGTTAGAGGCAGCCCGCGATATTTGTCAGCAATTAGATCAGGTGCGTAGCAAAACCCATGCTCCCACCCACTCAGCCAAGGGACACTAGCCGATGCTACGCACGCTTTTAGTACTGGGCTGCCTTGCCCTGCTTGCCCTCGGTTTAGCCCTCGCCATTGGCAGCGTGACTATTAATCCAGATGCGTTATGGCTAGCGTTACAAGGGCAAGGTAATCCACTGCATCAGACCTTGCTCTGGGAGTTACGTCTGCCTCGTGCCCTCGCGGCGTTTGCCACCGGAGGCTTATTGGCCGTGGCCGGGGCGTTAATGCAAATTTTACTGCGTAATCCCTTAGCCGATCCTTATGTACTGGGCTTATCTGGTGGCGCTGCGGTTGGTGCATTATTGGCTATGCTGGCTGGACTAGGCGCAGTCTTAATTTCAGGCCTGGCTTTTACTGGTGCGATGCTAGCGATGTTATTGGTGTTTGGCCTTGCCCAAGGTAGCGGCAGTTGGACCGCCTCGCGCTTGCTGCTGACCGGGGTGGTGGTGGCCGCCGGCTGGGGAGCAGTGATTACCCTGATCTTAGCCTTGACCCCCTCCTACAAATTACCCGGCATGCTGTATTGGTTAATGGGCGATGTCTCTTATGCGCGCTCCCCTTGGCCGGCCTTAGGCGTACTGGCAGTGGCCAGCCTGCTGATTTTACCGCTAGCACGCAATCTTAATGTGTTGGCACGCGGTCCCTTACAAGCCGCCGCCTTAGGCGTAGCCGTTCGCCCCTTGGAATGGAGTATTTATCTCATCGCCAGCCTACTCACCGCCACCGCCGTGACCACCGCTGGCAGCATTGGTTTTGTCGGACTGATCGTGCCGCATATGCTGCGTTTAGTGTTGGGCAATGACCAGCGCTTAATTTTACCAGCCAGCGCCCTTGCTGGCGGCAGCCTATTAGTCCTGGCCGATACCTTGGCGCGCACCGTGATTGCCCCCGAGCAATTACCGGTCGGCGTTATTACTGCCTTACTGGGCGTGCCGACTTTTTTGTATCTCTTGCACCGGAGTCGTTAATGAGTGCTTTAGCCTGCGTTGAGCTACAGCTAGATTTGCCACGCCCTGCTGGCACCGCCCTAGACCTAAACTTTGCTGCGGGTCAAAGCTGGGGCATTTTAGGTCCTAACGGCGTTGGCAAAACCACCTTGCTGCATACCTTAGCCGGTTTAAAGGCAACCCACAGCGGCCAGATTCTGCTGCAGCAGCAACCCCTTAAGCAGTTATCACGTAAGCAAATAGCACAGCAATTAGGTTTGGTGTTTCAAGAGCGCCAAGACAGCTTTCCCGCCACTGTCTTAGAAACTGCGCTGATGGGCCGGCACCCATGGCTGGCGCCTTGGCAACAAGAACAAGCACTTGATCTGCAACTGGCACAGCAGGCACTAGCTGCCCTAGACTGCCAACCATTAGCGCCTCGTTTGCTCAGCAGTTTATCTGGCGGTGAGCGGCAACGGGTCGCAATTGCTACACTAATGACGCAAAACCCTGCTATTTGGCTGCTCGATGAGCCAACGAATCACCTAGATTTACAGCATCAAGTGCAGGTGATGCGCTTATTAACCGCCCAAGCGCACTCCGGCAAAACGGTGATTATGTGTCTGCATGATCTTAACTTAGCCGCGCGCTGGTGCAGCCATGTGTTGTTACTGTATCCCGATGGCAGAGCCCGCTGGGGCGAGAGCCAGCAGCTGTTACAGGTCGACACCTTAACCGAACTCTATCAACAGCCTTTAACCTCAACCTTGGTAGAAGGCCATCACGTATTTATTCCGCTGGCCTAACTACCTGGCCTGCGTGACCCAAAGGAGCAGTCCATGTCTCGTAACAGCAACCCTGAACGCCATGCACAACGTATGGCGATTAAACAAAAAATTATGCAGCAACGGATTGCCCAAGCGCAAAAAGAACAAGGCATTCTCTTGGTCTTAACAGGGCCAGGCAAAGGCAAAAGTAGCTCGGGCTTTGGTATGGTCGCCAGAGCGCTGGGCCATGGCATGAAAGTAGGCATCGTACAATTTATTAAAGGGGCTTTTAGTACAGGCGAGCAGGCTTTTTTTAGTCAGTTAGCCAATGTCGATTACCATGTGATGGGCCAAGGCTATACCTGGGATACCCAAGATCGCGAACAAGATATGGCCGCCGCCAGCGCAGCTTGGGACGTGGTAGCCAAGATGCTGCAAGACCCAAGTTACGATTTACTACTGCTTGATGAGCTAAATATCGCCCTGAAATATCAGTATCTGGATCTTGATCGCGTGCTGGATGATCTGCAAGCGCGCCCAGCTATGCAGCATGTGATTGTTACCGGCCGTAATGCGCCACCCGAGCTGATCGAGTTAGCAGATACCGTGACCGATATGCGCGCCCTCAAGCATGCGTTTAAAGACCAAGGAATTAAGGCGCAAAAAGGGATTGAGCTGTAAATGACCACACTGATGGTGCAAGGCACCACCTCGGATGCGGGCAAAACTACAGTGGTCGCAGCCCTGTGCCGTTGGTTAGCTCGTCAAGGAATTTCGGTAGCGCCGTTTAAACCGCAAAATATGGCGCTCAATAGCGCCCCTACCTGTGATGGCGGTGAAATTGCGCGCTCGACAGCATTACAGGCGCTCGCCTGTGGGATCGAGCCGCACAGTGATATGAATCCAGTCTTGCTCAAGCCGCATACCGATTGTGGAGCTGAGGTGCTGATTCGCGGGCGACACTATGCCCAGCTAAATGCGGTGGATTATCACGCCTATAAAGCCCATGCCATGCAATCGGTGATGGTGGCTTGGCAGGCATTGAGTGAGCGCTATCAGGTGATTATTGCCGAAGGTGCTGGCAGTCCCGCCGAAATTAATTTACGCCACCATGATATTGCCAATATGGGCTTTGCCGAAGCCGCCGACTGCCCAGTATTATTGGTCGGCGATATTGATCGGGGCGGCGTATTGGCACAATTGGTTGGTACGTTAGCGCTACTTAGCCCCAGCGAACAAGCACGTACCCAAGGCTTACTGATTAACCGTTTTCGTGGTGATCTCGCTCTCTTACAGCCAGGCTTAGACTGGCTAAGCCAACATACCCATAAGCCGGTCATTGGCGTGCTGCCCTACTTAACCAATTTGTTATTGGATGCTGAAGACGGATTAGCCAGCAGCCAGCACTCTGCTAAGGCCACATTTAAGGTGCTGATTCCTTTAGTGCCACGCATGACCCAACACAATGAGTTCGATCCCCTGCGCTTACACCCAGCGCTGGATGTATGCTTTAGCCATCACCCAGCCGAAATACCTGCTGCGGATTTAATCATTGTGCCCGGCAGCCAAAACCCGATCGCTACCTTAGCTTGGCTTAAGCAACACAGTTGGCTAACGGCCATTCAGCGGCACCTGCGCTATGGCGGCAAGCTCTTGGCTTTAGGCAGCAGTTTTCCGCTCCTAGGCCAATCCCTTAGTTATGGCGCAGCAAGCCAACCACAGACCGAACCGGGCTTAGGCTTAGTCGCTTTGCATACGCAGCTTGCCCGTATCACCAGCCTAGAAAGCGTGCAGGGCAACCTCTGCTTACCCCAGCATGCAGGATTAGCCTGCAGCGGGTATCGCCTAATGCAAGGCAGTCTGCAGGGTAGCGCATTGGATACACCGCTGTTACAGCTGAATGGCCAAGCCGAGGGCGTCCTCAGTTTAGATCAGCAAGTAGCGGGCTGTGCAGTGCACGGTTTATTTGAACAGCCGCAGGTGGCAGAGGCTTTGTTAGACTGGGCCGGTTTAAGCCAACCGGGAGCCGCCGTGGATTATCAGCAACATCGTTTAAAGGAATTAGATCGCTTAGCCGATCTGATTGATCAGCACTTAGATACCCAGTGGTTGTATCAAGTCTTAAACCTTAACCCGCAAGGACTCCTGCATGTCTGAGGTTAATCGCCCCTTTACTGCCGAGCAATTAGCTGGGGTCTATCGCGCCATCTATGAGCGCCGTGATGTGCGCTCGCAGTTTTTAGCCGATCCAATTCCTCCTTCAGTTTTAGCGCGTTTACTTAAGGCGGCGCACCACGCACCTTCGGTTGGTTTTATGCAGCCGTGGGATTTTGTGGTAATTGAAAGCCCTGCCATTCGCCAGCAAGTCTTGGCTAGCTTTAATCAGGAAAATGCTAAAGCAGCCGCTAATTATCAAGGCGAGCGTCGACAACACTATCAAAGCTTAAAGCTGCAAGGGATTCTTGATAGCCCGATTAACCTGTGTATTACCTGTGATCGCAGCCGAGGCGGCCCCCATGTCTTAGGACGCAACTCGGTGATGGAGATGGATCTGTTTAGCAGTTGCTTAGCGGTGCAAAATCTGTGGCTAGCGGCCCGTGCCGAGGGCATTGGCGTGGGTTGGGTTAGTATTTTAGATCCACAGCAGCTGGCTACTATTTTACAACTGCCAGAATCGGTCTACCCTTTGGCTTATCTGTGTTTAGGCTATGTCAGTGAATTTCTCGATCAACCTGAACTTGCCAGTAAAGGCTGGCGCTCGCGCCTGCCTTTAACCCAGTTGGTGCATACAGATACTTGGGGAACGGCCGTTAGCAATCAGCAACTGCTAGAGCAGTTAATACTTAACCAGAGCGATGAGTAATTGCGCTGTACTATGGCAAATTAACTAGCCAGGTACGCTGGGGTCAAAGGCGAGTATTAATAGCCTTTGACCTTATCTAATATATTCAGCTCTTCAATATCCTTAATCTCGCTTAAGCGGATCAGCTGAGGGAAACTAAAGTTTGTCCAGGTATCCTTAAACACCGGCTCTAACTCTTCTTCATTTTGGTGAATGTTTTCTTTTTCCAGCATTTTTCTCGTGGAGAAATTAATGCTTATTTCAGAAAGCACGGTGGGTCCGCGCGTAGAGTAAACATCAAAGCCAATCAACTCAAAGTCGTTATTTTGATGGCGAAAATTATAGGTCCAATTGCCATAGCGCCCATGGCTATAGGTGGCATAGAGATTACCGCGCTTTATCGCTAGCTCTAAATCAGGTGCAAAATATACACCGCCATCTTCATTTTCCGATGCAAAGACTTCGGGATTAGTTAAGGCTAGCTCATAGCCTTGGGCTCGATTAAATACAATCACTAGTCCGCGTCGGTTACGATCTAAGGTGCCACGATACTCATGCTCAATCACCCGCCGCGGATCAGTGCCCTTTACCATAAATACGTAATCGGGCCGCCCATCTTTATTTAAATCCCCTGTCAGTTCTTCAACCACGACATAACCTTGGGGAATAAAGGCTTTAGGATCAGTCGCCAGCTGCGTCGCAGCCTGCACTCCCGTAGCCAGTGAGCAAGCAGCCAATGTTAAAGCTAATGCGAGTTTATGCATAACATCCTCTAAAAATTGTTACGACTGATAGTCCTTTTTATTGATTCGATAACGGTACTGCAGCTAGAGCTTATTGGGTTAATTAAGGGTCGCTATTGAGCCAGATCACCGCACTGATTTATCGCGAGACTATTTATCGCGAGCCTAAGGCTTTTTCAATTTTCTTATCTGTTTTGTATTGGCTTAAGGCATAAACCGACCAAATAGCGGCTGGAATCCAGCCAATTACCGTGATTTGCAGCAGTAAACAAATAATCCCTGCAAAGGGGCGGCCAATAGTGAAAAACTGTAACCAAGGTAAAAAGATGGCAAGTAATAAACGCCTAGTGCTGTCCTTTAAATGACTTAAGTAAGTGGCTAACTGATAACAGCTGAGCTGTTTGAAACACTAAAGTATTGCCCATCTGCTTGCAACTATCAGAAAGGTCTCATGCTTATAAGCTGATGGTTCCACTTAAATACTGCACCGCCCTACCAGAAATAATCACTCTATCCCCTATAACCGAACACTTAAGCACGCCGCCACGCGCTGAGGCTTGATAAGCCAGCAGTTCATTTTTGCCTAAGCGCTCAGCCCACAATGGCGCTAACCCAGTATGGATTGATCCCGTCACTGGGTCTTCATCCCCGCCATTAGCTGGCCAAAAGTATCTTGAGATAAAATCGTACTCTGCTGATTCAGAGCGGCAGGTAACTACTACATCCAGTGGTTTTAATTGCTTGAGCTGTGCATTGTCGCGCTCGACCGCTAACACCTCGGCCTCTGTGGGATAAATCACAAAATAAGCTTGTGAGTTGCAATAAACTTCTTTGGGTGCAATAGACAGCCCCGCGCTTAGTTGCTTAGGGATAACTTCTAATTTGCCAGGCTTGGTATTAGGAAAATTCATCTTAATGTCGCCTGCAGCCGTCTGTTCAACCAGTAACTCTCCCACTGCCTGAGCAGAAAAAGTGAGTGCACTTAACTCAGGTTGCTGCTTAAACAAAACAAAGGCGGAAGCTAAGGTGGCATGCCCACAAAAATCAATTTCGGTTAACGGTGAAAACCAACGAATCTGGTAACACCCCACCCCCGTTGGCACCACAAACGCTGTTTCTGAAAGGTTATTTTCTGCTGCAATGGATTGCATTAAATCATCAGCCAGCCACTGCTCGGTAATAATCACCGCCGCTGGATTGCCTGAAAATACTGCATCGGTAAACGCATCGACTATAGTGATGGCTAGTTGCATATCAATTGACCTGAATGTCTATGCCAAAATTAAGCGCCAGTCTGAAGCCGCTAAACGGCATAAAACCAATCGCTAAAAGTGGTTTGTTAGCTGTTAATAATTAATGTCAACGGCACATGGTCACTTATGGAAATCCATTCTTCATGAAAACCGACCTGTAAATTACAGCTTTCTGAAAAGTCAGATGAAGTAAAAATATAATCAATATGGTGAGCTTTCTCTCGGTTTCGATACAAGAAAAATGTTGGGTTTGTCTCTTCGCCCTGCTCTTCATTAAAGACACGATGATACTGACTTTCAAAACCAATCTCGCTTAGCTCATTGACTACATCAGAATGATTCCACCACCGATCTGGCTTATCCCAACGCGTACTGCTATTAAAGTCGCCAAGAATAATAGTTTTATTATGGCTAAGTTCTTGGCGATGAATTTGAAGATATTTCCAGAGTTGCCCTATATACCCAAATACTTCGTCATTTCGCCCTTTCATCCAGACAGCAAGCACCGTGAAATCTCTATTGATACTGAAAGGGAGAAACAATCGGAGTTCTTCAGTACGCCAGCTCAGTGCTTTACTTTTGCTGAACAATTTAGGGATAGAAAAACTGCCGCTCCAATCTAATCTTTCAACCCTATGACCATTTCTAGGAAAAATGCCAATACCACGATTTTTTGATTCTCCTACCCACAGATATGAACCAGCCCAGTCTCTATATTCAGGAGTCGATAACGCAGGATCTTCACATTCCTGAACCACCAAAACATCTGCTTGTAAGCTATCTGCATTTGTAAGCTTCCGTCTGAGAGCTCCATTACAGTTCCAAGTAACTATTTTCATATATATAAATATCTTGTAAATACCCCATTTATAACACAGCAATCTCGTAGAGAGCTTATGCCGCATTTAAATACTCTAACGGCGTCATGTCATTGAGTGAATCGTGCGGTCGTTCAGCGTTATATACCTCAGGTCGTATCACAGTCTATTTTTAAATTCTATACGCATGGATATACACCAAAAATTTACGCAGCCACGCAAACTTCTTTTATCCCCAAAATAAAGCTATTTTTGTTTCTTAGCGCATAATGAGGCAATCTAAACTCATTTCTTACCTTCATCAGTTTTCCTCATCTTGTTACCTAAGGGATGCTCATGCTCGAAATCCGTCATTTAAAAACGCTTCAAGCCTTAAAAGAAGCTGGCAGTTTGGTCGAGGCGGCTGAGCGTTTGCACCTCACCCAGTCGGCCCTTTCCCACCAATTTAAAGAATTAGAAGAACGCCTAGAAACCAGCTTATTTGTCCGTAAAACCAAACCGGTGCGCTTTACCAGTGCTGGTCTTCGTTTGCTTAAACTAGCCAACGAAGTATTGCCCTTAATGCGCGCGGCCGAGCGCGATCTGGCGCGTTTAATTGGTGGTACCGCGGGGCGCTTGCATATGGCGATTGAATGCCATAGCTGCTTTCAGTGGTTAATGCCTACTATTGACCAGTTTCGTAATGCTTGGCCTGAAGTCGAGTTAGATTTAGCCTCGGGCTTTTCTTTTGCTCCCCTGCCTGCTTTAGCTCGCGGTGATCTGGATTTAGTGGTCACCTCAGACCCCATGGATATTAGCGGCTTAAGTTATATTCCGTTATTTACCTACGAGCCGTTATTAGCCGTGGCTAACCAACACCCACTGGCGCAAAAAAGTTTTATTGAACCAAATGATTTAGCCGACCAAACCCTAATTACCTATCCGGTTGATAGGGATCGCTTAGATATATTTACCCAGTTTTTAGATAAAGCCGACATTGAGCCCCTAGCGATACGCACTTCAGAACTTACGGTAATGATGATGCAACTTGTCGCCAGTGGCCGTGGCGTGTGTTGCCTGCCTAATTGGGCGCTGCATGAGTACAGCAGCAAAGGCTATGTAAAAGCGATTAAACTTGGAGCCAAAGGCTTAACCTCTACCCTGTATGCGGCCATTCGTAGCGATATGCTAGACACCCCTTTTATGCAGGATTTTTTACTCACCGCCAAAGACACCTCCTTTACCACTTTAGCGGGCGTTTGTGCAGCTAAGGATTAGCACGTAAAAAAAGAACCAGGGCAGCTTAGTTCACACACCGCGCTGCCCCAGTTCAAGGCTCAAGGACACCAAAGTTACTTAAAGTTTTTACGGATCAGCTTACTCATCCAGCCCACTAAGCCCGCTCTGAACATCAGGACACAGACCACAAAGATCACCCCAAGAATCACGTGCACCCAATCACCTAAAGGCCCGCTACTTAGATAGGTTTGTAAGGTCACTACAATACTGGCGCCCACAAATGGCCCCAACACCGTGCCCACACCGCCTAGCAAGGTCATCAAAATCACCTCACCGGACATATGCCAGTGCGCATCCGTTAACGACGCCAACTGGAACACCACGGTTTTAGTTGCCCCAGCTAAACCCGTTAGGGCCGCCGATAACACAAACGCCAGCAATTTATGGGCATCCACGTTATAGCCCAACGACACTGCCCGCGGCTCATTCTCACGAATGGCTTTTAACACCTGGCCATAGGGCGAATGAATGGTGCGCTGAATCAACAAGAAGCCGCCAATAAACACCGCCAGCACAAAATAGTACATATTCAGATTGTTCTTCAGATCAATCAGCCCAAACAACTGACCACGCGGAACCCCCTGCAGCCCGTTCTCACCGCCGGTGAAGTTAGCTTGCATATACATAAAGAACACCAGCTGCGCCAAGGCTAAGGTGATCATGGCAAAGTAAATACCTTGCCGACGAATCGCCAACACGCCAAAGATCAAGCCCAGTCCAGCCGAGGCCGCAGTACCGGCTAAAATCCCCAGCTCGGTACTTAAGCCCGAGTACTCAGTCAAGACAAATCCGGTGATATAACCGCCAGTGGCTAAAAACGCAGCATGGCCAAAAGACAATAAACCGGCATAGCCCAACAGCAAGTTAAAGGCACAAGCAAACAGTGCAAAGCACAATAACTTCATTAAAAACACCGGATAAATGCCAAAGGGAGCAATCAACGCCAGCAGCACAAAGGCGGCAAAAAACAGTTTATTACGCCGACTAGCAGCACGCTGACGCTCGCGCTCGACACGAATCCGTTGCTGCTGTGCAGGCTGATTTAATACTTCAGACATACTATGCCTCCTTACCAAATAAGCCGGCTGGACGTATCAAGAGCACCAGCACCATCACTAAGAACACCACGGTATTGGCTGCTTCCGGATAAAACACCTTAGTTAAGCCTTCAATTAAGCCCATACCTAAACCGGTGATAATTGCGCCCATAATCGAGCCCATACCACCAATCACCACCACTGCAAACACCACAATCAGTAAGTTAGCGCCCATGCCAGGTGCCACAGGATAAATCGGTGCTGCTAATACCCCAGCAAAAGCTGCCAAAGCCGCACCATAGCCGTAGGTTAAGGTGATTAATAACGGCACGTTAATACCAAAGGCTTGCATCAGTTTGGGGTTTTCCGTACCTGCCCGCAGATAAGAGCCTAAGCGCGTTCGCTCGATCATGTACCAGGTCACTAAACACACCGCGATTGCCGCTACAATCACCCAAGCACGGTATTTAGGTAAGAACATAAAACCTAAATTAAAGCCGCCTTTTAGTGCATCTGGCATCGGATAAGAACTGCCCGAAACACCAAATAATTTAACGAATAAGCCTTCAATAATCAGCGCCAGACCAAAGGTCAGTAATAGCCCATACAGATGGTCTTCGCCGGCAATTTTGCGCAGCAAGCCTCGCTCAATCGCCATGCCAATTAGCCCAACCATTAATGGGGCTAAAAACAGCGCCAGCCAGTAGTTCACACCGAGGTACTTTAAACTTAATAAGCTGGCAAAAGCGCCCAGCATATAGAGTGCGCCATGGGCAAAGTTAATAATTCGCAATAAGCCAAAAATAATGGCCAAGCCCAAACTCAACAGTGCATAAAAAGCACCATTAATTAACCCCAACAGCAGTTGCCCAAGCAATACACTGAGGGGAATGCCAAATATCATGGTCATGCTTTCACCCAATCCTTAAGGTCGCTGCCTAACTGACAGCGACCCAGTTGCGCCTTGATCAATCAAAAAAGTTGAATTACCGCTCGATTACTGTTTAACCAATTTGCACTGACTATCGGCTAACGGACGATAGGCTTGATCGCCAGGAATGGTGCGCAGGATTTTATACAAATCCCACTCCGACTTAGACTCCGACGGCTTTTTCACCTGCGCTAAGTACATGTCGTGCACCATGCGTCCGTCTTCACGTAACTGACCGTTTTTAGCAAACATATCGTTGATTGGGGTTTCAATCATTTTGGCCCGTACGGTTTGCGTATCATCGGATCCGGTGGCTTTCACCGCATTTAAATAATGCAAAGTGGACGAGTACATTCCGGCGTGGGTCATACTGGGCATACGGCCAACTCGGTCGTAATAGCGTTTAGCCCAAGCGCGGGTTTCATCGTTCATATCCCAATACCAACCCGTGGTCAGCATGAGATCTTGGGTCACTTCTAAGCCCATGGAATGCACATCATTTAAAAACACCACCATTCCCGCTAGCTTTTGCCCCGCTTGGGTTAAACCAAACTGACTGGCGGTTTGCAGGGCATTAACTAAGTCGGCGCCAGCGTTAGCTAAGGCCACTACCTCAGCACCTGAGCCTTGGGCTTGCAAGATATACGACGAGAAATCGTTACTCGGGAATGGATGACGTACTTTACCCACCACGGTGCCGCCCTCAGATTCAACTACCTTAGTGATATCTTGTTCAAGGGAATGGCCAAACGCGTAGTCAGCGGCTAACAAAAACCAGCTCTTGCCGCCTTCTTCAAGGACTGCGTGGGCGGTGCCGTTAGACAATGCATAGGTGTCATAAACCCAGTGAATATGGTTTGGTGAGCAGTACTCGTTGGTCAAGGATGAGGAAGCCGAGGCAGAAATCAGTGCCAACTTATCTTCTTGCTCAACGACTTTGTTGACCGCCATCACCACCGAGGTAGCCGCTAAGCCGGTAATTACATCGACATTTTTTTCATCAATCCACTGGCGTACCGTATTGGCACCCACATCGGGCTTGTTGAGGTCATCGGCGTTAAAGATCACAATTTTTTTGCCATCCACTTGACCGCCAAAGTCTTCAATTGCCATTTTTACCGCTTCTAAGCCACCCGGGCCTGATAGATCGCGGTAGGTACCCGACATATCGGCTAGGTAACCAATACGGATCTCGTTATCGCTAATGGCTGCCTGGGCAGTGGTGGACAATAAACCGGCGGCAACAATACCGCTAATTGCTTTTGCTAAACCTTTCATAGAACACCTTCGTCTTTTATTGTTGTTGTCGCATTCAGTGATAATGATTTGGATCGGGCTTAAACCCCTAAGCTTTGACTTAAAAACTCCTGTTTACTGGGCAGCTCGGCTGCACTGATTTCATCGATAATTTTGCCGTGCTCCATTAAGTAATGGCGATCTGCCAAGGGGGCTGCAAATCTAAAGTTTTGCTCAACCAGCACAATGGTTAAGCCTTTTTCTTTTAATTTAACCAATACCTCCCCTAGTTTTTGCACAATAACTGGCGCTAAGCCCTCGGTAATTTCATCCAGTAACAGTAAATTGGCGCCGGTGCGCAAAATGCGCGCCATAGCTAACATTTGCTGCTCCCCTCCCGACAGACGCGTCCCCTGACTAAAGCGCCGCTCGTAGAGGTTCGGAAACATTTCATAGAGTTCATCCAACCCCATACCACCACTGCGTACCGTTGGCGGTAACAATAAGTTCTCTTCAACATTCAAACTGGCAAAAATCCCCCGCTCTTCAGGACAAAAGCCAACGCCCAGTCGAGGAATTAAGTGGGCAGCAATGCCCATGGTTTCAGTGCCGTTAATCATGATCGAGCCACTGCGCTTACCGACCATATTCATAATTGCCCGTAAGGTGGTGCTGCGCCCTGCGCCATTGCGCCCTAAAAGAGTGACCAACTCACCCCGGCGCACCACCATATTCACCCCATGCAAAATATGCGATTGACCGTAATAGGCATGCAGGTCTTCAATTTGTAATTGCTCACGGCGTGCAGGATGGCTCATGGGCTAACCTCCGAATTGTTTTCAGTGCCCGTGGTATCACTGCCTAGATAGGCCTCACGTACTTCTGGATTGGCTGAAACGGTGGCGTAGTCGCCTTCGGCAAGGACCGAGCCACGTGCCAACACTGTAATCTGATCACACAAACGGCTAACCACACTCAAGTTATGCTCAACCATTAATACGGTGCGCCCTACTGCGGCGCGGCGTACTAAATCTACCACCATGTCCACGTCCTCATGGCCCATGCCTTGAGTTGGCTCATCGAGTAATAGCATCACCGGATCTAATGCCATGGTGGTGGCCAGCTCTAAAGCACGCTTGCGGCCATAAGACAATTCATTGGTCACGGTATCGGCAAAGCCACCTAGATCCACTTCCTCAAGTAACTCCATGGCGCGATCATTAAGGCGATTTAGGCTGTGCTCTGACTTCCAGAAATGAAACGAATTACCCACCTTGCTCTGTAAGGCAACGCGCACATTCTCCAGCACCGTCATCTCACCAAACACCGCAGAAATCTGAAACGAGCGGACCAAGCCTAATTTAGCAATCTGATTCGCTTTCATGCCGGTAATGGCGCGGCCTTGGTAAATGATCTCACCACGGGTCGGCGGCAAAAAATGGGTCAATAGGTTAAAAAATGTGGTCTTACCCGCCCCATTGGGGCCAATCAGTGCGTGGATGTGGCCCTGCTGAATACTGAGATCCACATTATTCACCGCGGTAAAGCCCCGAAACTCTTTAGTTAAGCCTCGGGTTTGTAAAATAATGTCTGATGACATGTGCAGCCCTCTAACCCTGATTATTGTTGTTGGTTATTAGCTTTAGGTCCTCGACCTTTACGTTAACGATAACAAGCGTTTTTAACGTTTTACAAGCACCTTAAGCACAAAGTCTTAGCCTGCATTGTTTAGCCTTTTGCAAACGGCAAAAAGCCCACGAATGTGCGTGTAATTATTTGATTTATAAGTATTAAACCTAGTGCGAGCGAGCCCGCACTAGGCTGTTAGCGCGCTTGTATTACCACAAATTAACGGTGTAATTAACAATTACGCGGTTTTCATCAATATTGGTGGTATGGCTACCGCGATACATCACGTTGCGCACCAACAGACTGACATCTTTTAATGGGCCGCTTTGAATGGTGTAGCCCAGATCAATATCGCGCTCCCACTCTTTCGCGTTGTTATTACCAATTTTGAAGTTATCGCCCCGTACATAACGCGCCATAAGGTTTAACCCAGGAATACCGACCTCAGCAAAGTTAAAGTCGTAACGGACTTGCCATGAGTCTTCTTTAGCGCGTAAAAAGTGGTGATAGGTTAAGGTGTTCATGGTCCATGGATCAGTACCGCCACCGATAAAGGGCGTTCCGGTTTTACCGCTGGCGTCTTGGTAACCTAAACCAAACCAATGGCCTTTATAACCTAAGGAGAACATACCGCTAGCTAGACGGTTATCAACATCGGTCTTACCTTGATCAGTGCTCTTAAAGTAACGCAAATCTGTTTTAAACTTCAGATCACTGGTTAAGTCGGTCAGGTACTGCACGTTGACATGATGCTGACGATAATTATCTTTTAACTGAGCAAAGAAATAAGTCCCAGTTAAGCCAGGTACAAACTGATAGCTGGCTCCAGCATAATTAAAGCGATTGGACTCTACCCCACCCTTAGAGCCATCAGCAAACATCGTCATATCTTGGTTATTAGTAGAGTCGCGTAGATTGGTTTTGCGAAACTGTCCGGCGGTCAAGGTGAGGTTTTCAACCTCTTTAGAAACTAACTGCGCCCCTTGAAAGGTTTGCGGTAACAAACGGGTATCGTTACGAAAAGCGATCGGCAGCAAAGGCTCGTGGGTGCCGACAGTCAGCACTGTATCAGAGAGTTTGGCTTTTGCCGTTACCCCAAAGATGCCATGGCTATCGGCCGACTTACCGCTGTGACGGCTACGCACTAACGCTCCCGTGCCTCCCGTACCACCGCCTGAATCCAGTTTAATTCCCACTAAACCCAAAGCATCTAGCCCAAAACCAACTGTTCCCTCGGTAAAGCCCGACTGCAAACGAAATATAAAGCCTTGGCCCCAATCTTCAGCTTTTGACTGTCCATCTCCTTGCCGAAAGTCACGATTCATATAAAAGTTACGCAGCTGCACTGAGGCCTTACTGTCCTCAACCAAGGCCGCTTGCGCCAGCATCGGCATCGCCATTACCGCGGCTAAGGTGCTGAGTAAAAATACTGGTTTTTTATTCTTTACTGCTTGCATAAATAGAGTCTCTCTTGTTGTTATTAACGACTACTTTTTTATTCACTAGTCAATGCGCTAGTTTAGGTCTTGCGTGGCATCCTACCCATTAGATAGAACTCAGGATTAGGTGGCGTACCAGCCATGGACACCAACCGGTTAGACAGCCCAAAAAATGACGCTATTGCACCAATATCCCAAATATCGTCCATACTAAAGTTTTGCTCCTGTAGACTGACCAACCAGTCATCCGTGAGTACACCACACTCAATGGCTAAATGGTAGGCAAAATCCAACATCAGCCGTTGTCTTTTAGTAATAGGTGCAGTGCGAAAATTAATCGCCACTTGATCAGCAATCAGTGGGTCTTTGGCATAAATTCTTAGTAAGGCACCATGGGCTACAACGCAATATAAGCACTCATGCTGTGCGCTCATGGCAACCACAATCATTTCACGCTCAGCCAAACTTAACGTCTCTGACTGACGCTCCATCAAAGCATCGTGGTACGCAAAAAACGCTCGAAACTCAGCGGGACGATGGGCCAACATTAAGAACACATTAGGAATAAATCCGGCTTTTTCTTGCACCGCCAAAATGCGCTGCTGCAAGTCATCGGGAAGCTCGGCGAGGGTTTCGGGAACAGGGAAACGGCTAATTACACTCATCAAATCACCCTTTTATTTTTATTGTGCAGGGTTGGAAAGTTAAGGAGGCGTTAACGCCTCCTTAGATTATGGCGTCTTGGTTAACGTCTTAAGTGATTCGCTTAAGGCGCTTCGATGCCGAGTTCTTCCATGCTAATTTCACGCATTCTGAACTTTTGGATCTTACCGCTGATAGTCATGGGGAACTCATCAACAAACTTGATGTAGCGTGGCACCTTAAAGTGCGCAATTTTACCTTTGCAGTACTCTTTTAATTCATCTTCAGTCACCGTATCACCTGGGTGCAACTGGACCCAAGCCACAATTTCTTCTCCGAACTTTTTGCACGGTACGCCAACCACTTGCACATCGGCCACACACTCATGGGTATATAAAAACTCTTCAATTTCGCGCGGGTAAATGTTTTCACCACCACGAATAATCATGTCTTTATTACGCCCAACGATTTTCACATAGCCTTCATCATCCATAATGGCTAAGTCACCGGTGTGCATCCAACGCGCTTCATCAATCGCTTCTTTAGTCGCATCGGGGTTATTCCAATAACCCAACATGACGCTATAGCCGCGAGTGCATAACTCACCAATTTCGCCACGGGGTACAATTTGCCCCTCTTCGTTAACGATTTTGGTTTCAAGGTTAGGCTGAGTGCGACCTACAGTCGTAGTACGGCGCTCTAGATCATCGTCTTTCGCCGTTTGGGTGGATACGGGACTGGTTTCTGTCATACCGTAAGCGATCTGCACTTCTTTCATGTTCATTTCTGAAATCACGCGCTTCATCACTTCAATCGGACAAATGGAACCGGCCATAATCCCCGTACGCAAACTGGTGAGATCAAGGCTTGGACGCTCTTCACTGTCGAGCATGGCGATAAACATGGTCGGCACGCCATATAAAACCGTAGCTTTTTCTTCTGCCACGGTACGCAGCGTAGTCACTGGATCAAATGCAGCACTTGGATAAATAATAGTACTGCCATGGGTCAGCGCCCCTAGGTTGCCCATTACCATTCCAAAGCAGTGATAGAGCGGAACTGGAATCACCATCCGGTCATGTTCAGTCAGACCTAAGCTTTCACCCACCATATACCCATTATTTAAAATATTGTAATGGCTGAGGGTCGCGCCTTTCGGGAATCCAGTAGTGCCTGAGGTGTACTGAATATTAATTGGCTCATCAAACTGTAGCTTGCTGCTGACTTCTGCTAGCTGCTCATCAGTCACCGTACGCGCGCTAGATAACACAGTTTGCCAGGCAATCATGCCAGGGGCGGGATGATCACTTAAACTAATCACACCACGTAGCTGTGGTAAACGCGGACTTTCTAGCTTGCCCGGCGCGGCTGGCGCTAACTCTGGCAATAGATCGCTAATCATTGCGTGGTAGTCCGATGACTTAAAGGACGCCGCACTGATTAACCAAGCACAGCCCGACTGCTTCAAGGCATATTCCAGCTCATTGGTGCGATAGGCTGGGTTGATGTTGACTAAAATAGCTCCGACTTTAGCCGTAGCAAACTGGGTAACTAACCATTGCACGCAGTTAGGCGACCAGATACCAACCCGATCACCCGGTTTAATATTTAACGCAAGTAAGGCACGGGCTGACTTATTAACTAGCTCCGACAGTTCAGTCCAGGTCATGCGCAGATCTTGCTCACGTGCGACTATGGCTTCACGCTCCGGGAATCTTGCTACCGTTTGGTCGAAGGCTTCACCAATGGTCATTGCTAGTAATGGTTTGTCCTGCGGTCCGCAGGTATAGCTCGGAAGACTCATGAAAGAATCCCTCTGTTTTATGTTTGTTATTGAGGTTGCTCTCTTAGTATTAGCTGCGCTTTAAAGTGTTGACAGCTAATCCAAGGTTGGTTTACGTTAACGTAAAGGTCATATCCATGGCAACAACATACAACGCAACCGAAGACGATGTAAACACCTACAAAGCCCTTCTAAGACGTTGATATAACACACACAAAAATTTTTAAACTAGGCACTACGCCTCTAACAACAACTACAAAATCAGCTCAAGGGTACTTACACATGACATATACCAGCCTAAATTTTGCTCTTGGTGAAACCGCCGACATGCTGCGCGATCAGGTGCGCGGTTTTGTACAAACTGAAGTAGCGCCACGCGCTGAAGCCATTGATCAAGAAAACCTATTTCCAGCCGATATGTGGCGCAAATTTGGTGATATGGGGCTGCTAGGTATTACCGTACCTGAGCAATACGGCGGCGCTGAGATGGGCTACTTAGAGCACGTCATCGCGATTGAAGAAATCAGCCGTGGCTCAGCCTCAGTGGGTTTATCCTACGGAGCGCACTCGAACCTTTGCGTTAACCAAATTAACCGTAATGGTACCCACGAGCAAAAGCTCAAGTATTTACCCAAACTGATCTCCGGTGAGCACGTTGGTGCTTTGGCAATGAGTGAGCCAAATGCCGGCTCTGACGTGGTATCTATGCGTTTACGCGCTGAACGTAAAGGTGATCACTTCGTATTAAACGGTAGCAAAACCTGGATCACCAACGGCCCAGATGCTAATACCTATGTGATCTACGCCAAAACCGAACTCGACAAAGGCCCACACGGTATTACCGCGTTCATTGTTGAGCGTGACTGGAAAGGCTTTAGCCGTGGCAATAAGTTCGACAAACTCGGCATGCGTGGCTCCAACACCTGTGAGCTGTTCTTTGATGACGTTGAAGTGCCGGTTGAAAACGTACTGGGCGAAATCAATGGCGGCGTCAAAGTTCTAATGAGCGGCCTCGATTATGAGCGCGTAGTACTGGCTGGCGGCCCTATCGGCATTATGCAAGCCTGTATGGATGTGGTGGTGCCTTATATCCACGACCGTAAGCAATTTGGTCAAAGCATCGGTGAGTTCCAGTTTATCCAGGGCAAAATTGCCGATATGTACTCGCAAATGAATGCTAGCCGCGCGTACTTATATGCGGTGGCGAAAGCCTGTGACCGTGGTGAAACTACCCGTAAAGACGCAGCTGGGGTGATTCTGTATACCGCTGAAACAGCCACCAAGATGGCTCTCGAAGCGATTCAAATTCTCGGCGGTAACGGTTACATCAACGAATTCCCAACAGGTCGCCTATTACGTGACGCCAAACTCTATGAAATTGGCGCTGGCACCAGCGAAATTCGTCGCATGTTAATCGGTCGCGAGTTATTCCGCGAAACCAAATAATACGTCTCTAACTACGCCCCTTAGCCGCCTCTGCTGCGGCTAAGGGTAGCTACAACAATAACAGTAGAGGACCAGCCAATGGCCACCCTGCACACTAAAATTAATACCCGCTCTCCTGAATTTGCTGCCAATGCACAAGCGATGCAAGAGCAAGTCGATGATCTTCGCGCCTTGTTAAACACCGTCAGTCAAGGTGGTGGTCAAGCCGCTCAACAACGCCATGAGTCCCGCGGCAAACTATTAGTGCGCGATCGAATCAATGCCCTACTCGATCCAGGCTCGGCTTTTTTAGAGGTTTCGCCCCTCGCTGCTTACGAAGTCTATGAGGATAATATTGCTGCCGCTGGCGTAGTGGCCGGTATTGGTCGCGTAGAAGGCGTTGAGTGCATGATTATTGCCAACGATGCCACGGTAAAAGGCGGTACTTATTATCCGCTAACCGTTAAAAAACATATTCGCGCGCAAACCATTGCTCAGCAAAACCGTCTGCCATGCATTTACTTAGTGGACTCAGGCGGCGCTAACCTGCCCAACCAAGACGAAGTGTTCCCAGACCGCGAGCACTTTGGTCGAATTTTCTTTAACCAAGCCAATATGAGCGCCCAAGGTATTCCACAGATTGCCGTGGTGATGGGCTCTTGTACCGCAGGTGGTGCCTATGTTCCGGCCATGGCCGATGAAACCATTATGGTGCGCAACCAAGCGACTATTTTCTTAGCTGGCCCGCCATTAGTAAAAGCTGCAACCGGTGAAGTAGTAACTGCTGAAGAATTGGGCGGCGCTGATACTCACTGCCGTATTTCAGGCGTGGCAGACCACTATGCTGAAGATGATCACCATGCCTTAGCCTTGGCGCGGCGCTGTATTTCTAATCTTAACTGGAAAAAACTCGGTGAGATTCAAACCCGCGCCGTCCAAGCGCCGCTGTATGATGCCCAAGAGCTGTATGGCGTAATTCCAGCAGATGCTAAACAGCCCTTTGATGTGCGCGAAATCATTGCTCGCCTAGTTGATGGCAGCGAGTTCGACGAGTTTAAAACCTTATTTGGCACCACCTTGGTCTGTGGCTTTGCTCACTTACATGGTTATCCGGTAGCGATTCTTGCCAACAACGGCATCTTATTCGCTGAAGCGGCACAAAAAGGTGCACACTTTATTGAGTTAGCCTGTCAGCGCGGTATCCCCCTGATCTTCTTACAAAACATCACTGGCTTTATGGTCGGTAAAAAATACGAAGAAGGCGGAATTGCTAAACACGGCGCTAAATTAGTCACTGCGGTTGCTTGCGCACAAGTACCTAAGTTCACCGTATTAGTGGGTGGCAGCTTTGGTGCCGGTAACTATGGTATGTGTGGTCGCGCCTACGACCCACGCTTTTTATGGATGTGGCCCAATGCACGCATTGGCGTAATGGGTGGCGAGCAAGCCGCTGGGGTATTGGCTCAGGTTAAGCGCGAGCAAACCGAGCGTGCCGGCGGTACGTTATCGGCTGAAGAAGAAGCAGCCATTAAACAACCGATTTTAGAGCAGTATGAGCGTCAAGGTCACCCTTACTACTCTAGCGCCCGCTTATGGGATGACGGTGTGATTGATCCCGCACAAACCCGTGAAGTGTTAGGCCTAGCCTTATCCGCCACCCTCAATGCACCGATTGAGCCGACCAAGTTCGGCGTCTTCCGCATGTAAGGAGCAGCAGTCATGGCTTATCAAGAAATACAATTAGAACGCGGTGAGCATGGGATTGCGACCCTATGGCTAAATCGTCCAGAAAAAAATAATGCTTTCAACGCCGGAGTCATCAGTGAACTGATTGCTGCACTGGCTGAAATCAAGCAAGACCCAAGCATTCGCTTAGTGGTGTTGCGTGGCCGTGGTAAGCACTTCTCCGCAGGCGCGGATTTAGGCTGGATGAAAGCCTCCGCCCAACTGGACTATGAGGCTAACCTTGCTGACTCCCACGAACTCGGCGAGCTGATGCATCAGCTCTATCACCTACCCCAGCCAACCTTGGCAGTGGTGCAAGGCGCTGCCTTTGGTGGCGCGGTTGGCTTAATTGCCTGCTGTGATATGGCAATTGGCGCCGAGGATGCAGTGATTTGCCTCTCGGAAGTACGCATTGGTCTAGCGCCGGCAGTGATTAGCCCCTTTGTGGTAAAAGCCCTCGGCCAGCGCGCCGCGCGCCGCTATGCCCTGACCGCTGAACGCTTTAGTGGCAGCCAAGCCGCAAAACTTGGTTTGCTAGCAGAAAGCTACCCAGCCGCTGAGCTAGAGCAAGCGCTTAATCACTGGCTCGATAATCTACGCCAAAATAGCCCCCAGGCGATGGTCGCCACCAAACAGCTCTTGATCGAAGTTGCTGAAGGCAAAATTGATGCCGAAACCCGCGCTAAAACCGAACAAACCATTGCAGCTTTACGCGTCAGCCCTGAAGGGCAAGAAGGCTTAAATTCCTTCTTTGATAAACGCTCACCTTCTTGGCAGGAGACACGCTAATGAACCGTCACATTGATACTTTATTAATTGCCAACCGCGGTGAGATTGCTTGCCGCATCATGAAAACCGCTAATGCCCAAGGCTTAAAAACTGTGGCGGTTCACAGTGAAATTGACCGTGATGCCCGTCATGCGCGCATGGCTGATATTCGCTACAACCTAGGCGGCGCTAAACCTGCCGATAGCTACTTATTAATAGACAAAATCATTGAAGCGGCAAAAGCCACTGGTGCCCAAGCGATTCACCCAGGCTATGGCTTCTTAGCTGAGAACAGCGACTTTGCCCAAGCGATTGAAGATGCTGGCCTGATTTTTCTTGGCCCACCTGCCAGCGCGATTATCGCCATGGGCAGCAAATCTGCAGCTAAAAGCCTTATGGAAGAAGCCGGCGTGCCTTTGGTTCCAGGCTTCCATGGTGATGAGCAAGACTACGAAACCTTCCGCGCGGCTTCTGAGCGTATCGGCTACCCAGTGCTATTAAAAGCAACCGCTGGTGGTGGCGGTAAAGGCATGAAGGTGGTTAAGAAAGAATCTGAGCTCAAAGAAGCACTAGAATCCGCTCAACGTGAAGCTAAATCAGCTTTTGGCGATCCCAAAATGCTGGTCGAGAAATATGTGCTCAAGCCACGCCACGTAGAAATTCAAATTTTTGCTGATATGCACGGCAACTGCGTGTACCTCAATGAGCGTGACTGCTCGATTCAACGCCGCCACCAAAAAGTGGTAGAAGAAGCGCCAGCTCCAGGCTTAACCCCAGAACTACGCCAAGCTATGGGTGAGGCGGCAGTCAAAGCAGCACAAGCCATTGGTTACGTGGGTGCCGGTACCGTTGAGTTCCTATTGGATGCCCGTGGTGAATTCTTCTTTATGGAGATGAACACCCGCCTCCAGGTTGAGCACCCGATTACCGAACTGATCACTGGGCAAGATTTAGTTGCTTGGCAGATTCGTATCGCCCGTGGTGAAGCTCTCCCGCTGACCCAAGCGCAAATTCCATTAAATGGTCATGCCATTGAAGTGCGTCTCTATGCTGAAGATCCAGACAATGATTTCTTACCTGCAACCGGTACCTTAAATCTCTACCGTGAGCCGGCCGCTGGTGAAGGTCGCCGTGTGGATAGTGGTATCGAAGAAGGCGACAGCATTTCACCCTTCTATGACCCAATGATTGGCAAGCTGATTGCTTGGGGTGAAAACCGTGAAGAAGCACGGCAACGTTTACTGTCGATGCTGGCTGAAACCCGTATTTCTGGAGTGCGCACTAACCTTGCGTTCCTCAGTCGTATTCTGGCGCACCCAGCGTTTGCCGCAGCTGAGCTGGATACCGACTTTATTCCACGTCACGAACAAGACTTATTTGTTACCCCAAGCGAGCTACCAAGCGAGTTCTGGCAGTTAGCGGGTAAAGCTTGGGCACTCACGCAAGCAGATCGCGTACGTCACGATGACCCTACCTCGCCTTGGGCAACTGCTTCGGGCTGGCGCAGCGCGCAACCTCAGCGTTATGTACTTAACCTGCAAACGGGTGAACAACAGCAAAAGGTCGTGGTCACTGATGCCGAGCTAGCCAATGCCTCCATCGCTGGCGATCAGCTGGTGCTTGAGCAAGCAGGTATTCGCCAGCGTTTTCCAGCACTACGCGTTAACCACACGCTCTATTTAGAGTGGCGTGGTGAACTGCACGCCATCACTGAAGTCGACTTTATTGCCCAAGCAGCTGCTGGCTCTCAGCAACAAGGTGGCCTCACGGCACCGATGAACGGCAGTATTGTGCGGGTCTTAGTTGAGCCGGGCCAAGCGGTAGAAGAAGGTGCCACCTTAGTGGTACTCGAAGCCATGAAGATGGAGCACAGTATTCGTGCCCCGCATGCTGGCACGGTACAAAATATCTTCTGTGCCGAAGGCGATATGGTCACCGATGGCATGGTACTCGTCGAGTTAGACGGAGGTGAGTAATGAGTTTCCCCTCGCATGTTCGTTTAGTTGAAGTTGGCCCACGGGATGGCCTACAAAACGAGAAGCAACCGATTAGCGTCGCCGATAAGGTGGCGCTCATTGATGCCCTAAGTGACAGTGGCTTAGCCTATATTGAAGCGGGCAGCTTTGTGTCACCCAAATGGGTGCCACAAATGGCCGGTAGCGCCGATGTGTTTGCACAAATCCAAAGCACCGACCGCGTAACCTATGCGGCCCTCACGCCTAATATGCAAGGGTTTGAGGCCGCAATGGCGGCAGGCGTGCGCGAAGTAGCGGTGTTTGCCGCGGCTTCCGAGTCATTTTCGCAAAAGAATATTAACTGCTCTATCAGTGACAGCCTCAAACGCTTTGAGCCGGTAATGGAAGCCGCTAAGCAACATGGCGTTCGGGTCCGCGGCTATGTTTCTTGTGTGCTCGGCTGCCCCTATGAGGGAGAGATTGACCCAAACGAAGTGGTCTCGGTAGCCAATGCACTGTATCAAATGGGCTGCTATGAAATTTCTTTAGGTGACACCATTGGCGTAGGCACGCCCCATAAAGCAGCGGCGCTGTTTAATGCGGTGGCTAAAGATATTCCGCGCTCAGCATTAGCCGGTCATTTCCATGACACCTATGGCCAAGCGCTGGCCAATATTTATGCCAGCTTGTACGAAGGCATTGCCGTATTTGATAGCTCAGTGGCTGGCTTAGGCGGCTGCCCATACGCCAAAGGTGCAAGCGGCAACGTGGCCACTGAAGATGTACTCTATATGCTCAATGGCTTAGGTATTAATACCGGTGTGGAGCTAGATAAAGTTATCGCCGCCGGCTTACAAATTAGTCAGGTGTTAGGTCGTGAAACCGGTTCGCGGGTCGCACGGGCTTGGCAACCAAAGGCACAATAATTCTTGAGGTCACAATGAACAAAGTATATGCATCTGCCGCCGAGGCAATGGCGGGCGTAATTGAAGACGGTATGACCTTAGCCGTAGGTGGCTTTGGTTTATGTGGAATTCCCGAAGCGTTAATTGATGCGCTACGCGACACGGGTAAAAAAGAGCTCACCGCGATTAGTAATAACGCGGGGGTGGATGGTTTTGGTTTGGGTAAGTTACTGGAAACCCGTCAAATCAAAAAAATGATCTCTTCCTATGTGGGTGAAAATAAAGAATTCGAGCGCCAGTTTTTAGCAGGCGAGCTCGAGCTCGAGTTCACTCCTCAAGGCACACTGGCAGAAAAATTGCGCGCCGGCGGTGCGGGTATTCCAGCGTTCTTTACTAAAACAGGTTACGGCACCTTAGTGGCTGAAGGTAAAGAAACTCGCGAGTTTGATGGCGAGTGGTATGTCATGGAACGCTCATTAGTAGCAGATGTGGGCTTAGTCAAAGCCTGGAAAGCCGATAAGTCCGGCAACCTAATGTTTAATAAAACCGCCCGCAACTTTAACCCACTGGCAGCGATGGCCTCTAAGCTATGTATTGTTGAAGTGGAAGAAATTGTTGAAATTGGCGAATTAGATGCTGACCAAATCCATTTACCTGGTGTTTATGTGCAGCGCATTGTATTAAACGCCACCCCAGAAAAACGCATTGAACAACGTACGGTAAGGAGCTAATCATGGCTTGGACACGTGAACAAATGGCACAACGTGCCGCCCAAGAGTTGCAAGATGGTTTCTACGTGAATCTCGGCATTGGCTTACCTACCCTAGTAGCTAACTACATTCCAGATGGCATGAACGTTTGGCTACAAAGTGAAAATGGTCTCCTCGGAATTGGCCCTTTCCCTACCGAAGACACCATTGATCCTGATCTTATCAATGCCGGTAAACAAACCATTACCGCCCTGCCCGGCGGCAGCTTCTTTGATAGCGCCACCAGCTTTGGCATGATCCGCGGTGGTCATATTAACCTCTCGATTCTGGGCGCGATGCAGGTCTCCGAACAAGGTGACCTCGCCAACTGGATGATTCCCGGCAAAATGGTCAAAGGCATGGGCGGCGCGATGGACTTGGTCGCGGGAGTTAAGCGCGTGGTGGTGCTGATGGAGCACACCGCACGCAATGGCGATCAGAAAATTTTGAAAGTGTGTGATCTACCGTTAACCGGAGTGGCAGTGGTTGATCGGATTATCACTGACCTAGGCGTTTTAGATGTGACCCCTGAAGGGCTAAAACTAGTCGAGTTAGCCGATGGCGTTAGCTTTGAACAGCTCCAAACCGCCACTGGCTGTGAAATTCTGCGCTAAAGCCTTACCATTGCATTACGTCTTACCCCTTTTTACGCGGAACTTAGTTTCCGCGTTTTTTTGCCTAACGTATGGCTAGCCATGAGTTAAGCGGCTAGCTATACGCTAGGCAAGACTGCCTAAGGAAATTTGTATGAGTCAAAAACCACGTACCTTTAGCATTTCAGAGCTAGCCAGCGAATTAGATATCACCACCCGTGCCATTCGCTTTTATGAAGAACAAGGGATGCTGAGCCCTGCCCGTCGCGGACAAGAACGGGTTTACAGCCCGAAAGATCGGGTGGCCTTAAAATTGATTTTGCGTGGCAAACGGATTGGCTTTTCCCTGGCTGAATGCAAAACCCTAATTGAGCTGTATGATCCCCAAGCCGGTAATCAAAAACAGTTAAATATTATGCTCAATATGATTAACGAGCGCCGTTTACAGCTTGAGCAACAAATTCTAGATATTAAACAAATGCAGCTTGAACTGGATACTGCTGAAGAGCGCTGCTTAACAGCCCTTGAGCAAACCAAACAAGCAGCCGCTAATTAAGGAGTATTTCATGAGTCAGTCCCCCGTTGCCGCTAACACCGTCCGCCGTGAAGTTATGGGCGATGCCTTTGTTGATCGCGCTATGAACAACGCCACTGAGTTTACCCAACCCCTGCAAGACTTTATTAACCAACATGCCTGGGGCTCAGTCTGGGAGCGTGAAGGGCTCAGCCGTAAAGAGCGTAGTTTAATTACTATTGCTGCCTTAACTGCACTCAAAGCCTCGCAAGAACTTAAAGGTCATGTGCGTGGGGCGCTAAATAATGGCTGTACGGTTGAAGAAATTCGTGAAGCAATTTTACACTGCGCGGTGTATGCGGGTGTGCCTGCTGCTGGCGAAGCCTTTCGCGCGGCGCAAGAAGTGATTGAAGCAAAAGCCTAAACTAAGGTTTTAACGCCCAGTGAACGCAGCACTTTTCTGCGTTCACTGGTACGAGTACACCCTAGAGTCGATAATTAGAAAGCTGCCGCTAAGTTGTTAAATAATGCTCGCGACATGCCTGTAATAGTCAGAAAACGCTCTAACTCTCCGCGTAAAGTATCTTCTGAGTAAGACTTTTGCATAACTAGCTGACTAAAACCACATAGCGCAATCATCGCCTTACTGGCAGCCAAACGAGTTTCAGCATCGAGCGAACTTTCTTTTGCTAGCACTTCTAATAACTCTTGTTGAATCAAGGCCATACCAGAGGTCATAAACTCTACTGGCAACTTCACTTTCACGTGAACTTCACCAATGTGGTGCATCCACTGAGTGTATTTAGCATCGATTTCCTGAGTGAACAGACTTTCTAACCACTGCCTATGTGTTTTCTTTAAGTGTTCAACACGTCCTTCAAGCAAGGCTGCGGTAGAAGGCACATCTTGTAAAACCTCATAAAAACGATTAGTCACTCGATCCAGGTGCGGAATAATTTTAGGCTCGATTTGACGAATCAGCGCTTCTCCTTCAGCAGTTAAATGCACCAGTTTCTTACTTTCTTCACATACTTCGTTAAAATCAACACTTTCCGCAGTCATCATCAAACCTATATATCGAAAATTTTTTAGTTACTGCTTCTGCCGCACGTTTCACATCTAAGAAAATCAGCCCTAACTTAGCATTTGCTTTGAACAGGCTCAAGAACTTGCTACACAATGGCTTTGGACTTATAACAACGAACGCCCTCACACTGCTATCGGAGGAGTACCGCCAAGGCAGCTATTACAGGCAGCTTAAATTCTACAAATGAGCACTGTGGAAAATGGGGGGATTACAGACAGGCTACGATACCGGAAGCTTCGCACCACTATGCTCTCACTCAACAAGAGATAGAGAAGTAGTTGAGCGATATCGAAACCGGCATGGGAATCACCCTGAAGGCCAATCCCAAGAATATTGCAGAGTAGATGAAGCCCTTCTTCGTGAGCTCAAATAAGCCCACGACGAGGCGAGGCGAGGCGAGGCCAGAATTCAATTTCCTAAAACAGCTGCAGCGCCATCTCGAATCGAGCGACGAATTATTGAATAAGTTATTACCGAGATGGTAACCGATGACAATGGGTAACGGTGATTCAGTCACGGCTTAGTTACTACCGTTCCACCAAAGCCAAATATCGAATCAACTAAATTCCAGTCACTAACACTGAGACCACTGGCAAGCACTACAACGAACAACGAACAACGAACAACGAACAACGAACAACGAACAACGAACAACGAACAACGAACAACGAACAACGACATCATTAGGCACAGGGGATGAAAACACCCAGCAAGGTTTATCGACAATTAGCGGCTTGAGCATGCCAGTTACGCTGCAACAATAGATATTCCAATGCTTAACTTGTGATATCCACGAACTACTTTTACTTTAAATTCAGGTGAGCACTTAAATACAAAAGCCCCCAAAAGTTAGTCCAACTTTTGGGGGCAGTTCATACAATCATTGTACGAGTTTTTTTAGTTAACAGCTTAACTTAGCTTTTTTTCGGTGCAGCAGGTGCTGCTGCTTTTGCCGCATTTTGCGTCGCTTGGTTAGCAGCTTGGGTGGCCGTAGCTAAGCTGCTTTCTGCAAAGTCAGCGACTTGCTGAGCTGCTTGCTGGGCGTTCTCAAACAGCGTGTTGGCATTTTCAAAAGCTGTTTTCATTACCTGGACCACAGGCTCGCTACCAGCTGGCGCATTCTTAGCAAGGTTTTCTACTGTTTCTTGAGCGGTTTTAACGCCCTCAGTAACTTGCTTACCAGCTAATTGCTTAATTTCAGTTTGTGCTTGGTTGATCACATCATAGGCTTGACGATTTAACTCAGCTAAGCGCTCGGCTTGGGTCGCTGGGTTAAATAAGCTGGTTTGCAACTCAACCAGTGATTGCGCATCAGTAACAGCTAATAATTTACGTGCATTGGTTAAGGTGTCTTCAGTGGCTGCACGCATCGCTTTTAACTGCAATTGAGTCAGTTGCTCTACGCTTGACAGCATCGTTTGGCTTAATTGCTGCAGTAATTCTAAGTTAGAGTTTTGTGCTTTTTTCAGTGCTTCATTATCAAAAAAGTTTTGCATGGCGCTTCTCCATCCCAGTGGGGGTTAATTTTTAAACTGAGTCCATGATACCAAGCTAAAAATTAGATGCAACTATTATTTTGCACTGCACAAAAAATCCTTCCATATTTCTCTACAGCCTGTAGAATGCTTATAAACGCAGCATTGCCACTGCCTTTAACGATGAATTTCTTTATCCAACTCCAGGTAAACCAATGCAAAACTCTAATTTTATTGCAAAGCAACAAGCCTCTTTTGCTACTGCAAAAGCCGTTAACCAACACCTGAGTCAGCTATCAAATACCCAAACTCAGCATTTTTTAAGCGCCCAACAGCAGCGTCAGCAGCAATTACTAAAACCGCTTAAAGAACACGCACTAAAAATCCCCACCCTAAATGACTGGGGCAACTATTTAGGCGATCTTAGTCAGCGCTGGGTTTTATTTCTTGATACCCTGCGCCAGCGTGGCGATAACACCCTCGCCCATGCCGCCGCTGGCTACCCCGTGCTCTTAAAATTTGACTATGAAGTTATTTTAGATGGCCTAAATTTTAGCCGTCCGGTGAACTACTCATTACTTAAAATCACCCCTCGCGCTGAAGATAAAATTGATCCAACCCTGCCACCGGTCATCGTGATTGACCCGCGCGGTGGCCATGGCGCCGGCATTGGCGGCTTTAAAAAAGACTCTGAAATCGGCGAAAGCTTAAGAGCCGGCCACCCTACTTACTTTATTGCTTTTGGCCATAATCCAGCGCCAGGCCAAACCTTAGTCGATATCGCCAATGCTCAGGTGCAATTTATTCAGCAAGTCATGCAGCTGCACCCTGAGGCCGATAAACCAGTACTTATTGGCAACTGCCAAGCTGGCTGGGCATTAATGGGTTTAGCCGCTACCCGCCCAGAATTACCTGGCGTGGTCATCATCAATGGTGCCCCGCTGTCCTACTGGGCAGGTGAGAATGGCAGTAATAACCCAATGCGTTACAGTGGTGGTCTCTTAGGTGGCGCTTGGATGACCCGCTTTGGCAGTGATCTTGGCAACGGCCGTTTTGATGGCGCTTGGTTAGTCAGCAACTTTGCTCACTTAAATCTGGCTAACACCTATTGGACCAAGTATTACAACCTATTTAGCCAAATCGATACTGAGCCTCCGCGTTTTCTTGATTTTGAACGCTGGTGGGGCGCACCGAGCCTACTCAATGGTGAAGAAATCGAAGCCATTGTTGACGAGTTATTTATTGGCAATCGCTTAGCCGGACTCAATGATGGCCGCGGTAACCTCGTTGATCTACGCCAAATTAAAGCGCCCATCGTGGTCTTTAGTTCCTATGGCGATAACATTACTCCGCCACAGCAGGCACTCAATTGGATTGCTGACCTCTACCCCGATGATCTGGCTTTGCGCGCTTCTGGGCAAACCATTGTTTACTTAAAGCACGACACCATTGGCCACTTAGGCATTTTTGTCTCCGGTAAGGTGGCACGCCGCGAGCACCGGGAAATGATTGGGGCCATTGAATCAATTAAAGTGCTACCGCCAGGTTTGTTTGAGCTGATTATTGATGACGTGGAAAACCAGAAAACTCAAGAACTCAGCTATAAAGTGCACTTTGAACCGCGCTCCATTATCGATCTTCGCCCCACCGACTGCGTTAAATGCGATGACGAGCAAGAATTCATCCAGGTTGAGCGCGTATCCAGCATGACCAGTAACCTATATGACTGGACCCTACGCCCGGTGATTCGCCAACTCATTAACGAACCAAGCGCCAAGCTGATTCGCGAACTGCATCCATTTCGCTTAGAGCAAACCTTTTTTAGCAGCTTAAATCCTCTAATGAGCTGGCTGCCGGGTATGGCGCAATTGGCCAAACAGCAACGTCGTCCAGTTAATCCAGATAACCCGTTACTGGCTTGGCAAAACTTTTACTCCACTTGGATTGAGTCTTCACTGAATACGGTGCAAGAAGTCATTAACTCGACCCAAGAAATGGCCTTCCATGCCCTATATGGTGCCCTCGGCGCCCTTGACGATCGCAGTGCAACCCAAGCCGCGCTGCAGCAAATGAGCGAAGAAAAAGGCTTATCATTAATGGAGCAACTCGAGCAGCAAATTGATCAAGGCGGCGCTTTGGAGGCTACCTTACGCATTTTACTGCTATTTGCCCGCGCAGAAGGACGAATCAATAAAGAGCGCTTAGAGTATTTGGAAAGCAGTTACCGTAAGCTGTTAGCCGATAGCCCTGAGCTGCCTAACCGCGAAACCATTAAGGCTGCGATGCATCAGCAAAACCTCATTGTGTTTGCTTACCCCGAAGAAAGCCTAAATGCGTTACCGAAGCTACTGGGTGATGAAAAAACGCGCCAAACGGTGCTCAATATTGCCCGCGAAGTAGAGCCTGTTTGGCAAAAAGACGATGGCGAGTTTGGTAAGCTCTGGGCCAAATTATATAAGGTGCTCAATCAGCCCAATTTATTATTTGGCCAAAGCTTAGAAGCTCCAAAGCCAACTGCGCCAGCGTCAGGTTCAACTGCGGCAGAAAAACAACCCGCAACCAAGCCTGCCTCTGCTGCAACGGCAACCCATACGGCTACTACCGGTAGTAAAACCACTGCCAGTCAACCGGCAGCTAAAGCAGCCCTGCGCACAACCCGTAGCCGTAGTACAACACGTACCGCACGCAAACCAGCGCCTAAAGCAACAACACCAACTGCTAAACCAAGCTCAACGACTACCGAGAGTGATAACTAAGCACGCTGTAAAAAACAAACTGAAAGAGCACATGTAGCTGACAAACCCCGCCTTTTTTGGTGGGGTTTGTCGTTTTATACACTTCAATGCCGCTTTTGGGGTAAGTGTTCAAAGAGCGAAAGTCTTTGCTCCAAGGTCTTAGAAAGCAAACTGGGCTTAAGTGAGCGTGTAAACAGACATTTAGAGGACAAGAGGTTTACAAAAGCGGCATTATTCTGCCAATAGTACGGTGTTCTGAGACTGTAATTAAATCTGTGTAACTGTTTATCATTGACCCCTAACGGGAAGGATAAACAGACGATGAACAAAAAAGACCTCGAAGCCTTTGCACGCGAAGCGGCAAAAGGTATTAAAACTGAAAAAGACCTGACAGACATGCGAGCCATGCTCACCAAAGTGATGGTTGAAGCAGCGCTTAGCGTTGAGCTTGATGAACATTTAGGCTATCGCAAGCACGAGCAGTCCAGCTCAGAAAACAGCCGCAACGGTGTCACGCGCAAAACCGTGCGCACTGAAGACGGCCAGTTTGAGCTGGATACGCCACGTGACCGACAAGGTGATTTTGAACCGCAGCTGGTGAAAAAGCACCAAACTCGCTTTACCTCGATGGATGATAAAATCCTTTTTCTCTATGCCCAAGGCATGACGACACGAGAAATTGTCGATACCTTCAAAGAAATGTACGGCGCAGATGTGTCTGCAAGCCTCATATCTAAAGTCACTGATGCCGTTATTGATCAGGTAGTTGAGTGGCAGTCACGGCCACTGGATGCGGTTTACCCCATCGTTTATCTGGACTGCATTGTGGTTAAAATCCGCCAAGATAAGCATGTTATCAACAAAGCCGTTTATCTTGCTCTAGGCGTGAATATGGAAGGCCAAAAAGAGCTATTAGGCTTATGGCTGTCTGAAAATGAAGGCGCTAAGTTCTGGCTTAATGTGCTCACTGAGCTTCAAAATCGGGGCGTAAAAGATATATTAATTGCCTGTGTTGACGGGCTAAAAGGCTTCCCTGATGCCATTAATGCGGTCTTCCCTGAGACTCAAATTCAGCTTTGTATCGTTCACATGGTACGCAACTCAGTCAAATATGTGCCCTGGAAGGACTACAAGGCCGTCACCGCCGAGTTAAAGCAAATATACCAATCAGTCACCGAAGAAGAAGCCTTGCTCGCCCTGAACCAATTTGCTGAGCACTGGGACGACAAGTACCCACAAATCAGCAAGTCATGGCGGACGCACTGGCATAACCTCAATACCCTGTTCAATTATCCTGCTGATATCAGAAAGGTGATTTACACCACCAACGCCATTGAATCGCTGAATAGCGTGATCCGCAAAGCCATCAAAAAACGTAAATTGTTCCCAACCGATGACTCGGCTAAGAAAGTCATCTATTTGGCAATCCAAAATGCGTCCAAGAAGTGGACCATGCCGATCAGAGATTGGAAACCGGCATTGAATCGATTTATGATTGAGTTTGAAGACCGCTTAAAAGATTATATTTAACCTTGGCAGTTACACAGAATCATTTACAGGGTCGGTGTTCTTGATGTTTTTTGCTGTAGCAGTCATCAAACTCTCCTCCTCGGCCGACTGATTGATGCTCACTGCGAATACCGAATAAGCGGTATTGATACGAATAAAGCGCCCGTCGCTGCCGATTATCAGTTACAGTAAATGGCATCTAACTTCACTGTGTTTCTGCTTATTATTTTTGGCTAGCCCAGTTATGACAAACTACCGTCACACCATTGGCTTTTATGGCATCACGCTACTTTGCAGCGCGCTGTACTTGCTTTTGTTAACCCCTGAATTAATCACCTTTAACAGCATCAGCAGCTTCGAGCTTCCCGATGAGCGGCTGCGCGCTGTGACTTTCCAAGAAATTTTGTCAAATAGCCCACTGCTTAAAGGCTTCTTATTAGGTACCGGCGCAATTCTTACTGCCTACAACTTAACGCGTTTGATTATGAACCGAAACTTTCAGTACCTGTGGCTAATTTTAATTCAGCTGATGCAGATTGTGTTTTTACTCAGCTTAAGTGACACCTTTTCCTTTTGGCATCATCCCTCATTTAATGCCTACAACTATGACTTTCACTTTCCAGCTATTATTATTTTTACCCTCACACAACTGCTGGCACTACACATCACCTACAATCAACACGATTTTAGTCAAGCCTATAAGCACCTGATTGTACATCTGGCACTGACTGCACTATTAGCTATTTTGATGCTGGTTAGCGAACATTCATTGATTAGCACCCTCAGTTTTTTGCTACTGACTTGCTTTACTTTATACCCAGCAGTCCTGTTTTTTATACATGCCTCCAGCCGCCCCTACCCACCCGCTTTCTTATTAGCCAGCGGCTTATTGATGCTTAACCTACCCTTATTGTTAAGCTGGCCGCTATTAAGCATCTCGATTAGCAATACCTTAAATATTTTTATCTTAATCTCTTTGCTCTGCATTCCCTTTACCGGTTACCTACTGAGCTTAGCCCTCACTACCCACGATTATAATTTACTGCTCAAGCGTTACAAAAAACTGCAGCACACAGATATGCAACAGACTTATAGAAAAGCCCAATCCGAGCTACTGGCGCAACTCAGTCACGAGGTGCGCACACCAATGAATGGTGTATTGGGCATGGTGGGATTACTGCTAGACACACCGCTATCAATCAAACAACGAGAATATGCTTCAGGGATTAATCGAGCTAGTAATGAATTACTCTCACTGATCAATGGCGTATTGGATATTTCACACCTACAGTCGAATCAGATTGAACTGCATTTAGCCCAGTTTGAGCTGAATGCCTTACTTAGCGACTGCCTAGAAGCCTTTGCTAATCAAGCTCGCGAGCAACAAGTGGATCTAGTTAACTTTACTCAACCACAAGTACCACGCCTCGCTCACGGCGACCCAATGCGCTTGCGCCAAGTGATTTTAAGTTTGCTCAATAGCGCCTTTCAGCGCACCCAGCAAGCTGAAATTATTGTTACTGTCACCATTAAAAGTAATGACACCCTCTGCGTTAGCGTACAAAGTTATGGTCAGCCGTTAACTACAGAAGAACAGGCCTTAGTCACTCAACTACCGCTCTTTATGCGCCCCCAACTAAATCAAGAGGCGGTACGTAAATACCTAGGACTGGCCATCGCCCATCATTTGACTCGGCTGATGCATGGCAGCCTGAGCTATGAGCAAGATCAGCACAGTTCAACCCTTACCCTTGTAGTGCCGCTGGTTTTTGTGCCAAATAAAATCAGTGAAAACTCAATGATGGATCTGTTAAATGACCAAGCGTTGCTGATTGTAGAGCCAAACTTAGTCTGCCGACAAATTTTAGTACAACAGTGCCAAGAATGGGGAATGAACGTTTTTAGCAGTGCCACCGCCTTGGAAGCCCTAGCTATCTTACGCACCCAAGCCAATTTACAGCAAAAAATTCATGTGCTGCTGATCACCAAAGAGTTAGCCGACTTAACTGGCCTTGAACTGGCGGTACGCATTCAAGAGGAGCAAGATTTAGCCCACGAGTGCAGCTTAATCTTACTTAGCAATAGTTCGCCAAACAGCATTGATGCACGTAACGCAGGGATTAACTACGTCTTACTGAAACCGGTGAGCAGCTACACCCTAAAAGCCACCTTAGCCGACGCCTTTGCTGGTCAGCAGCCCTATAAAGCCGCACCACAGCAACCCTTGCCAAGCCGCGAAAGCATGCGCGTATTGGTGGTTGAAGATAATGCCATTTCAACCAAAGTCATTGCCGGACTATTAAAAAAGCTCAACATCACCTGCGACAGCGCACGCAGTGGTGAACAAGCACTCAATCTACTTAAAAGTAAACCCTATGATCTGGTGCTGATGGACTGCCAAATGCCGACCCTAGATGGGTTTAAAACCACCGAACTCTGGCGGATTTATGAGCGTAAACACAACCTCAAACCACTGCCGATTATTGCTTTAACCGCCCATGTCTTAGACGAATATAAAGAACAAGCCATGGCCAGTGGGATGAATGGGCATCTAGCCAAACCGATTGACTTTAATGAGCTCAATCAGCTCATTGATGGCTACTCAAAGTAGCCATCAGCCCACTCCCCCTTAAGCGTTACGGCGCTGCAGCCAAGCCACTAAAATACCGCTACCAATGATGATGGCCACCCCGCCCCAAGCCAATAAGTCCGGCGACTGATCAAAAGCAAATACACCAATCAACGCGGCAAAAATAATCTGCCCGTAAGTGAAAGGCGCTAAGGTTGCCGCTGACGCATATTTAAGCGCAATGGTTAGCAGCATATGCGCCACCATGCCAAGGGCTCCTAAAATCAGTAAAAATAACAGATCCCAACCTGCGGGCTGCACTTCGACGCTAACAAAAGGCATTATCACGGTTAAAGCAATGGTGCCAATTAGCCCCGATAAAAAGTTACTAGTGACCGTATGATCAAAAGAAGCCAAACGTCTCGCAATCAGCTGATAACTACCAAAACAAAACGAAGCCGCGACCGGCATTAAAATAGCCCAAGTAAATAATGCCCCACCTGGCCTTACCACCAAGAGCACACCGCACAAACCAATCACGACAGCCACCCACTGCCCGAGCGAAATCTGCTCCTTTAAAAAAATTGCCGATAACACCGTAACAATCAGAGGCGCTAAAAACATTACCGCAGTTGCTTCAGCTAGCGGGATATAGCGCAAACCGCCAATAAACAAACCGCTAATACCCAGTAAGCACAGGCCACGCAGCAGTTGTAGCCAAGGCCGTTTAGTACGCACTAAATCGAGCTTCATCTTGGGCCCAAACAAGATAATCATCAGCACTGTCTGGACCGTATAACGCAGCCAAACCACTAGCGCTAAAGGATAAATGGCCGTTAAATACTTAGAAAAACCATCATGGGTCGCCAGCAAGGCACCCGCGCACAAAATAAATAAAATGCCTATTACAGGGTTATTCATGAAAATTCCATGTTGAGTGCATTAGTTAGCAAGCTAACTATGATAGCGGAAACTTTGCTAAATTGCAGGCTATCGCTTAGCCGCTGCTAGCTCTCAGCCCTGACTAGTCAGCGGCTACAACTCATTAGTCGTAATCTGGGTAGTGATTAGCCAGTGATTCGAAACGTGTGTATTGGCCTAAAAATGCTAGACGCACCGTACCAATGGGACCATTTCGTTGCTTACCGATAATAATCTCAGCCACCCCTTTATGCTCAGTTTCAGGGTGGTACACCTCGTCGCGATAAACAAACATAATCACGTCAGCATCCTGCTCAATCGCCCCTGACTCACGCAAGTCTGAGTTAACTGGACGCTTGTTAGGCCGCTGCTCTAAGGCGCGGTTAAGCTGGGACAGCGCCACCACTGGGCAATCAAACTCTTTGGCTAAGGCTTTTAAAGAGCGAGAAATCTCTGAGATTTCATTGGTCCGGTTATCACCACTGCTTCCAGCAATTTGCATCAACTGCAGATAGTCAATCATGATCAAGCCTATCTCACCATGCTCCCGGGCTAAGCGGCGCGTACGGGCACGCATTTCTGATGGGCTAATACCTGCTGTATCATCGATAAACAGCTTTTTATTCTGAATTTTACTTACTGCTACTCCTAAACGATCCCACTCATCACCTTCTAGCTGCCCAGTACGGACTTTAGTTTGGTTAATTTTTCCTAACGAGGAAATCATCCGCATCATCAGTGATTCAGCCGGCATTTCTAACGAGTACACAATCACTGCTTTGTCGCTTTCTAATAACGCATTTTCGACTAGGTTCATAGCAAAGGTGGTTTTACCCATGGAGGGACGCCCCGCCACAATAATTAAATCACCTTTTTGCAGGCCACTGGTTTTATCATTAAGGTCATTAAAACCGGTTGTCAGTCCGGTTAAGCCGCCTTTCGACTGACGCAAAGTATCAATCGTATTTAGCGTGCTGCTTAACAATTCGCTAACGCCAATAGCCCCACCCACTTTGGGCCGCGACTCAGCAATCTGGAAAATTTTACGCTCAGCTTCATCCAAAATTTCATTACCGGCCCGCCCTTTAGGCAAGTAGGCACTATCGGCAATCTCACCACTGATCTTAATCAGTTCGCGCAGCGTGGCCCGCTCACGAATAATCTCTGAGTAGGCACGAATATTAGCAACCGAGGGGGTATTAGTAACAAGCTCGCCCAAATAAGCTAGGCCACCAATTTTTTCTAGCTCACCACTGACTTCTAAATCATCAGCCAAAGTCACCATATCAAAGGGGCTATTTTTTTCTGCCAGTCGCTCAATCGCACGAAAAATTAAACGATGATCGTAACGATAAAAATCACCGGCTGAAACCAAGTCTAAAACCCGCTCCCAAGCATTATTATTTTGCATCAAACCACCAAGCACGGCTTGCTCGGCTTCAATTGAGTGAGGTGGGGTTTTCAGAGCACTGGTTTCTAAATCCAATGGGACAGAAAGCGTATCTTGCTGCATAAATAGGCTACCTAAGGTCATAAATGACTTAAAAATCATCAGCTATTTTTAAATCATCTAGTGTAACGAAGAATCTGTAGAAACAACAAAGGGCACACTTTCTAAGAAAATGTGCCCTTTGCGGTTAATCTTGCAAACAATTAGTGAACTAATTAGCCTGCAACAACGATTAACTTAATGGTTGCTTCAACATCAGTGTGCAAGTTCAACGTAACGTCGTACTCACCGGTCTGACGGATAGTACCATTTGGTAAACGAACTTCGCTCTTCACTACTTCAACACCTGACGCAGTTAATGCATCAGCGATGTCTTGAGTACCGATAGAACCAAATAGTTTACCTTCCTCACCGGTATTCGCAGTGATAGTAACTTCCAACTCATTGAGCTGAGCTGCACGAGCTTCAGCAGCAGCACGCTTTTCAGCAGCTGCTTTTTCTAATTCAGCGCGACGCGCTTCAAACGCAGCAACGTTTTCAGCGGTAGCTGGGGTTGCTTTACCTTGTGGTAACAAGAAGTTACGGCCGTAACCAGCCTTAACATTTACTTTGTCACCTAGGTCGCCCAAATTAGCAACTTTTTCTAACAGGATGACTTCCATTTGAGTCTTACCTCTTTAGTTTCAACTTTCACCGTTCGCCTGGCGCTAACGTGAACGCACCCGACGAAAATCAAACAGGCTATCGCCCAAGGCTAAAATTACCAGCAAGGGATAAACAAACTGCATAAACAAAAACAGCACGATGTAAAACGTCACTAAAGCAAACTTACTTAAGCCACGTTTTGCTACCCAGCCATGGATCAAGGCCACACCTGCAAAGGCTAATGGCACACTGCATAGTGGCGTCAGCATCGCTGCAGCCACACCCATATTGGGAGCAAAAAACATCGCCAGCACTAATGGAATGGCAAACTTAGGCGACAATCGAAACGACCTAAATTCAGCAGCAAATCCACCCGGATTGTACAGTGCAGCTTGCCAATAACGCGCTAACGTTAACGACAGCACCGACACCCACAACATTACCGTAGCAAAGAGCCCAGTTAATACCGGAATAATTAAGCTAGTTAAATGTTGCTGCTCAGTCGCTGATAGCTGCTCGTACATCCCACCCAGCATTTGTGGCATAAACTCAGAAAGCTTAGCCGCTAACTGCTCAATTGGCTCAGGGTAAACCCCTGCAAGCAACACCGCGCCTACTGTTCCTGCTACCAGTCCAGCACCTAATGCGGCGCCTAGCGATACCGTTTGTCGCAACACATAGGCCATCAATAAGCTGATGACATACACCGCGATAGCCCGTGGGTCACCCACACTAGCCCAAACTACACCTGGCAAAGCCCCCCATAACACTACTTGAGCAGCTTGCTGGAGACCGCGTCGCATTAACACTAAACTTGCAGCAGCTGCACCTAACCAAAACAACATAGGTGCAGCCATCATCAACACAATTATAATAATTGCGTGCATGCGACTTCGCATTACTAGTTCTGCAAAAGCGCGCATGTTTATCCTTACCTAATCTAACCTAGTATCAACGGCCGTGGCTGTCGGTGTAGGGCAGCAGAGCCAAGTAACGCGCGCGCTTAATAGCGGTTGCTAGTTGACGCTGATATTTTGCTTTAGTACCAGTGATACGGCTAGGAACAATCTTGCCAGTTTCAGATACATAAGCTTTTAAAGTATTTAGATCTTTGTAATCGATCTCGGTCACGCCTTCAGCTGTAAAACGGCAGAACTTGCGACGACGGAAAAAACGTGCCATGACTGTGGCTCCTCAATAGACTCGGGAATTACTCGTCAGCGTCTTCTTCGCTGTCGTCTTCGCTGTCATCTTCATCATCAGCGTTGTCGGCAGTTTCAGGACGCTCACGGCGCTCACGACGCTCATTACGGCTTTCTTCAGCTTTTAGCATTTCAGATTGCTCTGTAACGGCTTCGTCACGACGAATAATTAGGTTACGCAATACAGCATCATTGTAGCGGAAGCTATCTTCTAGCTCGGCTAATGCAGCTGCGCTGCACTCTACGTTTAATAAAATGTAGTGTGCTTTGTGTAAGTCATCGATTGGGTAAGCCAGTTGACGACGACCCCAGTCTTCTAGACGGTGAACTTTACCACCATCTTCTTCGATCAGCTTGGTATAACGCTCTACCATGCCACCGACTTGTTCGCTCTGATCTGGGTGGACCAGAAATACAATTTCGTAATGACGCATAGTTGCTCCTTACGGATGAAGCCTGCTGGACCCTCCAGTCAGGCAAGGAGAGATAAACTCGTTAAATTTGCCACCTGTAAAAACGCATTTTTAGCAAGTTGCAAGGCGCAAAATTATACGCGCAGTCGACTTAACAAGCAAGCCTTGCTATTGATGACGTTGGCGCTGAGCTTCAAATAAACACACCCCAGTGGCCACCGAAACGTTAAGACTACTGACGCTGCCAGCCATTGGTAGTTTAACTAAAAAGTCGCAGTGCTCGCGAGTTAAGCGGCGCATGCCCTTACCTTCAGCGCCCATCACCAGCACTTTATTGCCTGTTAAGTCTTGCTGATAGAGAGTTTGTTCAGCTTCACCCGCAGTACCCACTACCCAAAAACCTTGTTGGCGCAGCTTTTCTAAGGTGCGTGCAAGATTAGTTACACTGACTAGCGGCATCACTTCTGCCGCGCCGCAGGCCACTTTACGCACCGTAGCATTTAACGTTGCCGACTTATCTTTGGGCACAATCACTGCCAGCACTCCGGCTGCATCAGCAGTACGAATACAAGCGCCAAGGTTATGTGGATCAGTTACCCCGTCCAACACTAAGAGCAAAGCAGGCGTTTCTTGCTGTTCAAGCAAGGTTTCCAGCATTTGCTCACTCCATACCTGACTTGGGCTTACCCACGCCATGACGCCTTGATGCACCACATCTCCTGCTTGCTCATCAATCTCTTGACGGCTGCACTGCTGCGTTGCGACTCGCTCATTTCTTGCTAGCTGCAAAATCGCTTGTACGCCTTGCTCATTACGCCCCTCAGCAATCAGCAGCTGCTTGACCCGCTTAGGGTGATGGCGCAACAAAGCTTCCACTGCATGGATGCCGTAAATCTTTTCTAAATCACTCATGAATTCATCACTTACTCTGTTTTTTAACCGGACGCTTACGCACGCCTCGCTTGCCATTAGCCGGACTACCTGATTGCTCTTTAGCTCCAGATTTAGTGCTCGGCTTACGCGTTAACACTTCCGACTTCACCGCTTTACGATCTTTTACCACTATTTTTTGCTTGGCGGGTTTAGCGCGTACCTTTGCACTAGGCTGTGCAGGCTCTGAGGCCACCGATGTATTACGCTTAGGCTGAGTTTTTGCTTTACTGGCGCTGGTTACTTCAGTCATTTCAAAGTCGATCTTGCGCTCATCAACATCCACCCGTGCTACCTGCACATTAATCGCATCACCTAATCTAAAGCTGCGCCCCGTACGCTCGCCGGTTAATCGGTGATACAAGGGATCAAACTGATAGTAATCACCCGGTAACGCGGTGATATGCACCAATCCTTCTACGTAAATATCTTGCAACTCAACAAATAAGCCAAAGCCTGTCACCGCAGTTACAATCCCGGCAAAGCTGTCACCGACTCGATCCAGCATGTATTCGCATTTTAACCAGTTCATCACGTCCCGCGTAGCCTCGTCGGCGCGCCGCTCAGTGGCGGAAACATGCTCACCAATACCGTCTAGCTGAGCATCATCGTACGGATAAATGGTGGCTTTAACTAAGCTGCTGGCACCGACCCGTTGCACATGCTCACTGGCTCGCCGCGAGCGGATCACACTACGCACTGCACGGTGATTAATTAAATCTGCATAGCGCCGAATCGGCGAAGTAAAGTGGGTATAAGCTTCGTAATTTAGGCCAAAGTGGCCTAAGCAATCGGGGCGATAATCGGCCTGACTTAGCGAGCGCAGCATCACCGTTTGAATTAACTGAAAGTCTGCCCGACCTTGAATTTTCTCAAGCAGCGCTAAGTAATCTTTAGGTGTAGGTGCCCCCTTACCTTTATTAAGCTCTAAACCCAAGGTGCCTAAAAAGCCGCGCAGTTTTTCTAACTTTTCTTCTGGCGGACTATCATGCACCCGATACAAGCCAGGCAGTTTATGATCTTGTAAAAAGCTAGCCATCGCCACGTTCGCACACAGCATGCACTCTTCAATTAAGCGGTGGGCGTGATTGCGTTCGGTCGGGACGATTTGTTGAATTTTTCGATCATCACCAAAGATGATGCGTGTTTCTCGGGTATCAAAGTCAATCGCTCCGCGCACCTGACGCTGCTTAATCAACGCTTTATACAGTGCATACAGCTGCGTCACAGGCTCCACAGCCACTGCATGCTGTTGCACAAACTGCGCTGCCTCAGCAGAACGTGGCCGCTCCAAGAAATGACTCACTTCGGTATAGGTCAAGCGGGCCTTAGACTGAATCACCGCTTCATAGAACTGATAATCCAGCATTTTTCCGGCCCGTGAAATAGCCACCTCACAGACAATCGCCAAACGATCCACCAAGGGGTTCAGTGAGCATAAGCCATTAGATAATACCTCTGGCAGCATAGGGATCACTTGCTCTGGGAAATAGACCGAGTTACCTCGTTCTTGGGCCTCTTTATCTAGCGCCGAGTCAAGCTTAACGTAATGCGAGACATCAGCAATGGCCACATATAAAGTCCAGCCACCGCCTGCCGCGCGTCCATCATCAGCACGCGCCTCACAGTACACTGCATCATCAAAATCGCGGGCATCCTCACCATCAATTGTCACTAACGGCAAATGGCGCAAGTCCACACGCTTGGCGATATCGCGCGCGCTCACCTGATCTTTAAACTTACGAATTTCTGCCAACACTGCCTTCGGCCACTCATGGGGAATATCGTAATTGCGCAGGGCCACTTCAATTTCCATGCCTGGCGCCATGTAATCGCCTAATACCTCAGTCACATTTCCTTGAGCTTGGAATCGAGAGGTTGGCCAGTGTGTAATTTCCACCTCAACTAATTGCCCAACCTCTGCTTGATTGCTGCGGCCTGGGCTAATCAGAATTTCTTGCTGCATGCGGCTATTGTCTGGCACTACAAAGCCAATGCCATTTTCTTCGTTATAACGCCCGACCAACGTACTGTGCGCTCGTTGCACCACTTCAGCAATCGCCCCTTCCCGGCGACCTTTACGATCAACACCCACTACTCGGGCTAACGCTCGATCCCCATCAAATACGAGGCGCATCTGAGTAGGGCTTAAAAATAAATCTTCCCCTTCTTCATCGGGGATTAAAAAGCCAAAGCCATCTCGGTGGCCACTCACTCGGCCCAACACTAAATCTAATTTATCGACCGGCGCATAGGCACCACGACGGGTATAGACCACTTGCGCATCACGTTCCATCGCACGTAAGCGACGGCGCAAGGCTTCAATATCTTCTTCACTTGTTAAACCAAACTCAGCACATAACTGCTCACGGTTTGCTGGTGCACCACGATCAGCTAAATGCTGCAAAATTAATTCCCGACTAGGAATAGGGTTTTCGTATTTTTCCGCTTCACGCGCGGCCTCTGGATCCAGAGTTTGCCAATCGGCTTTCAAATTATATTCACCTTTCATGTAAAAGCGCCTAGCCCTGCTAAGCGTTATGTTTTTGTTATTAAGCCACAATCAGACCCTAGTTAACTGAATAAATTGCTTTACTGCAGTTTTTTATCAGAAAAGGGTTTACAAAGTGCTGCTGCAGAATTATATTGTGCGCCGTTCAAGTTACAACTTAAAGTAACGAACAAGCCCAGGTGGTGAAATTGGTAGACACGCTAGCTTCAGGTGCTAGTGACCTTACGGTCGTGGAAGTTCGAGTCTTCTCCTGGGCACCATTTCAATAATGTTATACCTCGCAACACACTCTCCCCGCATAGCTAAAGCCCAGCAAAATCAAGCAAAGCATAAAAACATGCAGCAGCCTATTTAGCAGACTAAAAAGCGCTATAACCTTTGTCGTCTTGTATCCCTCTTGTATCCGCCTTTAACGCCTTAACTCTGTATGCTTAGACACGCTGGTAACAGCTAGGCTTTCAATCAAGTTCCACTTAACCACCTGATTAAAAGCCTACCTTTACTTACTCACTGTGCGCTACTTGCTTAGTCACGGAAGTTATTAAACTGCAGCGGTAAACCAAAGGACTCACCACGTAAAAAAGCGATCACTTCTTGTAAATCATCGCGCTTTTTACCTGTAACCCGCACCTGCTCACCCTGAATCGCTGCTTGCACCTTTAGCTTGGCTTCTTTGATCCGCGCCACAATTTTTTTAGCCATTTCTTTATCAATCCCCTCTTTCATGGTGACTTCTTGTTTCATCACCTTGCCTGAGGCGTAGGCTTCTTTGACTTCCATGCAGTCAATATCAATTTTACGCTTAGTTAGCGCCAGCTTAATAATTTCTACCAGCTGATCCAGCATAAAATCGGCATCTGCAGTCAGAGTGGCGGTTTTATCTTTAAACTCAATTTGTGCTTTATCTTTAAGGTCGTAACGGCGCTCAAGCTCTTTAGCGGCATTGTCCATTGCGTTTTGTAGTTCGTGTTTATCTAGTTCAGAAACAATATCAAACGAAGGCATAGCCCCTCCTCAATCCATCTTCAATGCGTTGTACCGACCAAGTAACTCCAGTGAGCTACTGACAGCGGTGCGGGTTTGCGTCATTATAGCCAACTCTCTGGCTTTAGGGGTGCAAAGCACTAGCTGGCGTAAACTATGAATACTGACGTTTCTACCATCCATTGGCATATTTTAGGGGCCGGCAGCTTGGGCTGCTTATGGGCTGCCCGCCTCGCACAAGTAAAGCAGTCGGTGCATCTTATTTTACGCTCAGCTGAACGACTGCAAGCATTTCCAGGCCAAGTGCAATTAACCACCCAGCACACTTGCCAGTCACTCGCCCTCACAGCGGAGCTAGCTGATACAAGCCAAACGCCTATCACCCACTTAATTGTGGCCTGCAAAGCGTACGATGCACTCACTGCCATTGACTCAATTGCTCCACGCTTAGCGGAAAATGCCTGTATTATTTTGCTGCAAAATGGCTTAGGCAGCCAACAAGCAATCATTCAGCGTTATTACAAGCAGCGCATAATAGCCGCCTCAACCACCGATGGTGCCTATCTAACCGCCCCCTTTCAAGTGACTTGGGCAGGGCAAGGCCTAACTCAGCTAGGCGACTTAAATCACTTAGGGCAAGCAGCCCCACACTGGCTTGAGCTTTGGCAAACAGCCGGGATTGATAATCAATGGAACCCCCAAATTTGGCACGCCCTGTGGCTTAAATTAGCAGTTAATTGTGCGATTAATCCGTTAACTGTTTTACATCAGTGCCGCAATGGTGAGCTACGCCAACAGGCTAGCCAAGTAAACGCCTTGATCCCTGAACTAACCCTACTGCTTAAACAAGCTGAGGTGCCGCTGCAACCTAATCAACTGCACCAGTTGATTTGGCAAGTAATTGAGCAAACCGCCAACAATACCTCCTCGATGCTGCAAGATGTACAACAACAACGCCCAACAGAAGCCGTGTTTATTACTGGCTTTGCCTGCCATTATGCCCGCAGCCAACAACTTGCCGTACCCCACCTCAACGCACTGCATCATGCCTTAATTGAGCAACTGACATATTAGCTATCCCTACTCTATTTATCCCTTAGGAGCACACCATGAGCTATCGTTTAAGTAAAATATATACGCGTACGGGCGATAACGGAGACACTGGGCTAGCCAATGGACGCCGCGTGGCGAAAAACCATGCACGGATAGAGGCAATCGGTGAAGTAGATACACTTAACTGCCATTTAGGTTTGCTGTTGGCGGAATTATCGACAACCCACAGCACTCACCCAGCACTTACTGCAGTCAGTGCCGGTTTAAGTCTATGCCAACATCGATTATTTGATCTCGGCGGCGAACTGGCCATGCCTGAGTATCAGGCGCTAGACAGCCATGAAATTCAGCGGATTGAGCAGTTGATTGATCACTGGAATAGCGAAGTCGGTCCACTGACTGATTTTATTTTACCCGGTGGCTCTATTGCTATCGCCCAAGCCCATTTATGTCGCAGCGCCGCCCGTAGTGCTGAACGGCGCGCAATCACCCTGCACCAACTCGAACCCTTGCGCAGTGAGCTATTAATTTACCTGAACCGCCTCTCTGACTTATTATTTGTCGCCGCTCGAGTGATCGCTAAACGCCAAACCATTAGCGAGGTGCAATGGCAGGCAGCGCCAGCGCCTAATAAGTCATAAAGCGTTAGGCCAAAACCCGCGAATAGCCGCAATCCCTTGGCCGCCAGCGATCAAAACTTCTGCTTGTTGAGTCGGCGCTAAACCGCCTAACCAATACACCGGACAATTCGCTTGAGCAGTTAAATGAGTGGCCTGCGACCAGCCAAGGGCCGCTTGCTCAGGATGACTAGCCGTAGGGGCAACCGGTGATAAGGTAATAAAATCTACCTGCAACTGCTGTGCCTGCTCAACTTCTATTAAGTTATGACACGAAGCTGCCAGCCATCCTCCCGCTAAACTCGCACGCTGTGCTGGGGTTAATTGCAGCAATTCAGTAGCGGTTAAATGAAAACCTACGTTTGCCGAAGGCGCTATGGTGAGTTGCTCTGGGTGCTTTAGCATCCACTGTACCGTTGGCCAGCGCGCAATCACCTGCTGTGCCAATGCCTGATAATCGGCAATTGCCAAGCTCGGTGCTCGCAATTGAATTAAAGCCGCGCCCCGCTCAATCGCCACTGCCAACCCTTCTAACAATTTCGCCACAGGAAGATCAGGGGTAATCCAATACTGCCTCGGTAATTGTAATGCTCGTAGAATCGGTTGATTAGCCGCTGGAAACGAATAATCCTGTAGCTGGCTAGGTTCTACCCAGCGAATCGGCTGACCTTCTGCCCCCACAGCCTCACCTGTAAAGCCTGTTACTTGCCAGACCGCTAACACTACGGTCAAATCTGGATAGTGATAGCGCAAATTAATCAGCGGCTCACATTGCGTCACAGTGATCGATAATTCTTCATCCAGCTCACGCTTGAGTGCATCGATCGCCTCCTCGCCTGGATCCAACTTACCGCCCGGAAACTCCCATAATCCACCCTGATGCTTATTACTTGGCCTAAGTGCTAACAACACTTGCTGCTGTGCATTACGAATAACCCCGACTGCGACCTGTACTTCTGGCTTTGCCATTGCCTTTACCTATAGTGATTCAACAAAAAGGGCAGCTCAGCTGCCCTTAAGTTCAATGCTTTGCCTCACGCTTAGGAGCGATATTCAGCGTTAATTCGTACATACTCATGGGATAAGTCAGTGGTCCAGATAGTTTCATCACAACTCCCACGTCCCAGCTCAATGCGAATGTCGATTTCTGCCTGCTGCATTACCGCCGCTCCTTGCTCCTCTAGATAACTAGCTGCTCGTCCACCGTCTTGCACGATCTGTACTTCGCCCAAATACACCTGCACAAGACTGATATCCAAATTAGCTAAGCCTGCATAGCCAATAGCTGCCACAATCCGGCCCCAGTTAGGGTCTGAGGCAAAGAGCGCTGTTTTGATCAAAGGCGAGTGTGCCACTGCATAAGCTACATCTAAGCTTTCTTGCGCTGTAGCACCGCCATTCACTTGTACCGTTACAAACTTGGTAGCTCCCTCGCCATCACGCACAATAGCTTGCGCTAGTTGCTTGGCTACGCTAAAAATAGCCTCACGCAATTTATGATAAAGCGTGCCTTCCGCCTTTTCCAAAGTAGGCATCGCTGCTTGCCCTGTGGCCACCAAAATACAGGAGTCATTGGTTGAGGTATCGCCATCAATGGTAATGCGGTTAAACGACTGATTAGTGGCATCCAGCAACATATTTTGCAAAATTGGCTGTGCAATCTTTGCATCAGTCGCAATATAACCCAGCATAGTCGCCATGTTTGGCCGAATCATGCCAGCACCTTTACTGATGCCGGTTACCGTTAGGGTGACACCTTCATGCTCAACTTGCAGACTCGCCCCTTTAGGCAACGTATCGGTGGTAAGAATTCCTTCAGCAGCCAGCGCCCAATTATCTTCTGTTAAATCAGCAATCGCCGCGGGCAAAGCCTGCTCTATCTTGTCGACTGGTAATGGCTCACCAATTACCCCAGTAGAAAATGGCAACACCTGCTCTAGGCTACAACCTACTTGACTAGCTAATGCCTGACAGACAGCATTAGCGGCAGCTAACCCTGGCTCACCAGTAGCCGCGTTAGCATTTCCAGTATTAGTCACTAGATACTGCACCGGCTGCTGCATACGTTGTTTTGCCAGCAGTACTGGAGCGGCACAGAAAGCATTTTGGGTAAACACCCCAGCTACCGTTGAACCTGGCGCGCAACGCATTACCACAAGGTCACGACGTCCTACTTTTTTAATACCGGCACTTGCAACGCCTAACTCAAATCCTGGCACCGGATACAGTGTGCCTAAAGGTTTTAATCCCACCGCCATGACCAACCTCCTTCAAGGTTTTGGATAACGCCTACGTGTAAAATACGACTAATTTAAGATAAAAACGCCGCACTCGAAAACTTCGGTGCGGCGTCAAAAATCAACAGCTACGGCTTAATTAACTAATTTTACCGCAACAGTGTTTATACTTTTTGCCCGAACCGCAAGGACAGGCATCATTGCGCCCAACTTTCGGTCCATCACGCTCAACCCGCTGCAAACCTGCAGTCGCTTGCTCTTCTTCAGCCGAAACTGGATTACCTGCTTCATCTAACTCTTGATGCTGATATTCCATCTGCTCTGCTAACGCAGCAGCCTGCTGGCGTAAACGTTCTTGCTCTTCTTCAGGATCTTCCATGCGCACTTTAACATGACTTAAAATACGTACGGAGTCACGCTTGATCGACTCAATTAAGTTCTGGAACAAGTTAAAAGATTCACGCTTGTACTCTTGTTTTGGGTTCTTCTGCGCGTAACCACGTAAGTGAATTCCCTGACGCAAATGATCCATAGTGGCTAAATGATCTTTCCACAGATCATCAAGCACCCGTAATACAATCTGCTTTTCAAAGCCACGCAGCGCTTCTTCACCTGCCAGCTGTTCTTTTTCACGATAAACCGCCACTAACTCAGCCTTAATACGCTCAACCAAGGTCTCTTCATAGAGGCTGTTATCTTCGTCTAGCCACTGCTGAATCGGCAACTCAAGAGCAAAATCAGTTTTTAAGGCTTCTTCAAGGCCGGCAATATTCCACTGCTCAGGTAAAGATTGTGGCGGAATATGCTCAGCTACTGCTTCGGTCAACACCTGCTCCGCAAACTCAGCCACGGTCTCTTTAATGGTATCAGCCTCTAATAAGCTATTGCGCATATGATAAATCACTTTACGCTGCTCATTAGCCACATCATCGTATTCAAGCAATTGCTTACGAATATCGAAGTTACGGCCCTCTACTTTACGCTGCGCTTTTTCAATAGCATTGGTCACCATCCGGTGCTCAATCGCCTCACCTGGCTTCATACCTAAGGCTTTCATAAAGTTTTTCACTCGATCCGAAGCAAAGATACGCATTAAGTTATCTTCTAAGGATAAGTAAAATCGGCTCGAACCGGGGTCACCTTGACGACCAGCACGACCACGTAATTGATTATCAATGCGGCGCGACTCATGGCGCTCGGTTGCAATGACATGCAAGCCACCGGCTTCAATTACTTTCTGATGACGGACCTGCCACTCTGCTTTAATCGCTTCGATTTGCGCTTCAGTTGGATTTTCAAGAGCAGCCGCTTCTACTTCCCAGTTACCGCCGAGCAAAATATCGGTGCCTCGACCCGCCATGTTGGTGGCAATCGTCACTGCGCCTGGACGACCTGCTTGGGCAATAATTTCCGCCTCAGAGTCGTGGTGCTTAGCGTTAAGTACTTTATGTTCAATACCTTCGCGCTGCAGTACGCTGGAAACCAGCTCAGAGCTTTCAATTGAAGCGGTACCTACCAGTACCGGACGACCTTGTTTTTGGCAAGCCAAAATATCTTCAATAACAGCCTGATACTTTTCTTCTTGGGTTAAAAAGACTAAGTCGTTGTAATCAATCCGCGCAATCGGACGGTGCGTTGGAATCACCAAAACATCGAGGCCGTAAATCTGACGGAACTCAAAGGCTTCAGTATCGGCAGTCCCCGTCATTCCTGATAATTTGTTATAGAGGCGGAAATAGTTTTGGAAGGTAGTAGAAGCCATGGTCTGGCTTTCGGGCTGAATCTGCACCCCTTCTTTGGCTTCAATTGCTTGGTGTAAACCTTCAGATAAGCGGCGACCCTGCATAGTACGCCCAGTGTGCTCATCCACTAAAACAATTTGCCCATTTTGAATGATGTACTCAACGTTTTTATGAAACAGGGTGTGCGCCCGTAAACCAGCATAAACGTGGGCTAATAAACCCAAATTGCTCGGAGCATAGAGTGTTTCACCTTCAGGCAATAAACCACGTTTCACCAGCTCATCTTCAATAAACAAGTGGCCTGCCTCATTAAGCTCGACCTGACGGGTTTTCTCATCTAACGAGTAATGGCCTTCCTGGGTGACAACTCCTGGCTCTTCCTCTAAGTGACGCTGCAACAAAGGAATCAGCTCGTTCACCTGCTGATACAACACCGAGCTATCATCTGACTGACCAGAAATAATTAATGGCGTGCGCGCTTCATCAATCAGAATTGAGTCAACTTCATCAATCACCGCAAAATTCAATTCACGCTGGTATTTTTCTTCTAAGCTAAACGCCATGTTGTCGCGTAAATAGTCGAAACCAAATTCGTTGTTAGTTCCGTAAGTGATATCACAGGCATAAGCACTGCGTTTTTCTTGTGGATCCTGAAAAGGTAGTACCACCCCCACAGATAATCCTAAAAACTCATACAGTGGACGCATCCAGTTAGCATCACGGTGAGCTAGGTAATCGTTTACCGTGACTACGTGCACCCCTTTACCAGCTAAGGCGTTCAGATAAACGGCCAACGTCGCCACTAGGGTTTTACCTTCACCGGTACGCATCTCGGCAATTTTGCCTTCATGCAGCGCCATACCACCAATCAACTGCACATCGAAGTGACGCATTCCCATCACCCGCTTGCCCGCCTCACGGCAGACAGCAAAGGCTTCTGGAAGAATTTTATTTAGCGTTTCACCTTGATTGAGGCGCTCGCGGAACTCAATCGTTTTTGCTTGTAATTGCTCATCCGATAAAGCCTGCATTTGCTCTTCGAGGGCATTTACTGAACGCACGGCTTTTTGCATGCGTTTCACATCGCGATCGTTTTTACTTCCAAAGACTTTTCTTAATAAAGGCGCAAACATATAAACAACACTTCCATAGTTGGAATGACGGCACGAAAGGCTAATTTCACCCGTGCAAAAAAGACCATTCTACCCTGAATTAACCTGAATGGCAGTAACTTGATGCATCCTACAATACATGGGGATTGATTGACTGTTTTCAAGGAGCTGCTGCAATTTCCTGCTAACGCTTTATACTAGAAACCCTCGTTCCTCCCGATTGTCAGCTTAATGAGCATACCCATGAAACGTCGGCCACATTATGCAAAAGATGGCATTAAACTCCTCACCAACTCTCAACAAATCACCCAATTACTGCAGGTCAGCCAAGATCAAGCTGCATTAGCGGCCGTGTTTCAGCAATATTTGCAACCAGCGGCCCGTGAGTTTTGCAAACTCTCAAGCTTTAATGGCCACACCCTCACCATTGCCGTGTACAACAGCATGTGGGCTACTCGTTTACGCTATCAACAGCAACGCTTACTCACCCAATTACGTGCCACCGAAGCCTTTGCTAAGCTCGAGGTGATTCAGTTTAAAGTCATGCCGCAGTATGAACAATCAGCGCCACTTAGTGTAGCCGAACCGCAGCCAATTCCCGCCTCCGCCTCACAAACGCTAGCCAATGCCGCCAAGCAAGCTGAGAACCCCGAGCTAAAAGCCACCTTATTACGTTTAATCGGCCAAAACGAAAAAAGCCACTCATCATGAATGGCTTTTTCTATTAGGCAATGCGTTACAGCTTCTATCTCATCTAGCCGGCTACACTACTAGGCTTAGAGTAAGAGATCGGTGCTTGACTGGCATCCTCAAAGGTAACGACTTCCCAAGCATCCGGCTGATCTAACAGCTCACGCAACAGTACGTTGTTCAGCGCGTGTCCCGACTTATAGCCTTTAAACTCACCAATTAAGCTTTTGCCTAGTAAGTACAAATCACCAATTGCATCAAGAATTTTGTGTTTAACGAACTCATCTTCATAACGCAGACCATCTTCGTTAAGTACTTCGAACTCATCCACCACAATCGCGTTATCAACACTGCCACCTAAGGCTAGGTTCTGTGAGCGTAAAAATTCGATATCACGCATAAAACCAAAAGTACGCGCACGACTCACTTCTTTTACAAACGAAGTGCTAGAGAAATCAACGCTGGCCACTTGGGTTTTATCTTTGAATACGGGATGATCAAAGTCGATTTCAAAGCTAACTTTAAATCCTTCAAAGGGTAAAAAAGTAGCGCGTTTGCCATTATCTTCCACCGTGACCTCACGCAGAATACGAATAAACTGCTTTGGTGCTTCTTGCTCTTGCAAACCGGCTGATTGGATTAAAAACACAAAAGGTCCTGCGCTTCCGTCCATGATTGGAACTTCCGGTGCCGACAGTTCAACATAAGCATTATCAATGCCTAGTCCAGCCATGGCAGACAGCAAGTGTTCAACTGTATCCACCTTAACGTCACCATTGACTAAGGTAGTGGACATGGTTGTTTCACCCACATTTTTTGCTAAAGCAGGAATTTCTGCCACTGGATCTAAATCCATCCGGCGAAAAATAATGCCAGTATCAATCGGAGCAGGTTTTAATGTGAGATAAACCTTTTCACCTGAGTGCAAGCCGACACCAGTGGCGCGGATAGTATTTTGTAATGTACGTTGTTTAATCATGACCTAAGCCGGGCAATTTAACGTTGCAAGTAGTTCTAAAGTGGCGGCATCTTAACAGATAAGATGCCGCTACGGACAACTAAAGCAGAAGATTAGGGTTTCTACTTAGTCAGCTTGACGGCGTAAAAATGATGGAATGTTTAGCAAGTCTAAGCTTTGCTCTTTCTCTGCCGCAGGATGAGCTTGAGTCGCACGTACACTGCTAGCGGCACCTGCAGCACTACGACGCTTATTGCGTAGCGCTGGTGGTAAATCGTAATAATCCTCACCATAAGCTTGTGCACTTACTTCCGGCATCTCAGTAATAGGATGCTCAGCTGTTGGCACTTCAACAATCGCCGCTTTTTTCTCTGGGTGCTCATCTAAACCGGTAGCCACTACAATCACATGCAGCTCATCGCGCATATCAGGATCAATCGCACTACCCACTTTAACGTTAGCATCAGATGCAGCAAACTCAGCGACAATGCGACCTACTTCATTGTATTCGCCCAAACTTAAGTCAGGACCAGAAGTGATATTAACTAAAATACCCTTAGCCCCTTTTAAGTTAATGTCTTCTAATAAAGGGTTTTGAATCGCTTGCTCGGTGGCCTCACGGGCACGATCAGCGCCTGATGCTTTACCGGTTCCCATCATCGCCATGCCCATCCCACCCATAATGGTGCGAATATCAGCGAAGTCGACGTTGACTAAACCGGGGCGTTTAATAATGTCTGAGATACCGCGCACCGCGCTAGCTAATACATCATCCGCTTTGGCAAAGCCATCGAGCAAGGTGGCGTCTTTACCTAAGATCGTCAGTAGCTTTTCGTTAGGAATCGTAATTAGCGAGTCAACGTGTTGCGCTAGCTCTTGAATACCCGCATCGGCAATTTGCATCCGCTTATTGCCTTCAAACATAAAGGGACGCGTTACTACGGCTACCGTCAAGATACCAAGCTCTTGCGCGATTTCGGCAATAATTGGTGTTGCCCCTGTGCCTGTACCTCCTCCCATACCGGTGGTGATAAAGACCATGTCGGTACCACGTAGTACTTCCATAATCCGCTCACGATCTTCTTCAGCCGCTTTTTTCCCTACTTCAGGGTTAGCACCAGCACCCAAACCTTTAGTGACCGAAGTGCCTAATTGTAAGATAGTTCTAGCCTTAATACTTTGCAGAGCCTGCGCATCCGTATTGGCACAGATGAACTCAATCCCTTCAATATTGTTCGCCAGCATATGATTAACCGCATTACCGCCGCCGCCGCCGACACCTACCACTTTGATGACTGGAATATCCGGAGTGTTATCAACAAACTCAAACATGACTTCTCCTACCTACTGGTGCAATGCGCTGAGCGCACTGATAAATTTAAAATGTTTTCGCAAAATAGCTTTTCAGCTTTTGTACCAGCGAAGGCTCTTTTTTCGAGTGATCTGGCTGGTGACTAGTATTCTCAATAGCTGCTTCCTGGGCCTTAGCGCCATATAAGAGCAGCCCAACTGCAGTGGCATAGGCTGGGTTATGCACAATGCTTTCCATATCCTTAACCCCTGATGGGTAAGCTAAGCGTACTGGCATGCGGAAAATTGCCTCAGCCAACTCCACAGCGCCTTCCATACGCGCTGTACCACCGGTCAATACAATACCCGCTGGAATAAAATTTTCATAACCGCTACGTTTGAGCTCGTCATAAATCAGCCCAAACAACTCTTCGTAGCGCATTTCAATAATCTCAGCCAACGCGACACGAGAGATTTCACGGGGAGGACGATCACCCACACTCGGCACTTTAATGGTTTCATCAGCTTGTGCCAGTTCAGCTAAAGCACACGCATAACGCTGCTTGATTTCTTCCGCATATTGGGTAGGTGTACTCAGCGCCATGGCAATATCACTGGTTACCTGATCGCCCGCAATGGCCAGCACATGCGTATGACGAATGGCGCCTTCGGTGAAAATCGCCATATCTGAGGTGCCTGCACCAATATCAATCAAGCACACACCCAGTTCTTTCTCGTCTTCAGTCAGCACAGCTTCAGCGGCAGCTAGCTGCTCAAGCACTAAGCCATCGACTTCGATTTCACAGCGCTGAACACATTTTTCTACGTTTTGCGCCGCATTCTCGGCACAGGTCACTACATGCACCCGAGTTTCTAGCCGCACACCAGACATACCACGTGGGTTACGCACCCCTTCCTGATTATCAATAATGTACTCTTGGGGCAGCACGTGCAAAATTCGCTGGCTGGCTGGCAAAGCAACTGCTCGCCCTGCCTCTAATACGCGCTCAATATCTGCTTCGCTGACTTCTCCATCACGAATGGCCACAGAGCCGTCAGAGCCCTGACCACGCACGTGATTACCGGCCAATCCCACATAGGCTGAGTGAATATGGCAGCTTGCACTTTGCTGGGCTTCACTGATCACCTGCTTAATGGTTTGTACAGTGGAGTCAATATTGACAATCATGCCTTTTTTCAGACCACGGCAAGGCTTAGAACCCATTCCAACAATGCGAACGGCTCCATCAGCACCCACTTCTCCAACCAATGCGGTTATCTTTGAAGTACCAATGTCTAATCCAACAATCATTTTTTGGCTGCTCTCACCTGAACTCACACTTGCTCTCCACTTAGCCCGCAGGCTTATATATCGCTTACGCTAGTTGATTTTTTCGTGACTGCAATGCCTTTTGGATATCGCAAATCAACCCGCGCCACATCATCACTGGTATCATTTAACTCAGTTTGATAAAAATAAATAAAGCGCTTAACTTTCTCTTCCGTTTGATCACGCCCTAATTCAATTTCTAAACCCGTATTAGTGACTATAAACCAGCTGCCGCGTTCACGCATTTCAATACGGCTAATGGACTGATTAATTTTACTTAACAATCCATTAATTAGCTCGTAATTATCCATTACTTGTTTAGTAGAACGATTAGGCCCTGATAATAAAGGTAACTTTTGATAACTTTCCATCTCTAATGGCTGAAAGGTTTGTCCTTTATGGTTAATCAAGGCTTTTTCACCCCATCTGGCCACCGGTACTTGCTCTTGCATTTCAATTAATACCGTATCTGGCCACACGCGACTCACTACCGCTCGCTCGACCCAAGGCATATCATCAATAACATCGGTGATAGCCTGTAAATCCAACTCAAAGAAGTTAGAAGATAAATAAGGCGCTAACCGCTCTTCTACTGCTTTTTGGCTAACATAATCTAAATTGCCATGCACCCGTACATGTTGAATGGGCACAATGTACTTCTCTTTTAAAATAAGTGCGCCCTGATACAGCGCAAGAAGTACCACTACCACTACCAGTGTTTTAAATATTCGAACTAAAAGATCCACCACCGTGGAGGACAACTTAAACGATAGCTTTTTCGACGGTGGTGCCGCACTCGTATATAACGGCGTGGCGCCACGCCGATTAGCAGTAACTTTAGTCCGATGATTCATACTTAACCTTTCATACTGCTAGCTAGTACAGTCAAAACAAGTTGGCTAAAGTTCAATCCATGGGCTTTAGCCGCCATCGGTACTAAACTATGGTCGGTCATGCCTGGCGTAGTATTTACTTCTAATAACCAAAAATTGCCCTGTTCATCTTGCATCACATCGGCCCGCCCCCAACCAGTAACACCCAAGGTCTCACAGGCTTGGCGGGTCAACTCTTTTAGCTCCTGTTCGCGCTCAGGGCTTAAACCACAAGGAATCTGATACTGAGTATCATCAGCTAAATATTTAGCTTCATAGTCATAAAATTCGCGGTTAGTACCTAAGCGAATCGGCGGCAAAATTTCACCATCCAACATTGCAATAGTGAACTCTGGCCCGGTAATCCATTGCTCAACCAATACATTGCGGTCGTAATGCCGTGCGGCCTGCCAAGCCTGTTCTAGTTCTTGCAAGTTATTAACTTTTGCCATGCCAATGCTTGAGCCTTCCTGCGCTGGTTTGACAATCAGCGGAAAACCCAATTTTTCAGCCGCTGCCGCACAGTCTTCAACGCTAGATAATACGCTGTGTTGCGGAGTAGGAATCCCCAAACTGCTCCATACTTGTTTGGTCCGCAGTTTGTCCATTGCCAGTGCCGAGGCCAACACCTTACTCCCTGTATAAGGAATTCCCGCCCACTCTAATAAGCCTTGGATCGTGCCGTCTTCGCCACCTCGGCCGTGCAAGACAATAAAGGCACGATCGATTTTTTCGGCGCTGATTCTTTGCACAATATCTGCCTGCACATCAATGCCAAAGGCATCCACGCCGGCTGCTTGCAGCGCTGCCAGTACGGCCGCGCCTGAGCGCAGTGAGACTTCACGTTCGGCACTTATGCCACCATAAAGTACCGCAACTCGACCGAAGGACTTTACATCAACCGTTGCCATTTCAAGCCTCCAAGGTCTTTTCAGCAAATAAAGGATGTTTAACTAAATTAGGCGCAATGCTGCCAATATCGCCAGCCCCTTGGCAAAGAACAATGTCGCCTGGACGCAGTAATGGCTTTAAAATCGGCGCAATATCGGTACCGCGCTCAATGTGTACCGGATCTAATTGCCCACGCTGACGAATGCTATGGCACAACTGACGGCTATCAGCGCCAGGGATAGGTTCTTCGCCGGCAGGATAAACCTCCAACAACAAGAGCACATTGGTTTCGCCCAGCACCTGAACAAAGTCTTCATATAAGTCGCGGGTTCGGCTGTAGCGATGCGGCTGATAAATCATTACTAAGCGCCGCCCTGGCCACCCTTCTTGCACCGCTTTGATCACTGCTGCCACTTCCCGGGGATGATGCCCGTAGTCATCAACTAGCATCACACTGCCATCGTCCACGGGCAAATCACCATAGACTTGAAAACGCCGTCCCACTCCTTCGAACTGCGACAAGCCTTGAATAATCGCCTCATCACTGATGCCTTCATCGGTGGCAATGGCAATGGTCGCCAGTGAGTTTAAGACATTATGCTTACCTGGCATATTAACCGTGACATCCAGCGGCGCACGATCTTTGCGCACAACAGTAAAGCGCGTGCTCATGCCGCGCTGTTCAATGTTAATCGCGCGTAAGTCAGCATCTTCGGAAAAACCATAAGTAATGGTTGGGCGCTTAACTTTAGCCATGATTTCACGCACCGATGGATCATCAATGCACAACACTGCCAAACCATAAAATGGCAAGTTATGTAAGAAATCAATAAAGGTTTTTTTCAGTTTATTAAAGTCGCCGCCATAAGTACTCATATGGTCAGCATCAATATTGGTTACCACCGAGACCATTGGCTGCAAGTGCAAAAAGCTGGCATCACTTTCATCGGCTTCAGCAATTAAGTAACAACCTGCACCAAGCTGTGCATTACTGCCGGCGGCATTTAACCGACCGCCAATGACAAAGGTTGGATCCTGTCCCGCCGCCGCAAATACCGAAGCTAATAAGCTGGTAGTGGTGGTCTTACCATGGGTTCCGGCCACCGCAATTCCATGCCGATAGCGCATTAGCTCAGCCAGCATTTCAGCCCGTGGCACCACGGGAATTCGGTTATCAAGCGCCCGCGCTACTTCTGGATTTTCCACATTGATTGCGCTGGATACCACTAAAACATCAGCACCTTCAATGTTATCAGCCCGGTGACCAATCGCAATTTTAACCCCTAAGGCGGCTAAACGATCAGTTACCGCGGAGGCTTTAAGATCAGAGCCTGAAACCTCATAACCGAGATTACGTAACACTTCCGCGATGCCACACATCCCCGTGCCACCAATTCCCACAAAGTGGATCCGACGAATTCTACGCATACGACGCATCTCAGCTGGAGTTAACCGTTGCAAATCAGCCATGGGCGACCTCCAAGCACTTACGAACAACCTCTTGGGTGGCAGTGGGTTTAGCTAAACTCGCTGCAATTTGTCCCATTTCTAATAAATGGTGTTTATTCATTAAAACCTCAGTTAACTGCGCGGCTAACCCTTCTGCAGTCGTTGAACGTTGCGGCAATAATTTAGCGGCACCTTGCTCAGCTAAAAAAGCGGCATTTTTACTCTGATGATCATCAATTGCATGGGGAAGTGGAATTAAGAAAGCCCCCACGCCCACCGCGGCTAACTCACTGACGGTCAGTGCGCCCGCACGGCAAATAACTAAGTCGGCCCAGGCATAGGCCGCGGCCATATCGCCAATAAAAGGCTGTACCTCTGCCGTTAAACCTAAGGCTTGGTAACGCTGCTGAGTAATAGCGGCGTGCTGTTTACCGGCCTGATGACGAATCGTTAATTGGGCTGGATCCGCCAGCAACTGCACAGCTTCAGGTAATAGCTTATTGAGTGGCTCGGCACCTAGACTGCCGCCTAATACCAATAAGTTAACGCCTGTTCCAGCGCTTAGCTGCCGTTTAAGCATCAATAAGTCTTCACGTACGGGGTTCCCAGTAAAGCAAACTTTAGGTTGTGCTTTAAAGGTGTTAGGAAACCCCTCGCAGACCAACTGAGCAAAGGGTAGCAATGACTTGTTAGCCGTACCGGCAATCGCATTTTGCTCATGGATGACTAAAGGCACGCCACCTAGCTTGGCAGCCACACCACCGGGTACGGTCACGTAACCACCAAAACCGACCACACACACAGGCTGAACTTTCTTAATAACCTGCCGCGCCTGCAGTATAGCCTTAAACAGCTGCCAAGGCATGCCAAGCAGACGAGCTAAGCCTTTACCTCGTAGCCCTGACATCTGAATACAATGCATACTGATTCCAGCATGCTGAGTTAACTCATGCTCAATGCCAGTCGGTGTACCCAACCAATGCACGTCATAGCCTTGTTGCTGGAATTGGCGAGCGCAAGCCAATGCTGGAAACACATGTCCGCCTGTCCCTGCCGCCATAATTAATACACTAGGCTTAGCCATGCACTGGCTCCTTGGTCGGTATAACTTGAATATCTTGATAACGCAAATCGGTTCGATGCTCCCACTCAATCCGCAGCAATAATCCGATACAGAGACAACAGGCAATCAAAGAGCTACCGCCATAACTTAAAAACGGTAATGTCAGTCCCTTAGTAGGTAAAACACCAATATTAACCCCAATATTAATCGCTATCTGACACGCCCACATACTGGCAATGCCATAGGCAATATAAGCAGGAAACTTATCATTGGGCCGTGCTTTCTCGCTCCAGACGCCAATTAAAAAAGCCCGCGCCACCACAAAGCCAAATAGGGCAATGGTCAGCAAGGTGCCAATTAAGCCTAGCTCCTCAGCCAGCACCGAAAAAATAAAGTCAGTATGGGCCTCGGGTAAAAAGTGTTGTTTTTGAATACTATTACCTAAACCCAAGCCAAACACATCACCACGGCCGTACGCAATCAAAGCTTGGGACAACTGATAGCCTTTACCATAAGGATCAGCCCATGGATTGGTGAAGTTTTGAATCCGATCCAAACGATAGCTTTCTATTCCAACTAAATAAACGCCCGCTGCCAGCACTAAAACACCGGCTCCTATGACCAAGCTTAAGCGCATGCCGCCAAGAAATAGCATTAAACCTAACGTCACCACGAGCACCGCCATGCTACCGAAGTCTGGCTCCAGATAAATGGGCAAAGCAAAAATCACCAACACAGCCCCTGGCACCAGCATTGCGCTGTATTTTTCTTGCAAAGCTTTATTGTTATTGGCCATATAAGAGGCCAACAACATAATGGCGGCAATTTTTGCTAACTCCGAGGGCTGAATATTAAACAATCCAAAGTTTAACCAACGCTTTGCCCCATTAACCTCTTTACCAATGCCTGGCACAAACACCAACAGCAAGCCAATTAAAGTTAAAAAAGCCACGATCACAACGTGACGCCGCCAAAAACTTAAAGGGGTTTGCACGGAAAATAAAAAAGCGGCCACACCGATCAGAAAATAAATCATTTGCCGGGTAATAAAGTAATAGGTATGCCCATTCTCTTTATAGCTAACCTCGGTAGAAGCCGAGGCAATCATGACTAGCCCTAATCCCAGCAGCGCCAAACAGCCCAATAAAAACAAAAAGTCCAAGTCCATTTGTCGGGCCTGGTTACGTAACGGCGACGGTTTGCGTAAAAAGTCTAAGTTCACCCAATTAACTCCCTTAGCGCCTGCTCGAACACTTCACCGCGATGCTCAAAACTAGTAAACATATCTAAGCTGGCACAGGCTGGCGATAGCAGCACTAGATCATCTGCTTGAGCCAACTTAGCCGCTAACTGCACCGCTTCTGGCAAACTGGCTACGTGATAACAAGGCGCAGCACCCGCTAATTGCTGCTCGATTAGTAGTGCATCTTTGCCAAGCAAAATCACCGCACGGCACTCTTGTTTAACTGGTTTTTTTAACGGCGAAAAATCTGCGCCCTTACCATCACCACCAGCAATTAAAACTATTTGTCCCGATACCGTATCCGCCAATCCGGCCAGCGCCGCTAAAGTAGCCCCCACATTGGTGCCTTTGGAGTCGTTATACCAAGTCACTTGCTCGTACTCAGCTAGCCACTGGCAACGATGCGGCAATCCAGCAAAGTTTTGCGCAGTCTGCAGCGCGCTTGCTAAAGGCAGCTCAATTGTTGAGGCTAACGCTAAAGCCGCCAACGCATTGGCTAGGTTGTGCCGCCCTTTTAGTTTTAACGCACTGACTGGCAATAAGTTCTGCTCGCCCAAAGCGATAAAGGTGCCTGCTGCGGTTGCTCGCACCCCAAACTCGTTGGCATTCGTTGGCTCTGTTAAACCAAAGGAGTAACTCAACTCAATCGGATGCTCAGGGGCAAAGGCCTGTGCATCGTCTCGATTAACCACCGCATAGCGCGCCCGTGCAAAAATACGTTGTTTGGCCGCAATGTAGCTGGCGATTCCTGCTGGATAGCGGTCCATATGGTCTTCGCTAATATTTAAGCAGGTCGCCACATAGGGTGCTAAGCGCGTGCTGGTTTCTAGCTGAAAGCTCGACAGCTCCAACACATACAATTCTGCCTCAGGATCCAGTAGTTCAACCACCGGCACCCCTAAGTTGCCGCCCACCGCCACACGCTTGCCTGCTTGTTGGACCATTTGCCCAACGAGGGTGGTGACACTACTTTTAGCATTAGAGCCTGTAATAGCAATAACGGGAGCCTTAGCATATTGGGCAAACACATCAATATCACCGGCGATGCGAATCCCTTGTTGCTGCAGTCGCTGTAATACAGGATGACTCACGGCCAATCCAGGGCTAACATAAATCACTTCAGCCGCGGCTAAAAAGGCTTCATTTAACTCACCATAATGCGTCGCTACTTCTGGATGCTCGGCAGCTAATACCTCTGCCCCAGGCGGATGAGCACGGGTATCGGCCACTGCCACGCGAAAACCTTTGGCCAGCAGAAACTGCACCAGCGCTAATCCGCTTTTGCCCAATCCAATAACAATCTGTAACCCTGCACTTGGCATAGTCGCCTCTAACGTAACTTCAGTGTGGACAGGCCCACAAGAACCAGAATTAAGGTGATAATCCAAAAGCGCACAATAACCCGCGGCTCTGGCCAGCCTTTCAATTCAAAATGATGATGAATCGGCGCCATGCGAAATACCCGCTTACCACGTAACTTGTAAGAACCGACCTGAATGACCACTGAGAGGGTTTCCACCACGAACACCCCACCCATAATAAACAGCACAATTTCTTGACGCACAATGACCGCTAACGTACCTAAGGCTGCTCCTAGTGCTAAAGCACCAACATCGCCCATAAAGACCTGCGCGGGGTATGTGTTAAACCATAAAAAGCCTAAACCAGCGCCGACTAATGCCGCACAAAACACGACCAACTCACCGGCATTAGGAATATAAGGAATCAATAAGTATTCAGCATGATTGACGTTACCCGAAAGGTAGGCGAAGACGCCCAATGCACCACCCACCAAAACAGTAGGCAAAATAGCTAGCCCATCTAAGCCATCTGTCAAGTTCACCGCATTACTTGAGCCAACAATCACAAAATAGGTCAGCACAATAAAGCCAATGCCAAGCGGCAACGCGACATCTTTTAGAAAAGGAAAAATCAAGGTGGTTTCGGCGCTTGATTTGGCATTGATAAACAACACCACAGCGGCTGCTAAACCAAATACCGACTGCCAAAAATATTTCCAGCGTCCAGGCAAGCCGCGCGAGCTTTTCTCTACCACCTTACGGTAGTCATCGACCCAACCAATGGCGCCAAATAGTAAGGTCACCAGCAGCACTACCCACACATAAAGATTGCTGAGATTAGCCCAGAGCAAGGTGCTGACTGCAATTGCCGCTAAAATCAACGCCCCACCCATGGTTGGAGTGCCCGATTTAGATAAATGGCTTTGTGGGCCATCGGTGCGAACCGATTGACCAATCTGCAATCCACGCAAGGTACGAATCATCCAAGGCCCGAGCCAAAGCGACAGCACCAGTGCCGTTAACACCCCAAAAATGGCGCGCAAAGTAAGGTACTGCACCACCGCAAATCCTGAATAGAATTGCTCTAAATAATTTGCCAATAGCAACAGCATTAATGGATCTCCTGTACATTCGCTAAACAGGCTTGAACCACGTGATCCATTGCAGCGCTTCGCGAACCTTTAACTAAAATTGTTTTTTCACCACTTAACTGCGGCAGTAAATGGGCTAATAATTCTGCCTGCGAGGCAAAAAAGTACGCATTAGGCCCTTGATAGGCATTAACTGCTGCCTGTATTTCCTGACCGACGGCATACAACGCATCAACTCGGCCACTGGCATGTCGTCCAACTACCGCATGTCCCTCTTGCGACCACTCACCTAACTCGCCCATATCACCTAACACTAAAATTCGCTCGCCCGCCGCTTGGCTTAATAAATCAATCGCCGCGCACATTGACACGGGGTTGGCGTTATAGCTGTCATCAATTAGCGTAATACCAGCTAGCTGATGTCGCTGCATGCGCCCTGCCACTGCACGAATACTTTGTAGTCCCGCCACAATACTGGTCTGCTCAATACCCAAGGCCTTGGCAGCCGCAGCCGCAGCTAATGCATTAGCAATATTATGTTGGCCTAGCAACTGCAGCTGAATCTCACCGAGTGACTGCCCTTGATAACACAATTGAAAACGACTGCCCTGTACTGGATCCAGCACAATATCTGCCGCATACCAGTCCGCTGCTGTATCTTGCAATGAAAAGCTCGACACCTGCCGTTGGCCTGCGCGCTGTTGCCACTTAGCATAGGCAGCATCATCTAAGTTCAGCACCACCTGCTGTACTGAATCACAGCCATCAATAATCTCGCCTTTGGCCTGCACAATATTGTCCAAACCACCAAACTCGCCAATATGGGCATTACCAGCATTGGTAATGATCGCAACGCTAGGTGCTGCTAACTGTACGGTGTAATTAATTTCACCTAGATGTGAAGCGCCTAGCTCAATCACTGCAGCGCGGTGAGTTTGATTCAACTCCAATAAGGTAAAGGGTACGCCCAACTCATTGTTTAAGTTACCGCGCGTGGCCAGCACCGCATCAGCACCGAAGGCTGCCCGCAAAATACTGGCCAACAGCTCTTTAACCGTGGTTTTACCACTGGAACCAGTGACCGCGGCGGTGAGTCCTTGAAACTGCTGGCGATTATCTTGGGCTAGCTTGGCCAGTGCCTGTCGGCTATTTGCCACCTGCAGCTGAGGCAGCTCAAGACTAGGATCCAGCTGCTCTACCACCGCAGCAATTGCGCCCAGTTTAGCAACAGCGGGTAAAAATTGGTGGGCATCAAAGCGCTCACCTTTTAACGCAACAAAAACATCACCAGGCTGCACCGCGCGACTATCCGTTGTCAGCCGTAATATAGGTGTTTCCACCGCTCCCACCGGTGCAACGCCCAGCACAGTGGCTAGGCGTCCTAAGGTATACCCCTTAAACATGTTTCACTTCCCACTCAGCAAGCTGTAATTGCGCTTGCTCTAAATCAGAATATGGATGCTTAATGCCGTTAATATCCTGATAATTTTCATGTCCCTTTCCCGCAATCAACACTACATCACCTGAGGTGGCCTGTTGGACTGCAGCGGCTATCGCACTTGCCCGCGGAGAGACCTCTTGCGCCTTAGTAAGTTCAGTTATACCAGCTAACATTTGCTGTCTAATCACAGCGGGATCTTCTAAACGTGGATTGTCATCGGTAATGATAACTTGATCAGCTAGCTTTGCTGCGGCCTGCGCCATCAGTGGTCGCTTACCGGTATCACGATTGCCGCCACATCCCACTACACAAATCAATTTATGCGGCTGACTAACATGCACCCGTAATGCTTTAAGCACTTGAGCTAGGGCATCGGGCGTGTGGGCATAATCCACCACCACTAACGGCTGTTGCTCACCGCCAAAACGCTGCATCCGCCCAAGTGGTGCTTGCAATAAAGGCAACACCTGTAAAATCTCTGACAATGAGCGGCCTTGAACCAACAAGGTAGCAATCACCGCCAATAAATTACTGAGGTTAAATGCACCCAATAGCGGGCTACGCAGCACACCTTCGCCGTGGGGCGTTACAATCTCGGCCTGAATTCCTAAATGGCTAAAGCGCACATTTTTAGCAAATACCGTCGCGCTAGGGTCTTCACAACTGTAGCTGTAGCACTTGGCAGTCTTAACTTCAGCTAATAACTGACGACCTAACGCATCGTCTTGATTAATTACTGCGGCCTGCAAACTCCGCCAATGAAAGAGCTGTGCCTTAGCAGCGGCATAACTTTGCATATCACCGTGGTAGTCCAAGTGATCTCGCGTCAGATTAGTAAACACTGCCACATCAAATTCAACAGCAGTTACTCGCCCCTGATCCAACGCATGGGAAGACACCTCCATCGCTACCGCACGGGCGCCCTGTGCTTTTAATTTAGCTAAGGCCGCTTGTACTGCAATAGGGTCTGGCGTGGTGTGCGTGGATTCTTGCAAGTCACCAAAAAAGCCCACCCCCAAGGTGCCAATCACCGCGCAGGGCTGACCTAACTTAGTCGTGGCTTGAGCGAGTAACTGAGTGACGGTACTTTTACCGTTAGTCCCAGTTACCCCAACCACTTCTAAACTACGGCTCGGCTCACCATAAAAGGTGGCGGCTAAGGCTGACAGTTGTGGCTGCAAGTTCTCTACCGCAATTAACAGCGCTTCGCTGTCTTGCATCTTTGGTGCATCTAGCGCTTCATAAGCCACTGCTGCTGCACCTTGCTTAATCGCTTGGGCGATATAGTCTCGCCCATCACTTAATAAGCCTGGAACGGCCAGAAATAAGTCTCCAGGCAAAACTTTACGGCTATCAAGTGTTAACTCTCGAATGAGTAAGTCACTACCCGCTTGTGGCAGCAACTGTTTCAGTAACATTGGCATTAGTGTTGCCCCTTAGCGGTACTGGCCGTATTTGGCAAATCATCGGGTACAATATTCAGCAGGCGTAATGCGCCGGAGGCGACGTTGGCAAATAATGGCGCAGCAACTCGCCCACCATAATAAGAAATAGCTGGATCAGGCTCATCTACCACAATTACTACTGAAATCTGTGGATCAGACAGTGGCGCAATTCCAGCAAAAAAAGAACGATACGAGTTTTGGGTATATCCCCCACGACCGGAAATTTTCTTCGCGGTACCACTTTTACCGCCTACTACATAGCCCGGCACCTTAGCGCGGTTCCCCCCCGAGTTAGGGACCTCGACAACCTGGCGTAACATGTCCTGCACTTCACGGGCAGTTTTTTCTGACATTACCCGCGTACCTCTCGGCATATTTTTGGCATCACGTTTAACCAATGACAACGGCAGCTTGACCCCATTATTGCCTAGCACCGCATAGGCGCCAGCTAACTGCAAGGCGGTAATGGATAATCCATAACCATAAGATAACGTAGCGGTTTCAACATCAGGCCACTTGCGCCGTGGATGCAGACTACCTATTTGCTCACCTGGGAAACTGAGTCCAGTATCTTGCCCAAAGCCCACTCCTTGCATCATTTCATACAGGGCCTCACCGCCAATATTGAGTGCAATTTTACTCACACCCACATTACTAGACTTCATTAAGATTGTTGCCAGATCAAACACCCCAGCCCGTGATACGTCGCGAATCGTAAAGCGGCCAATGCGCATACTGCCTGGACGCGCATCCACCGTAGAGCGCGTAGTCCAGCGCCCACTTTCTAAAGCAGCAGCAATCGAAAACGGCTTCACTGTGGAACCTGGCTCAAAGGTATCAATCATGGCTCGATTCCGTAGCATTTGCGGTTCAAGCCGAGAACGGTTATTAGGGTTATAGGTTGGATGATTAACCATGGCTAAAATTTCGCCAGTTTTCACATCCAAAATCACCACTGAGCCTGCTTTAGCTTTAAACTCTTCTAAAGTTTTACGCAGTTCGCGATGGGCTAAGTATTGCAAGCGCAAATCAATGGATAATGCCAATGGACTACCTGGACGCGGATTTTGCACCACGCCTAAATCTTTAATTATCTGTCCATTGCGGTTTTGTAGATATTGGCGTTTGCCAGGAATCCCTGACAAAATGTCATCAAAAGCCAGCTCAACGCCCTCTTGTCCGACCTCGTCAATATTAGTAAAACCGATAATATGCGCTGCCACTTCACCGGCCGGATAAAAGCGCTGGAACTCATCTTTACCCGACACGCCAGAGACTTTTAGCTTTAATACTGCCTCACCCTGCTCTGGGGTCAAACGTCGTGCCAAGTAAATAAAGCCTTTAGTTGAGTTAGCTTTAATTTTATTAGCTAAAGTAGCTGGGTCTTGTTTTAGTGCTTTTGCCAACTCATTCCAGCGCTCTGGCACCTGTACCAGCAAACGAGGGTCAGCCCAAATAGTCACTACCGGAGAACTCACTGCCAACGGCTCACCATGACGATCTGTCACTACTCCACGATGCGCCACCATCTCGCTGTTGCGTAAACTACGACGATCACCATGATCTTGTAAAAAATCATGCTCAACTACTTGCAAATAAACTAAACGTACAGCCAAGCCTAAAAACGCTAAAAATATACAAGCCAAAACGAAGTACATGCGCTTGTAATAAGGTAACGTCTTAATGGTGTTCATTATTTCACCATAATCACTTCGCCAGGCTCTGGCGTACGCATCTTTAAATCAGTTATAGCTAAAGCCTCAATCCGATTATGTGCAGTCCAAGTTGTTTGCTCTAACACTAACCGCCCCCATTCTGCTTGGGCTTCATCCTTGATTTTCATTTCGTCATATAAAGCTTTGACTAATTTACGACTCTCATGGGATTTCTGCGCAATACTGACCGCAGTTCCCATCACAAATAAAAAGGTTAATAAGATCGGGAAAGCCAACAACGGCAAACGCCGAGTAAATAAGGCACCGCCATTTGCCGGTCCGCGACTAGACTGAGGGCTAGGCTTAGGCTTAATCATTGTTTTTCCGCAACACGCATCACCGCGCTCCGCGAGCGAGGATTAGCTAACACTTCTTCGGCGCTGGCATACTGTGGCTTGCCACAGGCTTTCAAAATAGGCTCAAAACGCTGAGTGATTACCGGCAAATCTCGTGGCAAATTATCTTGCTCACCCTTTTCCATACGCCGTATAAACTGCTTAACAATGCGATCTTCAAGTGAGTGAAAACTAATAACCACCAGTTTGCCACCAGGTTTTAATACCTTAACCGCCGCTTCTAAGCCTTGCTCTAAGTCGCCTAACTCATTATTGATAAAGATTCGAATCGCCTGAAAGGCTTTAGTCGCTGGATGTCGGCCTTTCTCCCAAGACGGATGTGCAGCAGAAATAACTGCCGCCAGATCAGCCGTGGTAGTAAAGGCGTGTTGCTCACGGCGCTCAACCACTGCTTTAGCTAGACGCTTAGCAAAACGCTCTTCGCCGTAGGTTTTAAATACCTGTGCCAGCTGCTCTTGACTAACTTCGGCGATCCAATCTGCAGCACTGATACCTGATGCTGGATTCATCCGCATATCTAATGGGCCATCGTGCATAAAGCTAAAACCACGACTAGCATCATCTAATTGCGGTGAAGACACGCCTAAGTCAAGTAGAATCCCATCGACTTGAGCCGTTAACTGTTGCGATTCGATCTCCTGTGCTAAATCAGCAAAACTGCGCTGCACAATAGTAAAGCGGGGGTCTTCTTGAGCAAGTGCTAGGCCGGTTTGAATCGCTTGTGGATCTTTATCAAATCCGATCAAGCGCCCAGTTGCAGCGACCTGCTGCAACAGTAATCGACTATGGCCACCACGACCAAAAGTGCCGTCGATATAAATCCCCTCTGGCTTAATAGCAAGCGCTGCCACTGCTTCATTCAGCAGTACGGTGATATGTTTAAAGGTGTCGCTCATGCTTATAAAACCAACTCTAATAACTCACTGGATAGATCATTTTCACCACCCAGTGACTGTAAATCTTCAGTCCAAACAACATCCCAGCACTCAGCGCTCCATAACTGAAAGCGATTGAGCTGGCCTACTAAGGTCACTTCTTTAGTGATCTGTGCGTGTTCTCGTAATCGACTGGGGATCAAAATACGGCAATTAGCATCGAGCTCAACATCCACTGCGCTGCCTATTAGCAAACGTGATAAACGTCGAGTGTCAGCCCTCAAGGAAGGTAACTGAAGCAACTTAGCTTCGATTTTCTCCCACTCAGATAATGGGTAAAGGCTTAAACAAGGGTCGGTAAAATCAATCGAGACCACCATTTTTCCAGCACACCGCAACTCAAGCTCATCACGATATCGACTCGGTATCGTCAGCCTGCCTTTGCTATCTAAGTTACTGGAGGTAGTGCCTCTAAACACAGAAACGCCCTATTCAATCTATTTTATCACCTTAAAAACCACTTTCTACCACTTTTAGCCACTTCTGCACACTATAGAAATGCAACTGTCTAGCGTCAAGTAAAATGCGGTTAAATGGGCAACTTAAAGTTATTTGTAGAATTGATAGGGATACCGAAAAAACACGGCATCATCTACAGCAACTACACAGTCTGAGACTGCTTGCCATAGCCTATTGAGAAAAATAATGATCAGATAAGAAAGTATGAGTTGGCCTATAAGCCGGGTTCTGTCGTGGACAGTCATTCATCTAGGATGATTATCGCTAATCACCTCAAGCAACCTACCCGAATCCAGTGCGGGCCACACCTATTGGATTCCTATTTGGTCTTGCTCCCAGTGGGGTTTACCTAGCCATGAACTGTTACCAGTCATGCGGTGCGCTCTTACCGCACCTTTTCACCCTTACCGGCGCATAGCGCTTAGGCGGTTATTTTCTGCGGCACTCTCCGTAGGCTTTCACCTCCCAGGCGTTACCTGGCACTTTGCCCTATGGAGCCCGGACTTTCCTCCCCTTAAGTTACCTTAAGCGGCGACTGTCCAGCCAACTCAACGCGACAGAATAAAGATTGCTCAGCCGGTTAGCAAGCTCTTTAGCGGATAGCTGCTAATAAATGCGTCAAGGTAGGATAATAATGATCTGTTAATTCTGGCCATAAATTATCCGGTGTATTCACCAGCACTGAACGCGCATTGGCGGCCCTAGCAAAACGCAGATCAAAATGAAAGTCGCCGACCATCACTAAACGCTGGGCAGGCACCGACCACTGCTTAGCTAACTGATGCAATAAATAAGGATCTGGCTTAGGAGGCGCACACTCGCGACCAAAAATCATTGTGTCTGCTAATAGGTGCTCAACACCAATGGCAGCCAAAGTTATGTGTGCTAGTGCTTTTGTATTACGCGTTACCACAGCGATCTGTGCTTGTTGCTCAACCAGATGCTGCAATAACACTTGTACGCCAGGCGAAGCCACTGAGTTAGCTGCCACTTCAGCTTCATATGCTTGCAGCCATTGATGCTTAGACTGCGCTTCAGTGGCCGGTAACTTAGCTAACTCGGCCAAAATATCTGAGCCAGAAGGCAAGCCCAATTGCTGGCGCACATACTCAAAGTCATGGGCATCAACCGTTAATGTACCATCCATATCAAACACCCAATGCTGATGAGCACGTAATAACTCAGACATTGTCTCTTTTAGCCTCTCTGTTTAACTCATACTCTTACGATCTTTCCAATCTTCACGCATACGAATCAAGCCTTCTTGCGCAGTTGAGGCAACCAATACCCCCTCACGATTAAAAATATGCGCTCTTGAGTAACCACGACCATGACCAGCCCATGGACTTTCCATGGAGTATAATAACCAATCATCCATGCGCACTTGATTATGAAACCAAATCGAGTGATCTAAGCTCGCCACCTGCATAAAGGGCTGCCAAATTGATACTCCATGGGGAATCAAGGAAGTAGTTAACAAACCAAAGTCGGAAGCATAAGCCATCAGGTATTTATGCAAAGTCGGATTATCCGGCAGTGGCGCGCAGGCTTTAAACCAGACCTGCTTAACCGGCTCGCCAGCCGCAGGATCCAAGGGATCTAAAATCTGTACCGGACGCGTCTCAATCGGCTTAGGTCGCAGCATTTTTTCGCGTTTATCATCAGGCAACTCACCAGCTAGGTATTCGGCAATAATGATTTCTGGCGCCAACTCTTCTGGCATTGGCACCTTAGGCATTACTGGCTGATGGGTAAAACCTTCTTCGGCATCATGAAAAGAAACACTACAGGTAAAAATAGTTTTACCATTTTGAATGGCTGTTACGCGACGGGTACTAAAGCTACCACCATCGCGCACACGCTCCACCTCATAAACCACTGGTTTAGTGGCGTCACCTGGACGTAAAAAGTAGCCATGCATCGAGTGCGCTTGACGACTAACCCGTACCGTTTTAGTCGCTGCCGATAACGACTGACCTAGCACTTGCCCGCCAAACAGTTGGCGAAATCCCAAATCTTGACTGGCGCCGCGAAACAGGTTTTCTTCAATGGTCTCCATATCCAACAAAGAAACTAAGCTATCAAGTACCGCACTCATGGAAACTCCTCTCGTATTCAAAATCCAAACCAATTAACAAGCAAAAGCCTAGATTTTACCCTGTTTCGGTTTTTTTGTTAAAAAACTTGGGGCTTGACGAACTTTATTAACCTTGGGTTTCACTATATCCGGCGCTGCTGGCTTAGCCACACTGGGCTTTTTCCGTTGTTTACTCAAAACACCTTGGCTTAAATGGGTATCGGGCACCCGATGCTCAGGGACAAAGCCAAGCACTTCTTCGCGCTTAAATAACCGCCCCTGCAACCGCTCAATTGCCAGCAGCTTCTCTACCTCATCAGCCGCCACCAGACTAATCGCCACGCCCATCAATCCGGCGCGACCTGTGCGCCCGATACGGTGCACATAATCCTCGGCTTGATCTGGCAGCTCAACGTTTACCACCAGCGGTAAGGCGGCTATATCTAACCCACGAGCAGCCACATCGGTGGCAATTAAATACTGCACGGCACCTGCCTGAAACTGGCGCAAGGCCTCCAAACGTTGTGCCTGAGTACGCTCACCGTGTAAGGCCGCGGCATGATAACCCTGCGCCTGTAAGACGCCCAGTAGCTGATTTGCCATGCGCTGGGTGCGCACAAAAATTAGCGCTTGCTGGCGCTGATGCACGGGTCGAGCCAATAGCTGTAGCAGCAATTCAGTTTTTTGCTTTTTATCGACCACCAGCATTTGCTGGGTAATATGCGCTTGCTCAAGCGCCGCACTGGCCAACTCAATCGTCAGCGGCTGCTGCAATAGCTGCTCAACTAAAGCATTCAAACGTATCGAGCGGGTAGCAGAAAAACATAACACTTGCTTGCGTCTAGGCAATGCCCGCAAAATTGCATTCACCTCGTCGCTAAAACCAAGATCTAGCATCCGATCCGCTTCATCCAGCACCAAGGTTTGCACACCATCTAACTGCAATGCGCGCTTGTGCATTAAGTCCAGTAAACGTCCAGGCGTGCCAATCAGAAAGTCGAGCCCTTTACGTAACGCCAACATTTGTGGGTTGATGCTGACACCGCCATAGGCAGTTAGCGCAGCCACTGGATGACCAAAGCTTAGGCTCATTAAGCTTTGATAGACCTGCTCAGCCAACTCACGGGTCGGCACCATAATCAGCACCTTGGTTTTATTACTCTCGCGTCTGCTCACAGTAGTTTGCCAGCGCTGCAATAGCGGTAATAGATAGGCTAAGGTTTTACCACTGCCAGTGGGCGCTAGCGCCAGTATATCTTGCCCTTTAAGTAGCGCAGGAATCCCGCGCTGTTGAACTTGAGTCGGCTGTGTAAGCTGTAGTTCAGCCAAGCGCTCTAACCAAGGATTAGTAATACCTAAAGATTGAAAGCCATTCATGAAAGTTTTTCCTAAAAAGTGAAGCCAGCCAAAACTTTTCGCTAGCAACTGTTGCTTATTTAATGTGACCTAGCTACCTTGCGCAAAGATTAATCAACGTAGTTACAGGGAAATATTCATGATGGCATTGACCGCAACGCGTACCTTCCTACTGACGTTAATGGCGCTTATTGTAACGCTTAGCGCCACCGGCTGCGCAAGCCGATCGGCCGCCCTGCAATCTCCCGAGGTCCAATTAGTCGACGCCGAAGTAGTACGCGCCAAACTCTTAGAGCAAGAGTTTTTATTACGTTTTCGAATTGATAATCCCAACGACAGCCCGTTATCTCTGCGACAAATCAACTATCAATTGAACTTAAATGGCATTCCTCTAGCTACCGATCAGCGCAATATTAACCTGAACGTACCCGCACACCAGTACGCCTACCTCGAGTTGCCTGTGTTTACCAACCTGTGGCGACACCTAAAAACTTTAATTAGCACCATCAAACAACCCACTGAGCCAGTGCAATATTCACTGCAAGCTGAAGTAAGTACTGGTAGACTTTTCCGCCAATCGTTTAACGTACAGCGTAACGGCACCCTGACTCCCGAAAGTTTTTAATGGTTATTTATGCTTAATCACTCCACCTCTTTGATTTTTTGGCTAATTAGCGCACTCCTGATTATTGCCGCCTTAAGTGCCTACGCCCTGATACTGTGGAAGCGGGTATGGCACAACCAAGCGACAACCAAACAGGTAACTGAAGCGCGCTTACAGTCAATTAAAAATGATTTAGTGATTATTGCCAAATCTTACCAAGCCCATCAGTTGCCAACGATTGAAGGCGCTATTCGGCTTAAAGTGTTGCTCGATAACTTCGATCCACTGTATTCACAACAGCCTGAATTTAACGTGCTACATCAAATCTATGAGGCCACCCAGCACATCCCAACCCATGATGCTTGGAAAGCCTTACCTAAAACCGAGAAAAAACAGTACGAACAGCTATTTAGTCAACTAGAAAGCACTCACCAACACACACTGAACCTTGCCGTTGAGGCGTTACTCAAGAGGCTAACGCGCCCTTCTTAGACTCGGCATACTAGGCTTGCTCCGCCAAACGATCAAACAAACTAAAAATCGCTGCCGCTGCAAAGCCACGATAGGCTAGAAAGCGCAATTGCTTGGCTTTTTCTTTCTGATCTTGGGGCAACTGGCCAAATTTTTTCTGCCACACCTGTTCCAGCACAGCCGACCAATCGCCCTCGAAGTTGGTCAATCCTTCGGCAATCAGCTCCTGTGAAATACCTTTATGTTGCAACTCCTCACGGAGTCGCAGCGGTCCTTTACCAGAATAAGCACGACTACGGATAAAGCTATCAACAAAGCGCTCATCACTCTGCAGGCCTTGGGCTTGTAAGCGCTCAATTACAGCCTGAATCACTGCAAGGGCAAATTCGCGCTGAGCAAGCTTTTGCCCTAGCTCTGCCGCACTATGCTCTCTTCTTGCCAATAAGTTCATCGCTGCAAAACGTGCTTGACTGACAGCTTGCTCATCTACCATGCCTAGCTCCTTATGCCTATTTTCTTCTACAAAAAAGCCTTGCTAGCAGCACGCTAAGCAAGGCTTAAAGGGGACTCTAATTAGCTATTCTTCAGGTGACTGCTCTGGTTCTTCTTCTGTCGCTGCTGCCGGTGGCACTACCGATAATAGTTGCTCACGAATTTGTTTTTCTAAACTGGCGCATAGCTCTGGGTTTTCTTCTAAATAACGAGCCGAGTTGGCCTTACCTTGACCAATTTTTGTGCCTTGATGGCTATACCAAGCACCGGCTTTATCAAGCAACCCTAGCTGTACACCCAAATCAATAATTTCGCCGGTACGATAAATTCCACGACCATACATAATCTGGAACTCAGCCTGACGGAATGGTGGCGCCACCTTGTTTTTCACCACTTTTACCCGTGTTTCGCTACCGGTGATTTCATCACCCTCTTTAACTGCGCCAATCCGGCGAATATCTAAACGCACCGAAGAGTAGAATTTCAATGCATTACCGCCGGTAGTGGTTTCAGGGTTACCAAACATAACCCCGATTTTCATCCGAATTTGGTTAATAAAGATCACCAAGCAATTGGCATTTTTGATGTTACCAGTGATTTTACGTAAAGCTTGACTCATTAAGCGCGCTTGCAGTCCGACGTGGGTATCCCCCATTTCGCCTTCAATTTCGGCTTTAGGTACTAGCGCGGCAACTGAGTCCACCACAATCACGTCAACGGCGTTAGAGCGCACTAACATGTCGGTGATTTCCAGTGCTTGCTCACCAGTATCTGGCTGGGAAACTAACAGATCATCAACATTGACTCCCAACTTGCCTGCATACTCAGGATCTAGCGCATGCTCAGCATCAACGAAGGCACAGGTTGCCCCTTGTTTTTGGGCTTCAGCAATGACCGATAGTGTGAGCGTGGTTTTACCAGAGGACTCAGGCCCATAAATTTCAACAATACGGCCCTTAGGTAAACCACCAATGCCTAAAGCGATATCCAGCCCTAATGAACCCGTTGAGATCGCAGGAATTGCTTGACGCTCGTGATCACCCATCCGCATCACCGCGCCCTTACCAAACTGACGCTCAATTTGGCCAAGCGCTGCCGCTAGCGCGCGTTTTTTATTCTCATCCATTATGAAACCTCATGCATACTTAGGGCTTTCGCCATTACTGTATAGTTAACCAGTATTATCACTGATTTTAATTCGAGGTGCAAACCTTTTCCTCATTCAGTCTAGTAGCTTATCGGTTTCCAGCAACTGAATTAACCCCTTAAGTGCAGTCTGTACCGTGTACGCCCGCACCTGCTGCCGATCTCCAGCAAATACATAGGTACGGGTATAACTTATTGCCCCTTTGCACCAAGCAAAACAGACAGTACCTACCGGCTTTTGTGGCGTACCACCACCTGGTCCTGCAATGCCACTCACTGCGACCGATAACTCAGCTTGTGCCCTAACAAGCGCTCCTTCAGCCATGGCTTTAGCCACAGGTTCACTGACAGCACCATAGCTGGCTAACGTTTGCTCGGGCACCGCTAGCAGCGCTTGCTTTTGCTCATTGGAATAGGTAACCCAACCGGCTTCAAACCACGCTGAACTACCGGCAATCCGAGTGATTGCCTCAGCAATTCCACCGCCAGTACACGACTCAGCGGTGGTAACAACTGCTTGTTGCGCCAGCAGCAACTCTCCAAGCCTAGCCGCCAGTTGAGTAATCTGTAATTGATCGCTTGGCATCCTTAATCTCACTCGATATGTTTACGTTTATAGGGATACACATCGATCACTTTGCCGGCCAAAATGGCGTCTTGTAAACTTTTCCAGTATTTGGCAGTAAACAGATCGCCATGCAGCTTACTAAAGATCCGGCGCAATTTGATATCAGTAAATAAAAATCGGGGAAACTCCTCGGGAAACACATCATTTGGCGCTACCGAGTACCAAGGCTCTGCGGCAAACTCATCTTCTGGATAACGTGGCTCGGGGATATCGCGAAAGTTTATTTCAGTCAGATAACAGATTTCATCATAGTCATAGAAAACCACGCGACCATGGCGGGTAACACCAAAGTTTTTCAACAGCATGTCGCCTGGAAAAATATTGGCCGCCGCTAACTGTTTAATTGCCATGCCATAATCTTCTAGCGCATTTAGGGTTTGCTCTTCACTGGCATTTTCTAAGTAAATATTCAGCGGAATCATTCGCCGCTCAGTCCAGCAGTGTCGAATCAGCACCTCATCACCCTGCACCTCAACCGTACTGGGTGCATCTTCCAGCAGCTCGGCTAAACACTCAGGATCAAACTTATCCTTAGGAAAGCGCAAATCCGTAAACTCTTGGGTATCGGCCATACGCCCTACTCGATCCACGTGCTTAACTAAGCGGTAGCGATCCAACACCGTCGCTCGATCAACGGTTTTAGACGGCGAGAAGCGATCTTTTATCAGCTTAAATACCGTACTGAAGCCTGGTAGCGTAAAGACCGTCATCACCATGCCTCGAATCCCCGGCGCCATCATAAAGCGATCATCAGTGGTTTCTAAATGGCGACGTAAATTACGGTAAAACTCCGTTTTACCTTGCTTGTAAAAACCAATTGAGGTGTAGAGTTCAGAAATATCTTTACGCGGCAAAATACGCTGCAGAAAGTTAACAAACTCAGCCGGATACGCCACGCGCACCATAAAGTAAGAACGGGTAAAGGAGAAGATAATCGATACCTCCGCCTCATCGACAATCGCCGCATCTAACCGAATCCCTTCGCCCTCACGATTAACAATGGCGATCACTAACGGCCATTGCTCGTCTTGGGTAAAGATGCGCCCCACCACATAGGCACCCTTATTGCGGTACAACCGAGAGCTGTATAACTCAATGGTTAGGTCGGTATCTTTGCAGACCCAATCGGGCAAGTTTTTACGCAGCTGAGCCTCTAAGCGCTCGATATCACCAGCCTGATCAGCATAGGGCACGCTAAACTGGTAGTCTTCAGAAATTTTTTGCAGCGCTGCGTGCAGATCACCTTGAGGGCGATAAATCCGAATTTGCATGGGCGTGTCATTGCGATGCAGTTCCGCGCGAGTACTGGTCACAAACATGCATTCATCAGTGATTAAATCATGACTAAATAAGGAGTTAAAAATCGAGTTAAACCACGTTTCGGATAACTCATCATCCAGCCTTAAATCAATTTGCCCAATATAGGAGCGTTTTATATCTGGCCAGCAGTCAATATTCAGTAACACCTCTTCGCCATAATCGTTAATTAATTGATCACGGGTAGTGGCTACACACTCTTTATAGAGTTGAATTCGAGCGGCGGCGGCTTGTTGGATTTCTTGCCACTGAGCTTGCTCAAAACGCTTACGCGCCACATTGGTAATATCACGAAAGCGATCGCGATAATCATCAAAGCCTTCAAGTATTTGCCGCGCTAAGGCAACGGCAGGACAGGCAATAACCATAGATACAGTCCTTGAGAATAAAGTAAATAACCTGAGCTTACCGAGAGAACAGCAACTGCAGCAAGTTTCTTTGCAACAGACTAGCTCTCTGCCAGGGCAGCAGCCTCTTCTACGTTAACCGCAACCAAACGAGAGCAACCTGGCTCATGCATAGTGACCCCTAATAACTGATCTGCTTTTTCCATAGCGATCTTATTGTGGGTGATATAAATAAACTGCACGCTATCTGACATTTCTTTAACTAGATTGGCATAGCGCCCCACGTTAGCGTCATCTAAGGGCGCATCCACCTCATCGAGCATGCAAAATGGTGCAGGATTTAATTGAAAAATCGCAAACACTAAAGATAACGCGGTGAGCGCTTTTTCACCGCCCGACAATAAGTGAATGGTGCTGTTTTTCTTGCCTGGTGGCTGGGCCATAATCGCCACTCCGGTGCTTAATAAATCATCACCGGTTAGCTCTAAGCTGGCATTTCCACCACCAAACACCTTAGGAAATAAACGCTGCAAACCACTATTTACTCGCTCAAAGGTGTCGCGAAAACGCTGACGCGTTTCCTGATCAATTTTCTCAATCACCGTTTGTAGCGTATGCAAGGCTTCGTTCAGGTCGGCATCTTGGGCATCCAGATAAGCTTTGCGCGTAGACTGCAACTGAAACTCTTCAATGGCGGCTAAGTTGATTGCACCTAAGCGTTCAATGGCTTGGGCCACCTGTTGCAGCTCTTGTTCCCAATCACTGATCACTGCGCTTGCGGGGAGCAGCTCAAGTAACGCGGCCAGAGCAAAACCACTGTCTTGAATCTGCTCTTGCTGATTATCCCGCCGCACCATCACTTCATGCCCTGCTAATTGAGCCTGTTGCACGCTGTCACGCAACTGCTGCACCCGCTGCTCAAAAGTTAAGCGTGACTGTTCTTGTTGGCGTAATTGCGCGGTTATCTGCTCTAACTGCTGCCGCGCTTCGCGCAAGCCTTCATCGGCCAGCAAGCGCTCGGCAAGCTGCTCTTCAAGCAGGGCTTGCAGCTCTGTTACCGGATCTCCTTGCTCAGCTAACTCGAGCTGTAATTGCTGATGCCGGCTACCGGCTCGCGCCACCTGTTGCGCAGTACGGGCTAAGGCTTGCTCAGTTGACTGACGCTGAGCACGCAAGGTGTTTAATTGCAATTCAAGCTGATGCTGGCTGTGCTGCGCCTGCTGTGCCTGTTGACGCAACATCCGCAGTTGCGCAGTTAACTGCTCGCGGGTATGTTCTAGCTTTTGTTTGTGCTGGGTGTGATCAGCCATCTGCTCAATGGCCTGCTCCAATGTGAGCCTTGCCTCGGCCAGTTGCTCTTGCTCAAGGCTAATATTTTCCTCTAACTCACCCATTTCCTGCTGTAACTGCTGCTGACGTTGCTGCAACTGCTCCACTCGAGCCTGAAAAATACTACCTTGTGCCTGCTGCTGCGCCTGCTCGTTCGCCAATCCCTGTTGCGTAGCTAATAACTGTTGCCGCTGCTGCTCTAAATCCACTAACAGCGCCTGTTGCTGTTGCAAGGCTTGCTTGGCCCGGGCCAGCTCTTGGGTAAGCTGCTGCAGCTGTAGTTCTAATGATTGCAACTGCTGAGCACGCTGTAACACGCCTGCTTGCTGGGCATCTGCGGCAAAAAAACGTATAAAGTTGGCGCCTAACCAATAGCCTTCAGCAGTGACGATTGACTCTCCCGCCTGCAACGTTGCCAACCGCGCTTGCGCTTGGGCGAAACTATCAGCCGTTTTAATCCCTGCCAGCCAAGGACTTAAATCATAGGCACACTTCACTTTTGCCAGCAGCTCATCTTCTGCTGCAGGCAGGGAAGCGGTGCTTGGCGTAATGAAACTGACGCTCTCCGGCGGTGCACTAGCAAAGGCAGCATAAGGTAGCGATGTACTACAAAAGCTTTGCAGCTGAACGCCTAATAACGCTTCTAATATTGCTTCCCAGCCCGGTTCAACAGTTAATTGCTCAGCCAAGCTGGCTAGATTTTGCAACTGTTGTTGCTGCAACCACTGGACTAATTGCTGATTATCAGTGCCTAAAGCGGCTTCTTGTAAGGCTTGTAATGAAGCCTGCTGTCCAATCAAGCGCTGCTGAGCGGCGCTGTGCTGCTCGACTAACTGCAGACTCTGCTCAATTCGTGCATGTTGTTGGCTCAGCTGCTCCTGCACCCCTTCTAGACTGAGTGCCAGCTCGGCTTGCTGCTCAGCAAGTAGCGTTTGCTGCGCTACGTTCTCGCTTAGGGCCTGTTGTTGCTGATCAATGTTGAGTAGTTGCGCTTCATCTTGATGACGCCGTAAGCGTTCAGCATAACGACTCAGCTGCACTTCAGTTTGCTGTATGCGGTTTTGTTCAAGATCTGCCTGATGGAGCGCCGCTGCATGCTGCTCAGTAAACACTTCCCAGCTTTGTTGCCATTGCAGCTGCTCGGCCTCTAACGTCTCCAGTTCTAAGCGAAAAGCGGCTACCTGCTCTTGCTGTAAACGAGCTTCAGGTTCTAACTCAGCCAGCTCAGCAATTACGCCTTCTAAGGTAAGCTGATCTTGTGCTAACTCTTCAGCCAAGCTGCGCTGTTGCTGTTCAGCCTCTAAGGCTTGTTGCTGCAACTTACGTTGTTGCTGATGATGATGGTTAATACTTTGCTCAAGCTTGGCCACTTCAGCGCCAACGCTATAAAACAAGGCTTGCTGCCGATTAAAGGCCTCGTTTTGCTCAAAGTGCTGCTGACGATACTGTTCAATCAGTGCATCGGCTTGGCGCTGCTCACTGATCAAGCGCTCTAACTCCAGCTCTTGTAACTGCAACGCCTGATCACGCTGCCGCACTTCGGCATCTAATGCCCGCCAACGCAGCGCCATTAATTGCGCCTTGAGCTGCCGTTCTTGGCTTTTTAACTCGGTATAAGTCTTAGCGTCCGCAGCTTGACGCTCTAAACGCTCTACTTGACGCCCCAACTCCTGGCGTAAATCAGTCAAACGCGCTAAGTTTTCTTCAGTGCGTCGAATACGATTTTCGGTCTCGCGCCGACGCTCTTTATATTTAGAAATTCCTGCAGCTTCTTCTAAAAAAACCCGCAGTTCTTCTGGCTTAGCTTCTACCAAGCGTGAAATCATTCCTTGCTCGATAATGGCGTAACTGCGCGGTCCTAAACCGGTGCCTAAGAAAATATCGGTAATATCTCGGCGGCGACACTTAGCGCCATTGAGAAAGTAGCTGCTTTGCCCGTCTCTACTTACCAAGCGGCGTACCGAAATTTCGTTATAGGCTGCGTACTCGCCTAACAGACCGCCGGCACTGTTATCAAACACCAGCTCGATACTGGCTTGAAATATAGGCTTACGGGTGTTAGAGCCATTGAAGATGACATCGGTCATCGACTCACCGCGTAAATTTTTTGCCGAGCTTTCGCCAAGTACCCAGCGCACTGCGTCAATCACATTGGACTTACCGCATCCGTTCGGGCCGACCACCGCGGTCATATTACTTGGAAAGTAAGCGGTGGTTGGATCCACAAAGGATTTAAAACCCGCTAAACGAATACACTTGAGACGCAAACCTAACCCTCAGCCAAAGATGCCAGCACTAATTTACAATTGTGCTGATTATACTCTTTAACCACTTCTTCAAGTAAGGGAATATCGCGTTCGCGCACCGCCATTAATAAGCGATCAAACTTGCGGGTAAAGCTGGCCATTTCATCCCGACGACGCTCAAGCGCCATATGATAGGTGCGACTAATCGCTGGAATCAGGTTTTCAATCGCCTGCATTAAAAATGGATTACCCGCAATTGGCCCAGCAGCACGTAAAATAGCAAAACTATGCTCAACAAAACCGCGCAAGTTACGTTGCTGCATACTGTGCTCTAGCTGGCGTCTTACATCAACAAACACCATCAATTGTGACTCAGTTTGCCAACGCTGGGCGGTAAAGGTTCCCAGCTGGGTGTAAAGCATGCTGCTAAACTCGTACAGTGCTCCCACGTTTTCGGTGGTTAATTGTTTTACCTGGGCACCCCGACGCGGAAAAATATCCACTAACTGCTGACGCTGCAAAATAAGTAGCGCTTCGCGAACGGAACCACGACTGACCTGTAAATCAGCCGTAACCGCTTGCTCACGAATCGGTGTACCACTGGTTAACTCCCCACAAATAATTCGCTCACCTAAATTTGCAGCGATCTGTTCTGCAAGATTGCCCGAACTTTTCTGACTCATAGCTTCTCCAAACTACTCAGTGGCTGCCAATGCATTCACTCATTGATTTTATTATCGAAAGAACAACTCTATCTGAGCACCTTAAAGCATGAAGTATACCTATTTCACTGCTTGAGGTAACAACTAGAACTGCTCGTTCACGTGTCTTTAGCGCTGCTAATTAAGGTAAACTGCGGCTTTATGTTACTGCTAAATCACTAAGAGCTTGTTATGCCAGACCCCTTACACGCCAAACTCGAATGGGATGCTGAAGGTCTACCGTCCTCGACGGTGTTTGATGATGTGTACTTTTCCAAAGCCAATGGCTTAGCCGAAACCCGCTATGTATTTTTGCAGCACAATGGTTTTCCTGAGCGCTTTGCCGAGCTTGCCCCCAATAGCTGCTGCACCCTTGGTGAAACAGGGTTTGGCACCGGGCTCAACTTTTTATGCACTTATCAGGCATTTTTAGCCGCGGCGCCGACCACCGCCCAGTTGCACTTTATTAGCGTAGAAAAATTTCCGCTGACGGCTACTGATTTAAAGCAAGCCTTAGCTTTATGGCCCGAACTGGCAGAGCTGGCCGCTGAGCTCTGTGCTCAGTACCAAGCAGTGCAACCAGGCTTTCAGCATTTTATCTTTGCCCAGGGCCGGGTGCGCCTTACCTTAATAATTGATGATGCAATTCAAGGTCTTGCCCAGCTGGATGCTCAAGTCGATGCGTGGTTTTTAGATGGCTTTGCCCCAGCCAAGAATCCAGAGATGTGGAATCAGCAGCTCTTCCAGCAACTGGCGCGCCTCTCGCACCCAAAGACTACCTTAGCCACCTTTACCAGTGCTGGCTTTGTGCGGCGCGGCTTAATTGCCGCCGGTTTTGCTATGCAGCGTTGCCCAGGGTTTGGCACCAAACGCGAAATGCTGCAAGGCCAGTTTAATGCCTGCAGCCTGCAGCACTCACCTTTATCTGCTTGGTTTGCCCGCCCCCGCGCAACGTCGACAGCACCACAAGCCATCGTGATTGGCGCCGGCTTAGCGGGGGCCGCCAGCGCTTACAGCTTGGCTATTCGCGGCTGGCAAGTTCAGGTGTTTGATCAAGCCAAGCAGGTTGCCAGTGCCGCCTCGGGCAATCATCAAGGTGTGCTGTATCTGAAACTCTCAGCCCACGGCACGGCCCTGACCGAGTTAGTACTTGCAGGTTTTGGCTATACCCGCCGTTGGCTAAGCCATCAACTAGACGCAAGCCATTGGGATGCCTGTGGCGTTTTACAGTTGGCGCATAACAGCAAAGCCCAAGCCCGTCAGCAAGAATTAACTCAGTGTTTTCCAGACTCACTGGTACAGGCGTTAAGCGCCGAGCAAGCCTCCACGCAAGCCGGTATCCCTTTGGATAAGCCTGCATTATTTTATCCGGAATCTGGCTGGGTCAGTCCGCGCGCATTGTGTCAGGCGCTGCTTACGCACCCCAATATTCAACTGCACTTAGGGCAAAGCGTAGATAGCCTTAAGTATCATCAGCAGCAATGGCAGCTATATGCTCAGCAGCACCTATTGGCACAGGCCCCGGTATTAATTGTTGCCAATGCGCATCAAGCGCAGCATTTCGCCCAAACGGCACATTTACCGCTTAAGCCGATTCGCGGGCAAACCACCACGCTGCGCCCTTCTGCTCAGTCAAGGCCATTGCAAACGGTAGTCTGCGCCGAAGGTTATATTACTCCGCCCTATTTAGGGCTACATACATGTGGCGCCAGCTTCGATTTTCAGCAACAACACAGTCAATTAACCCCAAGTGAGCAACAGCAAAACCTGCAGCATGTGGCCGCGATTAATCCAGATTTAGCCGCCAGCTTAGCCACCACCGAGCTCAGTGGCCATGCTGCATTTCGCTGCACCACCCCTGATTATTTACCCCTGATTGGTCCTGTGGCAGAGCCCGAGGCCTTTTTAACCGATTATGCGGCCCTCCGAAAAAATGCGAAGCGCACACTTAATGCACCCTGCACTTGGCAAACGGGCTTGTTTGTGAATTTAGGCCATGGTTCGCGCGGCTTAATTAGTGCCCCACTAGCCGGTGAGCTACTAGCTGCCTGGATTACCCAAGAAGCCTTACCAGTCAGCCACAACCTGGCTCAAGCCTGTCATCCTAATCGCTTTTTAGTGCGCCAGTTGATGAAAAACCAGTAACTTAACTTTTCCCTTAAGAACTCCAAGGACGACCGATGCTGCTACGCTTTGTTATCAAATCACTGCTGCTGCCACCTGGCGGTTTATTGCTGCTGTTACTGCTTGGAATACTGCTGCGCCAGCGACTGCCCAAACTGTCTAGCCTCAGTTTAGGCATCAGCTTTCTAGGCTTTTATCTGCTCAGCACCCCAGTACTGACCGAGCACCTAGCCCGCTATTTAGAAACTGAACCGGCACTGCCGAAAGCCCAGTGGGCCCAGTTAGCACAGCAGGCAGACGCTATTGTGGTATTAGGCGCAGGTCGAGAATTTGCCGATCCAGCCTATGACCTTACCGACCAGCCCTCGGTCAATGCCTTGCAACGCCTACGCTACGCCGCACGTTTAGCTAAGGCCTCAGGTCTGCCTATCTTGACCTCTGGCGGACTGCACTTAGGCACTCGCGAGCCGAGCGAAGCCCAGATTATGGCCGATAGTTTGGCCCAAGATTTATCAGTACCGACTGAGTGGGTTGAAGGCAGCAGCCGTACCACCTGGGAAAATGCCACTGACTCTGCAGCAATCCTACTACCCCTGAACAAAACACGTGTGGTTCTAGTGACTCAAGCGTGGCATATGCCGCGCTCACGCTGGAGTTTTGAACAAGCAGGGTTTCAGGTGATTAGTGCCCCTTCCAACTTTTTAACCCCAGTCAACCAACGACCGCTCGGTGGCTGGTTACCTGAGGCCCAAGCTATTTGGCACAATGTGCAACTGCTTAATGAGCTCGCTGGCCAACTAGTGTATCCCTATGCCTATAGCCGACCTAAGCCAAACATGAGTGACTCTGTTACAGAAAAACATTTAACCAGTTTTTCCCCTTAAAGGGCTGGCTCATGTATGCTAAGCAAATATTTTTAATACGCGCGATTTGTCGTAACTTCTTTCCCCATTCGCTTAAATATAAGCGGCTTTATTAGGCTTAGCAGTGCTTCGTGGTAGAAACCTCTGGCTCACTGCAAGATTACGCAAATACCAAGCATTGCCCGCGCGGCCACCGTTTTTTTAACTACTTTTGAAAAAAGAACCATGCAAGAACAGTATTTACCCCTTGAAGTTGAAGCCTCTGCGCAAGAGTATTGGGCAGAAAATAAATCCTTTGAAGTCACCGAAGATAGCAACAAAGAGCCCTATTACTGCCTCTCGATGTTTCCTTATCCCAGTGGTCGCCTGCATATGGGCCACGTGCGCAACTACACCATCGGTGATGTGATTGCCCGTTACCATCGGATGCTAGGTAAAAATGTCCTGCAACCCATGGGCTGGGATGCTTTTGGAATGCCTGCTGAAAACGCAGCGATTCAAAATAAAGTAGCGCCCGCTGAGTGGACCTACCAAAACATGGCCTACATGAAAGAGCAATTTAATCGCTTAGGTTTGGCCATTGATTGGTCGCGGGAAATTACCACCTGCAAGCCTGATTACTATCATTGGGAACAGTTTCTGTTCACCCGCTTATATAAGCGCGGCATCATCTATCAGAAAAAAGGCACCGTAAACTGGGACCCAGTGGACCAAACGGTACTGGCTAATGAGCAAGTAATCGATGGCCGCGGCTGGCGCAGTGATGCGCTGGTTGAAAAGCGCGAAATCCCGATGTATTACTTTAAAATCACCGCCTATGCCGATGAGCTATTGGAAAGCCTAGATAATATGCCGGGCTGGCCAGAGCAAGTAAAAACCATGCAGCGTAACTGGATTGGTAAGAGCTTTGGGGCTGATATCGTCTTTGATTACGACGTTGACAGCATTGGTATGGCAGGTCAGCTTAAGGTCTACTCCACTCGTCCCGATACGTTAATGGGCGCAACCTATGTGGCAGTAGCGGCCGAGCACCCATTGGCTCAACGTGCCGCTGAAAACAATCCGAAGTTAAGTGATTTTATTGCTGAGTGTAAAGCAGGCTCTGTAGCAGAAGCCGATATGGCGACTATGGAGAAAAAAGGCTTCGCCACTGGCCAGTATGTTATTCATCCGCTCAACGGCAAAAAACTACCGGTCTTTGTTGCCAACTACGTGCTGTGGGGCTATGGCGAAGGCGCAGTAATGGCAGTTCCTGCCCACGATGAGCGCGACTTTGAGTTTGCTAACAAGTACCAGCAACCGATTATTCAGGTGTATCAGCCCAAAGACGGCGACAACACCTTCTCTAGCCAGCAATGGCAAGACTGGTATGCTGCAAAAGATGGCTTAGTCACCGTTAACAGCGAGCAATACAATGGCCTCAACTACCAAGAAGCCTTCGATGCAATTGTTGCTGAGTTAGAGAAAACACAACATGGTGAGCGCAAAACCCAGTTCCGTTTACGCGACTGGGGCATTAGCCGTCAACGTTACTGGGGCTGCCCGATCCCTATTATCCACTGCCCAAGCTGCGGTGATGTGCCGGTTCCAGAAGATCAGCTGCCGGTGGTATTGCCAGAAAATGTGATTCCTGATGGCGCGGGTAATCCTTTAAACAAAATGCCTGAGTTCTATCAGTGCCAATGCCCAACCTGTGGTGCCGACGCACGTCGTGAAACCGATACCATGGACACCTTTGTCGAGTCGTCTTGGTACTACGCGCGCTACGCCTCCCCACAGTACAACCAAGGCTTAGTTGAAAAAAATGCAGCTGATCACTGGCTACCTGTCGATCAGTACATTGGTGGTATTGAGCACGCAATTTTGCACTTACTCTATGCGCGCTTCTTCCATAAGCTGATGCGCGATGAAGGTTTAGTTAAAGGTGATGAGCCCTTCGCTAACTTGCTCACCCAAGGCATGGTGATTGCTGAAACCTACTATCGTCTGCAACCTAACGGCGCTCGGGTGTGGTACAACCCCACCGAAGTTGAGGTGGAGTACGATGCCAAAGGTAAGCCGGTATCGGCCAAGCTTTTAGCCGATGGCGAGCCGGTAGTAATTGGCGGCACCGAGAAAATGTCTAAATCAAAAAATAACGGTGTTGATCCACAGTTTATGATTGATCAGTACGGTGCCGATACCTGTCGTTTATTTATGATGTTTGCCGCTCCCCCCGAGCAAAACCTTGAATGGACTGACGCTGGAGTTGAAGGTGCAAGTCGCTATTTACGTCGTATTTGGCGTTTAGCCCATGCACACGTTAGCCAAGGTATCCCAGCCGCCCTTGAGCTAGCGAATTTAACCGATGCGCAAAAGGATATTCGCCGCGCTACTCATGCCGCCATTAAACATGCCAGCCAGGATGTGGGGCAGTTCCGCAAGTTCAATACCGCGATTGCACAAACCATGAGCCTGATGAATGTCTTAGAAAAAGCCCCGACTGCGACTGAGCAAGATCGCGCGCTGATTCAAGAAGGTTTAGAAGCCATTGTGTTGTTGCTGGCGCCTATCATTCCCCATATGTGCCATGTGCTGTGGAAGAACCTAGGTCACAGTACCGATGTGATTGATACCCCATGGCCAGTTGCCGATGAGTCTGCTCTAGTACAAGACACCCTGACGTTAGTGGTGCAAGTCAACGGCAAGCTCCGCGGACAAATTGAAGTTGCCGCTGACGCTTCGCGTGAAGCAGTAGAAGCCGAAGCACGTGCCAACGAAAACGTCCAACGCTTTACCGAGGGGCAAACCATCCGTAAAGTGATTGTGGTTCCAGGCAAACTGGTTAATATTGTTGCCAACTAAACTTAGCCCCATGCTGCACTTGGCCTAATCGCTGGTGCAGCTTTACAGGATATCCTTATGTTAAAACGTACACTGGCTCTACTTAGCTTAAGTTTATTGTTAACCGCTTGCGGTTTTCATTTACGTGGCACTGGGGCTATTCAATTTGCCTTACAAGAAATTAACGTCACTGCCCGCGATGCTTACGGCGATCTAGCGCAAGCGGTACGTAAACGTTTAGAGGCGAACAAGGTCACTGTATCAAGTGCCGCACCCTACACTTTACACATCAGTCGTGAGCAACGTTCACAACGGACCGCCAGCTACACTGCCGGTACCCGTAGCGCTGAAATTACTTTAACCACCCAAGCTGACTTTGAGATTCTTGGTCGTAACAATCTGCTACTACTCACAGAACAAGTAGAAGTCGAGCGTACTTACTCCTATGACTCCAATAACTTAGGTGGCTCTAATCAAGAAGCCAGCATGCTGCGTGCTGAAATGCAGCGTGAGTTAGTCGAGCAAGTGGCGATGCGTCTGCAAATGATTACTCCGGAGCGACTAGATCAACTGCAACGTGAGGCCGAGCGTAAAGCCACTGCAGCAGCCGAGGCGGAAGCCCGTGCTAAACAAGTGCGTGACGAGCTGACTGCACCACAACAATCCCCCATTCAAATTCCTTGATGGGTGTAGATACACGGCATACCTTTTGGCTATGCCGTGTATCTTATACGTATGCAACTTAAAACCGATAAACTCAGCCAACAACTACAGCAAAAACTACTGCCAGTTTACTGGGTCAGTGGCGATGAGCTGCTGCTCTGCCAAGAAGCCTGCGATAAAATTCGCGCAACTTGCCGCCAACAAGGATTTGATGAGCGCCAAGTGCTCAATGCTGATCGCTCCTTTGACTGGGGGCTGTTGTATGAGGCCGGCGCCAGCTTATCCTTGTTTGCCCAAAAGCGTTTAATCGAACTACGTCTGAGCAGCAGCAAACCCGGCGATAAAGGCGCTAAAGCTTTACAAGAGTATCTGGCTCGTCCTCCAGCCGATACAGTACTGCTAATCAATAGCCCTCGCTTTGATAGTGCCACCTTAAAAACCAAGTGGGCCAAAGCACTACTCGACAGTCAAGACTGCGCGCTGCTACAGGTCCAACCGATTGCTCGCCATGGCTTGTCGGCTTGGATTCAGCAGCGTTTAAGCCAACAAGGGTTCAGTGCTGATCTCGACGCGCTGGAGTTAATTGTCACCCGAGTAGAAGGCAACTTATTAGCCGCAGTGCAAGAAATTGAAAAACTCAAACTATTAACCGATGAAACCCACCTGTCCTTAGCTGTTATTCAAGCAGCGATTGCTGATAGCTCGCGCTACGATGTATTTAGCCTAACTGACGCTGCACTGGCCGGCGATATTGCTCGGACCGTGCGAATCATTAATGGATTGCGCCACGAAGGAACCGAAATTCCCTTATTGTTATGGGCCGTAGCCCGTGATCTTAGGCAGCTAGCTCAAGCCAGCCAAAAAGCTCAGCAACTGGGCATAGATGCCGCACTACGTCATGTGTGGCCCGCACCGCGTAAGACCCTATTTGCCCAAGCCCTTAAGCGTTTAACCCCCAAGGATTTGGCTCCACTGTTTTTGCTCGCTCAACAAATTGATGAACAAGGCAAAGGCCAAGCCCCAGGCGATGCTTGGTCAACACTCACTGAGGTCTTGCTTAAATTAGCTGGGCAGCCTATTTTCACTCAGTAATTAACTTTCCATTCTTCGCTTGATTGGTGTTGCTATGTTAACCCCCTTTGCTTTTACCTCACGCCCTAATCGTCCGATTGTGCTGTGTTTATCTGGCCATGACCCTGTAGGCGGCGCTGGTTTACAGGCAGATATTGAAGCCATTATGGCCAATGGTGGCCATGCTGCGCCGGCAGTCACTGCCCTAACCATTCAAGACACCGTTGATGTCCGTGATTTTCAGATCCTTGATCCAACCTGGGTTAAAGCCCAAGCTGCCGCAATCAGCCAAGACCTGCCGATCGCGGCGATCAAACTGGGAATGCTTGGCTCCTTAGCCATGGTTGAGTGTGTTGCTGAGATTATTCAAGCACAGCCTGAGGCTTTGCTAGTGTGTGATCCAGTATTACGGGCCGGCGGCGGCGGTTCCTTAGGACCCAATGATGTGGGCTACGCTATTCGGGAGCAGATTTTTCCACTAGCGACCCTATGTACGCCTAATCTGCCAGAAGCACAAATTTTAGCCGAACTGCCAGAAGGTAGCGCCGATGAATGCGCCGCGGTGTTACTTAAGCACTGTAAACATTTACTGATCACGGGCGGGCATGGCACCGAACAAGAAGTACATAATCGCCTGTATCATCAAGATGGCACCCAGCAAACCTTTGTCAATGCTCGCTTACCTGGCGAGTATCATGGCTCGGGCTGCACCTTAGCCAGCGCCCTAAGCGCCCTGCTGGCGCGTGGCTTAGATTTAAGCAACGCCGTAGAGCAAGCTTTGAGCTACACCTGGCGCTGTCTGCGCGATGCCGAAGCCCCAGGCCGCGGTCAGCATATCCCCCGTCGACTCCCTTTGGATTACTGTAACTAATGCATGGCTTATACGGAATTACCGATACCCAACTGTTAGCTGATGGCCGATTACTGCCCTACTGTAAAGCCGCCTTAGAAGGTGGCATGCGCATTTTGCAGTATCGCGATAAAAGCCAAGACGCCCAACGCCGCTTAGATGAAGCCAGCGCGCTTCAACAGTTATGTGCCCAATATGGGGCTCAGCTATTAATTAATGACGATTTGGCATTGGCCACACAACTGGGCGCGGGGGTACACCTAGGGCAAGAAGATGGCAACTTAGCCCAAGCGCGCCAGCAATTAGGTGCCGAGGCCATCATTGGTGCCACCTGTCACGCCAGCCTCGATTTAGCCAAGCAAGCAATTGCCCAGCAAGTTAGCTATATCGCCTTTGGCCGTTTTTTTAACTCCCACACCAAGCCGGCAGCGCCTACCGCTACCCCCGAATTGCTCGCCACCGCCCGTCAGCAATTTAACCTGCCTCTAGTAGCCATTGGCGGGATAAACCTAGACAATGGCGGCCAGTTAATTAGCCAAGGCGCTGATGCCTTAGCCGTAGTGCATGCACTCTTTGCCGCGGCATCTGCCAGCGAAGTAGAACAACGTGCCCGTGCCTTCTGCCAACTTTTTGCCTAACCCACAGATGACTTAAGAGGTTTTTATATGTCACGCTCTGCAGAGCTATTTACCGATGCTCAAAAACATATCCCAGGTGGTGTTAACTCACCGGTTCGCGCCTTTAAAGGAGTGGGTGGTACACCATTATTTATCAAGCACGCCAGCGGTGCCTACGTCACCGATGAAGACAATAAACAATACGTTGACTACATCGGCTCCTGGGGGCCGATGATTTTAGGTCATAGCCATCCGGATGTCTTAGAGGCCGTACGCAAGCAGTTAGATCACGGTTTGTCTTACGGTGCTCCAACCGCACTAGAAGTTGAAATGGCTGATTTAGTCTGCCAACTGGTGCCATCGATGGACATGGTGCGCATGGTCAGCTCCGGTACCGAAGCCACCATGAGCGCCATTCGCTTAGCCCGTGGCTATACAGGTCGCGACAGCATTATCAAGTTTGAAGGCTGCTACCATGGCCACTCCGACAGCTTATTAGTTAAAGCTGGCTCTGGTGCCCTGACCTTAGGGGTACCTAGTTCACCGGGCGTACCCGCTGCTTTTGCCCAACACACCATCACCCTACCCTATAACGACTTAGAAGCAGTGGCTAAATGTTTAGCTGAAGTTGGCAATGAAGTGGCCTGTATTATTGTTGAGCCAGTGGCTGGCAACATGAACTGCGTGCCTCCTGCTGAAGGCTTTTTACAGGGATTACGGCAACTGTGCGATCAATACGGCGTGGTCTTTATCATTGATGAAGTAATGACCGGTTTTCGCGTAAGCCTAGGTGGTGCCCAAGGTTATTACGGCGTTACTCCAGATCTTTCAACCTTCGGTAAGGTGATTGGCGGCGGTATGCCTGTGGGATGCTTCGGCGGTAAGCAAGAAATTATGAATCACATTGCGCCTTTAGGCCCTGTGTATCAGGCCGGCACCTTATCAGGTAACCCATTAGCCATGGCCGCCGGTTTAGCCACACTTGAGCTAATTCAGCGCCCAGGTTTCTATGATGAGCTGACGAATTACACCCAAAAACTGCTAGCAGGCTTACAGCAACTGGCCGATCAAGCCGGTGTTCCCTTCACTACCACCCAAGCCGGTGCAGGCATGTTTGGCCTGTATTTCACTGAGCGTAAAGAAATCACCTGCTTTGATGATGTGATGACTAGCGATGCACAAAAGTACGGCAAGTTCTTCCACCTGATGCTTGACGGCGGTGTGTACTTAGCGCCAAGCGCTTTTGAAGCTGGCTTTACCTCCATCGCCATGGGCGAGCGCGAACTGCAAATCACCCTAGACGCTGCTGAGAAAGCCTTTGCTCAGCTGAAGTAAAAGCACAGCGTTTATCCTTGCTAGCTGGCGAACGATAACCCGTTCGCCGGCTTTTTTGTGCCTGCTGCCCTCACGCCGAACCTCTTTAAACCGATGCAGCTTTAGAAACACTACAAGCTGGTAGCGGGCTCTGTTATCTCACCCATAAAAAAGCAGGTCCTGATCTAACCCAAGCATGCTTACAACTCTACCACTCTCTTGGCAAGCGCCCAGTGAAATTGGCTATGGCTTTACCTTCCCGCTCAATCCTTTTAGCTTCTATTTGCATCTCTAAAACAGAACGTGACCAACCGTGCTCGACTGCACGTTGTGCCTAGGGCATGCGTAATTCTTGATCTTTGAGCTTGCTCAGCAACACCAAATTATGCCCCAAGGCAATTGTCCAACAGGCTGTTGGATAATTAATTCACCGTCTTCGGCTTAGTAAATTAAAAACTGGCCTTTGGCTGGAACTAGCGTTTCAATGATTGTGTTAACCATCTTGTTATCCTGCTTAAGCTCAGTCACTTGTAAGGCCTTAGTTGTTAATCTGCCAAAAGCCGTCTTTACGACCGCCTTTGCGCTCTAATAAGGCTAATTCTCTTAACTTTTTAATATTGTTTTCAACCGCAGTTGTGCTTATTCCCAACCGTGCAGCCAGCTCTTTTATGGTGATTTTATGATCAAGCATAACCAAGCTAAGAATGGCCTGCTGGCTATCGCTTAGCTCTTTACCCAACCCTTTACCCAACCTATCTTTGTCAATAAGTTGGGTAAAGGTATTGGCGATGGTTTCCAGCATAAACTCAACAAAAGCGGCGCAATCGGTTTGCGCTGTACTTTGTGCAATGGCTTGGTAATACGCCTGTTGATGCTGATAAACCAGTGATTCAACAGGCAAATTGGCAAAAACAGGGTTCCAGTTTGCCAAAATGATACTTTGCCACAGCCTGCCCATACGGCCATTACCGTCCGCAAAAGGATGAATAAACTCAAACTCATAATGAAAAACCGTGCTGGCAATCAGGGCGTGGTGCTCCGTATTATTTAACCAAGCGAACAAGTCCCGCATTAAACGAGGTACTTGCTTGGCCGGTGGCGCCATGTGAATCACTTCTTGACCACTCATCACGCCCACGCCACCACTACGATACTGACCCGCCTCATCCATAAGGCCAAGCATGAGCAGTTGATGCGCGTATAATAAATCTTCTTCTTTGAGTGCATTAAATTGTGCAAAGCGCTCATATACCGCCAAAGCATTTTTAACTTCTTGCACCTCACGTGGCGGGGCAATCACCGGCTTGCCCTCAAGCACGGCGGTCATTTGCTCTACACTTAAGCTATTGCCCTCAATCGCCAACGTTCCTTGAATCGTACGGATTTGATTGGCACGTCTTAAGCGTAACGCCTGCGCTTTATTTTCCCGCTCGTCATAACGCCCCAGTTGCTCACTGATGGCGGCAACCAGATTCAAGATTTTGGGGGTAAGGGTTAAAGGCGGCTGATAGCTGCTCATCATTTGCTCCTGCTCACGCTTCCACATTCCACATGCGCTGCATGCACTCTTCTGATTCTGGTAATGCCTGCTTTTCTAAGACACTTTTTTGATTCATAAAATACAGCTTTTATAGCGTTTTATAGCGCATTGGTGACACTCGCTGATTGTGCGTGTGCCAGCGATTTGGACTGTGAAACATCTCAATGTAATGAAATTCTTATCGAGTTTTGTACTTATGACAACGTATCTTTTCTTTTTAAAGTTGCTAAAGATATCAGCAACCAAGCCGCTATAAATACTAGCTTTGTCGCAAGGTATCCGCCCTGCATTGGAGGGTGAACACTAACGAGATGCAGCCGATGCAGGTCGCATAAAAAGATGTAATCAGACTTGAGTCGATGTCTGTTTTGCCGGCGGCAAACACTAGCACCCAAGCCCAGCCGATGCAGAAAGTATATGCAATACGCACGCTTTTCGTTTGGTATACCAATTTGTATACCAAAAAAATATAGGCATAAAAAAACCCCTGAAAATCAGGGGTTTAGTATTCGATATGGCGGAGGAGGTGAGATTCGAACTCACGGATAGTTGCCCATCGACGGTTTTCAAGACCGTTGCCTTCAGCCGCTCGGCCACTCCTCCGTTACAGCGCCATATTCTACAGCCTAGAAAAATTCTGTCAAATGTTTTTCCTCTATTTGTCATTTTTCTTTGCTATGATGCGTGCAATCCACTCTTATACGCCTAACAAAAGGAGATAACCTATGCGTGGACCTTCGGATTACATGGTTGATGCTCATGTTGAGCGCACCGAAGTCAGTGCCGTACTACGCAATACTTACGGTTTGCTGGCTTTAACCCTCGCCTTCAGTGCGCTGGTTGCTTTCTTCACCCAACAAGCGGGAATTCCGCGACTTGGCTTTATTGGCACCCTAATTGGCTTTTATGGCCTATTTTTTCTTACCGCTAAGCTACAAAACTCTGGCTGGGGTTTACTGGCAGCCTTTGCGCTAACCGGCTTTATGGGCTTTACCATTGGCCCATTGGTAAGTTACTACCTAAAAGTTTCACCGGATGTGGTCTTATCGGCCTTCACCATGACAGCCGTAGCCTTTGCCGGTTTATCCGCATTTGTGCTGATCACCCGTAAAGACATGAGCTTCTTAAGCGGCTTCTTAGTGGTCGGTTTTTTTGTGCTGTTGGCTGCAGTCATTGGTAACTACTTCTTCTTTCAGTTACCTGCAATGCAAATTGCCATCAGTGCAGGCTTCGTACTGTTCTCCTCCGCAGCTATTTTGTTTGAAACCAGCAACATCATCCATGGTGGCGAGCGTAACTACATTATGGCAACAGTGAGCTTGTTTGTTTCGATCTACAACATGTTCGTCAGCTTATTAAGCATCTTTGGCTTCTTAAATAACGACTAACCCCATTATTATTAAGCTAGCCCAACAAAAAATGCCCCGACTATAATCGGGGCATTTTTTATACGCTATTAATACGCCTAGCGTTAACGGTTAGCTGTGCTCGTGAGTCGTGACTTGATTCCACGCATCCACTAACAGCTGATGTTCTTGGTCGATACCATCAGCCGGAGTGCGTGCTAACTGATCAATAAAAGTGCCTGTAACAATCTGTACACCAGTTACTACCTGTGCAAATATTGTTTTAATTTTCTTGCTATCCATTTCACTACCTCATAACCATCGGCAGCCTAAGACTGCGGGGATATTACTGCTTAGCGTTGTTGCAGTAAGAGACCACAACGAAGAGAAGTACCACCAAGCAAGTAAAAGAGTATAGCATTTAGCACACCTTATTACCAGTTTGCAACTTTTAGCTGCTAACTTTATCTTTTTAGCTGCTTTTCAAACACTGATTTCCATAACAAACTGTCCGTGGTCGCATGCTGCGGTATATATTCCGCACTTAAGTAACCTTGATAACCTACTGACTTCAGTGTGGTTAATACTTGGGTAAAATCCAACTGGCCACTGCCTGGTTCACCACGACCTGGACAATCTGCAAACTGTACATGGCCTAAATACGCCGCCAGTTTTTCAATACTTTGTACTAGATCCAACCCTTGGCGCGCCATATGGTAAATATCTAACTGCGCCAAACAGTACTCACTCTCTACCGCTTGCATCACTGCTAACAACTGCTCTGGGGTATTGATCAAGAAATTAGGCATATCGAGCGGATTAATCGCTTCACACACCACCTTAATCTGTAACGGTTGAAACGCATTAACTGCACGCTGTAGATTCGTCACTAAGTGCTGCGTCGCGATGGCACGCTCCTCTTCACTGACAATACGTCCAGCCAAGACATTAACCATTTTCGGCTGTACCACAAGCGCATAACTAACTGCTTGATCAAGGGCCTGTCTAAAGGCGGCTTGTTGCTCTACTCGACACGCCAAGCCAAGCCCTCCCTGAATCAAATCACCTGCAGGCAAATTAATCAGCGCTAAAGTTAAATCACAGCGCTGCAATTCTTGTTTAAGCTGCAAAGCAGGTACTTCATAGGGAAACTGAATTTCTACTGCGTCAAAGCCTGCGGCTTTAGCCGCTTGTAACCGTGCCAGCAGGGGTAACTCAGTAAATAATAACGATAAATTAGCAACTAATTGCATGTGGCTTCCTTTAGGTACTGCTCAATTAACGTAGCGGGATCTTGATCGGCGTAACCATTGCTGGCGTGCAAACGCATTAACTCAGCCGCTGAGCCACTCATAGGTACGGCTGTTTGTAGGCTTTTTGCCAGTTCAGTAGCCATATCCAAATCTTTTAACAGGGTCCGCACATGCCATTTAATCGGTTCAAAGCTACGGCTAGCCATTTGTGGCGCCAAAATCTGTAACGGCTTGCTATCGGCAAAACCACCGGCTAACGCACTGGCAAGTTGCATACTATCCACCCCTGCTTTACTAGCCAACGCCACTACTTCAGCAATCACTAAGGCATTCGAGGCGACTAGCATTTGATTGCAGATTTTAGTGGTTTGCCCAGCGCCCGAAGGCCCCATATAACTGACCCGAGATGATAAATGCGCCAATAGTGGCCGAACCTGCTCAAGTGCAGCTTGATCACCGCCGGCCATCATCACCAAGCTGCCATTTACCGCGCCCTGCACACCACCAGACACCGGAATATCTAACCAACGATGCCCTGCTTTGGTGAACAATTCTTGACTGACCTGTTGGGTAAAGTCAGGTTTAACACTAGAAAAATCAATAATAATTTTATCCCGCTGGTTTGCGCTCAATAGACCCTGCTCGCCATAAACCACTTGCTTAACCGCCTCTGTATCGGCTAAGCACAAACACACCACCTCATTGTGTAATAACTCGTGGCTGTGATTAGCGGCAGTGGCACCTAAGGCCAACAAAGGTGCTAGCTTCTCTGGGCTGCGATTCCACACCTGAACAGCATAACCTGCCTGCAACAACCGCTGCGTCATCGGCAGCCCCATTAAGCCAATACCTGCAAAACCAATACTTAGCTTAGGCTCAGCCATTGTGTTCTCCTTTAGTTGGGCGATTTTTTATTTCACGGTATGATAGCGATTTTTTAGAGCCCTGATCATGACACAAGACGTTTCGACTTTATATGCACAAATTCTCGGTGAAACTGCGCAAATTAGCTGGCAAGAATTAGAAAAGTTTTTTGCCCAAGGCGTGCTCTTTAGTGTTGACCCTGCGCTAGATTTAGTGGCCGTAGCAGAAAGCATCGCGGACGATAATAAAAAACAAGTCAGTGCCCTAATGCAGCAAAAGAAGCTGTACCGCCTGACTGACGAAGAAGCCCTGAACTATCAAAGCAACAATCAAACACTCTGGGCTATTGTGCTCTCGCCTTGGATTTTAGTGCAAAATCGCTCAGCCAACCCCCAATAAAGACACCAGAGAGAATGAAATATAATGCCGCTATAGCTTATATGCTCCGACATTAGTCGAATGCTTGAACCAAACAGCACTTTGTTCCCCTCACTAAAAACTCAGCTCTTCCTCACGATATTAGGCAACACCAGCCACTCACACTTTTCTGTGCTGCAGATCTGCACAAGGACTCTGCAGTTATCCTCCTTGTAACACCTAAGATTTGCTTTCTAGACTCAAGGCTATCAAGCGCTTTGCTGTCTGCGCTCGTTCCTAATAATAAGTATTAATAATAGGAGTCATCTTATGCTGACTATAAGCTATCTTGGCCTACTGGCAGGCCTAGGCCTTGCTGGTATTTATGACAATGCGCGGAATTGGCATTATTTTCTCAGCGATCGTTTGCGCGATACTCGTAGCCCTCACTAGCGGTATGGATCTAAGTATTGCCATGCTCGATTACTACATGAAAGGTTTCACTGGATTTTTTACCACTTGGTTTCCTGCCATTTTACTGGGAGCCATTTTTGGTCGTTTAATGGATGACAGCGGTGCAGCTCTTGCCATTGCTAACAAATCCAAACAGGTATTAGGCGCCAAGCGCGCTATCATGGCGGTAGTAGGTGCAGGCGCTATTTTAACCTATGGTGGTGTGAGTGTATTTGTAGTGGGTTTTACCCTTTACCCTATTGCATTTGAATTGTTTCGCAGCGCCAATATCGCTCACCGCTTTATTCCTGCTGCTATCATCTTTGGCTCAATTTCATTCACTATGGTGTCGCCTGGCTCACCTGAGATTCAAAACCTCATTCCTACCACCTATTTTGGCACCACAGCAACTGCGGGCGGGATAATCGGTGTCTTGATGGGATTACTAATCATGGTATCAGGCGGCTATGCACTCAAGTGGATGGCTAATCGTGCCACAGCCAGGGGAGAAAACTTTGATCTTCCTGCTGATTACGGTGAAGCAGCCGTTAGTAAAGAATCTGCCGTATCGTTTATCAATGCAATAACTCCGCTAATTATTCTAGTAGGTGGTTTTAATTTGTTAAGCCACTATATTCCAGTAATCGAAGCATTACTGGTCGCAATGATTGCCAGCCTAACCATTGGCTATTTATTGTTTATAAAAACAATAAATTCACCGGGTAAAATGATCAGTACAGGATCTGAAAATGCATTAATCGCGATTGCTAATACTTGCGCCGTAGTCGGTTTTGGCGCAGTAGCCGCTCAATCTCCCGCCTTTGGCAATATTGTGGCAGTGCTGACCAATATGCCCGGACTTGAGTATGCAGGATTAGCCGTAGCTGTAACCGTGATTGCAGGAATTACAGGATCTGCTTCCGGTGGCTTAGGCATTGCCTTACCTATTCTGGCACCTATTTACCAATCTATGGGGCTAGATAATGGAGCCATGCATCGCATTTCAGCCATTGCCTCAGGTGGCTTAGATTCACTCCCGCATAATGGCTATGTGGTCACAACTATTCGAGCTATTTGTAAAGAAACCCATCAGCGGGCCTATCCTGCCGTATTTTTAGTGAGTGTACTCATTCCATTACCCGTACTTGCAATTGCCGTCTTGCTCTACAGCTTATTTTACTAAACAGTATTTACTGCAATAATCAATCAAAAAGCACTGTCTCTTCGGCAGTGCCTTGATGTATCTCAAGTCCTCACCAGTGATTGCTCGGCATGATGCTAATTGCTTCCCGCCAAAGGTCTGAGTTTAAAGGCGCTGCGTCCTTGCTACTCTGCGCTTGCTGCTAGTATTAGCGGCTATCATCTGTCTTGCCATGGAGTTGTTTATGATTTTTGATGAGTTTGCCATTAAATCGCTGATTACCCCGATTAATGACTTTCCGAAAGCGGGTGTGGTGTTTCGCGATATTACTCCGGTGTTTCAGTCACCTAAAGCCTTTCGCATGGTGGTTGACAGTTTTGTGCAACGCTATATCGACAGTGATTTTACCCATATCGGCGCTATTGAGGCCCGTGGCTTTGTGCTGGCATCAGCCGTAGCTTATGCGTTAAATAAACCACTGATCCTGTTTCGCAAACAAGGCAAGTTACCAGCAAAAGTATTAACCGAAGCCTATGACACCGAATACGAGCAATCGGTACTCGAAGTAGAGGCTGGCTGCCTAAATGCCGAGCATAAAGTGTTATTGATGGATGATATTATCGCCAGTGGTGGAACCTTTTTAGCCGCTGCGCGCTTAATCCGACAAATGGGCGCTAATATCTATGAAGTGGCAGCGATTGTCGATTTGCCCGAACTAAATGGCTCACGCTTGTTACAGGATGCGCGTATTCCCACCTTTACCCTAACAGCTTTTGCCTAACCCCCTCAGCTTTAAGCTAATTTCAAGGCAATAAAAATCGGCCCACAGTGACGGTAGGCCGATTACATTAACCACGCTTACCAGTGTTACTGCTTGGCCTCCATCGCTTGTTCGCGAGACTTAATGTACTCCTTGATCAAAGTAACTTGCTGCGTATCCAAACTGTCTTTAAAGCTTGGCATGCCCACTGGCGCTAAGATACCGTCTAGCACAACCTGCTCAAACACTTCCCGGCGTGCTTCGGTGGTTTTGCGTAAGTCTGGAATGACACCACCACTGACTGCTCCTACACCATGACAAATCATGCAATAGGCGCCAAATAAACGCTGCCCCTCAGCTAACTCTGCCTCATTAGCAGTCACCGTTACCTGATCCCGACCGGTGGGCGGCAGGCTAGCCATTACTGGTTTAGGCAAACGAGCTTCGCCATTGAGCTTAAACACCAATAGCCGACTGATGTTTTTTACCCCCGGTTTTAATGCTGCATCACCGCCAACTAAAGGCGCAACACCTCCCCAGCCAGCCATTACCGCCACATATTGCTCGCCTTCAAACTGATAGGTAATAGGGCCTGCAATTACTCCAGTTTGCGCATCAAATGACCATAACTCTTTACCTTTATCAGCCGAGTAAGCTTTCATATAACCATCTGCTGTCCCCTGAAACACCAGGTTACCTGCGGTAGTTAAGGTGCCGCCATTCCAATAGTTATCGTAATTAACTCGCCACGCTTGCTGTTGCTTGACCGGATCCCAAGCCACTAACGCACCACTAACCACTTCGGCTGGTACTTCAGTAGCATCACCAAACGCTGATCCAGTATTAAAGGCTTTAATCGGCTCAAACTGCTTACCTTCATTACGATATACACCCGGTACTTCTTGATAGGGAATGTAGACCAATCCGGTATTCGGGTTATAGGACATTGGATGCCAGTTGTGCGCCCCGAATGGACTAGGCCACATGACAATCGGCTCATCTTTATAGCGTGCATTATCTGTCTCGACCGGCCGTCCAGTAGCTAAATCAATCCGCTCAGCCCAGGTTACCTTGCCAAATTTCTCAGCAGAAAGTAGCTCGCCGGTTTCGCGATCAATGACATAGAAGAAGCCATTTTTCGGAGCTTGCATCAGCACCTTACGCATTTTTCCTTCTAGCTCTAACTCGGCCAAGGTAATTTGTTGGGTCGCTGTGAAGTCCCATGAATCTCCAGGTGTCACTTGATAATGCCAAGCAAGGCGTCCAGTATCGGGCTTAATGGCCAAAATCGACGAGACATAGAGGTTATCGCCACCCTCTGGGCTGCGCACCTCTCGGTTCCAAGGTGCTGCGTTACCCGTGCCGACATATAACAGATCTAGCTCAGGATCATAGGCCATGCTATCCCACGCCGTACCACCCCCACCGAGTTTCCAGTAGCTATCCCCACTCCAGGTTTTAGCCGCAGCCTCTAACTCTGGATGCTCATAAGGCTGGCTTGGATCTCCCGGCACAGTATAAAAGCGCCAGTCCATTTTTCCGGTTTGTGCATCATAGGCGGAAAAATAACCACGCACACCATACTCCGATCCCCCATTACCAATAATCACCTTACCTTTCACTACCCGTGGCGCACCAGTAATACTGTAAGGCTGTGCAGGATCAGTGGTCTGCTCACTCCAAAGCTGCTCACCGGTTTTGGCATCTAAAGCGATTAAGCGGCCATCTAGCGTGCCCATAAACACTTTGCCTTCCCATAACGCCACACCGCGGTTCACCACATCGCAACAGGCATAGCGTGCATCACCGCGATCAAGTTGTGGATCAAAGGTCCAAAGAATTTTTCCTGTTTTTGCATCTACCGCAATTGCACGGCTCCACGATAAGGTGGCGTAGAGCACGCCTTCATGGAATAACGGGGTCGATTCCAGTCCACGATTATTGGCTAAGTCGATCGACCAAGCCAAATTCAACTGGTCAGCATTTTTATCGGTAATTTCAGTTAGCGGACTAAAACGCTGCTCAGCGTAGGTACGTCCATGGCTAAGCCACTCGGCACCATCAGTGACTGTATCGAGAATCGCCTGCTGATTGACAGGCGCTGCATAAGATAAACTCCAAGGCATCAAGGCCAAGGCTGAACTTAAGGCAAGCTGCTGCAAATAATGCGACATAATGAATTCCTTAAACTATTTATTGTTATTTTTGGCGAGGGATAACAGCATATTTTCTTAAAACGCTTTTAAGAGACGCAAGTTCAGCCGGTTATTTTCTTTAAAACCATTATCCACAGACAAATCACGCCCATAGCTCACGATTAATTGCGTGGTCGGATCAAAAGAATAAGCACTGCCTAGGGTGTATTTGCTGGTGTTAGGCTTATCTTTTTGCCATTGACCATCCACCTTAGTTTCACCACCCCACAGCCTTGACACGCCAGCTCGTAGATCCCATTTATCATTCAACTGGTAGCGCATAAATGCCTGTCCCTGATACATTTTTTCTTGCTTTAAGGTTTGTTTATTTGGACCAAACTCATCATTTTTATTAAAAAAAGTCACATCACCAATTAGCTCAAGCCACAACTTATCGGTTAAACCTTGCACATAACCGCCCTGTAAGGTCATTTTCCAGCGATTCTCTCCTAGATTGATCGCATCTTTGTGATCATAGCTGCCGGTCGGAGCGTATAAATAAGGGGTTAGCCCAAAATAACGACGCTGCTCAGGCTCATTTACTAGCCATACCGTTGCCGCCAAAATCAGATCGCCAATGCCGCTATCGCTGCCTAAATCTGATAGATCACGCTTTGCTTTAAGCTTGCCAAACGGCAATAAAAACTGTGGATCAACGGTAAAACCACCGATGTCCATGTAGTGTACCATCCGCAAAATACCAATATCCGAATTTAAACCGGCTTTGACGGGTGCTTTATGGCCATCGCTGTACAGAGCGTTACGTTCAGCGTGTTGATAATACAAAATGCCCAGATTAGTCCCAACCGGAGCGGGCACATAATCCCCCGCATCCACATCAGCGGCCTGTACCGCAGTAGTTAGTGGCAATAAAGCCACACCTAATGCAGTCAAACTCAACTGCCGCGCTCGTTGTTTTATTCCCGAAGTGAATACTTGCATAGTGGCTCTCTCTTATTATTGTGTTGCACGACTTAGGCAGCATAAATGCCTGCTGCTCGAGGGTTTACTGCATCCATTGGGATGAATTGAAAAACGCTTCGAGTCGCCACGCAAGATCCAGCACACTCAAGTAGTAAGAGTTTAATACTCAAGTAGCACAGCTCACAGTAAAACAAATGGTTAGCTGTGGAAAAATGCAGAAAGTAAAACAAAAATGGCCAGATGACAAAGCATTTTTGCTCAATCATCTGGCCAATTCTAGAGAGCCACTTAGGCTTATTACGTGTACAAACTAGATAAAATACTAAAGGCGTTTAGACGATCTTGGTGTTCATATAAATCACAGGTAAAAATCAGCTCATCAGCCTGCGTGTTATCAATCAATTGCTGCAAACGAAACTTTAAGGTATCTGGCCCACCTTTGACCGCCATACCTAAAAAATCACCGACTGTAGCCTGTTCATGGGGTAACCATAACCCTTCCATACTGGCAACTGGTGGTTTGAGTTGCATACTCTGACCACGCAATAAAGCGAGAATCCGTTGATAAGTGGTGGTGGCTAAAAAATCTGCCTGCGCATCGGTTTCTGCAGCAATCAGAGGAACTCCTAGCATCACATACGGCTTGTCTAAAACTGCCGAAGGTTGAAACTGCTGGCGATACAAAGTAATGGCTTGCTGCATAAAGCGTGGTGCAAAATGCGAGGCAAAAGCATAGGGTAAGCCCATGCTGGCGGCTAATTGCGCACTAAACAAACTAGAACCTAGCAACCATAATGGCACTTGGCTATTTACCCCAGGCATTGCAATAATTTTTTGATTCGGTTGCTTTGGCCCCAAAAAGTACTGCAACTCGGCCACTTCTTCAGGAAACTCATCCACATCTCCAGTACGCGCTCGGCGTAAGGCACTCGCGGTCAACGGGTCAGTGCCCGGTGCACGGCCTAAACCCAAATCAATCCGCCCAGGATACAACGCTTCCAAAGTACCAAATTGCTCAGCAATCACTAACGGTGCATGGTTAGGCAGCATAATACCGCCCGCTCCCACCCTAATACGCTGGGTACCACCTGCTAAGTAACTGATTAACACCGCAGTTGCTGAGCTGACAATGGCATCCATGTTATGATGCTCAGCCACCCAAAACCGGGTAAAACCTAGCTGCTCCACATACTGTGCCAAGGCTAATGAGCGATGCATCGCTTCGGCAGGGCCTTGATCGGTATCTTTAACTGAAGCCAAATCCAAAACAGAAAACGCTGCAGGAAATGCCATATCAACTTCCTCGATCTATCATGAAATTAAGGGTCGCGGCTCCAAGTCAGCCTGAGTGCTCTGAGCCAAGGCTGCTGGCAATAGCCAACGACTAACACACCATGCAGAAATAGCGGCCAACACTGCACAGAGCAGAACCAGTCCAGCATTAGTAAAGCTGGCTAATGCTGTCCAGACCGCAGCAAGTAGGCCACCTAGTAGCGCCATTCTCAGCCGATCGGCTCGGCACTGAGTCACCTCAAGACGTAGCGCCAGCACCGCCAAGCCCAAGGCTGGCACAGCAAATAGTATCCAGCCTGCGACTAAAAAAAGGAGCAGAAAGCCCACTGTTTCTCCAATCCGAAAAGTGCTATCGCCATGCACTAGCGTCGATATAATAAACGTAATGGCCAGCAAACTTGCACCCACTAATGGCGCAAATAAGAAGCCGAAAAAAACTCTCGCTCTAGGATACCTGTTGCTCTGCATAATAGATGCCTCAACGCCAATCAGTAGCTAATCAATACCTGGATCGCTCGGTAACTTGGATAATCAAGCGCGCATAAAAAACCCGCAACAAGCGGGTTTTAGTATCACTTAAGCCTGAGCCAGCGGGGTATCGGGATACCACGCATCAACTAATGGCCCGACTTCAACGCTGGCAACTTCCGAGCGACCTTTAAGCCATTGTTCAACAAGATTGCGCTGCTCTTCAGTGACTGAACCACGACGTGCTAAGCAAACAATGCCGTAATCCTCACCACCGATGAATGCCATCTCATTGGCTTCAATCACATCCACAATAAACTCAGCGAAGAACTCAGCAACCACTGTGTCATCGGCATTTTCAGGGTAGTTAATCTGAACTTCAAAACCTGCTTCTTGGAACTCATCCACACAAAGCTTTTTACGTAAACGGCGAGAACGATTTGTGGCCATGGGTGCCTCCTCATTAAATAGGTGCTTATAGTAACAAAGTTTGCCTACCTGAGCGCACCTTTCTCTGCCCTTAGCACCTAAAGCACAGGCGAGTATTTCCGGCGTGGACTTTGAAACCTTTATCCCACTTCGCTTATGCTTGCCATTCTCTTAGCTACCTTAATTTTAGGATGAGTCATGCCTCGTTTTTTACAAGACCTCTGGATTATGCTGCGCGCTAACCTGTGGCTGGTGCCTATTTTAGGCGGCCTGGTTGCAGCATTATTTTACTTTGTAGCCCCACCTCCACCGATGCATGCCACCATGAGTACGGGTGGAGCAGGTGGTGGTTATGATCTATTTGCCCAAAAACTTAAACAAGAACTGGCCAAAGATGGCTTCACCTTGCATCTTGTTAATAGTACTGGCTCACGAGAGAATACTCGCCGCTTATTAGATAGTAACGAAGGCGTACAAATTGCCCTAATCCAAAGTGGACAAGAGAACGAGCTCTCCGACAAGCAACGTAAAAAACTGCACAGCTTAGGCGCTGCCTTTTTAGAACCCGTTTGGCTATTTACCCGCCGCGACTTAGCAGTAGACACCTTGCTCGATCTGAAAAACTATCGCCTAGCCATTGGCTCCAGTACCGGTGGTACCCGAATGATTGTTGGCCCATTACTGGAAGCGAATGACATTGAGCTAACCAATCTACCCGAGCAGTGGACCACTCAAAGCGGTACACGAGCTGCAGAAGCTTTAGTCAAGGGCGAACTAGATGCCGCGTTTTTTATTGGCCCTGCCGAACAACCCTTGATTCAGCAATTAGCCGCTAATCCAGAATTAGACCTAATGAATTTTGGCCGCTCTGCAGCTTATCAGGCGCGCCTGCCATTTATTCGCGCGATTCCGATTGGCGAAGGTCTGCTTAATCTGGGCAATGACACCCCCTCCAAAGACCTCACTACCCTCGCGCCATCGGCGGTACTGGCTGTGAATGAAGACTTTCACCCTGCTTTAACTCCACTTTTTTTAGAAGCCACTAAGCAAATAACTAAGCAAACCAGTTTGATTGATAGTGCCAATGACTTTCCTCAAGCCGCACCGGAAAGCTTTCCTTTGCTCGATGAAGCTGCGTATTACCATAAAAATGGTTTACCCCTGTTACAGCGCTATGTGCCTTTTATTATTGCGTCCTTGGCTGATCGCTATATTATCTTGGTCATTCCCTTGCTTGTGGTGCTCTTCCCTTTATTTAAAGTAGCAGGACCCATTTATCGCTGGCGTATCCGTGCACGCATTTATCGCTGGTATAAATACCTGCGCGAGGTAGATAAGCGTTTCTTAAACCATACGCTGCCCGAGCGAGTCGATGAGGAAATTGAAAAGCTCGAAAGCTTGCAAGAAGAACTATCCAAAGTTGAGGTGCCCCTCTCCTACTCCAACGAACTGTATGAGCTGCACTTGCATGTACGTTATGTGATTCGCCGCTTACAGGCCTATAAAGCTGAGATAAATGGTGACCTTGAGCAAAGCCAGCGCATCAACCAAGATATGGATCAATTAGCAGCTGATGCCGTTCAACATAACCACCCATAATTACTCTGCCTTCAAGATTTCCCAATAACCTTGAAGGCTACTACTAAGTTCAACCTCTTGCTTTTTTAACCTATCACGGAGCCTCCCAGTCTCAATGCGTTACACCCTCAGCGAAGCCCATAGTTTTGAAGAAGAGATCAAAAAGAGTCGTTTTTTAACGCTCGCCTGGCCAATTGATAGCCCAGCCCATGCCACTGAGTTAATTAGCCAGCACAGCGATCTCAGTGCTAGCCATAATTGCTGGGCTTGGCGTTTTGGCCAACAGCAATACCGTTTCAGCGATGATGGAGAACCAGGCGGGACTGCTGGCCGCCCTATTTTGGCTGCCATTGAAGGGCAACACTGTGATCAGGTGGCCGTGTTAGTGATCCGCTGGTATGGCGGCATTCAGCTAGGTACCGGTGGTTTAGCCCGAGCCTATGGTGGTGGTGCAGCTAAATGCTTGCAAATGGCGAGTAAAGTCCAGCTCATTCAACGAATTACGCTAGAATGCCACGTTGCCTTTGCTGAACTAGCCTTAGCTCAATTGTACATCAATGAAGCACGAGGCATTATTGAGCACGAGCAGTTTGATGCCGAAGGCGCCCACTTAACCATCGCCTTAGAAGCTAATCAAATAGCCGCACTCAAACAGCAACTAACCGACCTGACCCGTGGTCGAACGCTGCTCTCACCAGTAACTACACCTTAGCTTTTAGCTCAATACACGCCACCATTCTGTAGCAGCACTTGCTCAGTTACAACGCAAGATTTTTGCCTAACCGTTACATCTGACTGATTTGGAAATCCCATGCCGATTAATCATTGTATTGTTCATCTCGTTGATAAAAAGCCCACCGAGGCTACTGCACGCTTACATCCCCGCATGGAAGAGCTGCCAATTGATGAGTCTTTGGAAAACCTGTTACTGGATTTAATCCAACACTACAATGCTAAGCCCAGCAAAGTCTGGGGGCATTTTGACCCCGACTCTGAAAATAGCTGGTCATTTCAACAGGCACTAGAAGAGTTTCTGGCGGAAAAAAGTGGTTTTGTTGCCTTTACCACCCAAGCTACTGAGTTTTTTAAGTTGCAGCTCGACAGCGTTGAAATGAGCAGCGGTGGGCACCTGATCTTTTTTAATTATCAGCAAGGTATGACCGATTATCTATTGCTGGCGCTGCTGCCCCATAGCGAAACCTATGCTATTTCTGAGCGTTTAGAATTGAATAGCGTTAGCCATCTCGACCTAGCTCAGATACAACTGGCGGCGCGAATTAATCTCAGTGAGTGGAAAAATAATCCTCAATCCAAGCAGTATTTATCGTTGATTAAAGGCCGTAGCTCAAAAAAAGTAGCTGATTTTTTTCTGACTTTTCTCGATGCCATTGAAGGTGTCAGCGCGCCCAATGAAACACGTACTCTGCTTAAAGCCTTTAGCGATTATGTTGAAAGCGAAGACTTAGCCGATGATCAAACCAAACAAAAAACCGACGCCCTCGTTGCCTACACCAATGAGCAAGTACGTCGCGGCCAACCGGTAGCACTGCACGATCTGTCTGAGGTGCTAGATGAGGAAAATCCACAAGCGTTTTACGATTATATTCGACATAAAGACTATGGCTTAGCCCCTGAAATTCCAGCAGATAAGCGAACCATTAATCAGTTTCGCCGCTTTACTGGACGCGCTGAAGGATTATCCATCAGTTTTGAGTCCCATCTACTAGGCTCAAAAATTGATTATGATGCCGAGCAAGATGTGCTCATTATTCGCCAACTTCCTACTCAACTTAAAAATCAACTCATTCGTAAGTAATTTTCTATGCAGCGACTTGACGATCTATATGCACAACAGTTAATCACTCCGGCTAATGGACTGGCCAGCCAGCCTGATCAAACCTTTGGTTTTGAGCGCGATGAAGCCGATCAACTCAGTAGCTGGATACGCGAAGGGTTTGATCGTCAGCAACAACTGTTGTGGGCCAATAAAAAACCCGCCATTGTGCTGTGGTTACAAGGTGCTGACTGCTCTGGCAAAGACGGTGCTATTCGTAATTTATTGCGTGGACTAAACCCTCAAGGAGTGATCGTCAGCGACTTTCAAAAGCCCACTGCAGCGCAGCAACAGCAGCATTTTCTGAGTCGCTATCAGGCGGCCTTACCGCGTCCTGGCTACTTATCAGTATTTAATCGCACACCTTATGAAGGTGTAGTCAGCGATTTAGCCGATGGTTACATCAATCCAGAACAGGCCAATGCACGGCTAAATGAATTGCTGGCCTTTGAGCAACAATTAGAGCGTCAGCAGATTAAGCTAATTAAGGTGTATTTGCATATTTCTAAGGCTGAGCAAAAACAGCGCTTAGCCCAGCGCCTGATAAACCCAGAAAAACATTGGAAAGTATCCATTGCCGACTTATCAGGCCATCGTCACTTTCACAGTATTCAGCACAACTGGCAGCGGGTAATTGCGCAGAGCAGTACCGAATCGCATCCTTGGCATATATTGCCCTCAGACCATAAATGGCTACGTAACTTACTGCTAGCCTATTTATTACAGCGTACCTTTCAGCAGCTGGCGCTTAGTTGGCCCAAGCCACCTCTGCCTTTTAGCTTAGAAGAACTGGAAACGATATAACCCAATTTAACTAAGCCAATAAAAAACGCCCAATCGGGCGTTTTTTATTACAACGGCTTTACTATTTAGGTTCGGCTTTTTTTACATAAAGTACCAAGTTATGATCAACCATTTCATAACCCATTTCTTCTACGATTTTATGCTGCCGGCGCTCAATTTCTTCATCAAAAAACTCAAACACCTCGCCCGAGTCCACACACACAATATGATCGTGGTGCTCACCATCATCTAACTCAAATACCGCATGTCCACCATCAAAATTATGGCGAATCACCAAGCCGGCTGCCTCAAACTGAGTAAGGACCCGGTACACCGTCGCCAGCCCCACATCTTCATCGGCATCGATTAAGGCTTTATAAACATCTTCTGCGCTCATATGACGTTGCTCAGAAGCGTCTAGGATTTGCATAATTTTTACCCGCGGCAAAGTTACCTTTAAACCCGCTTTTCGTAACTCAATATTCTCAGCCATAGTTCTTTTCTCTCTCATGCTGCTTCGCAGTGTGGCACAATGCAGGTATGATCATTGTTTTAATTACCCAACCAAGATAATGGAAGTCCGTCTCCGATGCAAAACACCAAACGCTTGTTGAGTACTCTCACCCTTACTAGCTTCCTTACTTTAGCAGGATGCTCGTTTCCTGGCGTCTATAAAATTGATGTGCAGCAGGGTAACGTTATTACTCAAGATATGATTGATCAGTTACGTCCGGGCATGAGCACCAATCAAGTGCGCTATGTTATGGGTAATCCATTGGTACAAGACACTTTTAACCCGAACCGTTGGGATTATATCTACAGTTTAAAACCAGGCGGACATACTCGCCAGCAAGAGCGCATTAGTTTGCTGTTTAACCAACAAGGCCAACTTATTGCCCTCGCCGGAGACTTTAAGCCAGGCCTCAGCCGTGATGAGGAAATCCTCCAAGGACAACCTCATATCGCTGAGACGCCTGCCACTACGCTGCCAGAAGCGGGCGATCAGGACAACAGTAATGAGCTGCCAATTATTAGCCGTGAACAATTAGAGCAGCAGGAATCTAAACCAGAAACACCTGCAGCACCTGGCTCACTACTTGAAGAGTTACAGCAAGAAATTGACGCCATTGAAATAGTGCCGGTACCTGAACCTGGTAAAATTGGTCACTAAGTTACTTACTTCAAAGCAAACTCAGTGCCTTGTTCACAAGGCACTTAACTGGCTGTCTAGTTGCTTTTAACTTTTTGCTCTTTAGCTGCGGCTAAGGCTTTAGCTTTCGCTGCGCGCTGCTTTCTTACTTCTTTCGGATCAGCAATTAATGGACGATAAATTTCTACTCGATCGCCATCAGCCACTAACTGCTCGTCCGGTTTAGAGACAACTTTACTAAAAATCCCTAAACGACTTTCAGCTAAATCAAGGCCTGGAAAGTCAAGGTCCAACTGCGATAACAGTGCAGCCTGACGTACAGTGGTGCCTTCTGGCACTTGCAAACTCACAATTTTTTGCTTATCAGCTAAGGCATAAGCCACTTCGATACTGATCATGCCGAGTACAACTCTTTCGCACGTTGGCAAAAAGCATCAACCATAGTATTAGCTGCTTGGTTAAACAGCGGCCCCAAGGTAGCTTTAATCAGCGCACCTGAATAATCAAAACTTAAATCCAGACTAATTTTACAGGCTTTTTCACCCAAGGCTTTAAACTCCCAAATACCCTGCAAATGCGAAAAAGGCCCCTTCTCTAGCTGAATCTCAATACGCTCACCTGGCACCATTTGATTCGCGGTGGTGAACTGCTGTGATAAACTGCCTTTAGCGACTGTTAACTCTGCACGCAAGGACGTAGGATGCTGTTCTAGAATTTCACTCTGCGTACACCAAGGCAAAAACTCAGGGTAACGCGCCACATCGTTAACTAACTCATAAAGAAAGCTGGCAGGATAAGGAAGTAATGCTGACCGCTGAATTCGTGTACTCATGAACGCCCTGTTTAGTGTGATGATGAAATTTCAATGCACCTTACACTGTTTTACAGTCGGGCGGCGAAGCGAACAACCCAAGCAAGGCACGCTGACCATTGTCCTTCATTAGTCCACTTGCCTCAAGCAGCGAATAACAGTGACTGTTTACTTAAAGAATAGATATTTAATTAATTATGGCTAAACAAAAGAAAAAATCGCCGAGCACCATTGCTCAAAACAAAAAAGCCTTACATGACTACTTTACCGACGAACGTATCGAAGCTGGCTTAGTGCTGGCTGGTTGGGAAGTAAAAAGCCTACGCGCTGGTAAAGCTCACCTGACTGATAGCTACGTATTGCTAAAAGACGGTGAGGCTTGGCTAATGGGCAGTCATATTACGCCCCTCCCTGAAGCCAGCACCCATGTGATTGCTGACCCTACCCGTACACGTAAGCTCTTGTTAAATCGCCGTGAGCTAGAAAAGCTCTATGGTGCAGTACAACAAAAAGGCTATACCTGTGTGGCTTTGTCTTTATATTGGAAAAAACATTTGGTTAAGTGCCAGATCGCCCTAGGTAAAGGTAAGAAAGCTTACGATAAACGTATGGTGCAAAAAGAGCGTGACTCCAATCTCGAAATGCAGCGCGCCTTACGCACCTCTACCCGTTAAGGTTATTTTTCGTTCATTTTCCATCAGCCAGGAGTTGTTATGTCGGTATACCCTTCCGCTATCTTAACCAAGCCGGTTCCTGCTTTAGCTCGCCACTTATTTTTCATCCTAGCCAAGCCTGAAGCCTTACCCGAAGCTTTAGCTCAACTGCAGCAGCTAGATTGCAGTAAAGCTGTGGTCGGTGTGGGGCTTTCGCTAGTAAAAGCGCTGAATAAAAATGTGCCGGCATTACGTAGCTTTCCAGCGATGACCGGCCCTGGGGTTGATGTGCCCTCCACCCAGCATGCGTTATGGGTTTGGCTGTATGGTGAAGACCGTGGCGATTTACTGCATCGTACTCATCGTTTAGAGCAAGCCTTAGCGCCAGCTTTGATGTTAGTTGAGTGCACAGAGGCCTTTCGTTATCAAGCCGGACACGATTTAACCGGCTATGAGGACGGCACTGAAAATCCCTTAGGCGATGACGCCATTGCTGCCGCCTTTGCTACTGACGCCTTAGGTGGAAGCTATGCTGCGATTCAAAAATGGACCCATGATTTACAATGCTTTGCTGGCTACTGCCAAACTGATCAAGATCATATGATTGGTCGACGCATCAGTGATAATCAAGAAATTGAAGATGCCCCAGAATACGCCCACGTTAAGCGCACAGCACAAGAAAGCTTTGAACCCGAAGCCTTTATCGTACGTCGCTCTATGCCGTGGATTGAAGGCCAAACCCAAGGCTTAATGTTCTTAGCTTTTGGTCACAGCTTAGATGCCTTTGAAGTCCAGATGCGCCGTATGGCTGGTCTCGATGATGGTATTGTCGATGGACTATTTAAGTTCAGTCGCCCAGTAACTGGCGGCTATTACTGGTGCCCACCACTGAATAATCAGCGCCTTAACTTAACCCACCTCCTATAAGTGTTTTGCTTTTTAGTCCTTACAATAAAAAACGCCCCAGCTGAGGCGTTTTTATTGGCAGAGCACATACCGTGCGAAATTAAAGCACCATCGCGGCAATCCAGCCAAAGACTAACAAAGGAATATTATAGTGAATAAAGGTTGGCACTACGGTGTCCCAAATGTGGTTATGCTGCCCATCAATATTTAACCCAGAAGTTGGGCCAAGGGTAGAGTCAGAGGCAGGTGAACCTGCATCCCCCAACGCACCTGCAGTCCCAACAATGCTTAAGATGGCTAAAGGACTAAAGCCCAGTTGCATAGCTAAGGGCACAAAGATCACTGCAATAATGGGTACGGTGGAAAATGACGAGCCAATCCCCATAGTCACTAATAAGCCAACTAGCAGCATCAACATGGCACCAATTGCTTTACTTTCACCAATCCACTCAACCGATGCATCGACCAGCGTTTGTACTTCTCCAGTGGCTTTCAACACTTGGGCAAAGCCTGCGGCAGCGATCATGATAAAACCAATCATGGCCATCATTTTCATGCCTTCAGTAAAAAGATCATCAGTCTCTTTCCAGCGCACCACCCCCATCACGGAGAAAAATACAAAACCGGCTAAAGCACCAATAATCATCGAATCAGCCCAAAGCTGCGTAACAAACGCAATGACCACCGCACCACCGGCAGCCAATAACGACTTAGCATTATAACTAGGCGCTGTCTCTGAATTAGCCGTAACACTAACTGAGGCTTCAGGTAAGGCGTATACACGCTTTTTGCGATAGGTAATAAACACAGCGGTTAATAAGCCGATCAGCATGCCCAACGCCGGAATGCCCATGGCCTGCATAACATTAAGGCCTTGAATATCTAAACCGCTTTTTTCGACACTACCTAACAAAACATTTTTCAAGAAAATGCCACCAAAGCCTACCGGTAAAAACATATAAGCCGTGATTAAACCAAAGGTCAGCACGCAAGCGACCAAACGACGGTCCAGCTGTAAGCGCGACATGACCAACACCAATGGCGGAACGAGCAATGGAATAAACGCAATATGGATCGGTAATAAGTTTTGTGAGGCAATAGCTGCTACCAAGAGTACCCCAATCAGCATCCACTTAACGGCTAACTCACCTTTACCATCTTCTCGGCCAATCATTTTCAGTACCCGTGCCGCCAAGGCGTCGGCAATTCCTGATTTGCTAATTGCCACAGCAAAAGCACCGAGTAAGGCATACGACAAGGCAATCTTCGCCCCGCCGCCAAGACCTTCATTAAAGGCATCTAAGGTGCCCTTCATGCCAAGGCCTCCCATTAAGCCACCAGCCAGTGCGCCAATAATCAACGACACCACAACATGGACTCGGCATAGGCTCAGCACCAGCATAATGCCAACCGCTACAATAACTGCGTTCATAAGTTCCCCAATTGCTTATTAGTTTTGCAGAAGGCCGCTACTTTGCGTGATTCTGACAAAGCTGTCAAAAATACTTACAATTTCTAGCCTGAGGTTACAGAACAGCGCTTATGATACGGGGCTTATGCCATTTTTGCTGTAACAGGAGTTATTCATGTTAAATCTCGCCGTGATTGCCGGCTCTGGCCGCCCAGACAGCCAATCTAAAAAAGTTGCCCAATACTTATTAGCCCGCAGCCAAGCACTACAAATTGCTAGCCCTGACAGCCAACTGATTGATCTTGGCGGAGACCCACTGCCCTTGTGGCCCAGCGAAGATAGCCAACAGCGCTGGCCAGTGATTGAGCAACAACTCTGCAAAGCAGAGGCGCTCATTGTGATTAGCCCTGAGTGGCACGGCATGGCTGCCCCAGCGATTAAAAACTTCTTTTTATATGCTAATCAGGCGTTACTTGGACACAAAGCCACTTTACTAGTTGGTATTTCTGCTGGAGTCGGCGGCGCTTACCCAATCAGTGAGCTGCGTGCCTCTGGCTATAAAAATTGCCGCATTGGCTATATTCCAGAGCATCTGATTATTCGCCAAGTCGAAACAGTGCTTAATCAAGCAGAACCTGAGTCCGATGCTGACCAACGCATTCGCACTCGCGCTGACTATGCCCTCAAAATACTGCACGCGTATGCCACGGCTTTAACGCCGATTCGCGAAGCACTCTTGCAACAGCAGCCCAACTTTGCCACTGGAATGTGATCTAGCATGCTTATTCCTTACCAACTGCTAGAAGAAGATACCTTAACCCGTTTACTAGAAGACTTTGTTACCCGCGAAGGCACTGATAATGGTGATGAAACCCCACTAGCGCAACGCTTAACTGCCGCACGCCGTGCGTTAGAAAAGCACCAAGCCTTTATTCGCTTTGATCCTGATAGCAAACAATGCGTGCTCTGCCCTAAACATAGTATTCCCACCGAGCTGTTAGCTGAGTTTCTCACACAAACAACGGATAACTGAGGCCAATAAAAAAACCCGTCGGCTATGACTGACCGACGGGGTTTAGGGGATACCTGAGTTAATCAGTAGCTGATTTATTTAGCCTCAAGGTATTTAATTTTTGCATCTTTTTGCAGCTGAGTAGTGAAAGCGGCAAAGCTGTCTTTACCTTTGCGCGCAGCCAAGGCATTACGTAAAGCCTCTAACTGCTCATCCGTTAGGGATTGCTCAACCTCACCCACTCCTTTGAGTTGAATCAGCGCATAGTCGCCGTTATTTAGCGCCAAACCTGCAAAGCTTGGCTGATTAACGGCAGGACGCTGCTGCTTAAAGACGGCCTGCAGAATCTCAAAGGGCACCCCTTCTAAATTACGCGGGGCTGCCTCATGCACTTTCCACTCATTGCCTTCAACACGTTGCTGGTTGCTGATTAATCGCTCTAGTTGCTGCTCTCCTTGCTGCTTCGCTGCCGCGGCGGCTGCTTCTTGGGTCAGCTGCTGCTTAATCTGCTCTTTCACTTCAGCTAAAGGCTTAAGCTCAGGTAGCTTGTGCTCTTTAATATGCACCACAACTGCTGTTTCAGGATCCAGCTCAATCACTGTACTATTTAGCCCATCTTCTAACACTTCTGGACTAAATACTGCTTGTAAGACTTGGCGGTTAGCAAAGATACCTTCTGCCTCACCTTCGCGGGTAACTTGCTCTGCAAGCTTAACTGTTAAGCCTAAATCTTGCGCAGGTTGTTGCAAGTCTGCTGCTTCATACACGGCATTTTCTAAGTCTTGGCGCGCCTCGACAAAGTATTGCTCTACCCGATCTTGCTTTAACTTACTGGTTAACTGTACCTTCAACTGCTCAAAACTAGGCACCTCAGGCTTTTGGACATCTAATAATTTAATCAGATGCCAGCCATCGGCAGTTTGAACCGGCGCTGAAACTTCGCCTGGTTTCAGACTGTAAAGCGCTGTTTCAAAAGAAGCCTCAAAAATACCTTTACCATTAAAGCCTAAGTCTCCACCATCATCGGCGGTTCCCATATCATCAGACTGTGCCTTGGCTAGTTCAGCAAAATCTTCACCGGCTTGTAAACGCTCATACGCTGCTTGCGCTTTTTCTTCTGCCTGTACAAATGACTCTTTATCATTGGCGGCAAATAGAATATGCGCCGCTTGACGTTGCTCGACTAAATTGGCGATTTCTTTATGATAGGCCTCTTGCAGCTCCTCATCGCTGACTTCCACTCCATCAAAAAAATCCGACTTATTGAGTTCTAAGTACTCCACCACGGCAGACTCCATCGTATTAAAACGTTCAGGATGTGCCTGGTAATACTGCTCAATTGCATCGTCATCAATGCTTTGCTGGCTTGGATCAGCCTTGATGATTTGATATGAAAAGTCACGTGTCTGTCGATCAAGCTTGGCAAAAGCTTGCACTTCATGGGTAGTTGCAAACTCACTACCAGCGATACCTGCCTGTAATAAGTTGATTTTTAAGTCTTGAGTTAATGCTTGACGGTACTGCAAAGGAGAGTAACCCAGTCGCTGTAAGATCTGCTCAAAGCGCTGCTTATCAAAAGCACCATTAACCTGAAACTCTGGCGTCAACAATATATAGCGATCAAGCAACTGAGGCGAAAACTCAATCTTTGCCGTTTGGGTGGCCTGTAGCTGTAACTCACGAGCAATTAAGCTTTCTAACGCAGCCTGCCGCAGTAAATTACTATCTATTAAGTTAATATCAATTTCATTACCAAACTGACGTGCAATCTCTTGACGCTGCATTTCAGTGGCATCTAGCAGCTCACTTTGGGTAATTTCTACACCATTTACTTTAGCAGCGACATTTTTGTCACTCATGGAGCTAACAATCGCTTCAAACCCAGTAAAGGATAATAAAACAGCAATTACACCAATAATAGCTTTGGTAACCCAACCGGATGAATTGTCTCTAATTCGTTGCAGCATGCATCCCCCAGCAGCGTGGTAAGGCGTAAATAAACTCAGTCTACATACAAAAAAGGCGCATCCATGGATGCGCCTTTAATTGGCTCATGAAGCATTACAAATTTTAGTTAAGTAAGCACTTATTAAAACAGTAAAACTCTAGCGAGCAACAGACGCGTTAAAATTAGTTAACGGCGTCTTTCAGTGATTTACCTGCTTTAAAGCCTGGAATATTGGCTGCTGCAATTTCAATTGGCTTACCTGTTTGTGGGTTGCGGCCAGTACGTGCAGCACGCTCTTTAACTGAGAAAGTACCAAAACCAACCAAAACGACTGAATCGCCTTCCTTTAGTGCATTGGTAATAGATGAAATAACTGCATCTAGCGCGCGTCCTGCAACAGCTTTTGGGATATCCGCAGAGATTGCAACCTGTTCAATTAATTCTGACTTATTCACTCTAAATCCCCTTAAACTCTATATATTTAAAATAGTAAATTTTCAGTAGTCTGGCGTAACCATGCTATTAAAGCAACTACTCAAGTAGGTGACAACAGACTAAGCGCTGTATCCCCAACTCACGATCTTTCCACTCAATCTCTTAATGCCTGCTGAGTGATTTGGTGGATGAATTATCCACGGTCACGTCATCAGACGCAACCAGTTCCGCTGCTTCTGGCAAAGGTTCTGGTAAATATTGCAATGCAATCTCTAACACCTCATCAATCCACTTCACAGGCTTAATGTCTAAGTCTGCTTTAACAAGCTCAGGGATTTCTTTTAAATCCTTAATATTGTCATGGGGAATAATGACCGTCTTAATTCCACCTCTATGCGCTGCTAGTAGCTTCTCTTTCAAACCACCAATGGCCAACACCTCACCACGCAAGGTGATTTCACCGGTCATGGCAACATCCGCTCGCACTGGAATTTTAGTCAGTGCAGAGACTAAAGCTGTGCACATTCCAATCCCAGCGCTAGGCCCATCTTTAGGTGTAGCCCCTTCAGGCATATGAAAGTGCACATCTTGTTTTTCATAAAAATTCGGCGCTAATCCTAACACCTGAGCACGACTTCTGACCACTGTTAATGCAGCCGTCATTGACTCTACCATGACCTCACCTAAGGAGCCGGTTTTAATCAACTGACCTTTACCTGGAATCACTGCAGTTTCGATGGTTAATAGCTCACCGCCCACTTGTGTCCAAGCTAAGCCTGTTACTTGGCCAATTTGATCTTGCTCTTCAGCTACACCATAGCGGTATTTACGTACGCCTAAATAGTGCTCCAGTTGCTCACTATCAACAGTGACCGCTATTTTCTTCTGACTCGCTGCTTCCTTAACTACTTTGCGACACACTTTAGCAATTTCTCGCTCCAGTCCACGCACCCCGGCCTCACGGGTGTAGTAACGAATAATATCTAACAACGCAGCTTCAGTAATCGTTACCTCTGTCGCCTTTAATCCGTTATTTTCAGCCTGTTTTTTCACCAAATATTTCTGGGCAATATTTAGCTTTTCATCTTCGGTGTAGCCTGATAAACGGATCACTTCCATCCGGTCTAATAGCGCTGGAGGAATGTTCATTGAGTTAGCGGTACAGACAAACATCACATCTGAAAGATCGTAATCAACCTCTAAATAATGGTCGTTAAAGGCACTATTTTGCTCAGGATCTAGCACTTCCAACATCGCTGATGCCGGATCGCCTCGCATATCCATCCCCATTTTGTCGATTTCGTCTAACAAAAATAATGGGTTACGCACCTCAGCTTTAGCTAAGCGCTGAATAATACGCCCTGGCATAGAACCAATATACGTGCGGCGATGCCCACGAATCTCTGACTCATCCCGCACCCCACCCAAAGCCATTCGAATGTATTTACGGTTCGTGGAGCGGGCAATCGACTCGGCCAGTGAGGTTTTACCCACACCTGGTGGGCCAACTAAACACAGCACAGGCCCTTTGAGTTTTTTCACCCGTTTTTGCACGGCTAAATACTCAAGAATACGCTCTTTCACTTCTTCCAAACCATAATGGTCGGCATCTAGAATCTGCTCTGCACGCTCTAGGTCATGACGTACTCGACTTTTTGCCTTCCACGGCACGTTCACCAACCACTCAATGTAAGAACGCACCACCGTGGCCTCAGCAGACATCGGTGACATCTGCTGTAGTTTTTTCAGCTCAGCATTGGCTTTTTTCAACGCCTCTTCTGACATGCCAGACTCATCGATGCGCTTGCGTAGCTCATCAATTTCATTCTGCCCGTCTTCGCCTTCACCAAGCTCCTTCTGAATAGCTTTCATCTGCTCATTCAGATAATACTCGCGCTGGCTGCGCTCCATTTGCTTTTTAACTCGTGCCCGAATGCGCTTTTCGATCTGCACTAACTCCAGCTCCGCATCGAGCAATCCTAGCAGTAACTCAACGCGACGGGTTAGATCAAGAGTAGCTAAAACTTCTTGCTTTTGTTCTAAACGCAAATTCAAGTGCATGGCTATATTATCGGCCAGCTGGCTGGTTTCGCTAATGTCTTGAATACCGCTTAAGACTTCGCCAGGCACTTTTTTACTGTTTTGTGCGTACTGCTCAAACTGCTCCAACAAGGTGCGACGCAGCACATCATCTTCTATCGCCACCGGTTCTGCTTCATCTAGCAACTGTACGGTAGCTAAACTGTACTCAGTTTCTGGCTCAGCAATATCTTCAATCGACTCTAAAGCAGCGCGATAGCTACCCTCGACCAGCACTTTAACCGTGCCATCGGGTAATTTTAAAAACTGCAGCACATTGGCCACACAGCCAATGTCATAAATCTGTTCTAACTGTGGGTCATCTTCACTTGGGTTACGTTGAGCCACGAGAAATACTTGCTTCTCACCTTGCATCGCCTGCTCTAACGCAGCAATCGATTTAGCTCTTCCGACAAACAGTGGGATAACCATATGCGGATACACCACCACATCCCGCAATGGCAATAAAGGTAACTCTATTGTTGTCTTCATATTAATACTCGATAGCGATTTTTCGCCTAAAAATTAGTCGGACTTAGCTAGTACATGGGGGCTGCTACCATGCATTACAAGGCTAGGCGTTTAAATAACAAAAGGGCCTCTAGGGCCCTTTTGTTGATCGCAGTATCAGTAATCGCAATTACGCTTCTTTCACTGCTGCAGCTGCAATAAAGGCAGGCTTTTGTTTGTCCGTGATGACTTTTTCATCCACCACCACTTTCGCCACATCAGTGGTAGAAGGAATTTCAAACATACTATCAAGCAGCGCATTCTCTACGATTGATCGTAAACCACGAGCACCAATCTTGCGCTCTAACGCTTGTTTAGCAATCGCTGAAAGGGCCTCTGGTGTGAACTCTAGATCCACTCCTTCCATCTCAAACAGCTTTGCATACTGCTTAGTTAGCGCATTTTTAGGCTCGGTTAGAATTTGAATTAATGCCGCTTCATCCAACTCTTGCAAAGTCGCCACCACCGGTAAGCGTCCAACAAACTCAGGAATTAAGCCGAATTTAATTAAATCCTCAGTTTCAATTTCACGTAGCGTTTCGCCAATAGGCTTAACTACATCAGAACTTTTTACCTGAGCATGAAAACCAATACCGCCTTTTTCTGAGCGTTGCTGAATAACTTTTTCGATTCCAGCAAAAGCACCGCCACAAATAAATAAAATATTCTTCGTATCTACTTGCAAAAACTCTTGCTGTGGATGTTTACGACCACCTTGGGGTGGAATCGATGCGACCGTGCCTTCAATTAATTTCAGTAAGGCTTGCTGCACACCCTCACCGGATACGTCTCGCGTAATCGATGGGTTATCTGATTTGCGCGAAATTTTATCAATCTCGTCAATATAGATAATGCCCATCTGCGCTTTTTCCACATCATAGTCGCACTTCATTAAGAGCTTCTGAATGATATTTTCTACGTCTTCACCCACATACCCCGCCTCAGTTAAGGTGGTGGCATCGGCCATGGTAAAAGGCACATTAAGTAAGCGCGCAAGGGTTTCTGCAAGCAAGGTTTTACCGGAACCAGTAGGCCCGATGAGCAAAATATTACTTTTGCCTAACTCCACCCCATCTTTTGCCGTATGGCTGCGCAAGCGTTTGTAATGATTATAGACCGCCACTGCCAACACTTTTTTCGCCTGCTCTTGACCAATGACATATTGATCCAAGGTTTGGGCAATTTCGGCAGGAGATGGCAGTTTACTTTCGCTGTCGCTCTCTACTTTAGCGGCTGCCTCTTCACGAATAATGTCATTACATAAGTCTACGCATTCATCACAAATAAAGACCGACGGCCCTGCAATAAGCTTACGAACTTCATGCTGACTTTTACCGCAAAAAGTGCAGTAAAGTAATTTTTCATCTTCACTGTTGGTTGTGTCAGTCATTTACTTTTTCCATTAACTAAGGATGTAGGTAACTTTGAGGCGCTTGGCGCTTATTTCAAGCCTGTTGCCAGTTAAACTGGGCGCTTAGTAATTACCGAGTCAATTAAACCGTACTTAGCCGCTTCTTCTGCATTCATAAAATTATCGCGATCAGTATCTTTCGCAATGACTTCAAGCGGTTGACCGGTGTGATGCGCCAGCACCTGATTTAAACGCTCACGGATCGCTAAAATCTCCCGAGCATGAATTTCAATATCAGAAGCCTGCCCATTAAAGCCACCTAGTGGCTGGTGAATCATCATCCGCGAGTGAGGCAAACAATGACGCTTACCTGCTGCACCACCGGCTAATAATAACGCGCCCATACTGCACGCCTGACCAATACAGATGGTTGAAACATCGGGCTTAATAAACTGCATGGTGTCATAAATCGCCATACCCGCAGTCACTACACCACCTGGTGAGTTGATGTACAGATGAATATCTTTATCCGGATTCTCAGCTTCAAGAAATAACAGCTGAGCCACCACTAAGTTGGCCATATGATCTTCAACTGGTCCCACTAAAAAAATCACGCGTTCTTTTAAGAGCCGTGAATAAATATCATAGGACCGTTCACCGCGGCTGGTTTGCTCCACAACCATTGGCACCAATGCGGCTTGGGCATCAGCGCTTGGTAAAAATTCAGAATGCAAGGACATCGTCATAACTCCAGAGATTAATACGTCTAAAACACACAAGCTAGCACTAGGCTAGCTTGTATGGTTTGACTTAAAAGTAACATGCAAATAATTCACTCTCGAATTATTCGGCCACCTCTTCTTGGGCTTCTTCTGCAACCGCTGTTTCAGCTGGCTTGACCGCGTCTTCGTAAGCAACCGCTTTATCTGTTACTTGTGCTTCGCTTAATACTTTATTAACCACCTGCTCTTCTAATACTACTGCACGAACTTCTTCTAGCTGCTGTTCGTTTTTATAGTACCAGTCGATGACTTGTTGTGGTTCCTGATAAGCTGCTGCTAGCTCTTCAATCATGCTACGTACCTGATCTTCATCAGCTGACAGCTCAAACTGCTTAACCACCTGAGCCACTAATAAGCCTAAGGTTACGCGGCGTTTGGCTTGCTCTTCAAATAATTCGGCAGGTAGTTGCTCTGGCTTAATATTGCCGCCAAACTGCTGAACCGCTTGTACACGTAAACGATTCACTTCGTTAGCAATCAGTGCTTTAGGCACTTCTACTGGGTTAGTTTCCAGCAGACCGTCCATAACTTGAGTTTTTACCTTGCCTTTAATCGCTTGATTTAACTCACGCTCCATATTCTTACGAACTTCAGCGCGGAAACCTTCTAAACCACCTTCGTTAACGCCAAAAGTTTTAAAGAACTCTTCGTTTAACTCTGGCAGCTCTGGTGCTTCAACCGCATTTACTTTAATGGTGAATTCAGCAGTTTTACCTGCTAACTCAAGATTTTGGTAATCTTCTGGGAAAGTTGGTGTAACAATTTTCTCTTCACCCGCCTTAGTGCCCACTAGACCTTCTTCAAAGCCAGGAATCATGCGGCCAGAACCGAGCACTAAAGGGATATCCTTAGCGCTGCCACCGGCAAACTCTTCGCCATCAATACGGCCAACAAAGTCAATTTTCAGTTGGTCGCCATTTTCAGCTGCTTTATCAGCCGCTACAAACTGAGTGTTTTGCTTGCGCAGTACATCCAGCATGTTGTCTAAGTCTGACTCTTCAACCGTTGCGCTCAAGCGCTCTACGGCAATTTTGTCTAAACCGGTGATCTCTACTTCTGGTAATACTTCAAAGGTCGCTACGTACTCAAGTGCGTCATCACTTTTTTGTAACTCGATGCTTGGCTGACCAATAGGGTTAACTTTTTGCTCAACCACTGCTTCGTAAAAAGTTTGTTGAATCAGATCCCCCATCGCTTCTTGACGTGCATCGGCACCAAAACGCTGACGGATAATATTCATAGGGACTTTACCTGGACGGAAGCCCGGGACTTTTGCACGACGCGCAGTTTGTTGCAGACGCTTGGTGATTTCAGCTTCAAGACGCTCAGCTGGTACGCCAATGGTCATACGACGCTCGAGGGCTGAGGTGCTTTCGATGGAAACTTGCATGATTATTCCTCGTTGAACAGACGTGGCCAGACATACCGACCTAGATAATTAAGGGCATGCATTCTATTAGCCTCGGACAGAAATATCCAATCATTCGTTAATCTATTTAGCTTCATAATAACCAATCAATTGGAAGCCAAGATAAAAATTGGACGCCTGCTCGTTTTAATAAAGTTGATTCTGGTTCAGTGTGGTGAATCAGTAAGCCGGTTTGGCTTTTTTCTATCCAACACAACTTGCTATTATTACACAACTGCACTTCATAGGCGTTATAGGGCACCTCTTCAGCAAAGGCGGCCTTGATTTTTTGTGATAACTGACTATCTTCAATTACAAAACCCAACTCGGTATTAAGCTTGGCCGAGCGCGGATCAAAGTTGAAAGAACCGACAAAGACTATGTCGTCGTCTAAGGTAAAGGTTTTCGCATGCAAACTAGAGCCAGAGCTACCAAAAACGGTGCCTAATCCTTCTTTATCACCGGTGCGGTTTAACAGTTTTGGCTTCGTTGACCTCTCTCCCATTTGCCGCATTTCATACAATTTAACTCCATTTTTCACTAGTTTTTTTCGCCACTTAGAGTAACCAGAGTGCACCACATAGACATCTGTAGCATGTAGCGAGTTAGTAAGTATCTGAATTTCCACACCAGCTTGCGACAAATTAGCAAAAGCCTTAGCGCCAACTTTAGTGGGCACAAAATAAGGCGAAACTAAGTTTAAGCTTTTCTCTGGAGATCCCACCAAATGAATCAACTTGCCAAACAACAAATCATCATCTGCCACATCACCTAAGCCTTTACGTGGATCATCACTAACCAGGGTGACTTTAGCCCACTCTAAAGCCAACGCTTGCTCAGTTAGCTGATTTAGAATGGGTAGCTGATGCAGTGACTGCACAAACTTAGCCGCCGCCGGATTACGCTCTACCTCTTCAGCCTGATCTTCTAACTCCTGCAAGCGCGCCGGTGATACCTCTGGCAAAATTAAGCTCACTGGATAAGCCGACTCGCTTTGCCAATAGCGATCAAAATCGTGAGACACTTCTTGTACCACAGGACCTGCAGCTAAAATATCTAAATCAGCAAACAATACGCCATCACCGGCTCCAAAGTATTCATCGCCCACATTGCGCCCGCCTATAATGGTGAGCTGATTATCCACGGTGAACGATTTGTTATGCATGCGCCGATTGGCTTTATTAAAATCTGTTAAATACTCAACTGCTCTATAATTTCGTCGCATAAAAGGGTTGAACAAGCGCACCTGGATATTCGGGTGCGAATCAAGTACTGACAAGGTTTCATCTAAGCCACTGGTGTTGTTGTCATCTAATAATAAACGTACTCGTACTCCACGGTCTGCTGCCTCATGCAAAGCCTCAAACAACAAAGTACCTGTCATGTCTTTATGCCAAATATAATATTGAATATCGAGCGTACGCTCGGCATGCTGAGCTAAGAGCATTCGTGCAGCGAAAGCATCTAAGGCATCAGTTAAGGGGTAAATCCCGCTTTTGTCTGGATGAGCTTGCTGCAGTGGCGCCAGCATCTGGGCAAAACGCGTGGTAGCAGCTTGCTCGGGATTGAGTGCATAACTGGCCGCCCGATTCTCTAACGGCGGCAAACTAGTGCAACTGGTCAATATAAATAGCAGTAAAGTACTGAGCAGTCGTAAACTGAATTGCATAGGCATTGAACGAGATAACCACCCTTGATTAACAGCATTTTTAATCTGCCGACTCACACTCTGCTGACTGCTTTAGCTGATTGCCGCAGATCAAGGCTTAATCGCTAGACACCACACCCCATGAAAAAATGCGTTAATCTAGCGCGATAAATATACTATCAAAAGTCAAAGTGCTTCTTCTTTAGTTTACGCGGCCCTTTATTTTGCCCGCTACTTAGCACCGACTTATTTTACTATTTTGTTAAAAGGCATTCTGAATGACCCACGCAATGAGCTTCGACCGTGATCTAGTAAAAAAGTATGATCGCTCTGGTCCTAGATACACTTCCTACCCTACTGCCCCACAATTTACCAGTGCGTTTAGCGTGGCTGACTATCAAGCCGCCGCAGCCGCTAGTAACCTTAATCTAGAGGCTCCATTGTCGCTGTACATTCATATACCTTTCTGCAAAAGCCTGTGTTATTACTGCGCCTGCAATAAAATTATTACTCATAAAACTGAACGGGCCGCCGAGTATTTAACCTACCTTAAACAAGAGATTGACCTACAAGCCCCTTTATTTGCCAAAGAGCGCTTAGTCACTCAGCTGCACTTAGGTGGTGGGACACCGACTTACTTTACCCAAGCTCAACTCCAAGAGCTGATGGTTTATTTAGCAGCCGCCTTTAATTTTGATCGCTCTGAGCAGCATCAATTTTCTTTAGAAGTAGACCCACGTACTGTCACTCCTGAGCAGATTTTCGCCCTTAGAGAGCTAGGCTTTAACCGTTTAAGCTTTGGCGTGCAAGACTTTGACTTAGCCGTACAACAAGCGGTTAATCGTGTGCAAAGTGTAGAACAGGTTGCCAACTTAATGCAGGCAGCTCGTCAGGCCGAATTTCGTTCAATTAGTGTTGATCTGATTTATGGCCTACCACTTCAAACCGAGGCCAGCTTTAAACAGACCCTTGAACAAATTATTGTACTCAAACCCGATCGCATTGCAGCATATAGTTACGCCCATTTACCACAGCTAGTCAAAGCACAAAAACTTATTCGCCCAGAAGATATGCCGCCACCCGAGCGTAAGTTACAACTGTTAGAGTTAACCATTAATACACTCTGTGCCGCAGGTTATGTCTATATTGGGATGGATCACTTTGCCTTACCTGATGATGAGTTAGCCCAAGCACGTGCTAATGGTACCCTACAACGTAACTTTCAAGGCTATTCAACTCATGCAGATTGTGATTTAGTAGGCCTAGGTGTCTCATCAATTAGTAAGGTTAATAACACCTATAGCCAAAATGCAAAAGAACTCTCACAGTACTATCAACAATTAACCGCACGACAACTCCCGCTGCAGCGTGGCTATCTGTTAAATACCGATGACCTATTGCGCCGTGACGTGATTAGCCAGTTAATGTGTCACAATTTAATTGATATCAAAGCCATCGAAACTAAATATAAAATTAACTTCTCCGACTACTTTGCTGACGCTCTTGAACAGCTACAAGAGATGGTTGATGATGAACTCGTAACCCTTAGCCAAAATGCAATCACCTTACTCCCCAAAGGCAACCTGATGATGCGTAACGTGGCTATGGCGTTTGATAATTATCTTAACCAAAAGCGCGGGACAGGTTTTTCACGTACAGTCTAATTTTGCGTATCGCCAATAGTATATATTGTTGATTCGCTTACACACTATTGCACCAAACTGTTAATTTTAAACTTATTGGTTTTTTTATTGCCTATACAGCAGTTATGTTTATATAGACTATTGGAGAAAATAGTTATATTATTTTCTTCCTAACGTTTGCTTGAGCTGGACTGGATGTTAAGCGTAACCAAGTAATACTTAGCATTAACATAATTAAGTTTGAATAAAGTCACTCAAAAAGACTATTTCTGGAGATAACATGTCCCTCATTATCAATAATTATCGTGAAACAAAAAAGCGTTTGCAGGAACTGCAAGAAAGCTTAGAAGCGATGAAAAATGATACCCGACTAGCCAATGAATTAGAGTTTGAAGAAAAACTCCGTACGCTAATGGCTGATTACTCAAAATCCTTGCAAGACATCATCCAAATTATTGACCCGTCAGCAGCTAGCAATACAGCCGCTCCTGCTCGTCAAAGCGCGCCTCGCCGCACACGTAAAACCAAGCGTTACGTTAATCCCCACACTAATGATGTGATTGAAACCAAAGGTGGAAACCACAAAGAGTTAAAGCAATGGAAAGCTCGCTGGGGCAACGATGAAGTAGAAAGCTGGATGACTCTACTCGACTAACTTTAGTTTGTGACTGCATTGCCTTGCAATTAAAAAGGAGTCTGCTGGCTCCTTTTTAATTAACTGATCGATAATTGCTGCTGCAGCTGCGCAATATAATCCAGCCATTGCTGAATCACAGGCGTAGCCCGCTCTTCTGGTGTTAGCTCTAACAGCTCTTGCTCTACTTGCGCCAACGTGCGCGGTGCACCCTGCTCGACTTGAGTTAAGCGCTGCGAACAAAAATTTAGCCACTGAAGCTTTTGTTCTTCAGTTAAGCTCGAATAAAAATTTCTCGCCTGAAAACGCGCTAATAACGCAGGCACTCGCTGGTCGGTTACCGCTTGGCTTACTTGCGCAAAGACTCCTGGCCCCTCCTGATGAATTCGCTCAAACAGCCCTTTATCCCGCGGACTAAAAAAGCCGGCATATAGTTGAGTTTCTACTTCAGTCGTCTGATTAACCCAGCTCTCAGTGTTAAATACAGCGCTGACCTTCGGCTGCACAACTGCCGCTTGCTGCAATAACTGCTGATAATTGTCTTGCCAAAGCTGATCAGACCAGTTTAAGCGCTGCTTATCTTGCTCACGCAGTACGCCCATCGGCGCTACCACAGGGCATTTATTAATATGCACTAGCTTAAGCGGCACAGGCTTTTTACCTTCTGCTAACAAGGTGTCATGGGCGGTATATAAGGTTTCGCGTAATTGCTCGGCGGTTAATTCAAATAAGGGGCTAAGATCTCCATGTAAATCACAGACAATCACCGCATTTTTGTTTTTTGGATGCCAGGCCAAAGGTAAAACCGGCGCCAAATAATGTCGACTGGCTGCAAACTTGCCAGACACATGCAGGAGGGGGTGGAGTAATTTAATCCGTTGTGATACCGCTGACTTAACCCGCAAATTAAATAAGTAGTCAAACAACTGTGGCTGTTGCTGCCGCAAACAACGGGCCATAGCAATGGTTGCGTAAACATCAGCGAGCGCATCATGGGCATGTCCATGCTCAATGCCATTAGCCTTAGTTAATAACTCTAAACGCAAACTGACTTTACCAGAATCATCCACAGGCCAATGAATACCTTCTGGCCGTAACGCATAAGCACAACGCAAAGCATCGATCAAATCCCAACGGCTATTATTACCTTGCCACTCATGGGCGTAAGGATCGTAAAAGTTGCGGTATAGACTATAACGCAGCATTTCATCATCAAATCGAATATTGTTGTAACCCGCATTACAAGTGCCAGGTCGCAACATCTGTGCCCGTAGCTGAGTGATAAACTCCACTTCGGATAAGCCCTGCTCGACTAACTGCTGAGGTGTAATTCCTGTCACTAAACAGGCTCTAAGACTAGGCAAAATATCAGCACTTAACTGACTATAGAAATTCAGCGGCTCATCTATCACCTCTAACGCCCAGTTAGTACGAATGCCTGCTACTTGTAACGGACGATCAGTGGAAGGGTTGATACCGGTAGTTTCAAAGTCATACCAAAAAATTGTGTCCAATACCTAGTCTCCTGCTAAGGGCAGTTTCTTCACTGCCCATTCACTTTGTTCATCAATCAACGACTAAGCATGCTAACACTGATCAAGCACTGAACTCAGCTTACCCCTTTGGTTTATGAGTTAAATAGCACTAAAACCAAGCTCAAGATCACGCTTAATATCTTCTAAGTCCTCAAGACCTACGGAAAGACGAATGAGGTTATCTTGGATCCCTGCTTGGGCACGCTCCTCTGGCGAAAGACGACCATGAGTCGTGGACGCTGGATGCGTAATAGTCGTTTTAGTATCGCCTAAATTAGCCGTGATCGAAATCATGCGAGTGGCATCAATAAAGCGCCACGCTTGCTCTTGACCGCCGACAATTTCAAAGCCAACCACTGCACCAAACCCGCGTTGCTGACTTTTAGCTAGTTCATGCTGCGGATGACTGGTTAATCCGGCATAAAATACTCGCTGTACTTTAGGCTGCTGCGCTAACCACTCAGCTAACGCTAAACTGCTGGCGCAGTGGGCTTGCATCCGTAGTTTTAAAGTTTCTAAACCCTTGATAAAGGTCCAGGCATTAAACGGACTTAACGTAGGCCCGGTAGTACGCAAGACTCCGACCACCTCTTTCATTAACGCTGCTGCCCCTAATACTGCTCCGCCTAAGCAGCGCCCTTGACCGTCAATAAATTTAGTGGCCGAATGCACCACAATATCAGCGCCTAAGGTGAGCGGTTGCTGCAGTACTGGCGTACAAAAGCAATTATCCACCACCAGTAACGCCTGGGCTTCGTGGGCAATCTGGCCGAGTGCTCGGATATCAGCGATTTCTGCTAGTGGATTGGAAGGCGACTCAATAAACAATAAGCGGGTATTGGCCTTGCAAGCCGCACGCCACTGCTGATGATCCGTGAGGCTAATAAACTCAACCTCAACCCCAAATTTTTTCGCATACTTTTCAAACAAGCTAACAGTGGCGCCAAACACACTACGCGACACCAAAATATGATCGCCGGCCTGGCAAAAAGCCATCACCACCGCCCAAATCGCCGCCATGCCTGAGGAGGTCGCCACAGCTTGCTCGGCCTGCTCTAACGCGGCTAAACGCTTTTCAAAAATGGCTACCGTGGGATTGGTATAGCGCGAGTAGACATTACCTGACTCGGTGCCGGCAAAGCTTGCCGCTGCTTGTGCGGCGCTGTTAAACACATAGCTAGAAGATAAAAACAGAGGCTCAGAATGCTCAGCCTCTGCCGTACGTTGATGACCTTCTCTCACCGCTAAGGTGCTGGGTTGCGCTCCGGTTAAGTCACTGTTTAAGCGGCCTGCATCCCATGAACTGCTCATGCTGAATATCCTTTAAAAAATTTAGGGTTAAATAGCTTAACTTATAAGATTTAAAGGACAAACACTAATACCTATTAGCTGTTATGTAATTCGATAATCGAATTAGCCACCTGAGCGCCATTTTTCACTAAGTCATTGCGTGTGTCTTCTAAACGCTCCAAGTACTCGGCATCAATATCACCGGTTACATACTGGCCATCAAAGACCGCACAATCAAACTGTTCAATTTTGACCTTGCCGTCACCTACTGCCTCTTTGAGATCTTCTAGATCTTGATAGAGCAACCAATCGGCACCTATCAGTTCGGCTACTTCTTCGGTGGTACGATTATGGGCAATCAGTTCGTGTACGCTTGGCATATCAATCCCATAAACGTTGGGATAACGCACCGCTGGTGCCGCTGAGCAGAAATACACATTTTTCGCGCCAGCATCGCGCGCCATCTGAATAATTTGACGGCAAGTGGTACCGCGTACGATCGAGTCATCCACCAGCATGACATTCTTGTCTTTAAACTCTTGCTCAATGGCATTGAGTTTTTGGCGTACTGATTTTTTGCGTGCAGCTTGGCCTGGCATAATAAAGGTGCGGCCGATATAACGGTTTTTGACAAAACCTTCGCGAAATTTCACCCCAAGAATATTGGCCAGCTCTAGCGCGGAAGTGCGGCTGGTATCTGGAATCGGAATCACCACGTCAATGTCGTGCTCTGGACGCTCGCGTAAGATTTTTTCCGCCAGTTTTTCGCCCATCCGCAACCGAGCTTTATACACCGATACTCCATCCAAAATTGAATCAGGGCGCGCTAAGTAGACATACTCAAAAATACAGGGGGATAACTTCGGCGCTTTAGCACATTGACGCGTATGCAACTCACCTTGCTCGGTAATATACAGCGCTTCACCCGGTGCTAAGTCGCCAATCAGGCTAAACCCTAATACATCTAGCGCCACACTTTCAGAGGCCACCATATACTCAATGCCTTGTTCAGTTTGACGCTGACCATAGACCACTGGGCGGATTCCATTCGGATCGCGAAAAGCCACAATGCCGTATCCGGTAATCATCGCTACCGCGGCATAACCGCCTTGGCAGCGCTCAAATACCCGCGACACGGTGGCAAATACATCTTCTTTGTCTGGCTGTAATTTATTGCGTGCTGCCAGTTCATGGGCAAATACGTTCAGTAACACCTCAGAGTCGGAGTTGGTGTTAACGTGACGTAAATCTGCCTCATAAATTTCTTTGGTGAGCTGTTCTACATTGGTCAGATTGCCGTTATGCGCTAAAGTGATGCCATACGGCGAGTTGACATAAAACGGCTGCGCTTCAGCCATGCTTGAACTACCAGCCGTTGGGTAACGCACATGGGCAATACCAATGTTACCAATCAGCTCTTTCATGTGCCGCGTACGAAACACATCACGCGCTAAGCCATTGTCTTTACGTAAATATAAACGCCCACCTTGGCTAGTGACCATTCCCGCAGCATCTTGACCTCGATGCTGCAATACCGTTAGCGCATCAAACAGCGCTTGGTTAATGTTCGATTTACCAACAATACCGACAATGCCACACATGCAAAAAACCCCTATGAAATTTCGGGAAAACGACTTACTGTCAAACAGTTAAGCCTGTCTTAACGCCCCACCCAACCAATTACCAAATCTTTCGACCAGTCGGCAATTAATAAAAAGTGCGGAATTAAATTAGAAGCCTGCCACCAAGGATCTTGGGTAACGGGCAACAAACTCAGCAAACCAATTAATAGCACTACCAGCATCACACCGCGAGCCCCACCAAACACCATACCCAATAAGCGGTCAGTGCCAGTCAGGCCCGTGCTTTTAACTAACTGTGCTAATAGAAAATTAACCAGTGAGCCGATTAATAAGGTGACTACCAGCAAAATTAAGCTGGCGACAATTACCCGAGCTGATGGCAGTGCAATATAGGGTTCAAGATAAGGCGCTAATCCACCGCCAAAGCTCCAAGCCACAAAGCTTGCGACTATCCAAGAAAGTAAGGAAAATGCTTCTTTAATAAAGCCTCGACTAACACTAATCAGAGCCGAAATTAAAATAATGGCCAAAATTAGCCAATCAACCCAGATCAAACTCACGCCAGTATCCATCATTAAACAAAGCACACATTTTACCAAAGCATCCTGTGGCTTAATATGAAAATCTAACTTTTCTTCAGACTTCTAGCCAAATAAAAATAGCCAGCGACTCAGGCTGGCTATTTTTTATTGTAATAGACTTAGGGCTTAAAGCTTACCACGAAACAGTCTTGCTGCTCACGTTGCTTTAATTGGCGACACATCGCCTGAGCATCGGCTTGTTTAACTAATGGCCCAATTCGCACATAGAAGAACCCTTCTTCAGCACGCACATAGGCATTATATTGCTTGGCTCGAAATTGATCGCGTAGCTTTTCTGCACCTTCGCGCTTACTTACTCTGGCTAACTGCACCGACCAACTCGCTGGTAGATTATTTTTATTTAATTCCGGCGCTGCTGGCTTGGCTTTTTCAGCCGGCGCTTTAACAACGGGGGCGGGCTTAACTACCGGTTTAGCCGCTGGCTTAGGCTCTGCCTTAACCACCGGCTTAGGAGCAGGTTTTGGCGCAGGTTTGGTTTCTGCCACACTTGGCTTAACCGGTGCAGGCTTGGGCTCAGCAGCCTCTGAGGTAACGACTGGCGCCACCTTATCTTGCGGAATTTCTACCCATTCTTGAGGCTCATCCGCTGGCTCGCTGTACTCACCCGTTGAAGGCAGTACTTCATCAGGATCCACTTGTTGCTGTGGAAAATCGGCTAGTTCAATCGGCTGTTCAGGCAAATTAAGTGCTTGGCGCTCAGGCTGCAATGGAATATCAACAGTCTCTGGGGCTGCAACCTTTTCCTTATTTAGAATAAACGGCAGGCTGATTGCAATAATTGCCACTAACACACCAGCACCTATTAGGCGCTGCTTATTGGCATTGGATGAACTCACAGTGATTAACCTCGATACAAGTACAAGTTGCTAGAGTGTGCTTAGTCCGTACAAATACTGAAGCGTTCCTTAGCGTGATAAAGTATGCAGCGCTTTTGCTGCCGCAGCCACCGTATAAAAAGAGCCAAAAATTAACAGCTGATCCTGGGCTTGCATCTTCTCAAAGAGTTGCAACAAACCTTGCTCAACTGTCGTTTCCACCGTCACTTTAGCCTCTTTATGCTGTAAATAAGCAGCCAGCACTTCAGCTTGCTGAGTACGCCCACAAGGTAAGGTCACCACATGCCACTGATCAATCGCCGAAAGCAGTGGATCAATTACCCCGGCTAAGTCTTTATCCTTCAATAAACCAAAGAGCGCATAACGCTGCCCTGTGATGGGACGCTGAGCCAAGTGCTGTGCCAAAAACTCAGCAGCTAATGGATTATGTCCCACATCCAAAATCAGCTGCAACTGTTTCCCGTGCCAATTAATCAGCCGTTTTTCCACTCGGCCCGGCATTTTAAACTGCACTAGAGACTGCAATAACTGCTCTTTGCTAATAGTAAAACCTAAACTAAATACCGCTTGTACTGCTAACACCAAGTTGGCTTTTGGCAAGCTGACCTCAGGCAACTCAGTGAAGCGATAGTCACCCTTCGCTGCCTGCCCCCACATCGACCAAGCGTTTGCCGTTGGCGCCAGATAGCCAAAGTCGACATCACGCTGCAATAGTGTAGCACCCACTTGCTGCGCGGTAGCCTCAATAATGGCGGGTGGATCTAGGTCAGCACAGAGTGCGATTTGCTGGGCCCGAAAAATGCCTGATTTTTCTTTAGCTACTGAATCTCGTGTATCACCCAACCAATCACTGTGATCTAAGGCAATACTGGTAATCAACGCCACATCAGCATCAACAATATTGACCGCATCTAAACGTCCGCCTAAGCCTACCTCTAAGACCACCACGTCTAATTTGGCTTGAGCAAACACCCATAACGCCGCTAAGGTGCCAAACTCAAAGTAAGTCAGTGACTCTTCAGCTCTGGCCTGTTCAATTGCGGTAAAGGCTGCGCATAACTGAGCATCACTGACCGGTTGCCCCTGTATCGTCACACGCTCGTTATACTGCAACAAATGCGGCGAGCTATAGACACCCACCTGCAATCCTTGGGCCATCAGCAGTTGAGCAATAAAGGCACAAGTTGAGCCCTTACCATTAGTCCCTGTGACGGTTACCACCTTGGGCGCCGGCTTACCCACGCCTAAGCGCTGAGCCACGCGCTGAATGCGCGCCAGCCCCAAGTCAATCTCTGTGGGGTGCAGCTGCTCTAAATAGCTTAGCCATTGTTCTAGGTTGCGCTGGCTCATGTTATACCTTGGCCGCTGTCTCTGTGGCAGGCTCTTCAATCACCTGTGGAGCGACCTGTACCGCCTCCAAACCCTGTAATTGGCGGAGAATCTGCGCCAATTTAGGGCGCAATTCTTTACGCTCAAAAATCTTATCAATCGCGCCATGAGTTAATAAAAACTCACTGCGTTGAAAGCCCTCAGGCAACACTTCACGCACGGTTTGCTCAATCACTCGAGGGCCGGCAAAACCAATGAGCGCATTTGGCTCTGCCACGTTGAGGTCGCCTAACATTGCCAAACTTGCCGAAACACCACCATAAATAGGATCAGTAAGCACCGAAATATAAGGAATTCCCTCTTCGCGCAAACGCGCTAAAACAGCGGAGGTTTTAGCCATCTGCATTAACGAGATCAAAGCCTCCTGCATCCGTGCACCGCCTGAAGCAGAGAAACACACTAATGGACAACGTTTTTCCAAAGCCACGTTGGCCGCTTGCACAAAACGCTCGCCGACTACGGCCCCCATCGAGCCGCCCATAAAGCTAAACTCAAAGGCAGCAGCCACTATTGGCATACCTTCCAATTGGCCGCTCATCGCCACCAAAGCATCTTTTTCTTTGGTCTGTTTTTGCGCAGCACTGATGCGGTCACGATAACGCTTGCTGTCTCTAAACTTAAGACGATCTACTGGCTCTAAGTCCGCGCCAATTTCCTCGCGGCCCTCTTGATCAAGAAAAATATCTAAACGGGTGCGAGCTGAAATCCGCATATGGTGATCGCACTTAGGACAAACCTCTAAATTTTTTACCAGCTCAGGTTTATAGAGTACGGCTTCACAGGAAGTACATTTATGCCACAAGCCTTCTGGCACCGAGCTCTTTTTCACTTCAGAGCGCATGATGGAAGGTATAAGCTTATCTACTAGCCAATTACTCATGAGGTTACTCCAGTTACAGACTGAATTTGATTCAGTTTAATTATTTAAAAATGACTTATTTTTAAGCGGTTTTACATCACTGATAGGATGCCAAGTATACGCGACCCAAGAGTCATAAAAATACGGTACTGCTACAGTTGACGATAAGCCTAATCTAAGGGTCACAAACATCTGCCGCTTTTGCCCTCTGAATAAATAGCTTGAGCTTTGACTGATCTTTAACACCTGAACGCAGCTCCACCCCACCACTTACATCAACGGCATAAGGACGCACCTGCAAAACAGCCTGCGCAACATTATCTACTGTTAGACCGCCGGCTAAAATTAGCGGTTTAGTTAAGGGGGGAATAGCAGCCCAGTCAAATGTTTCACCGGTACCACCTGGAATACCAGGCACCCAAGCATCTAATAAAATCGCTCGTGCCTTTTGATAAGATTCAGCAATCTGAGCAATGGCTTGACCAGGCTGCATTCTTAACGCACGAATATAGGGCAACCCTACCCCATCACAAGCTGCAGCAGTCTCATCACCATGAAACTGTATTAAATCTAGACCGATCTGTAGCGCCAAACTTTTTACTTGAGCAATAGGCGTATTTACAAAGAGCCCAACACACGTCACAAAAGGTGGCAGCTGGGCAATAATCGAAGCGGCTTGTTCAGCGCTAATATACCTAGGACTAGGCTCATAAAAAACAAAGCCCAGTGCATCAGCACCGGCTTCAATGGCACAAAGTGCATCTTCTAGCCGAGTAATTCCACAAATTTTAACCCTCATTAGGCTGATTCTCCGATTGCGCAATATCTGGTAAAGCAGTCAAAAATAATGGTCCTAAAAAACGCTCAGGGACAGCAAATTGCTCAGGATAATCCGCTTTTACCATATATAAACCATAAGGTGGTGCCGTGACACCGCCCTTAGTCCGATCTTTACTAGCTAATACCTGAGTCACCCACTCCACAGGCTTAGAGCCAGTGCCTACTGCCATTAACACCCCAGCAATATTGCGCACCATATGATGTAAAAAAGCATCCGCTCGCACATCAATAACGATTAACTTACCAAAAGGTATCACCTGTAGATGATAAATGGTTTTGATGGGTGATTTAGCTTGGCATTGCTGTGCACGAAATGCAGTAAAATCATGCGTACCAAGCAAACAATTTGCTGCTTGTTGCATTCGCTGTAAATTTAGTGGTTTCGAACACCAGGTAACTTCTTGCCCAAGATGCGCTGGACGTACTTGATCTTGATAAATCACATAACGATAGCGACGTGCATAGGCACTAAAGCGTGCATTAAACTCCAAGGGCATCGGCTTGGCCCAGATCACGCTGATATCAGCCGGCAAGTAGCGATTAGCTCCCATCACCCAAGAGGTTTCACTGCGCACTACCTGAGTATCAAAATGCACAACTTGAGCACAGGCATGCACCATCGCATCGGTGCGTCCAGCACAGGTTAAGCTTACCGCTTCGCCACCTGCGACTTGACTCAATGCTTGCTCTAGATGGCTTTGAATACTGGGAACATCATCGGTTTGCCGTTGAAACCCATGGTAAGCAGTACCCTTATATTCAACCCCTAAGGCTATTCTATAAACGCCTACGGCAGCCAAATTGGCTGCCGTAGGTACTATTTGTTGCTTTTGCATATTTTAGTTAGCCTAGGTTTGCTAATAATTTCTCTGCAGTTTCTTTTTGCATATTAGTTCCCTCAAGCATAACCTCTTGCAACATCAATTTTGCAGACTCAAGCTCCCCCATATCAATATAAGTAGTAGCTAAAGACAACTTAGTATCAACCATATCAGTATCAGCTAAAAAGCTCATATCCTCGAAATCAGTGGCAATATCTTCTTTGGTCTCTGACTGAGCTTCTACTATACGATCTAATTCAGCCTCGAGCTCAGTATCTAAACTTACCTCAAGTTCTAAGCTGGATAAATCATTAGAATCAATCTTAGGCTCTGCTGTCGCGAAATCTAACGAAGTTAACTCATCGGCGTGCTCTTGTAACTCTTCAATACTCGCCTCTACACGCACTAACTCACTAGCGAATGACTGCTCATTTAACTCAATTGGCAAGTCTTTTTCCGATTGCTGTATCTCGTCCAGCATCATGCCGAAATTATCACCAACTGGCGCTGGATCCTCGGCTAGATTATTAACGTCTAAATCACTGTTATCGGTTAGAAACTCAGGCTTAACATATTCCACTACTGACTCTGAAAAGTCTTTCACTTGTGCCAAGTCAGGGAACTGCTGCTTAAAGCGATTTAAATCCACTTCACTAATGCCAGCATCAGCTAAATAGGTCAATTGCTCCTGAAAGGCTTCTAGTTTTCCTAAATGCCCATAAGCCTCTACCAACTTTTCATGTAACTCCAAGCGTCCTGGTTCATTTTCAATCGCTCGTTCTAGTAACTCACTTGCTTGGATATAGCTTTCTTGATCAAAAAACCATTGCACTTGATCTAATACATCAACTTCCTCTGCTTCTTCCACAGACTCAGTTTTGTACAAGCTCGCTCCTGAAACACCGGTAGTAGTAGCAACCAAACTAGCCTCTTGAGATAAACTGGACTGATCTTCATCCATCTCTATCTCATCAAAACTAACTTCACTTTCTAACCTACGCTTTCTTAACAAGAACAATAAAAGCAGCAGGAGGACTCCACCTCCTAAGGCGGCCACTAATACAGGGTTAGCAAGGACATCACTAACTAGTGATGAAGTAGCTTCTTCTGTTTCTGCATTTTCAGGTTCTAGTTTAGAACTGACTGCCGATACATCTGGCGTAGAGCTTGTTTCAGGTGCACTGATTACCGCTGGAGCCTCTACCGCATCTACTTCGGTAGTCGCTACATTATTAGTAGTGCTTTCTTCATCAGTTACCCCACGATCTTCTAACTCTTCAACTTTAGAATGTTCCAGAAGTTCGGCCTGCTGCCCGTTATCAACTTTTTCTTCTGTTTCAGTTATTACAGATGAGTCTAGTGTAATGTTTTCCACATCTTCGCTGGCAGCTTCAGTGGCACTCATCTCATTTTGCACTAGAGCTAATTGATTATCTGTTAGCTCAACAATTTTTTGTAGCTTTTCTAACTGGCTCTCTAGCTCTTGAACCCGTTCTTCTAACTCTTGATTTTGCAAACGACTTGAATCTAAAGACTCATTAGCAACAGCCAGCTGGTCATTTAATTTTTTAATCTGCTGAGTCTCTGAATCTCCGGCACTAAGAGCAACCCCCTGATCGGCAACTAAACGCAAATTATCTTGCTTAGTGCTTTTCTTAATTCTATTGTCTTTCTGCTCAACCACAGTGGCATCAATCTGCTTTAGCGCTGGTTTGTTCTGCGTTGCTGGCTGCACCTGTTTCAACTGAGCATTAACTTCGGCCAAAGCCTGTCTTTTACTGCGCTGTTGAATTTGTTCAGGTGTAGGGAGCTTAAGTAATACATCTGACTTTAAGCGATTAATATTACCGTTAGAGAAGGCATGAGGGTTTAGATCTTGTATTGCTAACATTGTTTGCTGAACATTAGCTCCATGACTGATACTGCTAGCAATACTCCACAATCTATCATTAGGTTTGACTCTATACTCCTTAGAAGTCACTACACTTGACTGTGGTATAGACTGCTTAGCAGGCTGCACAGGAGCACTAGCTACAGACTTTTTAGCCGATGTAGCTTGCGAGTAAACTACAGGTTGCGGCTTATATGACGGAGGATCCAATAACATTGTGTACTCACGTAGTAATCTTCCCTCAGGCCACATAACTTCCATCATAAAGTTCAAATATGGCTCATTTATTGGCTGCTGACTGGTTACTTGAATAAAACTTCTACCATTGGCCTTCAGCACAGGAGTAAACTGCAACCCGGTCAGAAAAAACTGACGATCAATTCCAGCTCGCGCAAAATCAGCTGGAGACGCTAAGCCAGCACGCAGTTCAATAGCACTAAGTTTTTGCACCTCAAGTAATTCAATTTCTGCATTTAATGGCTGATTCAGCGACGACTTTACTGACATCTGCCCAAGGCCTAGGGCATGGGCAAAGCCTGACGTAAAGGTCGTGGCTGCTGCGATCGCCAACACCAATTTGCGTACTTGAAGCATATAGAGTTATCCCTTAATCATTTATCCAGCGCATAATCGCACAGTTTTCTTACTAAAGTCATCCCGCTGTTTTACAGGTATGTGGTAAAAGCTGGCATTATTTTTAATGTTCTTTGCAATAGATCGGTGGCGTCATAGTCATGATGCTTACACCTTCACTCAAATGTAGTGTATGTACTACTATAAAGGCTGAAATCATACCACTTTTCACACAGAAAAAAATGATTCCTCATAGAAGTCCGTACTTATCAATCCAGCTTTTAGTAAGCTTACTTCTATATACATGTTTTTAGTAGGGTTAAATACAGCACAGCTCAATCACCCTGCAAAACCATTGTACCCACAGCACTAACATAGGAGTTAGTATGAGCAATCAAAACGACACCTTGCTGACTCGCCATATTCAATCGAGTGATTTACAGCTACCTCAGAAAATTGAGGAGTTAGTCTTAACGATGACACCTCCCAATAGCCCAAACAAGCAGCTCTACCATGATATGCTGCTCACTATTGCACGGATGGCTGAGGCTGACCGCGATCGCTGGGATGCGAAAATCATGCTACAAACCCTACGGGAAATGGAGGCTGCTTTTTCCCTACTCAGCCGCTTCCAGCGTCGACGGAAAGTTACAGTATTCGGCTCAGCTCGCACCTCTGAGCAGCACCCAGTTTATCAACAAGCTGAATTACTTGGCTCGCTATTAGCAAAAAATAATCTAATGGTAATTACTGGCGCTGGTGGCGGTGTAATGGCTGCAGCGCATGCAGGTGCAGGATTAGAAAATAGTTTAGGTTTAAATATCAACCTGCCCTTTGAGCAAGGGGCTAATGCTACAGTCGAAAACTCAGACAACCTATTGACCTTCCACTTCTTCTTTTTGCGCAAACTGTTCTTCGTTAAAGAGGCGGATGCTTTAGTTCTATGCCCAGGTGGTTTTGGTACGTTAGACGAAGCCCTAGAAGTTCTTACTCTAATTCAAACAGGAAAAAGTCCATTAGTTCCTGTTGTTTTACTTGATCAACCAAACGGTCAATATTGGAGCCAAGCTCTCGCTTTTATGCAAGAGCAACTACTAGATAATCATTACATTTCCAAACATGACCTTGAGCTGATGCGCTTAGCACACTCACCTGAAGAAGCTGTACAGGAGGTCATCCAGTTTTATCAAAACTATCACTCCTCGCGCTGGCTCAAGCAAGACTTTATCATTCGGATCAAGTACCTATTAACCGAAACCGCTTTAGCAACACTGAATCAGCAGTTTGCCGAGCTTTGCTTAGAAGGCTCATTTGAGCAGCTTAGCAACTGTCATGAAATCGACTATGAGCCTGAACTGTGTAACTTAGCCCGTTTAAGCTTTAAGTTTAATAATCGTGACTTTGGCAAACTACGTCTACTAGTCGATTTTATTAACCGCCCCGAAAACTTTATCCTCGAGTCTAACTAAGACTACTTCTGTTAAAGGCTACTCACTTAATTGCCAGCGCTACCTCTAAAGGATTAATCGCCTGACCTTGCGTTAAGGTTATGCGATAATCCTTTTTATTTTCTAACTAGCATTATGAACTCTCAAACCGATCGCATATTCAGCCAACCCTTGGCTGAAGTTCCTGATTTTGTTTTTAATGAAGATGTAGTGAATGTCTTCCCTGATATGATTAAGCGCTCTGTGCCTGGCTATCCGAGTATTGTTGAAAATACCGGATTATTAGCCGCACAGTTTGCTAGGCCTAACAGCGTGCTTTATGACCTAGGCTGCTCGCTTGGCGCTGTAACCCAAGCCATGCGCCGCCATGTTGATCAGCCCAACTGCAGTATTATTGGTATCGATAATTCGAGTGCTATGGTTAAACGCTGCCAAGAATATCTCTGTGCGCAAGACGTAATGTTTCAAACCTTGTTACCGGCGGAGATTATCGAGCAAGATATTCTACAAGTTGATTACCAGCCCAGCTCATTTATTGCATTAAATTTTACTCTGCAATTTATTGAGCCTCAACAGCGCGCTACGCTTTTAAAAAAGCTACGCCAAGCACTCATTCCACAAGGCGCACTACTGCTTTCTGAAAAAATAAAATTCACTGATGCCGATAAGCATCAGCAATTAAATGAACTGCATTTAGCCTTTAAGCGAGCCAATGGCTACAGCGATCTAGAAATCGCCCAAAAACGCCGGGCGATTGAAAATGTGATGCTACCTGACACCTTTGAAGTGCATCGCCAACGCTTGCTTGACGCTGGTTTTTCTAAGGTTTATCTCTGGTTTCAATGTCTAAACTTTGCTTCGATGATCGCTTTACCATGATTGATTTATCCCCACTGATTCAGCAGTTAAGAAACTCCCCCATGAAAGCTTGGGCTAATCAGCTACAAGCACAGTTCGATAAAAAACTGGCCATCGGTCATGGCGACCTCGAGCGTTGGAGCCAAGCTGTACAGCAGTTACCTGATATACCTGTTGATCATCTTGAATTACAGCAGGCTGTTGCCATTCAAGGGCAACCAAACGCTGAGCAAAGCCAAGCTTTAAAGCAAGCATTAGAAGGTTTAATTCCTTGGCGAAAAGGCCCCTTTTACTTTTTTGATACCCATGTCGATACCGAATGGCGTTCCGACTGGAAGTGGCAGCGTTTGCAGCCACACCTTAACCTCAAGCATAAGCGTATTCTGGATGTCGGTTGTGGCAATGGCTACCACATGTTACGCATGCTGGGTGATGGAGCCAAATGCGTGGTGGGTGTTGACCCCAATTGGTTATTTTTCTGCCAATTCAACGCCGTAAAACGTTATGCACCTGCAGCCAATGCTTGGCTATTACCCTTTGCTTTTGAAGAGCTACCTGAAAATCTACAAGGCTTTGACAGCGTATTTTCGATGGGCGTCTTGTATCACCGCCGCTCGCCAATTGATCACCTGTATGCGCTCAAGAGCGCACTCAAGCCGGGTGGCCAGCTGATTTTAGAAACACTCGTCATTGAGGGCGATGAACAACAGGTGTTAGTACCTGAAGACCGCTACGCCCAAATGCGTAACGTCTGGTTTCTCCCATCAGTTGCCGCCTTAGCCCTTTGGATTAAGCGTGCTGGCTTTAAAAATGTCCGCTGCGTGGATCTAAATGTCACCTGCACTGAAGAGCAACGCAGCACCGCCTGGATGAAATACCTGTCTTTAGAAAGTTTTTTAGACCCTAAAGATCCTCGCCTAACTATTGAGGGTTTACCAGCACCGAAGCGCGCCATCTTTATTGCTGAGAAGTAACCCTTTCCCACTACCCTTTCTCAACAAGCGAAGTTATTTAAATTCGCTTGTTATTCGCTCTTACTTTTTTGCTTTTTAGCTCACTCAACCTAAGCTTTGATCAGACTAAGGAAAGTAGGAGCAGCACAACGCAGGAGGCGTATCACTCAAGGATGAGCATGTAATCCATGAACATTAGGCAAAAAAAATCCCCTGTCGCGATGTGCGTACAGGGGATTTTTGTTTGGCGCTTGACGATGACCTACTCTCACATGGGGAAACCCCACACTACCATCGGCGATACATCGTTTCACTACTGAGTTCGGGAAGGGATCAGGTGGTTCCAACGCTCTATGGTCGTCAAGCAATTCTTTAGAAGGTCCGTTGTGGGCTGGGCAGGTGTGCCTCGGCTTAGTCGTGCCTTCGAATTAGGTATGTAATAGTAGTTGATTCGGTGTTTTGAGTTCAACTAAATTTTCGTTTGTTTTGGTATCAACCAGACCCAAATTGTTTGGGTGTTATATGGTCAAGCCTCACGGGCAATTAGTATTGGTTAGCTCAACGCCTCACAGCGCTTACACACCCAACCTATCAACGTCGTAGTCTTCGACGGCCCTTTAGGGGATTCAAGATCCCAGTGAGATCTCATCTTGAGGCACGCTTCCCGCTTAGATGCTTTCAGCGGTTATCGTTTCCGAACATAGCTACCCGGCAATGCCACTGGCGTGACAACCGGAACACCAGAGGTTCGTCCACTCCGGTCCTCTCGTACTAGGAGCAGCCCCTCTCAAATCTCAAACGTCCACGGCAGATAGGGACCGAACTGTCTCACGACGTTCTAAACCCAGCTCGCGTACCACTTTAAATGGCGAACAGCCATACCCTTGGGACCGGCTTCAGCCCCAGGATGTGATGAGCCGACATCGAGGTGCCAAACACCGCCGTCGATATGAACTCTTGGGCGGTATCAGCCTGTTATCCCCGGAGTACCTTTTATCCGTTGAGCGATGGCCCTTCCATACAGAACCACCGGATCACTAAGACCTACTTTCGTACCTGCTCGACTTGTTGGTCTCGCAGTTAAGCGCGCTTTTGCCTTTATACTCTTAGACCGATTTCCGACCGGCCCGAGCGCACCTTCGTACTCCTCCGTTACTCTTTAGGAGGAGACCGCCCCAGTCAAACTACCCACCATACACTGTCTTCGATCCGGCTTACGGACCTGAGTTAGAACCTCAAAGTTGCCAGGGTGGTATTTCAAGGATGGCTCCACTGCAACTGGCGTCACAGTTTCAAAGCCTCCCACCTATCCTACACAAACAACTTCAAAGTCCAGTGCAAAGCTATAGTAAAGGTTCACGGGGTCTTTCCGTCTTGCCGCGGATACACTGCATCTTCACAGCGATTTCAATTTCACTGAGTCTCGGGTGGAGACAGCGCCGCCATCGTTACGCCATTCGTGCAGGTCGGAACTTACCCGACAAGGAATTTCGCTACCTTAGGACCGTTATAGTTACGGCCGCCGTTTACCGGGGCTTCGATCAAGAGCTTCGCTTGCGCTAACCCCATCAATTAACCTTCCGGCACCGGGCAGGCGTCAGACCCTATACGTCCACTTTCGTGTTTGCAGAGTCCTGTGTTTTTAATAAACAGTCGCAGCGGCCTGGTATCTTCGACCAGCCAGAGCTTACGGAGCAAGTCCTTCACCCTAGCCGGCGCACCTTCTCCCGAAGTTACGGTGCCATTTTGCCTAGTTCCTTCACCCGAGTTCTCTCAAGCGCCTTGGTATTCTCTACCCGACCACCTGTGTCGGTTTGGGGTACGGTTCCTAACTATCTGAAGCTTAGAAGATTTTCTTGGAAGCATGGCATCAACCACTTCATCCTCATAAGAGGACTCGTCATCAGCTCTCGGCTTTAAGATCCCGGATTTGCCTAAGATCTCAGCCTACTGCCTTAAACACGGACAACCAACGCCGCGCTGGCCTAGCCTTCTCCGTCTCTCCATCGCAATAGTTAGAAGTACAGGAATATTAACCTGTTTCCCATCGATTACACTTCTCAGTCTCACCTTAGGGGCCGACTCACCCTGCGTCGATTAACGTGGCGCAGGAAACCTTGGTCTTTCGGCGTGGAAGTTTTTCACTCCCATTATCGTTACTCATGTCAGCATTCGCACTTCTGATACCTCCAGCAAGCTTCTCAACTCACCTTCACAGGCTTACAGAACGCTCCTCTACCGCACACTCAAAAGAGTGCACCCGTAGCTTCGGTGTATGGTTTGAGCCCCGTTACATCTTCCGCGCAGGCCGACTCGACTAGTGAGCTATTACGCTTTCTTTAAAGGGTGGCTGCTTCTAAGCCAACCTCCTAGCTGTCTAAGCCTTCCCACATCGTTTCCCACTTAACCATAACTTTGGGACCTTAGCTGACGGTCTGGGTTGTTTCCCTTTCCACGACGGACGTTAGCACCCGCCGTGTGTCTCCCATGCTCGCACTTGCTGGTATTCGGAGTTTGCATCGGGTTGGTAAGTCGAGATGACCCCCTAGCCGAAACAGTGCTCTACCCCCAGCAGTGATACATGAGGCGCTACCTAAATAGCTTTCGAGGAGAACCAGCTATCTCCGGACTTGATTAGCCTTTCACTCCGATCCACAGGTCATCCCCTAATTTTTCAACATTAGTGGGTTCGGTCCTCCAGTTAGTGTTACCCAACCTTCAACCTGCCCATGGATAGATCGTCCGGTTTCGGGTCTATACCCAGCGACTATTCGCCCTATTAAGACTCGCTTTCGCTACGCCTTCCCTATTCGGTTAAGCTTGCCACTGAATATAAGTCGCTGACCCATTATACAAAAGGTACGCAGTCACAGAACAAAGTCTGCTCCTACTGCTTGTACGCATACGGTTTCAGGTTCTATTTCACTCCCCTCTCCGGGGTTCTTTTCGCCTTTCCCTCACGGTACTGGTTCACTATCGGTCAGTCAGTAGTATTTAGCCTTGGAGGATGGTCCCCCCATATTCAGACAAAGTTTCTCGTGCTCCGTCCTACTCGATTTCACTTCTATAACGTTTTCGTATACAGGACTATCACCTACTATGGTCACGTTTCCCACCGTGTTTTACTAACGTTAAAGAAGCTTAAGGGCTGGTCCCCGTTCGCTCGCCACTACTAAGGGAATCTCAATTGATTTCTTTTCCTCCGGGTACTTAGATGTTTCAGTTCCCCGGGTTCGCCTCTTGCACCTATGTATTCAGTACAAGATACCTAACTTATGTTAGGTGGGTTTCCCCATTCAGAGATCTCCGGATCAAAGGTTATTTGCCACCTCCCCGAAGCTTATCGCAGGCTATCACGTCTTTCATCGCCTCTGACTGCCAAGGCATCCGCCGTATGCGCTTATTCACTTGACCATATAACCCCAAACAATCTGCTTCACAGCGATTATTCAAAGTCAGTCGTGAATGGTTTGATACTTTCGCCGAAAATTCGCTTGAACTCGCAAATTTTACCTTAGCCTAATCATTACCAGTGAAAGTAATGAATTAGTCTTTTTTACTTCTATCACATACCTAAATTTTTAAAGAACAGTTCTGATTAAAAAATCAGAAATCAATATTTCAATCAAGCAAAGAAATACTCATTTCTGATCTCTCGTCACAGTTACATGTAATGTATTGGTGGAGCCATGCGGGATCGAACCGCAGACCTCCTGCGTGCAAGGCAG
>NZ_CM172014.1:1750000-1797500 GCF_057443035.1 Thiopseudomonas sp. SA1F2-1K
AATACTTTACATTACTGACCATCAACAGCCCTGCTAAGGCAACAATTGCAGCAAAGACCATAATAAAACTGATATGTAAATCTTCCGCTGCAACTCCATCCTCACTGATAGCCCACACCGCCCACACAGTACCGGCCACCACACCAGCGGCTGCAGGGCTAGCCAAACCAATAAACCAGCGTTTATCAACCTTGCCTATCTGAGTATTAAAACGTGCTAAACGTAAAGCAGCACAAGCAGCAAAGATAAAAGACACCCCTAACCCTAACTGCCCCATCTCAATTAAGGCCCACTGATAGGCCAGCACCGCAGGCGCCAAGCCAAAGGCCACCATATCTGACAAGGAGTCATACTCGGCGCCGAAGGCACTTTGCGTATTGGTCATACGCGCTACACGCCCATCTAAGCCATCCAAAATCATCGCAATAAAGATAATCATCGCTGCAGTATTGAATTGCCCAGACATGGTGCAAACCAATGAGTAAAATCCTGCAAACAAATTGGCCGTAGTAAATAAATTCGGTAACAAGTAAACACCACGGTGACGTGCCTTTTCCCCATCGGGATTTTGCACCTCCTCCACATGCTCACCCACCGGTAACACACCTTCAATTTTGGCCGTTAAAGGTTTCTCTTGTTTGTCACTCATAAAACCGTTCCGCTATTGATAAAAGATAATGACCACACTACCACTAACCTAGAGTTTTTTCTCAGGCTGTTATCACCCTGCAACAAAAAAGCGCAGCTAAATAGCTGCGCTTCAGACTGCTGACAAACCCCTCGTTCCCATCGAGGGGTTTGTTTTTTATACTGGGCACACATCTGCTGCAGGAGTTGTACAGTGTTACGTGATCGCCCCCAGACCCAGTCCGAACTCGAATTTGTCTGTATTGACGAGCTGGTTCCTTCTGACCATTTACTACGCAAAGTAGATCGTCATATCGATTTCTCGTTTATCCATGATCTGGTCAAAGACTTGTACTGCGCGAACAACGGTCGCCCAGCGCTGGATCCAACCCTACTGTTTAAACTGCTGCTTATAGGCTATTTATTCGGTATTCGTAGTGAACGTCAGTTGATTCGTGAGGTTCAGGTCAATGTAGCCTACCGCTGGTTCCTCGGTTTAAACCTGACCGACAAAGTCCCTGATGCCAGCACCCTTAGCCAGAACCGTCGCCGCCGCTTTAATGACTCGGATATCTACCAGCAAATTTTTGATGAAATCGTCTTGCAGGCGATGCAGCGTAAGTTGGTATCCGGCACGGTACTGTATACCGATTCAACCCACCTGAAAGCCAATGCTAACAAGGGGAAATGGGTCAAAGCACACGCCGTTTCAGAACGGCAAGCCTATATGGATAAGTTGGATCAGGCGATCGAGGAGGATCGCCTAGCCCACGGAAAAAAGCCCTTGCCGCCGCCATCGAGCGAACCTCAGGTGCGGGAAATCAAACAAAGTAAGACCGACCCTGAAAGCGGCTTTATGACTCGGGATAATAAGCCCAAAGGCTTCTTCTATCTTGACCATCGTACGGTGGATACCAAAGCCAATATCATTACCGATGTGCATGTCACGGCGGGTAACGTCCACGACGCAGTGCCCTATTTGGCCCGATTGGAACGGCAGACACAGCGTTTTGGCTTTAACGTCCAGTATGTTGGTCTAGATGCAGGCTATCACACCACAGCCATCAGCAAGGGTCTGGAAGACAAAGGGGTAAAAGCGGTGTTTGGCTATCGGCGACCGACCCATCGCCAAGGGTACTTGCGTAAACGTGAGTTTATCTATATTGCCGAAACAGACCAGTATGTGTGCCCACAAGGACAGGCTTTGATTTACAGTACAACCAACCGAGAAGGGTATCGCCACTATGTATCTGATCCAGCTGTGTGCCGACAATGCCCGCTGCTTTCACGCTGTACTCAGAACGCCAAACAACAAAAAACGGTCACCCGTCATGTGTGGGAAGGCAGCAGAGAACGGCAGGATGCTAACCGGCTGACGCCTTGGGGCAAGGCGATCTATCAGAGGCGCAAAGAAACAGTAGAGCGAAGCTTTGCTGATGCCAAAGAGCTGCATCAATACCGCTACGCGCGGTATCGTGGTCGTCACAAAGTGCAGGCGCAATGCCTGATGACTGCCGCGGCACAAAACATCAAGAAAATCGCACTATTGGCAGGATAATCCCGCTTTTGTAAACCTCTTGCCCTCATGAGTGCCTGTTTACACGCCTACTTAAGCTCAGATACGCCCAATTTACTTTAAAAAATCTTGGAGCAAAAACTTCCGCTCTTTGAACGCTTATCCCATTTGAGTGCTTATCCCAAAAGAAAAAGCGGCATTGAAGTGCATAAAACAACAAACCCCACCAAAAAAGCGGGGTTTGTCAGCTACCTGAAGCGCAGCTAAATAGCTGCGCTTTTAAGTGGCTTGTTGAATTAGTTTTTAGACTTATCAACAATCTTGTTTGCTGCAATCCAAGGCATCATCGCACGCAGCTTCTCACCCACTTCTTCAATAGGGTGTGCCGCGTTATTGCGACGGTTAGCAGTCATGGATGGATAGTTCATTGCACCCTCAGTAATGAACATCTTCGCGTACTCACCATTTTGAATGCGCTTTAGTGCATTACGCATGGCTTTACGTGACTCTTCGTTAATCACTTCTGGACCGGTAACGTACTCACCGTACTCAGCGTTGTTGGAGATTGAGTAGTTCATGTTGGCAATACCGCCTTCGAACATCAAGTCAACAATCAGCTTCAACTCGTGCAAGCACTCAAAATAAGCCATTTCTGGCGCATAACCTGCTTCAGTTAATACTTCGAAACCAGCTTTAACTAACTCAACTGCACCACCGCAAAGAACCGCTTGCTCACCGAACAGGTCAGTTTCAGTTTCATCTTTAAAGGTTGTTTCGATGATACCGGTACGACCACCACCTACACCGCTGGCGTATGACAGAGCTACGTTTTTCGCATTACCAGAAGCATCTTGGTAGATAGCGATTAAGTCAGGAATACCACCGCCTTTAACGAACTCAGAACGCACCGTGTGACCTGGGGCCTTAGGCGCAATCATGATCACGTCTAAGTCAGCACGTGGTACTACTTGGTTGTAGTGAATTGAGAAGCCGTGGGCAAAGGCTAAGGTAGCGCCTTGCTTTAAGTTTGGCTCTAACTCTTCTTTATACAGCTGACCTTGGAACTCGTCTGGGGTTAACACCATCACCACATCAGCTGCCGCTACCGCACTGGCTACATCGCTAACTTTTAAGCCATGAGCTTCGGCCTTAGCAATTGAAGAAGAACCTGCACGTAGACCCACAGTAACGTCAACGCCTGAATCTTTCAGGTTACACGCGTGCGCGTGACCTTGAGAACCGTAACCGATAATTGCAACTTTCTTACCCTTGATGATATTCAGATCGCAATCTTTATCGTAATAAACTTTCATTGAAGCTCCTAAAATAATTCACAAGCACAGCTAAGGCCTGGTTTTTAAAATAATGTTACTGTGTTTTATACGTTCAGTACTTTATCACCACGGGACAAGCCCGTAGCACCGCTACGTACCACTTCAATTACAGCTGCCGTGCCAATCGCTTGGATAAAGCTATCTAGCTTATCGGCCGTACCGGTTAACTGAATGGTGTAAATGCTGGGTGTCACATCAACAATTTGGCCACGAAAAATATCCGTCGTGCGCTTTACTTCTGCACGTTGAGCGCCACTTGCTTTGACTTTAATCAGCATTAGCTCACGCTCAATATGCGCGCTTTCACTGAGATCAACCAGCTTAACCACCTCAATTAACTTATTGAGGTTTTTGGTGATTTGCTCAATCACATCATCCTTACCAATGGTGGTTAAGGTTAGGCGCGACAAGCTAGGGTCTTCTGTCGCGGCTACGGTCAAGCTTTCAATGTTGTAGTTACGCTGCGAAAACAAGCCAACCACACGAGACAACGCACCTGGCTCGTTTTCTAGCAGCAAGGAAATAATATGTCTCATTAGGTACGCTCCGTTTTACTTAACCACATATCGCGCATTGCGCCATCACGAATCTGCATAGGATAGACGTGCTCACTGGTATCTACGTAAATATCCATAAACACTAAGCGATTTTTCATTGCAAAAGCTTCTTCCATGGCGGGTTTTAAATCGTCTAGTTTTGAGACGGTCATGCCCACATGACCATAAGCTTCAGCCAGCTTCATAAAGTCAGGCAATGACTCCATATACGAGTGGGAATACCGACTGTTGTACTGCATATCTTGCCACTGGCGCACCATGCCCAGCACACCGTTGTTTAGGTTAATAATTTTAACCGGTAGGTCGTACTGTAAGCAGGTGGAAAGCTCTTGAATATTCATCTGAATACTGCCTTCACCGGTAACGCAGGCCACATCTTCATCAGGGAAGTTCAGCTTAACGCCCATGGCCGCCGGCAAACCAAAACCCATGGTGCCAAGACCACCTGAGTTGATCCAACGGTTTGGCTTATTAAAGCGATAATGTTGCGCAGCAAACATTTGGTGCTGCCCAACATCTGACGTAATAAAGGCATCACCCTTGGTCACTTCACACAGTACTTCGATGGCTCTTTGCGGCTTAATGATCACGCCATCGCCTTCATCGAAGGGGAATAAGCGACCATTGCCACGCCACTCATCAATCTGCTTCCACCAGCTTGCCATAGCTTGTTGATCTTGGGTATTGCCCAACTCTTTCAGCACTGACAACATTTCGGTCAACACATTGTCGACCGGGCCAACAATAGGAATATCAGCCTTAATCAGCTTAGAAATGGACGCCGGATCAATATCTACATGGATAATCTTTGCATTCGGACAGAACTTCGCCGCACCGTTAATTACCCGGTCATCAAAGCGCGCGCCAACGGCTAAAATCACATCACTGTGGTGCATCGCTACGTTAGCCAGATAGCTGCCGTGCATTCCTAACATACCTAAGAACTGGCGATCCGTACCTGGGTAGCCACCAAGCCCCATCAGTGTATTGGTTACTGGTAGATTCAGCTGTTTCGCTAATTCGGTTAAAGGTCCCGAACCGTTACCTAAAATAACCCCACCACCGGAGTATAGGATTGGACGCTTAGCAGACAACAGCATTTCAACTGCTTTACGAATTTGCCCTGAATGTCCACGCGTAGCCGGCGCATAGGAGCGCAATTTAGCTTTTTTCGGATAGCTGTACTCAAACTTATCCACCGGGTTAGTCATATCTTTCGGGATATCAATAACCACAGGGCCTGGACGCCCTGACTCAGCGATATAGAATGCTTTTTTAATAATCTCAGGAATTTCTGCAGGATCTTTAACAATAAAGCTATGCTTTACGATAGGGCGCGAAATACCAATCATATCGGTTTCTTGGAACGCATCTGTTCCAACCATATCGCTCGCTACCTGCCCGGCAATGACAACCATAGGAATGGAGTCCATATAAGCCGTTGCGATACCAGTCACCGCATTGGTTGCACCAGGACCTGAGGTAACTAGCACCACACCTGCTTTACCAGTTGCACGTCCATAAGCATCGGCCATATGGGTCGCTGCTTGCTCGTGACGTACAAGAATATGCGTAAGCTCTGGTTCTTTAAACAGAGCATCATACACATGTAATAAGGCACCACCTGGGTAGCCATAGATATACTTAACACCTTCGTCGCGCAAAGAACGAACAACCATTTCTGCGCCAGATAACAATTCCACTGTACACACCTCTAAAACGCCAGAGGACTGTTTACCCCTGTAAACAATCTAAGTTAGGGACTGCTTGTTCATTGGTGGCGAGGATCTTCGCCGTTCTATCGAGCTACTGAACTAAGCAGCGTCAGACAAGTTAACTCACTTATCCACCCAGCGCGAGGTAACGCGATAAGGGTATAGCGGGCGGCGCGGGTACACACCTTAATGAACAACTGCGCGAGCCTTTTTGAAGCCACAGCACAGTGAATGCTCGATTGTTAGGATTAAGGCAGTGTAAGTCAATACTTAGAGCTGCCCATCCATAGATTTTGGTATTAAAACAACAATTTATATTGCAAATTAGCAGATTCAACTAACTTCCAGCGACGGTCATTTGCTCGAGCAAAACTGAGCCTGTGCAAATATTGGCGCGTTTCTCTAGATCATTGCCAATCGCCACCATATCTCTAAACAGCTGCTTTAAGTTGCCAGCAATAGTCACTTCATGGACAGGAAACTGAATTTCCCCATGCTCAACCCAAAAACCTGCTGCACCGCGTGAATAATCACCGGTCACCATATTTAGTCCTTGCCCCATCAGCTCAGTGACCAACAGGCCTTTATCCATTTGTCGCAGTAAGCCCGCCAAGTCCTGATCACCATGACTAACAAATACGTTACGGGCTCCGCCTGAGTTAGCGGTACTGTGCATCCCTAACTTGCGTGCTGAATAAGTACTCAACAAGTAACTTTCAAGCATGCCCTGTTGCACAATATGCTTGTCAAAAGTAGCCAGTCCATCGCCATCAAATGCCGAACTAGATAAGCCTCCAAGCAACTGCGGCTGCTCATACAAATTAAACCACTCAGGAAACAGTTGCTGACCTAAAGCACCTTCTAGAAAGGAAGACTTGCGGTACAGATTGCCTCCAGAAATAGCACCCAACAAACTGCCAAGTAAGCCACTGGCTAATTGTGCTGAAAAAATCACTGGCACTTTACAGGTAGCAATACTGCGCGAACCTAAGCGAGCCAAGGTACGCTCTGCTGCTTTACGTCCAATGACCTCCGGTGCATCGAGCAACTCGCCACGACGATTAAAGTCATACCAGTAATCGCGCTGCATTTCTCCTTGCTGCTCAGCAATCAATACGCTACTTAAGCTATGCTGAGTGCCCACATGGCCGCCAATAAAGCCATGACTATTACCATATACACTGCAACTGGCATAACTACTGAGATTCGTCGCATCGGCCTGCTTAATCCGCGAATCAACCGCCAAACCGGCAGCCTCGCATGCCAACGCTGCCTCTATCGCTTGCTCGGGCGTGATAGCCCAAGGGTGCCACAGATCTAAATCAGGCAACTCGGTAGCCATTAACTCAGCGTCTGCTAAACCGGAGAACTCATCTTCAGAAGTATGCTTTGCAATCGCCAACGCTGCAGCTACGGTTTCTTTAATGGCCTTTTCACCGGTCGTAGTGGTGCTCGCTGAACCTTTGCGTTTACCAGCATAAACAGTAATACCAAAGCCTTGATCACGGTTAAACTCAACCGTTTCAACGTCACCTTGACGGACACTGGTCGACAACCCTTCAGAGACCGACACCGACACTTCACACGCAGTGGCCCCTTGCTTTTTGGCTTGCGCTAGAATGTCGCTCACCTGCTGCTGTAAATGTGGCAGTAAGCTCGGTTCTACTGCTTGCGTGTTACTCATATTTCACTCCAATTGTTTGCTGCTTCTACTGTCATGCCCGCGAGACTGTTATTATGCAAGCTTGTTAACAGGATAAATACCCATGTCTGACCAGATTGATAATCAAGAAGACTTGCTTGAAGAAAAAAGCAAATCGCAAATTAAACGGGAAATGCTCGAGCTGCAAGCGCTTGGCGCGCGCTTATCAACCTTAAGCCCCGAACTGCTAAATAAACTTCCTTTAAGTGATGCGCTGCTCAAAGCCTTAGAAGAAGCTAAACGCCACACAGCACATATTGCTAAAAAACGACACAATCAGTTTCTTGGCAAACTGCTGCGCAGTCATGATGTGGAAGCAATTATGCAGCTGGTTAACTTAGCCGACCATAGCACCCGCGAATATAATGAGCGTTTTCATCTCTTAGAGCGCTGGCGTGATCGCTTACTAACCGAGGGCGACGCCGCCTTGCAACCCTTTATTGAAGCCTATCCTGAAACTGACATTCAGCATTTACGTGGACTGATTCGCCATGCACAGCATGAAGCTAAGCGCAACAAGCCGCCAACTGCTTCGCGTAAAATTTTCCGTTACTTACGTGAACTAGACGAATCTCAGCGCGGCTTAAAATAAAACGCGTGGCCTAGGCCACGCCGTCCCGCTTACTGTCACTTGCTATGGCGGTTAAACACCCGTACCCCCTACGGTGATCGCTTCTAGCTTTAAACTCGGCTGTCCCACGCCAACAGGTACCGACTGCCCTGCTTTACCACACATCCCAACGCCACTGTCTAACGCTAGATCATTACCCACCATCGACACTCCGCGCATCGCCTCTGGGCCGTTACCAATCAAGGTAGCGCCCTTTACCGGCGCAGTAATTTTACCATCTTCAATTAAATACGCTTCACTGGTTGAGAACACAAACTTACCACTAGTGATATCAACCTGCCCGCCACCTAAGTTGGCACAGTACAGCCCTTTTTTAATTGAACGAATCATTTCTTCCGGCTCACTTTCACCGGCCAACATATAGGTATTGGTCATCCGTGGCATAGGCAAGTGCGCATAAGACTCACGCCGCCCATTACCAGTTGACTGCATACCCATTAACCGCGCATTGGTTTTATCTTGCATATAACCGCGTAAAACACCGTTTTCAATTAAGGTGGTGCATTCACTGGGCACTCCCTCATCATCGATACTCAATGAGCCGCGCCGCTCGGGTAAGGTACCGTCATCAACAATAGTACACAGTGGCGAAGCCACTTGTTGACCGAGCTGGCCACTATAGTTAGAGCTACCCTTGCGATTAAAATCACCCTCTAAACCATGACCAACCGCCTCATGCAGGAGCACACCACTCCAGCCTGGCCCTAAAATGATTGGTAAGCTGCCGGCTGGAGCAGCAATCGCCTCTAAATTAACCAATGCTTGGCGCAGTGCCTCACGGGCATAGTCCATCACTCGGTCTTGCGCTAAAAAGTAAGCATAATCTACCCGACCACCGCCACCAAAACTACCGCGCTCGCGGCGCCCCTGCTGCTCGACAATGACACTGACATTAAAACGTACTTGCGGGCGAATATCCGCAGCTAAGCTGCCATCGAGCGCCGCAACTAAAATCTGCTCCCAAGAGCCGGTTAAGCTAACACTCACCTGACAAATACGTGGATCAAGGGCCCGAGTGGCCTGATCTACCCGCTGTAACAGTTGCACTTTCTCTTCGCGCGACACTCCATCTAACGGGTTGGTCTGCTGATAGAGAGGGCTCGGCTGAGCTTGCACAAAGCCTTGGATCCCTAACTGCGCTCCACTACGTGAAATACTACGTGCAGCGTGTGCGGCTTGAGTAAGTGCGTGTTCATTAATCGCATTACTATAGGAAAACCCCGTTTTTTCGCCGGTTTGCGCGCGCACGCCCACTCCCTGATCAACACTGAAGCTGCCATTTTTAACAATGCCATCTTCTAAGGCCCAGGTTTCGGCAATGCGATGCTGAAAATACAAATCGGCTGCATCTATTCCAGGCCCAGCCAGCTGGCCTAAGATCCGTGGTAAACAGTCCACAGATAAATTACCCGGCGCCAGCAACTGTTGACTGACGGTGGATACTAAATCGCTCATTTTTACTCCTTGCATGGTGCTCAATCTGAGCCCAGCAGTGTTTTTTTATGTGCCACCACGGGCATGCGCTGTCGAATATCGTGCAAATAGTCTAAATCACAATCAGCCACTAGCACAGCCTCACCTACGCTCGCTTGCTGTAAAACTTCGCCCCAAGGGCTGACTAACAGCGAATGCCCAAAAGTTTGCCGCCCATTTGGATGATCACCGCCTTGCCCAGCAGCTAATAGATAGCACTGCGTTTCAATTGCTCGGGCCCGCACCAGCACCTCCCAATGCGCAGCACCGGTTACTTGGGTAAAGGCTGAAGGCAAGGCTATACACTCGGCACCCAAGCGCCGTAACTCGGCAAATAACTCAGGAAAGCGCAAGTCATAACACACACCTAAGCCTAAACGGCCAATTGGTGTACTTACTACACTCAGCGAGTCTCCGGGACAATAAGTAGCTGACTCACGGTAACCTCCCTGCTGATCCAAGACTGTGGCATCAAACAGATGCTGTTTATCATACTGGCTAACAATTTGTCCTTGGGCATTAAATAGCCAACAACGTGCCCAATATTTATCCAACGTAGGGTTATACACTGGCACACTGCCCGCTACTAACCATAAACCTAAGGTTTGCGTGATCTGCTGCGCCCAGGCTTGCACTATAGAAGCTGCCTGCATCAGCTGTTCAGAAACCATACCAAAGGTAGCAAAGTTTTCGGGCAGTACTGCCAATTGCGCGCCCTGTTGCCTCGCTTGGATCAGTAACTGCTGGGCCTGACGTAAATTGCTGGCTAAGTCAGGTACACTCAGCATTTGAATTACCGCTGCCTGCATAACATGGTCCTAGATCAATCGCTGGTTAATCATCATCGACTCATTAAACGCTTTCGCCTATGAATCCCCCAAAACAACTCATTGCCTGCAGCCTGCGTGATTTTCCCGAGTGGCATAAGCAGCGTAGTCGGTATGCCGTTTGGACACTGTTATTAGACCAGCCTGAGCTGCAGCAACAACTTGAGCGTTGTCAGCGCCACCTAAGTGCTTGGCTGCATCCGCAGCAACGGCAACTGCATTTAACTTTGTACGTGGCAGGCTTTCCCAGCCATACTCCACGCTACGCTGACTGCATCAGCTGGCAACAACTGCGCTTACAGCAACAGGCTATTAGGCAACTTGGGCTGCAGCCGTTCAGGTTACAACTCACGCAACTCGAAACCTTTGCCCATGCTCCCTACATTAAAGTCGCTAATAACTCACAGCTGACAGCTATCCGCCAATGCTTAGCTCACATCAGCCCTGAGCAACGTTTTAGTGAGTATCTTCCACATATCACTTTGGGTTTGTATCGCCGAGCCCCAAGCCTTGAGCAATTTAATAGGCTGCGTCAAAGCTGCCCTTTTACACCAAGCCACTGGAGCGTACGCAGCCTTTATTTACAGAGTTATTTGGCTACAGATCAGCTGGGGCCACTGCAAACGCACTGGCATTACCGGTTTTAATCTTTCAGCACCAACGGCTTTTCATCGCTTTCATCGGCTTCACCTAAGATGAGGTTTTTATTTTTAGTCGCAGTAACCGCAGGAAAGCGCGACGAGGCAAAGCGCACCACCAGTACTGACAACGCCAGCAATAAAATAGCCCCAGAGACGTACACCACGCCCATATCTGGGCGATTATGGTGGGAAATATCAGAAATCATTAAGCGCGTTAACGCGGTAATCGCCACATAAATTAAAAAACGCACCGGCATATGGTTGGTTTTAAAGTAAATCCCCACCATCGCCCCTAATTCTAAATAAATAAACAGCAGCAAAATGTCATCAATCGTAATCTGTGACTGCCCAAGCATCTTCATCACTGTCAGCAAAGAAGCCCAAGCAGTAATGCCGCCAATTACAAATAGCGCCAAATAATGGAAAGCATCCACTAACAGGTTACCCACGGATTCAGCTTGCTCGTGCATTGCTTGACGCAGTTGTTCTGCTTTATTGCGTTTCATTACCTATTCCTTGCCTTGCAGTTTAAACAAAATATCGCTACTGTATAAAAAAACAGCTAACTATGAGCAGCATCCATGGCCATTGAAACCCTTTACCGCAGCACGCGTGATCCCAAGACCTTATTTATGGAAAAAAACTTAGCCGACCAACATGACAAAATGCTCGAGCTGGCCGAACGCCTCACTGACTTAATTGGTGATGCCGTGCCAGCGCTAACCGAAGATCACTGTGAAGAAGTAGCGATTTACTTAGCTAAACACCGCGACATCTTCGCCCGAGCCTTTCGCAACCAACTCAAAGCCTTAGACGAGTTGACACCCAGCTCAGAAACGCCTGAAGCTTAACTTTTTTTCGGTGGCGTGGGCAGTGGAAAGTTCATCACATTACCGCTGCCAGTCGCTTCACTGATTTTAGCCACCCCTAGCCGCTCAACCTCATCAATACGAATAATTGCCTGAAGTGGAATATAACTACGCACTACCCCTTCAAACTGAGTTTTCAGGCGCTCTTCGCTAGGATCCACCACAATCTGATTACGCTCACCAAAGATGATCTCTTCCACCTCTAAAAAGCCCCAAAGCTCACTTTGAAAAATCGACTTTGCAAAAATCTCAAACACTTCGCCTTGATTTAAAAAGATCACCTTAAAAATAGGACTCTCTGCTGCGCTCATGCACGACTCTCTGTTCAGGTTAAAAGCAGCAAAGCTTAGCACAGGGCTGAGTCAGCTGTAATTATCTACGCTAAAGCTACGCGCCAGTTTATGGCCTCTGGTATCATTCGCCATCTTGAATTTTATCTGGCCGGCCTTGAGCTGACCGTTTGTATTAGCTGGAACCTAACATGCTGCCAACCGAACTGACCGATACCGCCTATCAAGCGCAACTTGCACACAAAAAGCAGCGCCTAAGTGCTTTGCTTGCGCCTTTTGCCGCCCCTGAAATTCAGGTATTTGCCTCACCCTTACAGCATTTTAGATTGCGCGCTGAGTTTAGAATCTGGCGCGAAGGTGATCAGCGACATTACGCGATGTTTGCACCTGGCAGCAAAAATGATGTAATTCTGCTTGAGCAGCTGCCAATTGCTAGCGAAAAAATCAACCAACTGATGCCACAAATTAAAGCAGCCTGGCAAGCCAATCAAAAACTCTGCCATAAGCTATTTCAGGCAGAATTTCTAACCACTTTATCCGGTGAAGCCCTAGTCACCTTGTGTTATCACTGCCCAGTCGATAATGATTGGCAAGCCGCTGCCCAGCCAGTCGCTGAACAATTAGGAATTTCTTTGATTGGCCGCTCTCGCGGTAAACGCCTAGTCGTAGGCCAAGACTATGTCACCGAGCAGCTCACGATTAATCAGCGCCGCTTTAGTTATCGCCAGCCTGAAGGCAGCTTCACTCAGCCCAATGGTGTGATGAATCAGCAGATGATCAGCTGGGCCTGCAAACAACTTGGCCAGCAAGAAGATGACTTGCTAGAACTCTATTGCGGCAATGGTAATTTCACTTTACCTATGTCCACTCAGGTGCGCCGCGTGCTGGCCACAGAGATTAGCAAAACGTCGGTCAAAGCGGCAATGGCTAACCTGACTGAAAACCAGATTGATAATATTCAACTGGCGCGGCTTTCAGCAGAAGAGTTCACCCAAGCTCTCACTGGTGTGCGTGAGTTTCGCCGTTTACAAGAAGCGAACATTGAGCTCGGCAGTTATCAATTTGGCACTGTGTTTGTTGATCCACCACGGGCGGGCATGGATAGTGCAACCTGCGAGCTGATTCGTCAGTTTCCACGGATTATTTACGTCTCCTGCAATCCAGCAACCCTAGCCAAGAATATTGAGCAACTCGCCAGTACCCACCGCCTAACGGCCAGTGCATTATTTGATCAGTTCCCCTGGACTGAGCATATTGAAAGTGGCGTGGTGCTTGAGCGCCGCTGAGGTCTACCCTCTAACGCCAGCCGGTAGCGCACCAGGTCACTACCGGCAGTGATGCCTAACAGTGCTCTTTTTGATTAAGCGCCCATTGATACAAGGCATTTTTTCTGGCGCCAGTAATCTCTGCTGCTAGCTGCGCGGCTTTTTTCAATGGCAACTCGGCCATTAATAGCTGTATCACTCGCAGCGCCTCTGCCGATAGTTCTTGAGCTTCAGCTTTAGCTGCGCCAGCAATTAATAATACGCACTCTCCCCGTTGCTGATTACTATCTGCGGCAATCCACTGCTGTAACTCTGCTAATGGCAACTGACGGATGGTTTCAAAGGTTTTAGTCAGCTCACGCCCCAATACCGCTAAGCGCTCACCACCAAAAATTGCTACGCAATCGGTCACGCACTCTAAAATGCGATGCGGCGCTTCATAAAAGATCAACGTTTGGCTGGCTTCTTTTAACTCAGTCAGCTTGGTCTGCCGCGCAGTGGCTTTGGCGGGTAAAAAACCTTCAAAACTAAAGCGATCCGAAGGTAATCCTGCGGCTGACAAAGCCGTAATCACTGCACTAGGGCCAGGCACTGGCACTACCCGAACGCCTGCCTGCTGCGCCTGCTTAACCAAATGAAAGCCTGGATCAGAAATTAAGGGCGTACCCGCATCAGACACCAAAGCAATCGACTCTCCGGCCAGTAAGCGCTGCACTAATCGACCGCCTTCTTCTCGCTCATTATGATCATGACACGCCACTAACGGGGTTTTAATCGAAAAGTGTTGCAGCAGGCGCTGACTATGACGCGTATCCTCAGCTGCAATCAAATCAACCTCAGCTAGCACCCGTAACGCTCGGGCGCTGATGTCTTCTAAATTACCTATTGGCGTCGCTACAACAAATAGCTGGCCGGCGATGTCAGATGATTGTTCGTAGTTCACAACGCGCACCATTGAAATAAAAGTGGTTATTGTAACCTGATTATCACTTACAAGATCGCACCCTTTGCTTGGCTTAGGTACAATTGTTCGCCTTGTTGCTCACTAGGAGTTTGCTAAATGTTTGCCCCCTCAAAAATATTCAGGACGTTCATCGCCTTAGGCACGCTCAGCTTATTATCTGGCTGCTTACAATCATTGCCGCAAAAAAATAGCAGTACACCCGCTCAACCTACGCAAACTGCTGAGCAGCTACTGGCTCAAGCGCAACAACAAGCACCTGCTAGTGCAAGCAGCAGCCGATTAGAGGCCGCTGATTTATTTAGTCTACAAGGGCAGCCAATCCAAGCTAAGCAAGCATTAAGTCTAGTCGACCCAACGCTATTAACCTCTGAGCAACAGTTGCTTTTACAGCTAATTAGCGCCGAGTTAGCCTTAAACGAGCAGCGCACTGAGCAAGCTCATCGCGCACTGCAGGCCGCTAAATCAGCAGCCGCTATTCCCGAGCAATTAGCCCAGCGCTTTAGCTTAGCCGAAGCAAATCTATTAGAGCAACAAAAGCAGCCCGAACAGGCGTTGCAGTTACGGCTAGCGCTGAATCAAGACTTGGATACACCTTATCTAGCCCAACACAACCGTGAGGCAATTTGGCGGCTAGTCAATCAATTGCCATTAGCGTCTTTTACTAGTGCCAACCCTGAACTGCAGCAATGGGTTGAGCTGGCTAAACTAGTGCGTCAGCCGGCCCCTTTAAAAATGCAACAGCAAGCAATTGAGGCGTGGCAGCACAGCCATCCACAGCATCCTGCTAGCCTGTATCCGCCGCAAGCAATTACCCATTTATTAAGCCTGAGTAGTGATCAACTGCAACACATTGGTTTAGTTTTACCGAGCAGCGGCCCCTTTGCAGTGCCAGCGCAAGCCATTCGCGAAGGCTTTGTTACTGCCCAAGCGCAAGATGGCAGTGAAGCTCCTTTTATTAGTTTTTACGATAGCACCCAACTGACTAATCTAGATGTCTTCTATCAAACGGCTAAATCCGATGGCGTAGAACTACTGGTGGGGCCATGGGAGCGTGAGCTGATTAGCCAAATCGGTAACAAAACCACGTTCGCCATCCCTACCCTAGCCTTAAATTATTTACCAGCCACTGAGCCTTCAATCAATCCCAACTTGTATCAGTTTGGGATCTCACCGGAAGATGAGGCGCGCCAAGTTGCCTTACAAGCAGCCAATGAAGGCTTGACCAAAGCGGCTATTATCAGCCTCCCAGATCATCCGCTCAGCCAACGCGCTACGGCAGCGTTTACCCACACCTTTCAACAAATGGGAGGCAGTATCACCCAAACCATTCAGTTAGCACCTGGTAATCCGCTACAACAAATAATCACCAAGCAACTAGCGAGTGATCAAGAAGCCGAGTTTGTGTTTTTACAAACTTCTCCACCTCTAGCAAAACGCTTACTGCCCTTTATTCAGCGTGATGACTTACCGCTACCGGTGTATGCCATTTCAGTGGCTATCTCAGACTTTAATCAGGATCCGAGCGCAGAGTTAAACGGAGTGCGCTTTACCGAGATTCCTTGGTTTATTGAAGACTCTGCTCTAAAAAATGACATCATTCAAAAATGGCCCGCAGCCAAAGGCAATATGGGGCGTTTTTATGCTTTTGGTGCCGACGCCTATCAGTTAGCTAAACATTATCAGCAATTAAGCCGTATCGCCCACACACAAATTAATGGCTTAACCGGTACCTTATTGCTCAATAACAAACAGCAAATTGAACGTTACACGGACTGGGTTGAACTTCAAGACGGCAAACTCATCGAACTGCCTAATTATGCAACCCCCTAATACCCGACAGCTAGGACAGCACTATGAGGTGCTAGCAGCGCAGTACCTCCAACGTGCGGGATTAGCCTTGTTGCAAACAAATTGGAGTTGTCGCTACGGGGAAATTGATCTGATTTGTGGCCAAGATAATTTACTGATTTTTGTTGAAGTTCGCTTTCGCCGCCACCATCAATGGGGTGGCGCCCTTGAAAGTATTACGGCGCTCAAACAGCAAAAACTAACCCGTAGCGCCCAAGCTTTTTTGCAGCAGCATCCTCACTATCAACACCTAGCGTGTCGTTTTGATGCTGTGTTTATTTCAAAAATGCCGGATAATTCATTAGACTTCAATTGGATTGAAAACGCCTTTGGCGTTTAACTCACTTTTTATTGCTAAGGCCTTTTTATGCAGTCTCGAATTCAGCAAATGTTCCAAGCGAGTATTGATACCAAACAACTTGCCCTTAAAACTCTCCCTGAGTTCATTGAGCAGGCCAGCTTAGTGATGGTCAGCACCTTACTCAATGGCGGTAAAATTCTTGCCTGTGGCAATGGTGGTTCAGCCGGCGATGCCCAGCACTTCTCTTCTGAGATGCTGAACCGCTTCGAACGCGAGCGCCCTAGCTTGCCTGCACTGGCATTAACCACTGACAGCTCAACCATCACTTCAATCGCCAATGATTACAGCTATGCTGAGGTGTTTTCCAAGCAGGTACGGGCCCTTGGGCAAGCCGAAGATGTGCTGTTAGCCATCTCCACCAGCGGTAACTCAGAGAACGTCATTCAAGCCATTCATGCCGCCCATGACCGCAACATGCACGTTATCGCCTTAACCGGGCGCGATGGCGGTAATATGGCGCCCTTGTTGTTACCAACCGACGTTGAAATTCGCGTCCCTTCACCGGTAACAGCACGGGTCCAAGAAGTACACTTATTGGTTATCCACAGTCTCTGCGACTTGATTGATCGTCAATTATTTGGAAGCGAAGAATGATTAAGAAAATTCTTACAGTCAGTGCGCTGGCTATTTTAGTTAGCGCCTGTGGCATGCGTAGTATCGGTAACAACTTGGATGACAAAGTGATTCCGATGCAAGTCAATCGCGCCATCAAAGATGCCCACGTCGACCTTAACAGCACCACTTCCCATATTGTGACCACCAGCTATAACGGCATTGTCTTGCTAGCCGGTCAAACGCCTCGCAACGAGCTGAAAGAGTTAGCCGGTAAAGCCGCTAAGAATGTTGTTGACGTGAAAAAAGTCTATAACGAAATTACTATTGAGCAACCCACCACCATGGGCGCCCGAAGTAATGATGCGTTTTTAACTTCAGCCATTAAAACCCGCTTACTGGCTTACGCTGATGTGCCTTCAGCTAAAATTAAGGTCGTCACCGAAAATGGTGTCGTCTATTTAATGGGGATTTTAACCAGAGCTGAAGCTAATCGCGCAACAAACGTGGTTAAAGATGTAGCCGGTGTGCAGCGCATTGTGCGCTTATTTGAGTACATTGATTAATCTGTCGCGTGGCCACTTGCCGAGCCTTTCATGCAACAGGCAAAACAAGTAGCCACTAGCTAGCCCAGGCTATAGCGCAGCAACATAAACAGCGCCATCCCGCCGCCAATTGTTAGCAAGGTATGGCGCGTGCTAGCGGTGATGACAATGCAGCCAATTCCGGCTAGCAAATAGGCATTGTTCCACTGCAACGCCCACTCTCCCTCTGGCATGACCAAACCTGGGACAATAATGGCCGTCAATACTGAGATCGGTACATAATTAAGGGCTTGGGTTATTTTGGGGCTAAAACGCATCTGCGCAAATGCAAAAAAACTGTAGCGGATCGCAAAGGTAATCAATGCCATACCCACAATACTTAACCAAATTTTCATTAGCCTTTCACCCAACGCTGACAATGCACCCCAGCTAAAACTCCAGCCAATGCCGACAGCATCAAACCAATTTTATAGGGCAAGCTAAAGCTGATTAAAGACACCGCAGCGGCCACTAGCGCTGCACACAATTGCGGTTTATGTTTTAACTGCGGCACCACAATCCCAATAAAGGTTGCCAGCATGGCAAAATCTAAACCCCAACTGGCTAGTTCTGGCACGGCCTGACCAAAGGCAACGCCTAGCAAGGTAAACACCTGCCAGCCCGTGTACATCATACCCACTGAGCCTAAAAAATAAGCCTGATGGTACGGCTGCTGCTCGGCTTGCAAATAATTCTGCTGCACAACAGCAAAGGATTCATCGGTTAAGCCAAAAGCCAACAGTATTCGCCAACGTCTTGGCAAATTACGCACATACGGCTGTAAAGTAGCGCTATACAGTGCATGCCGTAAATTAACGACCAAGGTCGTCAATAAAATAACCATGACACTGGCACTAGCGCCCAACAAACTCAGCACAATAAACTGCGCGGATCCGGCAAATACTAAGAGCGACATTGCCACCGCCTGGCCTGGGGTCAGGCCTGCCGATAAAGCCAGCGCGCCATAAATGACGCCAAAAGGCGCGGCGCCGACTAGCATCGGAAAACTATCGCGGGCGCCCTTAATCAATTGCCGAGAAAATGTCATATCACGCTCAAAACCAAATAATAAGGTAGTATAAACTAATTGTTTTCCCGGCTTTTGCCTTAGACGATTTATGCATAAAAAAAGGCCATCACAATGATGACCTTTCATTTACTCAGTGCGCTGACTAAGGATTAATCCACCCAAACTCGCGCATTGCGGAACATCCGTAACCAAGCGCCATCCTCTTGCCACTCCTCAGGGTACCAAGAGTTTTGCACCGCACGGAATACCCGCTCAGGGTGCGGCATCATAATGGTTGCACGTCCATCACGGCTGGTTAAGCCAGTAATACCACGCGCCGAGCCATTAGGGTTAGCTGGGAAAGCTTCCGTGACTTTGCCGTAGTTATCCACATAACGTAAGCCCACGCAGCCGGATAAATCAGACTCAAGCAGTGCTTCTTGGCTTGGGTATTCCACTTGCCCTTCACCATGGGCAACCACTACAGGTAAACGCGATCCGGCCATTCCTTGCAGGAAGATTGATGGCGACTCTTGCACTTCAACCATGGCTACCCGTGCTTCAAACTGCTCGGAACGGTTACGCACAAAGCGCGGCCAGAATTCTGCCCCAGGAATCAGCTCTTGAAGGTTAGACAGCATTTGACAACCATTACATACGCCTAAGGTAAAGCTATCGGCCCGCTCAAAGAAAGCAGCAAAGTTATCGCGCGCTTTGTTATTAAACAGAATCGATTTAGACCAGCCACCGCCAGCCCCTAAAACGTCACCGTAAGAGAAGCCACCACAAGCCGCTAAGCCTTTAAAGCTCGCCAAATCAATGCGACCTGCCAGAATATCGCTCATATGTACGTCAACAGCTGCAAAGCCTGCCTTATCAAAGGCAGCAGCCATTTCCACATGGCCATTCACACCCTGCTCACGCAACACAGCTACTTTAGGACGCACACCTTTATTGATGTATAGCGCAGCAATATTTTGGTTGATATCAAATGTTACTTTGGCCGACAAGCCAGGATCTTGCTCGTCTAATAGCGCATCAAATTCTTGCTCAGCACATTCTTCGTTGTCCCGTAAGCGCTGAATCTGGTAACTGGTTTCAGTCCAGATACGCTGTAAAATACGCCGCTCACCAACAAATAAGTCATTGCCAGCAAAGCTAATGCGTACTTGGCCACCGGTTACCGGCTGCCCAATAGGCTTAACGCAATCAGCTAAACCATTTTGCTCAAACACAGCCAATACCGCTGCACGGTCAGCTTGAGCAATTTGAATCACTGCTCCTAACTCTTCGTTAAATAACGCTGCCATGGCATCGTCTGCAGAAGAGCACAACTCATCCAGCGTGAGCTGTAAACCACAATGACCGGCAAACACCATTTCAATCGCAGCAGCAGCTAATCCGCCATCTGAGCGGTCATGGTAAGCCAGTAGTTTGCCTTGTTGATTTAACGCTTGGATTGAGTCGAAGAATCCTTTGAGATCGGCAGCACGATCAACGTCTGGTACGCTCTGACCTACTTGGCTATAAACCTGCGCCAAAATAGAAGCCCCCATCCGATTTTGCCCGCGGCCCAAATCAATCACTAGAAGTTCGCTAGCGCCTTTGTCTAAACGCAGCTCTGGAGTCAAGGTGCGACGCACATCTTGAACCGGTGCAAAGCCTGTAATCACCAACGATAACGGAGAAATCACGGCTTTATCTTGGCCTTGCTCTTGCCAGTTGGTTTGCATCGACATCGAGTCTTTGCCCACTGGAATAGTAATGCCAAGCTCAGGGCAAAGTTCCATACCGACTGCTTTTACCGTTTCGTACAGACGTACATCTTCGCCCGGATGCCCAGCTGCCGCCATCCAGTTCGCGGATAAACGAATATCAGACACCTTAGCGATAGCGGCTGCGGCTAAGTTAGTGACCACTTCACCAACCGCCATACGACCAGATGCAGGCGCATCTAATACGGCCAATGGTGTACGCTCACCCATCGCCATGGCTTCACCAGTGTATACATCAAAACTGGTGGCCGTCACCGCACAATCTGCCACTGGTACTTGCCACGGTCCCACAAACTGATCACGAGCGACCAGCCCAGTCACAGAACGATCACCAATGGTGATTAAGAATTTTTTGCTAGCCACGGCTGGATGACGTAAAACACGTTCAATCGCCTCTTGCATAGGCGCTGCAGCGGCGGAGAAATCATCGCCGATCTCAGCTTCACGGGTAACCGAACGATGCATCCGTGGTGCTTTACCTAATAAGACCTCCAGCGGCATGTCCACTGGCTTATTATTAAAATGACTGTCTTCTACGGTGAGCTGGCGTTCTTCAGTGGCCTCACCGACTACGGCAAACGGGCAACGTTCACGCTCACAGATCTCTGTAAAGAGCGCCAAATCTTTGGCATCAACCGACAGTACATAACGCTCTTGGGATTCGTTACACCAAATCTCAAGCGGGCTCATGCCTGGCTCATCATTCGGAATATTGCGTAAGTTAAATACGCCACCGCGTCCCGCATCATTCACCAACTCAGGGAAAGCGTTAGATAAACCGCCGGCACCCACGTCGTGAATAAACTTGATCGGGTTGTTCTCTCCCATTTGCCAGCAGCGATCGATCACTTCTTGGCAGCGACGCTCCATTTCTGGGTTATCCCGTTGCACCGAAGCAAAATCTAAGTCAGCCGAGCTACTACCGGTTGCCATGGAGGAAGCAGCACCGCCACCTAAACCAATCAGCATCGCAGGACCACCCAGCACAATCAGCTTGCCACCAACGGAGATTTCGTCTTTCTGAACGTGATCCTCACGGATATTCCCCATACCACCAGCCAACATAATCGGCTTGTGGTAACCCCGCACTTCTTCACCGCGTGGGGTATTAATGCTTTGCTCAAAGGTACGGAAATAACCGGTTAACGCAGGACGGCCAAATTCGTTGTTAAACGCCGCACCGCCTAAAGGACCTTCAAGCATGATATCCAGCGGCGTTACGATACGCTCTGGCTTACCGTAGGCTTTTTCCCATGGCTGCTCAAACCCTGGAATATTTAAGTTGGAAACAGTAAATCCGGTTAAACCCGCTTTCGGTTTAGCGCCGCGACCAGTCGCCCCTTCATCACGGATCTCACCACCAGAACCGGTTGATGCGCCAGGGAAAGGAGCAATCGCGGTGGGGTGGTTGTGGGTTTCAACCTTCATCAAAATATGCACGGGCTGCTCAATCGCCGCATATTCTTTAGTGTCAGGATTAGGATAGAAACGACCAGCAGTAAATCCTTCCATTACTGCCGCGTTATCTTTATATGCTGACAGCACACCTTCACTGTTCATTTGATAGGTGTTTTTAATCATCGCAAACAGGGACTTTTCTTGGGCTTCGCCATCAATATCCCAGCTGGCATTAAAGATTTTATGGCGGCAATGCTCTGAGTTCGCCTGAGCAAACATCATCAGCTCAACATCATTAGGATTGCGGCCTAACTTAGTAAAGCTTTCGACTAAGTAATCAATTTCATCTTCAGCTAACGCAAGGCCTAAACTAATATTTGCCGCAACTAATGCCTCACGCCCTTCAGTTAATACCGGTACCGAACTCATTGGCTTCGGCTGAGCATGGTTAAATAACGCCGAAGCTTCTTCCATAGCACCAAGCACTAACTCAGTCATCCGATCATGCAGGCTAGCGGCTAATTGTTGGGCGTCGGCATCGGATAACTCACCCGCCACGTAATAGGCAATCCCGCGCTCAATTCGCTCAATCTTGGCCAAACCACAGTTTTGGGCAATATCTGTTGCCTTACTTGACCAAGGAGAAATCGTGCCAAAACGCGGCACTACGAGGAATAATCGACCTGCAGGCTCTTGCTGAGCAACGGTAGGACCGTACTGCAAAAGACGACTAAGGGTTTGCCCTTCTTCACTGCTTAATGCCGAAGATACTTCTACAAAGTGAGCAAACTCGGCATACAAACCAGTAACAGCAGGAACTTTTTGGGTTAATTGCTCGAGCAATTTTCCGTGTCGAAACGGGGAAAGAGCGGGTGCGCCGCGCAAAATCAGCATCGTTGTGACAGCCTCTAACGAGTGAGTGCAAAATGACTGGCTATTCTAGTCAGCATCCACTGATTTAGCCATTCAAATTCAGGTGTTGGTCAGAATGAAATCATGAAAAACCAGCCAAAGAGTGCAGTCAATTAAGCCACAAGACCTTGTGTTTTAATCTAAAGTACAACTTAACCGCGAATAATTACTCTTTGAATGTTCTTCTTAAGATTCAGTATACTGCGCCAATGTTACCACAAGCCTTGCGCCGCCACGCGCTCTTCTACGTAATTTTCCTAGGCTTACTGCTGTTAAGTCTGGCCAGCTGTTCACGCCCTGAGCCCACCTTACTTGAGCACGTTTTACGCTCTGGCGAATTGCATATTATTACCCGTAACAGTCCTGCCACCTATTTTCAAGACCGCAATGGTGAAACTGGCTTTGAATACGAACTAGCCAATCAGTTTGCCAAGCATCTTGGTGTGCGCTTAAAAGTTGAAACGGTAGACAACTTAGATGAGCTGTATCAACGCTTAGCCAGTGAACAGTCCGGCACGCCTATTCTGGCAGCGGCTGGCTTGGTAAAAACCCAGCTCCGTAGCGATCAAGTGATGTATTCCAATGGTTATCTTGAAGTCAAACCTCAGATTATTTATCGTCAAGGCGCTGAGCGACCCAAAAATGTTGCACAGCTGATCGGTAAAAAAATCACTGTTTTACAAGGCGGCTACCATGCCGAAATTATGCGTGATCAACAGCACCAACATCCTGAGCTGAAATTTAATCAATCAGATAAAGTGGAAATTGTTGATCTATTACGCTTAGTCAATGAGCGCAAAATTGATGCCACCCTAGTTAGTTCTAATGAGCTGGCGATTAACCAAGTGTATTTTTCAGAAGTACGGGTGGCCTTTACCCTAAAGCCGTTTCAGCAACAGGTGTGGGCTATGGCTAAGTCAGAAGATACTAGCCTGCTGGCTGCAGCGAACGAGTTTCTGAGCCTAGAGAGCACCAAGGAGCTGCTGCAGCAACTTGAAGAGCGTTACTACGGCCATTTAGATACGCTTGGCTATGTAGGCGCTTATACTTTTGCCCGTCATTTGAAACAGCGCTTGCCCAGTTTTGAGCGTTTCTTTAAGCAAGCAGCCAAAGAGCTAGAGCTGGATTGGCGCTTACTCGCAGCCATGGGTTATCAAGAGTCACACTGGCAGCCAGAAGCCACCTCAAAAACCGGCGTGCGCGGCCTAATGATGCTGACCTTGCCAACCGCTAAAGAAATGGGGGTCACCGACCGCCTTGACCCCAAACAGAGTATTTTTGGCGGTGCGCGCTACATCAAAAAAATCATTCAAGACTTGCCCGCAGGCATCCATGAAGACGATCGTATTTGGTTTGCCCTAGCTGCCTATAACATAGGTATGGGGCACCTCTATGATGCGCGTGGATTAGCCAGCCAAGAAGGCCTCGACCCTGATCGCTGGTTAGATGTTAAGCAAATGCTCCCTCGTCTTGCGGAAAAAAAATGGTACAGCCAAACCCGTCATGGCTATGCCCGTGGCGGTGAGCCTGTTCATTTTGTAAATAACATCCGCCGTTATTACGACATCCTCACGTGGTCAACTCAACCTCAACCTGAAAACAGCACCCTAAATACTCAGCAACTGCATACGCCTGCAATTAAACAGTAATCTCAAGGCCCTTAGTTAACCTGGGCTCTTTGTTGGACGGTTGCTCGGCTAATGGCTGATTGGCGGCTGCTTGTTTAATGAACATAGCCTGCTGCACAAATTGCAGCATACACAGTGCAATTAACTCGCCATCATGCCCTTTAGCATAAGACGCTAGCGCTGCAGCGAGCTGAATCGGCGTATAACGCTCGCGGCGAGTTGCCAATAAGCCTTTAGCAAAGGCTGGAGTAAACTCAGGATGCCCTTGAAAACACAGAACCTGATGCCCGATATAAAACGCCGCATAGGGACAAAACTCGCTACTTAACAACAGCTCTGCTTGGCTAGGCAGTTGTTGCACCTGATCTTGATGGCTGACCAACAAACGCACCTGCTGCAGCTGGGGATTCCACCAACTGGGCGTCGCCTGCAATTGATAAGGATGACTGCCAATCCCCCAGCCTTGGCTAGCGCGCGCACTGACACCGCCTAACGCTAAAGCTATTAATTGATGACCAAAGCAAATACCTAATAGGACTTTTGACTGCTGATAAGCCTGCTGTACATAGGCTCGTAGTTGCTGCACCCAAGCTTCATCCGAAAAGGAATCGGCTTTACTGCCAGTAATTAAATAGGCATCAAACGCTGCATCAGCTTCTGGATAGTGGCCCTGCAATACATCAAACACCTGAAACGAAAGCGTGACTGGCGGTAGCAGCTGCTTAGCGGCCTTAGTCAAGAGGTGCTGAAACATATTTCCATAACTGAGATAGTCTGCTTGCAGATTGGGATGAATCGTATCTGCCTGCAAAATAGCAATGCGCATCTATTTTTCACTCATACGGGGTTCAGTAAAAACTACAAAGCCCGACCCTAGCATCTAGAATCAGGCTTTGTTAGTGCAGTAAAGCGTAGCTATCTGCTCAGGTTGGGTTTACTGCTGTTCTTCCGCTAAGAAGAACCAAGTATCCAACACCGAGTCAGGGTTTAGCGAGACGCTGGCAATGCCCTGCTCCATCAACCAACGAGCTAAGTCGGGATGATCAGAAGGTCCTTGGCCGCAAATTCCGATGTACTTACCCGCCTTATTACAAGCTTGGATCGCCATCGATAATAGTTTTTTGACCGCGGGGTTACGCTCATCAAATAAGTGCGCAATGATTCCAGAGTCGCGATCTAAGCCTAACGCCAGCTGGGTCATATCGTTGGAACCAATGGAGAAACCATCGAAGAAGGCTAAAAACTCTTCCGCTAAGAGTGCGTTTGAAGGCAATTCGCACATCATAATCACTCGTAAACCATTCTCGCCGCGCTTTAAGCCATACTCGGCAAGCAAATCAATCACTTGTGAGGCTTCGCCTAGCGTACGCACGAATGGCACCATTAACTCAACGTTGGTTAAGCCCATTTCATCGCGCACACGCTTCATCGCTCGGCATTCTAGCTCAAAGCAATCACGGAAAGAGTCGCTGATATAGCGCGAAGCGCCACGGAAACCGAGCATCGGGTTTTCTTCTTCCGGCTCGTACAGTTTGCCACCAATTAAGTTGGCATACTCATTGGACTTAAAGTCTGACAGACGCACAATAACTTTCTTTGGCCAAAAAGCAGCGGCTAACGTACTGACACCTTCAACCAATTTGTCCACATAGAAATCAACGGGACTAGCATAGCCGGCGGTGCGTTTTTCAATACTGTCTTTAATGTCTGGCGCTAGCGTCTCAAAATTAAGTAAGGCTTTAGGGTGTACGCCAATCATGCGGTTAATAATAAACTCTAAACGCGCTAAGCCAACCCCCTCATTAGGCAGCTGGGCAAAATCAAATGCTCGATCAGGATTACCAACGTTCATCATAATATCGAACGGAATATCCGGCATGGCATCAACCGAATTAGTACGCACGTCAAAACCAAGCTGTCCCTCGAAGACAAAGCCGGTATCCCCCTCAGCGCAGGAAACCGTCACTCCTTGGCCATCAATTAATAAGTCGGTAGCATTACCGCAACCAACCACCGCCGGAATACCTAGTTCACGGGCAATAATCGCCGCGTGACAAGTGCGCCCACCGCGGTTAGTTACAATCGCGCTGGCGCGCTTCATTACCGGCTCCCAATCAGGATCGGTCATATCAGAAACCAGCACATCACCTGGCTGAACTTTTTCCATTTCCGCAATATCACGGATCACACGTACCGGACCTGCGCCAATTCGCTGCCCAATGGCACGTCCTTCAACCAGAATCTTACCGGTTTCTTTAAGCAGGTAACGCTCCATCACATTGATATTGCTGCGACTTTTTACTGTTTCAGGACGCGCCTGAACAATATATAGCTGGCCATCATCACCATCTTTAGCCCACTCAATATCCATTGGACAACCGTAGTGCTGCTCAATAATCATCGCCTGCTTAGCAAGGTTTTCAACTTCCGCATCAGATAAAGCAAAGCGTGCGCGCTCAGCTGCATCCACTTCAACGGTTTTCACTGACTTACCGGCGGCCGCTTCTTCGCCATAAATCATTTTGATGGCTTTACTGCCTAAATTACGGCGTAAGATAGCTGGACGGCCTGCTGTCAGGGTTGGTTTATGCACATAAAACTCATCTGGGTTTACTGCCCCCTGAACTACAGTTTCACCTAAACCATAAGCGCCGGTAATAAATACGACATCACGAAAGCCCGACTCAGTATCTAAGGTAAACATTACCCCAGCGGTGCCAGTTTCAGAGCGCACCATACGCTGCACGCCTGCTGAGAGTGCTACTTCTTTGTGATCAAAACCTTGGTGCACGCGATAGGAAATAGCGCGGTCATTAAATAGCGAGGCAAATACCTCTTTCGCTGCGCGAATTACGTTATCTACGCCACGAATATTTAAAAAAGTTTCTTGCTGCCCAGCAAAGGATGCATCGGGCAAATCTTCTGCAGTAGCTGAGGAGCGAACCGCCACCGCCATATTTTGATTGCCATTGGCCATTTTTTCAAAAGCCGCCCGAATATCCGCCTCTAACTGCGCGGGAAACTCGGCTTCCATAATCCACTGTCTTATCTGCTTACCCGCTTCAGCCAAAGCAGTGACATCATCTACATCCAGCTGATCTAGCAACTCATGGATCCGCTGATCTAATTGATTCTGCTCGATAAAGTCACGATACGCTTGTGCTGTCGTAGCAAAACCACCGGGAACAGATACACCTGCGCCAGCTAAATTACTGATCATTTCGCCAAGGGAAGCATTTTTACCCCCTACACGCTCAACGTCATGATTGCCGAGTTCTTCGAGGGGAATTACATATTCAACCAAGGTGATGTCTCCACTTCTGTGTAAGTCAGACCAGACAAAATGGCGCAGCTACTGGTCTTGTTTAGGGAAAATAGGTCACAATACTGCCGACTACTGCCCGGCAAGCTGGGCCATAATAGCTGAGAAACGTTCCCAACTTAAGGCTAAAGCTCATGAAACGCACCGCTTTTTTTATTTCCGACGGCACAGGCATCACGGCTGAAACCCTTGGACAAAGCTTACTTGCACAGTTTGGCAATATTGAATTTCGCCGCCTGACTCGTCCCTATATCGATAGCGTCGAAAAAGCTCAGGCCATGGTACAGCAAATTAATGCGGTCGCAGAAGCAGAAAATATGCGACCAATTGTCTTCGACACCATCGTTAATAACGAGATTCGCGACATTTTAGCCGGTGCCAATGCCTTTAAAGTGGATATTTTTTCATCCTTTTTATCCCCGTTAGAAGCCGAGCTTAATGCCAGCTCCTCTTACTCAGTGGGCAAATCCCATGCGATTACCCACACCAATAACTACATGGAACGCATTGAAGCGGTTAACTTCGCCCTAGATAACGATGATGGCGCTAGAACCAGACACTACAACAGTGCTGATATCATTCTTCTTGGCGTATCACGTTGCGGTAAAACCCCTACCTGCTTATATATGGCGATGCAGTATGGAATTCGCGCAGCTAACTATCCGTTTACCGAAGAAGATATGGAGCGTTTAGTGCTGTCTCCAGCATTGCGTGACAACAAAGATAAACTCTTTGGCTTAACCATTGATCCCGATCGTTTGGCGGCAATACGCCATGAGCGCAAGCCTAATAGTCGCTATGCAAGCTATGCCCAGTGTGAGTTTGAAGTACGTGAGGTAGAAAAACTGTTTCAGCGCGAAGGGATTAACTTTATTAATACCACCCAGTTTTCGGTGGAAGAGATTTCAGCCAAAATCTTAGTCGAAAAAGGCATTGAACGGCGCTTTAAGTAATCTTTAAAGCCTAAGAGTGGTAATAAGTCGAACTTGGTTAAAGTCCGACTTACCCTACTCTCCAAACTTCACTGTACGAAGCCTCTATAACGGCTTATTGCCGCGGATCACCCGTAATAAAATGATAATGACAGCAATAACCAATAATATATGAATAAAGCCGCCAATCGTGTAGGAAGACACTAATCCTAAAACCCAGAGAACTAGCAATATCAACGCAATAGTATAAAGCATGATGCATATCCTTCTCTTGCTGTTAAGTCATCGTTTGCCCTAAGCAAACTGTTAGTATTTTGATCTTGCACACTTATCTAGAGAAGCTGGCCACTTATTTAGTTCAGTAAAAAACCGCTCTGTACTACTTATCGTTAAATATTCAGCATAAAAAAAGCCGCTGCCAGTCAGCTGGCAACGGCTTAGGTTAAACTGCCATTACGCTAATCTTCCCATTGATCCTCAGCGTAAGAGAATATTGGTAACGACCATTGATACTTGATCGCGGCTAGACGCATACTTAAACCAAAGGCAAAGGAAACCAATAAATTGAGGTTTTCATTGACCCCATAGGCGCGCATCACCAAGTACAAAATTGCCACTAAAAAGGACACGCTAGCATAGAGCTCGTGGCGTAAGACCTGAGGCGTGCGGTTACACATAATATCGCGCAAAATCCCGCCAAATATCCCGGTGGTAATTCCTGCCATGATCACCACCGGCGTTGGATAATCTAAGCGCAGCGCCACATCACAACCAATAATGGTAAAGGCCACCAGCCCCATGGCATCCACCAATAAAAACACCCGATTCAGCCGATGCATAAAGCGAGCAATAAGCATGGTTAGCAAGCCTGCACCAATGGTGAGATAAATATAAATGGGATGTTGGGTCCAGGTCACTGGAAAATTTCCCAGCAACATATCGCGCACTGTACCACCGCCTAAGGCGGTTAAGAACGCAATTAACGCCACACCGAATAAATCCATATTACGGCGACCCGCGGCTAAAGCTCCAGACATGGCTTCAGCAGTAATAGCAATCATAAAGATATAGCTAAGCACACAGACACTCCTGCGAGAAATGCGCCTCCCCCTCTGTCCTGTGTACCTGAGAGTTTATGCTGCTCGCCCATCACGGATAAGTCAGAGTCAGCTTGCCCCTTCGGTGGATGCTGCTTTGCCAAGCAAAGCCATCGCTCTCCAGTTGGCGATCATAAATTGTGTTGCAGTACATGGGCCTGAGCGTTTATGGGAGTTTGCGCCTTCGGCGGAGGACTAGCCTCTCTCTCCTGCAAGGCGCGCATTATACAAAAAAAACACTCGCTGCACAGCTCTAGCCAAGCGCTTAGTCGCTTAACTGGCTGGATTCAGAGTAGTGGTTAACCACTGCTGTAAAATTCGCTGCTGCGGCGGCGCATAACCTTGCAAAGCGGCGGCTAGCCCTTGCGCTTGTAAGGTTTGAACAAAAGGCGCCAACTCAAGGCCATCCACATGCCAAATACCTAAGGGTTGATCAGGTGTTACCACTACCGCACGCCCAACAATGTAGTTATGCTCTAGCACCGGTTGCTCACGCACTTGAATTTGTTCAAGCCCAACTTGCTGATGCATAACTTCAGTATCAGGCCATTGCCGACGCGCCTGCCAAAAAGGCTGCTCGAGCCAGTGCTGCTCCATTTGATAAAAGTCCCGGCCTAAGCGAGCAAAGCGCATAAATAAATTTTCTACCCGGGTTTGATGAAACTGTTGTGCTAACGGCTGATTCTCTGGCCGTTGCAATAGGGTATGGATCACTGCCGGTGCTTGTAAGGCTGAAGATAATGACTGAAAAATGCCATTGCCTGACAAAGGATCCACCGCCATCGCTGCATCACCAATGCGGATCCAGCGCTCACCTACGGCAGCCTGACTTAAGGTTGAAGTACTACTGCGTGCATGTAAGTCAATCTGCTCAATGCTTGGCTGCTCGGCAAAAAACTGCTGTGAAACACTACAGGCTGCACGGCGCTGAGCACAATAGTCGATCAATTGCTGCTTGCTAGGTAAATTCGCACTGGCAACATCTAACGTCAGCTGCCAATAACAGCGGCCATCTGCTAGCTGCGCCATCCAGCTCCAACCATCAGCTAGGCTAGTGACTGTAGTTTTAGGCGGTGCGCTTTGTCCTTGCCAGCGATTTAATAAACTAATGGTTTCTGGTCCCCGCAGCCCTTTACCCGAAGCAGGCGCTTGGCGACCTCTGGCTTCTACTAAAAAATCTGCACTGAGCCTTTGTCCATCTTTAAGCTGGATCTGAAACCCCGCCTCATGTGCCACCACCTTAATTGCGCTTTGCTCAATGACCTTAATACCTGCCTGCCTGAGTTGGGCTATTAGTGCAGCATCAAATAACGGTCGATCGAGCAAAAATTCTTGATTCTGTGCACTACTATCACCATTCCAACTGACTTGACGCAAACAGGCTTGATTAACACTGGCCAGTGCTAATTCCAAGCCTGCTTGTTTTAATCCATGCAACACTCGCTCTGAGATACCTTCCACCGCAGCAAAACTACGGGCGCTCGTGACTACCGTGACCGTATAGCCTAAGCGCTGCAAACCCAGTGCGCACACGGTGCCTGCTGGCCCTGCCCCTAACACGACAATCTGTTGCATGCTAACCTCTATGCGTTGCTCTGAATTAACTTAGATTATCCTCTAAAACTGCGTCATAAATAGCAACTGGCTATACAGGTTTCGCTTGTTGTCTTTTAACTGAGCTCCGCCTTGACTGACATATTTTTTCGGCTTGTATAACCCCATTACCGGAATAATCGATAAGTGTTGATTGACGTCCCACTGCGCATAAATATCAAACTCGCTACCTGATAAATCACCTTGTTTTTTATCGAGTGTATTAAATTTAAAAGCCAATGCGCCCAAGGTCAGATCCTCGCGTGGCTGAGCTGTTACACCCACATGATGCACCTTGGTATTGCTATTAAATGGTCCAGCATAGTTAGCTGCTACTTCACCTTGGAACCAAGTACCAAAACCCGTACTTAAACCATAAAATAGTGGGTCAAACCCTTTGGAAAAACGACTATAACGATAGGTTGCCGTAGGCTGCCAAGGGGTATCCGCAAACGTCCAGCTAGCTTGGGTAAACCAAGCATTTTCTGTATCGCCGCTACGCTTTTTCTGCCGAGCATACTCGGCCGATAGATCAAGGTTATCAACGCCAAAGCTACTATTACCACGTAAGCTGTAGACCTTCATACCTTTCCGCTCGAGCTGAAACTCATCGGCGTACTCTTTATCGACATCTTTTCCTTTAATGTAGGTGGCGCCAATCGTCCCCATCTCCCCTACATGCTCCAGGTTAGCCACATGCAAAGCGGTTTTTGCCTGGGCTTTGTTTTCTGACTTTAAGTACATCAGATCGCCGCGCCAGCCTGTTTCACCGCCAAGGCGAATAATACCGGTGCGCGCAAAGTTATTGCGTGGCGCTAAATAATAGGCACCTCCACGATCTAAAACGCCATCGGCAATTTGGTTCCCCATATTGACCGGGTCACCATGAATTAAAAATCCACTGCCAACTGAAGCAAACTGTCGTCCGGCAGAAATATCCAGCCCATTCTCGCCCAATGCTGAAATAAGCTGGCCCGATTTCCAGCGGGCCCAACCCTCTTCGATCCGAGTGTGTCGCTCCGAACCATCGGTTAAACCAGCGGCATCGCTATTACCCCACGTCCCCGAGCTGACCCAAGCCAAGCCTGCACTCAACTCAGAATCATCCACCAGTTTTTTCCCTGCACTAAAGCCATACTTAAGATAGCCTTCGCGCCAGCTCGTACTTTGTTCTTTAGTCTCGGGGTTGACTGCTGCATAACTACGCTGGCTGTGAAACAGCCCAAACGCAGCCGACACATCTAGGTTTAAGTAACGTGCATCATCTTGATACAGTTCATAGGCTTGCGCACTGGAAGTGGCAGCGATCGCTAATGTGATGGCGCAAGAAAGCACCGAGCGCTTAGTCATAAAGACACTCCTAAAAGATTATTGTTGTTGTTTAGGAAAGGTGTAGGTGCTGACTGATGTCAGCACCTACGAGGTCGCACTTAACGAATAAAGGTCTGTGCTGTCGTAATCGCCATATCACCACCTGGCAAGGTGATGCTGCCAATTTTCTCTAGCGTGTCTGGGTTATGGATACTGATGTCATTCAAGGTACCCACCAGATAAATTTTATCGGCTTTATCGTTAAAGGTAATGCAATAGTAAGTGTGATCTAGCTCTTGAGCTTTCAAAAGCTTCTCATTTTTGATGTCGTACTTAGTTAAACGGTTAAGTACCGCAAACATCGTATTATCATCTTTAGGATCACGGTAACCAGTGAAGTAAATTTCTTCGGCTACAGCAAAGTCTTTGGTTTCTGTTTTACCAGTCGCCAAGTTGACGTTGTAGAAGCCGTACTTCACATCAGCGGTTTCAGGATCTTGCTTCTCATCTTTAAACTTAGGTGCAGTATATAAAATACTGAAGTCGCGAGTTTTTTGCTGGTGTGGCCAGAAATATAAAACATCCGGTGCACCATAGTTTTCACGCTTCCAGTTACGCACTGGAATTGCCACTTCATATTTACCCGTTTGCACATCAACTTTATAGATATCAGGACCGGCTACATATAAAGATCCATCATCAGCAGCCTGCATGGTATAGAGCTGGCGCGGCATCGGGAACTGACGAATAGGCTTCGCTTTGGTTCCGCCATTAGCGTCATATACAAATAAACGCGACTGTTGCACTTCATAGTGATCGCTAAATTTCAGCACTGGGTTGTTGGCAACATACACCTCTTTGCCATCAACACTAACCGCAAACGAGAACATAGAACGCGCATCTTCGTTCGACTGCTGCGCAAACTTAGCGCGGAATTCAATCTCACAGTTATCCACGTTAAAGCCAAACACTTCACTGAACCCATTACCTAACACATAGGCGCGGGTTTTGTCTGGGCTCATTACTACGGTGCCTGGGCCAAACTTACCTGGGATCTTACAGGTTTTATAGAGCTTATCCTCTTTAGCATCAATGATATGCAAGTTATCTGGGTAGTTAGATACCGCTAAATACTCGCTACCCTTAGCTAAAGGTTTGCTTTCATTGAACGCAAAGGCACTTACGCTGCTTAAACATAGCGCGGTTAATGTTGCGCCTAACCACATTTTTTTATTATTCATAACCTTTCCTCATTGGCAGCAAACATTAAACATCTTCAGGGAAAATTGTCTGCAAGTTGCGCCAGTCAGTTGCAGAGTCAGCCGCGTCTTTGTTCCAGTTTGGGTGCGTGCTCATAATGTCGGGGAGCTGTGCTGGCCACCAGCAAGGATCCGCGCAACCGTATAAGTCAGCTTCCATTGGCTGACACAGAGAGCTAATGCCGCCAAAGGCATCGACTTCCCAACCTGGGTCAACGGTTGCTGTACAGCCAGCGACAATGCTCATCGCTAAAACTTCGTCTTGACGATTTTCAGCAACAGCTTCGGTAAGGTGTTGTGCTTTATTATTGATCGGCTTTAAGTGTTTCATAATTAATGCCCCTTGCGTGGAGTGATGTAGGTGCCAATAAAGGCAGGGTTTTTCGCCATAATGCGGCTATAAACCTCGATACCAAAATCCACCCAGTCACGCATTAGTTCGCAATAGTGATAGGTCGGGTGTGTTGGGTCGCCATAGCGAGCATAACTTTCGTGATAGCAGCCGCCTGAGCAAAGATTACGAATCCGACAGGTTTGACAGCCAGTATTAGTACGATCTAAACGCGCTGACAAAAAGTCATTCAGCTCGACTTGTTTCACACCTTGGTTCAAGACGTTGCCAAAAGTTGGCATTTCAGAACCAGTAAAGCGGTGACACAGGTTTAACTCGCCCTTATGATCAACAGCCAGCATTTTCAAACCAGCGCCGCAGGGCAATAGTTTTTTATGCCCTTCGTGAATGTCTGTAATCATCTGGTGCAGGTTGGAGAAGCCAATATTTTCATGACGCAAGGCCGCATCTAAATAGCGACGACCTAAAGCCTTCATATTGGCAAACACCTGCTCTACTTCTTCGCCTGATAAGTTAAAGCTGCTGATGTCTCCAGTAGTTACTGGAGCAAAGCCTACTTCAGCAAAGCCCACTTCATTAAATAAGTGGTCCCAGATAGTTTCTACATCCGTTATGCCTTTGGTTAAGGTTACACGAGCGCCCACTGGGCGACTGTTATAACGGGCCAATAGCATATCGGCTTTGCGACGCACCACATCGTAAGTACCCTGACCACCCACCGTGATCCGATTACGGTCATGCACCGTTTTAGGCCCATCAATACTGATCGATAAACCAAAGCGGTGAGCATTTAAGTAATCCACGATTTCTTCGGTAAGCAAGGTCGCGTTGGTCGTCATCACAAAGTCTACGCCTTTGCCGAGTGCGCCCAAACGCCGCTCACAGTAGTCAACCATGTGTTCGATTAACGGACGATTACTTAAGGGCTCACCACCAAAGAACACCACGGTATAACGCGGCTCATCCGGTGACTCCTTAAGCAACATCTCAACCGAAGCTTCTGCTGTTTCTGCACCCATTTTTTTGCCAGCCGAAGGCTTATCTAAATCTTCTTTATAGCAATAAGTACAGCTCAGATTGCAGCCGGTATTGACGTTTAAAACCACAGTATTCAGTGCGGTTTTCTCAACCCGTTTATTTCGAATTTCAGGCGTTAGCGGCCTGCCATCGCTGACTACTTCTAAAGCAATTAACTCTTCTAATGTTTGTTTGACATCTTGCGAGTTAAAACGCCCAGCTAAGCGGGTTTGTAATTCTTGCTCAGAACACTCGCCCTGACGCAAGCTGGCAATCACTCCCGAAGTAATTTCATCGCTGGCAAACAATGAACTACTGGGAATATGAAACAGCATGCGCATAGCGTCTACCTGCACTTCATGCAGGTTGTGCTCCACTAAGTTTAATCTCGCACCCATGACTTCACCCTTTTAGACTTATTATTGTGTTACGCATTATGGAATCGGAGGTAGATTCCAGCGCTGTACGGTGACCACCATATGGCTTTCAGCTTCATGGGTTTTACCGTCTTCAGTGACTTTAGCAATCACTTTTAAGTTACCCACGTTACTGGCCATCATCTTCCGCTCAGGGTTAGGTCCCGCGCCAGCTGGTGTAAAGACGCCTGTTTCAGTATCCATGGTTCCAGCAAAACGTAGATCCTCGGCTGCTACCGCTTTTTCATCCCAAGCATCGACTGACCAAGTGGCAGGCATTACGCCTAAACGATAAGGCTTACCTTCCGCGTTCACGGCCCAAGCTTCTGCATCAAAGCGACCTTCAACCTTTTCTACCGTGCCGCCATTACCACCTAAGCGCGCAATCGAGTAGTCAGGTAAGACTTTAATATTGTCAATCGCTTGATAAACCGCCAGCTCAGCACCTTTAGCTTTACCTACTTGCAAGCTATGGGAACCTAATTTGGCATCTGCAGCGACTTTAACCCGTACTTGCATTTGCTCAGCGCTTGCCTGCTCAACGGAAAGCACTTCAATGCCTTTACCAAAGTCAGGTTTACCACTTAAGCCAGCACCAACTAAAGTTAATACTGCTTCACTACCAGCTTTAACATAGCTTGGCTGTACTGCTAACAAACGTGTTTGGCCTTGTTGTGCGGCAACGAAGTCTAAACCACGCTCATCGTTTTTACGCTCAAACATTCGACCTTTCATTTCGCCATTAACAGCTGCAAACACCTGGCGCATCACTACGCCATCAATGGTGATATTAGCTCGCCATTCATAGCCGTTATATAAAATACCGGTACCTTCCCCAACAAATGGCTGACCGTCCGCATACTCACCTTTAACAGTGACTTTAAACTGATCATTGCCTGTTGGTTCGACAGTCATCGCACCACGCACTTCGCCTTTACCGGTGTAGTGGCCGCTAAAGCTCCACGAACCTTTCAAGCTTTCAGCCGCAGGCTTATCTTTCTGCCACTTATCCCAGTCTTTAGAATCAATTGGATAGCGCTCAGCTAACTCAGGCGCAGTTTTATTAATTGCAATATCAAACCAGTCACGATCACGCGACAGCGCTTGATATTCTAATGAAGCCCATTGACCTAAGTGGAAGTTAATCAGCTGCTGCCATTCTTTGGTTGGACGACGCTGTAAAGCCACGCGTGCTCCAGAGTGACAACGTGCGCACATTTCACCGAGTTCCTCCCCGCGGAATGACTCAACGGTATTTAAACGGCGCTCTAAAGCGTAACGTACACCCTCTGTTTCGCTAGGTGCCAAACCTTGAGTATCAGCTAAGTACTTAACCACACTACGGCGGTCTTCATTGCTAATCTCTAAGCCATGGGCAACTTGCATACGCACCACGGTCATCAACCAACCCTCAGGGGTTTTACGCTGATAACTGATGCGGCTAAGTTTTTCATCATCTTGCTTTTGATGGCAAACAGCACAGGTTTCTTGCAAGATTTGCTTCCCAGGACGCGCCTGCTCAGCAAAACTCGACGTTGAAGCTCCCATGACTGCTAATGCAAGCATAGTGGGCATCAGGCACTGCCGTAGTTGTGTCTTCATCAAGACCTCCACTTATTCTTATTCTCGTTTTAGAAATGGCAAACGCGTCACACGATTGCATCACTCCACACCTTTATTGGTAAGCGATTTTCATGCCAACTCAACACAAAACCTTTAAAATCAATTACTTACCAAATAAAGCAAGGTCTTTTAAAGCACTAACTGAGTTTTTTACGATTTTTTTTAATCCAGCTGTAGCAAGTTAAAACACTTAATTCTTATTTGGAAACATGTTTTTGCTCAAGCACTATTTAAACTGCGCTAGATTCATAGAACAGCCCCTATGTGATGGGGTGCGTCAGGATCAACACTCGCTGTCTCACTTTGCGACACTGTCTTGAGCAAAGACTCACTCTGCATTAGCTCTACAACCTCAAAACCGCTCGCAAGGCCATGGGTTAAGGCGGTTTAATTAGAATGGCACGCACTTTGCTTAATTCTAAGTATCACTAATAAAAAAGAGAGATTCTACTATGTCAGTACCTACACCCTCCGCTGCTACCCAAGCATTTATTAGCCAACCTATTGGCCTGTTCATCAATAATGAGTTTGTGTTTAGCGATAGCGGTAACACCCTAGAGCTCAATAACCCAGCAACTGGTGAGCATGTGGCCAGCGTAGCTCACGGTGGAATCAGTGATATGGAGCGCGCTGTCGCTAGCGCGCGTCAAGCATTTGATGATTCTGAATGGTCACGTATGCGTCCTCGTGAGCGCCAAAATTTGCTCTGGAAACTTGCTGATTTAATGGAGCGCGACGGCCAAGTATTAGCTGAACTGGAGTGTCTCAATAACGGTAAAAGCGCAGCAGTAGCCCGCGCGATGGACGTACAGCTGTGCATCGACTTTTTACGCTATATGGCCGGTTGGGCAACTAAATTAGGCGGCAGCACCGTTGAACCATCCTTACCTTTACTACCCGATGCCCACTTCCATGGCTTTACTCGTCGTGAGCCGATTGGCGTAGTCGGTGCTATTGTTGCTTGGAACTTTCCTCTTTTATTAGCTTGCTGGAAAATTGCCCCAGCCCTTGCTACTGGCTGTACCATTGTCATTAAACCAGCCGATGAAACGCCACTAAGCTTGCTCAAGCTAGCCGAATTAGTCAAAGAAGCCGGCTACCCAGCGGGTGTACTTAACGTAATCACTGGTCCTGGCTCTGTAGTTGGCGCAGCACTCAGCAGCCATCCACAGGTGAACAAGCTAACCTTCACTGGTTCAACCCAAGTGGGCCAAACCATCGGTAAAGCGGCCATGGATAACATGACCCGCGTTACCTTAGAATTGGGCGGTAAGTCTCCTGTACTGGTACTCGAAGATGCCAACTTAGAAGAAGCCATTGCTGGAGCAGCGCAAGCAATTTTCTTTAACCACGGTCAAGTATGCAGCGCCGGTTCTCGCCTTTATGTACACCGCAAACATTATGAAACTGTGGTACAAGGCATTGCCGAAATTGCCAATAACATGAAGCTCGGTAACGCTATGGATCCATCCGTGGATATGGGTCCACTGATCTCTAAAAAGCAGCAAAATAGTGTGCAGCGCTTTATTGATCAAGGCCGCGCTGAAGGTGCACGTATTGTTTGTGGTGGCGAATCCTTCAGCCCAGGCTTCTTTGTTAAACCAACGGTTATTGCTGATGTAAAACAAGACAGCGAGTTGGTGCAAGAAGAAATTTTTGGCCCAGTACTGGTTTGTCAGCCCTTTGACACCTTAGAAGAAGCCGTACAATTAGCTAATGACAACATTTATGGCTTAGGTGCTAGTATCTGGTCCAATGACCTTGCAGCCGTGCACCGTTTAATTCCACAAATTAAATCAGGCTCAGTATGGGTTAACTGCCACAGCGCTTTAGACCCAGTTCTGCCATTTGGTGGTTATAAACTTTCTGGTTTAGGTCGCGAAATGGGTGAGGAAGTCATCTCAGCTTACACTGAGCACAAATCTGTACTGATTAAAGTCTAACCCTCCAAGTAACAATAAACGAGCCAGCTATTGCTGGCTCGTTTGCGTTGAGCCGATTAACCTTCCAGTGTATTTTTCGCCCATAAGCCAGCAAAATGCGCGCAGGCCATACTGGATCCTACGTGCTGTTTCGGTCCATGCCCGTGGGCGCCAAACTGGGCATTGCCCACCTTCAAACGATAAAACTGGGCAGGCTCAGTACAACGCCCATCACTGGTGATGCTAATCACTTCAGGATAAGCCGCAGGATAAACCTTAGGCCCCATCGCAGGGCTAGAAGCCATCAATAACACCCCCAGCGCCTTTGCTCTTTGCAAGGCCGCATGCAAGCTAGGCTGCGGCTCCCGTAGACCAAGACTTAAGTTAATTAGCTCTACCTGCTGCTCTAACAACCAATCAATCCCTGCCACCACCTGCTCAACCGAGGTACGATGATCCTGATCAAATACCTGTGCTACAGCAAACCGCGTCCTGGGCTGATGCATGCGAATAATCTCGATAACTGCACTACCATGACCGGTAACATCAGGCTGCACAGGAGTTTGCTCTACTCCTTTAGCGGTCAGCATAAGACGTTGACTGGCAAATATATAAGACGCTTGCTCTGGGCTATAGCCACTATCGACGATGCCAATGCGCTTAAACATGACTTATCACCCTGGCTAAATTTTTCTGTATCAATTGGCCATCACGCAAGAGCCAGCAAGCATCAGCTTGCTGCCAGGTATGACTGCGATGACTAATAACAATCCGTGTGCAGCGGGCAAATAAGCGATCGACTTCTTGCATGATACGCTGCTCTGTTGCTTCATCCACCGCTGAAGTCGCTTCATCTAGAATCAGTAATATTGGTTGCTGTAATAATGCCCGAGCAATTGCAATACGCTGTTTCTGCCCACCTGACAATTGCTGCCCACGCTCGGCAAGTGGAGTATCAATGCCTTGCGGTAGCTGATCAAGCAATCCTTGCAACTGCACCTGCTGCAACACCGCTAAAATTTCTGCATCAGTCGCTGCAGGCGCCACATAGCGTAAGTTGTCCGCTAAGCTGCCACGAAACAATACAATGTCTTGGCTAACCACTGCGACTTTGCGCCGAAACGCGGCTAAATCAAACTGCTGAATATCCTGTCCATCCAGCAAAATAACCCCTTCTTGCGGCAAATAAAAGCGCTGCAATAAATCAATCAAGGTGCTTTTTCCAGCCCCTGAACCACCAACCAAGGCAATTTTTTGCCGCGCTTGAAATTGCGCATTTACCTGAGACAAGGTCGGCTCAGCCCTTCCTTGATGAGTAAAGCTTACGCCCTGCAATTCAATCCTGCCTGGTGACTCAATTGGCAACGGACGCGCTTGTTCACTCGTTACAGCAATTGGTGCTGCTTGTAACTCTTGCACCCTAGTCAGGCTGACACTCATTCGCTGAATGGAAACATATAACCCTAACAAGCTTTGTGCCGGTCCAATCACCATACCCAAATAGGTCGAAAAAGCGATTAAAGCTCCAAGCTGCCAAGTCCCTTGAATCACCCAATAGCCGCCAATAATAAAGGCCGTTGCCCGAGTAATGGAGGTCAAAAGATTGGGTACCGCCTGCGTAAAAAACTCAGTTAACTGTAAACGCAGCAATTGCTGTAAATAATTACCTGATAACTCACGCAAACGCCTAGCTTCACGCTCTTCTTGCACTGCGGCTTGAATAAATTTCATCGCTGGTAACGTTTCCACCATGAACGAAGAAATATCACTGGCCTTTTCACGTAGCGCTCGACTATTGCTTTCAACTTTACGTCGCATCCAACGCAGCCACAGCAACTCAAGTGGCACTAGCACTAAAACTAATAAAGCCAACTTCCAAGACAGGCTTACCAACAAAATAAGCGCGCCTAATAATCCTAATAGATTGGAAATTGCCGAAAATAACGCATCCACAGCAAATCGCTGAATTTCAGCGACATCACCGTCTAAGCGTGTAAACAAATCGCCCATTCGCCATTGACTATAAAAACTAGGCGACAGTTTTTGTAAGTGTTGATAGAGCGCATCACGTAACGAAAATAAAATCCGTCCAGATAACCGGGTATGGAAGTAGCGACTCACCCCCGATAGCACAGTGCCTAGTATGCCTACACTCACCATCGCTAAGGCGACTACTAGCAAGGCATTAAAGTTACCCGCAACCAAGCCATCATCAATCAACATTTTAGTCAGCCACGGCTGCAACAAAGTAATGCCAGAGGCGATTAATGACAGCAGTAATAACCCATAAATAGCAGTTCGATGTGGTTTTACAAACTGGTACAGCCAGTGCAGGGCATCCGCTAATCGTGCCTGTTCTTGGCTACTAATCAGCTTTGCTAGCCAGCGCGCCATATGTTGTCCAACTGCTTTAATTTACGATATAAGGTGGCTCGGCTAATGCCTAGCTCACGCGCTGCCGCACTAACATTGCCTTCATGATTCATTAGAGCTTGGCGAATTAATTCGTTTTCATTGCTACGAATGCAGGTACCAGCATCTTGCGGTAAGGCTTCTTGTAATTCTTCTAACAAAGTATCGGGTAAATCATCTAAATTGAAATACTGCTGTTCAGGCTCAGCTAGAGCAGCCAAAGTGCGCATCACCATTTCTAGCTGGCGAATATTTCCTGGCCAATGATAATCTGCAAATAAGCGCTGCAAATCAGCACTTAAGGTCACTTTAGTAAAACCTTCTCTGGCTAAAAACAATTCGCATAACTGAGATAAATCATTCCGCTGTCTGAGTGCCGGCAGCTGCATGCTCATGCCGTTAATTCGATAGTACAAATCTTCCCGAAACGATTTATCCGCAACATGTTGCCGCAAATCACGGTGAGTCGCACAGATTAAACCAATATTTAACGGCTGCTCTTGAGCCCCACCTAAAGGAGTAAAATGACGCTCTTGCAGTACACGTAATAAACGCGCCTGTAGCTCAACAGGCATATCTCCGACCTCATCTAGGAATAACGTGCCACCCTGCGCCTGCTGCAGGCGACCAGCCATTCCGCCACGACGCGCACCGGTGAACGCTCCCTCTTTATAACCAAATAGCTCAGACTCGATTAAACCTTCAGGTATAGCTGCACAGTTAACCGCAACAAAAGGCTGCCCTGCACGACTACTTTGATTATGCAGATGACGGGCAATGACCTCTTTACCTGTGCCGGTCTCACCCAATAATAAGATAGGTAAATTTTTGGCAAAGCCACGTTGAGCGAGTCCTAAGTTTTTCTCAAACTTTGGGTTGGCAGAAGTCAGATAGCTCGGCTGTTTTTTCACTTTAGTCGGTGCATAACTGGCTAAAGCATCAGTTTCTGGCATTTGCAGAATTTTATAAAACAGCTTACCGCGCTTGGTTTTCAAGCTGCCATATAAGCCTTTAGTAATCCGTTTCAGTGCGGGCACTCGCCCACCTAAAAAAGTCTCGCAGGATTGCCCTAACAATAACTCCCTTGGCTGGCCTAAGAGCTCACAGGCGGCATCATTCACGGCCATAATATGGCCATCTAAACTCACTGAGAGTAAACCCTGCCAGGGTGAATCCAAATAATTAGGACTGCAATGAAAAGCCAAACGTATATGCTCGCTTTGACTACTGATAAACAGACGTCGATCAATATAGCTGGCGGTCAAGGTCAGCATCAGCAAGCTGTCTTGAGTCTCAGGTAAAGCGCCTTTACGCGCCAAGCTCAAAACGCCAGTCACAGCACCATTGGCATCATTGAGCAACACCGAGGAGCATGAGTAACGCTCTAAACGTTCTAGAAAGTGCTCGCCGCAGTTAATCAACATAGGCTGCGCTTCTACCAAGGCGGTTCCCAGTGCGTTAGTCCCGCGGATACTCTCACTCCAACATACCCCAGGCGCTACATCACTGATTTCTTGCTGCTGCTCAGAGCGCCCTTCCACACTTAAAATCGTTGCTTCGCGGTTGGCTAAAATAAATAGCGCATCACTTTGAAAGCTAGCGAACTGCTCGGTAAGTCGCTCTAAAACAGGCTCTGCTGCATCTAATAATAATCCATTATTTTTTCTCAACTCAGCCAAGCTAATTTGCTGTTTTAGACACGAATCGGCACTGGCATTTACCCCATACGCCGTACTTCGTGCTCGCGCAGCTTTAATAATTTGTGGGTAACTTAAACGCGACCACATAGTGTTCATCATGGAGGCGGTATATCCCTGCCCAGCATCAATATTTTTTATTGTCATATTTTTAACCAGCTACTACTGAGTGCTTATGCCTTATCTTACCAACCTTAAAGAGAATCGGTTGCATAAATAGCTTAAACTTTAGATCAGCTTAAAGGGCAAAATATTGAGTTATCGATAGTCAGGAAGGTGATCTAACTGCCAGAAAAGCAGATAGTGTAGAAAATGGCGTCCCCGAGAGGAATTGAACCTCCGACCTAGCGCTTAGGAGGCACTTGCTCTATCCGACTGAGCTACGGGGACATGCTGAATATTTTAACAGTTAGAGACAGCCTCTGCTGCTATAAATTTGCTTTTTAGCTCACTCAACCTAAGCTTTGATCAGACTAAGGAAAGTAGGAGCAGCACAACGCAGGAGGCGTATCACTCAAGGATGAGCATGTAATCCATGAACATTAGGCAAAAAAAATCCCCTGTCGCGATGTGCGTACAGGGGATTTTTTGTTTGGCGCTTGACGATGACCTACTCTCACATGGGGAAACCCCACACTACCATCGGCGATACATCGTTTCACTACTGAGTTCGGGAAGGGATCAGGTGGTTCCAACGCTCTATGGTCGTCAAGCAATTCTTTAGAAGGTCCGTTGTGGGCTGCGCAGGTGTGCCTCGGCTTAGTCGTGCCTTCGAATTAGGTATGTAATAGTAGTTGATTCGGTGTTTTGAGTTCAACTAAATTTTCGTTTGTTTTGGTATCAACCAGACCCAAATTGTTTGGGTGTTATATGGTCAAGCCTCACGGGCAATTAGTATTGGTTAGCTCAACGCCTCACAGCGCTTACACACCCAACCTATCAACGTCGTAGTCTTCGACGGCCCTTTAGGGGATTCAAGATCCCAGTGAGATCTCATCTTGAGGCACGCTTCCCGCTTAGATGCTTTCAGCGGTTATCGTTTCCGAACATAGCTACCCGGCAATGCCACTGGCGTGACAACCGGAACACCAGAGGTTCGTCCACTCCGGTCCTCTCGTACTAGGAGCAGCCCCTCTCAAATCTCAAACGTCCACGGCAGATAGGGACCGAACTGTCTCACGACGTTCTAAACCCAGCTCGCGTACCACTTTAAATGGCGAACAGCCATACCCTTGGGACCGGCTTCAGCCCCAGGATGTGATGAGCCGACATCGAGGTGCCAAACACCGCCGTCGATATGAACTCTTGGGCGGTATCAGCCTGTTATCCCCGGAGTACCTTTTATCCGTTGAGCGATGGCCCTTCCATACAGAACCACCGGATCACTAAGACCTACTTTCGTACCTGCTCGACTTGTTGGTCTCGCAGTTAAGCGCGCTTTTGCCTTTATACTCTTAGACCGATTTCCGACCGGCCCGAGCGCACCTTCGTACTCCTCCGTTACTCTTTAGGAGGAGACCGCCCCAGTCAAACTACCCACCATACACTGTCTTCGATCCGGCTTACGGACCTGAGTTAGAACCTCAAAGTTGCCAGGGTGGTATTTCAAGGATGGCTCCACTGCAACTGGCGTCACAGTTTCAAAGCCTCCCACCTATCCTACACAAACAACTTCAAAGTCCAGTGCAAAGCTATAGTAAAGGTTCACGGGGTCTTTCCGTCTTGCCGCGGATACACTGCATCTTCACAGCGATTTCAATTTCACTGAGTCTCGGGTGGAGACAGCGCCGCCATCGTTACGCCATTCGTGCAGGTCGGAACTTACCCGACAAGGAATTTCGCTACCTTAGGACCGTTATAGTTACGGCCGCCGTTTACCGGGGCTTCGATCAAGAGCTTCGCTTGCGCTAACCCCATCAATTAACCTTCCGGCACCGGGCAGGCGTCAGACCCTATACGTCCACTTTCGTGTTTGCAGAGTCCTGTGTTTTTAATAAACAGTCGCAGCGGCCTGGTATCTTCGACCAGCCAGAGCTTACGGAGCAAGTCCTTCACCCTAGCCGGCGCACCTTCTCCCGAAGTTACGGTGCCATTTTGCCTAGTTCCTTCACCCGAGTTCTCTCAAGCGCCTTGGTATTCTCTACCCGACCACCTGTGTCGGTTTGGGGTACGGTTCCTAACTATCTGAAGCTTAGAAGATTTTCTTGGAAGCATGGCATCAACCACTTCATCCTCATAAGAGGACTCGTCATCAGCTCTCGGCTTTAAGATCCCGGATTTGCCTAAGATCTCAGCCTACTGCCTTAAACACGGACAACCAACGCCGCGCTGGCCTAGCCTTCTCCGTCTCTCCATCGCAATAGTTAGAAGTACAGGAATATTAACCTGTTTCCCATCGATTACACTTCTCAGTCTCACCTTAGGGGCCGACTCACCCTGCGTCGATTAACGTGGCGCAGGAAACCTTGGTCTTTCGGCGTGGAAGTTTTTCACTCCCATTATCGTTACTCATGTCAGCATTCGCACTTCTGATACCTCCAGCAAGCTTCTCAACTCACCTTCACAGGCTTACAGAACGCTCCTCTACCGCACACTCAAAAGAGTGCACCCGTAGCTTCGGTGTATGGTTTGAGCCCCGTTACATCTTCCGCGCAGGCCGACTCGACTAGTGAGCTATTACGCTTTCTTTAAAGGGTGGCTGCTTCTAAGCCAACCTCCTAGCTGTCTAAGCCTTCCCACATCGTTTCCCACTTAACCATAACTTTGGGACCTTAGCTGACGGTCTGGGTTGTTTCCCTTTCCACGACGGACGTTAGCACCCGCCGTGTGTCTCCCATGCTCGCACTTGCTGGTATTCGGAGTTTGCATCGGGTTGGTAAGTCGAGATGACCCCCTAGCCGAAACAGTGCTCTACCCCCAGCAGTGATACATGAGGCGCTACCTAAATAGCTTTCGAGGAGAACCAGCTATCTCCGGACTTGATTAGCCTTTCACTCCGATCCACAGGTCATCCCCTAATTTTTCAACATTAGTGGGTTCGGTCCTCCAGTTAGTGTTACCCAACCTTCAACCTGCCCATGGATAGATCGTCCGGTTTCGGGTCTATACCCAGCGACTATTCGCCCTATTAAGACTCGCTTTCGCTACGCCTTCCCTATTCGGTTAAGCTTGCCACTGAATATAAGTCGCTGACCCATTATACAAAAGGTACGCAGTCACAGAACAAAGTCTGCTCCTACTGCTTGTACGCATACGGTTTCAGGTTCTATTTCACTCCCCTCTCCGGGGTTCTTTTCGCCTTTCCCTCACGGTACTGGTTCACTATCGGTCAGTCAGTAGTATTTAGCCTTGGAGGATGGTCCCCCCATATTCAGACAAAGTTTCTCGTGCTCCGTCCTACTCGATTTCACTTCTATAACGTTTTCGTATACAGGACTATCACCTACTATGGTCACGTTTCCCACCGTGTTTTACTAACGTTAAAGAAGCTTAAGGGCTGGTCCCCGTTCGCTCGCCACTACTAAGGGAATCTCAATTGATTTCTTTTCCTCCGGGTACTTAGATGTTTCAGTTCCCCGGGTTCGCCTCTTGCACCTATGTATTCAGTACAAGATACCTAACTTATGTTAGGTGGGTTTCCCCATTCAGAGATCTCCGGATCAAAGGTTATTTGCCACCTCCCCGAAGCTTATCGCAGGCTATCACGTCTTTCATCGCCTCTGACTGCCAAGGCATCCGCCGTATGCGCTTATTCACTTGACCATATAACCCCAAACAATCTGCTTCACAGCGATTATTCAAAGTCAGTCGTGAATGGTTTGATACTTTCGCCGAAAATTCGCTTGAACTCGCAAATTTTACCTTAGCCTAATCATTACCAGTGAAAGTAATGAATTAGTCTTTTTTACTTCTATCACATACCTAAATTTTTAAAGAACAGTTCTGATTAAAAAATCAGAAATCAATATTTCAATCAAGCAAAGAAATACTCATTTCTGATCTCTCGTCACAGTTACATGTAATGTATTGGTGGAGCCATGCGGGATCGAACCGCAGACCTCCTGCGTGC
>NZ_CM172014.1:1800000-2488346 GCF_057443035.1 Thiopseudomonas sp. SA1F2-1K
CTAAATCCGCCAAAGTTAATCGGTTAGCAACTAAGTATTGCTTACCAGTTAACTGCTGCTCCAAGTAGTCCCAATGTTTGGGCAGCTTATTTAGAGCGGAATCAATCGCGGCTTGATTAACCTCTAGTCCCATCGGCTTAGCTAAGACTCGATTAAAGAACACCGTAAAAGTTGCTAACGGCGCTATTTCATAATCGGCATACTTTTCAAACCAACTAATACGCGCTCGTTCCAAAGGCGTTTCACCACAGAGATTACTTTTAGAGGGGTATTTATCCTCTAGGTAATGACAAATTACTGATGAGTCAGCAAAGCTCTGCTCGCCGTCTTTTAGGCCAGGAATACGACCTAAAGGACTAATCTTCCAATACCACTCGGGCACTTGACGAGGCAATACCTGCTCAAACTGATACTCAAAACCTTTTTCCAACATAAACAACCGCACTTTACGCACAAAGGGCGAAATAATCGCACCGTATAAAGTCAGCTCCATAGCGCTTGCTCCAGTTTTCATTCCTAAGGATGAGCTTATTGCTCGTTTGTCCGCTTTACTCTAGCCAAACTGCAGCGGAACTATTAAAAGTAAAATTAGCCTTATCAATAATGCTTTGCAATGAGTAAAGCTTTTTTATAAGTAGAAGGAGACATCAGATGCCCAATGCCCCTTTATATCCAAAGACAGCCCACCCTCGCTTTACCCGGCAGCCCATTACTCGACTGATCGCAGCTGGACTCACTGGCGCTTTATTATTCCAACTGGCCGGCTGTGGCACCTTGCTCTACCCTGAGCGCAAAGGTAAGTCAGGCGGTCGAATTGATCCAGCGGTTGCGATCTTAGATGGCATCGGTTTGCTGTTTTGGGTAATCCCTGGCTTGGTGGCCTACGCCATCGATTTTGCCAATGGCACGATCTATCTTCCCTCCGGCAAATATGCCATTGCACCTGAGGAGCTTAAACCTGCAATTAAGGCTAATGGTGAAATTGATACAGTCACACTGGAGCAGATCATCCACGCTCGCACAGGCCACAGCATTCCCTTTAATCACCCGAACCTAATTCAACAACAAGGATCGCCCGAAATGCTGGCTCTGCTTAAGGTAAGCCCGCAAGCTTAATGAATACTTTGAGCCAATCCCAAGGAGCACCCGGTGCTCCTTTTTTCTTGCTTGGATTAATTAAGCCGCGTCAAAATTCGCGCAGCGACGAACAGATCACGCAAGAATACTTGCAAAAAGCGATAAAAAAGGACATATTTACGCAAAATATTTCTACTTTTACACTCTTAACGCAATTTATTTGCTTAGGCTATCCTCAATATGGAAAATCTTGATCGCTTTGACTTGCGCATTCTTGCCGAACTGCAAAAAGACTCGCGCATCTCCAACCAGGAACTCGCTGAGCGCATTGGCTTATCGCCTTCCCCTTGCTCACGCCGGGTCAAACAACTAGAAGATGAAGGCTACATTACTAAGCAGGTCGCTTTACTCGATCGTAAGCGCTTAGGTCTTACACTAACCGCTTACATCTTAATTGGGATGGATCGTCATACCCCAGAGCGCTTTGAAAACTTTCAAAATAATATTTTGCAGTGGTCAGAAGTCCAAGAATGCAGCTTAATTACCGGTATGGATGCAGACTATCAATTAAAAGTGGTAGTGCCTGACATGGAACACTACCAGTTATTTTTACTCAATAAGCTAACACGCATTGAAGGCGTTACCAGTGTGCGCTCTAGCTTTGTGCTTAATCATGTCTCACTCAGTACAAGCTTACCTTTAGATCATTTACGTAAGTTTTAATGCCAGATAGAGTAACCAGCTTTATCACTCACAACGCTAAACAATCAACGAGGGCACTATGGATCCAGAAATTTTCGAAGAACTCATGATGACCCTACTTGTGGGTGGACTAATTTTATTCATGGGCTTTATTGTTTGGGATCTAGCGAAAAAGTCTAAAGCAGGAAAATACGGCACTGGTATTTTATTTTTTGCTTTAGGGCTAGGCGTGCTAGGTTTTCTCGTTAAAACCATCGTGATTGCAGTTAAAGGTCTCTAACCTCTACCTCTTCATTCAATAGCCAAGCAGGCCAACACAAAACAGCCTGCTTAGCCAGTTTGTACTATTATAAGTGAGCTTCTGCGTATTCCGCTAAATCCGAGCGCGGCACCCCTTGCAAGGTAATATGCACATTGCCCATGTAGTTTTTTAACCGCTCCGTTAAATAAGTTAGCCCTGAACTAGTCGCCGACAAGTAAGGCGTATCTATCTGCGCCAAGTTACCCAAACACACCACCTTAGTACCTTTGCCAGCACGAGTAATGATGGTTTTAACTTGATGCGGTGTTAAATTTTGGCACTCATCGATTAGCAAAAATGCCTGTTGAAAACTACGCCCACGAATATAGTTTAACGATTTAAAATGCAGTGGAATCCGCTCCAGAATATATTCCACACTACCCTTAGGACTTTCATCATCCATATGCAAAGCTTCTAGGTTATCGGTGATCGCGCCGAGCCAAGGCTCCATTTTCTCTGTTTCGGTACCAGGCAAAAAACCTATATCTTCATCTAAACCCTGCACACTGCGCGTAGCGATAATTCGCCGATAACGCTTTTCGGCCATCGTTTGCTCAATCGCTGCCGCTAACGCCAAGATGGTCTTACCCGATCCCGCCGCTCCAGTTAAATTAACCAAATCAATATCAGGCTCTAATAAGGCAAACAAGGCTAAGGCCTGATAAATATCTCGCGGTTTTAACCCCCAAGCTTGCTGCTCCATCAATGCTTGGCGCGGCAAATCTAATAAGCGCACGGTGTTAGTACCAATAATCTCTTTCACCCAACCAACAAACCCTTGCTGATCCAAAATAAACTGATTGAGGTGCAAAGCAGGAAACTCTGTCGGCAAAACCACTTCATGCCAAGTTGAGCCTAGCTGCTGCGTGGTTTCGACCTTAGTCACATTACCCCAAAATGACTGCTCTATCTCGATAAAGCCCTGCGGCAACAAACCAATATCATCGATCACCTTGCCACTTTCGTAGTCTTCAGCCGCAATGCCGCACGCTCGCGCCTTCAAGCGCATATTGATGTCTTTACTAACTAACACCACAGATAACTCAGGATGCTCAGTCTGCAGTACATCTAATAGGTTAATAATACGATTATCATTGATACTTTCTGGCAGATGGGTGCTGGAATCCTCAATAAAGCGCATAGCAATCGACAAGTAACCTTTGGCCACGCCATCTACTCGCATAATCGGCACCCCCTGCTCAACTTGCTCGGTAGTGGCCGCCCCCAGCAACTGATCAATTAAGCGAATCGCTTGCCGACACTCTACAGCCACCGCAGGCTTGCCTGACTTTAAATGATCTAGCTCCTCCAACACAGTCATGGGGATTACCACATGATGCTCCTGAAAGTTCAGCAGCGCTGTGGGATCATGAATGAGCACATTGGTGTCCAGTACATACAGTTTTAGGCCTGAAGCCATGGTTTTCTTAATCATAAGACATTCCTAGTGCAGCCAAGAACAGTTCAGCTTGATTACACCTTTTTGACATGACAACTTTAAGTCAGTTGCTTCTTATCTGTAGTGGCTTAAGCACCTACGCCCATCAGCTGGCGGCCAGACGTATTGCTGCGACAACAAGTCACTGAGCGAGATCAAGCTTTGACTCGACTAAAGTGCCATAATACGCTTACTTTACTTAGGGAGATTCTCTAGGAAAGCGCAGCAAAACAGCTCAAAAAAGACGGATTTTACTTGATCTGTCATTATTTTCTGTTTGATTAAAATAAGCAGCTGTCGAGTGCTTCATGAATATTTCATCTTGCCATGAAATATTTAGTAAACATCTGGGGCTTTATCTGGTATTGATAAGACTTCAACAGCTTGCTGCCTTTATCCACTAGCCGAGGAGAGCATTAAATGATCTCGGAAGAATTAGTTGATCTGTCCCGTCTGCAATTTGCAATGACGGCTATGTATCACTTTATATTCGTTCCACTTACGTTAGGTCTTGCCTTTTTACTTGCCATTATGGAGTCGGTCTATGTTATGACCGGCAAAGAAGTCTACAAAGACATGGTTAAGTTCTGGGGTAAGCTGTTTGGTATTAACTTTGCTCTAGGGGTAGCCACAGGGCTCACCATGGAGTTCCAGTTTGGTACTAACTGGGCCTACTACAGCCACTATGTAGGTGATATTTTTGGTGCACCACTGGCCATTGAAGGCCTGATGGCATTCTTCTTAGAATCCACCTTTATTGGTTTATTCTTCTTTGGCTGGGATCGTTTAAGTAAGCGCCAGCACTTAGCGGTCACTTGGCTGGTAGCACTGGGCTCTAACTTATCCGCACTGTGGATTCTGATTGCCAACGGCTGGATGCAAAACCCAGTAGGCGCAGAGTTCAACTATGAAACCATGCGCATGGAAGTCACCGACTTTGCAGCCCTGCTGTTGAACCCAGTCGCGCAGGTGAAGTTTGTACATACCGTTGCTGCAGGTTATGTCACTGGCGCAATGTTCGTTCTGGCTATTTCTAGCTGGTACCTCTTGAAAAAACGCGACATGGGTTTTGCCCGTCGCTCATTCGCCATTGCCTCAGCTTTTGGTTTAGCTGCGATCCTATCAGTCATCGTATTAGGTGATGAGTCAGGCTATGAAGTAGGCGATGTGCAAAAAGTTAAACTCGCGGCGATTGAAGCGGAATGGGAAACAGAACCAGCGCCTGCTGCCTTTACCCTATTTGGTTTACCTAATATGGAAACCCATGAAACTGATTACGCGGTAAAAATCCCGTATGCCATGGGGATTATCGCTACTCGCTCGCTAGACACTGAAGTCAAAGGCATTAAAGACTTAATTGTTGAGCACGAAGAGCGTATTCGTAACGGTGCAGTAGCCTATGAGCGCTTACAAGTATTGCGTCAAGGTGATCGCAGTGCAGAAAATGTCGCCGCATTTGAAGAAGTTAAAGCCGACCTTGGTTATGGCTTGCTGCTGAAGAAATATGTGGATAACCCAGCAGAGGCAACGGAGTCGCAAATTAAACTAGCGGCACTCGATACCATTCCCCATGTTCCAAGCTTGTTCTGGGCTTTCCGAATCATGGTGGCAGCAGGCTTCTTTATGTTGCTGGTGTTTGGTCTAGCGTTCTGGGCCTCTACCCGTCGCAACCAAGAAAGTAAGCCTTGGTTATTGCGCATGGCCTTCTTCTCACTGCCACTGCCATGGATTGCTGCACAAACAGGCTGGTATGTTGCCGAAGTGGGACGTCAACCTTGGTCAATCGGTGAAGTACTACCGACGCATTTCTCAGTATCAAGTATCTCCAATGCCAGTGTGATGGGATCCTTCCTCACTTTGGTTGCGATCTACAGTGTGCTGATTATTATCGAAATGTACCTGATGATCCGCTTTGCTCGCTTAGGTCCAAGCAGCCTGCATACTGGGCGCTACCATTTCGAGCAAGCTGACAATCAAAAGAACGCTTAAGGAGTATCACAATGTTTGATTATGAAACACTCAAACTGATTTGGTGGGTGCTCGTCGGTGTCCTCTTAATTGGTTTTGCTTTAACCGATGGTTTTGACTTAGGCACTGCCATTCTCATTCCTGTGGTTGGTAAAACAGATAATGAGCGCCGCGCAGTGATTAATACCATTGCCCCGCACTGGGACGGTAACCAAGTTTGGTTAATTACCGCAGCTGGTGCGCTATTTGCAGCATGGCCGGTGGTGTATGCCGCGTCGTTCTCGGGCTTTTACTGGGCGATGCTGCTGGTGCTGTTCTCGCTATTTGTCCGCCCTGTCGGGTTTGATTACCGTAGTAAAGTGGAAAACCAACGCTGGCGTAGTAGCTGGGACTGGGGACTATGCATTGGCGGAATTATTCCATCAGTTATTTTTGGTGTGGCCTTTGGTAACTTGCTGCAAGGCTTGCCTTTCCACATGGATGACAGCATGCGAATCTTCTACACCGGTAGTTTCTGGGGCCTACTTAATCCTCTAGGGTTACTGGCTGGGATCGTGAGTTTAAGCATGCTGGTGATGCATGGTGCTACCTGGCTAACCATGCGTACCAGTGGCGCAATGCAGGATCGCTCAGTTAAAGCGGCTCGTTACACAGCGCTTGCTTACTTAGTCACCTTTATTGGTGCGGGTGTTTACCTCTGGTTAGGCATTAAAGGCTATACCGTTACCTCCGAGATCAACTTTAATGGTGCTATTGATCCGCTGAGCAAAACGGTTGAGCGCACCAATGCCGGTTGGTTAGCAAACTACAGCCTGTACCCGATCACCATTGCCGCACCGGTTATCGCCATTGCCGGTGGCTTACTGGCGTTAGTCAGTGGCCGCAAAGGTGGCTTGGCCTTCCTGGGTTCTAGCTTAGCAATTACCGGTACGCTATGTACCGCAGGTTTTGCTATGTTCCCCTTCCTAATGCCTTCAAGCACTGACTTTAGCTCAAGCTTGCTGATGTGGGATGCGGTCTCTAGCCATAAAACCTTAGGTATTATGATGATTGCAGCGGGTATCTTTGTGCCGCTGATCTTGCTCTATACCCTCTGGAGCTACTACAAGATGTGGGGCAAGGTTACACCAGAACATATTGAAGAAAATCAACATAGCCTGTACTAAACCCAGCGACTCATTGCCTAGTGCTTTGCACTGAGCGGTGTAAAGGAGAGAGATATGTGGTATTTCACGTGGATTCTAGGTGTATTACTGGCCTGCAGTATCGCGATCATTAATGCGATCTGGCTAGAAAGCATCCATGACTTTGATGCACCTAGCGAGCAAGACCAGTAATCACTGGCTCAATCGAAAACGCCCAGGATTAATCCTGGGCGTTTTACTATTTGCCACGCTCTAACTAAGCCCGCCCCATTAACAGCGCTTGTTGCTGTTCAGTTAACTCGCGCAAATAGTCCCACAGTACCCGAATCCGCTTTAACTGCCGCAACTCTTGGCGGCAAGAAATCCAAAAACTATTGGTCACAACCACCTCTTGGGGCAACACCTCAATCAGGCGTGCATCCTTAGCTGCAATAAAACAGGGCAAAATGGCTAAATGATGGCCTGCCAGTGCCGAATAATACTGACCCAGTACACCGGTAAAACATAAAGGGCTGCTCGGGCTAGATAAATAATGCTGCAAGTAATGCAGCTGATCGCTAAATACTAGATCTTCAACATAGGTAATAAATGCATGCTGGTGTAAGTCATTTACACAGCGAATCGGCCCATGCGCATTTAAATAATCTTGCGTGGCATATAGCTTTAAGCGGTAATCACACAGACGACTACTCACATAAGGGCCGCTGGTTGGACGCTCAAGAGTAATAGCAAGATCAGCTTCACGCTTGGATAAACTGACAAAGTGCGGTACCGCTAAGACATCAATCCCAATCATCGGATAGCGGGTCTGAAACTCGCTAAGTTTTGGAGCTAGAAAGAAGTTACCAAAGCCTTCAGTACAACCAATTCGAATTCGTCCCGATAGCTCAGTGGTCCCACCACTGACTTGCTCCTGCGCGCTGAGCATCATACTTTCGATAGCTTCGGCGTGACTCAGCAAGGTTTGCCCCTCTTCGGTTAAGACAAATCCCGCATGCTTAGATTTTTCAAACAGTAAGGTATTTAAGCTACGCTCAAGTGCCTGCACTCGCCTTGAAACCGTGGTGTAGTCTACGCCTAAGCGTTTAGCCGCTAAGGTGGCCTTACGCACTCGCGACACCTCTAAGAAAAATTTAACATCATTCCAGTTCAGCTCTGACAGACTTTTAGTATTTTTTTGCATATCCATCCTGCTTTTTTATCTGTTCTTTTGGTAAGTCTGCATACCTATACTCAAAATTCCCCTACCCCACAAGCCATTAATAGGAGTTTTCCCCGCGTTACACATTAGCCACGACTGACGACAACAACAAAAACGTGTTAAACACGACAAAGGAAGTGCTATGTCTAATCCCTTATATGCGCATATTCGTAACAACCCCAAGTTTCAGCAGCTGGTCAAAACCAGAACTCGCTTCGCTCTCAGCTTAAGCCTAATTGTTTGGGCGATTTTCTACGGTTTTATTCTACTGGTTGCTTTTAAACCCGAAGTCATTGGTTTGCCCTTAGGCCGCGGCCATCTCACGTTAGGCATTGCCGCTGGATTATTTCAGTTTAGCTTTTTTTGGCTACTAATCTGGTGGTACGTCCGCCGCGCCAATGGCGAGTTTGATCGTTTAAATGAGCAAATTATTACCGAAGCTGAGCAGGAGTGCGGCCAATGAAACTCAATTCACAACTCGTGCAGCGTTTAACCCAAGGCCTACTAATCGCAGGATTGACCCTAAGTGCCCCACTGGCCTTAGCCGCCGATAACTCAATGAATATACCTGCTATTAGTATGTTTTTTGCCTTTGTTGTGATGACCTTAGGTATCACTTACTGGGCCGCTAAGCGCACCCAGTCCACCTCGGATTTCTATACTGCGGGTGGCGGTATTACCGGCTGGCAAAATGGCTTAGCCATTGCCGGAGACTATATGTCAGCAGCCACCTTACTGGGACTCACGGCTATGCTCTACACCTCAGGAGTCGACGCCTATATTTATATGATTGCATTCTTTGTTGGTTGGCCAATTATTTTATTTTTAATGGCCGAACGCTTACGTAATCTAGGGCGCTTTACCTTTGTAGACATTACCTCTTACCGCTTAAATCAAAGCAAAATCAGAACCATGGCCGCAGTCAGCTCGTTAATTGTGGTGTGCTTTTATTTAGTAGCACAAATGGTCGGTGCGGGGCAGTTGATTAAGTTACTGTTTGGTCTTGATTACAATATCGCCCTGTTTATTGTCGGTATTTTAATGATGGTCTACGTTACCTTTGGCGGTATGACTGCCACCACCTGGGTACAGATTATTAAGGCCTGCATGCTATTGGCTGGCGGCACCTTAGTCATGGTGCTATCCATGGCTTACTTTGACTTTAGCTTTGAACGTGTGATGGATGAAGCCATCAGCCTACACAGCTTAAAAGAGCGGTTGGTCTATCCTGGCAGTTTACTGGCTGATCCAGTGACCGCCATCTCACTTGGTTTAGGTCTTATGTTTGGTACCGCAGGCTTACCACACATTTTAATGCGCTTTTTCACCGTAGGTAATGCAAAAGAAGCACGTAAGTCGGTTCTTTGGGCATCAGCTTGTGTCGCTTACTTTTTTAACGTGATTGCGCTGATGGGCGTTGCTGCCATTGTGATTGTCGGTCAAAACCCTGACTTCTTTGAAGGCGGCGACATTGCTGGCAAAATTATCGGCGGTGGTAACATGGTGGCCATGCACCTAGCCCAAGCCGTTGGTGGCAATATGCTACTCGGCTTTTTATCTGCGGTCGCTTTTGCCACTATTTTGGCTGTAGTGGCAGGCTTAGCCTTAGCCGGCGCCTCAGCGATTGCCCACGACCTTTATGCCCAAGTGCTGAAAAAGGGCCAAGTCAGCGAACAACAAGAATTAAAAATGACCCGCTTAGCTACCATTAGCCTAGGAGTGGTCGCCATTATTCTTGGCATCGCCTTTGAAAATATGAACGTGGCCTTTATGGCTGCCCTAGCTTTTGGCGTCGCTGCTTCGGCTAACTTTCCGGTATTAATTTTATCTATGTATTGGAACAACTTAACCACCCGCGGCGCCATGGCCGGTGGTTATAGCGGCTTATTTAGCTCGGTGATTTTCGTCGTGCTATCTAAATCGGTGTGGGTCGATGTGTTTGGCTTTGCTGAAGCCGTTTTCCCTTACACCCAACCGGCACTGTTCTCAATGCCGATAGCTTTTGCCATGGCGTACCTGGTATCGATCACCGATCACAGTAGCGCTGCACAACGCGAGCGTGCAGCATTTGCTGATCAGTATGTACGCGCCCAAACCGGAGTAGGTGCCAGCGCCAACACGGCCCATTAATCTAAGGAACGCTCCATAGAGATTAATCGTCTCTATGGAGCTTCTTAAACTTGTACACCAGCGGCGGCTAAATAAGCAGCCAACTCTTTCGTTTTGTGTGAATTGATTACCTGCAATCCTGTCAGCTCTCGACGCTCGGCATAGTGCTTACGCAGCTGATCAAACGCCAGCTCGGGTTGCGCAGCCTGCAATGATAAACGGAAAGCTGCATCATCATTCCGAATGTCATATACCACACGACAAACCTGTTTAAACATCTGCCACGGATTATCCACAACGCCCAAATTAAGCCCCGCAATCGGTTGCGGCGGATAAGTTAACTGTTGCGGCTGCAAAATCTTAAAATGCTGGCAAAACGCTTGATATACCATTTCAGTGCCACGTAACTTACCATCCAAACTGTAGCCAGCAATATGCGGGGTGGCTAAATTACATAACTGAACCAGCTCGGCATTTACCGCCGGCTCATGTTCCCATACATCAAAAGCTGTTAGTACATCCGGTCTTTGTAATAAAAACTTCGCTAATGCTTGGTTATCCACAACCCCGCCTCGGCTAGCATTAATTAACCAAGCGCCTGGTTTTAATAAGGGTAAGTTATCTTGATTTAACAAATACTGAGTAGAGAAATCGCCCTGCTCAGTAAGCGGTGTATGCAAGGTAATGACATCGCATTCGGCCAATAACTTAGTCAATGGTTCTGACTGAAAGCCTTTCTCTAACGCTGCCCGTGGCGGATCACACAACCGCACGTTAATGCCTAATCCTTGCAGGAGATTAACTAAACGTTGCCCTACCTGCCCCACGCCAATCACCGCCACTGACAACTCTAATAACGAGCGTCCGCTACGCTCACTTAAACTCAGCAAGGCACTTAATACATAATCCACTACACCTCGTGCATTACAACCAGGTGCAGACGTCCACCGAATGCCTTGCTGCTGTAAATAAGCTGTATCTAAATGGTCAGTACCAATGGTGCAGGTGCCCACAAAGCTCACGGCACTGCCTGCAAGTAACTCTGCTGAAACCTGAGTAACCGAACGCACAATCAAGGCATCGGCGTTTTGCACCAGAGCGGCCTGCATTCCCCGCCCAGGCACTTTTGTAATACGCCCATGGGCAGCAAATAACTCATCAAGTCCGGGAATATTTTCATCGGCAACAATCTGTAGCATGGGGCTTCCTCTGTAAACCAAAATATATGATCGGCGAACATGCAATAACGCTGAATCAGAGTTTCTGCTATGGTAAGCAGCATCTTACCACTCAACCGAATTGACGTGCGTTTATGTATAGCAACCCCTTTCAACGCCTTGGTTTAGAGCGCGATATTTTAAGTGTATCGCAACTCAATCAGCGCGCCCGCCACTTACTTGAAGATGTGTTTAATGCTGTCTGGGTCAGCGGTGAAATCTCCAATCTTGCCATGCCTGCTTCTGGGCATGTGTACTTCACCTTAAAAGATTCTAAGGCGCAAATTCGCTGCGCTTTTTTTAAACAACAGGCATTGCCCGTTCGCCACCTGCTGAAAGAAGGTGCTGCAGTGCGTGTGATGGCTAAGGTCTCTATTTACGAAGGCCGTGGCGATTACCAACTAATTGTGTCGACCCTTGAACCTGCTGGCGAAGGTGCATTACAACTAGCGTTTGAAGCGTTAAAAAAACGGCTATTTGAACAAGGCTTGTTTGCCAACGAAAATAAACAAGCCTTGCCGCGCCACGCCAAACGCATAGGCATTGTCACTTCGCCTACAGGGGCTGTCATCCGTGACATCATCAGTGTGTTTAAGCGCCGCGCACCCCAAGTTGAGCTAGTGCTGGTGCCCACTGCCGTACAAGGTAAAGAGGCCACCCAGCAAATAGTTACAGCCTTAGCCTTAGCCGATCAGCAGCAGTTCGATGCCATTATTTTAGCTCGTGGTGGTGGTTCCCTAGAAGATTTATGGTGCTTTAACGAAGAGGCGGTCGCCTTAGCGATCGCCGCCTGCCAAACGCCGATCGTCAGTGCCATTGGCCACGAAACAGATATTTCGATTAGTGACTTTGTCGCTGATGTGCGCGCTCCCACTCCCTCGGCAGCAGCTGAATTATTGGCGCCCGATACTTCGCACTTGTTGCAGCATTTGCAACAATTACAGCAACGTCTAAGCCAACAAATTCACAGCTATCTACAACGTCAACAACTACAACTTAACTTGCTGCGCGCCCGTCTACGCCACCCCAGCGAACGTATCCAACAACAACAGCAACGTATGGATGAGTTAGAGTGGCGTTTACAACGAGCATTCAATCAAAACTTAAGCGCCTATAAACAACAGCTGCGTAGCCTGCAGCAGCGCTTACATATGCAACATCCGCAGCGCCTCATCACTCAGCAAAAAACGCAACTAGATACCTTACAACAGCGTTTAACCTCAGTGATCCAACGCCAACTTAATCAAGGCCAGCAACGACTGAACTATCAAATGCAGGCCTTGCATGCCATTAGTCCCCTGAATACCTTAAAACGTGGCTACAGTATTTTGCGTGATCAACAGCAAGTGGTGAGCAGTATTGAGCAGGTGCAAAAGCACCGCCAACTGACGGCTCAAGTGACCGATGGTTACCTTGAACTAAAGGTTTTATCTACCCACAAAAATACGCCGCTACTCTAGTCTAGCCGTCTCTTTACCATGAGGAATTTTTATGCGATTTGTGATTGCCCTTAGTGCCCTGCTCCTTAGCTTTAATAGCATGGCCGAAGGCTTTATAACACGGCTACTCAATAAGCCCGTACCTGGCGGTGTGGCCGTGTTACCGCTTGGTGCTAGCAACACAGCCCCTAAAGTCAGTTATCAGGGCAAACCCGTACTCACCCTGCAAGAGGATGGGCAGTGGATTGCGATTATTGGCATTCCACTGACAGTTAAAGCAGGTCAACAAACAGCAGTGGTTAATGGCCAAAACACCCGTTTTAGGGTTAACCCCAAGCACTACACTGAGCAACGCATCACTTTAAAAAACCAGCAGCAAGTGAACCCTAATGCACAAAATCAACAACGCATTCAGCGGGAACTTAACGAGCAACTCGCCGCCTATGATCAATTTTCTGGGCGACAACCGAGTAATGTGTATTTTGATATGCCAGTTAATGCACGTCTTTCTAGCCACTTTGGCCTACGCCGTTTTTTTAACGGTGAAGAACGCAACCCGCATTCAGGCTTAGACTTAGCAGCACCTGCAGGCACTCCAATTAAAGCGCCAGCTGCCGGCAAAGTAATTTTAACCGGTGACTATTTCTTTAATGGTAAAACCGTTTTTGTCGACCATGGTCAAGGTTTAATCAGTATGTTTTGCCACCTCTCGAGTATTGACGTCAAAGTCGGTGATGAGCTTGCACGCCAACAACCCTTGGGTAAAGTGGGTGCTACAGGACGTGCCACTGGACCGCATTTACACTGGAATGTCAGCCTGAATGCAGTACGGGTTGATCCAGCTATTTTTATTGGTAAATTCACCCCATAACTGATTTGACGACAGCAATAACTGAACTTATTGCTCTGTCACTGGTTCTGACTCAACTTTATTTATCTGATTCGTGTGGCTGATTGATAGGAGTAACTATGCAAGAGCATTTAGATATTTCACTGGGATGGCTTGAAACCTATCCCTACCTAGAAACCATTGTGTATTGCTTAGGTCTTGCACTATTGGCCTTTATCGCCAATTTTTTAGTTAAGCGCATTCTTGTGCGTGGCTTATATAAACTGCTAAAGCATGTTTCTGGCCCTAATCCTAAGGATTTTGGCATTGTGCAGCGCCTCTCTAATATTGTTCCTGCTCTGATTATTAGTTCAGGGGTGCACCTTATCCCTGGCTTACCCAAAGCCGCTATTGCGGTTGTCGAAAATGTGGCGAATGGCTTTATTATCCTGACCATTGCCTTAGCCATCGGCGCGGCGCTGGAAATCGTCAACATGCTGTATAACCGCCGTAAGGACGCCCATCTCAAGCCAATTAAGGGCTACTTACAAGTAGTTAAAATTGTGGTGTATGCGATTGCCACCATTTTAATTGTCGCCACCTTAATTGATCGCTCGCCGCTCATTCTGCTCTCAGGACTGGGAGCCATGGCCGCAGTCTTAATGTTAATTTTCCAAGACACGCTCTTATCGTTAGTAGCCAGTGTGCAGATATCTAGCGGTGATATGATTCGAGTCGGTGACTGGATTGAAATGCCCCAGCAAAATGCTGATGGTGATGTGATTGATATTGCACTGCATACAGTCAAAATTCAGAACTTTGATAAAACCGTAACCACGGTACCCACTAAGCGTTTTATTAGTGATTCGTTTAAAAACTGGCGAGGTATGCAAGAAAGTGGTGGTCGCCGCATTAAGCGCAGCCTGTATCTTGACCAACAAAGCATTCACTTTTTATCTGAAGACGAGCGCACCCATTTAGAACGCTTTACCTTGCTGGAAAACTACCTAAGCGAAAAGAAACAAGAACTCACCCAGTGGAATAAGCAGCATGTAAAAACCGAAATTGACTCGCGCCGTCTAACCAATATTGGAACCTTCCGCGCCTATGTGCAACGCTACTTAGAGAACCATCCGGGGATTCATCAGCATATGACCCTGTTGGTACGCCAACTTAATCCTACCCCTAATGGTTTGCCTTTAGAGATTTACTGCTTTACCAATACTACTGCATGGGCAGCCTATGAAAATATTCAATCGGATATTTTTGACCATCTCTACGCCATTGCTCCCGAGTTTGGCTTACGGGTATTCCAAAATCCTACGGGGTTAGATATGCGCAGCATGGCCAATGGCCTAGCTAAACACCCGAAAATTGAGCAGTTGCTCAATAGTTAAGCCCCTATAACTAAAGAAAGGTGAGTGTTTAAATCTATAGCCCGCGCTTCCTTGCACCTAGACTCAAACACCCACCTTTCACCCCAAAACGATGCAGCCTTAGCGGGGCTGCATCATCTTATTCTTAGCTTTAAAACTTCATATCCAACCGCGTCCACCAGGTCCGCCCAGCTTCATTTACCCGTACCGGATGATCGGGGTAACCAAAGCCCGAGTTACCTTGCAAGTTAAGGTGTTCACTGTAGTTTTTATTCAGCACATTATCTAAGCCGGCACTGATCTTCCAATGCTCCGCTAATTGGTAGGCACCATTGAATGACAGCACAGCAAAGCCGGCGCTATCCCCATAATCACGCCCCACCACGTTGCCTCGGGTGGCATCGGTGCGCGTTTGTTTAGCTACTACTCGCCATAAACCACCTGCACTCCAACGCTCTTGCTCATAAGCTACGCCTAGCTTAGCTTCCAAGGGTGGAATTTGCGGCAAAGCACGCCCATCGCTAGTGTTTTTACCGTAGGCATAAGCCAAGCTAACGTCCCCTTTCCAGCCTGGCGCAAAGCGATGCGAGCCGCCCACCTCACCGCCCCAAATACGGGCATTGACGTTACGTGACTTATCTTTTTTACCATTACTGCCGTAATCGAAAATAATATAGTCGTCTACATGTCCGAGATAACCTGCAGCCCATAATTCATAAGGTCCTTCAGCATACTGAATACCAAAATCTAGCTGGGTGGTTTTTTCAGGATTTAACTCGCTGAATGCCTTGTCACCACCGGAAAATAATTCCCAGTAATCAGGAAAACGCTGCACATGGCCTAAACCGATATAGCTGGTAGCCGGCACTGATGCTAAATCGTGCTCGTAGCGGGCAAAGGCACTGGTTAAGTTTTTACTGTGTTTTTTGCCATAGTTTGGGTTGGGCTTAAACTGCCCCATTTTCATTTCGCCAGGCAAAGTACTTTTTACTTTATGGTGATCTACTCGAGCACCGCTAACCATACGGTCGTCATCACTTAAAAATGCTGTCAGCTCAGCAAAGGCACCCACTTGGGACATTTCTGCATCTTTATTCCAAGCAGCCTGCTTATAGTTGGAGTTAAAGCCCATGCTTGAACGCTTACGATGTTCACTACTTTGTGCATCAATACCTGCAACCAACTCAAACTGCTGCCACTGCCAAGTACTTTTTACTCGCCCGCCTAGAGTGCGGCGATCCACATTACTCGACATCGGATGCTTCATCATACTACTTGGCTTAAAAGGCCGCAGACGGAAGTTATCCATGAGGTGATCAGCGTAATTGTAATACACCTGAGCTTCGAGGGTTTGCCAGTTGTCGCTCAAATTGCTTTGCTTAAAGCGTAGCCCTGCACTTTCTCGCTTAAACATGGTGCCATCCATGCCCCGCCCGGCGTAACGTGACTCACCATCGCCTTTGCCCAGGGTTAACTCCAGTAAACTGTCTGCCGTTGGCGTCCAACCTAGGGCTAAATCCGAGTTCCACTTATTCCACCGTGAAGGTACACGATCACCATTCCCATCATTGTAATCATGGGCTTTGGATTTATTGCCGGTAAAGCGTAAATAACCTGTTTGATTGCCCACGGCAGCATCTAAGTTACGGTCAAAACGGCGATGTGATCCCACTACTGCACTGGCATCTAAGCGATAATCGCCATCTAACTGCTCAGGGCCACGCTCAAATAAAATGGTTGCCGCCGAGTTACCCGGCCCCCACTGCACAGTTTGCGGGCCTTTAATCACCGTGAGCTGGTCATAGTTTTCAGGACTAATGTAAGAGCTAGGAGAGTCCATTCGGCTAGGACAAGCACCAATCATCTCACCGCCATTGGTTAACAATTTAAGGCGTGAACCAAACATTCCGCGAAACACCGGATCACTATTCACGCCACCGCTGCGAATGGCGGAAAATCCTGGAATCGTCTTTAAATAATCCGCGGCATCACTGGCGGGTACTGGCTGACGTGGTTGCTTAGGATCAGTAACCACGGTAATCGGTGAAGACTGTGCAACCCCAGTCACTACGCTGGGGGCAAAGGTTACAGTAGAACTTACTGTTTCAGCCCAAACGGATGAATTAAAGCACGCAAACACTAAGGCCACGGCACTACTGGCCAACACCGGAGTTGGTGAAAACATTAAACGCATAACACGAAGTTCTCTTATTTTTAAGACAGACACTTAATTTACCTAGCGATTAACCTAGGCTTGATTGATTAAAAATTAAGCAAAGAGAACTGGCGGCGCCCGTGATAAACGAATGCCGGCATCCGGCATAGAGGGAATAAATAATGCTTGATAAGGAATCGGATTTTTTGCGCGAAAGGCGGTAGCCAACACAATACAGAGCGCTATGATCAGTAAAGGACTTAAGGTCAACAGCTCACAATAACCGCACAGCAATAGCAGCTCATCTAACCACTCTAAGCCCGTCTGCGCTGTGTTATGCCCCATTAGGGCGTGATAATCCACTTCACTGCTAAGACTACTACCGGTTCCTGGTACTACCTCGGTGCAATGTAAATCTTGCTCTAGTACTTGTACCCATTGCACGTAACTTAAGCTGGCAGACGTGACAGTACCTGCCAGGGCGCCTGAAATTACCGGGCCGACATGCATTAACACTACTGCAATTAAACCTAGCCAAAACGCTAGCCTGTGCAATCGGTTATTCATCTCACGCTATGCCTACTTGAGTTGGGCAGCATAATGTCATACCTGCTAAGAATTTCCGCTGCGACATGCTGTCACGCAAGCATCAAACACCAACAAAAACAAAAAAATAAAATTAAATTGCACAAAAAAACAAAATAAAGGCTTTTTATTTTATTTAAAAATAACTTGTTGCAATAAAAAACCATCCTTATTAAGTTAAGCGCTATCCGCCATGCAAATGTAGGGGTTTATGGTTTTTATCAAAAACTTAAACTTTTTGTGCTCATTTGCTTATGCGTTTTACCCAAATGCTTCTGTAAGGTCTAAGCCATGACAATGTTGAAAAACCCTAGCCAAAAATACCGCGCTTACCCAGCAATTGATTTACCTGATCGTACCTGGCCAAGCAAAACGCTAACCAAAGCACCCATCTGGTGCAGCTCAGACCTACGTGATGGCAATCAATCGCTGATTGAGCCAATGGATGCGGTAAAAAAGCTAAAGTTTTTCAAAACCTTGGTGGCCGTAGGCGTTAAAGAAATTGAGGTGTCTTTTCCCTCCGCTTCGCAAACTGATTTTGACTTTGTGCGCACCTTAATTGAAGACGGTCATATTCCAGATGACACCACCATTCAAGTATTGACCCAAGCTCGCGAAGACTTAATTGCCCGTACCTTTGAGTCCTTACGTGGCGCCAAAAAAGCCATTGTGCATATGTATAACGCCACCTCTCCAACCTTTAGACGGGTGGTGTTTAATCAGGACAAAGATGGCGTAAAAGCTATTGCGGTAAAAGCTGCTGAATTGTTCAAAAAATATGCTGCCCAGCAGCCAGAAACCGAGTGGACTTTCCAATATTCCCCAGAAACCTTTAGCGCCACCGAGCTTCCTTTTGCCGTAGAAGTCTGTAATGCGGTATTAGAAGTATGGCAGCCAAGTGCCGATAACAAGGTCATTTTAAACTTACCGGCCACTGTTGAAGTTGCCATGCCTAACGTCTATGCTGATCAAATTGAATGGTTTGGCCGAATGATTAATCACCGCGAACATGTGATTATTAGCCTCCATACCCACAATGATCGCGGCACGGGTGTGGCTGCCAGTGAGTTAGGCTTACTAGCTGGCGCAGACCGTGTTGAAGGCTGTTTGTTTGGCAATGGCGAGCGGACCGGTAACGTTGACTTAGTGACCCTGGCTTTGAATATGTACACCCATGGTATTGATCCAGAGTTAGATTTTTCCGATATTGATGCCGTCCGTAAAGTAGTGGAAGAGTGCAACCAAATTCCAGTACACCCACGTCACCCCTATGCCGGAGACTTAGTTCACACCGCATTTTCTGGCTCCCACCAAGATGCAATCCGTAAAGGTTTTGCCCAGCGTAAAGAGGGCGATATTTGGGAAGTGCCTTACTTACCGATTGACCCTGCCGATATTGGCCGCGATTATGAAGCAGTGATTCGAGTCAATAGCCAATCAGGCAAAGGTGGCGTGACTTATTTATTAGAACAAGAGTTCGGGATTAGCTTACCGCGGCGGATGCAAATTGAGTTTAGCCAAGTGGTTAAGCACGAAACTGATCGCCAAGGCTTAGAGATTACAGCGCCACAAATCTACCAACTGTTAGAACAAGAATATTTAAATGCTGTCACTCCCTACAGCTTAAGTAGCCATCGTTTAAAAGAAGAGCAAGGGATCAGCTGCTTAGAGTTAGAGGTGAACTATCAAGGCAATAGCTTAACTTGGAAAGGTACTGGCAATGGCCCATTGGAAGCCTTAACTGCCTGCTTACCCGAGTCGGTGGAGATTATGGATTATAACGAACATGCCATCGGCGCCGGCAGTGACGCTAAAGCAGTCTCTTATATTGAACTTCGCTTAGGTGAGCAAAAAGCAGTCTTTGGCTGTGCGATTGACTCCAATATTACTACCGCCAGCATTAAAGCTTTATTTAGTGCTCTGAACCGTGCCATTGCCCAGCGTGATGCAGCCTAAGCTCTAATCGTTCCGCCTTTAAATAAAAACAGCAGCGTGTTAGCTGCTGTTTTTATTGTGACTGTATAAGTTCATTCTAGTAGTGCGGCGGTGGTGGTTCATTATCTGCTAATTCAAACGCCGGTTTCATTTCAGCCTGCCGCTGGGCCAATAACTGTACCTGACGCTGCATTTTTTCTAGTGCTATTTGCTGACTAGCTATCACATCATTTAAGGCCTGAATGGTATCGTCCTGAAATGCTTGACGGATTTCTAGTTCAGCTAGGCGTTGCTCAATACTCATTTAGCTACTCGATTCAAAAATAAAAAGCTATCAGTAAGCACCATGCGTAGTTTTTCACAGACTGAGGTAATTTGCTCAGCGTTATAAGGCACTGCGCTGCCCTGTCCCCACACCGGTGATGGCCAGGCTGCATCAGTTTTCTTACGCACAATAACGTGCACATGTAGCTGACTGACCACATTCCCTAAGCTTGCAATATTCACCTTATCGCCCTTGAAGGTGTCTTTAAGTACCTCAGCTAAGCGTGTGGCTTCTTGCCACATTAACAGCTGCTCTTGGTCACTTAGTTGAAATACTTCGGTGATATCTTCACGTTTAGGCACCAAGATAAACCACGGATAACGGCTGTCATTCATAAGTAATAAACGGCACAGCTCAAAGTCGCCGACCAATAATGTATCGTTTTCTAAGCGTTGATCTAAGGCAAACATCAGGCACTCCTGATCTGAATAATAAGTCACACAGGATATATAGTTTCCACTAAGGCATTGCAATCTTTTAATCTCATTTAATGCTTTTAGCTCTCTGAACACTGGCTGAATAAAGCAGTTTATTTAGTAGTGCGCCTCGCAATTCCTCACAAGTTCGATTAAAGTAGCGATCGTTAATTTTTACTACATATAATTTATAACTATCTAATGCCAGCAAGCTACTTGCAGGCATAGCCGACTCTGACTAGTAGGAGCATACTATGCAAATCATGAAATGGAGCGCTATCGCGTTTGCAGTTGCTGCAGCAAGCACGCAAATGGCAGTAGCTAGCCAACAAGACAACGCACAAGGTTTTATCGAAGATAGCAAACTGCAGCTCGACAGCCGCATGTTCTACTTCAACCGTGACTTCCGTAACGGCGGCACTAATATTAGCCCTGCTAACAAAGCAAAAAACGCAAAGTACAATACTAACACTCACCGTACTGGCTATGGTGAAGAGCTTGGCCTAGGTTTTAAAGCTCGTTATCAGTCAGGCTTCACCCAAGGTACTGTCGGTGTAGGTGTTGATGCTTTTGGCCTACAAAGCATTAAACTAGAGAGCGGTGGTGGCCGCCACTTCGACGGTGCTGCTTTCTTTGGCGAAAAGTCTAACAAAAAAGCTCGTAATAACGCTAGCCAAGCCGGCGCGGCAGTTAAAGCGCGTATTTCTAGCACTACTCTGAAATATGGCCGCCAAACTGATGTTGATATGCCTGTATTCTCTATGGATGACAGCCGTTTATTACAAGAGACTTCTACTGGTTTCTTAGTAACTAGCGAAGAAATTGATGGCCTGCAATTAAACGCTGGTCACTTCACTCAGTTAAGTGACTTAAACCAAGTACGTGGCGACAGCTCTGGTATTAAAAATATTGATTTCGTGGGTGGTAACTACGCGATTACTGACGACCTGAATGTTGCTTACTACTATGCAGATGCTGACCTTGCAAACGGTTACCAGCATAATGAAAATGACAACTTCACGGTTAAAAGCTCTAAGAAGCACTACCTAGGTGCTGACTACCACTACGATCTCGCCGCCGATCAAGCGTTAGACTTTGACTTCAACTTCTATCGCACCAAGTTTAACAACCGTGGTAAATCAAACGACCGTAACAAGGCGTGGAGCTTAGCAGCGGCTTACACCATCGACGCACACAAGTTCACCGTTGGTCACCAACGCATTAGTGGCGACACTGGCTACAAATATGGCTACGATGGCGGTGGTTCAATCTACCTATTGAACGACGTACAACGTAACAGCTTCATCGGTGAAGATGAGAACTCATGGCAAGTACGTTACGACCTAGATATGGGTAAGTTCGGCGTTGAAGGCCTGAACCTAATGACCCGCTATGTACGTGGCTCAAACGTAAAAATCCAAGGCGATACTGGCGTTAATCCACAGCTAGTTGGTAAGCACGATGGTAAAAACTGGGAGCGCGATATTGAAGCTGGCTACACCTTCCAACAAGGTGCAGCTAAAGACTTAAATATCCGTGTTCGCCAAGCGACCTACCGTGCTAGCCACTTAGGCAACGTTGATACTGACGAAGTACGTGTAATCGTTAACTACCCACTGAGCATTCTATAATCTCAGTCGCTAGTAGCGTAGCAACACCAAGAAACCCAGCCTCAGCTGGGTTTCTTTTTGCCTTTTTTCCGCTAAGCCATTCTATGGGGTACAATTAGCCGCGTTTATAGGCCCTGCCTTTTCCCATTCTTGTTGAAGACTTTCTACTATGCGTACGACCCAGTATTTAATTGCAACTCTGAAAGAAACACCGGCTGATGCAGTGGTCATTAGCCATCAACTGATGCTGCGCGCTGGTTTAATCCGCCGCCTAGCCTCTGGCCTTTACACCTGGCTGCCCTTAGGTCTACGGGTACTGCGTAAGGCCGAAGCCATTGTCCGTGAAGAAATGAACGCTGCAGGTGCCTTAGAGGTATTAATGCCAGCCATTCAGCCGGCTGAACTTTGGCAAGAATCAGGCCGCTGGGAAGAGTATGGCCCCGAGTTGCTACGTTTAAAAGATCGCCATCAACGTGAGTTCTGTGTGGGTCCTACGCATGAAGAGGTAATTACCGATTTAGCCCGTAATGAGCTAAGCAGCTATAAGCAATTACCGATTAATTTTTATCAGATCCAAACCAAGTTCCGCGATGAAATTCGCCCACGCTTTGGCTTAATGCGTGGCCGCGAATTTATTATGAAAGATGCCTACTCGTTCCACCTTGATCAAGCATCGCTCCAGCAAACCTATGATCGTATGCACCAAGCCTATACCAATATTTTTACCCGTCTAGGCTTACATTTCCGCCCAGTACAAGCTGATACCGGCTCAATTGGCGGCACCGGCTCCCATGAGTTTCATGTGCTGGCCGATTCAGGCGAAGATGATATCGCCTTTAGCGACACTTCAAACTACGCTGCTAACATTGAAAAGGCCGAAGCTATTCCTCGTGAAACTAAACGCCCAGCACCCAGCGAAGAATTACGCTTAGTCGATACGCCAGAGACTAAAACCATTGATGATTTAGTTCAGCAGTTTGGTCTAGCTATTGAAAAAACAGTAAAAACCTTAGTCGTTCACGCCGCCGAAGAAGGCCAATTGATTGCCTTAGTCGTCCGGGGCGACCATACCCTCAATGAAATTAAAGCCGAAAATCTGCCGCAAGTCGCCAGCCCGCTCATCTTTGCTAGCGATGCTGAAATTCACGCTGCAACCGGTGCTCACCCTGGCTCCTTAGGCCCAAAAGACTTGGCGATTCCCTGCTTAATTGATCGCTCAGTGGCCATGATTAGCGACTTTGCCGCAGGCGCTAACCAAGATGGCAAGCATTGGTTTGGCCTAAACTGGGAGCGTGACTTACCACTGGCTGAAGTGGCTGATCTGCGAAATGTGGTGGCTGGCGATCCAAGCCCAGACGGCCAAGGCTTACTAGAAATTAAACGTGGCATCGAAGTGGGACATATTTTCCAGCTCGGCACCAAATACAGCCAAGCCTTAAACTGCACCGTAATGGGCGAAAATGGTAAACCAACAGTTCTAACTATGGGCTGCTATGGCATTGGTGTATCCCGTGTAGTTGCAGCGGCTATTGAGCAAAATCACGATGCACGCGGTATTATTTGGCCAAAGGCACTGGCGCCATTCCAAATTGCACTGATTCCAATGAAATATGAAAAGCCAGAAATTCAAGCAGCGACTGATGCTCTCTATCAGCAATTAACTGCCGCCGGCTTTGAAGTATTACTGGATGATCGCGACAAAAAAACCAGTCCTGGCGTTAAGTTTGCCGATATGGAGCTTATGGGTATTCCCCACCGCTTAGTGATCAATGAAAAACTGCTCGCTGAACAGCAAGTTGAGTATAAAGCGCGTACGGCCGAACAAGCTGAAGCACTTGAGCTAGCGGATATCATTGCGCAATTAAAGCAACGTATTTAAAACGCTTTAACTTCGCGAAAAACTAAAAACTGCGGTCTGATTCTGTTCAGGCCGCAGTTTTTTTTATGTTAACTGCGCCCCTTTAAAAATTTGTGCAGCTAATACCCCCGTGTTAACGGCGAATGCTTAATTGGAATCTGCTATGACTGAATCAACCCCTATGGTGCTAAACGGTTACTACACCTTAATTGCCGCCACCATTGTGCTACTGATCGGACGCAAAATTGTTCAGCGCATTCGTTTTCTTAACGAGTTTAATATTCTAGAACGGTCGCAGGTGGGCTATTGGCCTCATTTTTAGTGCTGGTACTGCACTCCTGGAATGGATTTTCCTTAGCCATCGATAAAAGCATGCAAGATGGCTTTATGCTGATGTTTTTTGCCTCAATCGGCCTCAGTGCTGACTTTTCTAGACTACGAGCAGGTGGTAAACCACTGGTTTTATTTACACTGGTAGTCGGAGTCTTTATCGTCCTGCAAAATGTGGTGGGCATTAGCCTAGCCAGCCTCTTAGGACTCAAAGCCATTACCGGATTAATCACTGGCTCAGTCACCTTAGTTGGTGGCCATGACACTGCCACTGGCTGGGGCGCCACCTTTGAAAAAGACTTTGCGGTGCAAAGCGCCATTGCCCTAGGTTTGGCCAGCGCCACCTTTGGCTTAGTCTGTGGTGGACTACTCGGCGGCCCTGTAGCACATCGCTTAATGCGCAAAGTAAAAGCCCCTGAAGCTAGCGCAGAGACTACGCTGCACACCACCTTTGATCGCCCAAAGCAAACTCGGCTGATTACCCCAAAATCAGCAATTGAAACCTCGCCATGTTTGCCGTTTGCCTATCTGCCGCCTCTTATCTGTCAGAGCTGATGGCTACTCACTTCCCAGATTCCAACTTTAAAATCCCAACCTTTGTCTGGACGCTAGCTAGCGGCGTGGTTGTGCGCAACACCCTAGCCAAGGTGTTTCGTGTTAGCGTGTTTGATCGCTGTGTCGATGTATACGGTAACGTCTCGCTGTCGCTATTTTTAGCTATGGCCTTACTCAGCTTAGAATTATGGACTATTAAAGACTTAGCCGTCCCCTTAGTCATTATCTTAGCGGTACAAGCCCTAGTGATGGTGATCTATGCTTACTTTGTCACCTTTAAAGTAATGGGCTCAGATTACGACGCAGCTGTACTAGCCGGCGGCTTCTGTGGTTTTGGGATGGGCGCCACCCCTACCGCAGTAGCTAATATGCAAGCGATTACCCAGCGTTTTGGTCCGTCCTATAAAGCGTTTTTAATCGTGCCAATGGTCGGGGCTTTCTTCGTGGATCTATTAAACGCCGGTATTTTATCCATTATTACCTCACTGCCTTTCTTACAATAAGGATTCGCCCTTGAGTACTCCAGCCTTTATTGGTCTTTACTTAGTTAACTGCCTTTTCTTTAAGTGGATCATCAGCTGGGGTGGCGCTCAAGTTATTCAAGGCTGGCTAAGCCATGCTCTATTAGGCTGGTTTACTGCCCATTGGACGGCCGAACAATTACGTTTATATGGATTAATTATTTGGCTGTTCTCTACCTTGTTTTTTATTGTTGGCTTACTTAAACCTGAATATCGTTTTTAACCACCGCAAAACAACTCAGCCCATCAAATGATGGGCTGAGTTGTATGAACACTAGATAATTTAAGTGCTTAGCAATTTTTCCACTGCGCTTTGCGCTTTTCTAAGAAAGCACTCACCCCTTCAGTAGTATCTGCAGCATCAAATAAGTCTACAAAAGCTTCACGCTCAGCCGGTAGCCAATGATCGGGGGCTTGGGTACGTGCGCCTTGAATTAGGGGTTTAATCGTACGCACTGAAACAGGGCTTTGATTGGCCACTTTTTCAGCCAACTCTAACGCTTTAGTCAGCGCCTGACCTTGAGCGACTACCTCTTCGACTAAACCAATACGCTCGGCAGTTTGTGCATTAATCCGCTCACCACATAGCATCATGCGTTTTGCCCAACCTTCGCCAACCAGCCAAGACAGCTTTTGCGTACCGCCAGCGCAAGGCAATAAACCAACAGTGGCCTCCGGCAAAGCCATTTGTGCTTGCTCTTCTGCGATTCGAATATCGCAAGCTAACGCGCACTCTAATCCGCCCCCCATGGCATACCCATTAATTGCGGCAATGGTAACGCCACGGTAATTACTCAGTGCCTCAAATGCTTCACCAAAGCGCCGTGCCATCTTACGTGCCATGGCTTTATCGCCGCTGGCAAATAGATTAAGGTCAGCGCCAGCACTAAAGAATTTATCACCGGCTCCGGTGACCACTAGAGCATAAATTTCCGGATCATGATTTAGATGCTCTACCAGCTGTTTAACACCTAGCAACATATCGGCATTCCAGGTATTAGCCGAGGGGTTATTTAAGGTCAGTAACGCAATATGTCCGCGTTTTTCTACCACCAGCTTATCGGTTAACTCTAAGTGCTGAGCTTGATGATAGGTCTCTACTTGGTGCGACATGGTTGATTCCTCTTTAAGCGAATAAAGATAAAGCTCATTGAGCTAATCACTGAATTAATTTAGCAACTCCACAGCAAGGGCGGTAGCTTCACCACCACCAATGCATAACGAAGCCACTCCATAACGTTTATTTTGTTGCTTCAGTGCCGATAGCAACGTCACTAAAATACGCGCACCAGATGCCCCAATCGGATGCCCTAAGGCACAGGCACCGCCGCGTACGTTCACTTTATCGGCTGTCAACTTTAGCTCACGCATAGCGATCATAGTAACCACCGCAAAGGCTTCGTTGATTTCAAACAAGTCCACTTGATCCAACGACCAACCCGTGCGCTGCATCAGCTTGTTAATTGCTCCTACTGGCGCGGTAGTAAAAAGATGAGGCTCTGCGGCATAAGCACTGTGACCACGAATCGCTGCTATCGACGTTAGCCCCCGCTGCTTGGCTTCACTTTCACGCATTAAAACTAACGCCGCGGCTCCATCAGAAATTGAACTAGAATTAGCCGCAGTGACGGTACCGTCCTTACTAAAGGCTGGACGCAACTGACGAATCTTGCTGACATCAGCCTTTGGCGGTTGCTCATCTTCGCTGATAGTGACTGTTTGTTTACGCTGCGCCACTTCTACCGCTACAATTTCATCACTAAACACACCCTGCTGCATCGCTTGCTGTGCGCGCTCTAATGACTGAATTGCAAAATCATCTTGCTCTTGACGAGAAAAACCATAGGCTTTAGCACTGTCTTCAGCAAAAGTGCCCATTAGGCGGCCTTTATCATAAGCATCTTCTAAACCATCAAAGAACATATGATCAATAACTTTACCGTGCCCCATGCGATAGCCAGCACGCGCTTTGTCTAAAAGATATGGCGCATTCGACATGCTCTCCATCCCACCGGCGACAATCACCTTCACTGAACCCGCCAATAACGCATCATGGGCCATGATGACGGTTTGCATACCGGAGCCACACATTTTATTTACCGTGGTACACACCGTATGTTTATTTAAACCTGCTCCTAATGCGGCCTGACGTGCAGGGGCTTGACCTAAACCAGCGGGCAACACACAACCAAACATGACCTCCTCAATCGCATTCGGATCAAGTTGCGCCCGCTCGACTGCGCCTTTAATGGCTGCAGCTCCTAACTCTGGAGCTGTTTTATCTTTTAGTTCACCCTGAAAGCCCCCCATAGGAGTACGGGCCATACTGACAATAACCACTGGATCATCATTCATCATGTTATTTTATTCCCATACGCAAAGCGCCATCTAACCGGATGACCTCACCATTTAGCATGGTGTTTTCAATAACGTGCTGCACTAAGGCAGCATACTCTTTTGGCTTACCTAAACGAGGTGGAAAAGGGACATCCGCCGATAATGACGCTCGCACCTCTTCGGTCATTCCGGCCATCATCGGGGTTTCAAATATGCCAGGGGCAATAGTCATCACTCGAATACCACTGCTGGCTAATTCACGAGCAGCAGGCAGCGTTAAGCTGGCAATCGCGCCCTTAGAAGCAGCGTAGGCTGCTTGCCCCAACTGGCCGTCATAGGCCGCAATCGAAGCTGTATTAATCACTACACCTCGCTCACCTTGAGCATTGACTTCGTTGGCCGCCATCACCTCAGCGGTTAAGCGCAGCATATTAAAACTACCTATTAGGTTTATCTCAATCACGCGGCTAAAAGCCTCTAGATCATGGGGGCCTTTACGCCCCAAAATCCGTTGTGCACCAACAATTCCCGCGCAGTTGATTAAGCCATGAATCTTGCCAAATGCTTGCTTAGCTTGAGCTAGGGCCGCTGTCACTTGCTCTGAACTACAGATATCACAACCAATACCCAGCGCGCGGGCACCTAACTGCTGAGCCTTGTCTTCTACCGCCGGCTGATTAATATCCAGTAAAACCACCTGGGCTCCGCCAGCAATTAATTGCTCGGCAGTGGCAGCGCCCAACCCTGAAGCGCCGCCAGTGATAATAAATGTATGGTCTGCTAGTTGCATAAAACTGCCCTTAATTAGCTTGCTGATGCCTGTTGTGCGGCTTGTTGTTCGTTATATTTAACCACTTCTTGATGCCTTAAAATAAAGCGCTGCACCTTGCCACTTGGCGTTTTTGGCAATTCTTCAGGAAACTCTATTTCCCGTGGATACGCATGGGCGGCCAAGCGATTACGCACATGCACCCGTAATTCTTCAGCCAGCTCCGGCGTGCCCTTATACCCCTCTTGCAGCATCACAAAGGCTTTAATGATTTCGGTGCGTTGTGCATCCGGCTTACCCACCACCGCAGCTTCAACTACCGCTGGGTGCTCAAGCAAAGCGCTTTCCACATCAAATGGCCCAACTCGATAGCCTGAAGTGGTAATCACATCATCCGAGCGACCAACAAAACTAATACTGCCATCTTCATTGAGCTCGGTGGTATCCCCCGTTAGATAGTACTTACCTTGGAATGCTTTGGTTTCCATGTCTTTATAGCCTTGGAACCAGCACATGGGTGACTGTTCTAAATCCACCGCAAGAGTTCCCGGTACTCCGACCGGCAGCTCATTTAACTCATCATCCACCACGACCACACGATGTCCAGGCGAAGCGTAACCTGCCGCTCCCATATGTACTGGGTGAGCTAAATTGTGGTGATTACACAGCACCATCCCCAATTCAGTTTGCCCATAGTGATCATTAATTTTTACGTTTAAATTATCTGCAAACCAACGGATCACTTCAGGGTTTAGCGGCTCGCCCGCACTACTGACAACCCGCAACTGACCTTGCCATTGGTGTGCTACTTTTTCACCGGCGGCAATCATCATCCGGAACACAGTAGGCGCACCAGCCAGATTATTCACTTTGTACTTTTTGGCGATGGCTAAACTGCGATCTAAATTAAAAATGCCATCAACCGATAAAATGGGTAACCCCATCGACATTGGACCGGTAATACCAAAATACAGACCATAGGCCCAACCTGGGTCGGCGACGTTCCAAAACGAGTCTTCAGGACGTAACCCGACGGCATCAATCATATAGCGCTGAAAAGCCACAATCGCCTTGAGTGGAACCTCCAATGGCTTAGCTAAGCCGGTCGTGCCTGAAGTAAACATTAATAAAAATGGATCTTTAGCGGTTAACAGTACAGGCTCAAACTCTGTACTTTGCTGCGTCACTTCGGCCCAAAAGCTTGCATCACCTTTTACCAAGCCAGTGCCCTTAGCCGCTGTAACCGTTAAAATTGGCGGACAACCCTCAACCTCGCTGAGCTTACTGCGGTTATTAGCATCACTGACTACCAACTTAGCTTGTGAGGTTTGCAAGCGGTGCTCAATGGCTTTAGGGCCAAAAGCAGTAAATAAGGGCTGATAAATTGCACCAATACGCCAGGTACCAAAGATGGTCACCAATAACTCATGACTACGAGGTAATAAACCCGCCACCACGTCACCTTGCTTAACGCCTTGGGCTTGAAGATAGTTAGCAAACTGCGCGGCTTGCTGTTTCAGCTCAGCATAGGTATGCACACTGGAGCTGCCATCGGCATTTTCCTGAAAGAGCGCAATGCGTCCTGGCAGAGCATGGCGATCACAGCACTCATAACAGGCATTCATTGCCTCAAAAGTACCACTCAATGCGTTTTGTACCGTTTGCGCAAAATCAAAATTTTTTACGGCGCTGGCGTAGTCCTGAGTCGACTGATTCATGGCTAACTCCTCACTTTTTATTATTGTTGACAATGTAAGAGATATGCCTTGATAGTCAGCCGGAGTTGCGCCAAGAGACAATAGCCAAAGCCATCATTTTATTTGGACTCTTTGGACAATCACTCCCCCTCACCCAGTAATAAATTGCGGTAATGACCAGGCTGCACGCCTGTCCACTTGCGAAAGGCCTTATAAAATGAGCTAACGTCAGCAAAGCCTAAAGCACCAGCAATCTCGACAAAGGTATAAGCCTCTTCCGCTAGAAGCTGCAACGCTAATGATTTTCGCACGCTGTCTTTGAGCTGCTGATAGGTTTGCCCCTCATCTAATAAACGCCGACGTAATGTGGAAACTGACATGCAGAGTTGTTCTGCCAACTGCACCAGATCTGGCCAGTGTTTTGGCGTCTGCTGCAGCAAACGCTGACGTATTTGACTGGTCAAACTTAAAGGATCACGGTACTTAACCATGATGTTATTCGGCGCTTGCAGCAAAAAACGCTTAAGATCCTGCTCGGTTCGGCGAATTGGACTATCCAAGGCATCGGAGGCAAACAAAAGCCGAGATTGTCGACAATCAAAGCGTAAGTTCTCAGAAAACATTAAACGGTAATCATCTAAGTTATCTGGACGCGCGCTGCGAGAATCAATTGATAGAATTGGAATCCGCTGATTAGCCAACCAACAAGTTAAGCCATGCACATACATCCAAAAGGTAAAATAAGTAAAGGCGCGAGCGGGTGTGCTGGCTTCTTCACGTAAAATAATCACCGCCATATTCTGTTCACGCCGCAGTACTGCGCGCTTATCGGCAAAAATTAGCGCCAAAAACTGTAAGCCGACTTCAATGCCTGCAGCCACGGTGGGTTGCTGCGCAGCGATTTTACATAAAAATGCAAAACTACCAGGACGCATCTGCCGCTGATCCATGCCACAAAATTCATCTTGCAGAAAACGACTCAGATGTCGCCAAAATTTAGCAAATACAGCCACCGGCACCCGTTGCCGGCTGTCTTGCTGCAGGATATCCAGTGGTAACTGGCAACTGCTCAATAGCGGCTCTAGCACTCGCTGCTGCTTTACCGCAGTATGCAGTGCCTGCTGAATAAATTCATAACTTACGGTGCTGCTCTGTGCCTGACTCATCACTGACTCCAAAACGCGAGGCCTAAACTTCGCCCATTAATATCGACTGTTGCTCAGCTGCTTGCTCACGTAAGAAATTCCACGTAGCGCGCATGCGAGCAATATCTTTTAACTCAATTGGCATCAGCATCCAGAAGGTTCGGGTAAAGGTCACTTCATTGGCGAGAACGCGCACTAAACGCGGGTCTTGATTAGCAGCAAAGGCCGGTAAAATCGCCAATCCCGCCCCCGCTGCCACCGCTTGCTGCTGAGCTAACACACTGGTACTGCGCAGGCTAGAAGTTAAGGGCTTCACTAACTCATCTAAAAACACTAACTCTTTACTAAATAACAAGTCGTCCACATAGGTCACAAACGCATGATTTTTTAACTGCTCACGCTGAGTGATCGGTGGGTGCTTAGCTAAATAGTCTTTGGCCGCATACAGATGTAATACATAGTCCGTTAGTCGAGTAATGATAAAAGGCCCTCGCTCGGGGCGCTCCAACGTAATCACAATATCTGCTTCATTACGTGACAACTGCACAGCACGGGGAAGCGCCAGCAAATCTATTTTTAAGTGCGGATAGCGCTGACTAAATGCAGACAATTGTGCGGCTAGTAATACCGTACTATAGCCTTCAGTGGCACCAATTCTGACCTGACCGGAAAGCTGCTCGCCTAATAAGGGTAAGCCTTGGGAAATGCCAACAAAGGCACTCTCCATCGCCTCAACTTGCGGCAATAGCTCGCGCCCAGCTTCAGTTAATTTATAGCCATCGGGCTCTCGTAAAAATAAGCTCTGCCCTAAACTTTTTTCTAAGCTTTGTACCTTCCGTGACACCGTGGTGTGATCGACCCCCATGCGGCGCGCGGCAATCACTAAACGCCCAGCACGGGCGAGTTCTAAAAAATAACGCAGCTGATCCCAATCCATCTTGCCCCCAACCCTATGTGCATTTTTGCAGAGTGAATCTGCAGTCATAGGGGTTGCTGTTAATAAAATTGCACTGCTAGCATCAAACCACACCTAGTTGCTAAATCACAAAAATAATTTTATGCCGAGGTAGCGCATGAGCAATTCACAGATTCCAACGGTTAAACTATTAATTAATGGCGAGTTTATTGAGTCGAAAACAGACCAATGGCGCGATGTCGTTAACCCTGCCACCCAAGAAGTGTTAGCCAAAGTACCTTTTGCTACCGCCGATGAAATCAATGCTGCCGTGGCTAGCGCCAAACAAGCATTTAGCAGCTGGCGGAAAACCGCGATTGGTGCTCGGGCGCGGATTTTTTTAAAGTATCAGCAGCTGATTCGTGAAAATATGGCCGAACTGGCAGCGCTGCTAACCGCTGAACAAGGCAAAACCCTAGCCGATGCCGAAGGTGATGTTTTCCGTGGCCTAGAAGTGGTAGAGCATGCTGCTGGGATTGGTAATTTGCAGTTGGGCGAGCTGGCCAACAACGTGGCTGGCGGCGTAGACACCTACACCCTACTGCAGCCTTTAGGCGTATGTGCAGGGATCACTCCATTTAACTTTCCGGCCATGATTCCGCTGTGGATGTTTCCCATGGCCATTGTTACCGGTAACACCTTTGTCCTCAAACCCTCTGAGCAAGACCCAATGGTGACTATGCGCTTAGTTGAGCTGGCACTAGAAGCGGGAATTCCAAAAGGGGTATTAAACGTGATTCATGGTGGCCCTGATGCGGTGAATGGCATCTGTGACCATCCGGATATTAAAGCCGTGTCTTTTGTTGGCTCAACCCATGTTGGCACCCACGTATATAACCGTGCCTCACTCAATGGCAAACGCGTACAGTGCATGATGGGGGCAAAAAACCATGCCATCGTGATGCCCGATGCCAATAAAGAGCAAACCTTAAATGCTATTGCTGGCGCAGCCTTTGGTGCAGCAGGTCAGCGCTGCATGGCCTTGCCAGTCATTGTTTTAGTCGGTGAGAGTAAAGAGTGGTTGCCAGAATTAGTGGCCAAAGCCAAAACGCTAAAAGTTAATGCAGGCTGCCAAGCTGGCACTGATGTAGGGCCGGTTATCTCTCCTGCCGCTTTAGCGCGAATTACCGATTTGGTGGAAAGCGGCGTTAAAGAAGGCGCGACCCTAGATCTCGATGGCCGTAATCCAAGCGTCCCAGGCTTTGAGCAAGGTAACTTTATTGGCCCTACCATCTTCTCTGATGTGAGCACTAAGATGCGCATCTATAACGAAGAGATTTTCGGCCCAGTGCTATGCGTACTCAACGCTGACACCCTGGATCAAGCAATCGAAATTATTAACCAAAACCCTAACGGTAATGGCACCGCTATCTTTACTCGCTCAGGCGCTGCTGCACGTCGCTTCCAAGAAGATATCGATGTCGGTCAAGTAGGGATTAACGTGCCTATCCCTGTTCCGGTGCCGATTTTCTCATTCACCGGTTCCCGCGCATCCAAACTCGGTGACTTAGGCCCTTACGGCAAGCAGGTGGTGCAGTTTTACACCCAAACCAAAACAGTAACGGCCCGCTGGTTTGATGAAGATGCAGAAGCCGGTGCACTCAACACCACCATTAGTCTTAAGTAACACCGCTTAACTCGCTCTGTTGTGTCTATCACTGCACAACAGAGCGACCGCTACTGAAGTTCGTTTACTGGTTCAACAATAATAAATAACAGCGGAGCTCATCATGCATATTGGATTTTTAGGACTTGGCAACATGGGCGGCCCAATGGCGGCCAACCTAATTAAAGCCGGTCATCAATTATCTGTTTTCGATTTATCCCAAGCCGCGATTGATTCTGTGGTAGCACTAGGCGCTACAGCCTTTACCTCACCTCAAGCCTTAGCCCAAGCGGCTCCTGAGGTATTGATCACAATGCTACCGGCGGCGGCCCATGTAAAGAGTGTGTACTTAGGTGACGATGGGCTATTGGCTCAACTAGCTAAAGCCACGCACCTGATTGACTGCTCTACCATTGATCCCCACAGCGCCCGTGAGGTATCCAAAGCTGCGCAAGCGGCTGGTCACTCAATGATTGATGCACCTGTCTCCGGTGGAACTACTGGAGCTGCAGCTGGCACTCTGACTTTTATGGTCGGTGGCAGCCAAGCCGAGTTTGATTTCGTGCAGCCAATTCTAAGCGCCATGGGCAAAAACATTGTGCACTGTGGTGACAGTGGTAACGGTCAGGTAGCTAAAGTCGCCAATAATATGCTGCTGGGTATTTCTATGATTGGCGTGGCAGAGGCCATGGCACTAGGAACTGCTCTAGGTATGGATGCTAAGGTTCTGGCTGACATTATTAATACCTCTAGCGGTCGCTGCTGGAGCTCTGAAATTAATAACCCTTACCCAGACGTCTTAGAGAACGCCCCTGCCAGTCGCGGTTATAGTGGCGGCTTTGGCAGTGATCTCATGCTTAAAGACTTAGGCCTTGCCACTGAAGCCGCACGCTTAAGTAAACAACCGGTCATGCTAGGTGCTGCAGCACAACAGCTGTATCAAGCCTTCAGTTTACAAGGTCACGGCGGGCTCGATTTCTCTGCCATTATTAAGTTATATCTAAAGGAGTAAGGCAGTGAGTGATTTAGACGCATTAGTTTTAGCCGAAGTACGTAATGGCGTTGGGCATGTAACTCTCAATCGCCCCCAAGCTTATAACGCACTGAATTTAGCCATGGTGCGTTTATTGCAACAGCAACTCAAGGCTTGGGCCAATGACTCGGCCGTACGCGCGGTGGTGTTACGCGCCACAGGTGAGAAAGCATTTTGCGCAGGCGGGGATATTCGCGAACTCTATGATAATCACTTATCTGACAGCCAACTGAATGAAACCTTTTTCAGTGAGGAATATGCCCTTGATTACTTTATTCACACCTATCCCAAGCCTTTTATTGCCTTGGTCGATGGCCTAGTGCTAGGTGGCGGTATGGGCTTGGTGCAAGGTGCTAAATACCGTTTAGTCACCGAAAAAGCCAAACTAGGTATGCCAGAAGTAGCGATTGGTTATTTTCCAGATGTCGGCGGTAGTTACTTCTTATCGCGCCTACCCGATGAAACCGGTACCTATATGGGCGTCACTGGTAATAGTGTGTCAGCAGCTGATGCCTTAGCCCTAGGGCTGGCGGATTGGTACCTTGCCCAAGAGCAAATCGCTGAATTTGATCGCTGCTTAGATACTATGCAGTGGGGGCAATCAGCCAACGAGTCAATTCGTAGTCTGCTAGAGACCCTCGCCGCTAAACAGCTGGCTGGCTCAGCGCTGCAACCTTTACGCCCATTGATTCAACAGCACTTCAGCTTTAATAGCTTGGCTGAAATTGTTGATTCACTGAGTAAAGAGTCAAATCCCCAGCATCAAGACTGGGCTAAGGCCACACTTGAAACACTAAAATCTCGCTCACCGATGGCCATGGCCGGCACCCTCGAATTATTACGCCGCGGTAAACAACTCAGCTTAGCCGACTGCTTTCGCTTAGAGTTTCACCTTGATTGTCAGTGGTTTGAGAAAGGTGACTTTATGGAAGGGGTGCGTGCGTTAATTATTGATAAAGATAAAAACCCGCAGTGGAATCCAAGCTGCATCGAAGAATTACAACAAGAACAAACAGACGCTTTATTTGCCGGCTTTAGACCAAGCTCTGAGGAATAAAGCGCGTAGGAGTTAAACAATGCAAGACCTTGATCTCACAGAAGAACAACGCATGATTCGGGATATGGCACGTGATTTTGCCAAATCGGAACTGATTCCAAATGCAGAACAATGGGAAAAAGAAGGTTGGCTGGATCAGCAAATACTCAAGCAAATGGGAGAGCTAGGCTTTTTAGGCATGATGGTGCCTGAAGAGTGGAGTGGTTCCTACATTGACTACACCTGCTACGCCCTAGCAGTTGAAGAAATCGCCCGCGGCTGCGCGGCTACAGGCGCAGTAATGAGTATTCATAACTCCGTAGGCTGCGCGCCTCTTTTGCGCTGGGGCACTGAAGAGCAAAAACAGCAATGGTTACCCAGTTTAGCCACAGGCGAAATCATCAGCTGCTTTTGTTTAACCGAACCACAAGCAGGCTCTGAAGCTAATAACTTACGCACCAAAGCCGTCGAAGAGGGTGACTATTGGGTAATTAATGGCAGTAAGCAGTTTGTTAGTAACGCCAAACGCGCGGGACTGGCTATTGTGTTTGCCGTCACCGATCCTGATTTAGGTAAAAAAGGCTTATCGGCTTTTTTAGTGCCTACAGATACACCAGGTTTTGAAGTTGAGCGTATGGAGCACAAGATGGGCCTTAAAGCCTCAGACACCTGCGCCGTTAGCTTAATTAACTGCCGTATCCCTAAAGAGAATATGCTCGGACCACGGGGCAAAGGCTTAGCTTTGGCTTTATCAGGCTTGGAAGGTGGTCGTTTAGGCATTGCCGCACAAGCGCTGGGCATTGCCCGCGCAGCTTTTGAAGCGGCTTTAGTGTATTCGCGCGATCGCGTGCAGTTTGGTAAACCGATTGCTGAGCACCAAAGCATTGCCAATATGCTGGCAGATATGCACACCCAAATTAATGCCGCCCGCCTCATGGTTTTACATGCCGCTAAATTACGTACTGCTGGCCTGCCCTGCTTAAGCGAAGCGTCACAGGCAAAATTATTTGCCTCTGAGATGGCCGAGCGCGTCTGCTCCATGGCCATTCAAGTTCATGGCGGTTATGGCTATTTAGAAGATTATGCTGTGGAGCGTCACTATCGCGATGCCCGCATCACCCAGATCTATGAAGGAACCAGCGAGGTGCAGCGCATGCTGATTGCCAGACAACTGGCTGACTATCCTTTGTAGTGACTGCAACACCGTGACACTTTAGTATCATCCCACGAAAAAACCACCAAGCAATTGGTGGTTTTTTCGTTGCCTGCCTAAGCACTAGCCTGATCAGCCAACTACCGTTGATTAATCCTCCAGCTACTTAACCCGCATCTGATACAGCAAATTCAGACAAATTTATCTAGCCAATAAAAAAGGCCATCCGCATGGATGGCCTTTTCTGACACTACGCGAGGTAGGAAGAATTACATCATTCCACCCATACCACCCATACCACCCATGCCGCCCATATCAGGCATAGCTGGCATTGCGCCTTCTTCTTTAATGTCGGCAATCATTGCTTCAGTGGTGATCATTAAACCACCGATAGAAGCAGCCGCTTGCAGCGCAGAGCGAGTTACTTTGGCTGGGTCAAGGATACCCATAGCGATCATATCGCCGTACTCACCGCTGGCAGCGTTAAAGCCGAAGTTACCTTCGCCGTTTTTAACTTTATCAACTACCACGCTTGGCTCGTCACCGGCGTTAGAAACGATCTGACGTAACGGTGCTTCAACTGCACGGCGCAGTAAAGCAATTCCTACGTTCTGATCTTCGTTGTCGCCAGTTAGGCCTTCAATGGCTAACAGTGCGCGTACTAAAGCCACACCACCACCAGGCACTACACCTTCTTCAACCGCAGCGCGAGTAGCGTGTAACGCATCTTCAACGCGGGCTTTTTTCTCTTTCATTTCAACTTCAGTTGCTGCACCCACTTTGATCACTGCCACACCGCCGGCTAATTTAGCGAGACGCTCTTGCAGTTTCTCTTTGTCGTAGTCAGATGAAGTTTCATCGATTTGCTTACGAATCTGTGCCACACGGGCTTCGATATCCGCTTGTGCACCTGAGCCATCAATCACAGTGGTGTCGTCTTTGTTGATCACAACACGCTTAGCTTGACCTAAGTGCTCTAATGTTGTGGTGTCTAAGCTTAGACCCACTTCTTCAGAAACTACGGTACCGCCAGTTAAGATAGCAATATCTTGCAGCATAGCTTTACGGCGATCACCGAAGCCAGGCGCTTTAACCGCTGCCACCTTAACAATGCCGCGCATATTGTTCACTACTAAAGTTGCTAAGGCTTCACCTTCAACATCTTCAGCAATAATTAACAGTGGACGACCTGCTTTCGCTACAGCTTCAAGTACTGGCAGCAACTCACGGATGTTAGAGATCTTCTTATCCACTAATAACAGTAAAGGATCCTCTAACTCTGCCACCATGGTGTCAGGTTTGTTGATGAAGTAAGGCGACAGGTAGCCACGATCAAACTGCATACCTTCAACCACAGACAGTTCGTTCTCTAAACCGGAACCTTCTTCAACAGTAATAACGCCTTCTTTGCCTACTTTTTCCATCGCTTCAGCAATGATGTCACCGATTGAGGAGTCAGAGTTTGCAGAGATAGTACCGACTTGAGCAATGGCTTTAGAGTCAGCGCAAGGCTTAGCTAAGCTTTTGATTTGCTCAACAATAGCTACGGTTGCTTTATCAATACCGCGCTTTAAGTCCATTGGGTTCATACCCGCTGCAACTGCTTTTAAGCCTTCGTTAACAATGGCTTGAGCCAGTACTGTAGCAGTAGTGGTACCGTCACCGGCTTCATCGTTCGCTTTAGAAGCAACGTCTTTAACCAGTTGCGCACCCATGTTTTCAAAGCGATCTTTCAGTTCGATTTCTTTCGCTACTGAAACACCATCTTTAGTGATTAACGGAGCACCAAAACTGCGCTCTAAAACCACGTTACGACCCTTAGGGCCAAGCGTTGCTTTAACGGCATCTGCCAGTACGTTAACACCTGCTAGCATTTTAATGCGGCCAGCGTCGCCAAATTTCACTTCTTTAGCAGCCATGAATCTATTTCCTCAAAAGTTTGCAAATAAACTAAACGTAGTGGTCTGTAAACTTAGGCTTCGATTACTGCGAGAATTTCGCTCTCGCTCATTACCAATAAGTCTTCACCGTCTACTTTTACGGTGTTGCTGCCTGAATAAGGGCCAAAGACTACCTTATCGCCTACTTTTACCGCTAACTCGCGAATATCGCCATTCTCCAGAACGCGACCGGTACCCACGGCTACGATTTCGCCTTGGTTGGGTTTTTCAGCCGCAGAACCTGGCAGCACGATACCACCAGCGGTTTTAGTTTCTTCTTCACTACGGCGGATTACCACACGGTCATGCAGAGGACGAAGCTTCATTGTCGATCTCTCCCAACAGATTTATTTACACACTAAATTGATGGTTATCATCAATTGGTTTAGTTAAAAATCTATCAGCACTTAGATGCTAATAGAGCGCTCGCTAAGCGAGCTGAAAACGGCGTTCTTCACTATTGTTTAGAACTTGGCCTATAAGATGGGGGCCACTTTTTTAATTTCAAGGGTTCAATTCATCTTTTTTTGTAAATGGCTCATCGGCTCGCTGAAACTCACCTTCTAGCACCGCTGGCTCTGTTTCTGCGGCACTATGGGATTGTTGTCGTTGGCGATCATTGGCATCTTGTGCCCGCGCAAAACGTTGTTCATCACGCTGCTGCTCGCTGCGCTGCACCACCCAGTCCATGACCAAGCCACGCATAAAGGGTAGCAAACACAGGACTCCCAAAAAATCACTGATAAAGCCAGGGATCAATAGCAATACGCCACCGACAGCCATTAATAAGCCATTAAGCATTTCACGCTCAGGTGGCAACCCTTGCATTAACCGTTCACGGGCCCGTAATGCAGTCGCTACGCCAGCCACACGAATCAGAGTAATCCCTGCAATGGCTGATAAAATAATCAACAATATCGTCGCCAGCACGCCAATCTTGCTGCCCACTTGGATAAGCACCACCAGCTCTAAAATCGGAAACAATACAAACAAAAAAGAAAACAAGCGCATTCAGTTACATCCTGCTTTAGCGTTAAGTCATAGTGGTTAATGGAGCCAAGCACAGGCTTATTCAAGCACCATCAACCATTTTTTTGTATCTGCCAATACCACAGAATCAAAATCAAGGTTGGCACGCCCAAACTGGCGCTGATCATAAAAAATTGCTGGTAGCCGAAATGCTCAACTAACACTCCTGAATAACCGCCGACTAAACGAGGTAAAAACAGCATCAGCGAACTTAGCAATGCATATTGGGTAGCCGAGAATTTAAGGTTAGTTAGGCTTGACAAGAAAGCAACAAAGGCTGAAGTAGCCAAGCCCATACTGAAGCTATCTAAACTGACAATTAACATCAGTAAATGTAAATTAGTGCCAGCGCTAACCAATGCGGCATAAAATAAATTGGTGATGGCTGAGGTAATTCCACCAATAAATAGAATCGGCATCACCCCAAAGCGAAAAATCAACACGCCGCCCAAGCCTGCGCCGAGTAAAGTCATAATCAAGCCAAAAACTTTTGTTACGCCCGCGATCTGATCCTTACTAAAGCCTTGATCCAGATAAAATACATTAGCCATCACCATGGTTACGGTATCTGACATCCGGTAAGTAGAGACCAGCCCTATCAGCAACAGTGCTTGCCAACGATAACGCAACACAAAATCAGTAATTGGAGTCAGCACTGGCTGCAAGCCTGTACGGCCCATTCTCGATAAGCACAACCCACTTAAGATCAGATACAACAGTGCGCGGAGTAATGCGCGGTCTTCTTTGATCAAGCCCAGCCAACTTAGCTCACCATTAATCACTCGCATAAAATCAGTATTAATGAGCTGGGTTGCGAGTGCCGGCAATGAAACCAGTAACACCACTAATACCAATACCGAAAGTAACTGATGCCCTAAGCCATACACCGATTGGGTGTAACCCAGCTCGGCACTTAATGCGGGTTCTTTCATCCACAGCGTGGTCAGCAATCCTGGCAGCATTAGCAAAGCAAAAATTAAATAGGTGCTCGCCCAAGCCGCATGACGATAATCTAGCCCCGTTGAGCCAAACCATTCCGCCAAATACAAAGGTCCTGCGGTAGCTAGTAAAATCGCAATCCGATAACCCGCCATATAACTAGCCGCCATTGCCGCCTGACGTGATTCATCCGCAATTTCCAGTCGATAGGCATCTACCGCAATATCCTGGGTAGCGGAAGCAAAAGCCACTGCAACTGCCAACGCAATCAGTGCGGCCAAATGGGTTTTGGGATCACTTAAGGCCATCCCGGCTAAACTGATGGCGATCACCAACTGAGAAAAGACCAACCACGATCGACGGCGTCCCAAGCGCCCAATAATCGGCAAACGCCACTGATCCAGCATCGGTGACCACACCCACTTAAAGGCGTAAGCCAAACCAATTAAGCTGGCATAACCAATGGTTTCACGCGCTACCCCTGCCTCACGTAACCACACCGACAGAGTGGAAAATACCAGCATATAAGGTAGACCGGCGGAAAAGCCTAAAAATAATAAGGCCAGAGCCGCTGGGTTAGCATAAGCTTCTAGCGCTCCACGCCAGACCTTACTCGACATTGATTTGCTTCATTAAACTTAGATCCATCATTGTATTGCCCTTACTCAAGGCGACCGGCGCCCGACTCAACATGCGCTAAACATACGCGGTCTTGGGTTATTACTACACCTTCTTGCTGCAACCTTTGCCGCTGCATCCGCCCCGACTCAGTTGCACTCGATAAGCTAAGCTTACCGCCTGCTGCCACTACCCGGTGCCAAGGTAAAGAGCTATCAGAGGGTAATTGACTTAAAGTAGTTCCCACCCAGCGCGCGGCACGCCCTAAGCCTGCCAACTGGGCTAACTTACCATAAGTCATCACTTTGCCAGGAGGAATAGCCTGTAAACTGGCAAATAGCATAAACTGCTTTTGCTCTGTCGTCAGTTTTTGTCGTGGCATTGAACCTCATTCGCCTCCATTACTCTTAGTCTTAAATTTATACCCTAAAACCACTCCCTTATGCTTAGTTATTACCCTTTGTCTTACCTTAAATATGGTTTGTTATTCTGCGCCACACTGCTTAGCCAGTTAAGTCATGCAGACACTGTCTGGTTAAAAAACGATGATCGCCTGACCGGTACTATTGTTGTGTTAGATCGTGGCAAGCTTTTACTTAAAACCGATTACGCTGGCACCATTACCTTAGATGTGGCCAAAATCTCTACTCTTGAAAGTGATCGTCCACTCTTGGTCAAACCATCAGTTAACGCCTCACAACAAGCTAAATCCCTTAAGCGCGGGCCAGAAGGTAGCGTACAGCTAGTTAACGGTGAACAACCCATCACCTTAGCTCTGGAAAACATCTATCAAATGATGCCACCTAAACCCTTAGTTGAAGATTTTTATCTCAAGGGCAATGTGCACCTGTCGGCTGACTATAAAAAGAAAGAAAGTGACGTAAAAGATTACAGTGTTGCGGTGAATAACGAGCTTCGTCATGGACGCTGGCGGCACCTTATGGCACTAGAATATGATCATGAAATTAAAAATGACAGTAAAAAGACTGATACGCTCGACTTACAATACGATCTTGACCATTTTATAAGCGAGCAATGGTTCTGGAAAGGCAAGGCGAAATACGTCAACGACAAACTAGAGGATTTGCGCAAACAAGAAACCCTAGGTACCGGCCCTGGTTATCAGTTTTGGGATAATGAGCTGGGCGCCTTTTCTCTCACTACATTATTTAATCACCATCATTATAAATACGCCGATCGCACTCTGAAAAAATTTAACTCTGGCACCCTAAGCTGGAACTACAACCGTTATTTTTTAGCCAAAACCCTTGAGCTTTACAGCACTGGCGAAGTCGGTAAGCCCTTTATTAGTGAAGTGGATTACATTCTAGATCTGGAGGCAGGTGCCCGTTACAAGGTGAATAGCTGGGCTTCGCTGACCTTAAAAACCGAGTGGGATAAAATCGCCAGCAAACACGGCAACTTAAATGATCGCCGTTACCTGATCGGGGTTGGGGTTGGCTGGTAACCCCAGTCAACTTCTAGCCGTTGCTTATTTAGTGCGATAAAAAAACCCATAACTTTGCAGTTATGGGTTTTTTCTTAGACTGGCGTAATCCAGCAACAAAGCAACTTATAGCGCTGCTTCTAGCTCTGGAACCACGTCAAATAAGTCAGCCACTAAGCCGTAGTCTGCTACCTGGAAAATAGGCGCATCTTCGTCTTTGTTAATGGCGACGATAACTTTAGAGTCTTTCATACCTGCAAGGTGTTGAATCGCTCCAGAGATACCTACTGCGATGTATAGTTGTGGTGCAACGATTTTACCGGTTTGACCCACTTGCATATCGTTAGGTACAAAGCCTGCGTCAACTGCGGCACGTGAAGCACCCACAGCGGCACCGATTTTGTCAGCCAGCTTATACAGCATTTCGAAGTTTTCGCCGTTTTGTAAACCACGACCACCTGAAATAACTACTTTAGCTGAAGTGAGCTCTGGACGATCTGATTTAGCTAGCTCTTCACTTACAAAGCTAGAGATGCCTGCATCAGCAGCATTGGTCACTTCCTCAACAGCAGCAGAACCACCTTCAGCAGGCGCTGCATCAAAACCTGTTGCACGTACAGTGATCACTTTAATTGGTGCTGAAGATTGAACAGTAGCAATAGCATTACCTGCATAGATAGGACGCTTGAACGTATCAGCGCTTTCTACTGCAATGATCTCAGAGATTTGATCAACGTCTAATAACGCAGCAACACGTGGCAGTACGTTTTTACCGGTGGTGGTTGCCGGAGCCAAGATGTGGCTGTAAGCCTTACCTAAGTCAGCAATCAGTGGCGCAACGTTTTCAGGTAACTGATGACCGAAAGCAGCGTTATCTGCTACCAGCACTTTGTTAACACCTTCAATTTTCGCAGCTGCAGCAGCTACCTCGGCACAACCTGCACCCGCTACTAAAACATCAACATCACCACCAATAGCTTTGGCTGCCGATACAGTGTTCAGGGTAGCGGCACCCAGAGCAGCGTTAGTGTGATCTGCAATAACCAAAATAGCCATTAGATTACTTTCGCCTCATTTTTTAATTTATCAACTAACTCAGCAACATCTTTCACTTTGATGCCCGCGCTACGCGCTGCTGGTGCTTCAACCTTTAAGGTTTTCACTGTTGATGCAGTAGAAACACCTAGGTCAGCTACGCTGAGGGTTTCTAACGGTTTTTTCTTCGCTTTCATAATGTTCGGCAAAGAAGCGTAACGTGGCTCATTTAGACGTAAGTCAGTGGTTACGATTGCTGGCAGATTTAGCGCAACAGTCTCTAAACCACCGTCGATCTCACGTGTAACATTCACTTTATCGCCAGCAACTTCTACTTTAGAAGCAAAAGTACCTTGCGCATAACCAGTTAATGCACCCAGCATTTGACCTGTTTGGTTGTTATCGCTATCAATCGCCTGCTTACCTAGCATGATGATTTGCGGCTGCTCTTTATCAACCACTGCTTTTAAGATTTTAGCCACTGCTAAAGAGCCTAGCTCTTCTTCAGTTTCAACTAAAATCGCGCGGTCAACACCTAAAGCTAATGCCGTGCGTAACTGCTCTTGGGCAGTACTTGGGCCAATAGAAACTGCAACAATCTCCGTAGCTACGCCCTGCTCTTTCAAGCGGACGGCTTCCTCTACGCCGATTTCACAGAATGGATTCATTGACATCTTGACGTTGGCTAGATCAACACCCGTATTGTCCGCTTTAACACGTACTTTAACGTTGTAATCTACCACTCGTTTGACAGCTACAAGAACCTTCATGGATTCCTCGTTATCTCCGGTGAGTAAAGAAATAGCCAAGCACACATGCTATTGGCCTGATATTCAGTGCAAGCTACTCCGAAATAGAGTAATACATGCAAAAATCTAAAAAATTTGAGTTATCTTGAACGTAACCGCTTACGGGGTCAACACAGAACACGCTAAAAGACCCTGTACAACGACTATTATTAATGAGTTTCTCACAAAAATTCAAACGATCGTTTATATTGGATACACTCTACAGCCTAGCTATAATGCAGAACAAGGCTTTTAAACCAGGTTTTTCTTTAGTTTACGTCAAAACTTATAGTATATTTACCTATTAGACTAAAGACTTTTACTAGATGCTGGCTACAGATTAAAATTACTTATAATTCTAAATCATTGTGACGAGGAGACGCTTGTGGAACGCGAATACATGGAATTCGACGTGGTTATTGTTGGTGCTGGCCCTGCTGGGCTTTCCGCAGCTTGCCGACTAAAACAGAAAGCCAACGAAGCTGGGCAAGAGCTTAGCGTCTGTGTGGTAGAGAAAGGCGCAGAAGTCGGTGGCCATATTTTATCAGGTGCCGTGTTTGAAACTCGCGCGTTAGATGAGCTCTTTCCTGACTGGAAAGAACTGGGCGCACCGTTAAACACTCCCGTCACCCGTGACGATATTTATCTACTGAAAAACGCTGAAAAAGCGCAAAAAGTGCCGAACATGTTTGTGCCAAAAACCATGCACAACGAAGGCAACTACATTATCTCAGCCGGTAACCTGTGCCGCTGGTTAGCGCAACAGGCTGAAAACCTTGGGGTTGAAGTATACCCAGGCTTCCCAGCTTACGAAGCCTTAATCGATGAAAATAACGTAGTACGCGGAATTCTCACCGGTGACATGGGGGTTGATCGCGACGGTAACCACAAAGCCGATTATGTACCCGGCATGGAATTACGTGCTAAATACACCTTCTTTGCTGAAGGTTGCCGTGGCCACATCGGTAAGCAGTTAATCAAGCATTATGGCTTAGATAGCGAATCTGATCCTCAGCATTACGGTATCGGAATCAAAGAAATTTGGGATATTGATCCAAGCAAACACGAGCCAGGTTTAGTGGTGCACACTGCTGGCTGGCCATTGGATGATGAAAACCCAGGTGGTTCTTTCCTCTATCACATTGAAAACAACCAAGTAGTAGTGGGTTTAATTGTTGACCTGTCTTACAGCAACCCACACTTATCGCCATTTGATGAGTTCCAACGCTACAAACATCACCCGGTGGTAAGTCAGTACTTAGAAGGCGGTAGCCGTGTTGCCTATGGTGCGCGTGCAATCACTAAAGGTGGCTTTAACTCCTTACCTAAAATGGTCTTCCCAGGTGGCGCACTCATTGGTTGTGATTTAGGTACGCTTAACTTTGCCAAAATTAAGGGTAACCACACCGCCATGAAGTCCGGCATGTTAGCTGCCGAAGCTGCAGCTGAAGCCTTACTTGGCGGCAGCGAAGGTGGTAACGAGTTAACGGGTTATGTAGAAGGCTACAAAAACAGCTGGTTATACGATGACCTGTACCGCAGCCGTAACTTTGGTGCAGCTATTCACAAGTTTGGTGCCTTTGTTGGTGGCGCCTTTAACTTTATCGATCAAAATATTTTTGGCGGTAAAATCCCTGTTACCCTGCGTGACACCAAGCCAGACTACGCTCAGCTGAAAAAAGCCTCTGAAGCGAAGAAGATTGACTATCCAAAACCAGATGGCAAGCTCAGCTTTGATAAGCTCAGCTCAGTGTTCTTGTCCAATACGAGCCATGAAGCCAACCAGCCCGTGCACTTAAAACTGGCTGACCCCAGCATTCCGTTAGACAAAAACCTACCTTTATATGATGAGCCAGCACAGCGTTACTGCCCGGCTGGCGTATATGAAGTGGTAACTAGCGATGATGGCGATAAGCGCTTCCAGATCAACGCTGAAAACTGCGTACACTGTAAAACCTGTGATATTAAAGACCCATCACAGAACATCACCTGGGTTACTCCAGAAGGTGGCGGCGGTCCTAACTATCCCAACATGTAATGGCCTAACGCCGTTACCGAAAAAGCCAACCCTAGGGTTGGCTTCAGACTGCTGACAAACCCCTCGTTCCCATCGAGGGGTTTGTTTTTTATACTGGGCACACATCTGCTGCAGGAGTTGTACAGTGTTACGTGATCGCCCCCAGACCCAGTCCGAACTCGAATTTGTCTGTATTGACGAGCTGGTTCCTTCTGACCATTTACTACGCAAAGTAGATCGTCATATCGATTTCTCGTTTATTCATGATCTGGTCAAAGACTTGTACTGCGCGAACAACGGTCGCCCAGCGCTGGATCCAACCCTACTGTTTAAACTGCTGCTTATAGGCTATTTATTCGGTATTCGTAGTGAACGTCAGTTGATCCGTGAGGTTCAGGTCAATGTAGCCTACCGCTGGTTCCTCGGTTTAAACCTGACCGACAAAGTCCCTGATGCCAGCACCCTTAGTCAGAATCGTCGCCGCCGCTTTAATGACTCGGATATCTACCAGCAAATTTTTGATGAAATCGTCTTGCAGGCGATGCAGCGTAAGTTGGTATCCGGCACGGTACTGTATACCGATTCAACCCACCTGAAAGCCAATGCTAACAAGGGGAAATGGGTCAAAGCACACGCCGTTTCAGAACGGCAAGCCTATATGGATAAGTTGGATCAGGCGATCGAGGAGGATCGTCTAGCCCACGGAAAAAAGCCCTTGCCGCCGCCATCGAGCGAACCTCAGGTGCGGGAAATCAAACAAAGTAAGACCGATCCTGAAAGCGGCTTTATGACTCGGGATAACAAACCCCAAGGCTTTTTTTATCTTGACCATCGTACGGTGGATACCAAAGCCAATATCATTACCGATGTGCATGTCACGGCGGGTAACGTCCACGACGCAGTGCCCTATTTGGCTAGATTGGAACGGCAGACACAGCGTTTTGGCTTTAACGTCCAGTATGTTGGCCTGGATGCAGGCTATCACACCACAGCCATCAGCAAGGGGCTGGAAGATAAAGGGGTAAAAGCGGTGTTTGGCTATCGGCGACCGATCCATCGCCAAGGGTACTTGCGTAAACGTGAGTTTATCTATATCGCCGAAACAGACCAGTATGTGTGCCCACAAGGACAGGCCTTGATTTACAGTACAACTAACCGGGAAGGGTATCGCCACTATGTATCTGATCCGGCTATGTGCCGACAATGCCCGCTGCTGTCACGCTGTACTCAGAACGCCAAACAACAAAAAACCGTCACCCGCCATGTGTGGGAAGACAGCAGAGAACGGCAGGATGCCAACCGGCTGACGCCTTGGGGTAAGACCATCTATCAGAGGCGCAAAGAAACAGTAGAGCGCAGCTTTGCCGATGCCAAAGAGCTGCACCAATACCGCTACGCGCGGTATCGCGGTCGTCACAAAGTGCAGGCGCAATGCCTGATGACTGCCGCGGCACAAAACATCAAGAAAATCGCACTCCTGGCAGGATAGTGCAGCTTTTGTAAACCTCTTGCCCTCATGAGTGCCTGTTTACACGCCTACTTAAGCTCAGATACGCCCAATTCACCTTAAAAAATCTTGGAGCAAAAACTTCCGCTCTTTGAACGCTTGTCCCATTTGAGCGCTTATCCCAAAAGAAAAAGCGTCATTGAAGTGCATAAAACAACAAACCCCACCAAAAAGGCGGGGTTTGTCAGCTACCTGAAGCCAACCCTAGGGTTGGCTTTTTTATTGAGCGATTAATCCGCTGAGAGTGTCAGTTCTCGCGTTGTTGCTGCTGCACAAAGGTTACAAACTCAGCTAAATACTCTTTTAAGCGCTGCCGTAATACGTCATTAATAAGGCGCCCATCCACATCAAATTCTTGCTCTGCTAAAGAAACCAGCACTCGCTTGCCACACCAAGGGATTGCGCCTAAAAAACGTAACACTGAAAGCCACGCATCTTGCGCCAAGATGGTGCCAAAGCCACCAGTAGAAGCCCCAATAACGCCAAAAGGCTTGCCCGCAAATACCTGTGGCACATCCGCTGGCGGCCGCGAAGCCCAGTCAATCGCATTTTTAAATACACCCGGGATGCCGTTGTTATATTCAGGGGTTGCCAAAATAACCCCATCAGCCGTAGCAAAAGCCTGTTTTAAGCTAATCACCGCCTCAGGCAATCCCAACTCTGCTTCTAGATCAGCATTATATAAAGGGATGTTATCAATGGTTCTGAGCTCAAGGGTTGCCCCTTCTGGCATCAATTCTAGCGCTGCTTGCAGTAAATGATAGTTATAAGACCCTTTGCGTAAACTTCCTACCACACCTACGATATGCACCATCTTCGTTCTCCGTCATGGGTTAGACGGAGATTAGAGTATGGTTTAGGGCAGAAGTTAGGATGGAGGTTATTCTTTGCGGCTATTAAATATTAGAATTTGCAATATAAAAGCCCGCAATTAAGCGGGCTTTAGGATGTTTTAGCTATTTAATGCCTAGCCATGCAGACGTGGCATCACTCCCACTCTATTGTAAACAAGACATTTTTATCTTTTATATTCAATGGCTTATTTTCCTGCTAATTGGTAATACCATGAAAAATACCATGCTCAGAAAAGGCTTAACAATATTTTGAAAAATTGCCTACTGAGCGCTGCCGCACAGCTCCATAGGCCGCTTGCCTGGCTTTGCTTCCAGATGTATGCTCTTCTGCTCCTGCAGCTAATGGATCACCGCAAACAGGTTACTCGCCTGGGGATTCCCTTTCGACCCGAGCATCCGTATGAGACTCATGCTCGATTATTATTATTATAGAAGCCCCCATGAATAAATCGCTCATCATTTTCGGCATCGTCAACATAACCTCGGACAGTTTCTCCGATGGAGGCCGGTATCTGGCGCCAGACGCAGCCATTGCGCAGGCGCGTAAGCTGATGGCCGAGGGGGCAGATGTGATCGACCTCGGTCCGGCATCCAGCAATCCCGACGCCGCGCCTGTTTCGTCCGACACAGAAATCGCGCGTATCGCGCCGGTGCTGGACGCGCTCAAGGCAGATGGCATTCCCGTCTCGCTCGACAGTTATCAACCCGCGACGCAAGCCTATGCCTTGTCGCGTGGTGTGGCCTATCTCAATGATATTCGCGGTTTTCCAGACGCTGCGTTCTATCCGCAATTGGCGAAATCATCTGCCAAACTCGTCGTTATGCATTCGGTGCAAGACGGGCAGGCAGATCGGCGCGAGGCACCCGCTGGCGACATCATGGATCACATTGCGGCGTTCTTTGACGCGCGCATCGCGGCGCTGACGGGTGCCGGTATCAAACGCAACCGCCTTGTCCTTGATCCCGGCATGGGGTTTTTTCTGGGGGCTGCTCCCGAAACCTCGCTCTCGGTGCTGGCGCGGTTCGATGAATTGCGGCTGCGCTTCGATTTGCCGGTGCTTCTGTCTGTTTCGCGCAAATCCTTTCTGCGCGCGCTCACAGGCCGTGGTCCGGGGGATGTCGGGGCCGCGACACTCGCTGCAGAGCTTGCCGCCGCCGCAGGTGGAGCTGACTTCATCCGCACACACGAGCCGCGCCCCTTGCGCGACGGGCTGGCGGTATTGGCGGCGCTGAAAGAAACCGCAAGAATTCGTTAACTGCACATTCGGGATATTTCTCTATATTCGCGGTTCAGCAGGCATGTCCCCTTTGAGGGCGACCCGACGACAGGATAATCGACCTTATGGTGCGCAAATATTTCGGCACAGACGGTATTCGTGGCAAAGCCAACGAAGGCGCGATGACGGCGGAAACCGCCTTGCGCGTCGGCATGGCGGCTGGCCGTGTCTTTCGTCGCGGTGACCACCGCCATCGTGTCGTGATCGGCAAGGATACGCGCCTGTCGGGCTATATGCTTGAACCCGCGCTCACAGCCGGTTTCACCTCGATGGGCATGGACGTATTCCTTTTTGGCCCGCTGCCGACAACGTATAGGAAGAATAAACGCCCTTTTCACCCAAGTCCAACAGCTTTGGACCGCAGTTGACTCTTTCGACACCCCTGCGATGCAACCCAATCCGGCTGACGGGGAGCCAGCAACGCTGAAAATTTACCCTCCTCTTTCCCACTAGCGGCTCCTTTTCCGACAACCAGCACGGCGGATCCCTGCCGCGGCGCTGTGAACGCAGCATTTTGATTGGTATCGTTGGCCTTCAGGCTCGTCAGTCAAACAGACCCAGGAGCAGCTCAGCCGGTGGCGCCCGGCTTTCGGGTAACGCCCTGGTCCCGCTGGTTTCGGCTTTGTGCTTCAGGTGATCAAGGATCTGCTTGATCACTATAGGGTCTTCAATGCAGGCGATGACTTTCATGGCGCCGCCGCAGCCGCTGCAGGTCTCGATGTCGATATTGAAAACACGCTTGAGCCGTTGCGCCCATGTCATCGACGCTCGCCGTTGTGCTGGTGTTGCCGGTTCATCAGCCACCCTGACCTTGTTGCCCCTGCCCCGTTTTGCCGGCGTGACCAACGCCCGGTGCCGACTGTTGGGTGCGAACACCCCGTGGAAGCGGGTTAGGTTGACTCTGGGCTTCGGTACCAGGGCGGCCAGCCTTGCAATGAAATCCAATGGTTCGAAAATGACGTGCGTGGTGCCGTCCCGGTACGGCGTCTTGAGCTGGTAGCGCACGTTGCCGCCTCGTGTTAACGACAGCCGCTTCTCGGATACCGCCGGGCGGCTGATGTACCGGCACAGCCGTTCGAGCTTCTTGCGTTCATCGGCCCTGGCCGCCACGCCGGCGTGCAGGCTGGACCCGGCTACCTTGCCAATCCCGTCACCGAACGGATCACCACTGGTCGGCAGAGTTTGCAAAGTGAACACCTTTCGCCCCGCCTGTGAACCGACAGCGATACGGTAAGTGATCGAGTGCCCCAGCAGGGGTGTCATCGGGTCGTCATCCACCGCATCCGAGGCCAGATAGCTGTTTTCGACATCCCGTTCCAGCAGGCCTTGCCGTTCCAGATAGCGACCCACCCGGTGGGCGATGGTGTGCGTCAGCTGGGTGAGCTCTGGGCTGGTCGGCGCCTTGACCCAGCGGAAACGCGCTGAGCCGTGGGATTGCTCGACATACACACCGTCGAGAAACAGCATGTGGAAGTGAACATTCAGATTGAGCGCCGATCCAAAACGCTGGATCAGGGTGACCGCGCCCGTCTTGGCCACTTGGTGGGTATGGCCCGCTTTCTTGACCAGGTGCGTGGCAATGACGCGGTAAACGATGCCCAGCACCCACCCCATGATCTCGGGCCGGCTGGCAAACAGGAAACGCAGCTGAAACGGGAAGCTCAACACCCACTGACGCATGGGTTGTTCAGGCAGTACTTCATCAACCAGCAAGGCGGCACTTTCGGCCATCCGCCGCGCCCCACAGCTCGGGCAGAAACCGCGACGCTTACAGCTGAAAGCGACCAGGTGCTCGGCGTGGCAAGACTCGCAGCGAACCCGTAGAAAGCCATGCTCCAGCCGCCCGCATTGGAGAAATTCTTCAAATTCCCGTTGCACATAGCCCGGCAATTCCTTTCCCTGCTCTGCCATAAGCGCAGCGAATGCCGGGTAATACTCGTCAACGATCTGATAGAGAAGGGTTTGCTCGGGTCGGTGGCTCTGGTAACGACCAGTATCCCGATCCCGGCTGGCCGTCCTGGCCGCCACATGAGGCATGTTCCGCGTCCTTGCAATACTGTGTTTACATACAGTCTATCGCTTAGCGGAAAGTTCTTTTACCCTCAGCCGAAATGCCTGCCGTTGCTAGACATTGCCAGCCAGTGCCCGTCACTCCCACTCGATTGTAAACAAGCACACAAAACCCTTTAGTGACAACAATTTGCAAGAACTATCAGGCTCAGTGCCATGAAAAATACCATGACCAGATCATGAGGTTGAACACGGCTTGCGCCGGCAGCGTTCACGCTCCTGGTCGGCGATCTCGCCCGGCTGCAATGCTAGCTCAGCATCGGTCATGCGCTCCAGCACGTCGCGTAGGCGGATGGTGCAAGGAATGGGCGGCAGCTCGAACTCATAGCCGCCGGCGATCATTTCGGCCGCAATCTCCTCGGTGATGAAAAACGGCTCGTCGTCTTGGTTCGGCTTCTTCATGCCCTTTCCTCCTGGCGCTCATCCTGGCCGACAGCGGCCAGGGCATCGGCTTCCGTCAATGCGTCCTCCACGAACGCGCCGTGCTGCTTCGCTTCGGCCTGGCTGACCTCGGCCCATATCCGTTTCACCTGGGCCGCACTGTACCCGGCCAGCTCGGCGGTCTTGTTGATGCTGTAGCCGGACTTGCGCAGCGCGACAACTTGGGCGCGGCGCTTCGGATCAGCACGGCGGCCCTTGTACCGCCCGGCCTGGCGGGCCAACTCAATGCCTTGGCGCTGGCGTTCGCGCCTGTCCTCGTAGTCGTCGCGGGCCATCTGCAAGGCCAGGCGAAAAAGCATGATCTGCACGGCTTCCAGCACGATCTTGGCGACGCCCTGGGCCTCGGCCGCCAGGTCGGATAGATCGACCACGCCAGGGACGGCCAGGCGTGCGCCTTTGGCCTGTATCGAGGCCACCAGGCGCTCGGCCTCGGGCAAAGGTAGGCGGCTGATGCGGTCGATCTTCTCGGCAATGACCACCTCGCCGGGCTGTAGGTCGCCGATCATGCGCAGCAGCTCAGGCCGGTCGGCGCGTGCGCCGGATGCCTTCTCACGGTAGATGCCGGCGACGTAGTAGCCGGCGGCCTTCGCGGCCGTAGTGATCGCCTCTTGGCGTTCCAAGTCCTGCGCGTCGGTGCTGACGCGCAGATAGACCCGCGCCACCATCGGCGCGGCTACTGGCTTCGTCCTGCGCATACTTGCGGGCTCCTTTGGGCATACTCAAATGGCCGCAGGCGGCATTGAAGCGATTTTCACGATACTCGCCCTACGGGATCAAGTCGCTCCCCCAACGAGGAATTTAGAAAATCCCGATCCTGTTGCCGCAGGTATCGACCTAGTTCACCAATCTGCGCGGCCCATTCTCATGGAACATGCCATTTCCAACGGATTCGGCTTTGGCGGCGTTAATGCAAGTGTCGCTTTCCGGCGATGGCAGTAACCGTATTCATCTCGGACGGAGCTTCCCAACCACTATTGCGCGATCAATTCTGCGAGGAATCTGCAAGGGATTTCGCCCAATCCTACGCATGCCAACTCGCCGTGACTTAATCACAGTGACGTTGCGAAAGGTCTGCGCAGTATTGGCAAGCACATTACATAAAGAAACGCACCGACAACCCAAACCCAACCGTTCCATGCTCCGGCGGTGGCAGAATAGAGTGCCGTGAAGCTAAGCGGTCCCGCGATGGCGCTTAAATTGGTGAGGCTCGTAAGCGTTCCCTGCAAGGCTCCCTGCTTGTTGTTGCTGACATTATTCGAAAGCATTGCCTGCAAGGCCGGCATGCCGACACCCCCGGCGGCAAGCAGCAACAGAACCGGAAACACCATCCATCCCTGTGTGACAAAAGCCAGAAGAATGAAGCCAGTCGCATCCGCAGCCATGCCAAACAGCAGCGTGCGCCGTTCCCCAAGTCGGCTTGAAAGAGGGCCGGTAACAAACGCTTGAAAAATCGCATGTGTTGCTCCAAACGCCGCGAGCGACAAGCCAACGGTCGTGGTGTTCCACTGAAAACGGTCCTCGCCATAGATGACCCATAGGGCCGCAGGCACCTGGCCGATCAGTTGAATAATGAAGAAAACTGCGAAAAGCGCAGCTAGCCCGCGCAATGCATCATCCAGCCGGAACAGAACGAATGGTTTGATGCGAACCGGCTTTCCGGTCGCGCCATGGCTGTGATTAGTCTCCTTGAGAAAAATGCAGGCAAGCAGGAACGCGAAACCGTTGAGAAGGGCGGCGGCGATAAACGGAGCATGGGCAGAAATACTGCCGAGCATGCCACCAAGTGCTGGCCCGGCAATCATGCCTGCTCCATAACAGGCCCCCATGTAGCCAAACCAGCGTGCGCGAGAACCTTCCCCCGTCGAATCGGCAATGGTTGAGGCAGCTACGGCTCCGGTTGCGCCCGTGACGCCGGAGATGAGTCGGCCGATATAAAGCACCCACAGGACCGGCGCAGATGCCATGATCGTGTAATCGACTGCGGCTCCCGCAAGAGAAGCCAGAAGCACCGGACGCCGACCGTAAGCATCCGAAAGTTGTCCAAGCAGGGGCGCGAAGACGACCTGCATCAACGCATAGAGCGACAGCAAGGCACCATAGTGACCAGCGACCTGCTCTGCTGGCACAAGCTCGCGCAGAAGCGTCGGAAGGACGGGCATGATGAGGCCGAGACCCATGGCGTCGAGACCCACGATCAGCAGGGCAATGATGGCAGAGCTGCGCACCTGAAACTCCAGTGCCGCTCAAGCGCGAGCGACTTTATCAACGATAAGGATATGGACATATAACTTATCGATGATAAATTGTCAAGCACTAGCGAAGGAATGTGAATGACCAAACTGGACAAGGGCACCGTGATCGCTGCGGCGCTGGAGCTGCTGAACGAGGTTGGCATGGACAACCTGACGACGCGAAAGCTCGCTGAACGCCTCAAGGTTCAGCAGCCTGCGCTTACGTATAGGAAGAATAAACGCCCTTTTCACCCAAGTCCAACAGCTTTGGACCGCAGTTGACTCTTTCGACACCCCTGCGATGCAACCCAATCCGGCTGCCGGGGAGCCAGCAACGCTGAAAATTTACCCTCCTCTTTCCCACTAGCGGCTCCTTTTCCGACAACCAGCACGGCGGATCCCTGCCGCGGCGCTGTGAACGCAGCATTTTGATTGGTATCGTTGGCCTTCAGGCTCGTCAGTCAAACAGACCCAGGAGCAGCTCAGCCGGTGGCGCCCGGCTTTCGGGTAACGCCCTGGTCCCGCTGGTTTCGGCTTTGTGCTTCAGGTGATCAAGGATCTGCTTGATCACTATAGGGTCTTCAATGCAGGCGATGACTTTCATGGCGCCGCCGCAGCCGCTGCAGGTCTCGATGTCGATATTGAAAACACGCTTGAGCCGTTGCGCCCATGTCATCGACGCTCGCCGTTGTGCTGGTGTTGCCGGTTCATCAGCCACCCTGACCTTGTTGCCCCTGCCCCGTTTTGCCGGCGTGACCAACGCCCGGTGCCGACTGTTGGGTGCGAACACCCCGTGGAAGCGGGTTAGGTTGACTCTGGGCTTCGGTACCAGGGCGGCCAGCCTTGCAATGAAATCCAATGGTTCGAAAATGACGTGCGTGGTGCCGTCCCGGTACGGCGTCTTGAGCTGGTAGCGCACGTTGCCGCCTCGTGTTAACGACAGCCGCTTCTCGGATACCGCCGGGCGGCTGATGTACCGGCACAGCCGTTCGAGCTTCTTGCGTTCATCGGCCCTGGCCGCCACGCCGGCGTGCAGGCTGGACCCGGCTACCTTGCCAATCCCGTCACCGAACGGATCACCACTGGTCGGCAGAGTTTGCAAAGTGAACACCTTTCGCCCCGCCTGTGAACCGACAGCGATACGGTAAGTGATCGAGTGCCCCAGCAGGGGTGTCATCGGGTCGTCATCCACCGCATCCGAGGCCAGATAGCTGTTTTCGACATCCCGTTCCAGCAGGCCTTGCCGTTCCAGATAGCGACCCACCCGGTGGGCGATGGTGTGCGTCAGCTGGGTGAGCTCTGGGCTGGTCGGCGCCTTGACCCAGCGGAAACGCGCTGAGCCGTGGGATTGCTCGACATACACACCGTCGAGAAACAGCATGTGGAAGTGAACATTCAGATTGAGCGCCGATCCAAAACGCTGGATCAGGGTGACCGCGCCCGTCTTGGCCACTTGGTGGGTATGGCCCGCTTTCTTGACCAGGTGCGTGGCAATGACGCGGTAAACGATGCCCAGCACCCACCCCATGATCTCGGGCCGGCTGGCAAACAGGAAACGCAGCTGAAACGGGAAGCTCAACACCCACTGACGCATGGGTTGTTCAGGCAGTACTTCATCAACCAGCAAGGCGGCACTTTCGGCCATCCGCCGCGCCCCACAGCTCGGGCAGAAACCGCGACGCTTACAGCTGAAAGCGACCAGGTGCTCGGCGTGGCAAGACTCGCAGCGAACCCGTAGAAAGCCATGCTCCAGCCGCCCGCATTGGAGAAATTCTTCAAATTCCCGTTGCACATAGCCCGGCAATTCCTTTCCCTGCTCTGCCATAAGCGCAGCGAATGCCGGGTAATACTCGTCAACGATCTGATAGAGAAGGGTTTGCTCGGGTCGGTGGCTCTGGTAACGACCAGTATCCCGATCCCGGCTGGCCGTCCTGGCCGCCACATGAGGCATGTTCCGCGTCCTTGCAATACTGTGTTTACATACAGTCTATCGCTTAGCGGAAAGTTCTTTTACCCTCAGCCGAAATGCCTGCCGTTGCTAGACATTGCCAGCCAGTGCCCGTCACTCCGCGGTCTTCACTGCGTGATCGAGTTGATCGACACCCGCCGTGACACGCTCCATGAAGTGCCTGCCTGCGTCTGTTAGCCGAACGCCCCGCGCATGGCGCTCAAATAGCAGGACACCAAGGTTATCCTCCAGCGCTTTCACACGCGCGCTGACGCTCGACTGGCTGATACCAAGTGCCTTGGCCGCATGCCGAAAATTCAGATGCTCGGCGACGGCGATGAACTGAACAAGGGAAATGAGCGGTATCCTGCCAGACAGGATACCGACATTCACGAGGTTTCGATGGTTAGTGCGCCGCATCGGAGCGGGCCTGCTACCAGTCGTCGGTTAGACGACTGGCGACTTCTCGGTGGCAGCCCCACGGAGCCGAAGGAGCACCAGCCCCAACGAAACCAGTACCGCCATCGCCGTGGCGTAACAGATCACGGGCCACGCTGTGTCACCGTTTAAAAGTGCCACCGCCAATGTCCCGACAATGCTGACTATCAGGCTTTGAACGCAGAAGTAGAACGCGACCGCTGATCCCGCGATGTCGTCGAACTCTGCCAAAGCGCCGTTCGCGGTAACGGACACCGTGAAGACAATACCGACCGCGACAACCCACATCGGTAGGATGAAGGTGAGGAATGACGGCGAGCCGTAAAGTTCGCCGATCCCCAACAGGACCGCTCCGCAAACAAGCAACGCCATCCCACGCGCCACGCATCCTGCGATGCCCCATCTGGCGACAAAGGACTTCGCGAAACGGGTTGTCACGATCATTACAAGCGCGACAGTGGCGAAGGCAAAGCTGAATCCGATCTCGGAATATTCCGCTTGGCCTATGAGCACACGGGGAGCCGTCGAGAAGAAGACGAAGTAGGTGCCCATACCGGCGCTAAAGCCGACAGTGTAAACCCAAAAAGCCGGACTCGCGAAGATCGGCAAGACAGATCGGCGCGTCTTGACTTGATCCAGAGGGCGGGTTTCGTGCCACCTGAAACCCGCATTTAGGAGTGCGAGCATCGCCAGTATAGCCAAAGTAATGAATATCGCCTGCCATCCCAAGAACTCGCCGATCAATACTCCGGCGATAGGGCCGAGCGCAGGCACGAACGCCAGCATCGAACTGAAAAGGCCGTAGATGACGACACCCTCAGGACGGTTGGCATAAACGTCGCGAACCGTCGCGAACGTCGCCACCAGCATGGCCGACGCGCCCACTGCTTGAAGTAGACGGAAAGCGACAAAGGCCGGTGCAGTTGAAGACCAAGCTGCTCCCAGAGACGCAATGACGAAAGCCGTTGCGCCCGCAAGTAGAATTGGCCGTCGCCCGATTCTGTCTGAGAGCGGACCAAAAATCACCTGGCCCACGCCGAGCATCACCATATAGAGGCTCAACGTGAGTTGGATCATAGCGGGCGTCGTGTTCAGGATGCCGGGCATCGCTGGAACGACAGGGAGATAAATATCCATCGCCAGTGAAGCGAGGATGTCGAAAGGAGCCATCAGCAGCAGTGCTGCCGGCAGCGTATAGGCCCACGCGGGGCGTGTGGTGGTCATAACGAATCAACCCTCGATTAAGGAATACCGGGCGACGTCTGCTCGTCAGCAATCAGATGAGACTAGCCTTACAGAGCGCCGCAACAACAATACTGGTTGTTGCGGCTTACTTGTCTGCTGACTTGGAATTTCCCATCTGATTACTCCACGCTTACGAATATGAATTGCTACATTTTATCCGATTATCTTTTGCTTCGCAATGCGGCATGGGCGCACTCAGCGTTCCAGCCCCCTCTGCCGCCCTAACTGCCACGACACCGACCCGCCCTGCACGATGCCCATAACCTCGCGGCCGAGTTGGCGGTCGATGATCGGCCGCCACGGGACAAGGGTGAACTCATGGGATTTCTCGACCACGGCGAACTTGCCGCTCGATAGATGCACGGTTCCGGTAAACTTGCCGCTGACGCTCTCGCCGTCCGTGGCGGCGCGGAACGGCAGGCCCTTACTCAAAGCCATATCCGATCCGACGCCGGCTACCTCGCGCTCCCGCAGGATGGCGAGAAGGTTGCGCCGGTAGAAGACGCGGCTGTCCCGGCTGCGGGTGGCGTCGCCCTGTTCGATATGGTGCTCGCGGCGCTGGTCCATGGCTTCGCGGACTTGTTGCCCGAAGCCGGTTGGCGCAAGGTCGGCCGTCTCGCCGTGGATCAGCCGCCGGTCCAGCCAGGTCGCGCCGTCCGATCCGATCTGTTTGTTCAGATCGACCGGGGAAAGGACGCGAACGCTGGCCTGACTGTCTCGGCCGGCGTCATGGGCGGCGGCACGGCTGACCAGATCATCGGGGATGCGCCATTGGTCGGCGTCGATCCGCTCGACGATACCGGCCCGGCGTAGCGCCTCCAGCCGGCGCACATGGGCATCGACATAGCCCTCATAGTCGCCGCCTGGAACGCGGCACGTATAGGAAGAATAAACGCCCTTTTCACCCAAGTCCAACAGCTTTGGACCGCAGTTGACTCTTTCGACACCCCTGCGATGCAACCCAATCCGGCTGACGGGGAGCCAGCAACGCTGAAAATTTACCCTCCTCTTTCCCACTAGCGGCTCCTTTTCCGACAACCAGCACGGCGGATCCCTGCCGCGGCGCTGTGAACGCAGCATTTTGATTGGTATCGTTGGCCTTCAGGCTCGTCAGTCAAACAGACCCAGGAGCAGCTCAGCCGGTGGCGCCCGGCTTTCGGGTAACGCCCTGGTCCCGCTGGTTTCGGCTTTGTGCTTCAGGTGATCAAGGATCTGCTTGATCACTATAGGGTCTTCAATGCAGGCGATGACTTTCATGGCGCCGCCGCAGCCGCTGCAGGTCTCGATGTCGATATTGAAAACACGCTTGAGCCGTTGCGCCCATGTCATCGACGCTCGCCGTTGTGCTGGTGTTGCCGGTTCATCAGCCACCCTGACCTTGTTGCCCCTGCCCCGTTTTGCCGGCGTGACCAACGCCCGGTGCCGACTGTTGGGTGCGAACACCCCGTGGAAGCGGGTTAGGTTGACTCTGGGCTTCGGTACCAGGGCGGCCAGCCTTGCAATGAAATCCAATGGTTCGAAAATGACGTGCGTGGTGCCGTCCCGGTACGGCGTCTTGAGCTGGTAGCGCACGTTGCCGCCTCGTGTTAACGACAGCCGCTTCTCGGATACCGCCGGGCGGCTGATGTACCGGCACAGCCGTTCGAGCTTCTTGCGTTCATCGGCCCTGGCCGCCACGCCGGCGTGCAGGCTGGACCCGGCTACCTTGCCAATCCCGTCACCAAACTGATCTTCCGGGTCGCAGGCGGGCAGTGTCTGCAGGGTGAACACCTTGCGCCCTGCCTGTGGCCCCACGGCGATGCGATACGTGATGGAATGCCCCAGCAGTGGAGTCATCGCATCTTCATCCACCGCATCCAAGGCCAGGTAACTGTTTTCAGCATCCCGCTCCAGTAGGCCTTGCCGCTCCAAATAGCGGCCGACCCGATGGGCGATGGTGTGCGCCAGTTGGGTGAGTTCGGCGCTGGTCGGCGCCCTGACCCAGAGGAACCGGGCTGTTCCATTGGGACGCTCAACGTACACGCCATCGAGGAACAGCATGTGAAAGTGAATGTTGAGGTTCAGTGCACTGCCGAAGCGCTGGATCAGGGTGACGGCACCGGTCTTGGCCGCTTGGTGGGTATAGCCCGCTTTCTTGACCAGATGCGTGGCGATGACGCGGTAAACGATGCCCAACACCCGGCCCATGACCTCCGGCCGGCTGGCGAACAGAAAGCGCAATTGAAAGGGAAAGCTGAGTACCCATTGGCGCATGGGCTGTACGGGCAGAACCTCATCGACCAGTAGCGCGGCGCTTTCGGCCATACGCCGTGCGCCACAACTAGGACAGAAGCCCCGACGTTTGCAGCTGAACGCAACCAGGTGCTCAGCGTGACACGACTCACAACGCACCCGCAGAAAGCCGTGTTCGAGACGGCCGCATTTGAGGTAGGCGTCAAACTCGCGTTGCACATAACCGGGCAGTTCCCTGCCCTGCGCCGCCAAATGGGCAGCGAACGTCGGGTAGTATTCTTCGACGATCCGATAGAGCAGGGTTTGCTCGGGCCGGTGACGCTGGTAACGACCAGTGTTCTCGTCCCGGCTGGCCATCCTGGCCGCCACTTGGGGCATGATCCGCATCCTTGCGATACTGTGTTTTTATACAGTTTATCGCTCAGCTGCGAGATATTGAAGTCTCAGCTGTGATGCCAGCCAGTGCCAGACATTGCCTGTGAGTGCCAGTCACTCCCACTCGATTGTAAATGAGTGCATATTTCTATTTATTTTCAAACAGTTACAAAGAAGCATATTCACAATACCATCAAAAATACCATGCTCAGAAATTTCTTGTAAAAAAATTTATTTTGAGCGGATAAATGCGCCATTTTACGGCGTATGCAAGTGGCGATAATATTCAGGACAATCCTTACCAAATACATGCAAATTCACCATAGGATGGTGCAATTTCAGCATACGATGCTGATACCACGATGGTTCACGAATCGTCAGCTCATAACCCAATGCTTCCAAAGCTAGAAGATAAGATGCTTCATCTTCAGGATTTTCTACAATCAAATCAATATCAATGATTGGTTTAGCGGCTAAGCCTTCAACTGCTGTTGATCCAACATGATCAATTGATAATACTAAATCACCCAAAGCACTCTTAATCAAAGATTTTTGTACGCTAAATCGTGCAAGCCAATCAGGATCATGCGCGACTATTTCAATATGTACTTGCTCAGGTTTACCTTTCACCCAAGGATTTTCATTAGGATCGCCTTCTTCAAAAATATAAATAGCCGCTTTTTGTTGTTGTGTTAATCGATTTTTTAACATTAGAACAATTCATCCAATAAAATGTAATAGCGAATCTTTTCCCAATCAGGTGTGATATTCAACTTCTCAAACAGCATATTGGGATCAAAATTTGGGTAAGCCATTCCGCCGTTATATCGTCCATCAAAATTATGCAATAAACTGCGATAGCACAATGCAATATCCTGATAACGATCAGCAATACCACTTCGGCCTAAATCAATAAAACCACTGATCTCACCTTGATCGATAAAGATATTGGGCAAACAGAAATCACCATGAGAAAAAACGAGATCTTCCTCAGGCTGATTTTGTTTCAACCATTCTAGTAATGCTTTGGGTGACGAAAAACCATTCTCACCATAAGTACCCGCTTCTGCATCATCCATATCACACAAACCATGTTCCACATTGTATTCTGCATGCTTTAATTTCTGCGACAATGTCGCATCATAAGGACAATGCTCAATCGGAATATTCCATAACATTTGTAGCGCTTGCACCAACATTTCCACCAATGATTCAGGTTGTTTTAACCAAAAATCAGAGCATGCATATTCACCTTTTAACTTTTCCATTAAAAGATAATGATGTTCTTCATGCTCCATGGCTTTAACAATATTTGGTAATGGTAATTGACCTTGTAACCATTGATACATTTGATGTTCACGCTGAGCTTCAGCAGTAGATTTTTCAACCTTCAAGACCAAATCTTCATAAAACATCACATTAGCATTCGACATGCCAACATTATCAATTCGATAAGTGCGATCGCCCAAATGTTCACGAATATTAATGGGTAAATTGTTTATCATTTTTTTGATCCTTGATTAAGGTAATAACAATATCATTTATATCTTTCTGTTCACGATGCTGACTAACTTTAATCCGATGAAAACTGTCAACGTTTCTGCCACAACACTGGTTAGCCAAATGCCATCAATGCCAAATATCCGTGGGAAAATTGCAATACCAATCAAAACAAACACTAAGCTATGTAATGCAGCAATGATGAGAGAATATTTAGCCGCACCTAAAGCTGTAAAATATGCAGTAATCAAAATATTCAGCCCAATGACTAAAAAGACAAATGCATAAATGTGTAAACCTTGCGTTGCTAATTGTGCAACTTCACCATTCATGTCATCAAAGAAGATATGAACAATTTCTCTACCAAATATCTGTAACACAGCAAAAACTGTCACGCCAATTACGCTGTTAATGATCGCAACAAAATATAGAATTCGCTTCACACGATCTTTTTGATTCGCACCATAGTTATAACTCAGCACGGGGATTAAACCATCTGAAATGCCTAAGAAAATTAAAATCCCTGTGAATTCAATATAACTGATGGCAGTAAAAGCAGATACACCTGTTGCACCAATCATTTTCACAACTGTAAGATTGATCACCAAAATCGTAATCGCAGCAGCCAATTCCGTAACACCTTCTGAAAGCCCGTTATAGCTAGATTGAGCCAATAAACGATAATCAAATCGTCCTTTCAACATCGAAATTTCTCTCTTATTTGAAAAGGTGATTGTGCTAGAAATTAACATGCTAATGGTAAATGCAAGCCCTGTTGCGATGCTTGTGCCCATAATGCCGAGCTTTAATTCAATGACAAAATACAAGCTCAATGCAATATTCAAGATCACTGCAATGAGCATAATGGCCATGGAACTCTTGGGATAACCCATAGATTTCAGCATAGCATCATTATAAAAACAGAGCGTAATTGGCAATATGAATGGTGCTAAACCTTTCAAATAATCCAATGAAACGTATAGGAAGAATAAACGCCCTTTTCACCCAAGTCCAACAGCTTTGGACCGCAGTTGACTCTTTCGACACCCCTGCGATGCAACCCAATCCGGCTGACGGGGAGCCAGCAACGCTGAAAATTTACCCTCCTCTTTCCCACTAGCGGCTCCTTTTCCGACAACCAGCACGGCGGATCCCTGCCGCGGCGCTGTGAACGCAGCATTTTGATTGGTATCGTTGGCCTTCAGGCTCGTCAGTCAAACAGACCCAGGAGCAGCTCAGCCGGTGGCGCCCGGCTTTCGGGTAACGCCCTGGTCCCGCTGGTTTCGGCTTTGTGCTTCAGGTGATCAAGGATCTGCTTGATCACTATAGGGTCTTCAATGCAGGCGATGACTTTCATGGCGCCGCCGCAGCCGCTGCAGGTCTCGATGTCGATATTGAAAACACGCTTGAGCCGTTGCGCCCATGTCATCGACGCTCGCCGTTGTGCTGGTGTTGCCGGTTCATCAGCCACCCTGACCTTGTTGCCCCTGCCCCGTTTTGCCGGCGTGACCAACGCCCGGTGCCGACTGTTGGGTGCGAACACCCCGTGGAAGCGGGTTAGGTTGACTCTGGGCTTCGGTACCAGGGCGGCCAGCCTTGCAATGAAATCCAATGGTTCGAAAATGACGTGCGTGGTGCCGTCCCGGTACGGCGTCTTGAGCTGGTAGCGCACGTTGCCGCCTCGTGTTAACGACAGCCGCTTCTCGGATACCGCCGGGCGGCTGATGTACCGGCACAGCCGTTCGAGCTTCTTGCGTTCATCGGCCCTGGCCGCCACGCCGGCGTGCAGGCTGGACCCGGCTACCTTGCCAATCCCGTCACCGAACGGATCACCACTGGTCGGCAGAGTTTGCAAAGTGAACACCTTTCGCCCCGCCTGTGAACCGACAGCGATACGGTAAGTGATCGAGTGCCCCAGCAGGGGTGTCATCGGGTCGTCATCCACCGCATCCGAGGCCAGATAGCTGTTTTCGACATCCCGTTCCAGCAGGCCTTGCCGTTCCAGATAGCGACCCACCCGGTGGGCGATGGTGTGCGTCAGCTGGGTGAGCTCTGGGCTGGTCGGCGCCTTGACCCAGCGGAAACGCGCTGAGCCGTGGGATTGCTCGACATACACACCGTCGAGAAACAGCATGTGGAAGTGAACATTCAGATTGAGCGCCGATCCAAAACGCTGGATCAGGGTGACCGCGCCCGTCTTGGCCACTTGGTGGGTATGGCCCGCTTTCTTGACCAGGTGCGTGGCAATGACGCGGTAAACGATGCCCAGCACCCACCCCATGATCTCGGGCCGGCTGGCAAACAGGAAACGCAGCTGAAACGGGAAGCTCAACACCCACTGACGCATGGGTTGTTCAGGCAGTACTTCATCAACCAGCAAGGCGGCACTTTCGGCCATCCGCCGCGCCCCACAGCTCGGGCAGAAACCGCGACGCTTACAGCTGAAAGCGACCAGGTGCTCGGCGTGGCAAGACTCGCAGCGAACCCGTAGAAAGCCATGCTCCAGCCGCCCGCATTGGAGAAATTCTTCAAATTCCCGTTGCACATAGCCCGGCAATTCCTTTCCCTGCTCTGCCATAAGCGCAGCGAATGCCGGGTAATACTCGTCAACGATCTGATAGAGAAGGGTTTGCTCGGGTCGGTGGCTCTGGTAACGACCAGTATCCCGATCCCGGCTGGCCGTCCTGGCCGCCACATGAGGCATGTTCCGCGTCCTTGCAATACTGTGTTTAGCAAAAATGCAAGCCGATGAACAACTCGCGATGGCAACAGCTAAAAAATTGGTAGAACAAAAACGCCAAATTGAAAAACAATGTTCTAAATAAATCCACCACTCGCACAAATCCCCCCTTGATAAGGCCTGACTAACCCCGACACTTTTTATGGTAAAAAGATGAACAACTATAAGGGGTTAAATATGAGCAAAGGCTACCGTTATTCAGATGAGTTTAAGCAAGAAGCTGTCAACCAAGTGACCGTCCATGGTTATGCTGTTGTAGACGTTGCTACGCGCTTAGGCATCAGTGATAAGACGCTGTACAACTGGATTAAGATCTTTTCCAAACCGGTTAAAAAACGACTGGAAGATAATGATTTACAGGCTGAGATTGCCCGTTTAAAGCGCGAACTGAAGCGTGTTGAGCAAGAGCGCAACATCTTAAAGGAGGCCGCCGTGTTCTTTGCCAGCGAGTCAAAGAACGGTACGCGTTCATAAAATCTCGTCGCCACCGTTATCCTGTGCGCTTGCTTTGCAAAGTGATGCGTGTTCATCACAGCAGCTATTACGCTTGGGTTAAAACGCCAGAGAGCAAGCGATGCAAGGATGATCAGCGCTTATTGCCTCTGGTTAAACACTATTGGCTGGCAAGCGGTGGGCACTATGGCTATCGCAACATCCATCTTGATCTTGCTGAGGCTGGTATCAAATGTGGGCGCGATCGAATACTGAGATTAATGCGATTGGCGCAGATTTGTGCGCAACGCGGTTATAAAAGACCTAAAGGTTACTATAGTGGTAAGCCTGATATCACAGCACCAAACACGCTCGACCGTGCTTTTAATGTGTCTGCACCTAACCAGTGGTGGGTCAGCGATATCACCTATATTCATACCCAGGAAGGCTTCTTGTTCTTGGCTGTAGTCATGGACTTGTTCGCACGCAGCATTGTTGGCTGGTCGATGTCTGAGCGGATGACTGACACTCTGGTTCAAGATGCTTTAATGGCTGCTTACTGGCGTCGTAAGCCCGGAGACACTGTGCGGCTGCATTCGGATCAAGGCTCTCAATACAGCAGCCGTGATTTTAGGAGGTTGCTCAGCTCACTTAATATGGAAGCTAGCATGAGCCGCAGAGGCAATTGTTGGGATAATGCAGTTGCTGAAAGTTTCTTTGGCAACCTTAAAAAAGAAAAAATACGCCGCCATAAGTACAAAACACGGGAAGAAGCAAAGCGGGCTATATTTCATTACATCGAGATGTTTTACAATCCAAAACGCAGGCACACGCACAATCAGCGGGTGTCACCAATGAACTATGAAAAACAGTACTTTATGAATCAAAAAAGTGTCTGAGAAAGTCAGGCCTTATCAAACAAAACCTGCGGAAGAAAGGCTAGATGACCTAATGAACGTATAGGAAGAATAAACGCCCTTTTCACCCAAGTCCAACAGCTTTGGACCGCAGTTGACTCTTTCGACACCCCTGCGATGCAACCCAATCCGGCTGACGGGGAGCCAGCAACGCTGAAAATTTACCCTCCTCTTTCCCACTAGCGGCTCCTTTTCCGACAACCAGCACGGCGGATCCCTGCCGCGGCGCTGTGAACGCAGCATTTTGATTGGTATCGTTGGCCTTCAGGCTCGTCAGTCAAACAGACCCAGGAGCAGCTCAGCCGGTGGCGCCCGGCTTTCGGGTAACGCCCTGGTCCCGCTGGTTTCGGCTTTGTGCTTCAGGTGATCAAGGATCTGCTTGATCACTATAGGGTCTTCAATGCAGGCGATGACTTTCATGGCGCCGCCGCAGCCGCTGCAGGTCTCGATGTCGATATTGAAAACACGCTTGAGCCGTTGCGCCCATGTCATCGACGCTCGCCGTTGTGCTGGTGTTGCCGGTTCATCAGCCACCCTGACCTTGTTGCCCCTGCCCCGTTTTGCCGGCGTGACCAACGCCCGGTGCCGACTGTTGGGTGCGAACACCCCGTGGAAGCGGGTTAGGTTGACTCTGGGCTTCGGTACCAGGGCGGCCAGCCTTGCAATGAAATCCAATGGTTCGAAAATGACGTGCGTGGTGCCGTCCCGGTACGGCGTCTTGAGCTGGTAGCGCACGTTGCCGCCTCGTGTTAACGACAGCCGCTTCTCGGATACCGCCGGGCGGCTGATGTACCGGCACAGCCGTTCGAGCTTCTTGCGTTCATCGGCCCTGGCCGCCACGCCGGCGTGCAGGCTGGACCCGGCTACCTTGCCAATCCCGTCACCGAACGGATCACCACTGGTCGGCAGAGTTTGCAAAGTGAACACCTTTCGCCCCGCCTGTGAACCGACAGCGATACGGTAAGTGATCGAGTGCCCCAGCAGGGGTGTCATCGGGTCGTCATCCACCGCATCCGAGGCCAGATAGCTGTTTTCGACATCCCGTTCCAGCAGGCCTTGCCGTTCCAGATAGCGACCCACCCGGTGGGCGATGGTGTGCGTCAGCTGGGTGAGCTCTGGGCTGGTCGGCGCCTTGACCCAGCGGAAACGCGCTGAGCCGTGGGATTGCTCGACATACACACCGTCGAGAAACAGCATGTGGAAGTGAACATTCAGATTGAGCGCCGATCCAAAACGCTGGATCAGGGTGACCGCGCCCGTCTTGGCCACTTGGTGGGTATGGCCCGCTTTCTTGACCAGGTGCGTGGCAATGACGCGGTAAACGATGCCCAGCACCCACCCCATGATCTCGGGCCGGCTGGCAAACAGGAAACGCAGCTGAAACGGGAAGCTCAACACCCACTGACGCATGGGTTGTTCAGGCAGTACTTCATCAACCAGCAAGGCGGCACTTTCGGCCATCCGCCGCGCCCCACAGCTCGGGCAGAAACCGCGACGCTTACAGCTGAAAGCGACCAGGTGCTCGGCGTGGCAAGACTCGCAGCGAACCCGTAGAAAGCCATGCTCCAGCCGCCCGCATTGGAGAAATTCTTCAAATTCCCGTTGCACATAGCCCGGCAATTCCTTTCCCTGCTCTGCCATAAGCGCAGCGAATGCCGGGTAATACTCGTCAACGATCTGATAGAGAAGGGTTTGCTCGGGTCGGTGGCTCTGGTAACGACCAGTATCCCGATCCCGGCTGGCCGTCCTGGCCGCCACATGAGGCATGTTCCGCGTCCTTGCAATACTGTGTTTACATACAGTCTATCGCTTAGCGGAAAGTTCTTTTACCCTCAGCCGAAATGCCTGCCGTTGCTAGACATTGCCAGCCAGTGCCCGTCACTCCCACTCGATAGTCGCTGGTGGTTTGCTTGACACATCATAAACCACGCGGGAAATACCCTCGATTTCATTAATGATTCTGCCGGAGACTTTCTCCAGTAAATCATACGGTAAGTGCGCCCAACGGGCGGTCATAAAGTCGATGGTCTCTACTGCACGTAGCGAAACCACCCACGCATAACGGCGCACATCGCCTACTACACCCACAGATTTAACCGGCACAAAGACCACAAAGGCTTGACTGGTTTTATCGTACCAACCGGCATTGCGTAACTCTTCAATAAAGATATGGTCTGCTTGGCGTAGCAAGTCGGCGTATTCTTTCTTAATCTCACCTAAAATACGCACGCCCAGGCCAGGCCCTGGGAATGGGTGGCGATACACCATGCTTTCAGGAAGACCAAGCTCTACACCCAGCTTGCGCACTTCGTCTTTGAACAGTTCGCGTAGTGGCTCAACCAGTTCAAACTTCATATCTTCAGGTAAACCGCCGACGTTGTGGTGCGATTTAATTACCTTAGCTTTACCGTGCTTAACCGCCGCCGATTCAATCACATCTGGATAAATCGTGCCCTGCGCTAAGAAGTCGATGCCTTCAAGTTTGCTCGCTTCTTCATCAAAAACCTCAATAAAGGTGCGACCAATAATTTTGCGTTTTTCTTCAGGGTCAGTAACACCTGCAAGCAGCCCTAAAAAGCGCTCTTCAGCATCTACTCGGATTACCTTTACGCCCATATTCTCGGCAAACATCTGCATCACCTGATCGCCCTCGCCTAAGCGCAGCAAACCATGATCCACAAACACACAGGTTAATTGCTCGCCAATCGCACGGTGCAATAATGCCGCTACTACGGATGAATCTACCCCGCCCGATAAACCTAACAACACCTGCTTATCACCGACCTGAGCGCGGACGGTAGCAATGGCATCATCAATAATATTGCTTGGCGTCCATAACGCCTCACAACCACAAATGCGCTGCACAAAGCGAGCTAAAATTTCATTGCCTTGGGTGGTGTGAGTGACTTCTGGATGGAATTGCACGGCGTAGAATTGACGCTCTTCGTTAGCCATGGCCGCAATCGGGCAGCTAGGCGTGCTGGCTAAGGTGACAAAACCTTCTGGCAACACCGTAACCTTATCGCCATGGCTCATCCACACGTCCAAGTTAGCACCGTCATCGCGAATACCATCTAACAACGGACTATTAGCGGTAACTGTTACTTGCGCCGAACCAAACTCACTGGCAGCAGAGCTTTCTACCTTGCCACCTAACTGCTCAGCCATGGTTTGCATGCCGTAGCACACGCCCAATAGCGGTAAGCCTAGCTCAAACACATACTCAGGCGCTCGCGGGCTGCCCATTTGGTGCACTGACTCAGGGCCACCAGACAGAATAATACCGCGTGGATTAAACTCACGGATTACCTGCTCTTCGATATCAAACGGATGAATTTCGCAAAACACGCCTAAGCTGCGAATGCGACGAGCAATCAATTGAGTGTATTGGGAACCAAAGTCCAGCACGAGGATGCGATGGGCGTGGATATCTTGAGCAGTCATCGGAGTTATCTCAAAAATAAATAAAAGTCTAAAAGACAAACCGCCTAAAATTGGCGGTTTGTCGGGGTGTTACTCACACTTAACTAACGCGGTAGTTAGGTGCTTCTTTGGTAATTTGTACATCATGCACGTGGGACTCAGCCATACCCGCACCGGTGATACGTACAAACTGTGGCTTAGTACGCATATCCTCAATGGTGGCAGATCCGGTATAACCCATGGAGGCACGTAAGCCACCCATTAACTGGTGCACAATGGCTGACATCGCGCCTTTATAAGGTACGCGGCCTTCAATACCTTCCGGTACCAGTTTTTCAGCGCCGGCGTTACTGTCTTGGAAGTAACGGTCAGATGAGCCTTGAGACTGAGCCATAGCACCCAGTGAGCCCATACCACGGTAGGACTTATACGAGCGACCTTGGAACAGCTCAATTTCACCCGGTGACTCTTCAGTACCAGCAAACATCGAACCCAGCATCACTGTATCGGCACCGGCCACAATCGCTTTAGCTAAGTCGCCTGAGAAGCGAATACCGCCATCGGCAATCATTGGCACACCGGTATCTTTCAGCGCTGCGGATACGTTAGCAATCGCCGAAATTTGTGGCACGCCCACCCCTGCAACAATACGGGTAGTACAGATTGAGCCTGGACCAATCCCTACTTTTACAGCATCGGCACCGGCTTCAACCAATGCTAACGCAGCTTCAGCAGTAGCAATGTTACCGCCAATGACCTGTACCTGTGGGAAATGCTCTTTCACCCAGCGTACACGCTCAATGACTCCGCGCGAGTGACCGTGAGCAGTGTCTACCACTACCACGTCAACTCCCGCTGCCACTAACGCTTCGATTCGCTCACCGGTATCAGCACCGGTACCTACCGCAGCGCCTACACGTAAACGGCCCTGCTCATCTTTAGAGGCTAACGGATAGCTTTTGGCTTTTTCGATATCACGGAAAGTCACCATGCCGCGCAGTTGAAACTGCTCGTTTACCACCAACATTTTTTCAATGCGGTGCTCATACAGCTTAGCTTTAATCTCTTCAAGACCGGTGCCTTCTAAGACAGTCACTAACTGATCTTTAGGCGTCATGATTGCTTCAACGGTTTCGCCCGCTTTCGGGGTAAACCGTAAGTCACGACCCGTCACAATACCGACTAACTCTTTGCTATCAGACAATACTGGAAAACCAGAAAAACCTAGTTCTTCAGCTTGTGTCAAGACTTCAGTAATTTTGGTGTAAGGTGAGACGGTCACCGGATCATGCACAATCGCCGTTTCATAGCGCTTTACTTTACGCACCTGAAGGGCTTGTTGCTCAATCGTCATATTCTTGTGAATAATACCGATACCGCCCTCTTGCGCCATGGCAATGGCTAAACGGGCTTCAGTAACAGTATCCATAGCTGCAGACAGCAGCGGAATATTCAGCTCAATGCCACGCGTCAGTCGAGTTTTCAAACTAACGTCTTTTGGCAGAACTTCGGAATAACCTGGAATTAATAAAACATCATCAAAAGTCAGTGCTTCTTGACTAATACGCAGCATAGCGAATGCTCCCCGACGGGAAAATGGAAGCGCGACATTATACCTTTTGCAGCACTTCTTCTCAACCTTTTGAGTGACCTTTCCTAAGCCTTAAGCCCCTAGTATTTTTCATACCAGCTGCGATCACTCATCCTCTTGTTTGTCTTTAATGGGTGGTTACTTAACCACGGTTAGCGTAGGTCGCCCTTTAGCCGGTTTGGCAGCGGAAGCTTCGCTAGTCTCTGGTGGCATATCATCTGCAGCACTATCAACCACAGCTAAGGTCGGCTCTGCTTCATCGCTTGCGGGCAGCGCTAATTCATCTTCTGGCTCAAAGAACATGCCTTGCCCATTCTCTCTGGCATAAATGGCTAAGACGGCAGCAATAGGGATATACACTTGAAATGGCACGCCACCAAAGCGCGCTTCAAAACTAACGGCCTCATTATCCATCTGCAAGTAACGCACTGCTGCAGGTGAAACATTGAGCACGATCTGTCCATCTTGGGCAAATCCTTCGGGCAAGTTTGCCCCTGGATATTCACTGATTACCAACAAGTGCGGAGTGCACTGGTTATCCACTAACCACTCATGTAACGCACGAATCAGGTATGGACGACTGGAGTTCATAGGCTCTCCTAATTAAGGACGCATCAATAGCTCAGCTTCGGTTAAACTTTCCCGAAAAGCTTCACGCTCAAAATTGCGCTCCATATATTCAATTAAGGGTGCGGCAGCTTTCGGCAGCTCAATGCCTAAAGCTGGCAAACGCCACAACAATGGCAACAAACAGCAATCAACCAAGCTGTACTCTTCACTCATAAAGTAAGGCATGCTGGCAAATACTGGAGCCACCCCTATTAAGCTTTCTCGCAGCTCTTTACGGGCTTTGTTGCGCGGCGTTTCTTTGGTGTTTTTATCTAAAATAAGTTCAGCTAACTGGCACCAGTCACGCTCGATGCGATGCATCAGCATACGACTATTAGCCCGAGCTACAGGATACACAGGTAATAAAGGAGGATGAGGATAACGTTCATCGAGGTATTCCATAATCACCGTAGACTCATATAACGCAAGATCACGATCGACTAAAGTTGGAACAGTCCCATAAGGATTAACATCAGTTAGAGAAGCAGGACACTCACCCGCCACCACATCAAACATCTCCGCTGTTACTGCCTTCTCTGCCAGCACCAGACGCACACGATGCGAATACTGATCAACTGGATCCGAGTAGCAGCCCAATTTATTTGGAACGGCCATGGCTTTCCTCCTTAAAAAATAATTACGCTTATCGCATAAAAACACACGCGCCTCGAGGGGCGCGTGTGTGGTTTTTACTTATACTGCTGAACTGCTCTTAATGAACATCTTTCCAGTACTCACGCTTCAAGAAGTAAGCGAAGACAAAGAAAAATGCTAAGAATAACAGCACATAAGTACCAATACGCTGACTCTGAAGCTTAACTGGGTTAGCAGAATAAGCTAAGAACGTGACAAGGTTTTGAATTTTCTGGTCAAATTCAGCTTCAGTTAGAGTACCAGTTTTCGGCAGTACTGTAAGTTCGTTGTCAGACTCTTTAGTTAAAGGTGTGCCAGTTAAGGGGTCAAACACCTTTTTACCTTTTTCATCGACGGCTTGAACTTGAGCAGTACCCACTGTTTGTACACCTTGTAGGTGTACTAAAACGTTAGGCATACCAACGTTCGGGAATACTACGTTGTTCACCCCAAATGGACGGCTTTCGTCCACATAGAATGAGCGCATATAGTTATATACCCAATCATTACCACGCACGCGGGCAACTAAGGTTAAATCAGGTGGCGCAACACCAAACCATTTTTTGGCTTGATCTGACGTCATACTGGCTTTCATGTGATCGCCATATTTAGCGTCACTTGGAAATACCAAGTTTTCCATCATTAACTCTTCGCTAATTCCTAAGTCATCAGCTACACGCTCATAACGCTGGAATTTAGCCCCGTGACAGCCCATGCAATAGTTAGCAAAAGTGCGCGCACCATCTTGCAAGGCTGCTTTATCGGTTAGGTCTACCTTAATTGATTGCCATTCGTAGTTTGGCACCTCTGCAAAGCCTAATGTCGGCAATGCAGCAAATAGTAATGCAATAATTCGCTTTTTCATTAGCCAGTCACCCTTTCTGGAACCGGTTTGGTTTTTTCCATGCTGGTATAGAACGGCATGAGGATAAAGTACAGGAAGTACAGCACTGTACAAATCTGTGAGATCAAGGTGAAAGTAGGCGTTGGCTGTTGTACACCCATGTAACCTAAAATCACGAATGAAATACAGAAAATCCATAACCAAAGTTTGCTCATCCAGCCTTTGTAACGCATAGAGCGCACTGGGCTACGATCTAACCATGGCAACACAAACAGCAGCGCAATCGAGGCGCCCATGGCAACCACACCCATTAACTTGTCAGGCACCGCACGCAAAATCGCGTAGAACGGAGTGAAGTACCAAACTGGGGCAATGTGCTCAGGGGTTTTAAAGGCGTTAGCTTGTTCAAAGTTTGGTTTTTCTAAGAAGAAACCACCCATTTCTGGGAAGAAGAACACCACAAAGCAGAACACAAATAAGAACACCACCACACCCACGATATCTTTCACTGTGTAGTACGGGTGGAATGGAATACCATCTAAAGGTACGCCGTTCTCGTCTTTGTGTTTTTTGATATCGATACCGTCTGGGTTGTTCGAACCCACCTCGTGCAGCGCAATAATATGCACCACCACTAGACCTAACAATACGATCGGCACTGCAATGACGTGCAATGCAAAGAAGCGGTTTAGGGTAATACCTGAAATCAGGTAGTCACCACGAATCCACTCAGTTAAGTCAGCACCAATAACTGGAATCGCACCAAATAGGGAGATAATTACCTGGGCACCCCAGTAGGACATTTGTCCCCAAGGCAGCAGATAACCCATGAACGCCTCAGCCATTAAGGCTAAGTAAATTAACATCCCGAAGATCCACACCAGCTCCCGCGGCTTCTGGTAAGAGCCATACAGCAATCCACGGAACATGTGCAAATACACCACCACGAAGAATGCTGAAGCGCCTGTGGAGTGCAGATAGCGCAGAATCCAACCATACTCAACATCACGCATGATGTATTCAACGGAAGCAAACGCACCTTCAGCAGAGGGCTCATAGCTCATGGTTAGCCAAATACCGGTGAGGATCTGGTTAACTAACACTAAGAGGGCTAAGGAACCAAAGAAGTAGTAAAAGTTAAAGTTCTTTGGTGCGTAGTATTTAGAGAGATGATCTTCCCACATTTTAGTTGCGGGAAAACGGGCGTCGACCCACTCCATGAACTTACTCATTACGCGGTCTCCTGATCTATACCGATGATCACAATTTCATCAGTTTCGTAAGAATGCGGAGGTACTGGCAAGTTTAAAGGTGCAGGCTGCCCCTTGAATACGCGGCCAGCGAGGTCATATTTAGAACCGTGGCATGCACAAAAATAACCGCCAACCCAGTCTGGCCCTAAATCTGCAGGAGCAACTTCAGGACGGTAGGTAGGAGCACAACCTAAGTGGGTGCATAAACCTTCAACAATTAGCAGATTAGGCTTAATTGCACGGTTTTTTGGATCCACATAAGTCGGTTGCTCAGAGTGCTCAGAGCTTGGGTCTGATACTACGCTATCGAGCTTAGCCAGATTACTCATCACCTCATCGGTACGGTTTACAATAAAGACCGGCTTACCACGCCACTCAGCAACTACCTGCTGGCCTGGTTCCACCTTACTAATGTTAACGCGCACCGGTGCTCCCGCGGCCTTAGCCTTCGCACTGGGTTGCCAAGAACCCAGAAACGGGATAGCAGCGCCAACCGCTCCAGCAGCACCTACTACCGAAGTAGCGGCCACCAGAAAGCGACGTCGGCCTGCATTCACGCCGTCTTTGCTCATCAAGTCGTCTCCCATCAACAGTTTTGCCTGTGTTACAGGCTTTCTTTTCTATTAAAAGCTAGCAGCATTATCAAAGTGCACAGATGTTAAAGAAAAGACACACTTAAGACAAGGGAATGAGGCATGCCCCCGTCACTAAAGTGCGATTCGTTGACCTAACAACGAAGCATTTTCTAAACCTAGCTTTTGCACTAATTTTATATAAAAAACGCCCAGAATCCTCTCGGAAACGGGCGTTTTGATATACGGTAGAGCGTATCAGCGCTTGGAGAACTGAGGACGCTTACGTGCTTTACGCAGACCGATTTTCTTACGCTCCACTTCACGCGCATCACGGGTAACAAAGCCCGCCTTACGTAAAGCACCACGTAGGGTTTCGTCGTACTCGATCAGCGCACGGGTAATACCGTGACGGATCGCACCCGCTTGACCACTCGCACCACCACCAGCAACAGTCACGTACACATCAAACTTCTCTAGAGTCTCAGTTAACTCTAAAGGCTGACGTACCATCATGCGCGAGGTTTCACGGCCGAAGAAAACTTCTAAGCTGCGATTGTTAATAGAAATGCTGCCTGTACCTGGACGTAAGAATACGCGTGCAGTTGCAGCCTTGCGACGGCCTGTGCCGTAATTTTGATTCGCCGACATAGTCTACTATTCCCGTTAAATCTTAAGTTCTTGGGGCTGCTGTGCAGTGTGCGGATGCTCAGCACCTGCATACACTTTCAGCTTGCGATACATCGCACGACCCAGTGGATTGTTAGGCAACATACCCTTAACTGCGTTTTCAATCACGCGCTCAGGTGCCTTAGCAATTAACTTCTCGAAGCTGATTTCTTTGATACCGCCTGGGAAACCAGTGTGAGAGTAGTAGATTTTGTCTGATGTTTTCTTGCCGGTAACACGCACTTGTTCTGCGTTGATAACTACGATGTAGTCACCCGCGTCAACGTGTGGAGTGTATTCAGGCTTGTGCTTACCACGTAAACGGCTAGCGATTTCTGTAGCCAGACGACCCAGGGTCTGACCTGCAGCGTCGACAACATACCAGTCGCGCTTAACTGTTTCCGGTTTTGCTGTAAATGTTTTCATTAGCAATTGGCCTCAAGGCCGTCTCATCAATTAAAAGACGGCGAATCCTACTGAATAGTGCTTACTTTGACAAGTCAAAGGTGCCGAATAATCGACGCTATTTACGGGGGCTCGGGTCTTAGCGTGGTCATATTTGCGGCAGTTATGTATATGTTCGGCAGGTCTGCATCTCCCGCCTTCCCTTCTCAATTGATTAGGCTTTATCAAGAAAAGAGCCGCGCTATTATGCCAAACGAGTGAAAAATTGCAACTCAATACCTAAGAAAGTTGCCATTTTCCGCAGAAGTACACTTTTTTCGAGCAGAGGCGTAGTATCAAGCAGCTGCCTGCACACTAAGTCAGCGCTTGATTGCTTTGCATGTTAGGAGTACGCATGTATTTTCCCCCACTGTTTTCGGCTTGGAAACACACCTTAAGCGCGGGCTATAACGCGCAACGCTTACGCAGCGATATTATCGCTGGAATTACTGTCGGGATTATTGCCATCCCTTTGGCCATGGCTCTCTCAATTGCCATTGGCTTGCCACCACAACATGGCTTATACACCGTACTGGTTGCAGGTTTTTTAATTGCCTTACTCGGCGGTTCACGACTCAACGTATCAGGGCCAACCGCTGCCTTTGTAGTCATTTTGCTACCCATTACCCAGCAATTTGGCTTAGCAGGGCTATTAATTTGCACCCTGATGGCAGGCGCTATTTTAATCGGCATGGCACTACTGCGTGCTGGCTCGTTACTGCAATTTATTCCCTACCCGGTCACCTTGGGCTTTACCGCTGGAATCGGCATTGTACTAGCCACCTTACAAATGAAAGATGCCCTAGGCCTGAGCAATATTGGCCCTAGCAGTAATTTTTTAGAACAGGTACAGCAACTAGTTCTAGCCCTACCAAATATCCAACTGGGAGACAGCTTAATCGCAGCGATCACCTTAACTATTTTGATTGCTTGGCCGCGCTTCTTCCCTCGTGTTCCAGGGCATTTACCTGCCTTAGTCATAGGCACTTTATTGGCCATCACTTTTAAGCATTTTGATTGGCCAGTTGCCACCTTGGGCGAGCGCTTTAGTTACTTTGTTGAGGGCGTTGAGTACCCCGGTATTCCACCTTTCTTACCCTCCTTTGCCTGGCCATGGACACTGCCTGGACCCAGTGGCGAACCGCTGGTGCTCTCTTTTGAGCTATTTAGACAACTACTGGCTCCCGCATTTGCCATTGCCATGCTAGGCGCCATTGAGTCATTGCTCTGTGCGGTCGTCGCTGATGGCATGGCAGGCACTAAGCATGACTCCAACGGCGAACTCTTTGCCCAGGGCATAGGCAACCTCGTCGCCCCCTTGTTTGGCGGCATTACCGCCACCGCTGCGATAGCCCGCAGCGCTGCTAACGTGCGAGCAGGCGCTTACTCACCAATGGCTGCGATGACTCATGCGTTAGTCGTATTACTGGCAATGCTGTTTCTAGCACCGCTCTTTAGCCTATTGCCAATGTCCGCTTTGGCAGCGCTACTATTGATGGTGGCCTGGAATATGAGCGAGCCCAAGCATGTGATCCATACCTTAAAGATAGCTCCACGTAATGATATTTTAGTGCTACTTACCTGCTTAATTTTGACTGTGCTGTTCGACATGGTCTTAGCCGTTGGCGTCGGTTTAATCCTAGCGGCTGGTTTATTTATTAAGCACATCAGTGAAACGACTGACACTCGCCCTAGTCATGCGCCACATATCAAAGCTTTACAAGATCTTCCCGATAGTATTTGCAGCTACAGTATCCGCGGCCCCTTATTTTTTGGCGCAGCAGAGAAAGCGCTCAGCGTACTACGCCAAGTCCAACCAAGCATTAAGGTCGTGATCATTGATATGAGTGCAGTTCCGGTGTTGGATATGACAGCAATTGCAGGGCTAACTAAGGTACTCGAGGATTATCGTCAGCGAGATATTGGTGTAATTTTAGTAGGGACTACCAGTCGTTTACGTTTAAAGATGCGCCGCGCCAATATTCGACTCAGCCCTAAACAATTGTCTTATGTGCGTGATTTTGAGCAAGCTCGAGCTCGGGCTGAAAACTGGCTAACAGCTTAAGTCTAGCGCCAGCGACCGCTTACCTGTGGTCGCTCCGGCGGATGACTTACAACCCTTTTACCGCAAAAATGCCCGGCGCATTACGCCAGTAACCAATGTAGTCCATGCCATAACCAAAAATATAACGGTCAACACAGCTCAGTCCAGTAAAGTCAGCCTTGAGCCCGGGGCGCGCTTTACGATCGTGATCTTTATCAATTAACACCGCGGTATAGACATTGGCAGCCTCTTCCTTACGGCAAAACTCAGCGATCGCTGACAAAGTGTGTCCTTCATCTAAGATATCATCGACAATAATCACATTGCGCCCACGCAGTGAAATTTCAGGCTTAGCCTTCCAAAACAGCTCACCACCACTGATCTCATTGCGGTAACGGCTAGCATGCAAATAGGAATACTCCAGCGGAAAATTCAGCTGCGACAAGAGCTTGCCTGCAAAAATTAAACCGCCATTCATTACGCAAAAAACAATCGGGTTAGCGTCAGCTAGTTGCGCAGTAATTTCTGCTGCCATCTTGCTAATCGACGCCTCAACCTGCTGTTCGGTGTAAAGCACATCCGCCTCAGCCATTACCTGTTTAATTTGCTCAATATCAGTAGACACAACCGTACTCCAAAAAATAAAGCGGAAAAGGTACTGCTTAGATTGATGAAGCGCAAGATTAAAACTTAGAGTTAGCGCAATTTTAGTTTAATCTTAGCCCGTCCATCTGTTTTATGAGAGCTGTCAGCATGCCTGTGTACGAAATCCAACACCCTTTAGTGCGCCACAAACTCGGTCTAATGCGCCGCGCCGACATTAGCACTAAAAACTTCCGTGAGTTATCCCAAGAATTAGGCGCCCTACTCACCTACGAAGCCACCAAAGATCTCCCCCTCGAGCAGCATGAAATTGAAGGCTGGAATGGCCCCGTTGCGGTTGAGCGGATTGTTGGCAAAAAAATCACCGTCGTGCCTATTTTACGTGCAGGAATTGGCATGCTAGATGGCGTGCTGACTTTAATTCCTAGCGCCAAAGTCAGTGCCGTGGGGGTTGCCCGCAACGAGGACACCCTTGAGGCACACACTTATCTAGAAAAACTCGCTCCAGAAATTAACGAGCGGATGTCATTGATTATTGATCCTATGCTTGCCACTGGGAACTCCATGGTTGCCACCATTGACCTGCTAAAGCGCGCCGGCTGTAAGGAGATTCGCGCCATGGTTCTTGTGGCCGCTCCCGAGGGCATTAAAACCGTCAACGATGCACATCCCGATGTGAAAATTTTTACCGCATCAATTGATCAAGGGCTCAATGAAAAGAGCTATATCATTCCCGGCCTTGGCGATGCTGGCGATAAAATTTTTGGTACTAAGCAAAAGGATAGCTAAGCCATGCAGTCCCCTGTCGTTACTGAGCCTCTCTGGAAACAAGCGCTAGCTGGCGCCCAGATGCTGTTTGTGGCCTTTGGTGCCTTGGTGCTAATGCCCTTAATTACTGGGATGGACCCTAACGTAGCACTTTTCACCGCTGGCCTTGGCACTTTACTATTTCAATTAGTCACTGGCCGCCAAGTACCGGTTTTTTTAGCCTCCAGCTTTGCTTTTATCGCCCCCATTCTGGCTGCTAAAAGTAGCTTTGGCATGCCAGCTGTCTTAGGCGGAATCGTAGCAGCTGGCGTGGTGTATATGCTGCTCAGCGCCGCTGTGCATCTAAAAGGCAGTGGTTTTATTGACCGCCTGCTACCGCCTGTAGTGATTGCTCCGGTAATTATCTGTATCGGTTTAGCCCTATCACCCACTGCGGTGAATATGGCCATGGGCAAAGCCGGTGATGCCAGCGCGCAACTGGTGCCTTATAACACTGCCATGATCATCTCGATGAGCGCCCTAGTCAGCACCGTGTTAGTGGCTGCTTTAGGTAAAGGCCTGTTTCGCTTAGTACCCATTCTAGTCGGAATCATCGTCGGTTATGGGCTATCGCTCAGCTTTGGCATTGTCGATACTGCCGCAATTAATGCAGCACCTTGGGTCGCTCTACCGCAATTTATGGCACCCGAGTTTCACTGGGGAGCGATTCTTTATATGTTGCCGGTTGCACTAGCGCCAGCCATTGAACACATTGGCGGCGTTGTCGCAGTAGGTAACGTGACAGGGCAAAACTACATTAAACGCCCGGGTTTACACCGCACTTTACTGGGTGATGGAATAGCCACTTCTGCTGCGGGCATGCTGGGCGGGCCGCCAAATACCACCTATTCTGAAGTGACTGGTGCAGTGATGCTCACCCGTAACTTCAATCCTAAAGTGATGACCTGGGCAGCAGTTTTTGCTGTGGTGCTGGCCTTTATTGGTAAGTTTGGTGCAGCCTTGCAGAGTATTCCGGTTCCAGTGATGGGCGGCATTTTATGCCTACTGTTTGGCTCCATTGCAGTGGTTGGCCTCAATACCTTGATTCGCAATCAAGTAGACTTATCTGAAGCCCGCAGCTTAATCATTGTGTCCGTCACCTTAGTGTTTGGCATTGGCGGCATGGTGCTTGGTAATGGTGAGTTTGCGCTATCTGGCATCTCGTTATGTGCCTTAGTAGCCATGCTGCTCAATTTAGTTTTACCGGGCGGCAATGCGTGGCGTAAGTCACCACCTAGCTTAGATATTTAAGTTGTCACCTACAAAAACGCGCCGCTGAGATAATGAGCTCAGCGGCGCGTTTTTTATCGCTTACATTAAACCTGCGTTAATGTTACACCTGCTTGTAGATGATGGAGCCCTCTTCACGGAAACGATTGGACTGCTCTTTAAAGCCTGCCTCAATCGCTTTTTGCTCATCGGTTAAGCCATTTTCTTTAGCGTACTCTCGCACCTCTTGGGTGATTTTCATCGAACAGAACTTAGGGCCACACATGGAGCAGAAATGCGCCACCTTTGCCGACTCTTTCGGCAGCGTTTCATCATGGAAAGCCCGCGCAGTATCTGGGTCCAAACCTAAGTTAAACTGATCTTCCCAACGGAACTCAAAACGCGCTTTACTCAACGCATCATCACGCAATTGCGCACCCGGATGGCCTTTAGCCAAGTCTGCAGCATGGGCAGCAATTTTGTAGGTAATAATTCCGGTTTTGACGTCATCTTTATTGGGTAAACCAAGGTGCTCTTTAGGCGTGACGTAACACAGCATCGCACAGCCATACCAACCAATCATCGCTGCACCAATACCTGAGGTAATGTGATCGTAACCCGGCGCAATATCGGTGGTTAAAGGGCCAAGCGTATAGAATGGCGCTTCGTCACAGCACTCGAGTTGCTTGTCCATGTTTTCTTTAATCATATGCATTGGCACGTGACCAGGGCCTTCAATAAAGCACTGCACATCATGCTTCCAAGCAATTTTGGTCAGTTCGCCCAGTGTTTCTAACTCAGCAAACTGCGCTGCATCGTTCGCATCAGCTACCGAGCCAGGACGCAAACCATCACCAAGCGAGAAGCTCACATCATAAGCCTTCATGATTTCGCAAATTTCTTCAAAGTGCGTGTACAAGAAGTTTTCTTTGTGGTGCGCTAAGCACCATTTCGCCATAATCGATCCGCCACGGGACACAATTCCTGTGACACGCTTAGCGGTTAGCGGCACATAGCGTAACAACACCCCAGCGTGAATTGTAAAGTAGTCAACGCCCTGCTCGGCTTGCTCAATTAGGGTGTCACGGAACAACTCCCAAGTTAAGTCTTCGGCAATACCATTCACTTTTTCCAGCGCTTGGTAAATTGGCACCGTACCTACGGGTACCGGTGAGTTGCGGATAATCCACTCACGGGTTTCGTGAATATTTTTACCGGTAGACAGATCCATAATGGTGTCTGAACCCCAACGAATACCCCAGGTCAGTTTAGCCACTTCTTCTTCAATCGAAGAACCCAGCGCACTGTTACCAATGTTGCCGTTAATCTTCACTAAGAAATTGCGGCCCAAAATCATTGGCTCAAGTTCAGTATGGTTGATGTTAGCTGGAATAATCGCCCGACCACGAGCAATTTCAGAGCGCACAAACTCTGGGGTAATTTCTTTTGGAATGCTCGCACCAAAACTATGACCTGGATGCTGGCTATCTAACAAACCCGCTTCCCGCGCTTTTTCCAGCTTCATGTTTTCACGAATCGCGACGAACTCCATTTCCGGCGTAATAATGCCTTGGCGTGCATAGTGCATTTGTGTCACGTTTTTACCCGGCTTGGCGCGACGCGGATTACGAATAGCTGCAAAGCGCATTTTGCTCAACTCAGCATCATTGAGCCGCTCACGACCGTACTCAGAGCTTAAGCCAGGTAAAATTTCGGTATCACCTCGCTCTTCGATCCACGCGCTACGAACATCAGCCAATCCCTTACGTACGTCAATGGTGACGTTAGGATCGGTATAAGGACCTGAAGTATCGTAGACAAAAACTGGTGCGTTTTCTTCAACTCCCTCATCGGTCACGGTAGGCGTTAGGCTGATTTCGCGCATCGGCACTAAAATATCTGGACGCGAACCCTGCACATAAATTTTACGTGAGTTAGGAAAGGGCTGCACAGACTGTTCATCAACCTGAGCGGTTTGGCTCAAGTGTTGGGACAGGTTTTGACTCATCTTCACGGTTCTCCATTAGACACTAAGACTAGGCAACACTGAGAGTAGTCGGGGAACCTGAGGGCAAAAGCTCGCCTGCCAAAGAATGACACGCTTATCTTGTTCCCTACGCAGGTCTTAACCCGATCAGGTTCAACGGGATCCGGTTATTACCAATCTCAGCCATAATGGCACCCCGACAAGAACAAGCTTCAGTCTACGCACTCCACCCCTATAGGAGCAAGCTTGATTGAACAACACCTAAGATTAAACAATCTGAACGACCCATTAGTCATCTTAACCAATACTTAATCTTCAACAAAAAACGCGTACACTGTAGCTTCAGAATTGACCACGCACGCTCTGAGCTTTAGCCTTAAAGCATTGACCTATACTTTCAAGGAAGCGATTTATGTTATTGCCACGCCTGTCACTTGCGTTAGCCGTTAGCTTTACCATTAGCAGTTTCGCCTATGCCAACCCCGCGTTAAGCAAGCCCTCGGTCATGGATATTTACCAACAAGCGCTGACCAATAATCCTGATTTAGCCGCGGCCCATGCAGATTTAAAAGCTAAACAAGAGCTCACACCACAAGCCAAGGCTGGCTTACTGCCTCAGCTCTCAGCTGCTGCAGGTACTAGCCATAATCGCACCTCGGTCGATACCACCTTAGGCACTATCCGTAAAAATCGTAGTGGCCACTCCTACCAAGCCTCACTCTCTCAACCTTTATTTCGCTTAGATCGCTGGTACCAGCTAAAATCAGCCGAGTCAGCCAGTGAGCAAGCCACCTTAGAGTATTCTGCGGTTGAGCAAGGCCTAATTTTACAATCTGCAGAAGTGTATTTTGCAGTGTTACGTGCCCAAGATAACCTCGCTGCCACCCGAGCTGAAGAAGCAGCTTTTAATCGCCAATTTGAACTCGCCAATGAGCGCTTTGATGTAGGATTATCTGATAAGACCGACGTTCTTCAAGCACAAGCAGCCTTTGATGCGGCGCGAGCTAACCGTATAGTGGCCCAGCGCATGGTCGATGAGGCCTACCAAGCCTTAACCACCCTAACCAACCAACACTACACTGGGCTTAAAGGGGTTAAGCATAACTTACCGATTGTTGCCCCCAGCCCTAACGATGCTACTTCCTGGGTTAATACAGCCGCGGAGCAAAACTTACAACTGCAAGCCATTCACCATGCCGTTAACGCCGCTGAACAAGGGGTTAAGCAACGCAAATCAGCGTTTGCTCCTTCAGTCGATGCAGTTGCCCAGTACCAACGGGGCGATAACGATGCACTCGGCATGGTTAACAGCCTGCCCCTACCAGGCGTGCCGCGTTATAACGGCAATGCCAGCCAGCGCAGTATTGGCATTCAGCTCACTATTCCGCTCTATACCGGTGGTATGCTCAGCTCGCAAGTGCGTGAAGGGATCTACCGTTTAGATCAAGCCGAACAAATGCGCGAAAGTTTACGACGCCAAGTGGTGCAAGATACCCGTAACTATCACCGCGCGGTGAATACGGATGTAGACACTGTGCAAGCACGCCGCCAAGCTATTATTTCTGGTTTAAGTGCAGTGGAAGCCACACAAATTGGTTACGACGTGGGCACCCGCAATATTATTGATGTGCTAGATGCCCAGCGCCAGCTCTATGCCGCAGTGCGCAACTACAATAATGCTCGCTATGACTACATCTTAAATAATCTACGCTTACAACAAGCAGTAGGTACTTTAAGTCCTGCTGCACTGCAAGATTTAGGCCTGTATTTAAACCCTAACTATGATCCCGATGCTGACTTTCTACCGCCTAACTTAGAGGCAGAAATTGAGGCCAACTTACGCCGTCGCTAATCGATTACTGCCTAGCTACTTTTCATCGACCGCCAAGCAATAAACCTTTGCCATTTTTTGTGGCAAAGGTATGCTAGAGCTGCCTGTGATTACGAGCTTAATCACAGCAAACTTTCTTTGATTAATAAAGGCTAACTGAAAAACTCTTGAACGCATCAATCAAACCTCTTCGCTTCTCGCTAGACTCTTTTGAAGCCGCGCGCTTCGCTAATCTTTGTGGCCAATACGATGAACACCTGCGCTTAATTGAACAACGCACAGGGATTGAGATCCGTAATCGTGCCGAACACTTTGAGTTAATCGGCAGCAGTGAAAAAACCCAAGCCGTTGAGCGCTTATTGCGCCGCCTGTACCGTGAAACCAAAGCCTCTGAACTCACCCCAGATATGGTCCATCTATTCCTACAAGAATCAGCCATGGACGACTTAGTGGCTAATCCAGTCAGTAACATTACCCTAAAAACTCGTAAAGGATTTATTAAGCCACGCGGCGCTAATCAGCAAGGGTATGTACAATCGATTTTAGAGCATGATATTAACTTTGGCATTGGTCCTGCTGGCACCGGGAAAACCTATCTGGCCGTTGCCTGTGCGGTGGATGCCCTAGAAAAAGAGCAGATTCAGCGCATTTTATTAGTTCGTCCTGCGGTAGAGGCGGGTGAAAAGCTGGGTTTTTTACCCGGTGACTTATCGCAAAAAATTGACCCTTACCTACGTCCTTTATATGACGCACTCTACGAAATGCTTGGTTTTGAACATGTCAATCGCCTGATTGAACGGCAAGTCATTGAAGTGGCGCCCTTAGCCTATATGCGCGGTCGTACCCTCAACAATAGCTTTATTATTTTAGATGAGAGCCAAAACACCACTGTCGAACAAATGAAAATGTTCTTAACCCGTATTGGTTTTGGCTCAACAGCAGTAATTACCGGTGACATTACCCAAGTCGACTTGCCGCGCGGTACACGCTCTGGTTTAAGCCATGTCTCTGAAGTCTTAAAAGATGTACCTGGCATTGGCTTTACCCACTTTAAATCCAGTGATGTAGTGCGCCATCCGTTAGTACAACGAATTGTGGAAGCCTACGCTAAATTTGAACAGCGCCACGAGGCACAAAATGGTCACGCTTGATTTACAAATTGCCAGCACGGCTCCGCACTTACCTAGCTATGAGCAGCTTTTAACTTGGTGCCAAACCGCACTCCAACAGCGCACTACGGCCTCTGAGCTGACTATTCGAATTGTTGACTTAGCTGAAGGTTTAGCTCTAAATTCGCAGTGGCGCGGAAAAGACTATGCCACCAATGTCTTGTCTTTTCCGGCTGACATTCCAGAGGGTTTATTAGATATTCCTTTACTGGGAGATTTAGTGATTTGTGCACCGGTAGTGGCCCAAGAAGCTAACGAGCAGCATAAATCCCTAGAAGCCCACTGGGCACATTTAGTGCTCCATGGCTGTTTGCATTTACTGGGCTTTGATCATATTGAAGATGATGAAGCTGAAGAAATGGAAAGTTTAGAGCAACAGATGATGGCAGAACTGGGTCACCCCGACCCCTATCGTGACGACGAACTAACGGATTACACACACTCATGAGCGACGAACACTCGAGTAACGGGCATAAGTCTTGGCTAGATCGTATCGCCCAAGCTTTTGCCCAAGAACCCAAAACCCGCCAAGAACTCTTTGATTTACTGCGGGAAGCAAATCGCAACAAACTACTCGACAACGATGCCCTCGCCATTATCGAGGGAGCAATAGAAGTGGCTGACCAGCAAGTGCGAGACATTATGATTCCGCGCTCGAAAATGGTCAGCATTAAGGCAACCCAAACTCCTGAAGAGTTTTTGCCTGCCATTATTGAAGCGGCACATTCACGTTACCCTGTAACGGGTGAAACAACCGATGAAGTACTGGGAATTTTACTGGCCAAGGATTTGCTCCCCTTAATTCTTAACCAAGAACTCAGGGAAAACTTTGATCTCAAGACTCTTATGCGACCGTGTAACTTTGTGCCTGAATCCAAACGCCTAAACGTATTACTCAAAGAGTTTCGGGCCAACCATAACCATATGGCAGTCGTCATTGATGAATATGGCGGCGTGGCTGGATTGGTCACCATTGAGGACGTGCTAGAGCAAATCGTAGGCGACATTGAAGATGAGCATGACGTTGAAGAAGATATGCACATTCAGCGGGTGCCAGGTGGCGACTATATTGTCAAAGCGCTTACCCACATTGATGATTTTAATGAGTTCTTTGCCAGCGACTTTTCTGAAGATGAGTTTGACACCATCGGTGGGGTTGTAATGAGCGCCTTTGGTCACCTGCCTAAACGCAATGAAACCATTGAAATTGACGGCCTGCGCTTTCGAGTGATTAATGCCGACAGTCGCCGTTTACACCTACTACGGGTGACACGCACCAATACACCTTAATCTCAAGCTAATAAGGGCTAGCTAAGCTAGCCCTACTCTTGAATCCAGTGATAGGGATACAACACGCCATGCAGCGGATACTTCAACCAGGCTGGAGCGGCCACTTTATCAGTCTGTTGATGGGTGGACTCATTACTCTATCGCTCGCTCCTTTTAACTTCTGGCCACTGGCACTGGTTGCTGTGGCTTGGTTGTATCTTGCAGTTAACGAGCTTTCGCCCAAGCAAAGCTTTGCCCGTGGCTGGTGGTTTGGTTTTGGTGCATTCTTAAGTGGCACCAGTTGGGTGTATGTCAGCATCCACAATTTTGGTAATGCGCCGCCTTGGCTAGCAGGCTTACTCACCTTAGGTTTTGTCGGCGGACTAGGATTGCTGCATGCAGTACAAGCTTGGGCCTGGAGCCGCTGGTTCAAACCAGCCTCCAGCAGCTTTAGCGCCCCCTTTGCCTTTGCTGCACTTTGGGTAGCCTTTGAAGCCTTTCGCGGCTGGTTTTTAACAGGCTTTCCTTGGCTCTATTTAGGCTACAGCCAAGTCGAAGGCCCATTTTCTGGTTTAGTACCCGTCGGCGGCGTGTGGCTTGCAAGCTTTGCCTTAGCCTTATGTGGCGCACTACTCGGTTACGCTTTACTCCAACGCCACCGCGCATCGGCCATCTGGCAAAGCCTGGTCAGTTTAGGCGCCCTACTCTTAGGTGCTTTAGCGCTACATAATAATTTATGGACTCAGCCTAAATCCAACAAACCGCTGTCAGTGATTGCTATTCAGGCCAATGTCGAGCAAAACCTCAAGTGGGACCCCGCTGCTCTCAATCAACAGCTGCAACTCTACCGACAAATGACCCTAGCTGCCGGTGGCGCTGATTTAGTGATCTGGCCTGAAACGGCGGTGCCCTATATGAAAGATCTTGCGTTTAATTATTTAGCCCTAATGGATGACTGGGCACGCGCTAACCACAGTAGTTTTATCACTGGCATTCCCATTCGCCAACATAATGAACACGGAGAGCTGCGCTACTACAATGGGATTACCACTGGTGGCCAAGCCCAAGGTGATTACCTTAAGCAAAAATTAGTCCCTTTTGGTGAGTACGTCCCCCTTCAAGAAACCTTGCGCGGTCTCATTGAGTTTTTCGATTTGCCCATGTCTGATTTTGCCAAAGGCCCAACTCAGCAAAGCCCAATTCAGGCAGGTGAGTATCAAGTTGCCCCTTATATTTGCTATGAGGTGGTGTACCCAGAATTTGCTGCCGAGTTAGCAGCGCAAAGCGATGTGTTACTGACGATCAGTAATGATACCTGGTTTGGCCGTTCACTCGGCCCGCTCCAGCACCTGCAAATGGCGCAAATGCGTGCCCTTGAAGCAGGCCGCTGGATGGTACGTGCCACCAATAATGGGATTTCTGTAATTATTGATCCTAAAGGTAAAATCACCGAGCGCATTCCACAATTCGAGCAAGCGGTTCTCACCGGTGAAGTGCTACCTATGCAAGGCCTGACGCCTTATCTGCAATGGCGCTCTTGGCCATTAATCATGCTCAGTAGCCTCTTTTTATTTTTAGGCTTTTGGAAGCGCCGTTCTTTATTTGAGGATCAATAGCTAGAGTTAGGTGAGTCATAGGGATGAATATCGCCATACACTTCTTCCGGATCAACCTCGTTTAGTACCAGTACTTCTTTTACTGTTTCAATGTGATCGAGCACTCGCTGGTAATCATCACCGTACTCATATTTAGTTACTTCAATTGCTTTAGGCATATAACTGAACGCAATTTTTAGTGCGGTTAGTGCGTGCCCACTTAATTTATCTGTCATATTTAAGCCTTCAATTTATTAATAATTAAAACCAATAAACGTTAACGCATGCTGCCCCAAAAACAATGTATCGATCCAAAACGCTAAATGCAGAAATACAATCAGCCAGTAAGTTGATTGATAAGACTCTTTACGCGTTTTGTGTCTAAATGCCTTCTGCGCAATAAACGCACCTGGCCAACCGCCTAGTAACTCAACACTATGTAAATCCAGCTCAGCAATGCGGCGACTGTCTGACTGAGCTTTTTCTTTATCTAACCAGTACTGAATGAAACTTGTAAAACTAGCCACCACATACAAAACAATTGGCCAGATCCAGAATTTTTTCATAAACAACTCAAACAGGCCATAACCTGTAATACATACGCATAGAATAAATACAGCTGTTTTCCAGGCGGCATCTTTTCCCTGTGTGTTATTTTTTCTTTTAACTTGCTTAGCTTTTACCGTTTGTTGGTACTGCTTAGGTTTTCTGCGGATTTTTGGACGATCAATCGACAACGCAGTATCACGCATATGACTGGCTCGCCAGCGCCCTTTTTCATCCTTACTAGCTAAATAATAAACCTTGGCTCCCGCGACAGGTCGACTTTCGCCGCGCATTGCTGAGATATGAACAAAAATCCTGCCCTGCTCCCCTTCAATAAAGCCAAAGCCTTTTTGATCATCCCAAGTTTTTAATATGCCCTGCTGCTCCATTATGAATAACCTTATTTTTCTATATGTACTACAAGTTAAATATATCGATTATATATAGCCCCACGTTAATACTGATAATTGAGAACAGCGTACTCAGTACAATAATCCGCGCCGCTAATTGCTCATCCGCCCCTACCGCTTTAGCCATGACGTAGCTAGCAGCCGCTGTAGGACTGGCAAAATATAAAAACAAAATGCCCAAGTCTTGGCCGCTAAAGCCTACGCTAGCTGCACCCAAGGTTGCCAATAACGGCAAACTAAACACTTTGAAGATGCTGGCATACAAGGCCCCCGCCGCCGGTTTAGTGGTGCTATGCAGCGCTAAGGTGGCACCAATACAAAGTAGCGCGAGCGGCAACGAGAGTGAACCAAAGGTTTTGATTGATCCTAATAACCATGCTGGCAAAGCCAGCTGCCAATAAGCAATCGGCAGCGCCAGCAACACACTAATAATCAATGGATTTTTAATGATACTTAACATTACCTGGCGCCAGCTATGTTGACTGTGTGGGCTATACACCTCTAGCACAATCACTGCTAACACGTTATACAACAGGATCACCAAGCCAGCCAGCACGCCTCCCACAGACAAGCCATAATCCCCATATAAGCTGCCAGCTAGAGCTAAACCAACAATCCCATTATTGCCACGAAACGCCCCTTGCACCAAAACTCCACGCAACGGCCGTGGATAACGCAAACACACAAGCCAAGCTAAGGCAAAGGTGACTAAGGTAGCTAGGGTAAAATAGCCCATCAGCTTTGGCTGCCAGGCGTAAGCAAAATCTGCTTGCACAATCGCTGCAAATAATAACGCCGGTAACGCCGCCTTAAATACTAGATTGGAGGCCACCGCCATAAAATGATCATCAATCCAAGCCACGCGGCGCAACAACCAACCCAACAATAGCAAGGAAAAAACCGGTGCGGTAACGCTTAGGGTGTTAAAAAATAGCGCAAGCATGGGCTGCTCTGATAAGGGCCGGAGATTTAAAATATATCAAGTAATTGTGCCAAACGCTGAATTTGATAAGTTGGCTCAATTGCATGGTGCCAAGGCACTTGGGTAGGGTTAAACCATACCGTGCGAATTCCCATTTGCTGCGCACCTAAAATATCATCCTGCGGATTATCACCAATATGCACCAACTGTGCTGGCGTAATATCGGCTACCGCTAATAGCCGCTGATAAGCTTGAGGATCAGGCTTGCCTACACCTATTTGCTCCGCATTCAAGGCATGTTGAAAATAATCACTCAACCCTACCTGCTGAATATCCGCGTTGCCATTGGTTAAGGCCAACAAGGGGTAGCGCTTAGCCAACTGTTGTAAAGTACTCAAGGTATCGTGGAAAAAGGTGACTTGCTGCCTAGCCTGTAAGTAAGCGGCAAAAGCCTGCTGACTTAACACTTCAGCCTGTTTCAGGCTATAGCCCGCCTGCTGCAAAGCTTGCTGAATCATTAACCGCCGCACGCGGCTCACTTGAAAATGCCAATCGGGATTTTGCTCAATAATCTTTGCCCGTAATGGCACCCGCAGCTGTGCAAAATCTGCGCCTAAGCGTGGGGCATGTTGCACCAGCCAGTCCACCAACACTTGCTCGGCATGGACCATAGTTGGTGCAATCGGCCAGAGGGTATCATCAAGATCAAAGCTTAAATATAAAGGCGGCTTGTGCATAACTAGTCTTCCCCTTTACGTTTTGCCCGTGGATGTGCCTGATCATAGACTTGGGCTAGATGCTGAAAATCTAAGTGGGTATAGATTTGCGTGGTACTAATATCGGCGTGGCCCAACAATTCTTGAACCGCCCGTAAATCTTGCGAGGACTCTAATAAATGGCTAGCAAAAGAATGACGTAACATGTGTGGATGCAAATGCTGACCTAACTCCCGCGCCCCCGCTAAACGCACGCGCTCACGGACAGTGGAAGCAGCAATCCGTTTACCGCGTACCCCTAAAAATAAAGCGTCATCCTGCGCTGCTACCTGGCCACGAACTGTTAACCACTGCTTAATGGCCTCACAGGCTTGTGGTCCCACTGGTAAAAATCGCTCTTTTCGGCCCTTACCCAAAACCCGCACCTGCCCTGCGACCAAATCAATATCGGGCAAATTCAGTCCGGTTAATTCAGATAAACGCAGCCCTGAAGAGTAAAATAATTCCAACATCGCATGATCACGCCGTTGTACAAAATCATCCCCTTGGGGCGCATCTAAAAGTTGCGTTGCCCGATCAACATCGAGTAAGCGCGGTAGCTTTTTCGCTTGTTTAGGTGGCCGAATGCCCTTCGCCGGATCATGTCGACAGTGCCCTTCACGCAATAAATAGCCATATAAGCTGCGCACCGCCGACAGCAAACGGGCAATACTGCGGCTAGCTAAGTTTTGCTTATGCAACTCACCCACCAGCCAACGGATATGACTAGGCTCAACCTGCTGCCAGTCAGTTAAGTGCTGCTTGCACAGTAGCCGAGCCGCCTTAGATAAATCATTACGGTAGGCGATTAAAGTATGCACAGATAGCTGCTTAACCGTTTGCAAGTGGGCTAAATACTGCTCAATTGCTGCGGTAAAGCCAAGCATTAAACTATCTCCCAGGTGCTCAGCAAGCGCGCCAAGACATCTGCCAAATAGCGTAAAAACAAAGTGTCCATCTGGTTGTCATAATAATGCAAGCTTGGATGACCAATGGCTAACAAGCCTTTGGTTTCTTGGTAATACAACTCAGCAACCGCACACGAGCCTACCCGCGATAAGGGCTGCTCAGTAAAGATATAAGCCAAGTCAGCAGCGGCTAAACGACCACTGATAGGTTGCGGCACATTGAGTAAATGGCCCAAGCGCTGTCGGGCTTCGCTAGGTTGGATGACCCTGCCTACCATCAATGGCTGTTCGCTAAACAATAGTAGGCTATAAAACGGCACCTGAAACACATGCCGCAGGTGCTCGTCTAAGCTACTCAAAGCCTCATCTAAACTGCCTGCCTCAAGCAGGGCCAAGGTCAGCAAGCGAGTTTTTTCAAACAGCTGACTGTTATCTCGGGCAATAGCCATTAACTCATGGTTGGCCTTGGTTTGCTCTGCCAACTTAGCTCTAAGTAGCTGCAGCTGTTTTTCCACCAGCGAAATAGTACCCGGATGATGATGCGGTATCCGTAGCTGCAGCAATAACTCCGTATGTTCTTGAAAAAAATCCGGATGCTGGGTGAGGTACTCCGCCACTTGCTCTGCCGTCATACTGTGTTTCATACCCTGATTTTTCCTTCATACACCCGCTCAGCACTGGCGCTAATCACTGCTGGCGCGTTGGCATCAGGCCAACTAACAAGCAATGGCCCATGCGCGGTGCTAATGGTCGCCGGTGATCCGAGCCGAGCTTGACTCATGGCAAATAACGCCGCTGCACTTGCAGCCTCAATCTGATCGCACAGATGCAGCCGTTGTAAACACCAGCGGCTATGACTGGCGCTACTATGGCTGGTCAAGGTTAATAGGCTTACTCTCAGCGCGTGCTCACGGAATACGTCAGTCCACTGACGATGCAATTGCTCAACCGTTAACTGCTGCTCGCTAAGCCAAATGGCATGATTCTGCTGTAACAGCGTAATCCGCTGCTGCTGTGTATTGGGGCTAATGTGGATAGCTGCCACCTCCACTTCAATCAAGCCATCATTGCGCAACTGCGCAGTAAATCGATCCTGGGATGTCTCTAACTGCAGCCGCTGCTTTAAAGTTAAGCGTTTATCAATTGCAAAGCGCACCACGCAGCGCAAATCAGCTACCGCTGGCAATACTTCATCACCTGCCGAATTAAATACCCGACAGCGAAAATCCACATCAGGCCGAGTCGGTACTTCCACCGTAATCAAGCGCTCAAAGCCAATTCCTGTCTTGCGCTGGCTCCACTCTTTAATTAAGCGTGGCTGCACATAGGCATGCTGACCAACAAGGTCAATCACCATGAAGTCAACTCCAAGGCTGTGCATCTTAGTAAAACGCAACAGCATGTGACTTACTCCGTGGGGATTTGCTCGTGGGCAAATAACTCGGCAATGGTTTCTCGGCGACGGGCTAAATGCACTCGATCACCATCCACTAATACTTCAGCAGCACGGCCACGACTGTTGTAATTCGAACTCATCACAAAGCCATAAGCTCCTGCAGAACAAACCGCCAGCAAATCACCTTCGGCTAAGGCTAAGCGCCGTTCTTTACCTAAAAAGTCTCCGGTTTCACAGACAGGACCAACCACATCGTATTCATACTCCGCAGTGTCGCGCGGCTTAACTGGCACAATATCCATCCACGCCTCATACAATGCAGGGCGAATCAGATCATTCATCGCCGCATCAACCACCGCAAAGTTTTTATGCTCGGTGTGTTTTAGATACTCCACTTGAGTCAATAAAACCCCTGCATTAGCAGCAATATAACGGCCTGGCTCAAAAATCAGCTTAAGCGCGCGACCGGCAATTTTTTGCCGAACGGCAGCCATATACTCACCTGCACAAGGTGGTTGCTCATCGCGATACTTAACTCCTAACCCACCGCCTAAGTCTAAGTGTTCAATGACAATGCCTTGCTCGGCTAAGCGATCAACCAGCACTAACACTCGATCTAAGGCATCTAAAAAAGGCGCTAGCGTCGTCAATTGTGAGCCAATATGGCAATCAACACCCACCACTTTAAGATGACTCAAGGCTGCCGCGCGGGTGTATACAGCTTCAGCTAGATTAATATCAATCCCAAACTTATTATCTTTTAAGCCGGTAGAGATATAGGGATGGGTCCCCGCATCCACATCCGGATTCACTCGCAGTGAAACCGGTGCAATCACATTCATACTGGCAGCCACTTGCTGTAAACGCTCAAGCTCTTCTGTAGACTCCACGTTAAAGCAGTACACGCCTACTTCTAACGCGCGGCGCATTTCCGCAGCGGTTTTACCGACGCCAGAAAATACCACCCGCTCAGGCTTTCCACCGGCGGCTAAAACCCGCTCTAACTCGCCGACTGAGACAATATCAAAGCCGGCTCCCAACTTAGCTAAAACACTCAATACCGCTAAGTTAGAGTTAGCTTTTACTGCAAAACAGACCATGGACGGCTGCCCGTCTAAGGCATCAGCATAAGAGCGATATTGCGCCTCTAAATGGGCTTTAGAATACACATAGGTCGGTGTGCCATACTGCTCAGCAATAGCCGCGAGCGCAGTGTCTTCAGCAAACAGCTGACCATTACGATAGGTAAAAACATTACTCATTGATCACTCCTCACTTACAGTTCATAGCGATCTTTACGATGCTCTTGCGCCGCTTTTTCATCATCAGGGTGATATAACGCCCCTTTTTGTCCGCAGCCCACAGCGCCAGCTAAGAGTAGAGAAACCATCAACAACGGAAGCCAAGTACGCTTCATTAGACATTTCCTTTCAAAATTCAATAATGCTCCGAGTATACCGACCCAGCCTAAACTTGCCTATGCACAGAGACAAAGCCTAGGTAGGATTAGTGTAATTATTTTGTGACCTAAGCTTTCTAAGAGCTTGATTTTTTTACTGACTACGAGGCCAATCCCCGATGAGTATCAGCGAAGCGACGTTCCATGAGTTAGTCGATCAAACCCAGCGCCAAATTGAAGACTTACTTGAAGCCACCGATCTAGACTTTGACTTAGAAAATAGTGGCGGTATTTTGACTATTATCTGCGAGAACCAAAGCCAAGTAATTATTAGCCGCCAAGCGCCTCTTAAACAGTTATGGGTCGCGGCACGCAGCGGCGGCTTTCATTTTGACTATGACAACGAGCAGCAGCAATGGCTCAACAGCAGCAGCGCACAACCACTGGCAGAGCGCTTACAGGCGGTGTTTAGCGAGCAAGCCGGTGAAAGCCTAGACTTTAGCAGCCTCTAAATTTATTTATGCTGGGCAATCTTGCATATTTAAAGCGCTGTGGTAGCTTATTGCTTTCCTTTCTAGCTTATTTTTTATAGCTACAAATCGTTTAAATTCTCATTTTTATATTTTTAAACCCCGCTGATAACTTAGCGGGGTTTTTCATTCTATTGCGCTCTAAAAGGAGGCAACTCTATGTCAACTAAACCAGCGATCACACTCACGCGTTTAGATATGCAGCGTTTAGAACGCTTATTAGACTCCCTTGATGACTTTACTCCAGCGGCTGAAGCTTTAGAGCAAGAGATTGCCCGTGCTCAGGTAATTGGTCACTTAGAAATCGCCCATGACATCGTCACCATGAACTCCAAAGTGCACTGCATTGAAGAGAACAGTCAAAAACAATATGTGGTGACGCTGGTCTATCCACAGGATGCAGGTAATCCTGGCACGGTCTCCGTGCTGGCGCCAATTGGGTCAGCACTACTCGGTCTGAGCTGCGGCCAATCAATTAACTGGCCCACCAGTGCCACTAAAAGCTTGCAGCTGAAAGTGCAACAAATCAAGTATCAACCCGAAGCAGCCGGTGACTTCACGCTCTAGCCTAGAGCTAGGCTAAGCCAAGGCATGTATCACCGCGCTTGGCTTAGCCTTCATTGAGCAATAGTTAACTTATAAACTGATTCCTTGAGCTTGCAGCCACTGTTCTAATTGAGCTGCCGACAACGCACCACTCATACGAGCAATCTCTTGCCCAGCCTGGTACAAAATTAACGTTGGAATTGAACGAATGCCCAGCTCACCGGCTAACGACTGCTGCTCTTCACTGTTTAATGAGGCAAACCGACATTTGGCGAAAAAGTCTTCTGCTGCGGTCTCAAAAGTTGGAGCAAACTGACGACAAGGACCACACCAACTGGCCCACACATCAATCAGTAAGGGTAAATCGCCCTTAATTTGTTGGGCAAAGTTTTGCTGAGTGAGGATTAACGGGCTATCTACTAGCACCTCAGCTTTACATTGCCCACAATGCGGATTATCGACTAGACGCTGTTTAGGTACACGATTTAAAGCGCCACATGCCGCGCAAGGAGTCACTAACATAACCACCTCTATCGATTAAAAACGAAGTTCTAGTCAGCATAGCCCTATTGCACAAAAATTCAATTTTCAATCAGTGATACCGTACTGCCAAGCCACTCAGTTGCTAACCGCCTGAAGACCGCTATACCTAGCACACAGTATAGGAGGTCAGCTATGGCGCTTAATTACCACGCCCAGCAGGGAATTACATTATTTGAACTGATGATTACTCTGGCATTAGTTGCAATCCTAGCCAGCTTAGCGCTGCCAGTATTCGAGCCGTTGATCAAACGTAATCAAGTCCAGGTACTCACACTGCAATTAACGCGCAGCTTGGCGTATGCGCGTAGCCAAGCCATTACCCAACATACCCCAATTAGCCTGTGTGGTTCCAGCAATGGCAGCGACTGCAGTGCTAGCTGGCATTCGGGCTGGCGAATTTATCAGCCCAACAATCAGCAAACATTACGCTTTGTTCGCCTCGAATCAACTCAGCTACAACTGCAATGGCGCGGCTTTCGCCCGCAGATCCACTACTTGGCCGATGGCACAACACCAACTAGTAACGGCCGTTTACTGCTGTGCGCGCAAGACCAATTACAGCAATTACTGATTCTTAATCGTCAAGGCCGTTTGCGTACTGCTAACCTAAGTGAACGTCAAGAAAACCAAGCCTTTTGCCAATAGCTTACAGATTCACATTCACCATCGACTAAGACAGTGGTAGAATCCGACCCATCTTTTGCGTCTCATGGGTTTTATCTGCTGTCAGTATTCACAGCAGAGCGCTAATTTTCCGGCAAAGGCTTCAGCATTTAACCCGATGAGCGTTCATGCACTGGTATTCAATCCATCTTGTCACTAGATGCAGTGCACTTATTAATCTACTCGTGTGAAATTTAGCCCTGAATCCATGCAAATTATTGCTGCAAAACACCATCAATTAACCAACCAAAACTTCTCTCACAATGCGGTTCAGGTTGCTTTAACCATTCAACAGGCTGGCTTTGAGGCTTATTTAGTCGGCGGCTGTGTACGTGATTCGTTACTCGGCATGCGCCCTAAAGACTTCGATGTAGCGACCAACGCCACACCTGAGCAAGTCAAAGCCATTTTTAATCGTAACGCGCGAATTATTGGCCGACGTTTTAAATTAGTGCATGTTTATTTCGGCCGCGAACTCATTGAAATCGCCACCTTTCGCAGTGATCACGCCGAACAGCCTAGCCATAACACGGATCGCTCGGCGCATAACGAAAAAGGCCGCATTCTGCGAGATAACGTCTACGGTACCCGCGATGATGATGCAGTGCGCCGCGACTTTACCATTAATGCCTTGTACTTTGATCCAAACTCGCAACAGATCTATGACTACGCCCACGGCGTACGAGATATCCAACAGCGTTTAATTCAGTTAATCGGCGATCCACGCCAACGCTATTTAGAAGACCCCGTTCGGATGCTGCGTGCTATTCGCTTTGCGGCCAAACTTAACTTTGCGATTGAAGAAAAAACCGCTGCACCGATTCCTGAGTTAGCGCCGCTCTTGCGTGATATTCCAGCCGCGCGTTTATATGATGAAAGCCTGAAGTTATTTTTATCTGGCTATGCCCTGAAAACCTTTCATGCCTTACAACAATTTGGTTTATTTGGTCAGTTATTTCCGGCCACCCAGTTACTGATAGAACAAGGCTCGCAGCATGCGCAGTTATTGGTTGAAAATGCGCTACGCAATACCGATGAGCGGATTCATGCAGGTAAACCTGTCACCCCCGCCTTTTTATTTGCCGCGCTAATTTGGCCCGATGTGCTGGCCCGCAGCCAAAACCTTGAAGCCCAAGGCATGCATGCCATTGAGGCCTTACAAGAAGCGGCACACTGGGCGATGCACAATCAGGTGCAGCGAATTGCTATCCCGAAACGCTTTACCCTACCCGCCCGTGAAATATGGGCCTTACAGCAGCGCTTAGGCCGTCGCCAAGGTAAACGTGCAGAAGCCTTATTGGCCCATCCACGCTTTCGTGCAGCCTACGATTTTTTACTGCTGCGGGAAAGCGCAGGCGAAACCACCGATGATTTAGGTGATTGGTGGACCCACTATCAAGTGGCTGAGCCTGAACAGCGCCAGCAGATGCAAGCAGCCCTAGGCCGAGCAAAGAATGGTGCCAATAAAGCCAAGCGGCGCTACCGCAAACGCACTAACTGAATCTACCTTCGCCCGCCATGAGAGTTAAAGTTAAGCCGTGACTTCTTCTATTGTTTATCTGGGTTTAGGCAGTAACCTCAAGCAACCCGAACTGCAACTACAACACGCATTAAGCGCACTGGCGCAATTGCCTAATAGCCAGTTATTGGATTATTCATCCCTTTATTCCAGCACCCCGATTGGAGTACCTGGCCAACCGCGTTACGTTAATGCGGCGGCAAAACTTAAAACCGATTTAGCGCCTTTAGCCCTGCTCGATCAACTGCAAGCGATCGAACTCAATCAAGGGCGCATCCGTGACGGCGAACGTTGGGGACCGCGCACCCTAGATCTGGATATTTTACTGATTGATCAGCGCAGTATTTGCTCAGAAAGACTCACGGTGCCCCATTATCAAATGCATTTGCGGGCTTTTGTATTACAGCCTTTACTGGAAATTAGTACACCAGCACTGTGCCTGCCCAACGGTCAGCAACTTGCACAACTGATTCAAGCGTGTCCGCCAGACCCCGATTTACATATCATTAAGTCGCGTACCACCCTTGAGCTGCCTATACTTTAGTATTAATCAAGAAGCGCTTGGCATGTTGACTTAAGCCACTGAGAACAAGAATATAACAGCCCTATTGCGTGCCTTGCCGGCACCTAAGAGGAATAACAATGAAGCCAAACATTACACTGACAACACTTAATAAACTGAAACAACAGGGTGAAAAAATCACTATGTTGACCAGTTACGATGCCACATTTTCCCATGTAGCAAGTAGCCATGGCGTTGAAGTCATTCTGGTTGGCGATTCGTTAGGCATGGTACTCCAAGGTCACGACAGCACCTTACCGGTTTCCATTGCTGATATGGCTTACCACACCGCTGCAGTTAAGCGCGGCAATCAGGGCGCATTAATTGTTAGCGATCTACCATTTATGGCGGCAGCCACTCTTGAGCAAACCTATGCCAGTTGCGCCCAGCTGATGCAAGCCGGTGCCCACGTGGTTAAATTAGAAGGCGGCGCTTGGTTAGCGGACACCGTACAACGCCTTAATGAGCGTGGTATTCCAAGCTGTATTCATCTTGGACTCACGCCACAATCGGTCAATGTTTTTGGTGGCTATAAAGTACAAGGTCGTGGTGATGCTGCCCAAAAACTATTTGATGACTGCTGCGAATTAGCCGCAGCAGGCGCTGCTATGCTACTTCTGGAGTGTGTGCCTAGCGAACTAGCCAGCCGTATCAGCCAAGCGGTTGAAATTCCAGTGATAGGCATTGGTGCAGGACCAGGGGCTGACGGACAAGTCTTAGTTCTACACGATATGCTGGGACTCTCTTTAACCGGCCGCGTCCCTAAGTTCGTAAAAAACTTTATGCAAGACCAACCTTCCATTAGCTCTGCTATCGCTGCCTATGTTAAGGCAGTTAAAGATGGCTCTTTCCCTGCTCAGGAACACGAATTTTCCGCATGAACACCTTAACCACTGTTGCCCAAGTTCGCGAAGCAGTTAAAAACTGCCGTGCGCAAGGATTACGTATCGCACTAGTCCCCACCATGGGTAACCTGCACTCAGGCCATATTGCCTTAGTTAAGCACGCACTAGCACACGCCGATGTCGTCATTGCCAGTATCTTTGTTAACCCCATTCAGTTTGGCCCCAACGAAGACCTAGCGACCTATCCACGTACCTTACAGCAAGACCAAGAAAAGTTAGCCACTGCAGGCTGCCACTTGCTGTTTACCCCAAGCGTTGAAGAAATGTACCCCGCTGGCTTAAACGCACAAAGCACAATCCGTGTGCCTTTAGTCTCTGAGGGCTTGTGCGGTGGTAGTCGCCCTGGGCATTTCGATGGTGTTGCCACAGTAGTGAGCAAGTTATTTAATATCGTCCAACCCGATATGGCAGTCTTTGGTGAAAAAGACTTTCAGCAGTTGGCTGTTATCCGTAAATTAGTGGCTGACTTTAACTTGCCCATTGAAATTCTTGGTGCTCCAATTGTACGCGATGCTGACGGTCTTGCACTGTCTTCACGTAATGGCTACCTCAGTGATGAAGAGCGCCAACAAGCTCCGGCTTTATTCCACTGCTTAAAGGCGCTGGTTGAGAAAATTGTGCAAAATCCGCTCGAAATGGCTTCGGCTATGGAGCACACTAAGGCCCAATTAAGCGCCACGGGCTTCACCCCGGACTATCTTGAAGTGCGTGATGCAGACACCCTGGCCCCTTGGTCTGAGGAATCGCGCGCGGGGGTTGTCTTAGTGGCTGCCACCATCGGTACCACCCGTTTAATCGACAATCTAAGCTTTACTCTTTAATTTTGTCTGCAAGCCATTTGAGATGGCTTGCAGTTAGCCTGGCACTACTTTTAAGCGTCTGTTGAGGAAAATACTATGCAAAGCATCATGTTGAAAGCTAAGCTACATCGCGCCGTGACCACTCACGCAGTGATTGATTACGAAGGCTCTTGCGCGATTGATAGCGACTGGCTCGATATGAGCGGCATTCGCGATAACGAACAAATTCAAATTTATAACGTAGATAATGGTGAACGTTTCACTACCTATGCGATTCGGGGTGAAGCTGGGAGCAAAATCATTTCGGTCAATGGCGCAGCGGCCCATAAAGCAGCCGTAGGCGATCGCCTAATTATTTGCGCCTACGCAATCTACGATGAAAGCGAATTAGATGCACACCAACCACGCATTTTATACATGGATGCCAACGGTGATTTAAGCCATAGCAGCCACGCTATTCCTGTACAGCTGGCTTAATCGTTGTTACTTACCCTGCCCTTAATTAAGGGCAGTTTTGGATCTGCCTTATGACCACGCTAAATCATACTGATGCCAGTTTACTGCCTGCTTGGAAAGCGTTAGAGAGGCACCAGTTGGCGATGCAGGCCTACTCGATGCGCGACGCTTTCGCCGAAGACCCGCAGCGCTTTGCTAAGTACTCCTTGCAGCATGAAGGTTTACTGCTGGATTTTTCTAAAAACCTCATCACCGAGCAAACCCTTGAGCTCTTACAAGACCTAGCCCAGCAAACTGGCATGAAAGCAGCGATTCAACAAATGTTTAGTGGCGAGGCGATTAATGGTTCAGAGCAGCGCCCTGCTTTACATACGGCGCTGCGACGCCCGATAGGCGATCGGCTAGAAGTTAATGGCCAGGACATCATTCCCGAGATTCATCAAGTATTGCAGCGTATCACTGAGCTGGTAGGTAAAATCCACAATGGCTTATGGCGCGGCTATACAGAAAAAGCTATCACCGATGTGGTTAATATTGGCATTGGTGGCTCTTTTTTAGGTCCACAGTTAGTTTCTGAAGCTTTATTACCCTACGCCCAACAAGGGGTACGCTGTCATTTTTTAGCCAATATTGATGGCAGTGAATTCCACGAACTGAGCCAACAGATTCAAGCAGAAACTACGCTGTTTGTTATTTCTAGTAAATCATTTAGCACCCTAGAAACCTTAAAAAACGCCGAGACCGCCCGTAGCTGGTACTTTGCTCAGGGTGGCTGCCCAGATAAATTGGATCGCCACTTTATTGCCGTCTCAAGCAATACCCAAGCCGCCGAACAGTTTGGCATCGCCTCAGCTAACGTATTTCCTGTATGGGACTGGGTGGGCGGACGTTACTCTTTATGGTCAGCGATTGGCTTACCTATTGCGCTGTCGATTGGCATTGCCAATTTTAAAGAGCTACTGGCTGGCGCTTGGGATATGGACCAACATTTTCAAAGCGCGCCATTTAAGCAAAATATGCCAATGCTAATGGCACTTTTAGGGATTTGGTACGGTAATTTTTGGGGCGCGCAAAGCCAGGCGATTTTGCCCTATGATCATTACCTGAGAAACTTCACCCAGCATTTACAACAGCTGGATATGGAGTCTAATGGTAAACAAGTACGTCAAGATGGCGCGCAACTGAACTATCAAAGCGGTCCAGTAATTTGGGGAGGCGTAGGCTGTAATGGTCAGCACGCCTATCACCAATTACTACACCAAGGTACCCTGCTCATCCCTGCCGACTTTATTGTACCCATTGTGAGCTACAACCCTATTGGTGATCATCATCAATGGCTGTACGCCAACTGTTTATCGCAAAGTCAGGCATTAATGCAAGGCAAAACTCTAGAAGAGGCCACTGCTGAACTACAAGCAGCAGGCTATAGCACAGCAGCCGTCACTGCTATTGCCCCACACAAAGTTATTCCAGGTAACCGCCCCAGCAATACCCTAGTTCTTGAGCGGGTTAGCCCGCGTAATCTAGGTGCATTAATTGCACTCTATGAGCACAAAGTATTTGTCCAAAGTGTTATCTGGGGTACCAATGCCTTTGACCAATGGGGTGTTGAGCTTGGGAAAGTCCTAGGCCATGAAGTGTATCAGCAACTCATAGGAAGCCATGCAGCAGCCGAACTTGATCCTTCTACTCAAGGCTTAATTCAGTTTTTCCGCCAGCGACACCGCGGTTAGCATCTGCCGGTCATACAAGCCGGCAGCCCATTTTTTGGAGTATGGAAGATCTGCAATTCCCTATCAGCTAAACGAATAACAATTAAAATCATTCATTTGGCTTATTAAACTTGCAGGACATTTGATATAGGATTCATCTAGAGTAATCTAGTATTTTATCTAGCTAAATCTAAGTAAATCTTACCAGCAAAGGTGTAATTATGCGTGAAGTCGTAATTGTTGCAGCAAAACGTACTGCTATTGGTGCCTTCCAAGGCAGCCTAGCCAATGTATCAGCGCCTGACTTAGGCGCCGCAGTTATCCGTGATTTACTAGCAGAAACCAAAGTAGCTGCAGAGCAAGTCGATGAAGTGATTCTCGGCCAAGTATTAACAGCAGCCAGCGGACAAAACCCAGCGCGTCAGTCAGTTATTAAAGCCGGTATGCCGGTCCAAGTGCCTGCTTTTACCTTAAACAAGGTGTGTGGTTCAGGTCTTAAAGCTCTGCACTTAGCAACCCAAGCCATTCGTTGTGGCGACGCCGAGATTATTATTGCTGGTGGCCAAGAAAATATGAGCCTCTCCCCTTATGTGCTGCCAAAAGCACGGACTGGCTTACGCATGGGTCATGCACAAATGGTTGATAGCATGATCGAAGACGGCCTGTGGGATGCATTCAACAATTACCACATGGGCATTACCGCAGAAAATCTAGTAGAAAAGTACGGCTTAACCCGTGAAGAGCAAGATGCCTTTGCTGCTGCTTCCCAGCAAAAAGCAGCGGCTGCTGTAGAAGCTGGCGTATTTGCCGATGAAATCACCCCAGTTGAAATTCCACAACGTAAAGGCGACCCAGTCGTCTTTGCCAAAGATGAGCAGCCACGTGCAGGCACCACCGCTGAATCATTAGCTAAGTTACGCCCTGCCTTTAAAAAAGACGGTAGCGTCACTGCAGGTAACGCCTCAACCCTAAACGACGGCGCTGCTGCGGTCATGCTAATGAGCAAAGAAAAAGCTCAAGAATTAGGCTTACCAGTACTGGCAACCATCAAAGCCTATGCCAATGCAGGTGTTGATCCAGCAATCATGGGAGTTGGTCCTGTTGATGCCACCAAACGCTGCTTAGCAAAAGCCGGCTGGGCGCTCAATGACCTAGACTTAGTCGAAGCTAACGAAGCCTTCGCTGCCCAAGCCCTATCAGTCAATAAAGAACTCGGCTGGGATACCAGTAAAGTGAACGTCAATGGCGGCGCTATTGCTTTAGGACACCCAATTGGTGCTTCAGGCTGCCGCGTACTGGTTTCTTTAGTTCACGAAATGGTGCGCCGTGATGCGAAAAAAGGTCTGGCAACACTGTGCATTGGTGGCGGACAAGGCGTTGCCTTGGCTATCGAGCGCTAAACCCGTCCTTACCCCCTAAGTTCACTAGAACTTAACGGGTACAGTCCTAAAAGCCCCAAGCCGTTAATCACGGCTTGGGGCTTTTTATCTAGACCACTAGATGAGTTAGACTTAAGGTCTTAAATAGTCGTGACAGGATTTTTCCAAGGAGCTCAACATGAAACTATTCCATCTAAGCTTTGGCCTACTGTTGCTCTGCCTTAGTCTGCCAAGCCAGGCCGCAACCTTTCGTTGTGGCAGCAAATTAGTCAGCCTAGGGGATCGCACCTTTCAGGTGCTACAAAAATGCGGTGAGCCGACCTACCGTGAAGCCCTGGGCTATGAGTTAAGTGATTACCCTTACTATCGCCGTGAAGCACCACTTAGTGAATGGGTATACGGTCCACGTAACGGCTTTATCTATTTTTTACGCTTTGAAGGAAATCGTCTTGCACAAATCACCTCACAGCGGGCTAATTAAAACGCTGGCCTTAGCCTGGCTTACTCTCAATTTATTCTGCACTGCGCTGCCAGCTAGCGCCAGCTCTACCCATCGCTGCGGCAGTAAGCTGGTTAGCTTAGGCGACAGTGCTTACACCGTCAATCAGGTCTGCGGTACTCCGCTAAGTATTGATGAACTGGGCTATACCGTGATGCGCGATAATTATGGTTATCGCTATGAAGTTAAAGTCGAGGAGTGGAGCTACGGCCCGAAAAATGGCATGTATTATTTCTTGCGCTTTACCGATGGTAAGCTAAGCGCGATTAAAAGCAGCCGATAAGTCTAATAAGGCTTACCGGCTGTCTATCAAGTTGCCGTTAGTCTTGAGTAACGTAACGTAAGATTTCAACCACCTGCTCACACGTCGTGGCCCAAGCCATAGCTGTTGCATCCACCTCTTTTAATGGATGAATAATGTCTTCGCCATGCAAGGTAATATAGGGCTTACCTAAGGCGGCGCAATAGCCTGCATCAAAGGCCGCATTCCACTGCTTATACTTATCGCCAAAGCGCACAACTACTAAGTCACTTTGCTCGATCAAGGTTTTAGTACGAATCGCATTCACCTTAGACGACTGATGGTCGCGCCAAAAAGCTTCAGTTTGCGCACCTAAATGATCACCCGCGGCGTCACTGGCAGCATGATCGGTGACGGGAGCGGTAAACGTAATTGCCAGCCCAAGCTGTTTAACTCTCTCAGCAATCTCTTCGCGCCAGTTACTATGGATCTCACCCGATAAGTAAACCGTAAAACTCATGACCTTAATCACCTCATCAAGTAGTTAAAAGATTCATGCTAGCGCAGCTATCTAAGTTTGCAAAATAAAATGCCTAGTAAGTACCCCTTTTCCATAGAAACGGGCAAACTGTAGGCAGTTTTTTAATGAGTAGGAATTTCGTTATGGGTATCGTACGTATCCTTGTATTCGTTGCGATTGGTTTCGCTATTTTCTGGGCCTGGAAACGGATATCAGAACTCAATCAAAGTAGTACGCCACGTGTACGCAACATCCAATCGGTTCGTTGTGCACAGTGTGGGGTGCATTTAGCAGAGTACAACGCAATACCTTATCGTTCTGAGTGGTTTTGTAGTGAAAGTCATAGAAATGTCAAACATCCTAATCAACAACAATAATAATTCTGTACTCAGCGACAAAAATTTACGAACCCTTAAACTCTATAATATTTATCGTTTATTATTAGGTGTATTATTTTTAGCGTTTATTTATAGCGACTTACAAGAATCATTATTAAAGTCATCTAACTTTCAATTACTTAGCTACAGCGTCTGGCTCTATCTTATTGCCAATGGTGCGCTCGCAGTTTTGCTAATTCGCCCACAGTCTAATCTACGACTGTTTTTATTAGGGCTATTTGATATTAGCCTATTAACTATTATGTTTTATGCTGCCGGTGGCATTTCCAGTGGCTTAGCTAACGTATTACTGATTGCAGTTGCTATTAATAATATTTTACTGCAAGGACGGCTTGGTATTTTGCTGGCAGCCCTAGCGGCAGCCGGGGTAATTTATCTTACCTTTTACCTCAGCCTCACTCAGCCTGAAGTTTCCAATCAGTTTGTACAAGCCGGTGCCGTAGGCGCACTCAGCTTTGCCGCAGCGTTCACGATTCAAGCGCTAACTAAGCGCTTACAAGCTACCGAAAATTTAGCCATTAGCCATGCTGCCGAGGTGGCTAATCTAGAAGCGCTGAATAATCTGATTTTACAGCGGATGCATACTGGAATTTTGCTGATTGACCATCAACACCGCATTGTACTAGCCAATAACAGCGCGCAAGCGATGTTTAACTGCTCAACTTTACAAGGCAGGCTGCTCGCTCCACATAGTCCGCTATTAATCGATCGTCTCAAACAATGGCAACAAAATCCTTCACGGCAAGTACTACCCTTTAAAATAACTGAAGGTAGTCCTTTATTACAGCCAACATTCATTGAGCAGTACTATCAAGCCAAACGACAAATTATTATTTTTTTAGACGATACCACCCAAGTTGTACAGAAAGCTCAACATCTTAAGCTAGCCTCTTTAGGACGTCTAACCGCTAGTATTGCCCATGAAATTCGCAATCCTTTGGGAGCTATTGACCATGCCGCACAGCTACTTTTCGAATCCCAAGCACTTGATAAACATGACTTGCGTTTAACGCAAATCATTCAAGATAACTCGCGACGCATGAACACCATTATTGAAAATATTCTTCAGCTTTCAAGACAGCGCCGAGCCGAACCAGAGGCTATTAATTTATCCAATGCAGTACGACAATTTACTGAGCGCTTTAACTTAGTGAAGCGCAGCAATGTTAATCTACATTTACACATTACTGCTGATAACATAATCAGCCATATTGACCAACAGCAACTCTATCAAGTACTTGAAAACTTAGTTAGCAACGGTCTATACCATAGCCAAAAAAAACATCCAATCGCAGAGGTTTGGATACGCCTTTACTTAAAACCTAATACTGAACAACCTATATTGGAAGTATCAGACAATGGAGAGGGTGTACCTTTTGTACAGCAAAGCCAGATTTTTGAGCCTTTTTTCACAACTGAGAACAAAGGGACTGGATTAGGCCTCTATATTTCGGCACAACTTTGTGAATCTAATGCCGCACGATTAGACTATGTAAACCGCGATGCAAAAGGTGCTTGTTTTAGAATTACTTTTGCCCATCCACATATTTGAGAGTGCCATGAGTCCACCTAAAGTACTTATAATTGATGATGAGCCAGACATTCGCGAACTGTTAGAAATTACACTAGGTCGTATGCAACTGGACACCTATTCTGCTGAAAATAAAACTGTAGCTTTAAAGCTCCTCAGTACCCATAGCTTTGATCTGTGTCTGACAGATATGCGCCTACCCGATGGCACTGGATTAGAAATAGTATGTCATGTTCAGCAACATTACCCCAATACACCAATTGCCATGATTACTGCTTATGGCAGTATGGAGACTGCAATTCAAGCATTAAAAGCAGGTGCTTTTGACTTTATCAGTAAGCCAGTTGACTTATTGCAACTGCGCGAGCTGGTCAAAAATGCATTACAACTCAAGGCCTCTAGCCCAAGTGCTACTGATACCGTGCAAGAACAAGGACCTTTAATTGGCTCCTCCGAAACAATGCAAAGCTTGCGCGCAAAAATTAAAAAGCTAGCTCGCAGTCAAGCTCCTGTCTATATAAGCGGTGAGTCTGGTAGTGGTAAAGAGCTTGTAGCAAGACAAATTCATGCCTTAGGGAACCGCGCAAAGCAACCTTTTATTCCAGTGAACTGTGGCGCAATTCCAGATGAGCTGATGGAAAGCGAGTTTTTTGGCCATAAAAAAGGTAGTTTTACCGGTGCCCACAGCGATAAAGCTGGCTTATTTCAAGCAGCACATGGTGGCACCTTATTTTTAGATGAGGTCGCCGATCTACCACTTGCGATGCAGGTAAAGTTACTGCGGGCCATCCAAGAAAAAGCGATTCGACCAATTGGCGCCCAGCAAGAAACTTTAGTTGATGTACGAATTCTCTCTGCCACCCATAAAAATCTAGCCCAGGAGGTAGCAGAAGAACGTTTTCGCCAAGATTTGTATTATCGCCTTAACGTCATTGAGCTATCGATCCCGCCATTACGAGAGCGCGGTGATGACATCGTGCAACTTAGTCAGCTCATGCTCAGTAGACTATGTGATAACGCAGAACCAATTAAGCTAACTACAGCGGCTATTAAAAAACTAAAAAATCATTCATTCCCAGGAAATGTTCGCGAATTAGAAAATATGCTTGAGCGGGCTTATACGCTCTGTGAGGGACAACTGATTGATGCTGATGATTTATATATTGGTCAGCCAATTACACAACCTAAGGCCGAGCTAGGAGTGCAAACGGTCACTAGCGGCCATAGCCTGCATTTAATTGAAAACCTTGAAGACCATTTAGAACATATTGAGCGCGATATCATTGTTCAGGCGCTGGAAGAGACCCAATGGAATCGCACTGCAGCTGCGGAACGTCTTGGCTTAACCTTTCGCTCTCTGCGTTATCGGCTAAAGAAACTTGGCATCGATTAATTGCTCTATAGTGGACGTAATTAATACGTAATCTCTTATTTAAAGCTCAAGGAATTACTATGTTTAAAAAAATTATGATTATAGCTGGTATCGGTTTGATCGCAGGTTGCGCCTCTAACACCAAAGATCAACAACCGCTGAGCCTTGAACAAACCTATCAAGTGGAGTGGATTGGCGAGCAACCGTTGATTGATCGCAGCATGCTCACTATTCATTTTGGTAATGACCAACGAGCTAATGGTTTAGCGGGCTGTAATAACTGGTCCAGCAATTTTGAGGTTGATGGTGATAAGATTCGCTTCAATGCGCCCCTTACTACCCGTAAAATGTGTGCACCGGCCCTCATGGAACAAGAACAAAAGTTCCTTAAAGCCTTAGAAGATGTACGCACCTGGCGTTTCAACCAACAACAGCAGCTTGAGTTATGGCCAAGTAGCGGTCAGCCCATCAAGCTGTGGCTACAGAATTAATTTATTAGTGCGCTAATAAATCTATTTGGAGTTTCTATGAAGCTTTCTTTAAGTCAGGGACTGATTGATTTCCTGCACCTGTCTCCTACTCCTTTTCATGCCACAGAAACTATGGCCAGCAACTTGGAAGCGGCCGGTTTTCAAGCGCTCGATGAAAAGCAGCCATGGGATTTAGTGCCGGGCGGTCAGTATTACATTACTCGTAATAACTCATCGATCATTGCACTTAAGCTAGGCTTAAATGCCTTGGAAGACAGTGGTTTTCGAGTAGTCGGCGCCCATACCGACAGTCCCTGCTTAAAGGTTAAGCCCAATGCTGATCTCACCCAACATGGCTACTGGCAGTTGGGTGTGGAGGTATATGGCGGCGCTTTGCTCTCGCCTTGGTTTGACCGTGACTTATCACTGGCTGGACGAGTCACTTTTTCAGTGCATGGCAAGCTACACAGCAAGCTGATTAACTTTCAAACCCCGATTGCCGTGATCCCCAGTTTAGCCATTCACCTTAACCGTGAAGCCAACCGCGGCTGGGAGCTGAATCCACAAAAAGAGCTACCCCCGATTGTGGCCCAGCTCAACAGTGGCGAACAGGCTGATTTACATGCCATGTTAAGCCTGCAAATTGAACGTGAGCACGGTATCGAACATGCTGATATTTTAGACTTTGAGTTGTATTTTTACGATACACAACCAGCCGCTATGATTGGCTTTGAAGAAGACTTTATTGCTGGTGCACGACTTGATAATTTATTGTCTTGTTATGCCGGATTACATGCTCTGCTAGAAAGTGATGACAGCCAAACTTCAATTTTAGTTTGTACAGACCACGAAGAAGTTGGTTCTAGCTCTGCTTGCGGCGCTGATGGCCCGTTTTTAGAGCAGGTAATTCAGCGCTTATTACCTAACGCTGAACAACGCTTTATTGCCATTCAGCAATCGCTGTTAATTTCTGCCGATAATGCCCACGGTATTCATCCTAACTATCCAGAAAAACACGATGCCAATCATGGGCCTCTGCTTAATCATGGCCCTGTAATTAAAATTAACGCCAACCAGCGTTACGCCACCAATAGCCATACCGCTGGTTTTTTTCGACTGCTCTGCCAGCAGGAAATGATTCCGGTACAAAGCTTTGTCACCCGAAGTGATATGAGCTGTGGCTCTACCATTGGCCCGATTACGGCCAGTAAACTAGGCATTAACACCCTAGATATTGGTGTGCCGACCTTTGCCATGCATTCAATCCGTGAGTTAGCAGGCACTGATGACCTAGCGCATCTGGTCAAGGCGCTAACCGCTTTTTACAACAGTGAAAGTTGCGAGTAACCACTGCCAATGATCGTTTGGATTGATGCTGATGCCTGCCCGCGCCTAGCGCGGGATCAGGTAATTAAGTTTGCCTTAAAACGCAAGTTTACCGTGATCTTGGTAGCAGGTCAGCCCCAGGCTCGACCAAGTTTTGCTTGCGTTCAGCTGGTGGTAGTACCCAGCGGCCCTGACGCTGCCGATGACTATATTGTCGAGCAGGCGCAACCAGGTGATTTAGTCATTTGCAGTGATATTCCGTTGGCGGATCGATTAATCAAAAAGCAGGTGGCTGCTCTTGATCCACGGGGCAATGAGTTCGATGAACGTAATATGGGCGATCGCCTAGCGCTACGTAATTTATTTACTGATCTGCGCGAGCAAGGGCAAATGACCAGCGGTCAGCGCCCTTACAATGAAAAAGATAAACAAGCATTTGCTAACGGCCTAGACCGCCTGTTAACGCGCTTAATCAGCTAGTATTAATCAAGCACCTGCAGCGCTTGAGTTACCCTGATTGACTGCGCGTTGATAGCGCAAGCATAGGCTAAGACCTCAACACCTGCCTGCTTGGCCTCTTGCAGGGTAGTGGCATAAGCAGGGTCAATCTCACTGGCTACCCGCACTGCGGTTATTTCAGTCAGATTGACGCAATAAATTAAGACCGCACGCTGGCCTTGCTCAGCTAAGCTTTTCAACTCACGTAAATGCTTAGCTCCACGCGCGGTCACCGCATCAGGAAACGCAGCAATGGGCGTATCAGTAAACCCCAAGGTAACGCTTTTAACTTCTACAAACACCGTTTGTTGGCCAAAGCTTAAGCAAAAATCTGCCCGGCTATTTTCTTCGCCATAGCGCACTTCGCGCTGTAACTGATCAAAGCCTTGTAACTCAGTAATGATGCCAGCCTGTAGCGCTTCTTCAATCAAGCGATTGGCACGCCCCGTATTAATGCAAGCAATGCGTCCCTGTGGCGTTTGTGCTAACTCCCAAGTGCCTTTCAGCTTACGTTTAGGGTCATCGGTACGACTAAACCAAACCTTCCCCCCCTCTTGCATGCAGTTTTTCATCGAACCCGTATTAGGGCAATGGATTGTCAGTGTACTGCCATCAGCACATTCAACATCCGCAAAAAACCGTTTGTAGCGCTTTATTAAGCGTCCTTCTTCTAGTTCTGGATCAAACTGCATGGTGCGCCTTCCAACTGGCTAAACCGCGCTCAATACGTTGCACCGCCTCTTGAAGCTGCTCCATACTTTGCGCATAGGCAAAGCGCACATGCTGATTCGCCCGGTAACTACCAAAGTCAATGCCTGGGGTGAAGGCCACTTTTTCAGTTTCTAAAAAGTGATAGCAAAAGGCTTGGGCATCTTCAGTAAATTCCGACACATCGGCGTATAAATAAAATGCCCCTTCAGGTTCAACCTCAATTTTAAAGCCCAGCTTACGTAACGCAGGCAACAGAAAATCTCGACGCTGAGCAAACTCAGATCGACGCTGCTCAAAAATCTCGATACTTTGTGGCTCAAAACAAGCAAGAGCGGCGTACTGGGACAAAGTCGGCGCACTGATATAAATATTCTGCGCCAGCTTTTCTAGCTCAGGTACAGCCTGCTCAGGGGCAACCAACCAGCCTAGGCGCCAGCCCGTCATGCCAAAATACTTAGAAAAGCTGTTTAACACAAAAGCGTCATTATCCACTTCCAAGACACTGCTAGCCTCCGTGCCATACGTCAGTCCATGATAAATTTCATCAACCACTAAATGCCCGCCTTTAGCAGTCACCGCGGCAGACAATGCAGCAAGCTCGGCTTTACTAAGCACGGTTCCGGTCGGATTCGCCGGCGATGCTACCAGTACCCCAACGGTGTTTTCGTTCCAATACTGCTCAACCAGCTCTGGTGTTAACTGATAATTATGCTCAGGACCGACTGGGACTAACTGCGCACCGGCTTCCACTAAGCGTAAAAAATGGCGATTACACGGATACCCCGGATCAGCTAGCAACCAGTGCTTGCCGGCTTCCACCAATAACGAGCTGGCCATCAATAATGCCCCTGAACCGCCAGGGGTGATCAAAATTCGCCGGGGATCAATCGTCAACTGATAACGGCTTGCGTAAAAATCCGCTAAAGCTTGGCGTAATTCAGGAATCCCTAACGCCGCGGTATAGCGCGTGCGACCATCGATTAAAGCTTGTTGTGCGGCGGCAATAATAGGTTCTGCTGTATCAAAGTCAGGTTCACCGACTTCTAAATGGATAACATCTTCCCCAGCAGCCTCCAGCTCTTTGGCACGCTGCAATAATTGCATGACATGAAAAGGTTCAATTTCTTGGCTGCGGGCGCTATACATAACAGGCTATCCAACTCAATAAAAATAAAAGGCTTAAGATAAATTAATCACTAGGCCTTATCTTATAACCAAAGCGCTTATAACCAAAGCTCTCAGGCTCGAATCCATTACCATAGCTGTTGTGGTACTCGATACAACCACAGCAAAGCACAGCTCGCTAGTACCAATAAACCACTAGGAATTGCCTCTAAACCCACTAACCATGCCGGAACTGCCAACCATGCTGGTACCAGTGATAGCCACAATGCCTGCCGGCGCACTTGAATAAAATGCTGCCAGCGCGCGGCTACCAGCTCCTGCTGGCCAGTAGCAATCACCGCATGCTTAAAGCGATTAAACATCTTTAGATGTAAAAACACGCTGGACAACCCCAAAACAAAGGCTGCCATTGACCAGCCGCTTGCTACATCTAACGGCTGAAGATAACGCATGACCAAGGCTAAAGGTAAACAACCCAGCAACACGCTCAACCACCACTGACTGGCAGTAATAATCACTGACTTATTAATCACCTGCTCAGTCGTCGGCATGCTGCTCATCTTGATGTAACTGACCAAGCATGTGTCCGAGCTTATTGGCTTTAGTGGCTAAGTACTTTTCATTAAAAGGATTAAGCCCCGCTTGGTGTGGCACCCTAGAGTCAATCCGTACTCCAAAGCCCTCAACGGCTTTTAGTTTGCGCGGGTTATTAGTCATTAACTTCAAAGAATGCACCCCAAGGTGCTCCAACATGGGTTGGCAAATACTGTAATCGCGCTGATCGGCAGCAAAGCCTAACCGCTCGTTAGCTTCCACAGTGTCTGCGCCCTGATCTTGCAAGTCATAGGCGCGAATCTTATTAAGCAAACCAATGCCACGCCCTTCTTGCCGAAGATACAATAAAATTCCCCGTCCTTCTTGGGCAATCGCCTGCAAGGCAGCGGCTAATTGTGGACCACAGTCACAACGCAGACTAAATAAAGCATCTCCCGTCAAACACTCTGAGTGCAAACGCCCTAACACTGGGCGGCCATCGGCCACATCGCCTAGCGTCAACGCCACATGCTCTTTTCCCGTTTCCTCATCAAGAAAACCATGCATGGTAAATTCCGCATAAGCGGTTGGCAGTTTGCAAGATGAAACGTAAACAACTGACACCAGAGTGACTCCTCAAAGGCTGTAATCAGGGATCGCGATATGCAACACAGGCAGGCATTTTACACCCCTAATCGGCTTTAGCTAGCGTAAAATCAAAGTCTGTTACAATATAACAATTTAATTGATCGACCAAGCGTTTTAACCACGACTTATTGATCAAATAATGCATCTAATGCTTGCTCCAATCGAGTGACTGCAATGACCTGCAAACCCTTCGGCATTTCACGGGGCGCATTGCCTTTAGGCACTATGGCGCGCTTAAAACCATGTTTAGCTGCCTCTTTTAAACGCTCTTGACCGCTGGGCACTGGGCGAATCTCACCTGATAAGCCAATCTCACCAAAGACCAACAAATCATGGGGTAACGGCCGGTTGCGTAAACTCGACATCACAGCGGCCATTAATGCTAGATCTGAGGCTGTTTCCAGCACCTTAACGCCACCCACCACATTTAAAAATACGTCTTGATCATGGGTTGGAATCCCGCCGTGCCGATGCAATACAGCTAACAACATAGATAAACGGTTATGATCCAAGCCGACACTCACCCGCCGTGGATTACCTAGGTGACTACTATCCACTAAAGCCTGCACCTCAACCAGCATCGGCCTTGAGCCTTCCCAGGTTGCCATAACTACGCTACCTGAGACTTCTTCTTGGGCGCGAGTAAGGAAAATAGCCGAAGGATTAGAGACCTCTTTTAATCCTTTATCAGTCATGCCAAACACGCCCAGCTCATTCACTGCGCCAAAGCGATTTTTAACTGCCCGCAACATACGCAAGCGTCCATCAGACTCACCCTCAAAGTACAGCACCGTATCCACCATATGCTCTAGCACTCGCGGGCCTGCAAGCGAGCCTTCTTTAGTGACATGACCAACTAAAAAAATCGCAGTATTATTTTGCTTGGCATAACGTACCAATAAAGCTGCACTTTCTCGCACCTGAGAAACCCCACCTGGGGCCGATTGCAGGTTTTCGGTAAAGATTGTTTGAATCGAGTCAATCACCATCACCCGCGGCTGCTCACGACGCGCTACTTCGATGATGCTCTCAATACACGTTTCGGTCATCACTTTCAACTTATCTAAGGGTAAGTCTAAACGCCGACCGCGCATGGCCACTTGCTGCTGCGATTCTTCCCCAGTGACATACAATGCTGAAACCTGTTGCGCCATTTTACAAAGGGTTTGCAATAGGATCGTTGATTTACCAATGCCAGGGTCACCGCCAATAAGAACCACTGAACCATCAACTAGGCCACCGCCAAGCACGCGATCTAGCTCACTGGAACAGGTACTAAAACGTGGGATTTCCTCAATACTGACCTCAGCTAAGGTCTTCAGTTGTGCCTGCTGCCCAGCCCACCCCCCACTACGGCCAGTGGCTGTGGTGCGACTACTCTCGATGACCGTTTCAATTAAGGTATTCCACTGACCGCATTCACCACACTGACCAGCCCACTTAGGAAAGGTCGCCCCACACTCAGTACAACCATAGATGCGTTTTGCTTTAGCCATTACTAACCTCCCATTACTTCAGTACTGATCCTACCTCTTCGCTCGCTAGTAATCCTAGGCAAAATTATACTTGACATCACGCCAAATGATAATCATTCTTATTTAAACAAATGACTGGAGGATCGCTATGACATTTTTTATTGATGCTTGGCTAGATCGCAGCAACCCTTACTTGCGTATTATTGATAAACAGTCGGGGAATGTCTGCGTGGAACTTGATGAACAACAACTGCAACTGCTACAACAACGCGGGGAAGTTGACTTTCATGCTCTAGAAACCAATGAATCAAGCCAACTGAAAGAACTGTTACATGGACTCTTTTTGTTTTGTTTTGCTCAGCAGCACTGCTCATGACTAGGCAGCCCTACCTAAACCTGCCAGCACCTATCACTCACTAGGTGCTGGCGGCAGCACTTAGCTCAATACTTCAAGCAGTTCAACATCAAAAATCAACGTGCTGTGAGCGGGGATACTGCCAATCGACTGACCACCATAGGCCAACTCGCTGGGCACATATAAACGCCACTTACTACCCGTATTCATCAGTTGCAAGGCTTCAGTCCAACCAGCGATAACGCCACGTACTGGAAACTCTGCAGGCTGACCACGATCGTAAGAGCTATCAAAGGTCGTGCCATCAATCAGCGTTCCGTGGTAATGGGTGCGCACGGTACTGGCAGCAGTTGGCTGCTCGCCTTCACCTTGGGTTAACACCTCATACTGCAAACCAGATGCCAGTGTTACCACGCCTTCTTTATTAGCATTCTGCGCTAAAAATTCACGACCAGCCGCTGCCGCTTGCTCAGCCGCAGCATTAGCTTTAGCTTGCAAAATCTCATTAATCGCCTCAAAGCTTGCACGCATCACTTCATCGCTCACAGGGCTAGCTACGCCTTGAAACGCATCGCTTAAGCCTTTAAGCACGGCATCTAGCTGCATATCTGGAATAGGATTTTGACGCAGCTGATCACCCATCTGACGCCCTACGCCATAGCTCACACGTGCGCCGTCAGTAATTAAACTTACTTCTGTCATGATTTAACCTTTTGTGTTTATGAAATAATTTCCTTGGCTATTCTAGCATTAAGCCTTAATTTCAAGTTGAGTATTACTTGGGGTAAATTAACGCAAAATATAACCCGCTATCCACAGCACTGTTGAACCAAGGATCCTGCATGAATTACTGGCAATTTATTTTAATGTTAATGGCGCTAGTCTCTGGCGCGCTAATGCCGCTACAAGCAGGAATTAATGGTTTATTAGCCAAGCAAGTGCATGGCGTGCTGCCGGCAGCCACCATCTCCTTTATTGTTGGTACCTGCGCTTTGATTATCATCGTACTGCTACAAAAGCAGGTTCCAACCTTGGCTACGCTTAAAAGCTTACATTGGTGGCACTGGGCAGGCGGGCTGTTGGGCGCCTTTTTTGTCACCACTGCCGCCTTAGCTGGCCCCAAATTAGGCGCACTGCTGTTTATGACTTTAGTACTAGCCGGTCAGTTAATGAGCGCTATAACCCTCGACCATTTTGCTTTACTCGGTTACAAGGAAGCCGCACTGTCCCTGAGTAAAATCGCTGGATTACTGCTGATTGTGGCTGGAATCTGGCTCATTCAGCGGGGTTAAACTTTCTTAAACGATCGTTTTATTTTCTATATTTTAGCTGACAATCACTGCAGAACGAGGCATATTTACCCACTTATCTTGAATAACTGGAAATGTAATGGCATCAATTCTTGTTTTGCACGGCCCTAATTTAAACTTACTTGGCACCCGTGAACCTGAGATTTACGGAGCCACTACCCTCTCTGATATTAATCAGGCGCTGGTAGTGAAAGCTAAGCAAGCAGGACACACCCTAGAGTGCCTGCAAAGTAACGCCGAATATCAATTGATTGAGCGCATTCATCAAGCACGGAGCGACCAAACTGACTTTATAGTCATAAATCCTGCTGCCTTTACTCACACCAGCGTAGCAATACGTGACGCATTGCTTGCAGTGAGCATCCCATTTATTGAAGTACATTTGTCGAACGTTTATAAACGTGAACCATTTCGTAGTCATTCCTACTTTTCTGATATTGCAGTAGGCGTGATTTGTGGCTTAGGTGCTATGGGCTATAACCATGCCCTGACCTCAGCCATTCATTACTTAGAACAACATTCCTGACCCTTGGAGTCACTGCTTATGGATATTCGTAAGGTTAAAAAACTCATCGAATTATTAGAAGAATCCGGTATTGATGAGCTCGAGATACATGAAGGTGAAGAGTCCGTACGGATCAGCCGTCATAGCAATTTAGCCGCACAACAACCCATTACTTACGCTGCAGCGCCTGCACCGGTAGCTGCGCCAGTTGCTGCTCCCGCAGCAGCGCCCCTTGCAGAAGCAACAGCGCCTGCAGCGCCACAGTTAAATGGCACAGTAGCTCGCTCACCCATGGTAGGTACCTTCTACCGCGCCGCTTCACCTACTTCAGCTAATTTTGTTGAGGTTGGTCAAACAGTGAAAAAAGGCGATGTTTTATGCATCGTTGAAGCCATGAAAATGATGAACCACATTGAAGCAGAAGCCAGCGGTGTGATTGAGTCAATCTTGGTGGAGAATGGTCAAGCGGTTGAGTACGATCAGCCTCTGTTCACTATCGTTTAAGCAACTCGGAGTCCACAATGCTGGAAAAAGTCCTTATTGCCAACCGTGGTGAAATTGCGCTGCGTATTTTGCGCGCCTGTAAAGAGCTAGGCATCAAAACGGTAGCTGTCTACTCAACCGCAGACCGCGAGTTGATGCACCTTTCCCTAGCCGATGAAACCGTGTGTATTGGCCCTGCCCCTGGCGCCCAATCCTACTTACAGATTCCGGCAATCATTGCGGCGGCTGAAGTCACTGGGGCGACAGCCATTCATCCTGGCTACGGCTTCTTAGCAGAAAACCCCGACTTTGCAGAGCAAGTTGAAAATTCCGGGTTTGCCTTTGTAGGTCCTAGTGCTCAGGTTATTCGCACCATGGGCGACAAGGTCGCAGCCAAAGAAGCCATGCAAAAAGCTGGCGTTCCGGTGGTGCCTGGTTCGGATGGCCCTCTACCTGATGATCCACAAGCTGCCATTGCGATTGCCCGTGAAGTGGGTTATCCCGTGATCATTAAAGCTGCCGGTGGTGGTGGTGGTCGCGGAATGCGCGTGGTTTACAAAGAGGAAGAACTGGTCCGTGCAGCGGAGCTAACCCGCAACGAAGCCGCGGCGGCTTTTGGTAACCCCGTGGTGTACCTAGAAAAATACCTCGGCAATCCACGCCACGTAGAAATTCAAGTACTGGCTGATGGTCAAGGCAATGCCATTCACTTAGGTGACCGTGACTGCTCACTACAACGCCGTCACCAAAAGGTTATCGAAGAAGCGCCTGCACCTTTCATTGACGAAAAAGCCCGTCAAGAAGTATACAAACGCTGCGTAGATGCCTGTATTGATATTGGCTATCGCGGTGCCGGTACATTCGAGTTCCTCTATGAAGATGGTCGTTTTTACTTCATAGAAATGAACACTCGGGTACAGGTGGAACACCCTATCACTGAAATGATCACTGGCGTTGATATTGTCAAAGAGATGCTCAATATTGCCGCAGGCAATAAGCTCTCGATTAAGCAAGAAGACGTAAAATTCAGTGGCCATGCCCTTGAGTGTCGAATTAACGCAGAAGATCCCGATAACTTTATGCCAAGCCCTGGCAAGGTTAAGTTATTCCACGCTCCTGGCGGTAATGGTGTGCGAGTTGACTCACACCTTTACAGTGGCTATAGCGTACCGCCGCACTACGACTCATTGATTGGTAAAATCATTACCTGGGGTGCTGATCGTGATGAAGCGATGGCGCGGATGCGTAATGCCTTAGATGAAATTATCATTGATGGCATTAAGAGTAACGTGCCTTTGCACAAAGACTTACTAAATGATCCAGGCTTTCGTAAGGGTGGTGTAAATATTCACCATCTAGAAGAAATGCTTGGTATTCATAAAAAGTAACCTCTCCGCGCGCCATAAAAAAGGTCAGCACTGCTGACCTTTTTTGTCGATGATCCGCGCGCTTAACGTCCCCGCAAAAAGAGCTTATCTAGCTCATCCATGGTCATCTGAGTCCACGTCGGACGCCCATGATTACATTGCCCGCTACGCTCTGTGCGCTCCATATCGCGTAGTAAGGCATTCATCTCTGGTAAGGTTAAGCGCCGATTAGCACGCACCGCGCCATGGCAAGCCATAGTCCCTAGCAGCTCATTTAGGTGCGCTTGAATTCGATCACTCGTGCCAAATTCTAATAGGTCGGCCAATACATCCCGCAATAAATCTTGGGCATCGGCCTGCTTAAGCAAGGCTGGAATTTGGCGAATCGCTAGGGACTCTGCACCTAGACGCTGCACTTCAAAACCTAGCTTGGCAAACCACATATGATGTTCTTCCGCGCAATCCACCTCACGTTCACTCAGTGCCACCACCTCTGGCACTAATAGCGGCTGCGCGCGTAAGCCTTCGCTTGCCATTGCCTGCTTCAGGTGCTCATACATAACCCGCTCATGGGCAGCGTGCATATCTACCACCACCATACCGTGGGCATTTTCCGCCAAGATAAACACCCCTTTTAGCTGCGCAATGGCATAGCCTAGCGGTGGTATATCAGCGCTAGCATCATCTTCTTGCACCTCACCTTCAAAGGGAGCAACAAAGGCTTGGTAAGCTTTTGCAAAGGCTTCAGGCGATTGCCCTCTAGCCGGCTCACGACTCTGCCAACTGCTTTGGGGATTAAAACTAGGCTGCAAATTGCTCTGGTTAGCCAGCCCCATTTCAGTTTGTGCGCCGTAGGTCTTGGCTAAGGGCTCCACCTCAACCGCTGGCGGCTCACTTGCGGAGCTGACCTCTTGGGGCTGCTCCGGCAACTGATCAGCCGGACGCACATCACCCAAACTCCGGTATAAGGTACTATACAGAAAATCATGTACGCTACGATTTTCGCGAAAACGCACTTCATGCTTGGTTGGATGCACGTTCACATCAACTGTGGTCGGATCAAGCTCAAGGAACAACACAAAGGCCGGATGTCGGTTACCGTACATAACATCGCGATAAGCTTGGCGCACTGCATGCCCAACTAAGCGATCTTTAACAATCCGCTGATTGACATAAAAATGCTGCAAATCTGCTTGGCTACGTGAAAATGTTGGCAAGCCTACCCAACCCCACAAACGCAAGCCATTACGCTCTTGATTAATCGGTAACGCTTGCTCTAAAAACTCGCTACCACACACCTGGGCAACGCGTCTGGCCTGCTCGGCCTCAGTTGCGGCCGGTTGCAACTGAAATACAGTTTTACCGTTATGCCGCAAACTAAAGCCCACATCAAAACGGGCTAGCGCCATGCGCTTCACCACATCTTGTAAGTGATCAAACTCAGTTTTTTCAGTGCGCAAAAACTTACGCCGAGCCGGAGTATTAAAAAAAAGATCGCAGACCTCTACCGTAGTCCCCACTGGGTGCGCAGCAGGCTGCACCCGCGGCTGCATATCCCGCCCTTCTACTTCCACTTGCCACGCTTGTTCTGCCTCAGCAGTCCGCGAGGTTAAGGTTAGGCGTGACACCGAACTAATCGAGGCTAAGGCTTCGCCGCGAAAGCCTAAACTGGCCACACCTTCAAGATCAGCTAGCTCTGCAATTTTACTAGTAGCATGACGCTCAAGGGCTAACGGCAACTGATCCTCTGCAATGCCACTGCCATTATCGCGAATTCGCAGTAACTTAACCCCACCCTGCTCCACTTCAATTTCAATTCGCGTAGCGCCCGCATCTAAGCAGTTTTCAAGCAACTCTTTGGCCACCGATGAAGGGCGCTCGACCACCTCACCGGCTGCAATTTGGTTGGCTAAACGTGGACTTAATCGCTGAATTTGAGTACTCATTTAGCGCCTAATGTTGTCGCTGGAATTTTTAATACCTGCCCCACTTTTAACGCATCGCTAGACAGCTTGTTTAAACGACGCAGCTCATTAATTGAGACCTGATAACGCAATGCAATCAAGGATACGCTCTCCCCTGGTTTAACCACATGATCGCGCTGGCCAATTTTTACTTTACCTGAATCACGTAACCAGGCCATATAGGTACCTGGCGGTGGATGCAATTGGAAGTACTGACGCACTCCAGTATGAATGGCCCGAGCTAGCGCCTGCTGATGCGCACGCGTAGCTAGTTTTTGCGACTCATTGGGGTTAGAGATAAAACCTGTTTCGACTAACACTGACGGAATATCTGGTGACTTCAATACCATAAAGCCCGCTTGCTCCACCCGCTTTTTATGTAACGGCGTAATTTGTCCCATACTGTTTAGGATTTTTTGCCCCACATCCAAACTGGCTGACATCGAAGCGGTCATGGATAAATCTAACAACACTCCAGCTAGTACCTTATCCTTATCATTCAAGCTAACGTTACCGGTACCACCAATTAAGTCCGACTGGTTTTCACTGTCAGCTAGCCAACGGGCAGTTTCCGAAGTGGCCCCACGATCGGATAACGCGTACACCGAAGCACCAAAAGCAGAAGCGCGGGGCGCAGCGTCCGCATGAATTGAGACAAATAGATCTGCACCTTTTTTCCGAGCAATTTCTGTTCGCTTACGCAGAGGAATAAAGTAGTCACCGGTGCGCACTAACTCAGCGCGAAAACCTTTTTCACTGTTAATCTGCCGCTGCAGTTCTTGGGCAATACTTAATACTACGGTTTTTTCACGCAAGCCTTTAGGACCAATCGCCCCCGGGTCTTCACCTCCATGGCCAGCATCAATCGCCACCACAATATCGCGCTTACCCTGAATACTTTGTCCTTGGCGCGGAATAATCGGCGCCACCGTACCACTGCTTTTAGGTGGCGCACTGACTACTGGATTATGCACCACCGGTGGCTGAGTCGCTGGCGTGTGTTTTTGCCCTGGAATTCGGTCAAATAAATCCAATACTAAGCGATGCCCATACTGCTGATTGGGCGCTAAGGTGAAGCTTTTTGGGTCTACCTTGGCACTTACATCCAAAACCACACGAAGCTCACCGCTTGGTTTATAAGCCGCGCGCATACCTTTAATCGGGCTCTTCAGTAAGTTAACCTGACTTAACGGGTACAGTAGCTTAGCGCCAGTGACATCAATCACCACACGCTCAGGATTACTCAAAGTAAAGACTTCATGACGCACCGGGCCAGTCATATCGAATACTAGCCGTGTGTTATCGGGGGCACGCCATAACCGCACACTATTAATTTGTGTATTAGCGTAAGCCTGTAATGAGCTGCCAAGTAACAGCATTAAACCTAAAACAACTAACCATACAGCCTGTAACCTTTGGCGCATCATCACTTACTGCACTCCTCTTGCGCGTATTTTGCTAACTGCTCACACCAACGCTGGGCTCGTGCGCTATGCGCCTGACCAACTATCTGGCGCCCTGCCCCAGCATGACTAATTTCGATATCTAGATCAGGCACAGGCAATACACCCTGACCACGCTCTGGCCACTCAATTAAACATAACTCATCATTGGCAAAGTAGTCGCGAATCCCTAAAAACTCTAACTCATCAGGATCGGCTAAACGGTACAGATCAAAATGCCAAACCGCACCACCTTCTAACTGATAGGGCTCAACCAAGGTGAAGGTCGGGCTTTTCACTGCGCCCTGATGACCTAAGCCCTGAATAATACCTCGCGATAAGGTGGTTTTACCGGCTCCTAAGTCGCCGCGTAAAAAAATCACACCGTGGCCAGCACAGCAGGCAGCAAGCTGCTTGCCAAACCTCACCATAGCTTCATCATTGGCCATATATACGCTGAGTTCTGTCACAGGTGGCGCCTCATTAACGCTAAATAATGGTTAAAGAATCCCTGATCAGCCTGCCAGACAGGGATAAAAGCTCAAGGGTAGGAGAATAAACAACTAAAGCCCCTGGGAGTTCCGTCACGCGCGGTGCACCCCACTAGTCGCTAGCGATTTATTCGTGAACACTTGCTGTAAATAACGTACAGTATGCCCGAAATCAACTGACGCAAAAACACGGTCTATCATAACGCTTTTTTTGAGCTTTTGCCGCTTCATGAGCCTATCCCCCGAGCAATTAACTGCACTTTCCTTACAGATTAAACACTGGGCGCTTGACCTTGGCTTTCAGCAAGTGGGCATCACTGATACTGACTTAAGCCATACTGAGGAACAATATCAACAATGGATTGATGCAGGTTACGCTGGCGAGATGGAGTATATGTGGAGTCACGGCACTAAGCGCCTGCGCCCTGCTGAACTGGTACCTGGCACCTTGCGCGTAATTTCAGTGCGTATGGATTACTTACCCGCTGACACCCAGCTGACCGAGCAATTGAGAAATCCTGCAGCAGCCTACATTTCGCGCTATGCCCTAGGCCGGGATTATCATAAGGTGCTGCGCAAACGCCTACAGCAACTCGCCAGCAAAATTAGCGAAGCCATCGGTCCTTTTGGATATCGCGCCTTTGTCGATAGCGCCCCGGTCATGGAGCGGCAACTAGCAGAAAAAGCTGGGTTAGGTTGGACCGGCAAAAACACCTTAATTTTAAACCGCCAAGCCGGCAGCTTCTTTTTCCTCGGCGAGTTATTGGTCGATCTTCCTTTACCGATTGATGCCCCTAATGAGAAAAACCACTGTGGCAAGTGTTCATCTTGCTTAGACCAGTGCCCAACCAATGCCTTTGTCGCACCGGGCGTATTGGATGCGCGCCGGTGCATTTCCTATCTAACCATTGAGCTAAAAGGCAGCATTCCTAAAGAGTTACGTCCTCTGCTTGGTAACCGCGTGTACGGCTGCGATGACTGTCAACTGGTCTGCCCATGGAACCGTTTTGCCAAGGTATCTACTGAGCCTGATTTTACTCCCCGTCACCAGTTAGCTACAGCGGACTTAGTCACTCTTTTTTTATGGGACGAAGCCACTTTTTTGCGTAAAACCGAAGGTTCTCCAATTCGGCGTATTGGTTTTGAGCGCTGGCTACGCAATCTTGCAGTAGGTCTAGGTAATGCACCGAGCACCATTCCGGTATTAGAAGCGCTAAAACAGCGCCTAAACTATCCCTCAGAATTGGTGCAAGAACACGTCAACTGGGCGCTGCAGCAGCATAAGCAACGTTAGTAACGAATAAAGTGCTCTCGGTAATAACGCAGCTCAGCAATTGACTCACGAATATCTGCTAAAGCTAAGTGAGTATCACCTTTTTTAAAGCCGGCTTGTAATTCAGGTGCCCAACGTGCCACCAACTCTTTTAAAGTCGAGACATCTAGGTTGCGGTAATGAAAGTAGGCTTCTAACTCTGGCATGTATTTATGTAAAAACCGACGATCCTGACCAATACTATTGCCACAAATCGGCGAAGCTTTAGCCGGCACCCACTGTGCTAAAAACGCTAAGGTTGCTGCTTCTGCTTCAGCTAAGGTAATTTTACTTTCACGCACTCGCTGAGTTAAACCACTGCCGCCATGTTGCTGGGTATTCCATTCATCCATCTGCGCGAGCACCTCATCTGGCTGGTGAATCGCTAACACGGGACCTTCAGCCAGCACATTCAGTTGCGCATCGGTCACAATGGTGGCCATTTCAATAATCACGTCAGTTGCTGGATTTAGCCCGGTCATTTCCAGGTCAATCCAAATTAAGTTTTGGCTGTCCATTTTCATTTCCACTCGGTTAGATCAATAAATTGCTATTTAGTGTACTGCATTATGGTAGGTAGTTGAGCTTGCTTAGCGTAGTATGCTCAGCATACTTCTTAAATGATTGGGTTAATCCTAGGATGGCAAAACGTCAATTAAATCGCCGCCAAAGCTGGCGTATTGAAAAGATTCAAGAAGAGCGCACCGCGCGCGCGCTCAAACGTGAAGAACGCTTAACCGCAGAGCTTGAGGGCGGTGACCTTGGTCCCGAACAACGGGGATTAGTGATTGCGCACTTTGGCGTACAAGTGGCCATTGAGGCCTGCGAAGGCGAGCTGAAGGGTCAAACCTTTCGCTGCTATCTACGGGCTAACCTGCCCGCTTTAGTGACCGGGGATCAGGTTATTTGGCGTCCGGGTAATCAAGGCATTGGCGTGATTGTGGCGCAGCTTCCACGCCACAGCGAGTTATCACGTCCCGATAGCCGAGGTTTTCTCAAAGCCGTGGCAGCAAACGTTGATCAAATTATTATCGTTTTTGCTCCCTTACCTGAACCCCACGCTAATTTAATTGATCGCTATTTAATTGCCGCTAAGCATGCCAATATCGAACCTTTACTGCTATTAAACAAATCAGACTTACTGGCCACCCATAATGATGAAGGCCACGCGCAAAGCCTGATTGATACCTACCGACAACTGGGCTACAACATTTTAGCGGTTTCCACCTATGACTCAGCGGGCATGGAGCAACTGACTGAGCAACTCAAAGATCGGATCAGTGTATTTGTCGGCCAGTCGGGAGTTGGTAAATCCTCTTTAGTTAACAAGTTGTTACCTGATCTCAACACCCGTGTTGGCGCCCTATCGGAGGTCACCGGTAAAGGTACCCATACCACTACAACGGCGCATCTATTTCACTTTCCCCTCGGTGGCGACCTGATTGACTCGCCAGGAATTCGTGACTTTGGCTTAACCCACGTCACCCAACAAGATGTAGAAGCAGGCTTTCTCGAGTTTGTCGATTACCTTGGCCGCTGCCGTTTTAGAAATTGCAGCCACGAGCATGAACCCGATTGCGCATTATTAGCGGCAGTAGCGCAAGGGGCTATTCACCCCGCACGTCTCGCTAGCTTTAAACATATCTTGAACAGTATTAGCGATGACTGAGCAGCAGCATTAATCCTAGAGTTAACGTAAGATACCGCGCCTAAAGCACTTAACCTTAACGCGTTTTATCTCAGATAAAACGCCCTCATAACGGACAGACACATGACTTTGCAACAACGTTTTTTTATTTTGCTGCAATATTTATTACCCCACCATACCCTTTCGCGCCTTGCTGGTTGCATTGCTGAATGCGAAAAGCCTTGGTTCAAACACCGCTTCATTAACTGGTTCATCAAAAAATATAACGTAGATATGAGCCAAGCACTAAATGAAGATCCCAACAGTTATCAGCATTTTAATGATTTTTTCACTCGTGCGCTAAAACCCGACGCACGCCCACTCGACACCACGGAAGGGGCCATTCTCTGCCCGGCCGATGGTGCTATTAGCCAACTGGGCAGCATTGAATATGGTCGCATTTTCCAAGCCAAAGGCCATAGTTTTGGCCTACAAGAGTTACTGGGTGGCGATAAAGACTTAGCAGCTGAGTTTATGGGCGGTGAGTTTGCCACGGTGTATTTATCACCCCGTGACTATCACCGCGTGCACATGCCATTAACCGGCACCTTACGGCAGATGATTTATGTGCCGGGACGACTGTTTTCCGTGAACCAAACTACCGCCGAGCACGTGCCCGAGCTGTTTGCCCGCAATGAGCGCGCTGTCTGTATCTTTGATACTGAGCGTGGCCCTATGGCCGTGGTGCTAGTCGGTGCGATGATTGTTGCCAGTATTGAAACGGTGTGGGCGGGTTTAGTGACTCCTCCCAAGCGCATGCTGAAAACCTTTGATTACCAAGCGGCCAGTTTTCAGCCTATCACTCTAGAAAAAGGGGCTGAAATGGGCCGTTTTAAACTCGGCTCAACGGCCATTGTGCTATTTGGCCCAGAGCAAATTGACTGGAACCCACAGCTCGCTGCTGGGACCGCAGTGACCATGGGGCAATTACTCGCAACCCCACAACAAGCTGAGGCAATACTGCCAGCCAGTAACACCTAGACTGTAATCCAGCGTTAGTGAACTAACTAGCGCTGGGACTTTCCTTAAACTGTGCCTGAGCCGACACAATCAGCATATTTCCCTGTAAAGATTGTGGATATTTTGACTGCGCGCTTGAGCAACGGTAAATTAACTTTTTGTTTTTGGCTTACGTTAGCTGATTTAAACTCTGGCTATTTCCAGCAAAGGTGTTAAAAACTTTATGCCTATTGAACGCAAAACCATTCGCCTGCTTATCATTGAGGACTCACAAAACGAAGCAGAGCGCTTAGTTAGCTTATTCCGTAACGCTGGTCATGCTACACGGGCCCATCGCTTAACCTCCACCGATGCGTTAACAGAAGCCTTAGAAGAACCTTGGGATCTGTTAATTTCAGCTCCCACCAGTGAGCAACTGGACCCATTGACCGCATTACAATTGATCCAGAAAAAAGAGCGCGATATTTCTTTTATTCAACTGGTACCCCACGCAGACTCGGAACTAATTACCGAAGCACTTGATCTTGGCGCGCAAGATGCAGTACCCCAAGGCCATGATCAGCGCTTATTATTGGTCGTCAGACGTGAGCTCAACAGTCTCGAAGATCGCCGCAGCCGACGCGCTGCTGAAGTGGCGCTACGTGAAGTAGAAAAACGTTGCCAGTTGCTGCTCGATAGTTCAATTGATGCAATCGCTTATATTCATGATGGTATGCATATTTATGCTAACCGCTCGTATCTCAACCTGTTTAACTACGGTGATCCAGATGATCTTGCTGGTACGCCTATGATTGACTTAATTACCAGTAATGACCAAGAGCACTTTAAACAAACACTTCGCAGCTACGCTGCTAATGGCGAACCTAATGAGTTTAACTGCTCCTTAAAACAAGATGGAGAACAATCATTACCTGTCTCTGTCGCTCTTTCAAATGCGCAATACGATGGTGAAGCCTGTATTCAAATAGTTTTTAGAATGCGGCAACAGGATAGTCAACTTGAAGAGCAGCTACGCTTAATCAGCACTCAAGACTCAGTTACTGGCTTATACAATCGCACACACTTTATTAACTTAATAGAAAAGTCGACTGAGCGTGCTATTAATGCCGGTCAACAATCAACCCTAGCTTATGTCAAAATCGATAACTACGAGCAGCTGATTACGAGCTTAGGCGTCACAGGTACTGATCAACTACTAGCTCAGTTAACAGAGCAACTAGTTCAAGCCACCCCAAATGCTGAGCATAGCCGTTTTACCGATGAAGCCTTTGCTATTTTATTTAATGCTAATAATCCTGAACAAGCTGAAGAGCAGCTCACTAAATTATTGCACGCAGTAGATGGCAAGTTATTTCGTGTAGGTACGCGCACAGCACAAACCACCTTCAGTATAGGAGCAGCTGGCATTAATGAAACGACAGCTAATACTGATGAAGTAGTAGACCGTGCATATCGCTGCGCTGAAAGCGTCAGTCAGCATAAAGGCAATGCTGTTAAAATTTATAATGCAGCTGATGACATTGCTGCAGCGGCTAACCGTGGTGATATTGTAGCCATTATCCAACACAGCCTAGCCAACAATAGCTTTGAGCTTCTCTACCAACCTATTATTAACTTACGAGGTAATAAAAAAGAAAATTATGAAGTAATCCTACAAGCACGTAATGAAGAAAAACAAGTTATCCCTAACCATGAACTCATTCAAGCAGCTAGCAGTGCCAAACTAGCAACAAAGCTAGATCGCTGGCTAATTTTAATGGTAATACGCACAGCAGTTGAGCGGCTCAATGCTGGAATTGATACCCGTTTTTTTATTCCTTTATCAGGTGACAGCCTACAAGATGCAACTTTTCTATCTTGGTTAAGCCGAGCGCTTGATGCCTCTAAAATTCCAGGCTCACATTTAGTGTTTCAAGTAACAGAACCAGTTGCTATTACTTATTTAGCCCATGCTAAAGAGCTCAGCCTACAATTAATACAGTTAGGCTGCTCCTTATGTCTTAGTCAATTTGGCGGTGCAATTAATCCTTTCAACACTTTAGAGCATTTTAATGCGGCTCTCATTAAGTTAGATGTCAGTTATTTAACAGAACTAGAAGAACCTAGCAATCAAGAGCGCTTACAAGAGGTACTAACTCAGCTTCATAAGCTCGACAAAAACACCATTGCTCCTTGTGTGGAAAGCGCCAGTATGCTGGCCCCACTTTGGACTGCTGGTGTGCATTATATTCAAGGGGACTACCTGCAAGCACCTTCTGCCCAAATGAATTACGACTTTACCTCCGAGTAAGTCATCCCCCCCTCGTGCTGGCGGCTGCTTGCTTTGGCTTGGCAGCCGCTGCATAGAGGCGAAGCCCTAAGAAAATCTGCTCGCTAGCGCTTGAATTTTAAAAAAACGCCCCCATCTATCAGGTTAATTAGGGCAATCCCGCCCAGCCAAAATGTGGAGATATCCCTTGACCACAATCGTTTCAGTCCGTCGTAACGGAAAAGTCGTCATGGGCGGCGACGGCCAAGTATCGCTTGGTAATACCGTAATGAAAGGTAACGCAAAAAAAGTCCGCCGCTTATACCGTGGCGAAGTCATTGCTGGCTTTGCCGGTGCAACCGCCGATGCCTTTACTTTATTTGAGCGTTTTGAAGGCCAACTTGAAAAACACCAAGGTCATTTAGTCAGAGCCGCCGTTGAGCTGGCTAAAGATTGGCGCACCGATCGCTCCCTCAGCCGGCTAGAAGCCATGTTAGCTGTGGCCAACAAAGACGCCTCACTCATTATTACCGGCAACGGCGATGTGGTAGAACCTGAGCATGGGCTGATTGCCATGGGTTCAGGCGGTGCTTATGCCCAGTCAGCGGCCTTAGCCCTGTTAGAAAACACCGAACTTTCAGCCCGCGAGATCGCCGAAAAATCCTTGACCATCGCCGGCTCTATTTGTGTATTTACCAACCAGAATTTAACCATCGAAGAGCTAGATAGCGCTGTTTAACGCTGCTCTGGAGACTGTTTTTTATGTCCATGACTCCCCGCGAAATTGTTCACGAGCTGAACCGCCATATCATTGGCCAAGATGAGGCCAAGCGCGCGGTGGCAATTGCGCTGCGTAACCGCTGGCGCCGGATGCAGTTACCTGCTGAACTACGCCCTGAAGTTACACCCAAAAACATTTTAATGATCGGCCCAACCGGGGTTGGTAAAACTGAGATTGCCCGCCGCTTAGCTCGCTTAGCCAACGCGCCCTTTATTAAAGTGGAAGCCACTAAATTTACCGAAGTGGGTTATGTTGGCCGTGATGTCGAATCAATTATTCGTGATCTAGCCGATGCCGCAGTAAAAATGCTGCGTGAGCAAGAAATGCAAAAAATGCAGCACCGCGCTGAAGATGCGGCCGAAGATCGTATTTTAGATGCACTGCTCACTCCTGCTCGTGGCAGCTCGCCAAGCGAAGAAGAAATTGCTGATGCACGCACCGATTCCAGCACGCGCCAACTGTTCCGTAAGCGCTTACGCGAAGGTCAGCTGGACGACAAAGAAATCGAGATTGAAGTGGCAGATAGCCCTGTTGGCGTAGAAATCATGACGCCACCTGGTATGGAAGAAATGACCAGCCAACTGCAAAACCTGTTTGCAGGCATGAACAAGGGCAAAACTAAAACGCGCAAACTAAAAATCGCCGATGCCTACAAAATGGTGCGCGATGAAGAGGCGGCACGCCTCGTCAATGAAGATAAAATCAAAGCCAGCGCCCTTGAAGCAGTTGAGCAACATGGCATCGTATTTATCGATGAAATCGACAAGATTGCTAAACGCGGTAACACCAGTGGGGCCGATGTCTCCCGTGAAGGAGTGCAACGCGACTTACTGCCATTAATCGAAGGCTGTACGGTCAATACCAAACTCGGCATGGTGAAAACCGACCATATTCTGTTTATTGCTTCAGGCGCCTTCCACCTCAGCAAGCCCAGCGATCTGGTGCCAGAGTTACAAGGACGCTTACCCATTCGGGTTGAGCTTAAAGCCCTCACCCCTGAAGACTTTAAGCGGATTTTAACCGAGCCCCATGCTTCGCTCACCGAGCAATACGTTGAGCTGTTAAAAACGGAAGGATTAAAGATCGAGTTCACCAGCGATGGTATTGAGCGCTTGGCAGAAATTGCTTGGCAGGTAAACGAAAAAACCGAAAATATCGGTGCTCGCCGTTTACATACTTTGCTAGAGCGACTACTTGAAGAAGTCTCTTTCTCTGCATCAGATCTAGCAGCTCAACATCAGGCTGAGCCACTGCAAATTGATGCCGCGTATGTGGCTAAGCATCTAGGTGAGCTGGCCGAAGACGAAGACTTATCACGCTACATCTTGTAGTTTTAGTCTTATCGTTCTGGGTCCCACAAGAGCCTGCTGCGGTTACGTAGTAGGCTCTTGTCACTTAAGTACAAAGGTAATCTTATGACTCCTACTGCTGTCAAACTAGACTTAACCGCTAATACGCTCAATCTTAACTATGCTTCAGGCGAGCAGTTTATCCTACCCGCTGAGTTTTTACGGGTACACTCTCCATCTGCCGAGGTGCAAAACCATGGCAACCCGATTTTGCAGTTTGGTAAGCAGCAGGTAAAGCTGCAACATGCTGAAGCGGCCGGCACCTATGCACTGAAACTAAGCTTTGATGACGGCCATGACTCAGGGCTCTTTACTTGGCAGTACCTCTATCAATTAGGCAGCCAACAACAGACGCTTTGGCAAACCTATTTAGCCGAATTAAATCGTGCCGGCAAATCACGCGACCCCAATGAATCGGTCGTTAAGTTGTTTGGCTAAAGCCAACCATTATCTCCACTCATTCTCAGGTTCTATCGACTAACCTGACAAAGCCTGCTCACGCTCAAGACAAATCGGCACAAGGGTATTAGAATGGAGCGGAATCTGATTTAGGTGAACGACCATGAATGATCCACAACAGCCCAACAAACCAGAAGCCATTACGCATTTTGGCTATCAAGATGTTCCCGAAAGCCAAAAAGCCAAGAAAGTTGCCGAAGTCTTTCATTCGGTAGCCGCACGCTACGATCTAATGAATGACGTCTTGTCGGGCGGGATGCACCGTTTATGGAAACGCTTCACCATTGAGTTATCAGGTGTGCGTCCAGGTAATAGGGTCTTAGATATTGCCGGTGGCACCGGTGACCTTACCCGTAAATTCTCCAGCCTAGTCGGAAGTACTGGTGAAGTGGTACTGGCCGATATTAACGACTCGATGCTAAAAGTGGGTCGCGATCGTTTACTCGATAAAGGCGTCTCAAGCAATGTGCGTTTTGTTCAAGCCGATGCGGAACAACTGCCCTTTCCTGACAACCACTTTGATGTGGTGACCATTGCCTTTGGCCTACGTAACGTCACCCATAAAGAGGCAGCGATTCGGTCAATGCTGCGAGTACTCAAACCTGGCGGTCGCTTGCTGATTCTGGAGTTTTCCAAACCGAAAAAACCCTTACTTTCGAAGCTATACGATACCTACTCCTTCAATTTTATGCCGCTAGCTGGCAAGTTAATTACTAACGATGCCGACAGCTACCGCTATCTGGCCGAATCAATCCGCATGCACCCTGACCAAGAAACCCTTAAAGGCATGATGCAAGACGCCGGCTTTGAGCGCATTACCTACCATAATATGACCGGTGGCATTGTTGCCCTGCACCGTGGAATTAAACCCTAATGTTCAGTCAAGCACTCCTAGCTAGCCTTGAGTTAAGTATTAATCAGCTGCTGCGCTTAGATCCAGTGGCGCAGCAGCAACTCGCAGAGCTAGCAGGACAAGTGCTTGAAGTAGAAATCAGTACGCCCTTGCAGCTACGCTGCTATCTCGTGTTGCATAGCGATGGGCTGCAATTAGCCAATCAGTGGTTAGGTGCTGTTGACTGTCGCCTACGCGCGCCCTTAGCTCAGCTGGCCTTACTGGCAACCGCCAGGGATAAAACGCCATTACTGCACCACCCTAAACTAGATCTGAGCGGTAATACCGGACTATTGATGCAACTAGCAGAAATTTTGCAGCAATTAGACTTAGACTGGGAATACCTGCTGCAACAATTACTCGGCCCAGTGCCCAGCGCCTTACTCAGCTCCTCAATTAAACGCCAATGGCGCTGGTTACAGCACAGCCAGCACAGCCTTGAGCAAAGCGCCATTGACTATGCCACCGAAGAAGCACGTTTCTTGGTCGGCACGGCCGAAGCGGAAGTACGCTTCAATGAAATTGATCAACTAACGCAATCCTTAGATCGCCTGAGCGCACGCGTTGCCCAACTGACCGCCAAGGACCCCTCAGCATGAGACTGCTTGCCATTCGCCGCTTGTTTCGCATCCTGCAAGTGATTATTCGTTATCGCTTAGATGATTTGCTGTATGACCTACCCTTGCCTTGGTACGCTGCTAGCACACGTTATTTACTGCCTTGGCGTTGGCTGCCGCGTAAACAACATAACTTAACCCGGGGCGCAGCTTTACGCTTGGCGCTAGAAGATCTTGGGCCCATTTTTATTAAGTTTGGACAAATTCTCTCAACCCGCCGCGACCTACTACCCGCCGACATTATTGATGAGCTAAGTCGCTTACAAGACCAAGTACCGCCCTTTGATTCAAGCACCGCTACCCGCCTGATTGAACAACAACTTGGCATGTCAGTCAGCAGTGCATTTAAAGAGTTTAATCCCCAGCCATTAGCCTCAGCCTCAATTGCCCAAGTACATACCGCACAGCTACACAGTGGTGAGCAGGTGGTGGTTAAAGTCATTCGTCCGGGACTGGCGAAGGTTATAGCCCAAGATATTGCGTGGCTGCACTTACTGGCTCGGATTGCCGAAAAAGCTTCTCCAGAGGCTCGCCGCCTGCATCCCTGTGAAGTGGTAGAAGATTACGAGAAAACCATTTACGACGAGCTAGACTTATTACGTGAAGCCGCTAATACCAGTCAACTGCGCCGTAACTTTACTGGCTCAGATTTACTCTATGTGCCACAGGTTTACTGGGAGTACTGCCGCCCACAAGTTTTAGTGATGGAACGCATCTATGGCATACCCGTTACTGATATGGCGGCTTTACAGGCCCAAGGCACTGACTTTAAACGACTGGCGGAACGCGGAGTAGAAATCTTTTTCACCCAAGTTTTTCGCGACAGTTTCTTCCATGCCGATATGCACCCTGGCAATATTTTTGTTAGCACCAATAAGCCATCTGAGCCGCAATACATTGCTATCGACTGCGGCATTATTGGTACCCTCACCCCAGAAGATCAAGACTATTTGGCGCGTAATTTATTGGCGTTTTTTAAGCGGGATTATCACCGCGTCGCTCAGCTCCACATAGACTCCGGCTGGGTACCTGCAGATACCCGAGTCAATGAACTGGAAGCTGCAATTCGCACGGTATGCGAGCCTATTTTTGAGCGGCCACTAAAGGATATTTCCTTTGGTCAGTTGCTAATGCGGCTCTTTCAGACCGCGCGCCGTTTTAATATGGAAGTGCAGCCGCAATTAGTACTACTACAAAAAACCTTACTCAATATTGAAGGTTTAGGTCGACAACTCTATCCAGACTTAGATTTATGGGCAACCGCAAAACCCTACTTAGAGCGCTGGATGCGTAAACGCATTAGCCCTAAACGGGTGCTCAATGATGTCCGTCAACAGGTTGAACAAATTCCTCACTTAGCCCGTATGGCGCGTACCAGTTTAGAGCGAATCAATCAGGCCAACCAACCACCACCGCTGCAACAAAAAATGCTGCGCAACATCAATATTGTGCTGGGTGTTGGTTTAATCGTAGGCAGCCTGCTGTCGGGCTTAAGTTTGCAATGGGCTGCTTGGCCACTATGGCTGATGCTACTCAGTGGCGTCTGGCTGATTGTGCGGGCCTAACTTTTTTAATCGCTAAATACCAACAGGAAAAATCCATGAGCCAATGGCTTGATGCAATTAAGTGGACTGACGATGGCTTAGTACCCGCCATCGCCCAAGATTACCAAAGCGGTCGAATTCTAATGATGGCTTGGATGAACAAAGAATCATTGGCACTAACCGTACAAGAGCAACGCGCCATTTACTGGTCGCGCTCGCGTGGTAAGTTATGGCGTAAAGGTGAAGAGTCAGGACACGTGCAAAAGCTGCATGAACTGCGCTTAGACTGCGACGCCGATGTGATCATCTTAATGGTTGAGCAACTCGGTGGCATTGCCTGTCATACCGGACGCCACAGCTGCTTTTATCGGGTCCTGGATCAACAGCAACAATGGCAAGTTGTCGAACCCGTAATTAAAGCGCCAGAACATATTTACTCTAATCAACCTTCAATGGGTGAAAGCAATGACCACTGATACCCTAAGCCGCATAGCTCAAGTCATCGAAGCACGCAAAACCGCAGATCCAACCGAATCCTATGTGGCCAGTTTGTTTCATAAAGGCCTTAATAAAATTTTAGAAAAAGTCGGCGAAGAGTCAGTTGAAACCATTCTTGCGGCCAAAGACTGCGCTAATGGCGCAAGTAAAGATGAGCTAATTTATGAAACTGCAGATCTTTGGTTTCACAGCTTAGTGATGCTGGCTGCTCTAGGTGAAAAGCCTGAGTCTGTTCTACAAGAGTTGGAGCGGCGTTTTGGCTTATCTGGTTTAGAAGAAAAAGCAGCGCGCGGTAACAATTAATTTCATTTCATCGGGTCGTAACATATATGACCGATGATAGATCTTTTATACTAGTCAGCAGTCTATCTTGTTCTGGCAATCGATTTTACTGGAGTACTTCCTATGTTAGGTGGCATCAGCATTTGGCAACTCTTGATCGTTTTGGCGATCGTGGTTTTACTATTTGGCACTAAGCGCTTAAAAAGCGTAGGTTCTGACCTAGGCTCAGCAATCAAAGGTTTTCGCAAAGCCGTCGGTGAAGATGAAAAAACCGCGGTAGATAACCAAAGTACGATGCATAACACCACCATTGATGGCACGGCGAAAAAAGTAGAAGAGCCTGCAACCAAGGAATAATACGGCATGTTTGATGTTGGCTTTTCTGAATTATTGCTGATTGGCTTAGTTGCGCTACTGGTATTAGGCCCTGAACGCCTGCCAGGCGCAGCGCGTACCGCAGGTTTATGGATTGGTCGTTTAAAATCTGGTTTTCAAGCCATTAAAGCCGACGTCGAGCGTGAAATTGGCGCCGATGAAATTCGCCGTGAATTGCATAATGAAAGCATTCTAAAAAAAGAGCGCGAACAATTACAGCAGGCAGCTAAAGACGCCACTGACTTACTCAATGATCCCTTAGGCTTAAAATCCGCCGTGCCGAGCGTTGAGCCTGAACAATTTGAGCCCCAGGCCCAAATACCTGCCGAGCCCCTGCCTGATTCTTCAAAGGTGCCACCTGCAGTCACCACGGCCGAGCCAGCAATTGAGCCTAAACGTCCTACGAGTACCGCTGATTCATGAGTCAAGCTAACGATCAAGCCATGCCCTTAGTGGCTCATCTGACGGAATTACGTTCCCGCTTATTACGCTGTGTGATTGCGGTGTTACTGATTTTTGCCTGCCTCTTCTATTTTGCGCAGGATATTTACGCCCTTGTTTCAGCGCCCCTGCGCGCATACTTACCCGCCGGCACCAGCATGATTGCCACCGGTGTCGCTTCTCCTTTTTTAACGCCATTTAAACTGACCATGGTGGTCTCGCTGTTTTTAGCGATGCCGATCATTTTGCAACAAATATGGGGGTTTATTGCCCCAGGCTTATATCAGCACGAAAAACGTATTGCAGTACCTTTATTAAGCGCCAGCATTGCTCTGTTTTATGCCGGTATGGCCTTTGCCTACTTTGTTGTATTTCCGATTATGTTTGGCTTTTTTGCCAGCATGACCCCAACTGGGGTGCAAATGATGACCGACATTGGCCAATATTTAGACTTCGTGTTAACGCTGTTTTTCGCCTTTGGCGTAGCTTTTCAAATTCCTATTGCCACTATCTTGTTATTATGGATTGGCATTGTTGATCTGGAAAAACTCCGTAAAAGTCGCCCCTACGTCATTCTCGGCTGCTTTGTGGTCGGGATGTTACTGACCCCGCCTGATGTATTTTCCCAAACCCTACTCGCCATTCCAATGTGGTTGTTATTTGAAATGGGTATCGTATTTGGCAGCATTTTAGTCATTAAGCCACGTTCGGCCAAACAGGCAACCGAAGAGGCTGAACCAAGCACTGCTGAGCCTGCTCCTGCCAGCAGCAGTGATAACCCTACTCCAGCGGCTAAAAAAGAACCTGTACAACGCCTATGAATCTTATTTTGCTGGAGCCCAGTGATTTTATTGGCCCACATCAGGTGCATTTAACTGATCGCCGCTGGCAGCATATTCAGCAAGTGCATCAAGCTAAGCTAGGGGAGTCTTTGCGAGTAGGCTTGATTAACGGGCTGATGGGGCTGGGCACTGTGACTGCGCTAGATACCACCGGCGTAACACTCCAGATCGCCCTCAGCGAACCGCCACCAGCAGCCTTGCCGCTCACTTTAGTTTTAGCTTTGCCCCGACCAAAAATGCTCAAACGCACCTTACAAACCATTGCTAGCATGGGGGTTAAGCGGCTGATTTTAGTTAACAGCTATCGGGTTGAAAAAAGTTTTTGGCAGAGTCCTTTTTTGCAAGCAGCAGCCATTCGGGAACAATTACTCTTAGGTTTAGAGCAAGCCAGAGATACTGTGCTACCTGAAGTTATCCTAGAAAAACGCTTTAAACCCTTTGTCGAAGATCGCTTACCGGCACTTACAGCCGATAGCTTGGCGCTAGTGGCCCACCCTGGCGCGTATCCTGCTTGTCCTAGGCAGCTAGAGCAGCAGGTCACCTTGGCGATTGGTCCAGAAGGTGGCTGGATTCCCTACGAAGTGGAATTACTCACCCAAGCAGGTTTTAGCCCGGTGCAATTGGGTGAGCGTATTTTGCGGGTTGAAACCGCAGTGCCGGTGTTATTGGCCCGCTTATTTTAAGTGTGTCTCGCGACTAAGCTCCGCTTTATCTTGAGCGCTTACTGGCTGCGACAGCTCTTGTAAAATACCGCAACGTGCAGCAGCTTGTGCCGTTTGGCACTGTCCCCGGATATGCTGTAACTTCTCGGCTAAGCCTTGTAGTTCTTGTATTCGCTGTTGGACATGATGAATATGCTCATCCACTACCTGATTCACCGCATCACAACTCGCCGCTGGCGTATCTTTTACCTCAAGTAATTGGCGAATTTCCTCTAAGGATAAATCCAATAAACGGCACTGGCGAATAAAGTTTAAACGCTCAACATGCTGCGCTTGGTACACCCTAAAGTTTGCCGTATCCCTCTGTGGTTCAGGCAACAATCCTTGCTTTTCATAATAACGAATAGTTTCAATGTGGGTATCGGTTTGCTGAGCCAGCAGGCCAATGCGCATCGACTTCATCAGTTAACTCCTTGCTTTAACCCTGGCGATTAATCTTTACTTGACTCTGTAGCTACTACAGGGTTTTTAATACAGGCTATCAAAGTTTAACCCGAAGGAGAATCCCATGAGCCAACCTCAAGCATGCTGCACGCCAGTGCTAGCTGCCCCAGCGGCTAACCGCCAAGGTGCACCTGATCCACAACATGTGAAAAGCATCTTGTTGATTGAAGCTATGGATTGCCCAACAGAAGAGCGCTTAATTCGTGAGCAACTCGAAACTCATCCACAGGTGAGTGCACTCTATTTCAATCTGCTCGAACGCCAATTACAAATCCACCACCAAGCCGAGGCGCTTCCAGCAATTCTGAAAATTATTCAGCGCTTGGGGATGCAGGCCAAGCCCTTAACCGAGCACGCAGCCGCAAGCAGTACCGCCACTCCCAGTCCAACGCCGACTAAAACATTAATTGCTGCAGGCGGCTTAGCTTTATTTGCCGAGTTGCTGGAATGGTTTGCAGTTGATGCCAATTGGCTAGTTTTTGCCAGCGCCCTAGCCAGTATTTTATTGATTGGCTTGCCAATTGTGAAAAAAGGCTGGATTGCCCTATTAAACCGTCATTTAAATATCAATGCCTTGATGTCGATTGCCGTTACTGGTGCCTTGTTAATCGGCCACTGGCCAGAAGCGGCAATGGTCACCTTTTTATTTGCTCTGGCCGAAATGATCGAAGCTCGCTCCTTAGGTCGTGCCCGCGATGCAGTAAAAAGCTTATTAGTCATGACTCCAGAGTTAGCCGTTAGCCAACAGGCCGATGGTCAGTGGCAAGCCACCCCGGTGGCGCAAATTGCCGTAGGTAGCTTAGTTCGCCTTAAACCGGGCGAGCGCGTCGCCCTAGACGGGATAATTACCCAAGGGCAATCGGCCTTTGACCAGTCGGCAATCACCGGTGAAAGCCTGCCAGTGGAGAAAAAACCACACGACACCATCTTTGCCGGCAGCTTAAATACGAGTCAAGAAGTGATTTATCAAACCAGCGCTGGCAGTGATGATTCTCTGTTGGCGAAAATTATGCATCGTGTGCAAGAAGCGCAAAGCAGCCAAGCATCCATGCAGCGCTTTGTGGATAAGTTCTCCCAAGTTTACACCCCAAGTGTGGTGCTCATTGCTCTGTTGGTAGCGATTTTACCGCCGCTATTAGGTGCTGGTCTGTGGCTCGATTGGGTCTACAATGCCTTGGTCTTACTGGTGATTGCCTGCCCTTGTGCACTGGTTATTTCTACCCCTGTGGCGGTAGTTAGTGCCCTAACCCGTGCGGCACGTTTAGGTATTTTAATCAAAGGAGGTGTCTATTTAGAACAAGCCAAAGACTTAACTCATATCGCCTTTGATAAAACCGGCACCCTAACCCAAGGACAGCCGAGCTTAGTCGGCGCTGAGTATTTTGCTGACACAGCCCATAGTCAAGCACTCGCTTTAGCACTCACCGAACGCTCTGACCACCCCGTATCCCAAGCTATTTTTACTGGGCTCAGTTCACAGTCAGCCACAGTCGAAAAACCAACGGTAGATAATTTTACCGCCCTGTTAGGTTTAGGCACCCAAGCCCGCATTGAGCAACAAACGTTGTATCTAGGTAATGTGCGCTTAATACAGCAACTAAAACTACTCACTCCAGAGCTTGAACAACAGGTCTTAAGCTATGAGCAGCAAGGCTGCAGCTTAAGTTTGCTGGCTACTGAGCAGCAAGTACTGGCGTTATTTGCCGTACGTGATCAGCTACGCGCAGAAACCACTGCCAGTATCAAAGCACTCAAACAACTAGGCATTCATAGCCTTATGCTAAGTGGTGATAATCAACTCACCGCACAAGTGATTGCTGAGCAGGCCGGTATCGAACAAGCCTTAGCCCCTTTACTGCCCGAAGATAAGTTAACTGAAATTGAACGCTTACAGGCACAAGGTTATCAGGTAGCCATGGTGGGCGATGGGATTAATGATGCACCAGCCTTAGCCAAAGCCAATATGGGTATCGCTATGGCGGCTGCAGGTACCGATACCGCCATTGAAACCGCAGATATTGCCCTGCTGGATGATGATTTACAGAAAATTCCCCAGCTGATTAAGCTCTCACAGGCTACTTCTGCCATTTTATGGCAAAACATTAGCCTAGCATTAGGTTTAAAGCTGATCTTTTTGCTGTTAGCGTTAACCGGTCATGCCACCATGTGGATGGCGGTATTTGCTGATATGGGTGCCAGCTTATTGGTCACCTTTAATAGCTTGCGTTTATTACGCCACAATAACTAACAAGCGGATGGGCTATTAGCTAGCTAATAGCCCGTGTTGCTTTAATTGGCTAGCGCAGCTGGAGTGGCCACTGGGCTGTCAGCGCTACTACCGGCACTTGCGACTTCTGACGCATCAAGCGCCTCGGCTTGTTCTTTCTCGTCTTCTTTTTCTTCGTCCTCGCGCTCTGCTTCAGCAATTGCTTGCAAGCGAGCAATCACCTTGCCATGGACTGAGTCTTGGGGATACTCGCCCTGCTCATCGGCCACTCCCACCGTTTGCGTGGTCAGTAATGTCAGCGCTTGATCCACTGTTTCTACCGCATAAATTGCAAACTTCTGCTCAGCTACTGCCTGAATTACTTCAGGCGCTAAAATTAAATTCACTTGATTACAGGCAGGAATAATCACCCCTTGAGTACCGGTTAGACCACGCGCTTGACAGAGCTTAAAAAAGCCCTCAATTTTTTCATTTAAACCGCCCACCGCCTGCACCTGGCCTAACTGATTAATTGATCCCGTAATAGCTAAATCTTGACGCAAAGGAACACGAGCCAAACCTGAGATTAACGCACAAGTTTCACCAAGTGAGGCACTGTCACCATCGATATAGCCATAGGATTGCTCCATGGCGACACTGGCAGAAATATCTAATGGATACTTTTGTGCATAACGATTACCTAAAAAACCATTTAAAATCAGCACGCCTTTGGAGTGGATCGATTGTCCTAAATTCACTTCTCGCTCAATATCAACCACTCCACCGCTACCGGTATAAACTGCAGCAGAAATCCGCGCCGGAATGCCAAACTCAAAGTCGCCGACATCCATCACGGTTAATCCATTACATTGCCCAATCGCCGTCCCCTCTGTTTCGATCAAGATCACGCCATCGAGCATATCCTGCAAAATATGCTCGGCTACCTTGCCGTTACGTTGCTGTTTAGCACCAATTGCTTGCTCAATATGCTGCGCGCTGATTTCGCTAACTCCCTGTTGCGCACGCCAGTAATCAGCTTCACTGACCACCTGAAATACTTCGCTAATAGCTGCCGATAAACGCTGCTGATGCTCAGCCAAACGCACACTGTGTAAAGCCAAGCGCTGCATACCACAGGCAGTTAAAGGCGCTAATTGCTCTTCAGCCACCCGTTTATTTAATAAGTTAATAAAAGCCAACAGGTGTTGATCGAGTAAAGGCACATCTTGCTCAAAGTCCGCCAACACACGAAATAACTCGGCAAACTCTTCATCGTAGTCTTGCAAGTTGTAATACCACTCTGCAGTGCCAATTAAAATCACCTTAACCTGAAGCCCAAACTGCTGTGCATCCAAAGTAATAGCGGCAAATCGACCGGTATCCAGTAAAGGTGACTCAATTTTTAACTGCTCAGTGGTTAGTGCTCGTTTTAGCGCTTCCCAGACAAAAGGCTCCATCAACACTTTGTCTGCTTGCAATAATAAATAACCACCATTCGCCCGATGCAAAGCACCGGCTTTGATTTGCTGATAGTCGGTGGTTAACCCTGCAGGTTCTTGAATATATTCTGTGCGTCCAAACAGGTTTTCATAGCTAGGATTAGCCTCATAAATCACCGGCGCTCCTTGAGTGCTCGCATGGCTCACTAATAAATTGGGCGCATAGTGCCGCGCCAACCACTGACGCCGTAATGAGTCACTGGTTTCCTCAACAACTAATTGCTCAACAGCGTGGCGCAACAAATGCTGCTGGATGCCCTGAACATACTGAAGAACCGCAGGATAATTGGCATAGGTCTGCAGTAATGGCTCAAGTAATGGTATCAATGCAGTCTGTATCGTCTGCTCATTTAAACCACGTAGCTGATTATTCGATTCGCGCTTCCACTGTGGCAAGTTGGCTAACTGATCATTCAATTGCTCTTCTAACTGGCTAATGGTTTGCTGGTACTGGCTACGCACTTCATCATCTAGCTGAGCAAACTCATTATCTTCCAGTACTTTGCCGTCGCGCATCGGGGCAAAACCTAGATTGCCTGGCTCACGAAACAGCGCAATACTAGCCTTCAGTGCCTGTTTCTCTAACTCATCAACAATGGCGTCATAGCGCTGATTAAAGTTACGCTCAATCGCAGTTTTTTGCTGTTGCCATAGGGGTGTTTCAAAGACGGCTGGGAAAGTGGCTACTAACTGATCGAGTAACTGCGCAAAATCATCTGCTAACTGTTTACCAACACCTGCGGGCAATTGCACCGCAATCGGCGCCCGAGCATCGTCAAAGTTAGGTAAATACAGGCTATCGCAAGGCGCTGCTTGATGACGTGCCTGTGCTTGCAAATAGCGTTTAGTGTAAGAAAAGCGTCCTGTACCTAGCTCGCCCTTAACAAACACGTTGTAACCTCTTTGCCGCATCCCTACGCCAAAGGCTAAGGCATCAATTGCCCGTTGCTGGCCTAGCACCCCTGACTGATTCATACCAAGGCTATGCGCCTGAGCAAACAGCTCGGGCGAAAACTGGCGTGTTAATTGTTCAGCAGGTAGCCGGAGCGCGGCAACAGAATCAGGCATACAAAGAATTTCCTAGCAAAATTTTAATCAATAAAACCGCGCATTTTGGACGTGCGCCCGCTAGGTTGCAAGGTTAGTCTGCGGCCTGATTCAATCACTGTGCTCGGTATAACGCTGATAGCTCGCTAGCTGCAGCTGATAACCTGCGGTAATTTCAGCGGTTTCTAAGGCCGTTACCTGTAATCGCCCCTCCACCCAAAAGGGCTCCCATAACTCATCTAATGGCAGCCCCTGCTCTGCATCAACATATATAATTTGATTGCTCGGTGGTGGTGGCACATGAATGCAGGCCCCAAGATAAGGCACGAGTAAAAAATCAATCACCCGATTGTTGACATCAATCGTCAGCGGCACCACATAGCCTGCCAGCCTCACCTGCTGCTGATCAAAGGTGGTCACCACTGGCGCATTGGGCTCTTGCTGAGCAAATGCAGAACCCGTGGCCCGATCCATCTCTGCCTTAAAGATTGATCCTAAATCGCTATAGTCATGGATCGGTAACGGTGGTTTTAACTCATAATCTTCCGGCACCAAATCATCCCAACTTAAGGTTTGCACTGTGCTCGCGGCTGCTAGATTAACGCTGCTGAACGCAACCGCCAGTAGCAATCCCCAACAACTGCGCTGCAATCGTTGCCCTAGCCCAAGGCGTAGGCAAGACGTTGGTTGGCTCGCCTTAAACATGCATCACCAAGCCATCATTTAGCGCTAAGCGATACGCTCGCGCTGCTGGTAATAACGCCATCAGCAGTGCTGCTGCCATAATCCCTGCTAATAGCCAACACTCACGCAGCGATAAAGCCGATAACGGCAAATAAATTCCATAATGACTTTGCAGCGGCTGTTGCAGCACTAAAATCCCGATGGCTAATAAACCAAGCCCCAGTATTATCCCCGCGCCAGCTAACAGCAGTGCCTCTAACATCAAGAGGCTAGCAATATGCCACGGCCGCGCACCCACTGAACGTAACACCGCCATCTCTCTTCGGCGTTCATTTAAACTGGCCAAAATCGCCGTTAACATACCAATTAAGCCGGTCAGGACCACCAGTAAGCTAATAATAAACAGCGCCTGCTCAGCACTACTCATCAATCCCCAGAGTTCTTGCAAGGCAACTCCTGGAATAATCGCTTGCAAGGGCTCATCAGCCCACTGATTAATAGCTCGCTGCACACTAAAGCTGGCCACCTTACTGTTTAGTCCAAGTAACGCTGCAGTAATTGAGCGTGGCGTTAAATCCATTTGCTGTACTTGCTCTGCGGTTAAGCGCGCTGCTCCACGAGCTGGCATGCCATGCTGCCAATCCAAGTGAATCGCTTCCATTCCAGCAAGGGAAATATGCAAAGTACGATCTACCGGTGTCCCGGTGCGCTGCAAAATGCCGGTCACGGTAAAGGGTTTATCATCGTGCTGAACTAAACTGACTCGAGAAATGCCATGGGCTAATACCACTGAATCGCCCAATTGGTAACCTAACCGCTCGGCTACCTCAGACCCAAGCACCAGCTGAAAGGGTTGTTGATCGCTAAAGAAGTCGCCGGCTTGTAAAGCTAAATGTTGTTTGCGCCCATATTGATAATGGGTGAAATAGTCTTCACTGGTGCCCAACACTCGATAGCCCTTGTGCGAATCCCCCAAAGATAATGGAATTGCCCACTTAACCTGTGGATGCTGTTGCCACTGGGTAAAGCTTGACCAGCGAATATTGTTAGTAGCATTACCCAGGCGAAACACCGAGTACAGTAATAAATTAATCGAGCCTGAACGTGCGCCGACGACTAAATCTGTGCCACTGATGGTATTAGCAAAACTCACCCGAGTCTCAGTACGAACGCGTTCCACCGCCAATAGCAAACACACCGACACAGCAATCGCAAATACCGTTAACCCTGCGGTAAAACGGCGACTGTTTAAACTGCGCCATGCTAAATGCAATAAATTCATCACACTACCTCTGCCTGTTGCTGAATCCAAGGCACTTGATTGAGCTCTAATAAATCCAGTTGCCGATCAAACTGCAGAGCTAAGCTTTGATCATGGCTTACAAACAGCACACTGGTTTGACTGGCCTGACTTTCATTAAATAGCAACTCTAAAAATCGGCCACGGGTATCGGCATCGAGGGCTGAAGTGGGCTCATCTGCAATTAATAACTCCGGTTCACCAATTAAACCTCGCGCGACCGCCACCCGCTGCTGCTGACCAATCGATAAACTACTGGCTGGCTGCTCATATAAGGCTTTAGCCAATCCCAACTGGTTTAACAAGTGCTCGGCAGCAGCCAACACACTGCCAAAACGTTGTCGCGCTTTTTGTTGGCGTGTTTTAGAAAACTGGCAGCCCAACAGAACATTTTGCAGCACTGTTAAAAAGGGTAATAAGTTAAACTGCTGAAAAATAAAACCACAGTGATCCGCCCGAAACTGATCACGCTGTGCTGCAGACAACTGAGTTAAATCTTGCCCTAATAGCTTAATCTGCCCGCAGCTGGGCAAGTTAACTCCGCCTACCAGACCAAGCAAAGTACTCTTACCACTGCCCGATGGGCCCTTTAAAAACACTCGCTCGCTGGCTGCTATCGTCAGCTGCGGAATCTTCAATAAAGGCGCTTGCATCGGCCAAGCAAACGCTAAGTCTTGTACCTCAATCATCGCTTCTCTCTTCATCTCAGTGCTTACCTTAAGGCGTTAGCTGTAACTGGCTCTGTTTTGCCGTTAGGGTTGCTGCCTGTTGCTCAGTACTGGTTAATAACTGTACCTGCACCTGCTGCATACTGGGAAAGTGAGCAAACAAAGGGGCAAAGGATAACTGCGTGAGCTGTTTAGGCACGGCACAACTTAATTGTGCTTGCCAGCTAATCTCTGCGTGGTCGTGGTCGTGGTCGTGGTCGTGGTCGTGGTCGTGGTCGTGGTCGTGGTCGTGGTCGTGGTCGTGGTCGTGGTCGTGGTCGTGGTCGTGGTCGTGGTCGTGGTCGTGGTCGTGGTCGTGCAGAGTGTGTGCGCTTAGTTGCGCTCCCTGCAACTCTACCTGTTGCAAAGCACACTGTGCCCCTGCAGGTAAGGTAACGAGATTGTCTAGCTGCTGTAAGGTCTGTTTGAGTTGCTGAACCTGTTGCTGCTCAGCCGTGGTTTTTGCCAAGTACTCAAAGCCCAAAACATCCATCGCTGGCGTTTGCCAAGCAAGATGCAACTGTTCTTGTTCCAGCACAATATTTAACTGGCTCACACCATGTTGATGAGCGGCTAAAGCGCTTTGCGGCTGGGCAGCAGTTAGGCTGCTATAAGCACTAAAGCAAACAACCAATGAGTAAAAAGACACTGCACCCAAACGCGGCAAACTGAACACGCTGTTATCCCCCTAGAAATCAATCAGTAAATGACACTCAATTACATCCAGCCATATAGTTACACTATAACAAATCATTTTCAAACAACTTCAGCCTTTTTTTAAATTGTCTAGGCAACTTTATACCTTGGTTAATTTCTTAGATTCTGTAGCCAGCGCAATGACTTTCAACGGGTTACGCGCTATGTTGCTAAAAAAAATGTTTCTGCTATGCATTTTTTTCTACCGTTATTACTCAACCGCTGCTAAAGTCGAAACGTATTGAATTGCGGTCATCCTCTTGGCCTTCGAGGTTCTTAAAAATGTCTTTATCGCTTGAATCCTTCCTCTCTCACATTAAACAACGTGATCCTGATCAACCCGAATTTCATCAAGCTGTAGAAGAGGTCTTACGTACGTTATGGCCTTTTCTTGAAGACAACCCCAAATACATGCAAGCCGGCATTTTAGAGCGCATTGTTGAGCCTGAGCGAGTGATTATGTTCCGCGTGCCCTGGGTCGATGATGCGGGCAAAGTCCACGTTAACCGCGGTTTTCGAATTCAGATGAACAGCGCCATTGGCCCTTATAAAGGCGGGATTCGTTTTCACCCTTCGGTCAACTTAGGGGTATTAAAATTTTTAGCCTTTGAGCAGGTGTTTAAAAACTCACTCACTTCTCTACCGATGGGCGGTGGTAAAGGTGGCTCAGATTTTGACCCTAAAGGAAAAACTGATAACGAAGTGATGCGCTTTTGCCAATCCTTCATGACCGAACTGCATCGCCATATTGGTCATAATTTAGACGTGCCGGCCGGTGATATCGGTGTGGGAGCGCGGGAAATTGGTTACTTCTTTGGTCAATACAAGCGCTTAGCCAATGAGTTCACTTCAGTGCTGACCGGTAAAGGCATGACCTACGGTGGCAGCCTCATTCGTCCTGAAGCTACTGGTTATGGCTGCGTGTACTTTGCTGAAGAAATGCTTAAACGCATTCGTCGCCGTTTTCAAGATCAGCGGGTCGCTATTTCCGGCTCAGGTAATGTCGCCCAGTACGCTGCACAAAAAGTGATTGAGTTAGGTGGTAAAGTGATTTCACTGTCTGACTCTGGCGGTACTATTCATTTTCCTGAGGGCATGGATGGCGAGCACTGGAAATACCTGATGGATCTTAAAACCGTGCGTCGCGGACGGATTCAAGAAATGGCCGAACACTTCAATGTGCCTTTCTTAGCCGATCAGCGTCCGTGGAGCCTCGCGTGTGATATTGCCCTGCCTTGCGCCACGCAAAACGAGCTGAATGCAGAAGATGCTCGTACGCTGATTGATAATGGTTGCGTCTGTGTGGCTGAAGGCGCCAATATGCCTTCCACCCTAGAGGCAATTGATCTGTTTTTAGCCGAAAATATTCTATATGCGCCAGGCAAAGCTTCCAACGCTGGTGGGGTTGCGGTGAGTGGTTTAGAGATGAGTCAAAACGCCATGCGTTTACTCTGGACCGATGGTGAGGTAGATGCCAAGCTGCACAGCATTATGCAAAGCATTCACCAAGCCTGCGTGCTTTATGGTGAGGAAGATGGCCGGATTAACTATGTGAAAGGCGCCAATATTGCCGGCTTTGTCAAAGTGGCCGATGCGATGCTAGCCCAAGGCATTGTCTAACGGCTGCTTAGTCCAAGCTGCGCCTATAACCACCAAAGCTCAGCCATCACTGGCTGAGCTTTCAGGTAGCTGACAAACCCCGCCTTTTTGGTGGGGTTTGTCGTTTTATGCACTTCAGTGCCGCTTTTGCACTTCAGTGCCGCTTTTTCTTTTGGGATAAGCGTTCAACGAGCGGAAGTCTTTGCTCCAAGAGTTTTTAAAGTAAATTGGGTGTATCTGAGCTTAAGTAAGCGTGTAAACAGGCACTCATGAGGACAAGAGGTTTACAAAAGCGGGACTATCCTGCCAATAATGCGATTTTCTTGATGTTTTGTGCTGCGGCAGTCATCAGGCATTGCGCCTGCACTTTGTGACGGCCACGATACCGCGCATAGCGGTATTGATGCAGCTCTTTGGCATCGGCAAAGCTGCGTTCTACTGTTTCTTTGCGCCTCTGATAGATGGCCTTATCCCAAGGCGTCAGCCGGTTGACATCCTGCCGTTCTCTGCTGGTTTCCCACACATGACGAGTGACCGTTTTTTGTTGTTTGGCGTTCTGAGTACAACGTGAAAGCAGCGGGCATTGTCGGCACGCAGCCGGATCAGATACATAGTAGCGATACCCTTCCCGGTTGGTTGTACTGTAAATCAAGGCCTGTCCTTGTGGGCACACATACTGGTCTGTTTCGGCGATATAGATAAACTCACGTTTACGCAAGTACCCTTGGCGATGGATCGGTCGCCGATAGCCAAACACAGCTTTTACCCCCTTTTCTTCCACCCCCTTGCTGATGGCTGTGGTGTGATAGCCTGCATCTAGACCAACATACTGGACGTTAAAGCCAAAACGCTGTGTCTGCCGTTCCAATCGGGCCAAATAGGGCACTGCGTCGTGGACGTTACCCGCCGTGACATGCACATCGGTAATGATATTGGCTTTGGTATCCACCGTACGATGGTCAAGATAAAAGAAGCCTTTGGGCTTGTTATCCCGGGTCATGAAGCCGCTTTCAGGATCGGTTGTGCTCTGCTTAATTTCCCGCACCTGAGGTTCGCTCGATGGCGGCGGCAAGGGCTTTTTTCCGTGAGCTAGGCGATCCTCCTCGATCGCCTGATCCAACTTATCCATATAGGCTTGCCGCTCTGAAACGGCATGTGCTTTGATCCATTTTCCCTTGTTAGCATTGGCTTTCAGGTGGGTCGAATCGGTATACAGAACCGTGCCAGAGACCAACTTACGTTGCATCGCCTGCAAGACGATTTCATCAAAAATTTGCTGGTAGATATCCGAGTCATTAAAGCGGCGACGACAGTTCTGACTGAGGGTACTGGCATCAGGGACTTTGTCAGTCAAGTTCAAGCCTAGGAACCAGCGGTAGGCTACATTGACCTGAACTTCACGGATTAACTGACGTTCACTACGAATGCCGAATAAATAGCCTATGAGCAGCAGTTTAAACAGTAGAGTTGGATCCAGCGCTGGACGACCATTGTTCGCGCAGTACAAGTCTTTGACTAGATCATGAATAAACGAGAAATCGATATGACGATCTACTTTACGTAGTAAATGGTCTGAAGGAACCAGCTCGTCAATACAGACAAATTCTAGTTCGGACTGGGTCTGGGGGCGATCACGTAGCACTGTACAACTCCTGCAGCAGATATGTGCCCAGTATAAAAAACAAACCCCTCGATGGGAACGAGGGGTTTGTCAGCAGTCTGAAAGCTCAGCCATCACTGGCTGAGCTTTTTTATGCTTACGGATTAAATCCTTTAAATGAGGGTAAAAATCTCTTCTTCAGCTAAGCGGGCTTTAGGCAATTTGGCGTTAAAATCACTGTCGGCGTGATAGCCCAAAGCCACCGCTGCCACTGCAGTTAAATCTTTGGCATTAAGATCAAACTCTTGATCCAACACTGCTTGATCAATACCTTCTAATGGCACCGCATCTAAACCTAAAACAGCAGCGCTGTACAACAAAGTGCCTAAGTTTAAATAAACCTGCTTTTCTAGCCAGTGCGGTACATCTTTTTTGTCGTATTTATGAAAATTTAAATACAGCAGACGCGTATTATGAGAGGCGGCTTTAGCTTCTGGTGCGGCATCGAAACGACCGGCGGCGGCCTCTGCTGCTAATACCTTTTGTAAGTGCGCATCATCAATCTGAGTGCGTGAGCAAAACAGCACTACATGCGAAGCATTTAAAATTTTAGCTTCGTTATAGCTATAATTGCCCTGTGCGCCCTTTGCTAAGCGTGCTTTTCCTTCTGCAGTACTTGCCACAATAAAATGCCACGGCTGAATATTAGTGCTTGAGGCACTGTAACGTAAGGAAGCCATTAACTCTTTAACCAAAGGCTCAGGGATCACTTGATTGGGATCAAAGGCTTTGGTGGCATAACGACGGGTTAAGTAATCAGTTACTTGCATCATTTACACTCCTTACACATTCAATAGGTAATACTGAGCTCTTTGCCATTAAATAGTTTTAGCTAGCGTGGCTTGCTCACAAATTTGGGTTAAGGCTGCAGCCCAGTCTGCCTGACTGTTTAAGCAGGGCAATAAGACTAATTCTTCCCCTCCGGCCTCAACAAACTGCTCACGCCCACGCAACCCCAACTCTTCTAAGGTTTCAATACAATCGGCGACAAATGCTGGCGACATGACCAACAACTTTTTCACCCCTTGCTGTGCCAACTCGGCAAAGCGCTCTTCAGTGTATGGCTCCACCCATTTAGCACGCCCTAAGCGTGACTGAAATGAAACAGACCACTGCTCAGGCGACAAACCGGCTGCCTCAGCAAAGGCTTGAGCAGTTCGATAGCACTGTGCGCGATAGCATTGTTCCAGCACAGCGTCGCTGGCGGTTTGACAGCAATTAGGATTGCTTAAACAATGCCCACTGTGATCAAGCTTAGTCAAATGCCGCTCTGGTAAACCATGGAAGCTAAGCAGCAAATGATCAAACGGCTGCTCCAGCGCAGATTTCACACTATTAGCCAGTGCCTGGATATACAGTGGATGCTGATAAAACGCAGGCACAATATGAGTAGTTAATGGCTGCTTCAGTTTGGCTACACTGTCCTCAAAAGCTTTAATTGCAGTGGTGGTAGTGCTATCAGCAAACTGTGGATAAAGCGGCGCCAAGGTAATTTCGTTCACCCCTTGTTGCTGCAGCTGCTGTACTTGTTGCTCAATCGATAACTCAGAGGCACCATAACGCATCGCCAAAGCCACAGGGCCATGCTTCCACAGTGGGCGCACGGCTTCAGTGAGTTGCTGGCTAATCACTACCAGCGGCGAGCCTTCATCCCACCAAATTTCTTGATAAGCCGCTGCCGACTGTTTGGGGCGTGCAATTAAAATTAAGGACACCAGCAAACGACGTACCGCCCACGGCAGATCAATCACGTAGGGATCCATTAAAAACTGATTTAAGTAACGACGTACATCACTCACCGAAGTTGATTCGGGCGAACCTAAGTTAACGAGCAATAAAGCGTGCTGAGACATTGACCTGTAATCCTAAAAATAATTGACCCATTCACCAAGCGCGAGTCAGTCTGAAATACGTCTAAATAACTGCTGTGCAGGCGCAACCAAATACACCGCGCGCAATAACATAAACAATAAAAAAGCTAGCCACAGCCCATGATTTTCAAAGCGCTGCAATAACCAAGCGACCGGCAAGCAGGTTAAAACTGCCAACAACATCGCATTACGCATTGCTCGGGCTTGGGTGGCACCAATAAACAAGCCATCTAATACATAACTCCAAACGGCCACCAACGGTAACACGGCTAAATAGATTAGATAAGGCTGAGCCGCAGCTTGTACCGCCGCTTGATCGGTTTGTAAGGCAATAAAGTAATGCCCAAACAGGCTAAATAACACGGCAAAGATCAAGCTCGCTGCCAACGAATACAACAGCACTAATAACAGAGCACGGCGCAAGGCAATGCGATCTTTCGCACCCAATGCATGCCCTGTTAAGGCTTCTAGTGCATGGGCTAATCCATCCAGCGCGTAGGAGCAAATCATTAAGCCATTGAGTAATAACGCATTAGCTGCCACTGTCGCGTCGCCCAAGCGGGTTCCTTGCACGGTGACCATAAAAAACACGCCTTGCAAGGCTAAGCTACGAATTAAAATATCGCGATTTACACTGAGTAGCGCCTGCCAACTCTGCCAAACTTTTAGCCGTGGAAGAATCTGTTGCCACTTGATCTTTCCTGCAACGCGCGCGGCTAGAAATAAGCCTAAGCCCACACCGCTCCACTCAGCGATAACCGAAGCCCTTGCCGCGCCAGAAACTTGCCAGTGCAAGCCAAACACAAACCAAATATCCAACACGATATTGAGCAGGTTACAGATCACCAGCATCCAAAACGCCGCCCGTGCGTTCTGTGCACCTAAAAACCAGCCAGCCAACGCATGGGTCGCTAATGCTGCAGGTAATCCCCATAAACGGATAAAGAAATACTGCTGCGCGACCTGCTGCAATTCTTCCGAAGGCTGCATCCAGATGAGTGCTAGGGCAAAAATCGGCTCGGCTAAAGCAATCAACAGCACGGCCAGTAATCCTGCCAATAGCAAGCCTTGAATCAGCACCTGCTGTAATCCGCACTGATCTTTACGCCCTGCCGCTTGGGCAGCAAAGCCGGTGCTGCCCATACGCAAGAAACCAAACACCCACACCAACAAAGTATAAATAGTGCCACCAACGGCCACCGCGCCCAATTGATAAGCATGGGGCAAGCGTCCAACCACCGCACTGTCTACCAGCGCCACTAAAGGCACTGATAGATTGCTAAGAATCATCGGAATCGCCAGCGCCCAAATCTTTTGCTTGGTGTCAGCATGTTGCCATGCATCCTGCAGCCAAGCGCGCCCTCGCTTAATCATTGGCAGCGCAACCAATTAATACAGCGCCTGATAGAGTTTGCGGCGGTACTGCACTACTAACGGATGATCAGCCCCCAATAGATCAAACACTTGCAGCAAGGTTTTATGAGCCACTCCTTCACTAAAGCTGCGATTACGTACAAAAAGCTGCAGTAGTGCGGCCAATGCTGGCTCATATTGCTGACGGGCAAGCTGCTGAATACTGAGCTGATAAACCGCCTCATCATCCGCTGGATTCTGCGCTAGGCGTGCTTTCAAATCAGCCGTTTCTGGCAGGTCCGCCGCCTGTTTTAAAAAAGTAATTTGCGCTTTAGCGGCGGCCAATGCCTGCTTATGCTCATCACCTGGTACTGCATTCAACACCTGTTCTGCTTCGGTTAAAGCATTACGCTCGGCTAAGCAGCGAGCATATAAAATCAGTGCCTCAGCATTACTGTTATCGGTACTTAGCAGCTGTTGCAATAAGGTTTCAGCCGCACCAAATTCAGCGGCCTCAAACAGTGCTTGCGCTTGCAACCAAGGATCATCGGCCTGTGGCGCTGGCTCAGTAACATATTTTGCTAGCAACTCACGAATCGCTGACTCTGGCTGAGCTCCTTGAAAACCATCGACTGGCTTACCGTCTTTGAAAAGCACTACTGTAGGCAGACTACGAACCCCAAAGCGGGCTACGATTTCTTGCTCTAAGTCACAATTCACTTTGGCCAGCAATAACTCGCCTTGATAATCGGTAGTGATTTTTTCTAACACCGGCATTAGTGCCTTACAAGGCGCACACCACTCAGCCCAAAAGTCGACCAGCACCGGCTTATGAAAAGAGTTTTCAAGCACCAACTGATCAAAACTATCTGCACCTGATACATCAAAACTAAAACTTGTTGCCATCTTTATCTCCTACTGACGCTGGCTGCGCTGCCCAGCCACCGCACGATATACGCTGAACCCCTGAGCCTCAGCCAATACCTGGCAAGGTCCAAGATGCTGATTAATTAACGGGGGATACTTTAAAAAACTATTCGCCACAATCCGTAACTCACCTTGGGCGCGTAGATGCCCCTTAGCCTGGGTCAGCATTTGCTCGCTGGCCGCATAATCCGTGTGTACCCCTTGATGAAACGGCGGATTGCTAATGATCGCAGCTAAGTGCTGCGGCGCCTCATTAATTCCCGTGCCCGCAATTACCTCGGCCTGCACTTGGTTAGCCTGCAAGGTTAGCTGGGCACTAAAAAGAGCAAACGCATCAACATCCAACAAGCTCACCTGACTGTTGGGATACTGCTTAGCTAAATAACAACCAATCACGCCCGCGCCACAACCGAAATCCAAATAGTGGCCTTGGGGTAAACCTTCTAGGTGCGCCAGCAGCAACTCAGTCCCACGATCTAAACGGCCATGACTAAACACCCCTGGCACCGTTTTAATGGTCAACTGCTGCTGCCCGACAGTTACTTCAAAACTGTTGGCTAGTGCGGCAAGGTCAGGCACCGCAACAGGTGCTTTACGCGAGGTTAAACGCCATAGTTGACAATGCCGCGCGCTATCGAGTTTGCTCACTTCGCCATATTGCGCTAGTTGTTTAGCCGCACGCTCAATTCCAGCACGCTTCTCACCGACTAAGAAAATCTCCGCGGCTAGGTATTTAGCGCAAATTTCTTGCAGCAAATACTCGGTTAACTCGCGGGATTTTGGCAAATACAGCACCACAGCATCATATGATTGATCAGGCGCTGTCACTGAAAAGTAAGCACGGGACTGAAGTGCAGCTAATGCTTGGTAGTCCGCATAATTCCAACACCATAACTCACTGCTAGGTAATTGCTGCAACAACCCATCAGCCGGAGCACCTGCTAATAATAATTGACCACTAAAGTAATGGCCTTGGCGTAATAAAACTTGGCTTCTTGGATCCATTATTGGCTTCTTGATTAGTTACACTCACAGAGTTAAACGCATGGATAAATCCACCGCAGTTACATCTTTGGTTAATGTGCCAAGGGAAATATAATCCACCCCCGTTTCAGCCACTGCCCGCAAGCTTTGCTCGTTAATTCCGCCCGAAGCTTCTAACTTGGCGCGCCCAGCGGTCAAACTCACTGCTGTACGCATATCGTCTAGACTTAACTCATCCAGCATCACAATATCTGCCCCTGCAGCTAAGGCTTGCTGCAACTCGTCTAGGTTTTCGACCTCTACTTCAACTGGTTTACCTGGCGCTATCTGTTGAGCCGTCGCCACTGCTTGAGCAATTCCACCACACGCCATGATGTGGTTTTCTTTGATTAGAAAGGCATCATATAAACCAATCCGATGGTTATGGCAGCCACCGCAGGTCACCGCATATTTTTGCGCTAAACGTAAGCCTGGCAGAGTTTTACGCGTATCCAATAGCTTAACGCCCGTACCTTCAACCAACTGAGCAAAATAAGCCGCCCGCGTCGCCACTGCCGATAAGGTTTGTAAAAAGTTTAACGCGGCTCGCTCACCACTTAATAACGCCCGTGCATTACCGGCCAGCTCAAATAAGGTTTGATTCGGCTGCACCGCTTCACCATCGGCAACTAGCCAGGTCACACGAACAGTGGGATCAATTTGTGCAAACACTTCATTCACCCAAGCCACACCACTGATCACCGCTGCATCGCGGGTAATTACTCGTGCCGTGGCTTGTTTATCGGTCTGAATTAATTGAGCGGTAATGTCACCGCTGCCTATATCTTCAATTAATGCAGTGCGAACATTATGGGTTATTTCTTGTTTAAGCTCAGTTAATACGATATTTGCCATAGTGTTTACACCTTTAAAATAAGTCCTGCTGCTCTATTATGGGATCGCTAAAGAAATCGCTGATCGCTTGTTGTTTATATTCTAAGCGCGCTTTTTCGATACGCTCTTTGCGCGCCTGACACAAGCGCAGCACGTCTCGCTTTTGCTGATCCGAAAAGCGCAGCCAATACAATCGCTCATCCCGTGAACGCAGGCAGCCACGACAGTAGCCTTTATTGTTTGCTGCACAAACCCCAATACAGGGGCTAGGAATCTCAAAAATTTCAATCTGCTGCATTGCCATCAGACCGCCTAAAAAAGACTGCCGCGATTATACGCCAGCTGCAAAAAAATCGGGGAGTGGTTGAAATTTTCTCTATGCATTACCTCATTAGCAAATAATTTTCCAGAAAATTATTAATAATTCTATAGGCCCTATGGCTCTTCGCTTAGCGCCATACTCAGTCAATCAGGCAGGATTTCCCATTTGAAAATTATCCGCGTTTAGCCTAGCATTCCTTGTTTTCCATAACCTCAAAAAACACACTATGTAGTGCATTTGAACTTATCTAGCACCTAGATATGCCACAAACACACACAGAGCGTGCTAAGAGGAATACAAATGATTTAACTTAGGTAGGCAGCCCGTCATGAATTCCATTTTGGTTACTAAGCGAGACGGTCGCAAAGAAGCGATCGATCTAGACAAAATCCACCGCGTACTCGACTGGGCCGCTTTAGGTCTAGACCATGTCTCTGTATCGCAGGTGGAACTTAAGTCACACATCCAGTTTTATGACGGGATTCGCACCAAGGATATTCATGAAACTATCATCAAGGCAGCCGCTGACTTAATCAGTGAAGAATCACCTGACTACCAATATATGGCTGCGCGCCTTGCAATTTTCCACCTGCGCAAAATCGCCTACGGCCGCTTTACGCCGCCACATTTATTTGATCATGTAACTAAACTCACCGCTGATAGTAAATACGATAAGCACATATTAGAAGATTACTCTAAGGCCGAGTTTGATCAATTAAACGCTTATATTAAGCATGACCGCGACATGAACTTTTCTTATGCCGCGGTTAAACAATTAGAAGGTAAATACTTAGTTCAAGATCGCGTTTCTAAGCGTGTTTTTGAAAGTCCGCAAATGCTTTATATCTTAATTGGTATGTGCTTATTCGCGGACTACCCAGAGGCTACGCGCCTGGATTACATCCAGCACTTTTATGATGCGATCTCCACCTTCAAAATCTCACTGCCAACCCCGATTATGGCTGGCGTGCGTACCCCTAGCCGTCAATTCAGCTCATGCGTATTGATTGAATGCGGCGACTCGCTGGACAGCATTAACGCCACGACTTCAGCGATTGTGAAATATGTATCACAACGTGCCGGGATTGGAATTAACGCGGGCCGCATCCGTGCGCTTGGTAGCCCAATTCGCGGTGGTGAAGCAGAGCACACCGGGATGATTCCGTTTTTTAAACTGTTCCAAGCGGCAGTTAAATCCTGCTCCCAAGGCGGTGTGCGCGGCGGTGCTGCCACCTTGTTCTATCCGATGTGGCACTTAGAAGTTGAATCGCTATTGGTTTTGAAAAACAACCGCGGCGTCGAAGAAAACCGCGTGCGCCATATGGATTATGGTGTGCAAATTAACAAAACCATGTATCAGCGCTTAATCAAAGGACAGCACATTACGCTGTTCTCGCCCCATGACGTGCCTGGCCTATACGATGCGTTCTTTGCTGACCAAGACGAGTTTGAGCGCCTATACGAGCAATACGAGGCCGATGAGTCGATCCGTAAACGCTCCATTGCCGCCACTGAGCTATTTAGCTTAATGATGCAAGAGCGCGCCAGCACGGGTCGAATTTATATTCAGAACGTAGACCACTGCAACACCCATAGCCCATTTGATCCAGCGGTTGCGCCAATTCGTCAGTCGAATTTATGCCTCGAAATCGCACTGCCAACCAGTCCGTTAGATAACATTAACGATGACGATAAAGAAATTGCGCTCTGCACCTTGTCAGCGTTTAACTTGGGCGCGATTGATTCACTTGATGAATTAGAAGAGCTTGCCGATCTTGCGGTACGTGCGCTTGACAGCCTGCTGAGCTATCAAGACTACCCAATTGAGGCCGCGCGCAATGCCACTATGAAGCGCCGTACCTTAGGCGTAGGCGTGATTAACTTTGCCTACTACTTGGCTAAGCATGGACTGAAATACTCCGACGGTTCGGCCAATGCTTTAACCCACCGTACCTTTGAGGCCATTCAGTACTACTTATTAAAAGCATCTAATCAGCTGGCTAAAGAGTTCGGCACTTGCACCGCGTTTAACGAAACCACGTACAGCAAGGGCATTCTGCCGATTGATACCTACAAGAAAGACTTGGACGCAATCTGTGCTGAGCCTCTGCACCTTGATTGGGAAGGACTGCGTAAAGAGATCGTTGAGCATGGCCTGCGTAACTCCACTTTAACCGCGCTGATGCCGTCTGAGACCTCGAGCCAAATCAGTAACGCCACCAATGGCATTGAGCCACCGCGTGGACTAGTAACAATCAAGCAATCAAAAGACGGCATCCTAAAGCAAGTGGTGCCTGAGTATGAAACCCTGAAAAACAGCTACGAAACCCTCTGGGCGATGCCTAATAACACCGGTTATCTGCAACTGGTGGGGATCATGCAAAAGTTTGTCGACCAAGCCATTTCAGCGAACACCAACTACGACCCTAAGCGCTTTGATGGTGGCCGCGTGCCCATGAATCAGCTGCTTAAAGACTTACTACTCGCCTACAAGTACGGCCTCAAAACGCTTTACTACCAAAACACCCGAGATGGTGCCGAAGATAACCAAAGCGATTTAGACGATAACTGCGCAGGCGGTGCGTGCAAGATTTAAGGAGTCTGGGCAGGCAAATAACCTGCCCTCATAAACTATGCCCTACAGTACTTTTTGCCAAAAAGACTCTAATCCCTTAGAGCAACCGATGTTTTTCGGTGACAACGTCAACGTGGCGCGTTATGACCAGCAGCGCTACCCTATTTTTGAGGCGCTGATTGAAAAGCAGCTGTCGTTTTTCTGGCGCCCAGAAGAAGTTGATGTGTCTCAAGACCGCTCGGACTATCGCAACCTACCCGAGCACGAAAAGCACATTTTTATCAGTAACCTAAAATACCAAACGCTGCTGGACTCAATTCAAGGTCGCAGCCCAAACGTAGCGTTCTTGCCGCTGGTGTCTATTCCTGAGCTAGAGACCTGGATTGAAACCTGGTCCTTCAGTGAAACGATTCATTCACGCAGCTATACCCACATTATCCGCAATATTGTCAATGATCCGGCGGAGATTTTTGACAACATCGTTAATAATGAAAATATCATTGAGCGCGCTGGCGATATTTCTAAATACTATGATGACTTAATTCAAAGTAGTCTGAACTATATTCGTGGCGACCGCTCAGGGCTGCGCGAAATTAAAAAGAAACTGTACCTGTGCATGATGAGCGTAAATATCTTAGAAGCGATTCGCTTTTATGTTTCCTTTGCTTGCTCATTCGCTTTTGCCGAACGCCGCCTGATGGAAGGCAATGCCAAGATTATTCGTTTAATTGCCCGTGACGAAGCTCTGCATTTAACCGGAACGCAACATATCCTTAATATTATGCAGTCAGGGCAAGACGATCCGGAATTTGCCGAGATCGCCAAAGAATGCGAAGCAGAATGCATTGAGATGTTTCGTCATGCCGCTGAGCAAGAAAAGAATTGGGCTAAATACCTATTCAAAGACGGCTCAATGATTGGCTTGAACTACGATATTTTGAGTCAGTACGTTGAATACATCACCAACCTGCGCATGAACGCGGTCGGCCTTAAACCAATTTTTGATGGCAAGTCGCAAAACCCCATCCCTTGGATTAATGCCTGGCTTGTATCAGACAACGTACAGGTAGCACCGCAAGAGGTTGAAGTGTCATCCTATCTTGTGGGGCAGATTGACTCTGAAGTATCGGTCGAAGATCTCGGCGATTTTGAGTTATAAGCGCTAGCCAAGCGTTGAGCATAGATCCTAACTTATGCAGTATGCGTTAAGCGCATACTGCTCAGACGCACAGGATAAGCATGCAAATTATTACCCAAGACATGATCTTAGAGTTAGATCAAACTGAAGAAAGCCTCCTTGAAGCCCTTGAGCGCACCGGCCACCAAGTAGAATATCAATGCCGTAGTGGCTACTGTGGTGCCTGCCGGGTCGAACTAATGGCCGGCAGTGTGGCCTATGAAAAACCTCCTTTAGCCTTTGTTAAAGCGGATGAGATTTTACCTTGCTGTTGCCGTGTGTTAGAACCTTTAAAAATTAACGTTAACTTACGAAGTAAGAAAGCCGGCTAATCCCCTTTGCTCTCCTACTTCTTAGGAGTGCCCTATGAACCCTGCTGCACAAGCTGTGTTATCTTTTTGGCTAGATCCTGCTCACCAGCCATTTTGGTTTGCCAAGTCAGAAACCTTCGATCAAACCATCGCCCAACACTTTTCCGCCACCTTAAAGCAAGCCGCTAGCGGTGAGCTGGCTCATTGGCGCAATACCGCTGAAGGTCGCGTGGCAGAAATTATTGTACTGGATCAGTTTTCCCGTAACTTACATCGCAACAGTCCACAAGCCTTTAGCCAAGACGCGATGGCTCTTGCCTTAGCCCAAGAGTTACTCATTCAGCCAGAGTTTAACTCTCTACAGCAAGTGCTAAGACGCTTTGCGCTCATGCCTTTTATGCATTCAGAATCAGCACTGATTCACCAACAAGCAGTGCAACTATTTACCGAACTAGGTGATCCGCACACGCTCGATTTCGAGCTTCGTCACAAAGAAATCATTGATCGATTTGGCCGCTACCCACATCGCAATGAAACCTTAGGTCGCTTATCCACCGATGAGGAACTCGCCTTCTTAACCGAAGAGGGATCATCCTTTTAAAGTAATCTTGTTAGTTAATGTAGTGGGCGGTGCGCAAAAGCTGCTAACATCTGCCGTTTTGCGCTGAGCATTTTAGCCTTCTTATGTTTAACATTATTTTATTTGAGCCTGAAATTCCGCCCAACACTGGCAATATTATTCGTCTAGCCGCTAACAGTGGCTGCCAACTGCACTTGATTGAACCCTTGGGCTTTAACTTTGACGACAAACAATTAAGACGTGCAGGCATGGATTACAGTGAAGTGGCGGCAGTACAAATTCACCCTAACTTAGCGGCTTGTTTAGCGAGCTTAGGCGAAACTCGGGTGTTTGCCTTTAGCACTAAGGCTAACCACTCTTATGCTGAGGTCAGCTACCGCGCAGGTGATAGTTTTATCTTTGGCCCTGAAACCCGTGGACTCCCTCAAGAAGTGCGCGATAGCCTGCCGCCCGAGCAATTAGTGCGTCTACCCATGCTGGCTAATTCGCGCAGTTTAAATCTCTCAAACAGTGTAGCCATTGCCGTCTATGAGGCTTGGCGCCAGCTAGACTTCGCCCAGTAACGACTAAACGCTAGAGCCTACTACTCAGCAACGAGTAGCAGGCTCGCTGCGAATTAATCAAACACCAAAACTAACTTACCATTCACCTGATTACCGGCTAATTCGGCAAATGCCTGTTTCGCATCACAGATTGAATACTGCCGACTCAGCTGTGGATTTAACTGCTGCTGAGCAAATAAAGGCCAGACTTGCTGCTCTAACTCTGCCAACAGTTTAGCTTTAAATGCATCATCCCGGGTTCTTAAGGTTGAGCCAATTAATTGAATGCGCTTACCCAATAACTGCGCCAAATCTAACTCAACCCGACGCCCCCCCATTAAACCAATATTGACCCAGCGCCCATCAAGCGCTAACCACTTCAGATTTTGCTGAGCATAGCTGGCGCCCACTGGATCTAAAATCACATCAAAGGGTGCAAACTCAGCTAAGCCCTCGACGCCATCATGGCGCACCACGCCGTCTACCGCGCCTAAATCTTTACAGTAAGCTAAACGCTCCGCCGAGCCTACACTCACATAGGCCTGTAAGCCAAAGGCACGGCACAGCTGAATGGCTGCTGAGCCTACACCACTAGCACCGGCATGCAAGAGCACCTTCTCTCCCGCGCGGGCTTGCCCCAGTTGAAACACATTTAACCAAGCCGTGCTGTATACCTCTGGCACTGCTGCGGCCTCAATTAAACTCAGCCCTTGTGGCACCGGCAATACCAGTCGCTCATCTACTGCAACATACTCCGCCATGCCGCCACCAGTTAAGAGCGCACACACTTCATCACCCAGCTGCCAGCGGCTGCTATCACCGGCATCCACAATAACTCCAGCACACTCTAAGCCCAGCACTTCGCTAGCCCCGGGCGGTGGTGGATATAAGCCGGCAACCTGGAGCAAATCGGCACGATTTAAGCCGGCAGCCGCTACTTTGATTAATACCTGCCCTGTTTGCAGTACTGGTTTTTCACAGTTAACAAGACAAGGATGGCCATCAGTTGCTTGCAATGCTTTCATTCTAACTCCATATTGTCTGTATTCTTTTTAATGATCGGTATGATGTTGTACCTGAGATTTATCGACAAAGGAACTGTACGCAGTTCAGGTAACCTAACAATGCTACATTTGGCAAAGAAAAATATAAGTATGAAATATACGCTTGCACGAACGTCACTCGCCTTGCTGTTAAGCCTTAGCCTGCTGCCCAGCGCCTATGCCTTAAATAACAGTAAAAGCTGGGATTATTTAGCACCCGATCGCACTCAGCGTATTGCTAGTTTAAATATTACTGAACTGCTCAAGCGTCATCACTACAGTAAAGACGTCGGCAATCAAGATCGCTCCAGCAAGATGTATGAAGGCTATCTAAAAATGCTGGATCCAGCGCGCATGTACTTTACCCAAGAAGACCTGAGCGAGTTTAAGCCTTGGAAAAAGAACTTTGCCAATAAACTTCGCGAGGGAGATTTAGAGCCTGGCTATTTTATGTATAAACGCCAGCTAACTCGCTTAGATCAATACTTAACTTTTGCTTTAGCTAAATTAGCCAAAGGGGTTGATAGTATCGACTTCACTCTAGATGAGTCCTTAGAAACGGATCGGGAAAAAGCGCCTTGGGCAAAAAATGAAGCCGAGCTTCAAGAGCTATGGCGTAAGCGCTTAAAAGATGAAGTGCTCCGCTTAAAACTCGCTTCAAAAGAGCCAAAAGCCATTGAAGAGCTGTTAACTAAACGCTATAAAAACCAACAAAAACGCCTACAGCAAACTCGTAGCGAAGATGTGTTTCAAACGTATGTTAACGCTTTCTCACAAACCTACGACCCCCATACCAACTACCTCTCACCCGATAATGCAGAAAACTTCGACATCAATATGAGCCTCTCGTTAGAAGGTATTGGGGCCGTACTGCAAGGTGATAACGAGCACGTTAAAATTGTCCGCCTAGTGCCCTCAGGACCGGCAGATAAAAGTAAGCAGTTAGCGCCTGCCGACAAGATTATCGGTGTTGCCCAAGGTAATAAAGAAATGGTCGATGTGATCGGCTGGCGCCTAGATGAGGTGGTGAAGTTAATTCGTGGCAAAAAAGGCTCAACCGTACGCTTAGAAGTGATTCCGGCCAGTAACGCGCCGAATGATCTTTCCTCAAAAACGGTGACCATTGTCCGTGAATCGGTCAAACTTGAAGAACAAGCGGCACAAAAATCGATTTTAAATCTAGAGCATGAAGGCAAACCCTTCAAGCTTGGGATTATTGAAATTCCAGCCTTTTACATTGACTTTAAAGCCTACCGCGCCGGTGACCCTAATTACAAAAGCACCACCCGTGATGTACGTAAGTTACTGGCAGAGCTGCAACAAGAACAAGTGGATGGCTTAGTGATTGATCTACGCAATAATGGCGGTGGCTCTTTACAAGAAGCCACTGAACTTAGCAGCCTTTTCATTCCACAAGGTCCTTCAGTGCTAGTGCGCAATAACGATGGTCGCGTTGATGTGCTTGAGGATGATAATAAAGGCGTGTTTTATCAAGGCCCTATGGCGGTCTTAGTTAACCGTTTGTCTGCTTCAGCTTCAGAAATTTTCGCTGGGGCTATCCAAGACTACCATCGCGGACTGATTATTGGCGGCCAAACCTTTGGTAAGGGCACGGTGCAAACTATTCAGCCGCTCAATCATGGTGAGTTGAAATTTACCATCGCTAAGTTTTACCGTGTCTCGGGACAAAGTACTCAACACCAAGGAGTACTGCCCGATATTAGCTACCCAGCCGAGTACAATACCAAAGAAATTGGTGAAAGTGCGCTGCCTGAAGCCATGCCTTGGGACAGTATTAAACCTGCAATTAACCCGGGCCCAGATCCGTTTAAACCATACCTTAAGACATTAGAAAAGCGCCATGCTCAGCGCACCAAGCATAATCCTGACTTTGTCTTTAGTCATGAACGCTTAGTCCTCAGCAAAGCGCTAATGAAAGACACGGTAGTCAGCTTAAATGAGGAAAAACGCCGCGCTGAACAAGACAAAATTGATCAGCAACAACTGGCTATGGAAAATAAGCGCCGCTTAGCCAAAGGCGAAAAAGCCATGCAACTGAAAGAGCTGAAAAAAGAAGATGAAGACTTAGCGGCAGAACTTGAAAAAGAAAAGAAAAATAAGCAAAAGCCGGAAAAAGATGCGTTCTTAGTCGAGACAGGACATATCTTGCTCGACTGGCTAAGCCTGCATCAGCAACAAGTCGCCAAACACTCGGCGAAGTAATAGCTAGCAAAAACCCGCCGTTTGATGGCAAGCGGCGGGTTTTTTATTACACGTAATTAAGCGTCAATTAATTGCTGCATCAGCTGCTGATAAAACAAACAAGCATCCTGATCGGCTGCAATGTCGCCTTGGCCTGTCGCATAAATATCCGCTAGTTTTTGGGCAGCCAAATAATGCCCAGCTTTAGCTGCTATTTTCCACCAATACACCGCAGTATTAAGGTCTGGAGCATTCTGCACAGTCCCTTGGGCAGCATTCTGTGCAACTTGATAAGCGGCCTTAGCATCGCCAGCCTCAGCTGCTATCTTTAGCAACCGCAAGCCTTCTTCCTTAGCTCCTAAGCCCTGCCCTTTAAACAGTAATAAGTGCCCATAAAAAGCAGTCGCTGCAGGGTGACCTAGCTGACTTTGTCGAGCAAACTGCATTTGCATCCACTGCCATAATTTAGGCTGTTTTACTGCCCATGTGTATTTAAATAAATGTCGTGCTACAAAATAGCCAACACTCGCCTTAACTTTTAGCCACATCGTAGAATTAGCCTCATGCTTTAGAAAATGCTGCATAGACCTGCTGCAACTGCGTCTGATGCCAAGCAGCTTGCTCAACAGAGTCAACGAAGGTTAACTCGGCATCGAGTTGCTGTAGGAAACTAAACCAACCCTGCTTAGGCAAGTAAGGTGGACGCTGACTAACCACCAACGCGCTGCGCAGTGGCTGTTGCTGTAACCAGTCGCGCTGTGTTAACTGCTCTAACAAGTAAGTCAATCGCTGCATAGCAGGCACTGGCAATGCCAGCTCAGTGATTAGCTGGCGATAGGTGAGGGTACGCTTTTGCTGCGCTGCCTGCGCCAATAATGCAAGCAATTCAGACATTTGCTGCACGAAAAGATTATTCGATAGTGACATTAGCTAAGCGCCGCAAATTACGCAGCACCACTTCACTGGCTTGGCGCTCACCGGCTTCAATCATTTGCCAGTAACTAGGACTAATACCTAATGCTTGAGCGAGTAACTCTGGCGTCAGCCCGGTTTTGTGGCGCAACTGAGCAAGGGTTAATGACTCTTGTGGCGCTGTTGCTTGACTAGGTGCTGGTGTAGCCATGGCAGCTGGCGCAACCGTGCTCTGACGTTGCCCTGCCGCTTTTAATAGCGCTTGATATTCGTTCCAAGGCAAAACCGCGTACTGTGGCTGCCCATCTTGCATTATTACTTGAATATTATTCATCATTACCTCCCACTATTCAGGCTGAGCGCCCAACTAACCATCGGTGTAGATGGGCACACAACACTGACTTGATGCTAACTATTCAGCTGCCGATGCTTGCTCTTTGGCAGCGGCTGATTTTTGTGAGGGAATATCTAATAACTCCACTTCAAAAATCAAGGTAGAGTTTGCTGGAATCGCCGGGGTTGGACTACTAGCACCGTAGGCTAAATCGGCAGGAATAAAGAACTGATAACGCTCACCCACCTTCATTAACTGCAAGCCTTCAGTCCAACCTGGAATAACTTGGCGCAAAAAGAAAGTCGCTGGCGTGCCGCGCTCTACAGAGCTATCAAATACACTGCCATCAAGTAATTTACCCGTGTAATGTACCGTTACACTGTCAGTTGCTTTCGGGCTCGCACCGCTGTCTTTAGCGGTTAGCACTTCATACTGCAAGCCACTGTCGGTGGTTTTAACCGAATCTTTTTTTGCATTTTCAGCTAAGAATTCTTGGCCTTTTTTCGCTGCTGCATCATTGAGAGCATTTTGCTTTTCTGCAGCGCGATCCAAGGCAAATTGTAGCGCCTCATCTAATTGCTCTTGCGATAAACGGGACTCTTTACCAGCTAAGGCATCATCAATCCCCAAAGCAATAGCTTCTACACTCAAGCCATCAATCGGTGTAGCTAATAGGTTGCTACCAATTTGTAAGCCTAAGCCATAAGAAGCCTGCTGGGCTTTGCTATCTAATTTAGCGCTGGTGCTGGTCGTTGCTGACTGTTTCTGATCACAACCGACTAAAGCCACTGCACACAAACCAACGGCCACCGCTAGGCGAGAAAACTTCATAAATATTCCTTAACTCCAATTTAGGCATTAACTAAAAATCACAGGATAGAAAGCGATCTTAGCAGGAAAGTTCACTGAGGTTTACTGAAGCAAACGAATAGTTTAGGCGATGGCAGGCTAATGCGCAGGAAATTTACTGACTTAAAAACAAAAAAATCTGCACAAGGCAGATAGATGAAGTGTACTTAATTAATATTGAAATTGGTGGGTGATGACGGGATCGAACCGCCGACCCTCTGCTTGTAAGGCAGATGCTCTCCCGGCTGAGCTAATCACCCAATTTCAATTTATTCAACACTAGCAGTATTGAATTAAAATGGCGCAGTGGACGGGACTCGAACCCGCGACCCCCGGCGTGACAGGCCGGTATTCTAACCAGCTGAACTACCACTGCGCTGCTGGTACTCAAGAGTGGTGGGTGATGACGGGATCGAACCGCCGACCCTCTGCTTGTAAGGCAGATGCTCTCCCGGCTGAGCTAATCACCCTTGTCTCTCGAAGTGGTGCGTATACTAGTCTGCTAAATCCTTTTTGGCAAGCCCTAAATTCACTTTAATTGGTTTTTTATGTTTTTTACTCACTTAAAAGCATTTTTTCGCTTTTAGTTGGTGATTCGAGCCGAGGTTATAGATAATAGCTACTGGTTATTTTGGAGTTATCTTATGTGGTTTCGTAACTTGCTGGTGTATCGCTTCACCCAATCAGTTAACTTTGATCTGGAGCAGTGGGAGCAGGCACTGGCAAAAAAACCCGCCCTCGCCTGTGGCAGCCAAGTGCTGACTACTTATGGCTTTACTGCCCCCTTCGGCAAAGCTGCAGATGCCCCACTGATTTATGCTAGCCAGCATTTTTTCTTGCTAGCAGCACAAAAAGAAGAGCGCTTACTACCCGCTAGCGTAGTTAAAGATGCCGTTAATGAAAAAGTGGAAGAAATTGAAAATGCTCAAGGGCGCAAGGTCTATAAAAAAGAGCGCGATCAAATCAAAGATGAGGTCACCCTCAACTTCCTTCCGCGCGCCTTTATTCGTCGAAGCCGCACTTTAGCGGCGATTGATACCCAAGCCGGCTTAATTTATGTAGATGCTAGCAGTGCTAAAAAAGCCGAAGAGCTATTGTCCACTTTGCGTGAAGCTATAGGCAGCCTACCCATTCAACCCCTTGAGGCACAGCAAGCCACTACTGCTAGCTTTACTCAGTGGCTACAGAACATGCAGATTGGGCATGGTTTTAGCCTAAAAGACGAGTGTGAGCTGCGTGATACCGCAGAAGACGGTGGCGTTATTCGCATTAAACGCGAAGACCTGGGCAGTGAAGAAATTCAGAATCTACTGGCCGCCGGTAAAATTGTGACTCAGCTAGCACTCAACTGGGAAGAGAAACTGAGTTTTGTGCTAGACGACAAACTGGCAATTAAACGCTTAAAATTTGAAGACCTATTGCAAGAGCAGGCTGAACAAGATGGCGGCGATGAAGCCGCTGGACAGTTTGATGCTAGCTTTAACTTAATGATGCTGACCTTAGCAGAGTTTTTACCCCAGCTAATGCAAAGCTTAGGCGGTGAAGCGATTCATCAGCGCATCTAATCAGTGCCTATAAGCAATCAAAAAACCGAGCACAAGGCTCGGTTTTTTGATCAGCGTTTAATTTAACTATTAAACGTCGTAAGGATGGCGCAGCACGATCGTTTCGTTACGATCAGGGCCAGTTGAAACAATATCAATCGGTGTACCGATCAACTCTTCAACACGCTTGATATAAGCACGAGCGTTTTCTGGCAGCTCTTCCATGCAGGTAGCACCAATAGTCGACTCGCTCCATCCTGGCAACTCCTCATATACCGGAGTTAAGCCTTCGTAACTGTCAGCATCGGTAGGCGCTTCAATTTCATTACCTTGAGCATCTTTATAAGCCACGCAAATCTTAACAGTCTCTAGACCATCCAGTACGTCTAGCTTAGTTAAGCAAATACCAGAAATACTGTTGATCTCAGCTGTACGACGTAAAATAACCGCATCAAACCAACCGCAACGACGCGCACGTCCTGTAGTAGAACCAAACTCGTGGCCTTTAGTGGCTAAACGATGGCCGGTTTCACAAAATAGCTCGGTAGGGAAAGGACCAGAACCTACTCGGGTGGTATAAGCCTTGGTAATTCCTAGAATGTAATCTAAGTACAGCGGGCCAAAACCTGAACCTGTAGCGGTACCACCAGCCGTAGTACTCGAACTGGTTACATAAGGATAAGTACCATGGTCAATATCTAGCAATGAACCTTGAGCACCTTCAAACATGATGCGTGCACCTTGCTTGCGCAATTGATGCAAGCGCGCCGCAATATCAGCCATCATCGGCTTAAGGATATCGGCATAGGCTAAGGCTTCATCCAAAGTGGTTTGATAGTCAACCGGCTCAACCTTATAGTAATTTTCTAGCGTAAAGTTGTGCAGATCCATCACTTCTTTAAGCTTTAGCGCAAAGCGCTCAGGATTAAAGAGGTCACCAATCCGTAAGCCACGACGCGCTACTTTATCTTCGTAGGCTGGGCCAATACCGCGTCCGGTCGTTCCTATCTTACCCTCAACCCGCGCAGCTTCACGTGCTTGGTCAAGTGCCACGTGGTACGGCAAAATTAAGGTGCACGATGGGCTAATCCGTAACCGCTCACGAACCGGCACGCCCTTCTCTTCTAGTTTAGTGATTTCACGCATTAGTGCATCTGGCGCAACCACTACACCATTACCAATCATGCACTCTACGTTATCTCGCAAAATACCTGATGGAATTAAGTGCAGAACCGTTTTTTCGCCATCAATGACGAGCGTATGACCTGCGTTGTGGCCACCCTGAAAGCGTACAACGGCTTCGGCTTGATCGGTGAGTAAATCAACGATTTTACCTTTACCTTCATCACCCCATTGAGTGCCTAAAATAACAACATTCTTGCCCATTAATTTGCCTCTTTGCGCAAATAAACTGTCGTCGAAACGACACAATCAGTCTGTCTCGACAGACCTCATTAATTAATCGGTTGAACCATCCAGTCGCTGCCTTGCTTCACTAGCTGCTGCTTGCAATGTGCAGCTGCGGCATCGGCAACCGTCTGTCCAGATAAGGCTTGTACTACACGCACGCCCTCTCGGCGCAAGCGTAAAATGGTTTGCCAAAGCGCCGGATCAGTTTCCAATGGTGCCCAAATGCCTTCTAGCGCACTTGGTTGCACACCATTACCTAGACTCACTAAGGTTTTTAAGTCGGTTGAAAATCCAGTGGCCGGGCGTGCACGTCCAAATACCGCGCCAATATCATCGTAGCGTCCACCTTGGGCGATGGATTGCCCAACACTTGGTACAAAGGCGGCAAACACTACACCGGTGTGATAGTGATAACCTCGTAACTCACTGAGATCAAAATACAGTGGTAACTCAGGAAAACGTTCGGTTAAGGCATCAGCCACGGCAATTAACTCGTGTAACGCTTGCTGCACTTCAGCCGCAGCCGATTGCAGCACAGTTTGCGCGGCATTTAAGACTTCGCGGCCACCACAGAGTTGGCTTAAGGCATTAAACATTGCCGCCAATTCAGGCGCTAAGTCCGCGGTTAAAGCCCGTACTTCACTGACGGCTTTACGCTGCAAGGCATCAAATAATTGCTCTTCAATTACCGCTGAAAGCTGCGCAGACTGTACCAGTCCACGATAAATACCGACATGCCCTAAATCCATGTGGACATCGGCCACTTTGACCGAGTCTAAGGTTTCTAGCATCAGGCTAATCACTTCAATATCAGCCGCTACGCTAGCATCGCCATAGAGCTCGGCACCAATTTGAATGGGGCTACGTGAAGTAGTCATGGCCCGTGGCTTAGCATGCACTACACTGCCAGCATAGCAAAAGCGGGCCGGTCCTGCTTGACGCAGACTATGCGCATCAAGACGCGCTACCTGTGGAGTAATATCGGCGCGAAAACCCATTTGTCGGCCAGAGTGAGGATCTATCACTTTAAAGGTACGCAGCGCAAGATCTTGACCTGCACCAGTTAATAAGGACTCCAGAAACTCAATATGCGGAGTCACAATAAACTCATAGCCCCAAGCCCGAAACAGGTCTAAGACTTGACGCCTTGCTGTTTCTACTAAGCTTGCTTCTGTAGGCAGTACCTCTTCAATGCCATCTGGCAAGAGCCAACGCTCAACGGTTGCCATTCCACCTTCCTCTCTTGTTTGACTAACAATTTAGCCTATCGAATTCAGGATTTTTCACGCTGCATTTAATCAACAATTTCTGCTCTGGCTAACTTAAGTTAGCTCGTCACACGCAAAAAAGCCGGGGTTTTCCCCGGCTGCTGCATCATAGCATGTTTTTTCTAGGTTTTTAGTGCTGTTCGATGACTGTCAAAAAATATTCAACGCCAACCCAGCCCATAACCTTGTAGCGCTTAGTGCTTAGCCTTATCTAAATACTGAAAAAACTCGCTATCTGGACTTAACACCAAGATATCGCTCTTGTCGCCAAAGCTCTCGCGATAGGCTTGCAAGCTACGAATGAAGCCATAAAATTCAGGATCTTGATTAAACGACTGGGCATAAATCGAAGTCGCTTTTGCATCACCGGCACCGCGCACCTCTTCAGCCTCACGATACGCTTCAGCCAAGATAACGCGGCGTTGACGGTCTGCGTCAGCGCGGATACCTTCAGCCAATTCACGACCTTTCGCACGGTGCTCACGGGCCTCACGCTCGCGCTCAGTGCTCATCCGCTCGAATACACTCAGGTTAACTTCTTTCGGCAAGTCAATTGCTTTGACTCGCACATCAATCACTTCAATGCCGAGCTCTTTACGCGCCATGCGATCTAAGGATGCAGTGATATCTGCCATCAATTCATCCCGCTGTCCTGAAACCACCTCATGCAGCGTACGTTTACCAAACTGGTCACGCAAACCAGCTTCTAATCGGCGTGATAAACGCTCATCAGCTACCTGTTTCGAACCTGAAGTACCGGTATAGAAGCGCTCTGCATCTGCCACTCGCCATTTAGCAAAGGCATCCACCATGACCGCTTTTTTCTCTAAGGTTAAAAAGCGTTGAGTCGTAGAATCCAGTGTCAGTAAACGCCCATCAAACTTACGGACTTGGTTCATAATCGGAATTTTTACATGCAAACCCGGTTTCAGATCCGGCTCTACAACCCGTCCAAATTGCAGTAATACACCGCGCTCAGTTTGCGAGATGATATAAAAACTATTCATCCCAACGATCAGTAAAATAGCGGCTACTACTAAGCCCGCAATGCTCTTATTGCTCATTAGCGACGCTCCCTAACGCGTGTATTAATCGTAGAAGATGGCACCTCAACTGGAGTTCTTACACTGGAGCTAGAGGTACGCGGCGCTGACTCACTTGAATAACTATCACGTGGTGCGGCTTTTTGTTCCTGTAACATTTTATCCAGCGGTAAGTATAGCAAGCTGTTTTTCCCCTGATCACCTGACATCAGTACTTTACTAGTGTTACCTAACACGTCTTGCATGGTTTCAATATACAAACGCTGACGGGTAACTTCAGGTGCTTTACGGTACTCAGCAACCAACTGATTAAAACGCTGCGCCTCACCTTCTGCACGGGCAATCACTTCATCGCGATAACCATTCGCATCTTCTAGAATACGCTGTGCTTGACCACGGGCTTCTGGCACCACACCATTGGCATAGGTTTCCGCTTGGTTTTTCTCCCGCTGCTCATCTTCTCGGGCACGAATCACATCGTCAAAGGCTTCCTGCACTTCACGGGGTGCCTGAGCATTCTGGACGTTAACTTGGGTAACCGTAATACCCGTCTGATATTGATCTAAGAAGCGCTGTAAACGCACCTTGGTTTCTTCTGCCAGTACCTCACGCCCTTCAGTTAGCACTTGATCCATCGCGGTAGAACCCACCACATGGCGCAATGCACTGTCGGTAGCGTGCTGCAAACTAATCTCTGGCTGATCCACCCGCAATACGAAATCTTCTAGATTAGAAATTTTGTACTGTACGGTCAGTGGCACTTCAATAATGTTTTCGTCTTCGGTTAGCATCTGCCCTTGCTTGCTGTAGGCACGCTCACGGGTCACGTTGGTTTGGTACTTACGGTCAATCGGTGGGAAATAAATATGCAAGCCCGCACCGACAGTTTCATGGTATTTACCAAGACGCAAAATCACTGCTTGTTCTTGCTCATCGACCGAGTACACCGCTTGAGTTAACCAAAAGCCGACCAGTAATAAACCACCTAGCAGAAATACCGTTTTGCTGCTGCCGGGGCCTTTACGACCACCGCCACCACCGTTGCCGGATTTTTTCTTACCAAAAATACTGGTGACATTATCTTGCAGCTTACGGAAAGCCTCATCTAAGTCTGGCGGTCCTTGACGATCCTTGTTTTTATCTTTATCAGATCTTGGCTTACCCCAAGGATCTTGGTCGTTTTTGTTCGAGTTACCACCCGGCTCATTCCAGGCCATAGCCTTCTCCACCTAACAAAAGTAATTTCAGTGCAGGGTTAACCCACACCCAGAAAATTTTCTAAATGATACAGAGACTTATCTCGCTACACACCCGTTTTCAGTGACTCTTTGTATATTCTTGTAAAAAAGTCTCGGCCGCTAGCCCTTCATGGCTTAATAAGCGATTCAGCTCCACTCGTGCAATTCGTATCTCAAGCACGCTTTGGCCCTGCTCGTCATAATGCTCCTGCACAATCGCTTGCAGATCAAACAGCTTAGCCCGCAAACGACTTAACTGTTGGGGCAAGACTAAGGTTGTAACCACCAAGTCATCGACCAACAACTCTTGCATAGCCTGAATCAGTAGCTCTATCCCCTGCCCACTTTGCGCCGACAACCATACCCGCTCTGGCTTTCCCTCGGCATTGCGCTGGATATGGGGTTCGATCTGCGCCAAGGTGTCAATTTTGTTATACACCTCCAGCAGAGTTACCTGATCAGCATCAATCTCATGCAGCACCTCTAGTACCTGTTCGATTTGCTCTTGCCGCTCTTCAGCGCCAGCGTCAATTACATGCAACAATAAGTCAGCGGCAGCCGACTCTTCAAGGGTGGCACGAAATGATTCGACTAGCTTGTGCGGTAAATGGCGAATAAAACCGACGGTGTCAGCTAAAGTAATCGCCCCTACATCAGCCAACTCAACACGCCTTACCGTAGGATCAAGGGTGGCAAACAACTGATCGGCAGCATAGACCCCAGACTCGGTCAGACGATTGAATAACGTTGACTTACCGGCGTTGGTATAGCCCACCAAGGATACAGCGGGCATTTCTGCTCGCTTACGCGCCCGCCGAGCCAAATCACGCTGATTACGCACCTTTTCTAAACGGGCTTTAATTTGTCGAACCCGTATCCGTAACAAACGACGATCCGTTTCCAGCTGGGTTTCCCCAGGACCACGCAACCCAATCCCCCCTTGCTGCCGACTCAGATCTGTACGGCTACGCACTAAACGGGTGCTGATATGCTCTAGCTGAGCCAATTCAACTTGCAACTTACCCTCATGGGTGTAAGCCCGCTGGGCAAAAATATCTAAAATTAAGCCAATGCGATCAATGACGCGGCAGCCCAGTGCTTGCTCTAGGTTACGCTCTTGGCTGGGCGTTAGGGCATGGTTAAAAATGACTAAGTCAGCCTCATACAGCTGCACTAACTGCGCGATCTCATCGACCTTACCCGCACCAATTAAAAAGCGCGCGGTAAATTGCGGGCGATGCACAGTAACAAAATGTACTATGTGCGCGCCCGCTGATCTCACTAAGTCTTGAAACTCATATGGATCTTCACGCGCTGCTGGATCGTAATTATCTAAATGAACTAATAATGCGGCTTCACGAACAGCAGCGTCAGCGTTACTCAATGAGACACCTCGGTAAAATTATTCAGCAACTTGCTCTTCATCAGCAGATGGCAAGCGAACTGGGCGGCTCGGTACCACCGTAGAAATAGCATGCTTGTAAACCATTTGGCTCACAGTGTTTTTTAACAAAATAACAAACTGATCAAAGGATTCAATTTGGCCCTGTAGCTTAATTCCGTTTACCAAGTAAATAGAAACAGGTACACGCTCTTTACGCAGCGTATTTAAGTAAGGGTCTTGTAAGGTGTGCCCTTTTGACATGAGGCGTTACTCCTAAGGATGATTTATATAAGTGGCAAATAAACTATTGTATCCAAGCCTGCAGCTTACATGGTGGAAGCTTGGATGATTTTCAAGGCTGCAGATAAATTGTCTTTAGCTAAACTGTCTAACCAGTTCACTTCAGGCCAGCTTCTAAGCCAAGTAAATTGACGCTTTGCTAACTGCCGAGTCGCAATTATGCCGCGCTCTACCATTTCAGAATAATCATACTCGCCCTCTAAATACTTCCAAACCTGTCGATACCCCACAGATCGCATAGAAGGTAGCTCTAAATGTAAATCTGAACGCTGCCTGAGCGCTTCGACCTCTTCAATAAAGCCTTGTTCCAACATCAACTGAAAGCGTAAGGCAATTCGTTGATGTAACACAGCTCGTTCTTGAGGCGCTAATGCAATACAGGACACAGTATACGGCAATTGACACTGGCTGTGTGCTTGTTGCTGATGATGCTCGGTTAAGGTTTTTCCGCTGACTCGCCATACCTCTAGAGCCCGCATAATACGCTGTTTATCGTTAGCATCAATTCTTGCGGCCGCTACCGGATCAATGCTTAACAATTGCTTATATAACTTAGTGAGCCCATCCTGCTCAATTTCTTGCTCTAATTGCTGACGCGTTGGCTCATCGGCTGGGGGCATATTGGCTAAGCCCTCCTGTAAAGCCTTAAAGTAAAGCATGGTCCCACCCACCAAGACCGGCAAGCGCCCCTGCTCGGTTGCTTGCTGCATCAAAGGCAGCGCATCCTGACAAAACTGAGCCGCTGAGTAACTTTCTAGCGGATCAAGAATATCAACCAGCTGATGGGGGTAACGTGCCAACAGCTCAGGCTCAGGCTTAGCTGTACCAATATCCATGCCTCGATAAATCAGTGCCGAATCGACACTAATCAATTCAACTGGCAAATGCTCGGCCAAAGCAATCGCCAAGTCAGTTTTACCAGAGGCCGTGGGGCCGGCAATAAATACTGCCGGCGGTAAGGAGTGCGGCATGCTTAACTCTACTCGGCCAGCAAGCGGCTAACCGCTTGATCTTTAAACACACGCTGCAGCGCATCACTTAGCACTTCACTGAGCAGTTTTTCATTGGCAGCTGCACTAGGTGCGGTAACAAATCCTTGACTCATGCTAGCAGTATAGCGTCCGCTGTAACGACGCCCACGGTTTTCTACGTCGACTTGGAAGGTTGCACTCACATTCGCCTTACTGCCCACGCCACTACTAGCAGGGACCTTATAGGACAACTCTTTAAGGGTCAGCAATAACTGCGCGCCTTGATGTACTTGCACGCCTGGATTAAAGCCTTGGACGCGTAACGCAACATCCGTTTCCGCTTGTAAACGAGGTAATAGTCGCTGCCCATCAACACGAATCAAGCTGGTATTTGGATACGCACCACCGCGTGAGCCAACCACATCAGTTGAGCGCCCATCCACCACCCGCACCTGTACCGCTTGGCCTTGGGCTACTCGTGCAAAATCGGCCTGAATCCGTGGTGCTGGAGTAATCTGCTGCGGACTTAGACCACAGCCCACTAACGCAAACGACAGCATTACCGCCAAAATTACTTGTTTTTTCATCGCGCACTCCATCCGATTAGTGACAGTCTTAGACGCACGTCAAACCGTGCGGCCAATCAAGCCAGTCAATTAAAAATAACCTGTGCAAAGTATACCTAACTCCCGCGTCCGCTGACAAAAAAGCACAGGCTGCACCTAGGTTTTATGCTAAGAAAGCGGCATTTACTACTTTCGACTAAACTTTTTTCCCAGACAATGATCGTTTTTTATATTTTCATCGCTATAATTGCTTCCATATTTTTAAAATATGACTTACCAGCCAAAATAGCGTGATGAGCCTCCACCAATGCTATTTTTCTAATGTAAGCCCTTGAAAACACACTGAGTGACTAGGTGTTTTTAGTAGAATATCCTTACCTTAAGTTTCAACCTCATGACGAGTTACTAGGTATCTACACTATAGGTCCGCTATTCCATAAGATTGCGGGATACAGTTTCACAACTTCAAAAGAGTGTGGCAAACCATGAAAAGTTTGGCAGCAAGTTGTTCCACCAGCCCTCCAAGGCGTTGTTACTGAACAACCTAACAACCCCCTTTTTTTTGTACAGTTATCTAACTGCTTTTCGGAGACAGGCTAATGGCGCAACACAATCAAACCTCTCTAGATGTACTTCTTATCGGTGCCGGCATTATGAGCTCAACCCTCGCCGTGCTATTAAAAGAATTGGATCCCAGCTTACGCTTAGAAATCGTTGAGCAGATGCAAGACGGCGCTTTAGAAAGCTCTAACCCATGGAACAACGCAGGTACCGGACACGCTGCACTGTGTGAACTTAACTACACACCACAGGCAGCTGATGGCAGCATTAACATTAGTAAAGCATTAGATATTAACGCCAAATTTGAAGAGTCTAAGCAGTTCTGGGCACACCTAGTGGAAACCGGCACCTTCGGTAATCCACAAACCTTTATCACGCCTGTAGCGCACCTTAGCTTTGTTAACAACCCCAAAGATATCGACTTTCTACAAAAGCGCGCCGAGTTATTAAAACAGCACCACGCCTTTGAGCAGATGGAGTTCACCACCGATCACGCCCAATTGCGCCAATGGATTCCATTAATGATGGAAGGTCGTAACGCTGATGAAACCTTAGCTGCGACTCGCGTAAAAGGCGGCTCAGATGTCAACTTTGGCGGGCTAACCAAGCAACTCTTAGCCTACTTAACCCAACAACCTGAAGCGGCCCTTAGCTGTAATGAGCGGGTGATTAAAATTGAGCGTCAAGGCGAGCAATGGAAAGTCACCACTAAAAATTTGCAGTCAGGCACTAAGCGCACCCTATTAGCTAAGTTCGTCTTTTTAGGTGCAGGCGGTGGCGCACTGCCCTTGCTGCAAATGTCTGGCATCCCTGAAAGTAAAGGCTACGGCGGTTTCCCAGTGAGTGGCCAATGGTTACGCTGCGACAACCCTGAAGTTGTCGAAAAACATCGCGCTAAAGTCTATAGCCAAGCTTCGGTGGGCGCCCCCCCCATGTCGGTCCCTCACTTAGATACCCGAGTAGTGGATGGTAATACTTCATTACTATTTGGCCCCTATGCTGGCTTCACTACTAAGTTCTTAAAATTTGGCTCCTTTACTGACCTGCCACTTTCCATCCGTCTAGGCAATATTGGGCCGATGCTCTCTGTCGCCAAAGACAATATGGATCTGACTCGCTATCTAATCAGCGAAGTTATGCAGTCGATGGATCAGCGTTTAGAATCGTTGAAAAAATTCTATCCAACCCTCAATAAAGCCGACTGGCGTTTAGAAGTGGCAGGCCAACGCGTCCAAATCATTAAGAAAGATCCTAAAAAAGGTGGCGTATTACAGTTTGGTACCGAGCTGGTTGCCTCACAAGATGGCTCCTTAGCCGCACTGCTAGGTGCCTCACCTGGTGCCTCAGTGACGGTTTCTATCATGCTTGAGCTGCTCGAACGCTGCTTCCCAGAGAAACTACAAAGCGCAGAGTGGCAAGCGAAGCTTGCGACGATCTTCCCTGCGCGCTTAGAAGCACTAAAAACCGATGCCGATCTTTATCGCAGCACCCAAGCACGCTCTAATCAGTTGCTCGGCCTAGACGCATAATCACGCGTTACAACTGCTTAGTAACATAAAAAAGCCCAAACTCATTACTGAATTTGGGCTTTTTATTAACTAGCAATCGCTGCTAAATAAGCGATCACTAGAATTTAGGCGATTACAGACGTAAACCACCATCTACTTCCAGCACACGACCGGTGAAGTAGTTGTTTTCAAAGATATAAGCAACTGAGTGAGCGATATCCTCCGGCTTACCCATACGACGTAATGGAATACCTGAAGTCATCTTATCTAGCGCTTCCGGCTTCATACCTAAGGTCATTTCGGTTTCGATAAAGCCTGGTGCTACCGCACCCACACGAATTCCATAACGTGCTAATTCTTTAGCCCACACTACAGTGTCAGCCGCTACTGCTGCTTTAGCCGCAGAGTAGTTAGCTTGACCCATGTTACCTGCACGTGAAATTGAAGAAATATTAACGATGGTGCCTTCCGCTTTAATTTCGATCATTTTCGCTGCTACTTCACGGGTACATAAGAATACGCCAGTTAAGTTAACATCGATCACCGCCTGCCAGTTAGCGAGTGACATCTTAGTCATTTCGCCATCACGCACACGAATAGTTAAACCATCACGCAAGATACCAGCGTTGTTCACTAAACCATTTAACGTGCCAAAATCCGCTACCACCTGATTAACCATTTTGGTTACATCTTCTTCGTTAGCGACGTTACAGATATAAGCGCGCGCTTGGCTACCTGCAGCTTCACAGGCTGCTACAGACTCGTCTAAACGCTCTTGGTTTAAGTCAACTAATGCTAACTTGGCGCCCTTACCTGCAAGGTAAGCACCCATCGCGCGGCCAAGACCTTGACCACCGCCAGTAACAATAATGACCTTATCTTTAAGTTCCATTGCGATTCCTTAAGTTAATGTTGTGAATAATAACGTCAGTAGGCAAATACCTTTGATACTGCACATGCCTTGACTACTGAATGTATATGGCGCTGTATTTTGCTTAGCACAAGCCTTATGCCCGCAGCAGCCGGAAAAATTATCAAGTATCATAGCACTGTTTATTTGACTCAGTTAATCATTAATACCTAAGAATTACTGTTTTCACTATATAAAGCTAGGATAAGTACTATGCCTAATCTGTTGCGGATTGCCCAAGCGCAAATCAAATGTCGAGTCGGTGATATTGAAGCTAATGTGGAAAAAATCCTGCACTACGCTGAGCAAGCCGCGCAACAACAGGCGGATCTAGTGCTATTTCCCGAACTTACCCTGTGCGGTTATCCTGCCCAAGACTTACTGCTGCGACCGAGTATGCAGCTGCGTATCGAAGCGGCCTTAAACAGACTACAGGCACAGTTACCCAAAGCTCTCTACTGCGTGATTGGTTTACCTTGGCTAGAAAATACACAGCGCTTCAATAGTGCTGTGGTGATTTATCAAGGTCAGATTGTGCATTGGTACCATAAGCAACAGCTACCAGGCGCTCCGGTGTTTGCTGAGCCTAATTACTTTAGTGCCGGCAATAGCAGTAGCACCTTTAAAGTTAAAGGCGTTGATTGCGCACTGCTTATCTGTGAAGACCTGTGGCACCCTGCACCCGTGAAACAAGCCAAAGCTGCGGGAGCTGAAATTATTTTAACCCTCAATGCCTCGCCCTTTGAGCTAGACAAACAATCTCAGCGCGAGCAACTCTTAAGCGCATTGGCCACCCAGCATCAGCTCTCGATTTACTACACTAACCTAGTCGGCGGGCAGGATGACTTTATCTTTGACGGCCAAAGCATTGCGCTAAACCCTCAAGGACAGCTCACACTACGGGCACCGGCTTTCACTGAAGGCTTATATCTTTCTGAATTTAACCACCAGGCGCTACCCTCACAAACAATCACGCCCTTATTACCCATGCTCGCCAGTGCCTATCAAGCCTTGGTTTTAGCCTTGCAAGATTACGTGCAACATAATGGCTTTAAAGGCGTTTTGCTTGGACTATCAGGCGGCATTGATTCCGCCATGGTCTTGGCTATTGCCGCCGATGCCTTAGGTGCTGATAAGGTAGAGGCAGTAATGATGCCCTACCACTACACCGCACAAATTAGTCAGGATGACGCAGCTGAACAAGCCAAGCTGATGGGGGTAGCCTATCGCTCCCTAGCCATCGCGTCGATGGTGGAAAGCTTTCTAGCGACCTTAGAGCCCGTCTTTGCAGGTTTACCTAAAGACACTACCGAAGAAAACCTGCAAGCAAGGTGTCGTGGCACTCTATTAATGGCGCTATCCAATAAAAGTGGCTATCTAGTCCTGACTACCAGTAATAAAAGTGAAACTGCGGTAGGTTACTCCACGCTCTATGGTGATATGGCCGGCGGTTTTGCGCTGTTAAAGGATGTGCCTAAAACCCTAGTCTATGAACTGGCACGTTATCGCAACAGCTTAGGGTATGTTATTCCTGAGCGAGTGATTGAGCGCGCACCCTCAGCAGAATTATCGCCAGATCAAAAAGATGAAGATTCACTGCCGCCCTATCCGCTGCTCGATGAAATCTTGCGCCTTTATGTTGAAGAAGATCAGTCGGCACAAGCCATTATTCAACAAGGTTTTGCCGAAGAAGTCGTGCTGCGTATTTTGCGCCTAGTCGATCTTAATGAATATAAGCGCCAGCAAGCAGCCGTAGGACCACGCATCACTAAACGTAGCTTTGGTGCAGATCGTCATTACCCCATCACTAACGCTTGGCCGCGGGGCAATTAACTATTACCCAGTACGTGAGGAACACAGCATGCAGCAATCAACCCTTACTCTACTTAATTGGCTCAAACAGGCTAAACATGCCTTAGTGTTTAGCGGAGCTGGCATGTCAACCGAAAGTGGCCTGCCAGACTTTCGCTCAGCCGAGCGTGGGCTGTGGAAGAAGTTTAATCCATCTGAGTTAGCCCATGTGCGCGCTCTTGAGCATAACCGCGACGAATTTACCGCCTTTTATCAGGCCCGCTTAGCTGACATTAATCAGTATCAGCCCCATAGCGGACATTACATTTTGGCCCGCTGGGAACAACACGGCTTGCTGCAAGGAATTATCACCCAAAACGTTGATGGCTTTCATGGTGATGCAGGCAGCCAACAAGTACTGGAATTACACGGCAGCTTCCGTGACTTACATTGCCACTCCTGTGGCGCAGCGATGGCGCGACACACCTATTTAACCGGCTCAGCTTATTGCCCTTGTGGCGGTACTGTTCGCCCAGGAATTGTGTTATTTGGCGAGATGTTACCGCAAGACACTTTTCAAAGGGCCGAGCAACTGACCCGAGCATGCGATTTATTTATTGTCTTGGGCTCATCGCTAAGCGTTTCACCGGCCAATGGCTTTCCACATCTGGCTAAACAAATGGGGGCAAAGTTAGTGATCATTAACTACGAACCAACGGACATGGACTATTTAGCTGATTTAGTCATTAATCAGCAGTCAATTAAAGGCTTATTAGAAGCCCTGAATCAGCAGTTAACAGCAGCATGAAATAAAGGGAGCTAAAACTAGCTCCCTTTATTACTCAGATGCACTATTAATAACGTGCGTCTTTAGGCTTTTTACCACTTGGCCAGTCATTGACCTTGGCAGGGAAGTCGGGACGCTGCATCTGGGTAAAGTAGCCAGCCACATCCACTGCATCCTGATCACTCAGTACATTACCTTGGCCCCAGGGTTTAGTTTTACTCACTCCCATCGGCATATTGTACTTAACAAACTGCGCCGCTTTATATAAACGAGCCAAACCTGCCCCAATATTAAAGGACTCTTCACCCCATAAGGGTGGAAACATTACGTTACCAGCACCATCCATCATGCCTTCGCCATTTACTCCATGACAGGTTGCGCACTGCTTAGCATAGATGGCTTGGCCTCGCACTGGATCAGGCGTCAAGCTCATATCAATCGGTCCCGAGTTAACCAGCTCCACTGCTTTACCACCATGGGGAACATCTTGGGCTAACCACTGCATATAGGCGACAATTGCCTGCATTTCTTTGCTGTCGATAGCCAATGGCTTACCATTCATCGAGCGCATAAAGCAGCCATTGACCCGCTCTTCGAGGGTCATCACTCGCTCTGCCCGTGGGTTAAACTGCGGGAACGAATTCACTGTATTCAGATAAGGTGCGCCAAAGTGCATCTTACCCTGGGCCACGTGACAGCTATTGCAGTTCATATTAGCGCCGACATTGTCTGGTAATAAACGCTTAGTTTCATTCAACAAGCGTTTACCCAGCATAATTTGCTCAGCATTATCATGGCGCAGAATATCAGCGTCTTTGGGCACAATGTAGGTTGGCAACGGCTTACCGTCTTTATCTACCGCAGACAGACTAATCGGTAACTTCGAGCTGCCAACTTCGGCTACAGCCAATGGAGCGCCTAAGATTAAAGCTAAGGCTGCGGATGCAGCAATCCACTTACTCATGTTGGTCTCCTGCAGATTCAGCGGAACGATCATTGTCAGCCACATAGCCTTCAGCTAAGTAACCCTCAGGTACATAGTGGGCAGGCTTATTAACTACCAGTTTGCGCATACGAGCTACGTCTTTAACATCAATAGCGCTGGCTTGGTTAGTCCAACCTTGACGAATGAAGGTCAGTACATCTGCCACCTCAGTATCAGTTAAATGCTCAAAGCCAGGCATAGCAAAGGTCATCACATCATGTCGCGTGGCTGGCATATAGCCACCCTCTAGCGTCACCTGAATCAGTGAACTCGGATCTTCAGCAAATACAATTGAGTTACCGGCTAGAGCAGGGAAAATACGTGGCGCCCCTTTACCATCTAAGCGGTGACACGCAGCGCAGTGCTCTACATAGACCAACGCGCCCTTAGCTGAATAATCACCATCTAACAAGGCACCAGTAGTGGTATCCGCTTGCTGCTGCCGCTCAACCGCATAGCCTTTTTTCGCTGGTAACTGCTTAATGTACTTCGCAATACTACGCACATCAGCATCTGTCATATGTTGCAAGCTATGGGAGACCACATCCGCCATACTGCCAAAAGCCGCCGTTTTTTCAGTTCGACCTGAGCGTAAAAAGTCATACAACTCATCTTCCGTCCAGGTAGCAAGTCCGGTGCCCTCACCGCGTAAACTCTTGGCGTACCAGCCTTCAAGTACTGCACCGCCTAAGAAATGATCACCATCTTTGGCATGCAATGATTTCTCCTGAAAGGCGATACCGCGCGGGGTATGACAAGCACCACAGTGCGCCAGTCCTTCCACCAAATAAGCCCCCCGTTGCACTTCAGGCGTTGCCGCAGGATCAGCTACGAATTCACGCGGCTGCGCAAACATCACCTGCCATAACGCTAGCGGCCAGCGCATATTAAATGGCCAAGGAATACTTGAGGCATGATTGTCTTGACGTACGGCTTCAACGCTACTCATAAAGTAGGCATACATCGCTTTAATTTCATCATCACTGACAATCTGATAAGAAGGCGATGGCATCGCAGGATACATCGACACATTATCTGGACGAATACCCCGACGTACTGCACGCTCAAAATCAGCATAGGAGTAATTACCAATTCCAGTTTCAGGGTCTGGGGTAATATTGGTGGAATAGATCGCGCCCAGTGGTGTGTGCATAGCTAAACCACCGGCAAATGGCTTGCCCCCTGGTGCGGTATGGCAGGCCACACAGTCACCGGCAATGGCCGCGTATTCGCCCTTTTTGATCAATTCTGGATCATGGATATTGACTTCAGCTTCTTGTTTGGGTGCATACCAATGGGGCACTGAATAGGCGAAGCCCAGTACTGCAGCAAAGCCTACTACACCCACAACGCCCATGCGTTTTACGAGTCCCATACCGCCTCCTAGCAACGGTTTGATATTCAATTTTCTGCAGCTGCTTATACAACTTTAGAATAACTGTCTGATACTCGTAATATATATATTTAGATAGCGAAGCTAATGGCTATTTTCTAGCAAAAACCCTTACCAATGACCTGTATCAAGCAAAGTTTAGCTGACTGCGGGCAGCTCTCCGAGCACAATTCCCAGCTGAATCAAAATAATCACTAGCCCTAAACTAAAGACCACAGCTAAGCCCAGCGAACCACCAGCAACTCGATACAATTTGGTATTTTGCGTATGTTTACGCAGCTGCCAGACCATCATTGCCGGCAACAACAAGGATAAGACTGATAAAGCAATCGCGGCAAAACTCAAGGCAAAGATAAACCCTTTAGGATAAAACAAGGCAAAGCATAAGGGCGGGATAAAGGTGAGCAAACCAGTTTGTAAGCGGCCACTGGCCGTTGGTTGGCGCTGAAAAATATCCGCTAAGAAATCAAACAACCCAAGTGCTACGCCCAAAAACGAGGTAGCCAAAGCCAGCGCGGCAAAGGAGCGCACCGCCACTTCCACCTTAGCCACTTCCACTACATCTTTAACTGCGGTTAGCAAGCCATTTAATCCACTTTCTTCAGCCAGAATGCCGACAAACTCAGTAGAGGGAATCGCCCCCAAGGTTGCCAACTGCCACAGAATATAAATCACTAATGGAATTGCGCTGCCGATAATAAACACCCAGCGCAGTTTCTGAGTATCTCCGCCTAAATAGCTAACAATACTGGGCACGCTGCCATGAAAACCAAAGGAGGTAAACACCACAGGAATCGCCGATAGGATTAAAGCCTGCTCAACCGGCAGCGTCAGTAAGTTGACTTGTTCAACATGGGGCAGCAAGAGCATTAACATCGCCAGCAAAAACAAGATTTTTACCGCAAACAGCCAACGATTCACCAGATCTACCGAACGAGTGCCTAAAGAAACGATCGCCCCTCCGGTCAGGGTAAACAGTAAAATTGCCTCGCTGCTGTTCAGCTGCCAGTCTAGCCAATTGGCCAGCGATACCTGGACTAACTCACCGCCACCACTGATATAAGCCGCCACCAAAGCGTACATCAAAAATGGCATGGCCAAGGTCGCTAGCCAATAACCCATTGGTCCCAAATAATGAGCAGCTAACGAAGCCAAACCAAGGCTTGGCGCATACTGCTGATAGGCTTCAACCAGCAATAACGCGGTATAACACATCACCGCCCATAATCCACCGAGCATGAATAAAGCCGAGAAAAAACCCACACCTGCAGTGGCTAATGGCATAGCCAACATACCTGCACCTAAAGCGGTGCCTGCGACAATAAACGTACTGCCTAGTGCGCTACTCTTCATAGGACAACTCTGCGCCAAGGCGCAACCTCTGTGGTCAGCCGCCGAACAACCAACCTTTTTACGATAAAAAAATGCCGCACCCAGTAACCTCGGTGCGGCATGACTTACGCTAACTTAGTGATGCTCTGGACGCATGTGCGGGAATAAAATCACATCACGAATCGACGGCGAGTCGGTGAGCAACATTACTAAACGGTCAATCCCAATACCTTCACCGGCTGTCGGTGGCATACCGTACTCTAATGCTCGTACAAAGTCGGCATCGTAGTGCATCGCCTCATCATCACCGGCATCTTTATCGGCCACTTGCGCCATAAAACGCTCGGCCTGATCTTCGGCATCATTTAACTCAGAGTAAGCATTGGCGATTTCACGGCCACCAATAAACAGCTCAAAACGGTCGGTCACGTTTGGATCATCATCTGAGCGCCGTGCTAACGGTGAAACCTCAAATGGGTAACGGGTGATAAAGGTTGGTTGCTCAAGCTTGTGCTCAACGGTTTCTTCAAAAATCATGGTTTGTAATTTACCCAACCCTTCAAAACCTAACACATCAGCCCCATGCTTTTTCGCCAAGGCACGGGCTTTATCGAGATCCTGCAAGTCCTCGGCAGTAATCTCTGGATTATATTTGAGAATCGAATCAAACAATGACAAACGCACAAATGGCTCACCAAAGTGGAATACCTTGCCTTGATAAGGCACATCCGTGGTGCCTAAAACTTCTAGCGCCAGCTCACGGAATAACTCTTCGGTTAAGTCCATATTATCTTCGTAGTCAGCGTAAGCTTGGTAGAACTCCAGCATGGTAAATTCTGGGTTGTGGCGAGTAGAAACCCCTTCATTACGGAAGTTACGGTTAATTTCAAACACCTTTTCAAATCCACCAACCACTAACCGCTTTAAATACAACTCAGGAGCAATACGCAGATACATTTCTAAATCCAACGCATTGTGGTGGGTTTCAAAGGGCTTAGCTGATGCACCACCTGGAATGGTTTGCAGCATCGGCGTTTCAACTTCTAAAAAACCGCGCTGAGCTAAGAAGTTACGAATATAGCTAATCACTTTTGAGCGCGTTACAAAGGTATCGCGCACTTCATCATTGACGATTAAGTCAACGTAGCGCTGGCGATAGCGCTGCTCTGTGTCGGTTAAACCATGGTGCTTATCAGGCAACGGGCGTAATGATTTAGTCAGCAACTGTACCGCAGTCATATGTACGTACAAATCGCCCTTACCCGAACGGGCCAAAGTGCCTTCTGCGGCAATAATATCGCCTAAATCCCAGGTTTTAATTTCAGCCAGCTTTTCTTTATCTAAACCTTTGCGGTCCACATACACCTGTAAACGGCCGCTGCTGTCTTGAATAACCATAAATGCACCACGGTTCAACATGATGCGGCCCGCTACCTTGACCGGAATTGCTTGGGCTTCGAGGTCTTCTTTACTCACATCTGCGTATTGCTTTTGTAAATCGGCGCAGTAGTGTTCACGACGAAAATCATTGGGAAAGGCATTACCCTTAGCCCGCGCTGCGGCAAGCTTTTCTTTACGTAGCGCAATTAACTGATTTTCTTCCTCTTGCAATTCACTTGTATTTAGCGGTTGTTCGCTCATGATGAGTGCATCCAATAATTTAGTCAGTGCAGCTAAGCTGCTAAAAAATATTTGTTAAATCCCACACCCGGTGGTTATAACCCTTGCTTTAAGCTGGCTTCTAAGAAGTCATTAATATCGCCATCCAACACTGCATCACAGTTACTGTTTTCAATGTTGGTGCGTAAGTCTTTGATTCGTGACTGATCCAGTACGTATGAGCGGATTTGATGCCCCCAACCAATATCTGATTTGGTATCTTCTAAGGCTTGAGAAGCTGCCGAGCGCTTCTGCATTTCTTGCTCATACAGTTTAGCCCGCAGCATTTTCATTGCGGTGTCGCGGTTGGCATGTTGCGAGCGCTCATTCTGACAGGCGACTACAGTGTTGGTTGGCACGTGGGTGATACGCACCGCCGAGTCAGTAGTGTTAACGTGTTGACCACCAGCACCAGATGAACGATAGGTATCAACCCGTAAATCTGCCGGATTAATATCAATTTCAATATTGTCATCAATTTCTGGCGAGACAAACACTGCAGTAAACGAAGTATGACGGCGATTACCCGAATCAAACGGGCTTTTACGGACTAAGCGATGCACGCCACTTTCAGTCCGTAACCAGCCATAGGCGTACTCACCTTTAATATGTAAGCTGGCGCCTTTGACCCCAGCCACATCACCATCAGATAACTCCATAATGGTTGCTTCAAAGCCATTATGGTCAGCCCAGCGCAAATACATGCGCAGCAACATGCTGGCCCAGTCTTGCGCCTCAGTACCACCTGAGCCGGCTTGAATATCAAGGTAAGCGTTATTTTCATCCATCTCGCCGCTAAACATCCGACGAAACTCAAGCTTTTCTAGCTCTTCACCTAAACGTGCCACTTCTGCTTCGATTTCTGCAACCGCGTCGGCGTCATCCTCTTCAACCGCCATCCCTAGCAGTTCGCTGGCATCCACTAAGCCATCACCTAACTCTTCTAGGGTGTCAACGATTTTAGCCAGTGTTGAACGTTCGCGGCCTAAGTTTTGAGCGTACTCAGGATCATTCCAAACATTAGGATCTTCGAGCTCACGCTCGACTTCAACTAAGCGATCTTTTTTATTCGCGTAGTCAAAGATACCCCCGAATCGTTTCAGTACGTTCAGAATAGTCTTTAATACGGGTTACCAGCGGATTGATTTCCATAACAGCACACTCAAACTCTGTAGTTTTACATAAAGCAGGGATTATACCTGAAGCGCCCTTTGCCTGCAGGTCTGTTGCTGAATAATCTGCAGGCAAAGGTTAGCTGAAACTGATTAAGGCAAAGGCCAGCAACCCGCAGTAGCTGGTTTTTTCTCACCCTTAGCATTAATTGATAAGGTGCCACAGAGTTCATCATCAAATAAAGGCGTAGCTTGCAGGGTATAACCTCCGTCATTCGCCAGCTTAGCCAAACTAACTTGGTACTTTTGACTCACACTGCGGGCCGGCATTTTAAGTTCGGCCAACTTACTATTTTCAAGTACATACTGCTGATACTGAAAATAATGTTGCTCTTGCTTGATCGCCAAATCCATCAAGTACGCTTTGCCTTCTGCCCGATAGCCCTTATGCACACTTAATTTATGACTGGAGTAAACAATCGAGGCTAGCAGCCCAACGATTGCCACGGTAATGATCAGTTCGAACAAGGTAAAACCTCGTATGCGCTGCCTATCCATAGGCATCTCCATTATCGAATAATTCGCCATGACTGGCGTCCACTGAGTCGCGGTTCAAGCCCCAACGCAAAACACTGAGACAAGCTGCAAAGGGATAAATGTTGCTGATTCTTGCGTTTCACACTTAACTCTGGTGCTTCCTCCAAGGTAATGAGATGCCCTTGAATAGGCTCCTCTGGCGCCAAAAAAACGGCTTTATTAAAGACCTGCTGCTCGCTCACCTCCAATCCGTATAACCAATGCTGAGCACTGGCTAAACACTGCTCAGCATCCAACGCTCTGGCGACTAGAAATAACTTTTTATCCAACATCAACAACGGCTCGACTACGAAGTGTCCCTCTAATAAAGCCAAGCGCCAGCCGGCATAACGCGACCAATCTAGCCCACCATTAATGAGCTGTCCCACCTCGCTGAGCACATTAAACTCAAACTGTTCTACAGTGACACGCTGCTGCAGCAACTGCTCGGAGGTAATCACGGTGGTGCTAGTTGGCTGATCCATCCAGCTATCACGCACCCCTAGCACATAGGAGCGATTCTGCTGCCGCTGCTCTGCAGTAAAAACCACCAGCAACTGTGGTGCGTGCTGAGGACTAGCTAACGGCAAGGCCAAGGGCGCTAATACGATCGACTGCTGCGGTTCACCTTGGAAAATCAATGTGCCACTGCTTTCCAATCCACTCAGGGCCTGCGCCAAATTAACTCGCCATAATCGCCCACTCGCCCCGCCAACATAGGCCATAGTGGCAACTCCCGCCCTGTGCTCGGCAACCAATCCTAGCGCTGAAAGAGGCTCCGGACTGGTTGTTAGCACTGTCCGCGCGCTTAACTCACCGCTCTCCAAGCGATAAAACAATAATTCACCGGCCACGCCCCACAATACATACCACTGACTTGGCGCCAATTCGGCTATTTGCATCGAAGGAGGATAGCCAAGTGATGGGCTTGGCGCTGTTGTCTCTGCAATTTGCTGCCAACTCAGTTGTGGTAACTGCTGAATGCCTAATTGCAACACCAGCAGCCCCTCCAGACTGCCGGTCATAGCTATTACCAACACGCTAGCGGCGCCTGAGCGATTAGCCCCTGGCTGTGGCAATGCTTGCATCTGTGTCTGTACCGAGACTGGCGGCAGTAGATGACTAAGCTGTTCTGGCTGCCAAGCAAACAGTACAGCACCTGTTTGCGGATTGAGCCCCAGCAGTGAACCATTGCGCTGTGTGACATATAACTGCTGATCTTGACCCACTTGAACTAATAACAACTCTTGAAGACTGGATTCTGCCTCTAACTGCAACAGGTGATTACGCAATAAAACAGTCGGGTTATGTTGAGTAATAAAACGAACTAAAGGTGGGCTTGCTCGCTGACTGAGATGCTGAATGACCGACAAATGGGCAGGATCGCAGGCAACCTCTGCTACTACCTCAGCAGGCTGTAAAATATAAAGCGCTAACAACCAAAGTGCTTTTTGGCTAAATAGTCTCCACATGTGTTAACTCCCTTAAGCGCTGATTACTCCGCCAGCCAAAAATCCGCCAGCACGGTTTGTAACTGCACGTGCTGCCCTGCTTCCGTTTGACTTAATACATTGACAATAAAATACTGCGCACCGGCAGGTAATGCTGTAGGGGAGTAATGCGCTACTGTCGCCTTCAATAGCACAGGACTCACCCAACCAATCAACCAGCGCACCTGCAACTGTTCATCACCTGCTAATCGCTGACTTTGGGCGTCATAGCGCTGAAACAGCGATAGCTCCGCCTGATAAAACTCCTGTAGCTGCTCTTGGGTAAGCAAAGGTTTGATACAGCCCGCACTCCCACACTCATTAAGCAACAGCCAAGGATGCTGCTGCGCCTGACTTAATGCATACACCTGCTGCTCTGCTTGTTTTAAACCATATTCAGCTGCCTGCTCTAAGCTATGTTGCTGAGTAATCACCCCAGTAATACGAGTCTCTAAAATAACGCTATCCACCACACTAATCACTAACAAGCTCATTAGCATTAATAACACCAAGCTCACTAATAATGCAGCTCCCTGCTGCTGATCTGCACGCATTAACCTTTTCATAAGCCTTGCTGCCGCGTCGTGAAATGAGCCCGCGCCTCTTGATACAGATGCCCTGCAAAATGTTGCTGCAAGCGAGACTGTAAACCGCCACGCCAGCCATCTAAGTCCTTTGAAGAAACCTGCTCAAATTTTTGCTCACTGATTATTAGCCACTGCACAGCCAATCCAACCAATTGCTCTTGCTGTGCACTGTGTCGATGCAGCGGTTGCAAACGCACATCAGCTATACCCGAGAGCAACTCCACAGCAGCTGGTACTTTCGCCACTAGATTTTTACAGTAAAGCGCTCCTAAATAGGGCTGCTGTGGATTTAAGCGAAACTCAAACAACAACACCGCAGTCCCTTCTATTGGCTGCCCTGTACAATCTAACTGTGCGTTAGTGGCTGCTTCATAACGCACACAAAAGCGATTTAATTGCGTATCTACCACTAAAACCTGCGCTGCCTTAAACGAGCACTCTGCATAAGTCGTCAATGTCGGAAATACCTGTGACCGCTCCTGATCAAAGTGCTGGCGAAAACCTGCCTTAGCTACATATTCCAGTAATAAACTGTGCAGTAATCGGCTATTAACTTGCGTGCTCAATACTGACTCCTGTAGCAAATAGTGCTTCTTAACTGCTAAATACAAGGTACTGACGGTAAGTATCAAGGCACTGCTTAACACCAAGCTGATCAATAACTCAATCAGACTTAACCCTTGCATATACCGCCTGACCGACTTATTCATAGCTCAATACGCGCGCGATAAAGACACAGTTGCTGCCCGCTATCCAGCGGAGATACTACCGAGCACAAGCTATTAGTCGCAGTCCAAGCCAACTGAATCTCTAAAGCATCACCGGTAGCGCTGCACCGACCTGGCTCGTCGCTCTGACAAATATAGGCATACTCAGCAAACACTTGCTCAGCACTAGGTAATTGCCTAAACATGCGTTCTTGCCAACAGCTCAGCTGCACCTCAATTGAGCCTATGTCAGCTGCACAGGTCGCTATGGGCAAAGTTCCACCCAAGGTTTTCGTTGGTAACAACAGATCATTAGCAGTAGCGCCCTCATTCGCTTGCTTTAGTAGCTGATACTGATAAATTCCGCGCAAATCCAAAGCCAACAAGTGCGCAGCTTGCGCATATTTAGCCTGCCCAGCGTAAGTACTTGCCTTAACCTGCAGTTCTAGCACACTGAGCATTCCCAAAGAGAACACGCTTAATGCCACTAACACTTCGATTAGGCTAAAACCTGCTACTGACTTTCTCATCACCTAGCCCTCGTCTTACCGACCGCGACCCTTTATATGCTCAAGACTAGGTGCTTAGCCTAAAAATGCGCTCCTGCCGGGATAGTTAAAAACAAAAAAGCCGCGTTCAGTAATGAACACGGCTTCTAGCAACAACCCATTAATTATGCGCTTAACTCAATACTAAGTTATCCCGATGCACCAACTCAGCCTCAGCGACATAACCTAGTATCTTCTCGATTTCTTCCGAGCAGTGACCAAGAATTTTTTCTGCCTCAGCTACGCTGTAATTCGCCAGACCACGGGCAATTTCTTTACCGTCCTGATCCACGCAGACCACCATTTCCCCGCGGCGAAACTTACCCTCGACCGCAGTAACACCAACTGGTAATAAACTTTTATGGTCTTCAACCAAGGCTTTAACCGCACCGGCGTCTAAAGTCAGGGTGCCACGGGTTTGTAAGTGCCCGGCTAACCATTGTTTACGTGCACCATGGCGGCATTGCTCCGGTGACAACAAAGTACCTAAGCGCTCACCACCATGTAAGCGATCCAATACCCTTTCAATACGGCCACCAACAATCACCGAGTAAGCGCCCGAACGCGCAGCTAAACGTGCAGCACGCAACTTAGTTTGCATCCCGCCGCGTCCTAAGGCTCCGCCAGTGCCACCAGCCACTGCATCTAACTCTGGATCATCAGCCCTCGCCTCATAAATCAGCTGTGCCTCTGGATTACTCCGTGGATCGGCATCAAACATACCCTGCTGATCCGTTAAGATAACCAGCAAGTCAGCCTCCACTAAGTTAGCCACCAACGCAGCTAAGGTATCGTTATCACCAAAACGGATCTCGTCGGTAGCCACCGTATCATTTTCATTGATCACTGGAATGACGCCCAACTCAAGTAAAGTTCGCAGGGTGCTACGCGCATTCAAGTAACGCTTACGATCCGACAGATCATCATGGGTTAAGAGAATTTGAGCGGTACGCTCATTGTGCTCAGCAAAGCTGGTTTGCCAGGCTTTCACTAAACTCATTTGCCCAACTGCAGCTGCTGCTTGTAACTCATGAATCGCACTGGGACGCTCTAACCAGCCCAAGCGGCTCATACCTGCAGCCACTGCACCAGAAGAAACCAGAACCAAATCAATTCCTGCTTGGCGCAACGCGACCATTTGTCTGACCCAGATCGCCATTGCTTCACGATCAAGCCCTCGACCATCAGCAGTTAACAGCGCACTGCCAATCTTTACCACCCAACGTTGGGCACTGGTTATCTTCTCACGCATAGTTCACACCTTAGAGCGAGGCACCCCAGTGCCACTCGCCAATAATCATCTGATTTTAACGAACGTAAATAATCTCTGGACCGTCTTCAGGATCTTCCTCATCCTCAAAGTCTTCTTCCTCGTCTAGCAGCTCATCCACCGGTTTTACTCCGGCACGGCGTAAGGCTCGGCGATCATCTAACGACTGCAAGTAAGCCCGTGCTTCATCTTCAATTAGCTGGTCTAAGGCGGCTAACTGTTCAGCAAACTCAGGCTCTTCTTGCATGCGCGCCGCACGCTGATCTAAGAAGCGCATAATTTCTTTGCACAGCGCCTCGGTTCCTTCACGCTCAATGGCTGAAATCACAAAGACCGGCCCGTCCCACGCCAACTGCTCAATCACATGTTGCACACGCTCATTGCGCTCATCATCAAATAGCTGATCGGCTTTATTGAGCACCAACCAACGCTCACGCTGCATTAACGCTGGGCTAAATTGCTCAACCTCATTTAAAATAATCTGCGCAGCTTCTGCTGGATCACTCTCATCAAGCGGTGCAAGATCAACAATATGCAGCAGTAAGCGAGTACGAGTTAAGTGCTTTAAGAAGCGAATACCCAGCCCTGTACCCTCAGCTGCGCCTTCAATTAAGCCGGGGATATCGGCAATCACAAAGTTTTGGAAGCGTCCAACGCCGACTACGCCCAAGTTTGGAGTTAACGTCGTAAACGGATAATCCGCCACTTTCGGCTTTGCCGCTGAAACGGCGCGAATAAAAGTACTTTTACCAGCATTTGGTAAACCCAACAACCCAACATCGGCCAGCACTTTCAGCTCTAACTTAAGGTCACGCGACTCACCTGGCTTACCTGGCGTAGTCTGCCGCGGTGCACGGTTAGTACTGGACTTAAAGCGAGTGTTACCCAGTCCATGCCAACCACCTTGGGCGACCATAATCCGCTGCCCATGCTCAACTAAATCGCCAATAATCTCTTGGGTATTAGCATCAATAATGGTGGTACCTACTGGCACTTTTAATATTAGGTCTTCCCCCTTAGCCCCAGTTTTCTCACTGCCCATACCGTTCTGACCGCGCTGCGCATCAAAACGGCGGGTATAACGGTAGTCAAGCAAGGTGTTGAGGTTTTCATCGGCTTCCATCAATACCGAACCACCATCACCGCCATCGCCACCATTGGGGCCACCAAATTCAATAAACTTTTCACGGCGAAAACTCATGCAGCCATTGCCGCCGTCGCCTGCTTTTACAAAGATGGATACTTCATCAACGAATTTCATGCTTTGTTCCTCCCGCTTTGCCTACGGGCATAATAATAGTCTCGCAGGATACAACAAGCACGGTCATCCGTCTTTACTGCCTGCACAAACAAAAAAGCCCCGTCATAGGACAGGGCTTTTCTGAAAAAGATACTTATGCGTTTTCGATACTAACGTAACGACGACCAAAAGCACCCTTTACTTGGAACTTAACCACGCCCTCTTCTTTAGCGAAGAGTGTATGGTCTTTGCCCATACCAACACCGTTACCTGGGTGGAATTCGGTGCCACGCTGACGCACAATGATGTTGCCAGCTTTAACTGTTTGGCCGCCGAAGATCTTGACGCCAAGGCGTTTCGATTCCGAATCGCGACCGTTGCGGGTAGAACCGCCAGCTTTTTTCGTTGCCATGAGTTCAGTACTCCAGTTGGGGGTTCAAGCTTACGCTTGGATACCAGTGATTTTAACTTCAGTGTACCACTGACGGTGGCCCTGACGCTTCATGCTGTGCTTACGACGGCGGAACTTGATGATACGCACTTTATCGTGACGACCTTGCTCAACCACTTCAGCAGTCACTTTAGCACCCTCAACAACAGGCGCACCGATAGTAACATCATCACCATTACCCACTAAAAGTACACGGTCGAAAGTTACTGCTTCGCCGGTAGCTACTTCTAGCTTTTCAATTTTAAGGTATTCACCTTCAGCGACTTTATATTGTTTGCCGCCGGTTACAATTACTGCGTACATTCGCATTCTCCGTTATACCTGCTCACCCAACTCTTTATAGAAATAAGTAATGGTTGGCATGGCTGCATTAGCTGGATTAGGGCCTCTGCAATTGCGTAAGTCAGGGTTGTTACCCAAATAAAATGGTTTAGGGGTGCGAATTGTACGCAACTATTTGCCGCTAAGCAAGTAGTTGCGCGCATTACCTTGACAGTCTTCGACGGCAGACCTAGCATGCATACAAACTCACTTAAAAGCCTAACAACTATGCAACCACAAGCCTTTTATCAAGTCGTAGCAGATGAATTTACTGCCGTCGATCAGCTAATCAAACAACAACTTAATTCTGATGTTCCGCTGGTTGAAAAAATAGGCGATTACATTATCTCAGCTGGCGGCAAACGCTTACGTCCTTTATTAGTATTGCTAGCAGGCAATGCCGTTAATAAACAAGACGACGAGCTGCTACTATTGGCGGCCATTATTGAGTTTCTCCATACCTCAACGCTGCTGCATGATGATGTGGTTGATAAGTCTGATTTACGCCGTAACCGTGCAACCGCTAATGCTAAATGGGGCAATGCGCCGAGCGTGCTAGTCGGCGATTTTCTCTACGCCCGTTCATTCGAGATGATGGTTAAATTGGCCTCGCTACCAGTGATGCAGATTATCTCCCACGCTACGCGAGTGATTGCTGAAGGCGAAGTATTGCAGCTAACCAAGGTGCGTGACGCCAGTACCACCGAAGAAACCTATATGCAGGTAATTCGAGGCAAAACCGCCATGCTATTTGAGGCCTCAACCCATAGCGCCGCAGTGTTAGCCAACGCCCCTGCCGAACACTGCGAGGCTTTGCGTCTGTTCGGTGATGCCCTAGGCATTGCTTTCCAGTTGGTTGACGACCTATTGGATTACCAAGGCGATGCTGAAACCCTAGGCAAAAATGTTGGCGATGATTTAGCCGAAGGCAAACCGACCCTGCCTTTAATTGTCACAATGCGCGAGGGCACTGCCGAGCAAGCCGCTCTAGTGCGCAGTGCGATTCAAAAAGGCGGCCTTGAAAACCTAGAAGCAATTAGCCAAGCGGTGAATGACTCCGGTGCACTTGCCTACACTGCACAGCGTGCGCGCTACTACGCCGATCAGGCTATCGCTTATCTCGCCCCGCTACCCGAGTCAAAATATAAAGCAGCGCTGATTGAACTTGCACAGTTTGCCGTTGCCAGAACTCACTAATTTCACTGAATTAAGCAACGACCCTAGTCTACTTAACTAGGGTCGTTATTTTTTCAGCTGCTATAAAATAACGGTTCTTAAACAAGCGTTTTAACGCTAAAATAACTCGCTTATAGCTTGCGTCATCATTTCTAAGAAATAGGAACTTCAGAATGAGTTTTATCAAAGAATTCAAAGCCTTTGCCGTAAAAGGTAACGTTGTCGATATGGCGGTTGGTATCATCATTGGTGCTGCCTTTGGTAAAATTGTTTCCTCCTTTGTTGGCGATGTGATCATGCCACCTATTGGCTTATTGTTAGGTGGCGTTGATTTCTCAGATCTAGCCATCGTGCTCAAAGAAGCTCAAGGCGATACCCCGGCCGTATTACTAGCTTACGGTCAATTCTTACAGACAGTGATTGATTTCCTAATTATCGCATTTGCCGTATTTATGGGAATTAAGGCCATTAACCGCCTAAAGCGTGAAGAAGAAGTGGCAGAAGAAGCACCCGCAGATCCAACGCCTAGCAATGAAGAGTTATTACTTGGCGAAATTCGCGACCTGCTAAAACAGCAAAATACCAAGCAATAGTCCACCCACCAAGCCTAAAATAGCTTGCGGCTATCGCAATAAAAATTGCCCGATATTGATATCGGGCATTTTTTATTCAGTCTTAATTAAATAAGGCTTAACAATGTCTAATAGCTTACTCATTAGCCTGCGTATTTTTTCAACGCCCTCACTCTTGATTGATTCTGTCTCCTTCTCTCTAATCTAATAAGACAGCCTAAATTGATTAGTTACAGATACTCAATTTGTTGTTAGCCACTACTTATTAACTTTTAAATGTCAGCCAACTAGAGGCTAGGAAAATATTTTCTACATTGATACTTCTTAGTATTTATCCAGCACAAATCACACAGACACAAAAAAGCCGAGCTTTAAGCTCGGCTCAGGTAGCTGACAAACCCCGCCTTTTTGGTGGGGTTTGTTGTTTTATGCACTTCAATGCCGCTTTTTCTTTTGGAATAAGCACTCAAATGGGATAAGCGTTCAAAGAGCGGAAGTTTTTGCTCCAAGATTTTTTAAGGTGAATTGGGCGTATCTGAGCTTAAGTAGGCGTGTAAACAGGCACTCATGAGGACAAGAGGTTTATAAAAGCGGAATTATCCTGCCAGTAGTGCGATTTTCTTGATGTTTTGTGCCGCGGCAGTCATCAGGCATTGCGCCTGCACTTTGTGACGACCACGATACCGCGCGTAGCGGTATTGATGCAGCTCTTTGGCATCAGCAAAGCTTCGCTCTACTGTTTCTTTGCGCCTCTGATAGATGGCCTTACCCCAAGGCGTCAGCCGGTTGGCATCCTGCCGTTCTCTGCTGCCTTCCCACACATGACGGGTGACCGTTTTTTGTTGTTTGGCGTTCTGATTACAGCGTGAAAGCAGCGGGCATTGTCGGCACACAGCCGGATCAGATACATAGTGGCGATACCCTTCCCGGTTAGTTGTACTGTAAATCAAGGCCTGTCCTTGTGGGCACACATACTGGTCTGTTTCGGCGATATAGATAAACTCACGTTTACGCAAGTACCCTTAGCGATGGATCGGTCGCCGATAGCCAAACACCGCTTTTACCCCCTTATCTTCCAGACCTTTGCTGATGGCTGTGGTGTGATAGCCTGCATCTAGGCCAACATACTGGACGTTAAAGCCAAAACGCTGTGTCTGCCGTTCCAATCGGGCCAAATAGGGCACTGCGTCGTGGACGTTACCCGCCGTGACATGCACATCGGTAATGATATTGACTTTGGTATCCACCGTACGATGGTCAAGATAAAAGAAGCCTTGGGGCTTGTTATCCCGAGTCATAAAGCCGCTTTCAGGATCGGTCTTACTTTGTTTGATTTCCCGCACCTGAGGTTCGCTCGATGGCGGCGGTAAGGGCTTTTTTCCGTGGGCTAGGCGATCCTCCTCGATCGCCTGATCCAACTTATCCATATAGGCTTGCCGTTCTGAAACGGCGTGTGCTTTGACCCATTTCCCCTTGTTAGCATTGGCTTTCAGGTGGGTTGAATCGGTATACAGTACCGTGCCGGATACCAACTTACGCTGCATCGCCTGCAAGACGATTTCATCAAAAATTTGCTGGTAGATATCCGAGTCATTAAAGCGGCGGCGACGGTTCTGGCTAAGGGTGCTGGCATCAGGGACTTTGTCGGTCAGGTTTAAACCGAGGAACCAGCGGTAGGCTACATTGACCTGAACCTCACGGATCAACTGACGTTCACTACGAATACCGAATAAATAGCCTATAAGCAGCAGTTTAAACAGTAGAGTTGGATCCAGCGCTGGGCGACCATTGTTCGCGCAGTACAAGTCTTTGACTAGATCATGAATAAACGAGAAATCGATATGACGATCTACTTTGCGTAGTAAATGGTCTGAAGGAACCAGCTCGTCAATACAGACAAATTCGAGTTCGGACTGGGTCTGGGGGCGATCACGTAACACTGTACAACTCCTGCAGCAGATGTGTGCCCAGTATAAAAAACAAACCCCTCGATGGGAACGAGGGGTTTGTCAGCAGTCTGAAGCCGAGCTTTAAGCTCGGCTTTTTATTAATCGGCAAACCGTGATTAAGCATTACCTGTTACTGTTAGCTGTGCTTGCTGGGTAAAGTCCAGCATACGCTGCAATGGCTTCACCGCCTTAGGAATCAGCGCAGGATCCACCTGGATCTCGTTAGAACCCGTTTGTAGACTCTCTAGCAGCGCCTCTAACGTATTCATCGCCATCCAAGGGCAAAGTGCACAACTACGGCAAGATGCACCCTCGCCCGCTGTAGGCGCTTCGATAAAGCTCTTGTTAGGACTTAACTGCTGCATTTTATAGAAAATGCCTTTATCAGTAGCCACAATAAACTGAGTTTCAGGGCGCTCTTGACTAGCTTTAATCAATTGCGAAGTAGAACCTACCACATCAGCCAGTTCCAGCACTGCAGTAGGCGACTCGGGGTGAGCCAATACTAACGCCTCAGGATATAACTGCTTCATATCCGCTAGCTGCTTAGATTTAAACTCTTCATGGACAATGCAAGCCCCATCCCACAGCAACATATCAGCGCCAGTTTCCCGCTGAATATAACGGCCTAAGTGCTGATCTGGACCCCAGATAATTTTCTCGCCGTTATCCATTAGGCTTTCAACAATCTCTAAAGCACAGCTTGAGGTTACCACCCAATCGGCGCGCGCTTTAACTGCAGCCGAAGTATTGGCATAAACCACTACCGTGCGTTCAGGATGCTGATCACAAAAATCTGAAAAAGCTTTTACCGGACAACCTAAATCCAACGAACAGGTTGCCTCTAAAGTTGGCATCAGTACTCGTTTTTCTGGACTTAAAATTTTTGCTGTTTCGCCCATAAACCGCACACCAGCAACCACCAAAGTGTCGGCTGCATGCTGCGTGCCAAAGCGTGCCATTTCTAGAGAGTCTGCCACGCAGCCCCCCGTCTCTTCGGCTAACGCCTGCAACACAGGATCACAATAATAGTGTGCCACTAGAACAGCGTTTTGAGCGTTTAACTCATGGACGATTTTCTCACGTAACTCTTGCTCTCGCTCAGCCGTTAGCGGCTTAATTTGCTTTGCGGCAAGATGTGCCTGCACAAGAATACGTTCAGAAATATGACTCATGTTCGCCAGCCCTCAAGCGTTTTTAAACGCATCAAAAAAATACGCGCACAATGTAGCTGCTGTATTTAGGAATGTCGACATTAATAGTGATTTGGAAAAGTGGTGGGTCGTGTAGGGGTCGAACCTACGACCAATTGGTTAAAAGCCAACTGCTCTACCACTGAGCTAACGACCCGAGGGGCAGGCATAATACTCTTTTTTTGAATTGATGCAAAGAATATTTTTATCTGCCCTTAAAACTACTCATCCTACCCAATACAAGCGAGCACGATAAAATAGAGTTTAGTAGTTACGCAGCTCTCGCTCGGCCAGCTTCGCCGCAGAGCTATCGGCATACTTAGAAACCACTCGTTGCCACAGCAATTTAGCTTCTTCACGGTTACCCATTTGCCGCTGCACATCACCTAACTTATATAAAGAATCAGGCGTCTTACTGTGCTCTGGCCAATCAAGCGTCACCTTTTCAAATGAGCTAGCGGCTTGCTCCAGATTACCTTGGCTTAAGTTAACCTCACCCAACCAGTACTGCGCATTTGCAGCATACTGACTGCGTGGATACTTTCTTAAAAAGGCAGAAAATGCTTGCTGTGCTTTAGCAAAGTCGCGCTGCTTTACTAAATCATAAGCCGCATCATAAAATAACTTTTCTTTGGCTGGATCTGCAGGCTCAGATGATGCGGAGTCAGCAGCTGCCTCACGCACAGGTGCTGCAGTTTCCATAGAATTAAAGCGTTGATCTAACTCTTGATAGCGCTCTAAGCCTTGCTGCTTGAGCTGCTTAATCTCATACGCTTGCTCTTCAACTAGACCACGTAGCGTACTAATTTCTTGCTGCATTTGTTGCAGCTGCATAAACAGCTGACCTTGTGCAGAGAGCGGTGCTTGCGCACCGCCCTGAGCTGAAGCTCCGTTAGCATCTCGGTAGCCTTGGTTACTGTTATAAGATCCCGATTGAGATCCCTCATAGACAGGTACTGCGGCGTGCACCAAGCCTGAGCTCAGTGCAATCACCATAGAAAGGTATCGAAGCTTCATCATAGTCATTACTTACGTAATTCTACGCGACGGTTTTGTGCCCAAGAGCTTTCGTTGCTACCAACCGCTACTGGACGCTCTTCACCGTAAGAAACGAGTTCTAGCTGTGCAGGAGAAACGCCCTGTAATACTAAGTAACGCTGAACAGCTTTAGCACGACGCTCGCCGAGTGCCATGTTGTATTCACGAGTACCACGCTCATCGGTGTGCCCTTCTAATACTACACGCGCACCACTTTGTTGCAGGTCACGGCCGTGTACGTCAAGCGCGCGCATTGCTTCTGGTTTTAGGTCAGAGCTGTCGAACTCGAAGTAGAAAGTAGTGATCGCACGTAATGCTGCTTCTTCAGCGTTCATGCTGCCATCAACGGAACCCGCATCAGCGCCGTAGCCAGCGTTTGGATCGTAACCGTCCGTGCCCTGACCTTGACCGCTTGCGTCACCGCCTTTGGAAGAACAACCAACCGCTACCGCTAAAGCTAATGATAGCGCAGCAAATTTACCTAATTTTAGCATTTCCATTTTAAAGCTCCTGAGTGAACTTTTATGTTTACATTATGATTGTGTACATCATTTTATTTGAGGTAAGGAGACCATGATGGTTCGCGAACCTCTCCTTGCGCACTTGGTAGAGATACTCGCACGCGTCCATTAATAGATGCAAGCATTAGTACTCCACGTCCTTGCTGGCGGGTTGCATAGATTACCATGCCACCATTAGGTGCAACAGTAGGCGACTCATCTAAACTCGTTTCAGACAAAATACGTAAATCACCGCGAGTCAAGTCTTGTGCCGCCACCTTGAATACTTTATACCCTTCTTGACGATGAATCATGACCAAGGTCTTCTCATCAGCTGAAAGTTTAGGGTTAGCATTGTAATTTCCCACGAAAGTCACACGCTCTACAGCACCAGAACCCAAGTTCATTTTGTAAATCTGTGGTCGTCCTGCACGATCTGAAGTGAAGTAAATCGTTTGATTATCCTTACCCCAAAATGGTTCAGTATCAATGGCTGGGTGATTAGTTGCCCGTGTTAGCTGGCGACTGGACATATTCATCACATAAATTTCGGGGTTACCGTCTTTTGATAATACAAAAGCAAGACGGCTACCATCTGGTGACCAGGCCGGTGCGCCATTTAACCCTTCAAAATCAGTCACCTGTTCCCGGCGACCAGAATCAATATGCTGGACAAAAATACGTGGGCGTTTCTGCTCAAAAGAAACATAGGCAATACGGCTACCGTCTGGCGAGAATCTTGGTGACAGAATAGGCTCTCGTGATTGCAGTAAGGTTACAGCGCGCGCGCCATCGTAGTCAGAACGCTGCAGCGTGTAACGGGTATTGGTCTCAGAGAAGCGCTCTGCAGTTACATACAGTAAGCGAGTAGAGAAAGCTCCTTTTTGCCCGGTCAACTTTTCATAAGCACTATCCGAAATATGGTGCGCCATATCACGCAACTGCTCAATACTGCCCCCCACGGTGCCTTGTGCCATCTGCTCTTGGCTGCTCACATTGAGCAAAGAGAACTGGGCCTGGTAACGCGAGCCATTCACTGCCACATTCCCCACCAGTACATACTGCGCACCAATAGCCTGCCAGTCACGAAACACAACTTCACCTGCAGTAGCTGGGCGACTAATCATATTCTGCGGAGCAATGGGTTCAAATAAGCCCGAGTTACGTAAGTCATTGGCGATAATACTCGCTAAATCCTCTGGCAAGCTGCTCGCACTACCACCAAAAGGCACCACAGCAATTGGTACTGCGCGATCATTACCACTGGAAATAACCAATGGATCAGCCGCATAGAGCACACTACTGAGCAGCAGCAAAGTAGCTGAGATCAGATATTTTAAGGTTTTCACAATCCTAAATCCTCCGGTTTAAATACGGCACGACGTTTTCTATATAACTGATTAAAGGTAGCACGATCCAGTTTCTGCACTTCGGCTACGCGGCCCACCTTTCTGACCGCAGCCACTGCTGAGGCATCAAATGATGAGTCACCACTCGAACGCGTCACGGAAGCATTGGTGATGGTGCCATCAGGCATCATCTCAATGGTTACCTCAACTGACATTCCTTTACGCGCCGAAGGCGGACGAATCCACTGCTGACTGACTAACCGTACAATCAGATCATCAATTCCGCCTGCTACTTGGCTACCCGTAGTTGCTGCTTTAGTTTGTTGATAGCCCACCTCATCGGCTAGCAATTCAGCTAAAGCTGCCGCTTTTTTATCTTCTAAAGCTTTGGCTGCAGCTGCCTTTTTCTTGGCTTCTTCTGCGGCAGCTTTCTTCTTTGCTTCTTCCGCTGCCTTCTTTTTCGCTGCTTCAGCATCGGCTTTTTTCTTGGCCGCTTCAGCTTCAGCTTTCTTCTTGGCTTCTTCTGCCGCCTTTTTCTTCGCAGCCTCAGCATCGGCTTTCTTTTTAGCCTCTTCTGCGGTTTTTTTCTTCGCTGCTTCAGCCTCAGCTTTTTTCGCCGCTTCTTCAGCCGCTTTTAATTTAGCGGCTTCAGCTTGTTTTAGCTGCTCTTGTTTTAACTTAGCCTCAGCTTTTTTTGCTTCTTCTGCTTTTTTCTGCTCAGCTGCTTTCTGCTCAGCTGCCTGTTTTGCTGCTTGCTGCTTGGCTTGCTCGGCTTTTTGTGCTGCTTCTGCCGCGGCTTTAGCCTCGGCTTGCTTTTGTCTTTCCGCCTCTTCAGCCTTTTTCTTTGCCGCCACTACCGCTTGCTGCTCAGCTTTACGCTGCTCCAGCTGCTCTGTTTCGTACTGCGGTGCTTGTGTTTTTTGCGTTTCACCCGCAATTTTCTGATTGGTTTGGGTAGTGGCTTGGCTTTGTGAATGCAGCTGATACAACGTTGCTTTGATAATCGGTTGACTAGGCGGCAACTCCGGAGTTTTCGCAAAGCTGACAAACAAAAAAGCAAATAACAACGCATGCATCGTCACTGCTAGCAGCACCGGCCAAAATAATTTTTCTGACGGAGAACGCAACTCGTGCATTAGGGTGCCTCAGTAATTAGCCCAACATCTGTCACACCGGCTTGTTGTAAGCCACCCATCGCTGCCATCACGCTACCGTAATCCACTGCTTTATCCGCGCGAACAAACACCTGCACCTTCTTACCTTGGGCGCTATTAGCAGCAATAATCGCTTGCGCAGCGGTGGTCATCTGCTCCAGCGAAACGGCCTCATCTTGTACCGTATCGACATCTACTTCAGCACCGGTATTCCAGTAATAGGTTTTATCTGCTTTGATCGAGATAGTAAGCACTAGCGCATCGTTATCTTGGGGTAACACCTCACTGCTCACTTGCGGCAAATCAACTTTTACCCCTTGATTGAGTATTGGCGCAGTCACCATGAAAATAACCAACAGCACCAGCATCACGTCGATGTAAGGCACTACGTTCATTTCAGCAACGGGCTTACGTCTATTTCTAATTCTAGCCATTAAACTTACTCATCAACTGAAGCGTGTACTTTGCGATGCAAAATAGCCTGGAACTCATCGGCAAAAGTGTAATAACGAGCAATCAAGGTCTCAGCTTGCGCAGAGAATCGGTTATAAGCGACGACTGCTGGAATCGCGGCAAATAAACCAATCGCGGTAGCAATCAAGGCTTCGGCAATTCCAGGAGCAACAGTGGCTAAGGTGGCCTGCTGTACCTGCGCTAAACCACGGAACGAGTTCATAATTCCCCATACCGTACCAAACAAACCCACATAAGGACTGGTCGAGCCAACCGTTGCCAAAAACGGCAAACCACGCTCAAGCTTTTCTTCCTCACGGGAAATAGCCACTCGCATGGCTCGAGCGACACCTTCCATTACTGCATCAGGGTCTGTACCCGATTGCTGACGTAGACGCGAAAACTCTTTAAAACCGGCACGGAAAATTTGCTCAGCTCCTGAGTCAACATCAGGCTCGGCACTGGTTTGGCGATAGAGTTTCGCCAAATCAATTCCTGACCAAAAACGATCTTCAAAGGCAGTAAAGCTACTGCGCATAGCGCGCAATAAGTTAACCCGTTGAAAAATGAGCACCCAAGACACAATAGAGGCCAGCACCAAAATCAACATTACCAGCTGTACTAACAAGCTAGCATTGCTGATTAAGCTCCACATCGACATATGATCTACAGTATTTACACTAGCGTTCACGCTCTTTCTCCTGCACTTGAACGTCTATCGTACGCTTCAAAAGCATCGACTAAGGTTTTCGGGATAGCCCGCGGTTTAAAAGTATCAGCCTGCACACAAGCAACGATAAACTCACCTGCGCACAATAGCTGTTGGGTTGTCTGGCAAATAACTTGCTGCTTAAACACTAAGCTTGCGCGCTTGATCGCACTTACTGTAGCAGTGATTAAGAGTAAATCATCTAAACGTGCTGGCGCATGATAACGAGCGTTAGCGCTATGCACGACAAACAAACAGTTTTCTTTGGCTAATTGCGACTGCTTAAAGCCTAGGTCACGTAAAAACTCAGTCCGTGCCCGCTCCATAAACTTCAAGTAATTAACGTAGAAAACCACTCCGCCCGCATCTGTATCTTCGTAATAAACACGACTTTGCAGAGCAAAGGTGCCGGGCGCTGTTTGAAGTTGCATACTGTAAGAGTTCTCCTAGTGCTTGCCAATATGGTAGAGCAAATATATTTACGCTAAATCATCAACTAGGGTATCGGACAACTTGGAGGGCAGATTAATTCCAAAATGTTGATAAGCATGACGCGTTACCATCCGCCCACGCGGTGTACGCATAATATAGCCCTGCTGAATTAAGTAGGGTTCTAGCACATCTTCAATGGTGTGTCGCTCTTCACTAATCGCAGCGGCCAAGTTATCTAACCCGACCGGGCCACCATCAAAGCGTTCAATAATAGCTAACATTAAACGGCGGTCCTGATGATCAAAGCCCAACCGATCTACATCCAAAAGACTCAAAGCCTGATCAGCAGCAGCTTGGGTAATGCTACCAGTGCCACGCACTTCGGCAAAGTCACGCACTCGGCGCAATAAACGGTTAGCAATACGCGGCGTACCCCGTGCTCGGCGGGCAATTTCCAAGGCGCCCTCAGACTCAATCGGCAAGCCTAAAATACCGGCTGCACGAGTAACAATCTGTGTTAGATCAGCATGATTATAAAACTCTAAGCGCTGCACAATCCCAAATCTATCTCGCAGCGGATTAGTCAACATTCCCGCTCGAGTGGTTGCGCCGACCAAAGTAAAAGGCGGCAAATCAAGCTTAATCGAGCGTGCAGCAGGCCCTTCGCCAATCATAATATCCAGCTGAAAGTCTTCCATAGCGGGATACAGCACTTCTTCCACTACCGGTGGCAAACGATGAATCTCATCAATAAACAGCACGTCGCCTTCTTCTAAATTTGTTAGCAAAGCGGCCAAGTCTCCGGCACGCTCTAGCACCGGCCCTGACGTACTGGTTAAGGAAACGCCCATTTCTTGAGCAATAATATTGGCTAAGGTAGTTTTACCTAAACCGGGCGGACCAAAGATTAATGTATGATCAAGCGCTTCTTGCCGCTGCCGCGCAGCCTGGATAAATAACTCCATTTGCTCACGCACCACCGGCTGCCCGATATAATCAGCTAAGGCGTGAGGGCGAATCGCGCGATCAATCTGCTCCTCACGCTCTTTAGGGGTCGCTGCGATTAAACGATCAGCTTCTATCATGCATCACCTATGTATTACGCCATGCCTTTTAAGGCTAATCGAATTAATTGCTCACTGCTGAGCTCTGAATCTTTAATTGCAGCAACGGCTTTACTGGCTTCTTGCTCTTTAAAACCTAAGCTCACCAGCGCACTGATCGCATCTTGTTTTGCATCGGGCGCAAAGTCGATCGCAACATCACTCACCAGCGCGCCCATACGGGAACTAGTCTGCCAGGCCTTAAAGCGATCTTTGAGTTCGACCAATAAACGCTCAGCCGTTTTTTTACCCACCCCAGGCACCTTCATTAAGCGCTTAATATCTTCGGCTTGCACACAGGCAATCATCTCGTCCACTTCTAGACTCGACATTAACGCCAAGGCCAGTTTAGGCCCAACCCCATTGAGGCGAATGAGTTCACGAAAAAAATCTCGGGACTGCAGATCAATAAAACCATACAGCAACTGCGCATCTTCTCGTACCACTAGGTGCGTATGCAGGGTGGTATTGTCACCTAGCGCTGGCAACTGATACAGGGTGGTCATCGGCACCTCTAGCTCATAACCCACCCCATTAACGTCTAATAAAATATGCGGCGGCTGCTTTTCCGCCAGTACTCCACGTAATCGACCCAGCATCTGGACTCCTGACTAATAACGTAAACGGCCAGCCCGGCGCTTAGCGCTGGCTAACCCATGGGGGGTTAAAGTTTGACGGTGATGGGCATGACACAGGGCCACAGCCAAAGCATCAGAAGCATCAATTTGCGGCTTTTTGGTTAACTTAAGCAAATGCATCACCATCATCAACACCTGCTCTTTGGCCGCTCGGCCACTGCCAGCTACGGCGGATTTAACTTGGGTGGCACTGTACTCACTGACCGGCAACCCTGACTGCGCAGCAGCCACAATCGCCACGCCACGCGCTTGCCCAAGCTTGAGCGCAGAGTCGGGATTTTTTGCCATAAACACTTGCTCAATCCCCACCAACTCGGGCTGATACAACTCAATCACTTGGCTAATACCAAGATAAACCGCTTTCAGTCGTTCAGACAGTTCGCCACTGCCGGTTCGAATACAACCTGAAGCAATGTACTCGCAGGTTTTACCCGTATCACGAATTACCCCATAACCGGTAATGCGTGAACCTGGATCGATCCCTAAAATTAATGTCATTGCGTTACTCAAAAACAAAACCTCCAGTCTATGCCAAGATAGCGCTGGAGGTTAGGTATTTACTGCTGATGACCCTTTAGTAAAGACTTATAACTGCGCCATCACTTCATCGGGAATTTCAGCATTGGAATACACGTTTTGCACATCATCTAAGTCTTCCAGGGCGTCAATTAAGCGCATAATTTGCTGCGCGCCCTCTAAGTCTAACTCAGCCTGAGTGCTTGGAATCATAGTAACTTCAGCTTCTTCAGCCACATAACCTGCGGCCTTTAGCGCTTCATTAACCGCAATAAAGTCTGCAAAAGCAGTGAGTACATCAACCGAGCCATCATCATTGATCACCACATCATCAGCGCCAGCCTCAAGTGCGGCGTCCATAATGGCTTCTTCATCAATGCCGGGAGCAAAGCAGATCTGGCCCTTACGCTCAAACAAGTAAGCCACTGATCCATCAGTACCTAAATTACCACCATTTTTGTTAAACGCATGGCGCACTTCAGCTGCGGTGCGGTTACGGTTATCGGTCATTGCCTCAAGCATAATTGCTACGCCATTAGGACCGTAACCCTCATAAATTAACTCTTCAACGTTTTCCCCATCATTGGCACCTACCCCACGGGCAATCGCACGATCGATGGTGTCACGCGACATATTGGCACCTAAGGCTTTATCTACGGCTAAACGTAATCGCGGGTTATCGTCAGGTACTCCGCCACCTTGCTTAGCTGCAACTGTGAGTTCGCGGATAAGTTTGGTAAAAATCTTACCGCGCTTAGCATCTTGGCGTTCCTTGCGATGCTTAATATTCGCCCATTTGGAATGACCTGCCATATAAAATCCTGTGTTATTAATCTGCGATTACAAAACATAGCCCAGTGCCACCCGCCATCAGGCAGCACTGGGTATTACCTCTTACTCTACTTTAGCTTGCTCACGTAAACGAATATGCAATTCACGCAAGGCCTTGCTATCTACTTCACCAGGCGCCTGAGTCATTACACAGGCCGCGCTTTGGGTTTTCGGGAAAGCAATCACTTCACGGATTGAGTTAGCGCCTGTCATCAGCATAACTAAACGATCCAAACCGAAAGCTAAGCCACCGTGCGGTGGGGCACCGTATTTAAGTGCATCCAGCAAGAAGCCGAACTTCTCGCGCTGCTCTTCTTCACTGATACCCAAAATCTCAAATACTGTCTGCTGCATTTTACGGTCATGGATACGAATTGAACCACCACCCAACTCAGTGCCATTGAGTACCATGTCATAAGCACGAGATAATGCAGTTTGCGGAGCAGCTTTTAGCTCCTCTGGGCTGCATTTAGGAGAAGTGAATGGGTGGTGAATCGCGGTCAGCGAACCATCGTCATTCTCTTCAAACATCGGGAAGTCAACCACCCACATCGGCGCCCACTGACAGGTAAGCAGCTCAAGATCATGGCCTAGACGAATCCGTAAAGCACCCAGCGCGTCGTTAACTACGCTAGCCTTATCCGCGCCAAAGAATACGATATCCCCATCAACAGCACCCACTCGATCAAGAATGGTATTGAGGTTAGCTTCTGGAATAAATTTCACAATCGGTGATTGCAAGCCTTCAACGCCCAATGCTCGCTCATTAACCTTAATGTAAGCCAAGCCTTTTGCACCATAGTTGCCGACAAATTTGGTGTAGTCATCAATTTGCTTGCGCGGCATGCTGCCAGCACCAGGCACGCGCAGCGCAGCTACTCGTCCTTTAACATCATTTGCTGGACCACTGAACACTTTAAAGTCAACATCGGTTAGCTGATCAGCAACATCAACCAGTTCTAACGGAATTCGTAAATCTGGCTTATCCGAACCAAAGCGGCGCATTGCTTCTGAGTAAGGCATATGAGGGAACTCGCCAAACTCTACATTCAATACTTCTTTGAATAAATTACGCACCATGGTCTCAGTAATCGCCATGATGTCATCTTCATCCATAAAGCTGGTTTCCATATCAATCTGGGTAAACTCAGGCTGACGGTCGGCACGCAAGTCTTCATCGCGGAAACATTTGGCAATTTGATAGTAGCGATCAAAACCTGCCACCATTAACAACTGCTTAAATAGCTGCGGTGACTGCGGTAGGGCAAAGAAACTTCCGGCATGGGTGCGGCTAGGCACTAGATAGTCACGGGCACCTTCAGGGGTGGCACGGGTCAAAATCGGGGTTTCAACATCTAAAAAGCCATTATCATCTAAGTAGCGACGAATACTGCTGGTGATCCGTGAGCGCAGCTTTAACTTTTCGGCCATTTCTGGACGACGCAAATCAATAAAACGGTAGCGCAAGCGAGTTTCCTCACCTACCTCTGAGTGCTCATCCAATGGAAAAGGCGGGGTATCTGCTTGATTGAGTACTTCTAACGCACTGGCATCTACTTCAATTTCACCGCTGGCCATGTTCGGGTTAACCGCACCCTCTGGACGCAAACGCACAGTACCGGTGACCTTAACCACATATTCACTACGTACGCGGTCAGCTTTGTTGAACACCTCTTCGTGTTCAGGCGCAAACACCACTTGGGCAATTCCTTCACGGTCACGAATATCTAAGAAAATGACACCACCGTGGTCACGGCGACGATGTACCCAACCGCATAAGGTAACTTCCTGACCATCCAAACTTGCATTTAACTGGCCGCAATAGTGACTGCGCATCATGATGTTGTGTATCCCGATTCAATTCGATAAATGTAAATAGCTGTTCAAGCAGCCATTAAGAAATGCGGCTAATTATATCCATTAGCCATTGCTACGACTAGCGCTGTTAAGTAAACCTTGCCCAGCAAGCCACAATCGCCTTTGGGTTTAGCATTAATCCTGAAAAGTGATTTATTGATCTAAACCAGCGTCTATTGACTGCAAGCAACAGCTAACCTAGTAATGAAATGCACTTATCCTACCTTGAATACGTAGTTTTTGCTTAGTTTCGCTGCGTCATTACTAAAGTGCTAAGCAACTGCTATTTGAGTAGCAGGCGTGTTTGCTGTTAAATACGGGCAGGCTGATTGATTCAGGTGGCACAGCCTTCTAAATCGCGATAAATAAGCTTCACCTAGCTCACTTTTTAATCTTTAACTCACGTAACTTAAATTATTATTTTAAAGAGTCTTCCTATGCTTAAACTCCTTCACTTAATTACAGGTGCACTGGCCTTAGTTTTGGCGCTTTATGGCGTGCAGTTCCTGTCTAACCATAGCCATACCGCACTGTTACTGGCGACCTTTGGCCTTATCCACTTAATCCTTGCTCCCATTGTGCCGAACTGGGCACGGGGTAAACGTCGCTCGGGGCAATTACTCACCTCGGCCCTTATGGTGGCTGCTACTGCACTCTTAGCCTTTGCAATGTTTACCAAGCCCGATGCTACTTCTGCCCAAGCTCTAGCCTCCACTAGCTTTAGCTTATTGCTCTTAGCTACGGTGCTGCACTTAATGTTAAACCTGCGCAAAGTAGTGCGTAAAGCCAGCCCTCTATCACAAGACTTAACGGATCGTGAAACCGGTACGGTTAAATGGTTTAACACCTCTAAAGGTTTTGGGTTTATCTCCCGCGATCAAGGAGATGACATTTTTGTCCATTTCCGAGCAATTCGTGGTGAAGGACACCGCGTTTTAGTTGAAGGTCAGCGTGTCGAATACACCGTGATGGAACGCGAAAAAGGTCTACAAGCCGAAGACGTGATCGCCGCACTACCTGAGGATGGGCGCTAATTGCTCGCCTAATTTCTACCTCAAAGCGGCGTGCGACATTCTGTCGCACGCCGCTTTGAAGCCCTGCTAAAATTCAATAAAACAACAATAAAAACAATTGCTTAGAGCATCCCTTAAGCCCTACTTACGCACTTTAGCAGTACTCCACTGCAGCCTGCCTAGTAATTTTTTTTGCGCATTATTTTCATTTTAGGATAGTTTACTTGCGCTAAATCTGGCGAATAACAAAGAAAAACAATGTAAAAACGCGCCAGTCACAAAAGTTTGCGCTAAAGTATTCTGCTTTTGCACGGTATTTACCCAAGTCAGTGAGTAAAGATTCTATTTGCTGTAAATTTTTAATTAATGCTTAAGGTTCAACCATGTCACAACAATCAACGCAGCACCTGCCCTCCTACCTTGATGATAATAATCCAGGTCCTTGGGGCATTTTTTTAGAACAAGTTGATCGCGTAACGCCTTACTTGGGCGAGCTTTCCAAGTGGGTTGACACCCTCAAGCGTCCTGAGCGCATTTTAATGGTGGATATTCCCGTCCGTCGCGATGATGGTAGCGTGGTTCATATTGAAGGCTACCGGGTCCAGCACAACTTAATTTTAGGTCCAGGTAAAGGTGGCGTACGCTACCACCAAGACGTCACCCTCTCTGAGGTGATGGCGCTTTCTGCTTGGATGTCAGTCAAAAACGCGGTGGTTGGCTTACCCTATGGCGGCGCTAAAGGCGGTTTGCGTTTTGATCCCCGCAACTTCTCACAAACTGAGATTGAGCGAATTACTCGCCGCTACATTAGCGAAATCAGCCCAATTATTGGCACTGATAAAGATATCCCAGGTCCTGACGTCAACACCAATGCCAAAACCATGGCATGGATGATGGATACCTATGCCATGAAAAACGGTGCCACCGCACCAGGCATCGTCACCGGTAAGCCAATTTCCTTAGGCGGCAGCCTAGGCCGAGTTGAAGCAACCGGTCGCGGTGTGTTTATTACCGGTATGGCGGCCGCCAAAGATGCCGGTATTGCTATTGAAGGTGCCCGTATCAGCATCCAAGGCTTTGGTAACGTCGGCGGTACTGCTGGTCGTTTGTTTGCTGAAGTAGGGGCTAAAGTGGTCGCGGTACAAGACCACACTGGCAACATTCACAATAGCCAAGGTATCGATACCGCAGCGCTCACTGACTACGTGCAAAAGCATGGCGGTGTTGGTGGTTTCCCAGGCGCAGAAGCTATTAGTGCAGATGCCTTCTGGGCGGTAGAAAATGAAATTCTGATTCCTGCCGCTTTAGAAGGTCAGATTCATAAAGGCAACGCGCCAAGCATCAACAGTAAAATTATTGTAGAAGGCGCTAACGGCCCAACCACTCCTGAAGCTGACGATATTTTAAGCCAAAAAGGCATCATTATCGTACCTGACGTTCTAGCTAATGCTGGCGGTGTGACAGTGAGTTACTTTGAGTGGGTACAAAACTCATCGAGCTTTTACTGGACCGTTGAGGAGGTCAATGCGCGCCTAGAGAAAATCATGAGCACCGCTTATGAAACCGTCTCGAAAACAGCCAAACAGCACCAAGTCACGCTACGTACTGCGGCCTTCATTACCGCCTGTACCCGTATTTTAGAGGCCCGTGAATTACGCGGCTTATTCCCTTAAGCCAAGCTGTATAACTTACCAGCCCCGTCAGCAGTGCACTGTTGTCGGGGCTTTTTAATCGAGTCTGTATGTACGAATCTAAATTTCAGCCTTTACTGCCACGCTGGCATTTTGTGCAGCGATTACTACAGCACCTGCTCATCGCCCTGTTGATTATTGCCCTGACTCTATTACTGGGCACCTTAGGTCATTATTATTTTGAGGACATGAGCTGGCATGATGCGTTTTTTAACGCCGCCTATGTATTTAGTGGTTTAAGTTACCTCACGCCACCCAACAGCTTAAGTGGCAAGCTATTTTTAGTCGTTTACTCCATCTATGTACAGCTGATTATTTTGGCTCTACTGGGGGTTTTAAGTGCCCCTGTGATTCATCGGGTACTGCATCGCCTACACCTTGACAGCGACTAAGCGAGCAGCAGACACTGACAAATAATTATAGTTCGCCTAGATTTCAGGCTATACTCACACGTTTTTCTATTCGCCGATTTTATTTAGGGGTCCCGCCGCTATTATGGATAAGACCTATCAGCCGCACGCTATTGAAAGCCACTGGTACCAAATCTGGGAGCAAAACAATTATTTTGCTCCCCAAGGTTCAGGTAAGCCTTACACCATTATGATTCCGCCGCCGAACGTAACAGGCAGCTTACACATGGGGCATGGGTTTAATAACGCGATCATGGATGCGCTTATTCGTTTCCGTCGTATGCAGGGCCGCAATACCCTCTGGCAACCTGGCACCGACCACGCCGGAATTGCCACGCAAATGGTGGTTGAGCGCCAACTGGCAGCGCAGGGCCAAGATCGCCATGACTTAGGCCGTGAAGCCTTCCTTGACAAAGTATGGGAATGGAAAGAGCAGTCAGGTGGCACTATCACTCGACAAATTCGCCGCTTAGGTAGCTCTGTCGACTGGTCCCGTGAGCGCTTTACCATGGATGACGGCTTATCAACTGCGGTCAAAGAGGCTTTTGTTCGTCTGCACGAAGATGGCCTGATCTACCGCGGTAAGCGTTTAGTTAACTGGGACCCTAAATTCCATACGGCAATTTCTGACCTAGAAGTGGAAAACCACGACGAAAAAGGTCATCTATGGAATTTGCGCTACCCCTTAGCCGATGGCGAAAAAACCGCCGAAGGGAAAGATTACTTAGTGGTTGCTACCACGCGCCCTGAAACCTTATTAGGTGACAGTGCAGTAGCCGTTCACCCAGAAGATGAACGCTATAAAGCCTTAATCGGTAAGTTTGTTGAGCTGCCTTTAGTTGGCCGACGCATTCCGATTGTTGGCGATGATTACTGTGACCCTGAGTTTGGTACCGGTTGCGTTAAAATCACGCCAGCCCACGACTTCAATGACTATGAAGTGGGCAAGCGTCATCAGTTACCGCTGATCAACGTATTAGATAAAAATGCGGCTATTTTAGCCACAGCGCAGATTTTCAATACTGACGGCAGCGTCAATGAACAGCTAGATAATCAACTGCCTGCAGAGTTTGCAGGGCTAGATCGCTTTGAAGCACGCAAGCAAATCGTGGCCGCAATGGATGCTGCTGGGCTACTGCAAAGTATTGATGACCATGCACTTAAAACGCCCCGTGGTGACCGCTCCGGTGATGTGATTGAGCCTTGGTTAACCGACCAGTGGTATGTCTCAACCAAACCTTTAGCCGAGCCTGCAATTGCTGCGGTTGAAGACGGTCGTGTACAGTTTGTCCCTAAACAGTACGAAAACATGTACTTCAGCTGGATGCGCGACATTCAAGACTGGTGCATCAGCCGTCAGCTGTGGTGGGGCCACCGAATTCCGGCGTGGTATGACGAGGCAGGCAACGTTTATGTTGGACGCGATGAAGCGGAAGTACGAGCCAAACATAACCTAGGTGATATTGCCTTACGCCAAGACGAAGACGTGCTGGATACTTGGTTCAGCTCAGGCTTATGGACATTCTCCACCCTTGGTTGGCCTGAACCAACAGAGTATTTGAAAACTTTCCACCCAACCGATGTGTTGGTGACTGGATTTGACATCATCTTCTTCTGGGTTGCACGCATGATGATGCTCACCATGCATCTGATTAAAAACGAAGATGGCAGCCCACAAATTCCGTTCAAAACGGTCTATGTACATGGTTTAGTACGGGATAGCCAAGGCCATAAAATGTCCAAGTCCAAAGGTAACGTATTGGATCCGCTGGACATTATCGACGGCATTGATCTTGAAACCCTGGTTGAAAAACGCACCAGCGGAATGATGCAGCCCAAACTAGCCCAGCAAATTGAAAAACAAACCCGTGCCGAGTTTGCTGACGGCATTGCCAGTTACGGCACTGATGCCCTACGTTTTACCTTCTGCTCGCTTGCCTCCACTGGCCGTGACGTGAAGTTTGATATGGGCCGGGTCGAAGGCTACCGTAACTTCTGCAACAAAATCTGGAATGCTGCCCGCTATGTGATGATGCAGTGCGAGGATCAAGATTGTGGCGTGCAAGGTGAAGCCGTCGAGCTAACCACTGCCGATCGCTGGATTCTCTCTGAGCTGCAAAAAACCAGCACCGAGGTAACGCGCCAGCTTGAGCAGTTCCGCTTTGACCTTGCAACCCAAGCGGTATACGAATTTGTTTGGAACCAGTACTGTGACTGGTACTTAGAGCTATCCAAACCAGTACTCTGGGACAAAACTGCGCCATTAGAGCGTACCCGTGGCACCCGCCGCACACTGGTACAAGTGCTAGAAAGTATTTTGCGTTTAGCGCACCCCTTTATGCCTTTTATCACTGAAGAGATCTGGCAGCGTATTGCGCCGATGGCTGGTAAAAAAGGCGCCACCATTATGCTGCAACCATTTCCTGAGGCTGAACCTGCCTTAATTGATGAAGCAGCTAGCGCCAGTATTGAGTGGCTTAAAGCCGTGATGCTGGGTCTGCGCAATATTCGCGCTGAAATGAATATTGGTCCAGGCAAGCCGCTACCAGTACTGCTAGCTAAAGCATCAGCTGCTGATTTAGCACACTTAGAGCAAAACCGTACCACACTGATTAAGTTAGCTAAGCTCGACAGCATTACCCTCCTTGTGGATGAGCAAGAAGCCCCGATGGCAGCCACCGCACTGGTGGGTGATCTGCAAGTATTGGTGCCAATGGCAGGCTTAATTGACACCCAAGCTGAACTGGCCCGCTTAGATAAAGAAATTCAACGACTTGAAGGCGAAATTAAACGCGTCTCAGGCAAACTGTCTAACCAAGGATTCGTCGCTAAGGCACCAGCCGAAGTGATTGAAAAAGAGCGTGCTAAGCAAACAGAGTTTGAGCATGCGTTAGCGCAGCTAGCCGAGCAACGTCAACGGATTGCTAGCCTGTAACGGTAGCACCTGGAATAAGGATCAGGCCACGGCCTGTTAGGAGATTACACGTGATTACATTTTCTAAAAAAGCGTTACTGTCACTCAGCGCGTTAACCTTAGCCATGAGCGCCTCATTTAGCAGTGTCGCCGCTGATGTTAAATCAGTAGCCACCACCGCTATTGTAGAGCACCCAGCACTTGACTCAGTGCGTGACGGTGTACTGGATGCCCTTAAAGAAGCCGGTTACAGCGAAGGTAAAAATCTTAAGTGGCAATACCAAAGCGCCCAAGGCAATACTGGTACTGCAGCACAAATTGCTCGTAAATTTATCGGCGATAAGCCAGATGCTATCGTGGCGATTGGTACCCCTTCAGCGCAAGCTGCAGTTGCTGGCACTAAGAATATTCCAATTGTATTTTCTGCCGTGACTGATCCCGTACAAGGTCAGCTGACCCCCAGTTGGGAAGCCTCAGGTACTAACGTCACTGGCGCCTCAGACATATTAGAGCTGGATAAGCAAGTTGATCTAATTTTACAAGTTGTACCTCACGCGAAAAAAGTGGGCATTGTGTATAACCCAGGTGAGGCCAACTCAGTGGTGGTTGTGGATAAACTCCGTGACTTACTGCCCAAGCGTGATATGCAACTGGTAGAAGCTGCAGCACCCCGCTCAGTAGATGTGAGCTCAGCCGCCCGCAGTTTAGTTGGCAAGGTTGATGTGATCTACAGCAGCACCGACAATAACGTCGTGTCTGCCTATGAAGCGCTAGCTAAAGTTGGTAACGACACCAAAACGCCCATTATCGCCTCAGATACTGATAGCGTGAAGCGTGGTGCCATTGCAGCCCTAGGCATTGACTACCGCGAACTCGGCCAACAAACTGGTCGCATCGTGGTACGCATTCTTAATGGCGAAAAACCAGGTGATATTAAGCCTGAAACCAGCGAGAATTTACTGCTCTTACTCAACCCAGCGGCAGCTAAGAAGCAAGGTGTAACCCTATCCCAAGAGTTACTCGATAGCGCCAGCGAAATCGTACAGTAAGCGTTACTCAACCGCGCCAGTTAGCTCGGGCTAATTGGCGCATTCTTTTATCACCCTGGTCCACACGTTCATGTCTTTGTTTTCAATGTTTGGCGCGCTAGAAATCGGCCTGATTTTTAGCTTGGTCGCACTAGGTGTCTTTATTTCTTTCCGTTTACTACGGTTTCCTGACTTAACCGTTGACGGTAGTTTTCCCTTAGGTGGCGCAGTAGGGGCCGTAGCTATTGCCAGTGGCATGGATCCTTTTTTAGCCACACTGTTAGCGGCTTTAGCAGGTGCAGGAGCCGGTGTGATTACCGCACTGCTTAACGTGCACCTTAAAATTATGGACTTGCTGGCCAGTATTTTAATGATGATTGCGCTGTACTCAATTAACTTGCGCATCATGGGTCGCCCTAACGTTCCACTGATTATGGAACCAACGGTCTTTAGTATTTTACAGCCCGAGTGGCTGGCCGATTACATCGCCCGTCCATTAATTCTGATTGTGATTGTGGTACTGGCCAAACTTGGCTTAGATGCTTACTTTTCCACCAAGCAAGGCTTAGCCATTCGTGCTACCGGTGCTAACCCGCGGATGGCCCGCGCCCAGGGAGTCAATACCGGCGCTATGGTAATTCTAGGGATGGCGGTATCGAACGCTTTAGTTGCTCTGGCCGGCGCGTTGTTTGCGCAAACTCAAGGTGGGGCTGATATCTCGATGGGGATTGGTACTATTGTGATTGGTCTGGCTGCAGTAATTGTCGGTGAAAGCATTTTGCCCTCGCGCCGCTTGTTCTATACCACACTGGCTGTGGTGCTAGGTGCTATTGTGTATCGCTTCTTTATCGCGCTAGCACTCAACAGCGACTTTATTGGCTTACAAGCCCAAGACCTAAACCTAGTCACCGCGCTATTAGTGACGGTAGCTCTAGTGATTCCGCTATTAAAACAGCGTTTATCGAGACCCAAAGGCTAATCCCATGTTAAGTGCACAGAATCTAAAAGTGACCTTTAACCCAGGCACACCGATTGAAACCAAAGCCTTGCAAGGATTATCCCTTGATATCCCGACTGGGCAATTTGTCACGGTAATCGGTACCAATGGTGCGGGTAAATCCACGTTCTTAAATGCCGTCTCCGGTGATTTAAGTGTCGATACCGGCACCATCTTGATTGATGATAAAGACGTCACTAAGCAATCGGTCTGGACCCGAGCCAAGCAAGTGGCGCGGGTCTTCCAAGACCCTATGGCCGGCACCTGCGAAGACCTGACCATCGAAGAAAATATGGCCCTTGCCCAACAACGTGGTAAGTGCCGTGGACTTAGCTGGGCGGTTAAGCGCTCTATGCGCGAAGGCTTTCGTGAGCATCTGGCTAAATTAGGTCTGGGGTTAGAAAATCGCTTAACCGACCGCATCGGCCTGCTTTCAGGTGGCCAGCGTCAAGCTGTCAGCCTATTAATGGCCGCACTGCAGCCTTCGCGTATTTTGTTACTTGATGAGCATACGGCGGCCCTTGATCCACGCACCGCAGAGTTTGTTCTGGAGCTAACCCAACGCATTGTCGAAGAAAAACAGCTAACCACCATGATGGTGACTCACAGTATGCGCCAAGCCTTAGATGTGGGGGATCGCACGGTGATGTTGCACCAAGGTCAGGTGGTGTTAGATGTATCAGGTGAGGAGCGCAAAGGCTTAGATGTACCTGATTTGCTGCAGATGTTTGAAAAGGTGCGCGGTGAAAAAGTCTCTGACGACGCTTTACTGCTTAGTTAAGCAGCGCTTTACCTCTTCTCAACAACAGCGCTTTTTTAGCGCTGTTGTCGTTTTAGCCCTGCCATGAGATAGCCTCCAATGAATCCTCAACTCTTGATCGTATTAGCCTTACTGGCTTTGGCCATTGTGTTGTTTATCCGCAATAAGCCTGCAATGGATGTGGTCGCGCTGTTAATGCTGGTGGCCTTACCTCTGACCGGCATATTGAGCCTTGAGGAAGCCTTGGCCGGCTTTAGCGATCCTAGCGTGATTGTCATTGCTGCACTCTTTGTTATTGGTACCGGTTTAGTGCGCACAGGGGTTGCCTATCAGCTAGGTGAATGGCTGATGCGCCATGCAGGAGAGAGCGAAACCCGATTAATTATTTTATTAATGCTCGCCGTGGCGGCATTGGGCTCGATTATGAGTTCAACTGGGGTCGTGGCTATCTTTATCCCTATTGTGTTAAGCATCGCGGCCAAACTTAAGATTTCCACCAGTCGTTTAATGATGCCTCTAAGCTTTGCCGGCTTGATCAGCGGCATGCTGACCTTAGTAGCAACGCCACCGAACATGGTAGTCCACAGTGAGTTAGTCCGTAGTGGCTTAACAGGTTTTAGTTTTTTTGCTTTTGCTCCCATTGGCTTAAGCGTATTACTGGTCGGCATTGGTTATATGTTACTGGTGCGCGGCTGGTTAACGCCGCGCTCGGCAACCATCGATAACAGCGAATCACGGCATGGCTTAGCTGATTTAATTAAAGAGTATCGTCTACCTGAACGTGAACGACGACTTAAAGTCCTGCCCCACTCACCACTTGCAGGGCAGCTACTCAATGAGTTACAGCTGCGTAAACAATACGGGATTAATGTGATTGGCGTTGAGCGTCAACAACGCTTTCGTAGCGTTCTCCTTGGCGCTACTGGCAGCACAGAAATCCGCGCCGATGATATTCTCTTAGTTGACCTGGCCAGTCCCACCATTGGCTTACAAGGTATTTATTACGAGCTGGGATTAGAGCCTCAAGCCAGGGTCAAAAGTTATTTTGTTACTCACCAGCGTGAACTAGGGTTAGCAGAGGTCATGCTACCGCCTGGCACTTCCTTGGCAGGCAAAACGATTCAGCAATTGGCGTTTCGCAGCACGAAAAAACTTAATGTGATTGGTCTGCGACGTAACCAACAAGCACTCAGCGGCTTACTGGTAGATGAACAATTAAAAGCGGGGGATATTTTATTGGTGGCAGGTAAATGGGTTGATATCCGCCGCTTGCAAAACCAGCAGCGTGATCTGTTAGTGCTCACCTTGCCAGCCGAAGTCGATGATGTGGCACCGGCGGTCAGTCAGGCCCCTTATGCCCTGCTGAGTTTAGCGGTGATGATTGGCTTAATGGTCAGTGGTCTCGTACCCAATGTGCTTGCCGCGCTGATAGGCTGTTTGCTGATGGGCCTGTTTCGCTGTATTGATTTAACCAGCGCCTATAAAAGTATTCACTGGCCAAGTTTGGTGTTGATTGTCGGGATGCTGCCCTTTGCTGCAGCGCTGCAAAAAACCAGCGGGGTTGATTTAGCCGTGCACGCTTTGCTCAGTATTATGGGCGAAGCAGCGCCGCGGGTGATTTTAGCCAGTTTATTTTTAGCCACCGCAGTCATTGGCTTATTTATTTCTAATACCGCCACCGCGGTACTCATGGCACCAATTGCCATTGCTAGCGCCCAAGCCTTAGGTGCATCACCCTACCCCTTTGCCATGACAGTAGCGGTGGCCGCTTCCGCAGCCTTTATGACGCCGATTTCCTCACCCGTGAATACCTTAGTCCTAGGGCCAGGTAATTATCGGTTTGCGGACTTTGTCCGCGTTGGAGTCCCTTTTACCTTACTGGTGATGCTGGTCAGCGTGATTTTAATTCCTTGGCTGTTTCCACTCTAAGCCTGTGCTAGGGACTTAAGATACGTTCGCCGCTGCTCAGTTGGCTGAAAACTCCAGGCAATAAAACGACTAATTTTTTGCCCTTGGCTCATATTAAGCACTTTAATTTCCACTACACCGGATAGTTTTTCTAACTCGCGTTTGGCTTGGCGCACATTATCTTGCTTGGATAATAAGCTAGTAAACCAAGCTACTTGTTGCCCATAACGCTGGCTTTCTCGCAGCATGCGCCGAATAAAAGCCACTTCACCACCAGGACACCACAACTCATTACTTTGTCCACCAAAGTTAAGGGTGGGTAATTGCCGCTCTGGCGCTTGCTTGCCTAAGTTCTTCCACTTCCGCCAACTGCCACTGGCCGCCTCCGCCGCTGAGCTATGAAAGGGTGGATTACACAGCGTCAACGCAAAACGCTCATCGCCTTGAATCACTCCAGTAAATAACTGCTTGGGATCCGTTTGTAAGCGTAGCTCAATGGCTGCCTGCAGCTGATTTTGCTGCACAATGTGCTGCGCCGAAGCCAAGGCTTGACGATCAATATCCGCCCCCACCATGCGCCAATCATAATCCAAGTGCCCCAATAAGGGATAAATACAGTTTGCCCCGGTCCCAATATCCAGCACTTTACAGCCTTGTTGAGCCTTGAGCGCAATGCCATCTTCGACCAATAAGTCAGCCAAGTTATGCACATAATCACCGCGCCCAGGCACCGGTGGGCACAGATAATTTTCTGGAATATCCCAGTAACTAAGGCCATACAGCTGCTTGAGCAAGGCGCGATTAAACACCCGCACCGCCTGTGGATCAGCAAAATTAATACTGGGTTTACCGTAAGGATTAGTCAGCATAAACGGAGCTAATGCGGGTTCGGCCTGAATTAGTTGCGCAAAGTTATAACGCCCTTGCTGCCGATTGCGTGGATGAAGCTGACTCATAATGCCTTGCTTTCCTTAGCCACTAATCTAGCTGTCCACTAAACACATCATCGAGCTCTGGCTCGCCCGGAATACTGTGCTCTTCATTGGCCCACGCGCCAAAATCAATCAGTTTGCAACGCTCGCTACAAAAAGGGCGATAGCTGTTTTCAGGCGTCCAAGCGACGCTTTCACCACAATGCGGGCACTCGACCTGGGTCACTTTAGTCATGCTGTTTCTCCACTACTTAACGCTAAATACTGTTGATGCAACTGCTGCACCTGCTGCCGGATATGGGCTAAATCTTGATCATTAACCAGTACATCATCGGCCTGCGCTAAACGCTGCAAGCGCGAGAGCTGGGCCTGTAAAATTGCCCTCACCTGCGCTTCGGGTACCCCATCACGCTGCATGGTGCGGCTAATTTGCAATGCCTCTGGTACATCAATCACCAACACCCGCTGACAGAGCTGGGTTTGCTGGGTTTCAATCAACAACGGCGAAACTAAAATCGCATAGGGCGATGTCGCTGTGGCTAAGTTTTCCACAATGCGCTGACGAATAATCGGATGCAATAACTGTTCTAGCCATTGGCGCTGTTCAGGTTGCTGAAAAATTATCGCCCGTAATGCTGCACGATCTAATTGCCCATCAGGCTGAATGACCGAAGGCCCAAAGTGTTGAGCTATCGCCACCAAGGCTGGCTCGCCTGGTTCTACCACCCAGCGTGCGGCATCATCGGCATCCACAGTGTGAACGCCAAGCTCTGCAAAACAACTGGCAACGGCCGTTTTCCCACTGCCAATACCACCCGTTAAACCGACAATCCAAGGTTTGTGCATACTGACCTTACTCTTAAGTTAAAGCTGCATAACTCACAGTCAACTGCTAGACTGCGCGCCTATTGTTCCTAAATCTTATTACTAACTTTTTGGCAAGGATTCTAAAATGTTTCGTCGCTCACTGCTTACATCAAGCCTCATTACTAGTTTAATCGCCAGCCTATTTTGCCTTAGCAGCGTGCAGGCTAATTCATTAACACCTGAATCCAGCACACCAGTCTTGATTCAAGCCAGCGAGCCCCAGACTCACTACCTGAATCAACTGCAGCAACTGTATCTGACCCAAGATGAGCGCCAAGCACTTAGCCTACATCTAAATGACCTATTGGCCGCGCAAGCGCTACGCGCTGAATATCAGCTTAAGCAAAAAAATCGCTATAGCTTAACCTACTCGGTAAGCTATACCGAGCCTGCGCAGCTGAACATTCGCCGAGAAAAGCGTTACATAGAAACAGGGGCAACCCAAGTCAGCACTGAAAAAATTGCGGTATTTGGCATTGACCCAGCCGTGACTTATCATTGTGCAGCAACGGCTATCCACTGTGATTTTTTCCTTGCCCACAGCCACACCCCACTGCTGAGCACGCTACGCAATTCAGACAGCGCGCAAGAAATCAGCAAAGCCTTATCAGCGCTCATCCGTAGTTTACAAAAAGACTAAAATTTAGGCTAAAAAAATAGGGAAGCCCACACTTCCCTTAATCGAGCCTACAGTCGCTTATTTTTTAAAAAATAAGCGTTGTAGTTCAGCGCCTGGATCTTGCGCACGCATAAAAGCTTCCCCGACCAAAAAGGCATATACCTCGTTAATCTCCATGAGCTCAACATCGGCACGATTTAAAATACCACTCTCGGTAATCACTAAACGATCGGCTGGCACACGCGGTAATAAATCCATGGTGGTTTCTAATGACACCTCAAAAGTATGCAAGTTGCGGTTATTAATCCCCACTAACGGCGTATCTAAGGTCTTCAGTACCCGCTCTAGCTCATCGCCATCATGCACTTCGGCCAGAACATCAAGTTCTAACTCTTTGGCGCAGGCCGCCAACTCACTCATTTGCTGATCCGACAAACAAGCGGCAATTAATAAAATGCAATCAGCACCAATCGCTCGAGCTTCTATCACCTGGTAAGGATCAACCATAAAATCCTTACGGATAACTGGCAATTCACAGGCATTACGTGCTTCTTGCAAATAACGATCTGCACCTTGGAAGAAATCAATATCGGTCAACACCGATAAACAGGTCGCGCCACCTTGCTGATAGCTTTGCGCTATTTCTGCAGGATTAAACGCCTCACGCAAAATTCCTTTACTAGGCGAGGCTTTTTTAATTTCGGCAATCACCGCTGGCTTTTTTGCCGCCGCTTGCGCTTGCAGAGCAGCTGCAAATCCGCGTACTGGGCTTTGCTCTCGAATCTGCGCACGTAATTCGCTAAGGCTAACTAGCTGCTGACGCTGGGCTACTTCTTGATGCTTTCGCTGAACAATTTTTTCTAATACGGTTGGCAAACTCATAGCCGCACTACTCCTTAAACACATTAGTAAAGGCCACTAGCTCTTGCAGCTTTTCTAAAGCTAGGCCGGTATAGATGGTGTCATGGGCCAAAGCAATGCCTTGCTTTAAGCTGTCGGCAATATTAGCTGCGTAGAGCGCCGCCCCCGCATTTAAAGCAATCATCTCGGCGGCTTTGTGCGCGTGTTTTCCTTCACGTTTGCCGAGCGCATCTTTAATTAAGGCCGCTGAGGCAGCTGCATCTTCCACTTCAAAACCGATGAGTGACTGGCTATTAATGCCAAAATCTTCCGGTTGCACGCGATACTCAGTGATTTCACCGTCTTTCAGTTCAGCAATAAAGGTCGGCGCGCCCAAACTGATTTCATCCATGCCATCTTGGGCATGCACCACTAATACATGCTCACTGCCTAATCGACGCAGCACTTCGGCTAACGGCCGGCAAAGCTGCCGACTGAACACCCCTAACACCTGATTTTTAACTTGTGCGGGGTTAGCCATCGGTCCCAAGATATTAAATAAGGTACGCATGCCTAAGTCTTGGCGAGGTTTACTGGCATAACGCATGGCACCATGGTGCACAGGGGCAAACATAAAGCCCACGCCTACATGCTCAATACAGCGCACCACTTGCTCGGCTGTTAACTCCAGATTAATACCAAAAGCTTCTAGCACATCGGCACTGCCACTTTTACCCGAGACTGCACGGTTACCGTGCTTAGCCACTTGGCCACCGGCTGCCGCCACCACAAAGGAAGCCGCAGTGGAGACGTTAAAAATGTTCATTCCATCGCCGCCCGTACCACAGGTGTCGACTAAATGCTCACCTTCAATCAGCACAGGCTCTGCCAGTTCACGCAATACCTGCACAGCGCCGACAATCTCTTCAATGCTTTCACTTTTCATACGCATGCCCATTAAAAAGGCACCAATTTGCGCATCACTGCATTGTCCGGTCATGATTAAACGCATCACTGACTGCATTTCTTCGGTGGATAAATCCAGATTACTGGCGATGCGATTCATCGCTTCCTTGATATTCACTGACGCATTCCCCCTTGTTGCTGTAAGAAGTTGGCCAGTAACTCATGACCTTGTTCGGTTAAAATCGACTCTGGGTGAAATTGCACCCCTTCAATCTGATACTGGGTATGACGCACGCCCATGATTGCCTCTAATTGTCCTTGCTCATCGCTAGTCCAAGCCGTTAACTCTAAACACTCAGGTAAGCTGGCCGGATCAATCACCAAAGAATGATAGCGGGTCACACTTAGCGGGTTATTCAGGTCCTTAAATACCCCCTGATTGACATGGGTTACCAGACTGGTTTTACCGTGCATTGGCTGCGCTGCGCGAACAATAGTGCCGCCAAATACTTGGCCGATGCTCTGATGACCAAGGCACACGCCCAAAATAGGACAAACACCGGCAAACGCTTTGATTACCTCCATCGAAACTCCCGCCTGATTCGGCGTGCAAGGGCCTGGCGATATAACGATACGCTCCGGGTTTAGTTGCTCAATCGCGGCTAGGTCCAGTTGATCATTTCGTATCACCTGCACTTCTGCGCCTAATTCAGCAAAATACTGCACTAGATTCCAAGTAAAAGAATCATAGTTATCAATCATCAACAACATGGGCGTTCCTTAGTGCGCTGCCATGGTTAGGCAGCGCGATAGCCAATTACAACAGTTCTTTGCGCAGTTGCGCTGGACTCTTAGGCGACAGCAAACCAAAAGGAATATCAAATACCGTTTTAGCGCCAATATCGCCCACTCGATTTAACCGGTGCACAGCGCGGGCATAAGCAACCAACACACTGGAGGTAAACTCAGGGTTACTGCCAAGTGCTAGCGAGAACTCAACATTTTGTTGGGTGCCTAAGCCACTTTTACCACTGCGAATCACAAAACCGCCATGCGGCATAGCACTGTGCTCACTGGCTAGCGTCTGCTCGTCAATAAAGTGCACAGTGGTGTCGTAGTCAGCAAAATAGTCAGGCATGGTGACAATCACTTGCTTCACTGCCTCGGCATCGGCGCCTGCTTCTAGCACCACATAGCACTCACGGGTATGTTTTTCCCGAGTAGAGAGCTCTGGCTGTTCGCCGGCTCGCACGCGGTTCATTGCTTGCTCGGACGGCAAGGTATACTGCACCCCAGCTTTGACTCCCGGCACTCGTCGTACTGCATCGGAGTGACCTTGACTGAGACCTTTACCCCAAAAAGTATAGGTTTCTCCTACCGGTAGTACGCATTCACCGATCAGTCGATTCAGTGAGAATAAGCCTGGATCCCAACCCACCGATAACAAGGCGGTTTTGCCATGTTCACGGGCGGGCTGATCGACTGCTTCAAAGTACTCAGGAATTTTAGCGTGGGTATCAAAGCTATCGACTGTATTAAACAATGCGGCCAACGCTGGGCCTTGCTCTGGCAGATCACTTTTTGAGCCACCACATAAAATCATCACATCAATTTGCTCGGTGTACTTGGCCACATCTTGCATGGCATATACCGGTACCTCAGCACTCAGCAACTGCACCGAAGCTGGATCGCGGCGACTAAATACCGCCACTAACTCCATATCTTCGTTTTGCCCGATGGCCGCTTCAACTCCACGACCTAGATTGCCGTAACCAGCAATTCCGATTCTGATTTTTTGTGTCATTTTGCTCTCCCGTTGTTTCACTGCACAGCAACAAACTGCGCACTCTAGCGACTACCCCGACTCTGCCTGGCTGGCTCGCTCATTACTTATGTGGCTGACTGGCTAAAGCCACTGCTTTAAACATCGCACGGCGCTTATTTAAGGTTTCTTCCCACTCTAATTGCGGCTGTGAATCGCTGACAATCCCGGCACCCGCCTGAACATGCAGCTGCCCGTCTTGAATGACCGCGGTGCGAATCGCAATGGCGGTATCCATATTGCCATTCCACGCCAAATAGCCAACTGCTCCACCATACACGCCACGCTTGACTGGCTCCAACTCATCAATAATTTCCATCGCCCGCACCTTAGGTGCGCCGGATAAGGTACCGGCCGGTAAAATAGAGCGCAGCGCATCCATTGCGTTCAGTTGTGGCTGAATTTGGCCAGTGACATTCGACACAATGTGCATGACGTTGGAATAGCGTTCGATAATCATTTTTTCCGTGACCTTAACACTACCGGTTTGCGCCACCTGCCCCACATCATTACGGCCTAAATCGATTAGCATTAAATGCTCAGACAACTCTTTTTTATCGGACAATAAGTCTTGCTCTAAAGCCAGGTCTTCTTCGTTAGTTGCCCCCCGTGGCCGAGTGCCGGCAATTGGGCGCACGGTGACCAAGCCATCTTCCACCCGTACTAAAACTTCAGGCGAGCTGCCCACCACATGGAAGTCACCAAAGTTAAAGAAATACATATAGGGGGTTGGATTAGAGCTACGTAAAGCACGGTATAAATCAATCGGCGCAGCGGTAAACGGAATCGACATCCGCTGCGAGATCACCACCTGCATGCAGTCACCCGCGGCAATATAGTCCTTAATTTTATTCACCGAGTTCAAATAATCAGCCTGAGTAAAACTGGAAGTAAACGCAGGTTCTGGCTGATTAGCTAACTGTGGATTTAATCCTGGGCGCGGCGTAATTGGCTGACGTAGTTGCTCCATCAGCTGATCCAGTTGTAATTGCGCCTGCTGATAGGCATCGTCTTGCTCGGGATCAGCCAATACGATTAAATGCAGTTTACCGGCCAAGTTATCAAACACCACAACAGCTTCTGAAACCAGTAGCAAGATATCAGGATTTTGTAGAGTGTCTTGGCTTGGCGCTGGTCCTAATTTAGGTTGCACATAGCGTACACAATCATAGCCAAAGTAGCCGACTAAGCCGCCATTAAAACGGGGTAAGCCAGCAATATGCGGCACCTGATAACGCTCCTGAAAGTCTTCAACAAAGGCAAGCGGGTCGGTGGTTTCACATGATTCAATTAGCTCACCTTGGTGATGAATTTCCACTAACTCACCGCGGGCACTAAGAACAGTTTTGGCGGCCAAGCCGATAATCGAGTAACGCCCCCACTTTTCACCGCCCTGAACTGATTCCAAGAGATAACTATTGGGTGCATCGGCAAGTTTTAAATAAATCGATAACGGTGTGTCAAAGTCGGCGAGGGTTTCGCGGGACACAGGAATGCGGTTATAGCCTTGCTCGGCTAAGCATTGAAATTCTTCAAAATTCATAGCAACCTCGTGGTTTGAGGAGGGACAACAAAAATAAGTATGTGCAAACAGGCTCGGCAAAGTTGCCGATAGAATAAATTAGGCGCGCCAGCGCCAACGGCCATTAGCCGCTGGTACATATTTAGTCCACTGTTTGCAAATAACGACCACGAGATTCCCCTTGGTGAGCGGTATGCAGTAAAAGAATAACTAGAACACTAGCCGAAGCACCGACGCAGCGCAACTGCTTTTTTGTTCTAACAATATTATTTAACTTATTCAAAAAAAATGAGCCTTAATCGGCTCACTTTTTTATTTTAGCTAAACTTTATTGCACTAACTCAGCCAAGCTATCAATAATCCAGTCAGGATGTTCTTGCTCAATCGGTAAACCATGGTTATAGCCATAGGTTAGCGCGACACTCAATACTCCAGCGGCTTTAGCCGCCAAAATATCATTTCGCGAATCGCCCACAAAGACTGCTTGTTCTGGCTGTACCTTAGCCTGCTGTAAGACCCAATTAATCCCGTAAGGATCAGGTTTACGCTGGGCAAACGTATCTCCGCCCACCACCCAGTCAAAAAATTGAGTGAGTCCATGGCGCTCAAACAGCGCTGGCAAAAACTGCTCAGGCTTATTGGTTACTAAAGCCAAGGCAATCCCCTGCTGCTTGAGCGTCGTCAAGGTGGCTAACACGTGGGGATACAGCACGGTTAAATCATGCTGCTGCGCATAAAGCTGTAGAAATAACTTCAGCGCTGCCGCTGCCTCTGCGTTATCTACCAGACTTGCATCGAGCGCATCGGCCAATGCGCGGCGCACTAACACCTCTGCACCATTTCCTACCCATAGGCGCACCTTATCGAGGCCCGCTGCCGGGCGTCCAAGCTGCAACAACATTTGATCAGTCGCTGCGGCTAAATCAGGTACCGAATCAACTAAGGTGCCATCTAGATCGAACAGGATAAGCTGCGGTAGCTGTCCTGAACATCGAGTAGTTAAGCCTTGCACAGCCTTTATTTCACCTCCGCTAACTCAGCGCGCATCTGCTGAATCACGGCCTGATAATCAGGCGCATTAAAAATAGCTGAACCCGCAACAAAGGTATCGGCACCGGCTTGGGCAATTTGGCGAATGTTCTGCACGTTGACGCCACCATCAACCTCTAAACGAATAGCTTGGCCACTTTGATCAATTAACTGTCTTGCTTGACGCAGCTTTTCTAAGGTATGGGGAATAAATTTTTGCCCTCCAAACCCTGGGTTTACACTCATTAACAACACCATGTCAATTTTATCCATGACATGTTGTAACACATCTAATGGCGTCGCTGGATTAAACACTAAACCCGCTTTGCAACCACCATCTTTAATCAATTGCAACGAACGATCAATATGCTCGGAAGCCTCAGGATGGAAGGTAATGTAAGTGGCGCCAGCTTCAATGAAGTCACCAATGATCCGATCCACTGGCTTAACCATTAAGTGCACATCAATCGGTGCTGTCACACCATATTTACGCAACGCACTGCATACCATAGGCCCAATAGTTAGATTAGGCACATAGTGGTTGTCCATTACGTCAAAGTGCACAATGTCTGCCCCGGCCGCTAACACACGGTCAACATCTTCACCTAAACGGGCAAAGTCAGCAGATAAGATAGATGGGGCAATAGCATAGGGTTGCATTGATTTTCCTCAAGGCGTGGGAGTCAAAAAAATTAGTTAAATGATAGCCTGAATTGATCGCCCAGCGGCAATTACTCATCATCAGTTAAGATTTGCACCTGTTTTGCGATAATTGCATAGGCAGCATCAGCCAGTTCATTACTGATCGGCTCAACCTTTAATGTACCTTCCACCCACAATGGCTCGTAGATATCTGGCAAGGCAATGCCTTTAGCATAGCGCACTAATACGATTTGATTAGGAGGCGGAGGAGGCACATGAATACATGCCCCAGGATAAGGCACTAAGAAAAACTCAATATAGTCACTTTGCTCATTGGTTTCTAAGGGCACAGGATATCCAGCAAGAGCGATTTGCTTACCATCAAGCGCTGGCACAGTTTTATTAGAAAACATGACCTCAGATAGGTTTTTATCCTGATTTTTTAGGCCTCCAGGGCTATAAAAGCCACTCTCAGCCTCTGGGCCGGTATGCTCAATTTCTGGCATATTAAGCAACGCCTCAACATCTGAGGCAGGCATTAACTCTAACCAGTCTAATTCTTCAGCAGCCAAAACCCATTGTGCTGCGCTACTACTTATTAGTAGCACAGCACAAAGCAGCGATTTAAAATTTATTTGCTTAAGCACTGCATAACCATGTTACATCGTTATTTTTTACTGACCATGCCATACACCACCAGAATTACCACGGCACCTACTACAGCACCAATGAAACCTGCGCCCTCACCTGCGTGATAAATTCCCAATGCCTGACCACCATAGGTTGCAGCAAAAGAACCTGCAATACCTAAAATAATCGTCATGATCCAGCCCATAGGATCATCGCCTGGCTTAATAAAGCGTGCAATCAACCCTACTAAAAAGCCAATAACGATCGTACCAATAATACCCATGATGTGCCTCCATTGATCTGTTTTTATATACGCTAATAAAGACTTATGGAGGCACTGATGGTTCAGATTAATTGGCAATTAACTGCTTAATTTGCTCAATACCCTGGTGTAATTGCGCCATATTGCTACTACGCAAGGTGGCATGCCCTACTTTACGTCCTGCTTTAAAAGCTTTGCCGTAATCGTGCAAATGACAATTTGCCACATTTAACACTTCTGCAGCAGCAGGTATTGAGCCAATAAAGTTAAACATAGCGCTTTCGCCCACTTTCGCCACCGAACCTAGGGGTAATCCGGCAACTGCGCGTAGGTGGTTTTCAAACTGACTGCACTCAGCGCCTTCAATGGTCCAGTGCCCCGAGTTATGAACGCGGGGCGCAATTTCATTGGCTTTAAGACCACCTTCCACTTCAAAGAACTCAAACGCTAACACCCCAACATAATCCAGAGCATCCAGCATGCGTTTGGCGTATTGCTCAGCTAATGCTTGCTGCGGATGATCAGTACTCGCCACCGACAAATACAGAATGCCATTGTGGTGCTCGTTATGGACCAGCGGATAGCAACGGGTTTCGCCATCGCGGGCCCGCACAGCGATCAAAGACACTTCACCACTAAAATTGACAAAGCCCTCTAAAATACAGGGTACTTCGCCTAACTCAGCAAAAGCTCCCACCACATCAGCGGCTTCACGGAGTACCTTTTGCCCTTTACCGTCATAACCTAAGGTGCGTGTTTTTAACACCGCAGGCAAGCCAATTTGCGTCACTGCTTGCTCTAAATCAGCTTGGGATAACACATTAGCAAATTCGGTAGTAGGAATTTCCTGCTCTAAAAACAACGACTTTTCAAACCAACGATCGCGTGCAATACGCAATGCTTCAGCACTTGGGTAAACAGGTAAAAACTGCTCAAGATAGGCAACCGTCTCTGCAGGTACGCTCTCAAACTCAAAGGTCACTAGATCAACAGATTCAGCCAACTCTTTCAGAGCAGCCTGATCACTGTAACCGGCAACGATATGCCGTCCTAAATTCGCTGCACAGGCATCCTTTGCCGGATCTAAAAAACTAAAACTCATTCCCAGTGGAGTACCTGCTAAAGCCAGCATACGACCTAACTGTCCACCACCAATCACACCCACTTTCATAATCAGGCCTCACGTGGATCGGGGTTAGCCAGCACTGTTTCCGTTTGCTCTAAACGGAATTTATTCAATGCCTCATGGTACTCAGGATAAGCCACACCTAAGATACTGGCAGCCATTAACGCAGCATTGACTGCGCCTGCTTTACCAATCGCCATCGTCCCAACCGGTACGCCACCTGGCATTTGCACAATCGATAGCAGTGAGTCAACGCCCGACAACATCGACGATTGCACCGGCACCCCTAATACTGGTAAATGTGTTTTTGACGCACACATACCAGGCAAGTGCGCAGCGCCACCTGCGCCCGCAATAATCACTTTTAAACCTTTATCGGCTGCCTGCTCTGCATAACTAAATAGCAGATCGGGTGTACGGTGTGCTGAAACTACTTGAACCTCATGGGGAATGCCTAATTGCTCTAGCATTTCCACTGTGTGACTCAAGGTGCTCCAGTCTGATTTGGAACCCATAATAACGCCAACCAATGCGCCCATGGTCTAGCCTCTTTTTCTGTGCAAGCGCGAATCCGCGCGGTATAAACAACAAGCCACGCAGTTAAGCGTGGCTAAAATGAATGTTTGTTTAAAAATCTGCTGGATACACTGCTCAAGTCGTTCCGCTAAAAAACCAGCACATTTTTAAGGGTGAACAGTATACCTGATAATTTATTGTTTACGAAAAATCCGTTACTCCTGGGCCACTCCTGAGTAGCCACTCCCCCACTGCTTGAGCAAAGTTTGTGGGATGCCCAGTAAATTCAGTACCCGCGCCACAATAAAATCAACCATATCATCCACTGACTGTGGACGCTGATAAAAACCAGGGGACGCCGGTAAAATAACTGCGCCTAAATTTGATAATTTAAGCATGTGCTCAAGATGAATACTCGAGTATGGCGCCTCACGCGGCACAATAATTAGCTGCCGACGCTCTTTTAAGGTGACATCTGCGGCGCGCTCAATAAGGTTATTACAGGCACCACTGGCAATTGCCGAAAGAGTTCCGGTAGAACAAGGAATCACCACCATCGCCGCCGGTGCGCCGGAGCCAGAAGCCACGGGCGACATCCAATCTTCTTTGCCAAACACCTTGATTTGACCTGGCTTTGCCCCCGTGTACTCAGTTAAAAAGGCTTGCATCGCTTGCGGCTTGGCCGGTAGCTGCACATCGGTTTCGGTCGCAAGTACCAACTGCGCTGCCTTGGAAATTAAAAAATACACCTCGCGCTGCTGCTCAACTAAGCATTGCAGTAAGCGTAAGCCATATTGCGCACCAGAGGCGCCAGTCATGGCTAAGGTAATACGTTGCGGCCCACTCATGCTTCACCCAATGCTTTTAGCAATAATTGGTGCACTCCAGCAAAACCACCATTACTCATCACCACAATATGGGTATTGGGTTCGCTAGCCATCATCACGGCATTAACCAGCTCAGACAAATTTTCGTGAACTTGGGTTGGATTAGTTGCACCGGCTACTGCACCAGCTAAATCCCAACCTAAATTGGCTGGCGCATACCAAAACACCTCATCGGCTAACGCTGCCGAAGGCGCCAAGCCTTCTCGGTGTGCACCCAACTTCATGGAGTTAGAGCGCGGCTCAATCACCGCAATAATTTTTGCCGCCCCCACTTGCTTACGCAAACCATCTAAAGTTAATTCGATCGCTGTCGGGTGATGGGCAAAGTCATCATAGACCGTGACCTGCTTAACCGTACCTAGATTTTCCATGCGCCGCTTAACATTCTGGAACTCACTTAAGCCTTCAGCGCCCTGGGCAATGTCAATTCCAACATGACGCGCCGCGGCTAAAGCAGCCAAAGCGTTGGCTACGTTATGTAGGCCAGTTAAGGCCCACCTCACCTCACCTTGCACTTTACCCTCAAGCAGCACTTCAAAATGACTGCCATCTGCGGCTAATAAGTGCGCCTGCCACTGACCTTGCTCACCTGTGGTTTGCGTTGGTGTCCAACAGCCTTTGTCGATCACCCGCTGCAACGCAGTTTCTGCCTGTGGATAAATAATCAAACCTTGGCTTGGCACAGTGCGCACTACGTGGTGAAACTGCTTCTCAATATCCGCTAACGAGTCAAAAATATCGGCATGGTCAAACTCTAGGTTGTTTAACACCAAAGTGCGGGGGCGGTAATGCACAAACTTGGAGCGCTTATCAAAAAAGGCGCTGTCATATTCATCGGCTTCCACTACAAAGAAATCCGTCTCACCTAAACGCGCTGACACCCCAAAGTTTTGTGGCACACCGCCAATCAAAAAGCCCGGCTGCATGCCCGCCCACTCAAGTAACCAAGCCAACATACTACTCGTGGTAGTTTTTCCATGAGTACCGGCTACGGCTAACACCCAGCGCCCCTGCAACACATGGTCGGCCAGCCATTGTGGACCTGAGGTGTAAGGCAAACCTTTATCTAGCACATATTCAACCGCCGGATTACCCCGCGACATGGCATTACCAATAACCACTAAATCAGGGGCTGGCTGCAAATGCTCCGGCAAATAACCTTGCTGCAACTCAATGCCTTGGGCCTCTAGTTGTGTGCTCATCGGTGGATACACATTGGCATCCGAGCCGGTGACACGGTGTCCGAGCTGTTTCGCTAAAATCGCTAAAGAACCCATGAACGTGCCACAGATCCCAAGAATATGAATATGCATAACCACCTCATTAATAACTCTGGCAAAGATTACCACAAAGCAGCTGAAACAAGCCGCTTAAGCGTGGATTAAGGGCCGTGCTGTATTGCATATCTGCTAGTGATTAGGCAGGATGTGGGCACTACTCCTAGCTGCATTAAGGGCGCTACCATGAGAATAATTCAAGCCACCCTCGAACATTTAGACGTGCTCACCCCAATGTTTATTCGTTACCGTGAGCTATATGGCGCGATGCCGTTAGTTGAAGAATCCAGGGCTTTTCTTGAGCAATGCCTAAGCACCCAACAAGCAGTGGCCTTTCTGGCATTTGATGAAGCCACTGACAAGCTGATGGGCTTTAACCTGCTGTATTTAAGTCATTCTTCACTGTCACTGCGCCCGGTGTGGATTTTAAACGACATCTTTGTCTGCGAAGACTCGCGGCGTAAACAAGTGGCCCGCCATTTAGTGATTCGCGCCAAAGAAGAAGCGATTAAAAACAATGCCGTAAGAATTCGAGTGGCTACCAACAGCGCCAATGAAACCACCCGCAAAATGTATGAGTCGCTAGGTTTTTATGAGAATCATCAACTAACCAACTATATCCTAGCGCTTGAGTGAAGCATTGATTGCACACCCGCCCTGTTCAAGCTTTGTCGAAATAACCTATACTTTACGCACGTTTAACTGTGGATAAATAATCATGAGCTATAACAACATTCCTGCCGGAAAAGATTTACCTAACGATATTTATGTAGCAATCGAGATTCCAGCAAACTCATCGCCAATCAAGTACGAAATTGACACCGAACTCGACTGCTTAATGGTTGACCGCTTTATGGCAACCCCAATGTTCTATCCTGCAAACTATGGCTTTATTCCTAACACCTTAGCCGATGATGGCGACGCTTTAGATGTGCTAGTTGTTACTCCTTACCCAGTAGCTCCTGGTTCGGTGATCCGCGCTCGTCCGGTTGGTGTTCTGCACATGACTGACGAAGCGGGTGGCGATGCCAAGCTGATTGCCGTACCCCACGAAAAATTGACCCAACTGTACAATGACGTACAGGAGTACACTGATTTGCCTGCCCTACTACTCGAGCAGATCAAACACTTCTTTGAAAATTACAAAGACTTAGAAAAAGGCAAATGGGTAAAAGTTGAAGGCTGGGGCGATGCAGAAGCTGCCCGTGCCGAGATCACTAAAGCAGTGGCTGCTTTTAACAAGTAAGCACTAACGAAACTGCTTGATCCCTTAAACAGCCGGCGCTCTTTTGCCGGCTGTTTGCATTTTAATGATCCGCCCCGCTTGGGTGTTAATTTAGACCTTAGCTAGCTCAAGGTCACTGCATTAGCGAGATGTTGTTATGGCCCGCAAAAAAGCCACTGTCTCTTTTGAAGAGTCACTTACCGAATTGACTGCTCTGGTAGAAAAAATTGAGCAAGGCGATTTACCCCTAGATGAAGCACTGCAAGTGTTTGAACAAGGAGTGGTACTCACCCGCCAGTGCCAAACTGCCCTCGCCCAAGCCGAGCAAAAAGTTTCTATTTTATTAGCTGATAAAGATCAGTCACCCACTGAGCAACCTTTTGTAGCGGATGAAAAAGCATGATTCAAGCCTATCAACAGCAGTGCCAAGCCTTAGTTGATCAAGCACTCAAGCAACTACTAAGCACTGACAAGCCTGAGCTGACTCGGCTCTATGAAGCCATGCGCTACAGCGTGATGAATGGCGGTAAGCGGGTTCGCCCACTCTTGGTTTACGCAGCCTGTGAAGCCTTAGGTGGCGAGCTGAGCACTGCCCATGGTGCTGCCTGCGCAGTAGAGCTCATTCACGCCTATTCGCTGGTGCATGATGACTTGCCTGCAATGGATAACGATGAACTGCGCCGCGGCTTACCTACCACCCATATTGCCTTTGATGAGGCTTACGCGATTTTAGCCGGTGACGCCCTACAATCTTTGGCCTTTGCCGCCATTTGCAACCCTGAACTCTCGCCACTTGAGAGCGATTTACGCTTAGCCATGACCCTTGAACTGGCTCAAGCAGCTGGCGCTGAAGGCATGGTCGGTGGACAAGCGATCGATTTAAGTGCAGTAGGCCAGCAACTGAACCAGTCCGCCTTAGAGAATATGCACCAACATAAAACCGGCGCACTGATTGCGGCCAGCATTCGCTTAGGCGCTCTCGCCAGCAACCAAGCCAACCAGTACAACCTCGCTATTCTAGATCAATACGCTAAAGCGATTGGCCTAGCCTTTCAGGTTCAAGATGACATCTTAGATGTAACCAGCGACACCGAAACCCTAGGCAAGCCCCAAGGCAGTGATTTAGAACAGCACAAACCCACCTACCCTAGCCTGATGGGATTGGAAACTGCTAAGCGCTATGCCCAAGAGCTACATCAGCAAGCAATCTCAGCCCTTGAGCAATTGCCAGAGCCGGAGCGTGCACAACCGCTGCGCTTAATTGCAGACTACATTGTGCAAAGAGCCAACTAAGCGACAACACGCACTGGTTAGCAATCCCTTCAAGCCCAGGATGATTCTCACTAAGCACTATTATTAACTTAATAAAGTGCTTAGCTGATGGCTGACATAAATGACGGGCATAAAAAAACGCCTAGCCGAAGCTAAGCGTTGTTTTATGGTGGGTCGTGTAGGGGTCGAACCTACGACCAATTGGTTAAAAGCCAACTGCTCTACCACTGAGCTAACGACCCAAAAATGGTCGGGGTAGGGGGATTCGAACTCCCGACATCCTGCTCCCAAAGCAGGCGCGCTACCGGACTGCGCTATACCCCGAGTGGCTCCGCGACCTGGGCTCGAACCAGGGACCCAATGATTAACAGTCATTTGCTCTGCCGACTGAGCTATCGCGGAACTTCAATCTAGCTTTAGGTTGCTTTCGCTTCCTCCGTGCTAGTGGCGGTGTATTTTATAGAGTTAATTCTCTTTGTCAACCTTTATTTTAACTATTTAAATTTCTTTAAACTTTGCAAAAATAGTGGCAAGCAAACTTGCTGTGCTGACAGGGCGCATATACTATTAACACTACATTAACCTGTCAAGCTTTTATTTGTTTTTATTTGCTCCCACTGACTTACTATCAAGCAAACCGGTTTTCTAAAAACTCAACAATTGCCTTGGATTCATACAGCCAAGTCACTTCCCCAGTAGCAGAATCAAGCATCTTCAAGCAAGGTACCTGAATTTTACCGCCTTGCTGCTCTAGCTCTGCACGCGCCAGCGGATCATTTTTAGCATCTTTCAGCTCAATCGATACGTTTAACTCGTGCATTTTACGTCGCACCTTGACGCAAAAAGGACAAGCATGGAACTGATACAACTGGAAACCCTGTACTGCTTGATCCACTTGCTGCTGTTCAGCTGCAGAGCGTTGCTTCTTTTTCGGGCGCGTCACCCAATCAGCAAAAATAATGATTTGCCCCAACCCATTGCGTAATGCTTTAACTAACATCGACCTCACCTTACACTATTCGTTATTGTTAAACCCTAAGGAGGCGCGCAGTGTACCCTAACTAGGATTGACTGCCACACCCCTAGCCTATATCGCCTTTTGAGTGAACCATGCAACCTGCTGACTTAGAAAAACTTGTCACCCGCACTATGCCCTACGGCAAATACCAAGGTCGGCTGATTGCCGACTTACCTGGCCATTACCTTAACTGGTTTGCCCGCACTGGCTTTCCCAAAGGAGAAATTGGTGAACTATTACAGCTGATGCATGAGATTGATCATAACGGCCTCAGCAGCTTACTTATCCCGTTACGAGACAAAACGTACCGGTAAATTACGCCCTTTAATTTTGCCCTCTTGTAACCGTTGCAGAGCCTTACGCGCCACTGCACGTTCAACCGCCACATAGGCCTGATGATCAAAGAGCGAAATTTTTCCCACCTGCGCTCCTGACAATCCGGCATCACCAGTTAAGGCTCCCAAAATATCACCTGGACGTAATTTATGTTTACGCCCTGCCCCAATATTTAAACACTGCATAGCGGGTGTGTAATCTTGGTAGTTTGGTTTTAAAGCTGCTAATGAATACCACGCTAACGGCTCACTCTGCTGGGCCTCTATCGCTGCTGCACGATACGCTTCTTTAGGCGTGACCAAGCTCACGGCAATGCCACTCGCCCCTGCCCGCCCAGTACGACCAATACGGTGGGTGTGCACTTCAGGATCTCGAGCCAACTCAACGTTGAGCACCATTGGCAAATCATCAATATCCAAACCTCGCGCTGCAACATCTGTTGCCACTAATATCCGCGTACAACGACTGCTAAACAGAGTTAAGACTTTATCGCGATCGCGTTGTTCTAAATCGCCATGCAAGGCCACCGCAGCAATACCTTGTTGCTCAAGATGGGCGACCAACTCATTACACTGCTGTTTAGTTTGGCAAAATGCCACACAACTATCCGGAAGATAATGCCGTAGCAGCTGTTCCACAGCCGTTAAGCGCTGCTCTGGCTGCACCTCGTAAAAGTATTGTTGAATCTGGCTAGCTTGATGCTGACTTTCAACCTTAATCGTCACCGGCTGACGCAAAAATTCTGCCGCAAGCTGCTGAATGCCCACGGGGTAAGTGGCTGAAAATAATAGGGTTTGGCGCTTATTTGGGGTGGCTTGGATAATTTCTTGCATAATGTCAAAAAAACCCATATCCAGCATCCGGTCAGCTTCATCAAGTACTAAGGTTTTTAAACCATTAAAACTCACCGTACCTTTGCGCAGATGATCCTGAATGCGCCCCGGTGTGCCCACAATAATGTGCGCACCATGCTCTAGTGAACCCACTTGCGGACCAAAAGGGACACCACCACAGAGCGTTAAAATTTTAATATTATCCTGCGCTCTAGCTAAACGGCGTAGCTCTTTAGCCACTTGATCCGCCAGCTCACGAGTTGGGCACAATACCAACGCCTGACAACCAAAATAACGTGGATTTAACTGCTGCAATACACCCAAACCAAAGGCTGCAGTTTTACCACTACCGGTTTTAGCCTGAGCAATAACATCTTGACCTTGCAAGATAGCAGGCAAACTGGCCTGCTGAATCGCTGTCATCGATTGATAGCCCAGCTGCTGAAGATTCTCCAGCATCGCAGGGGAAAGATTAAGAATGGCAAATGCCGAAGATTGGGACACAAGTTTACCTATTAGATAAAGTATTTATTTAGCTTAACGCTGCTAGCTTTCTACTAGCAGCAACTAAACTGGATTACCCCTGTAAAGGGGTTTTATTTGGCTCACCCGCTATCTCACGCACCAATTTAGGCACCAAATAACCAGGTAAGTTAGCTAATAATTGTTGATGTAACTGTTTGGCTTGAGTTTCTGCCACTTCAAAGTGATGCGCACCCTGCACGCGATCTAAGACATGCAAATAGTACGGCAGCACATCCAGCTCAAATAAGCGTTCACTGAGTTCGATCAGCACCTCAGCGCAATCATTAATATCTTTCAGTAACACACTCTGATTTAACAAGTGAATTCCGCTGCGATGCCAAATAGGCAAACGTTTGGCATGCTCAGTCGATAACTCTTGGGGATGATTTACATGCAACACTAACGTAGTTTTTAAGCGGCTACGTTGCAATAGCGTTAACAACTCATCGGTTAAGCGCTGCGGAATCACCACCGGCAAACGGCTATGAATTCGAAAACGCCGCACATGGGGAATCGCCGCGATTTGCTCAAGCAGCTCTGCTAAAGCACTATCACTCAGCATTAACGGATCTCCCCCGCTCAGAATCACCTCGCTAATGCTGGAATCCTCTGCAATGTATTGCAATTGGTGCTGCCACTGCTCTCGTCCGACTCGATTTTCCTGGTAAGGAAAATGCCTTCTAAAACAATAACGACAATTAATTGCACAACCACTGGCAGCAATCAGTAGCACTCGGCCCCGATATTTGTGGATAATACCTTTCTGCACATTAGTGACTTGTTCACCTAGCGGATCAACGCCAAACCCCTCAACCTGCTGCAGCTCGTGTTGCACAGGCAGTATTTGACGCAGCAGTGGATCATTCCAATCCCCTTTTTGCATACGCGCGACAAAGGTTGGTGGCACCAATAAAGGAAACGCCAACTTTGTACGGAGCGTGCGCTCAATCTGGCTTGTATCAAGCGCTAACTGTGTGATTAGCTCAGCTACGGTTTTAACTGACTGAGCTAATATCTGCTGCCAACTCATGCCCTGATATTCATCATGAGTTTGCGTTATAATATGCATTTTGCAGGACCTTAAAACAGGACATTGGAATGGCTAACTATTCTACCAACGAATTCAAACCAGGACTTCGCGTACTGGTGGAAAACGAACCATGCATCATGATTGATGTTGAGTTTGTTAAACCAGGTAAAGGCCAAGCTTTTACTCGCGTTAAAATGCGTAACATCCGCACCGACCGTGTTTGGGAGCGTACGTTCAAATCAGGCGAGAGCGTAGAAAGCGCCGATATTAACGACCGCGATATGGAATACCTCTACACCGACGGTGAGTTCTGGCACTTTATGGCAACTGATGGTTCGTTTGAGCAAATCGCTGCGAGCGAGCAAGCCTTAGGCGACACCAAAAAATGGTTAAAAGAGCAGGAAGTATACAACATCATGCTATTCAATGAATCAGTTGTTAGCGTCACTGCACCTAACTTTATTGAGTTAGAAGTGACTGAAACTGATCCAGGCCTAAAAGGTGATACAGCGCAAGGTGGTACTAAGCCTGCAACCTTAAGCACAGGCGCGGTGGTACGGGTTCCACTGTTTATTACTATCGGTGAAAAACTAAAAATTGATACCCGCTCTGGCGAATACGTCAGCCGCGCGTAAGCAGTTAGCCTTTCCCGTTTTTCCTAAAGGGAGTCTGTTGACTCCCTTTTTTGTGTCTTGAGTACGAGTTTTCTATGCACAACTGGCAACCCTCGGCCACTCGCGAAGCACTCTTCGCTCGCCAAGCCCTATATCAAACAATTCGCCATTTTTTTGCCCAGCGCAAGGTGTTAGAAGTCGAAACCCCACTGCTGACTTTAGCGCCAGTAGCTGATCCCAACATCACCCCAATGCACTGTGAAGGCCGCTGGCTACACACCTCCCCAGAGTATGCAATGAAGCGCTTACTTTGCGCTGGTTTTGGAGATATTTACCAAATTTGCAAAGTGTTTCGTCAGGGCGAAGCCGGCCGTCGCCATAACCCCGAATTTACTATGCTGGAATGGTACCGCGTCGACTGGTCATTAGCGCAACTTATTGAGGAAGTAGCAGAGCTTATGCAACGGCTACTCAAGTCACGCTTTACCGAGTTACCTATACTGCACCTGAGTTATGCAGAGGCCATGCAAGCCTATGCTGATCTAGATGTGCATCATACCGATGATCAAAACATTGCCTCATTGGGCCAGCAACTGGCCAATGCTGATTTAGCACTGAGCCGCGACGGCTGGCTGGATATCATTATGAGCCATCAGGTAGAGCCTAACCTTCCGGCCAATACCTTGGTCTTTATTGATCATTTTCCTGCCTCACAAGCCGCATTAGCCAAAGTTATTGAGCAAGATGGCATCGCTGTGGCCGAGCGGTTTGAACTGTTCTTTAACGGCATGGAACTGGCCAATGGTTACCATGAGCTGACTGACCCAAAAATCCAACGCCAGCGCTTTAACCAAGAATTACAAGGCACCGACCGGCCTTGCGATGAGCTGTTACTGCAAGCCTTAGAAGTAGGCTTACCCGACAGTTCTGGCGTTGCCCTAGGTTTAGATCGGGTGCTGCTGCACCTATTAGATTGTAAAGAGATCGCCCAGGTACTCAGTTTTGACTGGAGCCGTGCCTAACTGTTAATCGATTACAGCTTTTAGTCAGCGATTGTTTTACAGTGCAAGGACGCACCTATTGATTATGGAGCTGCACCATGAGCCTTCCTGCTGCCTTTCTAGCTGCTATTGAGCAACGTCTACCGCAACAGCGTCTATTTACTGACCCGTTAAGCACCCTCACCTTCGGTACCGATGCCAGTTTTTATCGACTGATTCCCAAGCTGGTCATTCGAGTTGAGAGCGAGGCAGAGGTGGTGTTTATTTTGCAGCAAGCCAGCTTACATCAAGTACCCGTAACCTTTCGGGCTGCGGGCACCAGCTTATCAGGGCAAGCGATCAGTGATTCAGTACTTATTGTGCTGGGTGATCACTGGAATGCTAAACAACTGCTAGAAGATGGCAGAAAAATCCGCCTACAGCCTGGCGTAATTGGCGCCCAAGCCAATGCCGCTCTGGCGCACTTGCAACGCAAAATAGGGCCTGATCCAGCATCAATTAATGCGGCTAAAATTGGCGGGATTGTCGCTAACAACTCCAGCGGCATGTGTTGTGGTACTGCACAAAACAGTTATCACACACTGGCTGGTATACGCTTGGTACTGGCCGATGGCAGCATCTTCGATACAGAGTCAGAAACCAGTCGACAACAGTTTCGCCAATCTCATCAAACCTTATTAGACCAGCTTGCTCAATTAGCTACTGAGACTAAAAGCAATCAACAGCTGGCAAACAAAATTCGCCATAAATATCGGCTAAAAAACACCACCGGTTTGTCGCTCAATGCGCTCATCGACTTTACTGATCCGCTGGATATTTTAATGCACTTACTGGTGGGCTCTGAAGGCACCCTTGGTTTTGTCAGCTCAGTCACCTATCGCACCGTTCCCGACTACCCACATAAAGCCGTGGCGTTAGTGGTATTTCCTGATATTGATACCTGCTGCCAAGCGGTTGTTACACTAAAACAGCAGCCCGTCTCCGCCGTTGAGTTATTGGATCGGCGTAGCTTACGTTCTGTACAGTTTATGCAAGGGATGCCAACGTGGATTCAAGAACTATCGGAGAGCGCCTGTGCCTTACTCATTGAATCCAATGCGCCCGATCAAGCCACCTTAAGCACACAACTGGAGCACATCACCGATAGCCTAGCTAGCTATCCACAAGAGCAGCAGGTTGCCTTTACTCAAGACCCCAGCACCTACCAATTATTGTGGCGGATGCGTAAAGATACCTTTCCTGCAGTCGGCGCGGTACGCGAAAATGGCACTACCGTCATTATCGAAGACGTTACTTTTCCACTAGAAGTCTTGGCCCAGGGGGTTAAGCGCCTACTCGCCTTACTCGATAAACATCAATATGACGAAGCGATTTTGTTCGGCCATGCGCTCGAAGGCAACCTACATTTTGTATTTACTCAGCGCTTTGATAGCCCAGAAGCTATCGCTCGCTACTCCGCCTTTATGCAAGAGGTCAGCCAGTTAGTGGCCGTGGAGTTTGGTGGCGCACTCAAAGCTGAGCATGGTACAGGACGTAATATGGCTCCTTTCGTTGAGCTGGAATGGGGGCATGATGCTTATCAACTGATGTGGAAAATTAAACATCTGCTCGACCCACAGGGAATTTTAAACCCAGACGTGGTGCTTTCTAAAGATCCACAGATTCACTTAAAGCATCTCAAGCCACTACCTGAAGCGGATCCGATAGTGGATAAGTGTATTGAATGTGGCTTTTGCGAACCGGTATGCCCATCTAACGGACTCACGCTCACTCCGCGCCAGCGTATTGTTGCTTGGCGTGATATCCAACAGAAAAAACGCCAAGGACAGAACACCCAAGCACTTGAAACGGCTTATCAATATCAGGCTATTGACAGCTGTGCAGCGACCGGATTATGCGCGCAGCGTTGTCCGGTAGGGATTAATACCGGTGAGTTAATGCGTCAATTGCGTACACAACAAGCCCAAAGCCCGCGCCTTGCACAAACCCTTGCCCGTCACTTTAGCGCGACAGTTACGGCTACGCGCTGGCTATTAACTAGCGCTGAATTAGCTCGCAAGGTGCTTAGCGCACCACGACTTAATCGCTGGACCACACAACTCCATCAGCGCTTGCCTGCAGTCCCTGTGTATTTAACTGCTATGCCCACGGCGGCTAAGTCTGGGCCGCTGGCGCAACCAACAACCGCTGATAGCACACAGGATAAAGTGGTTTATTTTAGCTCGTGCGTTGCCAGTAACATGGGGCCTAGCTATTTAGATCCAGAACAAACGTCACTACGAGAAAAAACGCTACAACTACTCAATAAAGCAGGATTTGAGGTAATTATTCCAGAGCAGCCCGGCAGCCTGTGCTGTGGTCAACCCTTTGCCTCAAAGGGCTACCCTGAACAGGCCCAGCAGCACCTCAATCAACTGGCCTTAGCCTTGCTGCATGCCAGTCAACAGGGCAAGTACCCGATTTACTGCGATACCAGTCCTTGTAGTTTGCGCTTAATCCAGCAGCTGGCTGATCCGCGCTTAGCCATTTATGACTCGCCGGCCTTCTTGCGCCAGTTTGCTTTACCTAGATTAAACATTACTCGGCAACAGGCCCCGATTAGCCTACACATCACCTGCAGCTCTCAACATTTAGCCCAAAGCAGCGATCTATTAGCCATTGCTCAGGCCTGTGCTGAGCAGGTGATCGTACCTGAAGGTATTTATTGCTGCGGTTTTGCTGGCGATAAAGGCTTTACCATGCCAGAGCTCAATCAACATGCACTACGCAATTTGGCATCACAGGTTGAAGGCTGCCAGCAGGGTTTTAGTAGCAGCCGCACCTGTGAAATTGGCTTATCTAGTTATAGCGGACTGAGTTATCAGCACTTGGTATATTTGCTGGATAAGGTTAGTCAGCCGCTGTAGCGCGGCGAAATACCACGATCTTGGTGGTGTTTTTTTGCACCACTTGATCGTGCTGATTTTTAGTTTCGCTCTGATAGGTCACAATGCCCATCTCCGGCTTAGAGGCGGAAGGCTTGATCTCGGTGATACAGAGTTCGACATGCAATTGATCACCGGCCCGGGTAGGCATCGGCCAACTGACCTGACTCTCTAAACCAATCAAGCCATTCGCCACCGGAAAACACTCACTCCATAAACGCATAGTGATGCCAGCGGTTTGCCAACCACTGGCTGCCAAACCATTAAACACGGTGGCTTGGGCTGCTTGCGGATCTAAATGAAATGGCTGCGGATCATACAGATTGGCAAATTCTAATAAGCTGTCTAAGGTTAATTCATAACTGCGACTGGTAAAACGATCGCCTACGGCTAAATCGTCTAAGTACAAGGGGGTAAGATTGGTCATTGAGTTCTCCTATATTTGCTCTAGGATAAAGCAGCTTTAATAAAACTCGCACTGCACTTTAGCGTAACCGCTGACTCCAGAGTCGCTATTTTGGCTAATATCACTGATGGCAAGCGGGATAAAGCTCCCTAGCTATTCACCCTTGAGATTTAATCCTGTACTCTAGCTCAGTACCGTTCTCTTCTTGGGGTTATTCACCCCTCTTTTTATCAGGATCACTGTCATATCATGGATTCTCAGCATTCATATACTTTTTCTAAGCGAGCCAATCAGCTCACCAGTTCCGCCATTAGAGAAATCCTGAAAGTCACCACTCGACCGGAAATTATCTCCTTTGCTGGCGGCCTTCCTTCAGCTGATGGATTTCCTATTCCTGAATTACGTCAAGCCTTTGATCAGGTACTCGCTAATAACGGCCGTGAAGCACTGCAATACGGCCCAACCGAAGGTTATACCCCACTCCGTCAATGGGTAGCTGATGATCTCAGTACCGACGATGTCAAAATTAATCTTAATGAAGTATTAATTGTTTCCGGCTCACAACAAGCCTTAGACATGCTGGGTAAATTATTTATTGATAATGGCAGTAAAGTACTGGTGGAGTCGCCAACCTATCTCGGCGCCCTTCAATCTTTCTCTGTGTTTGAGCCTGAATACGTAGCGATGGATACCGATGAAGGCGGCTTAATTCCTGCGGAAGTATCTACTGCTAAAGCTCAAGGCGCGCGCTTTATTTATGCGCTGCCGAACTTCCAAAACCCTACTGGCCGCACCATGAACGCTGAACGTCGCCAAGAGTTTGTTGAGCGTTGTGCTGCCGCTAACTTACCGATTATCGAAGACGACCCCTACGGCGAACTGCGCTATATTGGCAGCCCACAGCCCAGCTTGCTAAGCCTAGGCCGCAAAGCGGGTGCAACCGTGATCCGCCTAGGTTCGTTCTCTAAAGTATTAGCGCCTGGTTTGCGTCTAGGCTATATCGTGGCACCTTCAGCAATTATCGATAAGCTGGTGCAAATTAAACAAGCCACCGACTTACACTCGCCAACCGTTACGCAAATGGCCGTTTATGAAGCGGTAAAAAATGGTTTCTTAAAACAGCATTTACCAACGGTGCGTGAACTCTATAAACGCCAATGCCAATTTATGCTGGACGCAATGCAGCATTACTTCCCTGAAGGCGTACACTGGACTCGTCCCGAAGGAGGCATGTTCCTCTGGGTCACCTTACCTGAGCATATGAGTGCCAATGAGTTACTGCAAAAAGCTATTGAGCGAAATGTAGCCTTTGTACCTGGCGAACCCTTCTATGCCACCGCCGAAGCTAAAACGAATACCTTCCGTCTCAGTTTTGTGACGGTATCTGAAGAGCGTATTCGTCAAGGCATTGAAATTTTAGGGCAATTGATTCGCGAACAACTCTAAATTTCAGCACCATAACACTAATCAAGCCGCATATTCTGCGGCTTGATTAGTACTACACTAACAACTCCACGCCTTTGCTATAGCACTTGTTGATTTAAGTGCACTCCATTTAACGACAGCGCAACACCCTGAGCCAAACTATCCCCCACCGGACACTTTTCAGCCACAAACTTAATTAAGGCTGCAACATCCTCTTTCGCCGAAGGCGACTCAATCCAATACTGGTAACGAATCGCTGAATAGCCAGGACGTACCTCTGACTTGCCTAAAAACCCATCAAGATCCAAGTCGCCCTCTAACTTAACGTTAAATCCATCCAATACCACATTAAACTTGGCGGCATAGACCCGAGCTACAATTGCCTGGCAAGCACCTAAAGCTCCCAACAATGCTTCCACAGGATTCATTCCAGTATCCGTACCGCCTAAGCTCTTGGGCTCATCTAGCATGAGCTCAAATTGACGCGCCTGCACCTTAACTGCAACTCCTTGCTGTAACTCAGCACAGACATTGACCTGCTCTACTGCCATAACACGCTTCTCCCTAACTAGTCGCTAAAAAATCAATCTAACGCTATATCTGCCGAACCATAAATAACTAATGGCTATATAACCCATAAAAAATGCCCAAGGCTACGCTTGGGCAGTGGCGCGAACTTCGCTAGTTTTACAATAGCAGGCTGCGAATTTCTGCTAAGAGATCACTTAAGCGCCGGGTAAACTGAGCAGCCGCAGCACCATTAATTACTCGGTGATCATAGGATAATGACAACGGCAGCAGCAGGCGCGGCTTAAATTTCTTGCCATTCCAAACCGGCTGCATGGTGGCGCGTGACACACCTAAAATGGCTACTTCGGGAGCATTCACAATCGGAGTAAAACCCGTTCCACCAATATGTCCCAAGCTTGAAATAGTAAAGCAAGCACCTTGCATTTGATCGGGGCTAAGTTTTTTATTACGGGCTTTGTCGGCTAACTCTGCTGCTTCAGCGGCTAATTGCAGCAAGCTTTTTTGATCCACATCCCGAATCACAGGTACCAATAAGCCCTCAGGTGTATCAACTGCAAAGCCTAAATGCACGTATTTTTTGCGAATTACTGCCGTACCACTCGGTGCTAATGAGCTATTAAAATCTGGCATTTCCTTTAACAAATGAGCACAGGCTTTTAGTAAAAACGGCAGAATGGTTAATTTGACCCCTGCTTGTTCCGCTACCACTTTTTGTGCCACTCGAAATTTTTCGAGCTCACTAATATCTGCCGACTCAAACTGTGTGACATGTGGCACGTTCAGCCAGCTACGATGCAAATTAGTCGCCCCAATTTGCTGCAAACGGGTCATGGCGACCTCTTCTACTTCACCAAAGCGTGAGAAGTCAACTTCAGGAATAGGCGGAATACCTGCGCCTGGTGCTTCTCCACTCGCAGCCTTTTGTTTGCTAAGGACAGTTTGCACATACAACTGCACATCTTCTTTCACAATCCGATCGTGCGGCCCAGTCGCAGTCACTAAGCCTAAATCCACTCCAAACTCTCGCGCCAACTTTCGTACCGCAGGGCCGGCATGTACTTGGCTTTTGGCTTTTGCAGGCTTAGTCGGTTGACTAATCGGCGCAACGGATACAGAGGTAGCCGTATCAATAGACTCTGCTGGTGTCATTGACTCTGTTGCTGGGGCGGTTGTATCAGGTGTAGCTTCTGCTTCACTTGCAGCAACTTGAGTTTTAATTTTAAAAATTAAATCGCCTGTACCCACTTCAGCATCTAAGCGCACCAGCACTTCAGTTATCTCACCGGCAACGGGTGATGGAATTTCCATACTGGCTTTATCTGATTCCAGCGTCAGCAGTGAATCTTCCGCTTGCACCTGATCACCCACCGCCACCATCAGCTCAATCACCCGTGCTTTCCCAGCGGAACCAATATCTGGCACTTTAATCTCTTGCTCTTCAGCACTTATTTCAGTTGCTGACTTAACAGCGGGCGCTACTGAAGATTCAGCCTGCTCTTCACTCGCTTGCTCTGTGGTTGACTGGCTTTGCTCTGCAGACTCAGTAGCTTCAACCGCTGCCGATTCGACCTCCAACTCCAGTAACTCATCGCCTTCTTTTAAGCGATCCCCTAACTGTACCTTTAAGCTTTTAATAATCCCCGCTTTCGGCGCTGGAATTTCCATACTGGCTTTATCAGACTCCAGCGTCAGCAAACTTTGCTCTGCTTCAATTTCATCGCCAACTTTGACAAATAACTCAATTACCTCACCTTCACCGTTACCGATATCAGGCACGCGAATTAATTCAGTGGTCATCGCCTTACTCCTTCTTAGCAGTCCAGTGGGTTCGGTTTATTGACATCGATACCAAATGTTTGCATCGCATCCAGCAGTACTTGTGCCTCTAGCTGTCCATCTTTTACTAATCCTTCAAGCGCTGCTAACACCACCCAATGCCGATCCACTTCAAAGAAATCACGCAGTTTTTTACGTGTATCACTGCGGCCAAAGCCATCGGTACCTAATACTTTATAGGTGGTTTGTGGAATCCATTGCCGTACCTGATCAGCGTACAGTTTCATATAATCCGTTGAGGCCACCACTGGACCACGCCGCTCTGTCAGACACTGCTCAAGATGGCTTAAACGCATCGGCTCACGGGGATGTAAACGGTTCCAGCGCTCCACCTCTAAACCATCGCGGCGTAGCTCATTAAAACTGGTCACACTCCATACGTCAGCACCTACTCCAAACTCATCCCGTAGAATTTTCGCTGCCTCGCGTACTTCACGCAAAATCGTACCGCTGCCCAATAACTGCACATGCAGCTCTGATTGGCGCTTATCTTCTTCAAGCAAATACATGCCGCGAATAATGTCACGCTCAATATTTTCCTGCTGAGGAATGGCAGGCTGCACATAGGACTCGTTCATCATGGTGATGTAGTAGAAGCGATCTTGTTGCAGCTCTAACATCTGATGAATCCCTTCTTGGATAATCACCGCCATTTCATAGCCGTAGGCCGGATCATAGCTGTGACAATTAGGAATAGTGCCTGCCAGAATATGGCTGTGGCCATCTTCGTGCTGCAAACCTTCACCATTAAGCGTAGTGCGCCCCGCAGTACCGCCCATTAAGAAGCCACGGGCGCGAATATCCCCTGCTGCCCAAGCCAAATCGCCTATGCGCTGAAAACCAAACATCGAGTAGAAAGCATAAAAAGGCAGCATCGGCTGATTATGGGTGCTGTACGCCGTGGCGGCGGCAATCCACGAGGACATCGCACCTGCCTCGGTGATTCCTTCTTCCAGAATCTGCCCTTTTTTATCTTCCTTGTAATACATCACTTGCTCGTGATCCACCGGCTGATACAACTGCCCGACTGCCGAGTAAATGCCTAACTGCCGAAACATGCCTTCCATGCCAAAGGTGCGCGCCTCATCGGGAATAATCGGCACTATACGACTGCCCAAATCTTTGTCTTTAACTAGATGCGATAAAATTCGCACAAAGGCCATGGTGGTTGATATTTCACGCTCACCGGTACCCTCTAATATCGCTTTTAGCGTTGCTAATGGAGGCGTTGGAATGCTGATACTTTTGCTGCGCCGCTGCGGGACAAAACCACCGAGCTTTTCGCGGCTTTGCTTAATGTATTTAATTTCTGGACTGTCCTCGGCAGGCCGATAAAACGGCAAGCTTTCCAGCTGGTCATCATCCACTGGAATCCCAAACCGATCACGGAATGAACGTAAGCTAGGTAAATCGACCTTTTTCACATTATGTGCAATGTTTTGCGCTTCACCGCTACCGGTGCCATAGCCTTTAATCGTTTTCGCCAAAATCACACTAGGCTGACCTTTATGGTTCACCGCGGCATGGTAAGCGGCATACACTTTAAAGGGGTCATGGCCACCGCGGTTGAGCTTCCACACCTCATCATCACTGAGGTCTTCCACCATTTTTAACAGCCGTGGATCAGTGCCAAAAAAATCGCTGCGGACAAAGGCACCGTTATTGGCTTTATAGTTTTGATAATCTCCATCGACGGCCTCTTCCATACGCTGCTGCATGACCCCTTCGGTGTCTTTAGCAAATAATGGATCCCATAAACGTCCCCACAACACTTTAATCACGTTCCAGTCGGCACCGCGAAAATTCCCTTCTAACTCTTGAATAATCTTGCCGTTACCACGTACGGGGCCATCTAAGCGTTGTAAGTTACAGTTAATCACAAAGATTAAGTTATCCAGCTTTTCACGCCCAGCCAGGGAAATTGCACCTAAGGATTCTGGCTCATCGGTTTCCCCATCGCCTAAGAAACACCACACTTTTTGCTTACCAGGCGTAATAAATCCACGGTGTTCAAGATATTTCATAAAACGTGCTTGGTAGATTGCCTGAATCGGTCCAAGTCCCATAGAGACTGTCGGAAACTGCCAGAAATCAGGCATTAGCCAAGGGTGTGGATAAGAAGATAAACCCTTGCCATCAACCTCACGGCGAAAATTACTCAGCTGCTCTTCAGAAATACGCCCTTCTAAAAATGCCCGCGCATAGATTCCGGGCGAGGCATGGCCTTGAAAGTAAATCAGATCACCGCCGTGTTCCTCTGTCGGAGCCTGAAAAAAATAGTTGAAGCCAATATCGTACAAGGTAGCACTTGAAGCAAAGGTGGCAATATGTCCACCTAAATCAGGATCAGCTTGGTTAGCTCGCATCACCATCGCTAATGCATTCCAACGCACGAGCGAACGAATTCGCCGCTCCATAAACAAATCACCCGGCATTCGCGCTTCATGGGTCACCGGAATCGTATTACGATAAGGGGTGGTAATGGCATGGGGTAAACGGGTACCGTTACGGCTAGCATACTCACCAAGACGCTCTAATAGATAATGAACGCGCTCTTCTCCTTCACGCTCATGCACCGACTCTAAAGAGTCTAGCCATTCTTGGGTTTCAACTGGGTCTAAATCCTGCATAACCTACTCTCTCCAAAGTGACTTCACGCTTTATTGAAGCCTGCTGTACAGTTGACTGGATAAGTCATCGTACTTGGTAAGAATCACTAAAGCGCATTTAGTTTCTTGTAGTTTTACTACAAATAGACCGATAAGTCAGCCGCTATTTAACGGCCCAGATCAATCTTTTGTCGAATAGGTATTCGGCCAGTTTTAGCTCAAGCAAACTCAGCTTAAGCCAGCTAAACTAAACAGCTTATTTATTTTCACTTATCATTTGCTCACAGTAGGTGCGTCATGATTCCAGCTTTTATCGAGCCACTACCCGAGGCTTTATTACCGCTTCAGCAGCGCGCTAAACAGCGTTGGCTGAATGCCCTAGCTGAACATCAACTGCCTACTGTGCCTTGGTCTGATGAACGTCAAGCTCTGTTTCTTCACCTTGCTACGCTCAGCGATTTTATTTTGGAATATGCCGTTCGCTGTCCTAATAAAACCATTGCATTAGCAGCCTCAGGTGAGCTAGATCGCACTTTGGTGCCAGGCGAAACCCGTTATCAACTGAATCAATGTCTGGCCCACTGCGAAACAGAAGAGCAACTGATTTTGCAGCTGCGCTTATTTCGTAATCGTCAGCAGTTTCGCATTATTTGGCGCGATCTATCCCGTCAAGCCGAGCTGGGGGAAACCTGCCGGGATGTTTCAGCCCTAGCCGATGCCTGTATTGATGCTGCCTATCAGTGGTTGTATCAGCAACACTGCGCCCTGTTTGGCACCCCAATTGGCCGTTACAGCCAACAACCACAGCACTTAGTAGTACTGGGCATGGGCAAACTCGGTGCTTATGAGCTGAATCTGTCCTCCGATGTGGATTTAATTTTTGCTTACCCTGAAGTCGGTGAAACCCAAGGTGCCAAACGCAGCCTAGACAACCAAGAGTTTTTTACTCGGCTCGGGCAAAAACTGATTAAAGCGCTGGATGTGATTACTGCCCAAGGCTTTGCTTTTCGGGTCGATATGCGCTTACGTCCTTATGGCTCGGGCGGGCCACTGGTCTATAGCTTTACGGCTATGGAGCAGTACTACCAAAATCAAGGCCGCGACTGGGAGCGCTACGCCATGATTAAAGCGCGCGTGGTGGGTGGTGCGCACAGTAATGGTGCAGCGTTATTACGAATTTTGCGCCCCTTTGTTTATCGTCGTTATCTGGACTTTTCGGCAATTGAAGCGTTGCGCTCCATGAAGCAATTAATTCAGCAAGAAGTTCGGCGCAAAGACATGGATGACAACATCAAACTTGGCTCGGGTGGCATTCGCGAAGTTGAGTTTATCGCCCAAGCCTTTCAGCTAATCCATGGCGGTCGTGATCTCAGTTTACAGCAGCGGCCACTACTTAATACCCTCGATACCTTATCAGCCCAAGGCTATTTAACTGCAACCGATGTTACCGAGCTGAAAGAATCGTATCGTTTTTTACGTTACACCGAGCATGCACTACAGGCAGTGGCCGATCGCCAAACCCAAACCCTGCCTGACACTCCAATCGAACAACAACGTATTGCCACCATTATGGGCTTTGCTAACTGGACTGAGTTTTTACAGCGTTTAGCTTACGAGCGTAAAGACGTAGAAAAACACTTTCGCGAAGTGATTGCCGATCCAGACTGCGAAGAAGATGAAGAAATCATCGGCGGTGAATGGTTACCGGTTTGGGAACAAACTATTGATGATGAAAGCGCCAGCCAGCAATTTATCCAAGCCGGTTATAGCGATGGCGTTACCGCGGTGCAACGCCTGCATCTGCTTCGCAATGGCTCGCAAGTGCGCGCTATGCAACGTATTGGCCGTGAGCGTTTAGATGCGTTTATGCCTAGGCTGTTAAGTCAAGCCGCTGAACATGACACGCCAGATTTAGTGCTAGAGCGCGTCTTACCCCTGATTGAAGCAGTGGCTAGGCGTTCAGCATATCTGGTGCTACTGACAGAAAATCCTGGTGCTTTATTACGCCTAATTACTTTATGTGCCGCTAGCCCTTGGATTGCCGAGCAAATTACTCGCTTTCCTGCTCTGCTGGATGAGTTGTTAAACGAGGGGCGTCTCTATCGCCCACCGCTTGCTCCCGAGCTGGCAGCCGAACTACGTGAGCGCTTAATGCGCGTGCCCGAAGAAGATGTCGAGCAACAGCTCAACGTCCTGCGCCACTTTAAATTGGCGCACCGTTTACGCGTAGCTGCCTCTGAAATTGCTGGAACCTTGCCGTTAATGAAGGTCAGCGACTATTTAACCTGGCTAGCTGAAGCAATTTTAGAGCAAGTCATGCTCTTAGTTTGGCAAGAACTGGTACGTAAACATGGTTATCCGAAACAATTAGATGGCCGCCCCTGCGAGCTAAACTTTATTATTTTGGGCTATGGCAAATTAGGTGGTATTGAACTGGGACATAGTTCAGACCTCGACTTAGTGTTTATTTACGACTGTGACCCCCAAGCTGAAACCGATGGACCGCGCCCAGTAGATGGTGCCCAGTTTTATACTCGTCTAGGTCAGCGCATTATTTCTATGCTCACCACCCGCACCACTTCAGGCGGGCTCTATGATGTAGATATGCGCCTACGCCCCAGTGGTGACGCCGGGTTATTAGCCAGCACCTTAACTGCGTTTGAACGTTATCAGCTGCAGGAAGCTTGGACGTGGGAGCACCAAGCCTTAGTGCGTGCCCGGGTCGTAGCAGGCTGCCCACAGCTTGCCGAGCGCTTTAATCAAGTTCGGCAAACCGTACTCGCTAAACAGCGTGACTTAATCGAGTTACGTTCAGCGGTCAGCGAGATGCGCTGGAAAATGCGTGATAATTTAGCCACACAGATTACCGATGGTGGACGTAATGCCAACGCCTTTGAGGCGAATATGCCATTTGATCTAAAGCAAGACGCTGGGGGCATCGTCGACATTGAGTTTATTGTGCAATATGCGGCCCTAGCTTGGTCATGGCAATACCCAGAACTTGTCACCTATACCGATAACATTCGGATTTTAGATGCGCTGAATGCCAGCCAGTTATTTACCCAAGATGATGTACTACTATTACAGGAAGCCTATAAAAGTTATCGTGCCGCCGCACACCGCTTTGCTCTGCAAAAACAGCGAGCAGTAGTCGGTGGGGAAAGCTTTCATCCCGAACGTCATGCGGTGTTACGTATCTGGCAAGCACTGGGATTGGAGTAAGTGCCCTTAGCGCCTTACTCTCGTGCTGTAAAATTAGTCTAAAAAGTGCCATTTTCTGATTAAAGTCGCTTTATTGCATGGCTTTGGCTAATTAGCCGTTGCAATCTGCAGGGCCGCCCTGTAACTTTTATCCGCGCAAACCTGCAGTTAATCTGACTTAGCAGAATCTTTTTTATTTACTTGGCAAATTCGAGGTTATCTCACTGAAATGATTATTTTCAGTCGTACTCTAGTGATGGGTTTATTACTAAGCGTTCCCTTCATCAGTCGTGCTGAAAGTAACAGCCTGATCGTGCCACAAGCCAACTGCGAACTCAGTGCCACTCATAGCCAACTGCAAGAAACTGCCGACCCAAATCAGCCTTTATTAACCCAAGCCCTGACTCAGCAGTTAAATTACTGCACCCGTTTAGCTGAACAAGGTGATGCCGATGCCCAATATCAGCTCGGTTGGTACTTTGAGTCACGCCCTGAGCCTGACCTAAATCAAGCTATCCATTGGTTTGAACAAGCCTCACTCCAAGGCCATGCCACTGCGCAATGGCGCTTAGGCTTGCTGTTTTTCCATGGCCAAGGGGTGCCGAGCAATAAAGTGCAGTCATTTATTGTCTTAAAAATGGCCTCAATTAATGGCGAAGAGCAAGCAATTGATGATGCTGACCGCGTAGCCAGTAGCATGCAAAGCCAAGAGCTTGAACTGGCTAACCAAATGCTGAGCCAAATTTTCTATAATTATATGCAAGAGTTGCTGCCTGAGCCTGAGCTCTCTACCCCTCTAAAGCTAACTCCCTAAACACCACGCTGCGCTTGCTGCTTTAAATACTGATAGGCCTGCTGTACTGCAATAAGTCGAGCAGTGATCTGCTGCACCTGTTGGGCATTGGCCACTGCAGCATATTTATCTGGATGCAACTGACTGGTTAAGCGCCGATACGCCCGCTTAATTTCTGGCCACTGTGCTGCATAATTCAACCCCAGCACCTGTAAAGCTGCTTGCCGCCCCTGCACTATGCGACCTTTAGCTTGTTGTTGAGCCTCGTGCTGTAATTTTAAAGCAACTATCGGACTCATCTGCCAACGCTGGGCTAACTGTTGCAAAAAACCCAGTTGAGCCATTGTAGGTGAGGTTGAGGCATATACCATCCGCCAGCCAGCAGCCAACCAATCGGATTTATCCTGCATTGCAAGCGTGAGTCGCTGCAACTGAGCGCAAACCTTATCTGAATTTAGCTGTTTACCTTGGCTACACGCTGCAGCAATCCAGTCTACCGCCATACTACCTAAGCTAAGCCGACGCATTTCTTGCTCTAACTGCTGAATCTGCGCTGCTTGCACCGCCCCTGCCAACTTAGCCACATGCCCCAAATAAAGAAAAAATAACCACTGCAACGCACTTTCACCGTGCAGCGGCCGTGCTCTTCGTAACTGACGCCAATTGAACACCAAGCTAACTCTACTGCCGTGCTGCCAGTTCAGCTTCAGCTAAGCGCTCGACGGTACCGACGTCAATCCAACGTCCGGCATAATGCTCGCCGCTGACCTTGCCAGCGCTAATCGCTTGTTTTAATAACGGCGCTAACTTAAAAGCACCTGGCACACAATCACTGAGTAAACGGGGATCAAGCAGCGCAATGCCACTATAAGTTAAGCATTCGCCCTTTAATTGCACTTGCCCTTGGGTCAGAGCAAAGTCACCTAAAGGATGGTGCTCAGGATTATCTACCAGCACCAAGTGAGCTAATTGCTGCCCCTCTAGCAACGCTGTCTGCCGCAAATGACTAAAGTCATAATCGGTCCATACATCACCATTGAGCAAAATAAAGGGCTGAGGCCCAAGCAGCGGTAGCGCCTGTAAAATGCCGCCACCGGTTTCTAAGGGTTCTGCTTCAGCCGAATACTGAATCGACACTCCCCAGTGTGTACCATCGCCTAAATAGCGCTCAATTTTTTCACCCAACCAAGCATGGTTAATCACCAGTTCTGTGATACCAGCAGCAGCTAAGCGGCGGATATGGTGCTCAATCAGCGGGGTATCGGCAACTTTAATTAATGGTTTAGGCGTAGTTAAAGTCAGCGGGCGTAAGCGCTCTCCTTTACCTGCAGCCAGAATCATTGCTTTCATGCTTCACTCCATCCTTGCCTGAATTAAAGGCCCAAACTATTGAGCAATTGCTGTAATGGTTTTAGCTCAGGGCGGCGTGCAATCACCGTATTTAAATAGTTAAAAAAGCGCGGGGTATCGGCCAAATAACGTGGCTTACCATCACGGTAATTAATTCGGGCAAAGATCCCAATCACTTTAAGATGACGTTGTACGCCCATTAAATCTGACCAGCGCTGGAACTCAGCAAAATCAGTGCCTACATTTAAACCCGCAGCCTGCGCTTGCTGCCAGTAGTGGGCTAACCACTCGCTCACTTTATCGTCCGGCCAACTCACAAAGGCATCTTTAAATAAGCTCGTAATATCGTAACTAATCGGCCCTTGCACTGCATCTTGGAAGTCCAGGACGCCAGGATTAGGCTCACTGAGCATCAAGTTTCGTGGCATATAATCGCGGTGAACAAAGGCAGTGGGTTGCTCAAGTGCACTGTTAATTAGCAGTTCACATACCTGCTGCCATAATTGTTGCTGCTGTGCAGTGAACGATTGTTTTAATTCATGCTGTACATACCACTCAGGAAACAAATTCAGCTCGCGAGCTAACAGCGCCCGATCGTACCTAGGTAAGTTTGCTGTGTCGGTGTTCAATTGCATAGTAATTAAAGCCTGAATTGCCAAACTAAATAACTGATCAGCATTCTCAGTGGTTAACACCTGCAACCAGGTCTCTAGGCCCAGATCTGACAAAATCAAAAAGCCCTGCTCAACATCTGCGGCTAAAATTTCTGGTACATTAAGCCCTGCTTTAGCCAGCTGCTCTGCTACCTTAATAAACGGTCGACAATCTTCATTGGGGGGCGGTGCATCCATTAGTACTAAACTGAGCGCACCACTTTGCCAGCGAAAATAACGGCGAAAACTGGCATCACTACTGGCGGCAGTTAAGCTGGGCTGATTCAGTTCACCCCACTGGCGCTCAGCGGCTAAGCGTGGAATTTGTTGTTGCAACCAACTGTTTAACTGCTGTAAACGATGATCAGCGATGCTATCTGTAGATTCTGGCATTCATATTCTCCTAACGGTGTAGCCGTTCTGCATTGGTTGCTTTATTATCGCGTATTCACTTTCCAGCCCTTAGGGGCGTGCGGCTATAATACCAGCCAATGGCACTCAGGAAGCACGGACATCACAATGGCAGCTAAAACACCTTTATTTCGTCGAAAATTTCCCCTGCTAGTTACTAGCAGTTTACTCGCTATTCAGACTTTTTCTGCCAGCGCTGCATCCGAGCAGTTTGCTTGCCAGGTGTCTGCTTCAGGCCAATGGGATTGTAGTGCTGCAGCACCCAGCCAACCCCTACCGCCCAGACCCAAGCAAATAAGCACCCAAGCTGAACCTTTATTGCTGCCTACCCAGCCGGCCAAGACAAAAGTAGAAACGCCCTTAGCTGAGTCATCAGCAGAACCTGCGCTACGTCTTGATTCAACCGTTGCCAATGATTATCAGGGCGTACCCTCAACCAATGATTACGCAATTTTAGACTGGGTACCTCGCGAGCAACTAACCGCTGCTCAGTTAGAAGAAATTAGCACTTACTGCGCAGGCGACTATATTGAGCCCTTGCGCCCTGGTATGGATGATAAAACTCCTGCCGATGAGTCGCCGCTCTATATCTCTGCTAAGGCATCACGTTACGAGCAAACCAGCGATGTGGCTATGCTGGCCGGTGATGTGGTGCTACGCCAAGCCAGTATGCAAGCCGAAGCCCATGAGGCTAAGCTTTACCGTCAAGAGAATCGTGGTGAGCTAATTGGTGGCGTACGGTTACGCGATACCGGTGCGTTATTGGTCGGTGATCGTGCTGAAATTCAATTGGATACCGGTGCAGCCAAAGTTGAAAATGCCCAGTACGTTATGCACCAAGGCCGCGTACGTGGTGAGGCCCAATACGTTAAGCGTCAAGAAGACGGTATTATCCGCCTCAAGGATGGAACCTACACCCGGTGTACACCTGGCAGCAACACTTGGCACGTACGGGCCAACAATATCACCCTAAATAATGAAACAGGCTTTGGTACCGGGACTAACGTAACCTTAAGGGTTAAAGACATTCCTGTGTTCTATACGCCCTATATCCACTTTCCGCTGGATGATCGCCGGGTATCGGGCTTCTTAGTGCCGAGTATTTCCTATAGTCGTAGAAAAGGCGCTGAAGTTACTACCCCTTACTATTTCAACTTAGCACCGAATATGGATGCTACCTTGTATCCGCAGTTGATCAGTAAGCGCGGCCTGTTAATGGAAGGTGATTTCCGCTACCTCAGCAAAAACAGCGAAAGTAAGGTCAGTGCATCCTGGTTAAATGACCGCGAAGATGAGCGTAAACACCAATCAGAATACAAAGATACGCGCTGGCTCTATCGCCTTGAGCACACCCACGGCTTAACTTCGCGCTTACGTGCTGATTTAGACTATACCGACCTCAGTGATCCTTACTTTTTTGATGACCTGAATACCTCGCTGGATATCAGCTCCAGAAACTTTGTTGATCAACGCGGTAGCTTGACTTGGCGCGGCGATAGCTTTACTGCCGGCCTGAATGCCCACGCTTATGAGCGAGCCAATATTTCTGACGTTACTCCCTATAACCGTCTACCGCAGTTAACCCTCAATGGGCATGCACCCTTTGAGATAGCTGGCTTAGATATGGGCTACCAAACCGAGCTGGTTCGATTTGAGCGCAGTCTAAAAAGCGGTAACTACTACGATAAAGATCGAATCGCTCAACCTTGGAATGACAACAATATTCAAGGCTTAGCCCGCGCAGAAGGTAATCGCTTGCACCTTGAGCCTAGCATTAGTCTGCCGCTGAACTGGTCATGGGGTTATATTAAACCGGCAATTAAGTACGCCTACACTAAATATGACTTAACCTTAGATAGCCAAGGTAAACGCTCACTCGGTAGCAACGAAAAATTCAATAGCAATCAATCACGTAGTGTGCCGATCTATAGCGTTGACAGCGGCCTATACTTTGACCGTGATGCCCAGTGGTTTGGAAAAAATTATCGCCAAACTTTAGAGCCGCGTTTGTTCTACCTCAATGTGCCGTATAAAGATCAAAGTGATATTCCGGTATTTGATACCAGTGAAAGCACTTTCAGCTACGCAGGCATGTTCCGCGATAACCGCTTTAGTGGCCGAGATCGTATTGGTGATACCAACCAGTTCTCACTGGGGGTAACAAACCGCTGGATTGATGAAAGTGGCTTAGAGCGCCAACGCTTCTCGATTGGCCAAAGCTACTACCTACGTGATCGCAAAGTGCAGATGCCAGGGGTTAACTATCAAGATAAGCCTGAGTCCAAGCACAGCCAATCGCCTTACGCAATGGAATACATGCTGCGCTTTAACCAAGACTGGCGCCTAACTTCAGACTTTGTATGGGATAAAAACAGCCACAGCACACGCTCAGGCAGCTTAATGTTCCATTACCAAGATCATGCTGATCTGAATAAAATCGTTAACTTTGGGGTTCGCTACCGCGCTGACCGCACCTACTACGACAGTGAGCAAGGTGTTTGGGTAACAGGTACCGATTACGGTACTCCAGGCACTAGTGACTACGTTAAAGACTTCTACAAAATCAAACAAACCGATATGTCGGTAATGTGGCCCGTGGTTCCACAATGGAGCGCAATTGCCCGCTGGCAGTACGACTACAACCGCAATCGCACCTTAGATGCCTTTGCCGGTTTTGAGTACGACAGTTGTTGCTGGAAGTTACGCCTAATCAACCGTTACTGGTTAGATTATGATGAGAATAACCAGCGCCCGAATGATAACCGTGAAGCGGATCGGGGCGTATTTTTACAAATTGTATTTAAAGGCTTAGGTTCAGTCACTGGCCAAAAAATAGACACATTCTTAGATGAAGGCATTAAAGGGTATCGTGAACGTGAAGATCAAGCTTTCTAACTCTCTGCGCCCTAAAATGCTGGGCGCGGCATTATTACTTGCTGGCTCCCTGCTTTCAGGTACGGCGCTGGCACAAGTACAAGCGATTGATGGCATTGCAGCCATCGTCAATGACGATGTGATTATGCGTAGCCAGTTTCAACAACGGGTCAAAGAAGTAACCAGTGCCATTCGTAATCAAGGCGCTGAAGCACCACCACCCGAAGTGCTTAACCAACAAATTATGGAGCGCTTAATTTTAGATAGCATTCAGCTACAAATGGGTGAGCGTGCTGGCATTCAAATCAGTGACGAAGAGCTAAATAACTCAATTGAAATGATTGCCCAAAGTAATGGATTAAGCGCTGCTCAATTTCAGCAAGCACTCACTGAGGATGGCTTATCCTTAGCCGAGGCGCGCGAGCAAATCCGTAAAGAAATGATTATTTCTCGGGTTCGCCAATATCGCGTATCGGAGCGGATTCAGGTTTCTGACCAAGAGGTAAAAAACTTCTTAGCCTCAGATCTAGGCAAAATCCAGCTCGGTGACGAGTACCATCTGGCCAATATCTTAATCCCACTACCCGATGCGCCAACTCAAAAAGATCTGCAGGCCGCGGAACAGAAAGTACAAGAGGTCATGAGCAAACTCGAGCAAGGCGCTGACTTTGCCCGTTTAGCCATTCAATTCTCGGCCAGTGAAAATGCGCTCCAAGGTGGTGATATGGGCTGGCGTAAAGCAGTACAGCTGCCTTCGCCATTGGATCAGCAAATCGGCCAGATGCAAGTCGGTCAGGTAACCCAACCGGCCCGTACTGCAGGCGGCATTGTGCTGATTAAGCTATTGGATAAGCGTAGTTTAGAGGCCAGCACTCGAGAAGAAACCTTAGTGCGCCATATTCTCATTAAGCCCAGCGCGATTCGTAGTCCAGAAGAGGCTAAACAGCTAGCCCAGCGTATTTATGATCGCTTACAAAATGGCGAAGACTTTGCCGAACTGGCGAAAAATTTCTCAGAAGACCCGGGCTCGGCGTTAAATGGCGGCAGCCTCAACTGGATTGATCCAGATGTGTTGGTGCCTGAGTTTAGAGAAACCATGGCCAGCGCTCCGATAAATGCAATCAGCAAGCCATTTTCTACTCAATTTGGCTGGCACGTCTTGCAAGTGTTAGATCGCCGCACGACCGATAGCAGCACCCAAGCCCGCGAGCAACAGGCGCTAAATATCTTACGTAACCGCAAATTTGAAGAAGAAGTGCAAACCTGGTTACGTCAAATCCGTGATGAAGCTTATGTGGACATTAAAATCTAATGGCTAAACGTTTCGCCCTCACCGCCGGCGAGCCGGCGGGCATCGGTCCAGATTTATGCCTAATGCTGGCTGCGAAAGCGCAGCCCCATCCAGTCATTACTATTGCTAGTCAAGATCTATTAGCACAACGTGCTACAGAATTAGGACTAACGGTCGAGCTATTAGCAGTTAACCCACTGGCATGGCCAGAACAACCCGCACCAGCCAACAGCTTGTATGTGTGGGATGTTCCCTTAGCAGAGCCTGTAGTTACTGGTCAGCTCAATCCAAACAATGCGCAGTATGTGCTCGATACCTTAAATCGTGCCGGTTACGGCTGCCTAGGTAAAGACTTTGCCGGAATGATTACTGCTCCTGTGCATAAAGGCGTGATCAATGAAGCCGGCATTCCGTTTTCTGGGCATACAGAGTTTTTAGCTGAGCTCACTCATACCCCGCAGGTAGTAATGATGTTAGCTACTGAAGGCTTACGCGTAGCTTTAGTCACGACCCACCTGCCATTACGTGAAGTGGCCGATGCCATCACTGCTGAGCGGTTAACCCAAGTTACCCGTATTCTGCATCAAGACTTAGTTAGTAAGTTTGGTGTTGCACAGCCTAAAATACTGGTCTGCGGCTTAAACCCACATGCCGGTGAAGGTGGCCATCTGGGACGCGAAGAAATTGAAGTGATTGAACCAACCCTCAAACAGCTTCGAGCTGAGGGTATGGATTTAGTCGGACCACTGCCAGCTGATACCCTGTTTACTCCTCGCTTATTAGCAAACTGCGATGCGGTGTTGTCAATGTTCCATGATCAAGGCCTGCCAGTGTTAAAACACAAAGGCTTTGGCGCTGCAGTGAATATCACCTTAGGCATGCCAATTATTCGTACTTCGGTCGATCATGGCACTGCACTAGATTTAGCTGGTACCGGACAAATTGATTTAGGCAGTATGCAAGTAGCTCTTAACACTGCTTATGCCATGGCTGAAACCCAGCAAGAATAAATACCCTCTAGCCATACTCGCTTTATAAAATTTAGTCCTTAACTACAAAATAAAACGTATAATCTGCGTTTTATTTTGTATTTTTTGTCTAACAATGTTCGGAGTTAGAGTGAAAACCATCAAAGGTTTTATCGCAACATCTCTGCTGCGCCTTATTGCAAAGCTTCCTTGGAATAGCGTACAGTCAGTGGGTCGTTTAATCGGTTGGAGCCTATGGGCGCTACCCACTAAAGCCAAGGAAACTGTGCGTATCAATCAGTCTTACTGTTTTCCTAACCTACCCTTTCAGGAACGGCAAGCGTTACAAAAACGCACCCTTAGCCATATCGGCAAAACGATGACTGAAAGCGCTGCTGCTTGGCTCTGGCCTGTAGAGAAAACTCTAGACTTAATTATTGAAGTTGAGGGTGAGGAAATACTGCAAACCGCACTAAATAGTGGTTTGGGCGTCGTTGGAATTACCAGCCATCTAGGCAACTGGGAAGTGCTCAATCATTATTTTTGCTCACAGTGTAAGCCGATTATTTTTTATCGCCCACCCAAACTTAAAGCCCTAGATGAGCTAATCAGTGCCCAACGTGTGCAACTAGGTAACCGCGTGGCGCCTTCAACCCGTGACGGCATTTTAAGTGTAATCAAAGAAGTGCGTGCAGGTGGTGCGGTAGGCATTCCAGCCGACCCCGAACCTAGCGAGTCAGCAGGGTTTTATGTCCCCTTCTTAGGTACCACGGCATTAACCAGTAAATTTGTATCCAGCATGCTCAAGGGTAAAAAAGCCTTAGGGGTGTTTTTACATGCTATCCGTTTAGAACACGGCCGTGGTTTTAAAGTGATTATTGAAGCAGCGCCGGAAGCAATGTATAGCCGCGATAGCGAGCAGGCAGTGGCGGCAATGAGTGCTGTCTTAGCAAGATACGTCGAACGCTGGCCAGAGCAATATATGTGGAGCATGAAACGCTTCAAAAATCGCCCGAATAATGAGCAGCGCTGGTATTAACCAGCGCACTCTATACTACTTAGCTCAAGCTTTGTCTAAAGCGTAGCAAAGCAACGGTAAAGAAACTCACACCCACGGCTAATAAAGCTAATATCTCAGGCCAAACCAACGACCAGCTAGCATCCCTAAATAAAATCGCCGTGGCCAAGCTGACAAAGTGTGTGGTTGGCGAAATCTGCATCGCCATTTGCAGCCATTCTGGCATGCTATCAAGCGGAGTGGAACCTCCAGAGAGCAGCAACATTGGCATCACCACCGGAATTGCTAATAAGCCAAATTGCGGAATTGATTTAGCCAAGGTCGCTAAAAATACCGCCAATGCTGTACAGGCAAATAAGTACAACGCGGTAATGCCTAAAAATAATGGCATAGAACCTACTAAAGGCACACCTAAGGCTTTTTTAACAATTAGCTCTAAAGACACCCAAGTACAAAACACTACCACTAGAATGTTAGTCCAAACCTTGGCTAGCATAATTTCTGCAGCAGTCAGCGGCAGCACCAATAAGTGCTCAAGGGTCCCATGCTCGCGTTCTTTCAGCAGCGCCGTTCCGGTTAACAACACCGCTAAAATTGTTACGTTGTTAATAATCTGGATAATCGCTAAAAACCAGCCGCTTTGCAGATTACTGTTAAACAGCGCGCGCGTCGTTAACTTAACCGGAGCCACGGCAGCTTTAGGTGCGGCACGCGCCAGCTCAGTTTGTAGAATTCGTCCAATATAGCCAGCCCCCATAAAGGCTTGGCTCATGGCGGTGGCATCCACGTTCACTTGTAATTCTGGCTGCTTATTGGCTAACAGGTCAGCCTGAAAATTACGCGGCACATTAATTACAAAGGTGTATTGCCCCGAATCCAGTGCTTGATCGACTTGTTGATAATTAATCAGTACTGGTGGCTGAAACTCTGGTCCGCGCAGCACCTCAAGCAACTGCCGAGAGATTCGAGAGTTATCCTCATCTACAATGGCGATACTGGCATTATTCACCCCAATGCTTGAGCCAGAGGCTGGCATATAAATCGCCACACTAAAGGCGTACAACATAAATAAAATCAGCACTGAGTCATAGCGTAAGCTAATCAACTCTTTAATACCTAAATTAAAGATATGCGATAACTTGTGCATTTTATGCCTCCTGCTTTTTCAGTAACAGCAAGCTAATGCCAGTAAATAAAATAAAGAACCCTGCTAGAGCGACAAACTGCGGCCAAAGCTCAGTAAATCCAAGGGCTTTAGTAAAGGTACCCACGGCAATATCTAAAAAATACCCGGCGGGAAAAAAGTCACCCATCAGCGCCGAGCCACCCTCTAGCGAAGAGCGCGGAACAATCAGGCCGGAAAATTGCACCGTTGGCAATGCGGTTAAGATCATCGTACCTAAGATGGCTGCAATCTGAGTTTTGGTTACAGTCGAGATCAATAACCCAAAGCTGGTAGTTGCCAAGACATATAAGGTACCGCCAGCAAATAAAGTTAACCCACTGCCTTTCAGTGGCACATTAAATAACCATTTATTAAGCGCTACTAATAAACCCAAGTTCAATAGACTAACTAATAGATAAGGCGCTTGCTTGCCCAGTAAAAACTCTAAGCGAGTTAAAGGCGTCGCGTAAAAGTTAGTAATCGATCCTAGCTCTTTTTCACGCACAACTCCTAACGCGGTAAGCATGGCCGGAATAAACACCAAAATCAGCGCCATCACTCCAGGTCCAATTGCATTAACACTGATAACGTCTTGGTTATAGCGAAAACGCGTTTCTAAATGAATCGGCTGCCTCACTTGGGGCAAGGCTAAACTACTTTCTGTTTGCAAACGCTGCATACTTTCAGCATGCACTGCCTCAACATAACTGCGGCTAGTTTCGGCCCTGAAAGGCATGCCACCATCTAACCAAGCCGCCACTTCTGGCTGCTTACCCGCCAACAAATCACGCCCAAAATTGGGCGGTATTTCTAGCGCCAGCTTGATATCCGCACGCTGTAAACGCCCATGCAGCTCTTGGATACTGTGCAGCGGTGCTTGCTCAGAAAAATAACGAGAGCCACGAAAAGCCTCTAAATACGCCCTACTTTGTGCACTGTCATCCTCATCTAGTACTGAAAAAGCGAGGTTCTCAACATCCAACGAGATCCCAAAGCCAAAAATGATCATCATAAACACCGCACCCAAGAGCGCAAATGCCATCCGCACTTTATCCCTTAGTAACTCTTTGCTTTCACGCATCGCCAAAGCATAGGTTCGGGTTAAGCTAAACCCCTGACGCGGTGCTTGGATCTCCTGATCTTCTCCAGCTAGGGTACTGGCCTCGCTAGGCACTTCATCCTGGGCTTGCTGCAAACAAGTAACAAAGGCATCTTCTAAAGTTTCACCGTCAAACTGCTGCTGTAGCTGTGCTGGTGTCCCAACGGCTAATACTTCACCGGCATGCATCAGGGAAATACGATCACAGCGTTCCGCTTCGTTCATAAAGTGGGTGGATAAAAAGATCGTGACGCTATCTTCTCGAGACAGCTGCAATAAGATCCGCCAAAACTCATCTCGAGCTGCAGGGTCTACGCCTGAGGTTGGCTCATCGAGAATCAATACTTCTGGCTGGTGGATAATAGAGACCGCTAAGGATAAACGCTGCCTAACCCCTAAAGGTAAAGCCCCTGCCTGTTCTTGTGCGTAGGAGCTAAGGCCAAATTGCTCAATTAATGCTTGGGCGCGCTGCCGGCCTAAATCACGCGGCATATCAAATAACTTGGCATGCAGCTCTAGGTTTTGTCGCACACTCAACTCACCATACAACGAGAAACTTTGCGACATAAAGCCTACTCGTTTGCGAGTGGCTAAGTCTTTGGCATCCACTGGCTGGCCTAACAACCAAGCCTCACCAAAGGTTGCTGGCAATAAGCCGGTGAGCACCTTCATGGTGGTGGTTTTACCGCAGCCGTTGGAACCTAGAAAACCAAAAATCTCGCCCTTTTCAATGGCAAAACTCACCTCTTTAACCGCAGTAAAGTCGCCAAACATTAAGGTTAAATCAGTGGCTTTGATCGCAATGGGTGCATTTTCTAATGTTCGCGGCGGAATCTGTAACTCACCTGACTCTGCCGCCTCAGCACTGGCTTGACCACTAGCAACTAGCTGTTGCTGCTGATAATAGGTAAAGGCCGCATCCAGCTTTTGGCTCGGCACCACCTGTACTAACTCTGCAGTCGCACCTTGAGCAATAATCTGTCCCTGATCAAGCATTAGGCAATGCTCAAATTGCGCGGCCTCTTCCATATAGGCCGTGGCCACTAATAAGGTTAAGTGTGGGCGCTCAGCCCGCACTCGCTCAACCAACTCCCAAAAGTGACGGCGGGATAAGGGGTCAACACCAGTGGTTGGCTCATCTAAAATTAACAAATCAGGATCATGAATCAAGGCGCAACAGAGCCCTAGCTTTTGCTTCATTCCGCCGGATAGCTTACCTGCTGGACGCTGGGCAAACTTTGTTAAGTCGGTCGCAGCTAACAGGCCCACCATGCGTTTATCACATTCTTCACGTGATAAACCAAATACCGTAGCAAAAAAACGAATATTTTCTTCAATGGATAAGTCAGGATACAGGTTATGCCCTAATCCTTGGGGCATAAATGCAATGCGCTGATACAGTGTTTTACGGTGACGGCGTTGATCTATCGGCCCACCCAGCACCGACAGCTCGCCCTTTTGTAAAATCTTAACCCCAGAGATCAACCCCAGTAAGCTCGATTTACCCGCCCCATCAGGACCAATCAATCCACACCGTGCGCCCACTGGCAACTCAAAGCTAATCGAGCGTAGTGCCTGCTGTGTACCGTATTGATGGCTAATATTTGTTGCTTGAATGGCTACTTGACTACCCATGGCTCCCCCTTAAGCGTGGCTTTCCCTCCAATTGTCATGTGCTTGGCATCACTACTTAAGTTTGTCAGGCCATTCTATCTGCTCTGATTTACGCACAAAACCAGAACCTGGCATGCCCGGCTTAGCTTGTGGGCTTGCTTGAGGATCAGTAAGACGAAGCTTTACTCGAAACACTAGCTTCTGACGCTCATCACGGGTTTCCACCTCTTTAGGGGTGAACTGCGCTTTATCAGCCACAAACTGCACCTTAGCCGGTAATGCTTGATCTAAAGCATCTAGCAGCACCATCGCCGAATCGCCAGTCGCTAATGCTCCCGCCACTGCGGAAGGCAAATAAACATTCATATATTGATCTGTAGGATCAATCAGTAATAACACTCGCCCACCAGCGCCTAAGACTTCGCCAGGCTCTGCTAAACGCATTTGCACCACACCATCCATGGGGGCACGCAAGCTGCTGTCTTCAATCTCACTGGTCAGTTGCGCTACAGTGGCTTCGGCCGCACTAATCGCTGCCTCTGCTGCAGACACTTGCGACTGCGCAGCAGCTACTGCCGCACGTGCGGTATCAAACTGGGCTTGGTGTTGATCAATCTGCTGACCACTGGCATGACCACGGTCATACAGCTCTTTAAAGCGAGTTAAGTTTTGTCTAGCTAATTTTTGCTCACTACTACGTAGCGCAACGGTGGCTTTAGTAGTAGCTAGGTTTTCTTTAGCCCGCGCTACTTCAGCTTGTGCTTGATTTTTCTGAGCTTCTAAGGTTTTCGTATCCAACTTAGCCAATAACTGTCCCTTAGTAACTTTGTCGCCCTCTCGCACTAATACAGTTTCTAAGCGCCCTGGATACTTGGTAGCAATATGGACTTCAGTCGCCTCCAGCCGCCCATTGGCTTCATAGACTCCCTCTGGCAACTTCACTTGCAGCGAACGCCAATAACCAAAACCTGCAGCTGCCACTAATACCAGCAGTACCGGCCAAATAAAATGACGTGCTAACGACTTTTGAGCAGACATAACATCCCCTGAAATATGACTAAAACTAAAAAATCGGCCTTAAACGGACTGATTCCATTCATTTGATTGTAATCAATTAAAGTAATTTTCCTACCATTTCACAAAAATATCATTACTCTATTGTTTTTGTTTTAAGTTAAATCAGCCCACCGTATAATATAGAGCGTTAATTTGAACTTAATGCTCAAATGTAAGTCTTGTTAAGCCAACTTAAACTACCGATCACTATCGATCTTGCCTAACTTCTATTTATTACATGGATTTTTGCGTTCATGCGTCACAAAAAACCTGACTTGCTCGTAGTATTAGCGATTGTTTTAGGCTTAGGCATTGTGACTACCAGTTATGCGTCAAGCCTCTGGGAAAGACACAGCTCCAGCAAAGAGTATCAGCAAGCCTTAGAGCTGAGTATTCGTTAACTAGTCAGTGGTAAAAACAGTTAATTGCTGCTCAGTAAGCACTGCATCTAAAGGCACATCCCAAGCAGCGGCAGTTAACTGCTCAACCTGCTGAACACTATGGGCAACCCCCATCAACTTAGGCTGTTTCACCCGAACGGATGCAAATGCACGATCATAAAAGCCTCCGCCCATACCTAAGCGGTTACCCTGTTGATCAAATCCGACCAAAGGCATTAATACCAAATCCAATGCCCATGCTGAACGCTGCTGACTAGCGTTACTTAAAGGCTCAGCCAGTCCAAAACGGTTGGCTTGATAGCAACTATCTGCGGTAATGCGCTGAAAGGACATCTGAGTACGTGGCCACTTAGCCAACACGGGCAGATAAACCATTTTTTTATCAGCCAGCAATACGTTAATTAAGGGCGCTAAGTTTAACTCACCATCAGCTGCTTGATAGAGCGCTATATGCTGAGCACTCCAATACCAAGGATGACTACGTAGATGCTTAATTACCTTAAGCGATGCCTGCTGTTGTTGCACCGCACTTAAACTGCGGCGTAATTTACGCAGTTGAGCACGTAATAAACGTCGATTGGATAAATCAGTAGGTGCGAGGTTTAAATTCAAGACAGGTTTAATAACCGAACAAAAAAGTGACGACAAACGCAGAAAGGTTCCCCGGAAGTGCCGCTGCCTGCATGACCCTTGAACCCGAACAGTTCAAGGTGGAAGTCATGATTGATCTTTAGGCTTTCCGTCTAGCGGACCTGCTCACCGATCGTGTTACAACTTCCGGGTTATGAGAATCGGCTCCGGGCGTAGCAAGCTGGCCAACACTCTAGGGATGCCTTCAGTATACACACTCACTGCTGAGGCTCAAGCCTTTTTCGCTTGCTCTGCAAGGACCGCATTAACTTGATGCAATGAAGCTTCAATTTTAGATTGCACTTCCGCTGTAGGGAAATTCTCGACCACTGCACCTTGTTTATTTTGTAACTCGTAAGCCATGTTTAACGCTGCCATCACTGCAATGCGCTCTGTTCCCATTACTCGTCCAGTACGACGGATCTCACGCATTTTCTGATCCAAATACTCTGCTGCCGTAGTTAAAGCCGGCGCAACCTGCGCCTCACAGGCGACATGATAGTCCTTATCGAGAATCTGTATTTTCACTACATCTTTTTGCTTAGAAGTCATCGCTCTGCTCCAGTGCATCTAAGCGTACTAATATCCGCTCGATGGTTGCACATGCTTGAGTGTGTTGTTGAAGTAACTGTTGATTTTCCTCACTCAACTGCTGATAGCGCGCTTGCAAATCTAAGTGCTGGGTCACTAATTGATCAACCCGCTCTAGTAGCTTCTGTAAGTTATCTTGGCTCACTCTGCCTCCTGTTTGCTAAAGGAGGTATTTAGACTGACAGCGCTTACATCAAACAGCAGTAACTGTGGGATGAATGACAGTGCTTGATACCCATGGAAGTAAACGCCCAGTTTTGCAGGTTATTTCACCTAAAAACTAAACAAAGCGCGTTTTGCGCTTGATTCTAACAAAGATTTACGCTAAGTGGCAGCCTATCCCTTTAGGTAATTCTTGCTTTTTCTAAGGATCTGCACATCGTTAAGCAATTGGCTGTAGTAACATAAGACGGTATATAGTATCGGCTTAGTCATTCACTACTTATTTTCTGTTTTTGCTTTAGGTTTCTTATGTCTGCCCAACAGTCTGCTTATCACTCCTTTGCCACCTTACTTACTAGCCTGCAACAACCGGTGACACCGGCTGAATTACAAGGTTTTTTACTCGGCCGCAGCTGTGCAAATGCTAATTTCGATCAGCAACAGTGGTTAATTGATGCAGCAGAACTGTTTGCAGGCGAACTGCCTGAGACGCTACACAGCGCCTTGCAGGGCTTACAATTAATGACCTATCAAGAACTGACTAACACCGAAACCATGGCTCTGACGTTATTGCTACCTGAAGATGAGCTATCACTCAGTGAGCGCTTACAAGCTTTGAGCGAATGGTGCCAAAGTTTCTTAGCAGGCTTTGGTTTAAGCATTGGTAGCATTGTCGTGACTGAACAAGCAGCTGAGGTACTTGAGGACTTTGTCGCCTTAGCCAATATTGCTGACGCCGAAGAGGGTGAAGAAAACGAGCAAGATTATATGGAAGTCAGTGAATACCTAAGGGTTGCCCCATTGCTGCTATTTGCTGAGTGCGGAGCCAAGCAAACCATTGTTGCTCCGCAAGATCGCGCACCAGTGACTCATTAATCTTCAATTAGCCATAGGTTTACTCATGCTTAATTCAACTGCTCAACATTTTCACCAGCGGCGCCAACAGCTGTTACAAACCATGGCGCCTAATAGCCTACTCCTTCTGCCGGCCTCTCCAGTGGCTACACGTAATGGCAGCGTTGAATACAGCTATCGACCAGACAGTTACTTTTATTACCTCAGCGGTTTTAGCGAGCCTGAGGCGTGTCTGGTGTTAGTTAAAGATGCGCAGCATAGCACCCAAAGTATTTTATTTTGCCGCGAGCGCCATCCCGAACAAGAACAGTGGGAAGGAAAACGAGCAGGCCTTGAAGGTGCTGTTATCCAGTATGGCTTTGACCAAGCATTACCGATCACCCAATTAGCCGAGCACTTACCGCAACTACTCAATGGCAAACAGACTCTCTATCAATTATTTGCCTACGCCGAGCGCTCAGAAACACTTGTCAGTACGGCACTGCAACAGCTAAGACAACAAGCCAGAGCAGGGGCTAGCGCACCCACGGTGATTGAAGATATTACTCAGGTGCTCGATGAGATGCGTCTGATCAAAAGCCCATTTGAAGTAGAGCAAATGCAACAAGCTATGCTGATCTCAGCAGCGGCACACTGCAATGCGATGCGAGCTGCTACGCCAGGTATCTACGAGTATCAATTAGAAGCCGAGCTAGACTATACCTTTCGTCAAGGCGGCGCCCATCACAGCGCCTATTCCTCGATTGTGGCCGGTGGCGACAATGCCTGTATTCTGCATTATGTGGAAAATAACCAATTAATTCCTGACGGCGCACTAGTACTCATTGATGCTGGCTGTGAAATCAATGGTTATGCCAGCGATATCACTCGCACTTTTCCAGTGAATGGCCGCTTTAGTCCTGAACAAGCCGCGATTTACGATATCGTGCTCCAAGCGAACCAAGCAGCAATCGAATCTGTTGCCCCAGGGCAACGTTGGAATGTGCCCCATGATGTTACCGTACGCGTGATTACTGAAGGCCTAATAGCGCTTGGAATCTTGCAAGGTGAGCTAGAGCAACTGATTCAAAGCCATGCTTATCGCCCTTACTATATGCACCGTGCTGGTCACTGGCTAGGTTTAGACGTGCACGATGTAGGTGCTTACCAAGTAGAGGGCAACTGGCGTGAGCTCACTCCGGGAATGGTATTTACCATCGAGCCTGGGATTTATATTGCGCCCGATGATCAGAGCGTGGCTGCGAAGTGGCGTGGCATTGGTGTGCGCATTGAAGATAACGTACTCATTACCGATAGTGGATACCAAGTACTAACCCAAGGCGCTCCAAAACAACGTGCAGACATTGAAGCGTTAATGGCGTAAGCGCTGCATTTTACCAAGTGAGAAGGCATTTCCATGAGTACACGGCAAGCATCTAGCTCTTCAACCACCCAGATTGCTATTATTGGCGGTGGCTTGGTGGGTGCCAGTCTCGCCTTAGCCCTGCAAGCTGGAGCCAAGAAAAAGGGGTGGCGCATTACGCTGATTGAGCCCTTCCAACCAGGCCATGCCTTTCAGCCTAGTTATGATGCCCGTGGCTCCGCGCTCTCCTATGGCAGCCAACAAATTTATCACGCTTTAGGTATCTGGCCACAACTCAAGCAGCGCAGCCAAGCGATTAGCTCAATCCATGTGTCAGAACAAGGCAAGTTTGCTAACACGCGCCTCCTTGCTAGCGAATCAGGAGTGCCAGCCTTAGGTTATGTGGTAGAAAATGCTTGGTTAGGGCGCTGCCTGTGGGATGCTCTCGACCCAGAGGTGGTTGAGTGGCGCTGTCCTGCTCAGGTCGAGCACATTAAAGTCCATCAACAAGGCTATCAACTCAGCCTTAATGATGGCTCGCAATTAACTGCCGAGCTCACTATTTTAGCCGATGGTGGGCGCTCGGGTTTACGTGAGCAATTAGGTATTTATGCCAAGGTAACACCTTATCAACAGACTGCCTTAATCAGCACCGTTACCCCGCAACAGGATCACCAAGGCCAAGCCTTTGAACGCTTTACCGCGACCGGTCCCTTAGCTTTATTACCCTTAGTGGATAATCGGATGGTGCTCATCTGGACTCATCCACCAACGATTGCCGAACAGCTAAGCCAATTGCCTGATGCTGAGTTTAAACACGCTCTGCAACGTGAGTTTGGTTATCGCTTAGGCGCTTTTAATAAAGTGGGCACACGGCATCTGTATCCTCTGAACCTGATCGAAAGTAGCGAGCAAGTTCGCCCTCACCTAGTGGTGCTAGGTAATGCTGCCCATAGCCTGCACCCAATTGCCGGACAAGGCTATAACTTGTCACTGCGCGACTGTTTATGCTTAGCCAATACTTTATTAGCCAGTAATCAGCCGCTTGGCGACTTTGCCACTTTGCAACAGTACCAGCGGCTGCAGCAGCAAGATCAAGCCTTAACCATTGGTTTCTCTGATCAGGTGACGCGGCTATTCTCACACAGCCGTGCGCCCTTGGCTCAGTTACGCAGCTTAGGGCTCTTGGGCTTAGAATTAGCTTCTCCTGCCAAACAATGGTTTGCGCAACAGGCCATGGGCTTAGGTGGACGCCGTTATGTCTAAATCTGTTCAATCTAAACACGCACGCGCCTTAGCTAAAAAAGCGCGCTGGTTGAAATGGGGCATTAGTCTCTATCCTCCTTACTTGGGCGCTGGCATCTCAGTTAAGTCAATCTCCGCTGATTTTCGCCGAATTCAGGTACAAATGAAGCTACGCTGGTATAACCGCAATTATGTTGGTACCCAGTTCGGTGGTTCGCTGTACTCGATGACCGATCCTTTTTATATGCTGATGCTCATGCAATGCTTGGGTCCCCGTTATCTGGTCTGGGATCAGGCTTCACAGATTGATTTTATTAGTCCTGGCAAAGGCTATGTGCAGGCCCAGTTTCAATTGTCCGATGAACAATTGCTAGATATTCAACGCCAAACAGCTCAAGGTGAAAAATACTTGCCAGTGTTTCAGGTCAATATCCTCGACTCACAGCAACGCGTGATCGCACGGGTACAAAAAACGGTGTATGTGCGCCTGAAACCCGAGTATCGCCCAGCAACTCAATAGGATTGGTTATGCACGCAGATATCGTTATTGTTGGTGCCGGTATGGTTGGTAGCGCCTTAGCACTAGCCTTACAGTCACTTCCGCTGAAGATTGTATTGCTAGATAGCGGCTCTTTAAGCGCCCAACCACTGGATTTCCAACGCCCTTTTGCACCGCGAGTGAGTGCCCTATCCTTGGCCTCTGAACGGATTCTAACTCGACTTCAGGCTTGGTCTGGCATACAGCAGCGCCGTGCCTGCCCCTATTATCAGATGGAAGTCTGGGATGGCGACGGCACTGGCAATATTCAATTCTCTGCAGCTGATGTACATGCTGAGCACCTAGGGCATATCGTAGAGAATGATTTAGTCCAAGATGCACTGCTTGAGCAACTGGCAAACTCACCCATTCAGCTCTTAGCGCATAGTCGTTTAGAGCAACTCACACGCAGTCAAAACGGCTGGCAATTAAGCTTATCTGATCAAAGCCAGTTAACTACTCCACTATTAATCGCAGCTGATGGTGCGAATTCTGCCGTGCGCCGCCTAACTCAAGCGCCAACCCGTGAGTGGGATTATTTACATCACGCCATTGTCACCAGCGTACAAACCGAACAGCCGCATCAACACACTGCTTGGCAACGCTTTACTGCTACTGGTCCCATTGCCTTACTACCACTAACTGGCCAACCGCCAGCAGGCCATTGGTGTTCACTAGTGTGGTCGACCACACCTGAACATGCCCGTCAATTAATGGCACTTGATTCCCAAGTCTTTAATCAAGCTCTGGGCCAAGCCTTTGAATATCGTTTAGGAAAAATTATCCACAGCGATCAACGCTTTAGCATTCCACTACGCCAGCGCCACTTGAAACGCTATGTGCAACCAGGACTGGCCTTTATTGGTGATGCCGCCCATACCATCCACCCACTAGCGGGCCAAGGGGTGAATATGGGCTTTTTAGATGCAGCATCCCTTGCCGAAAACTTAATAGCCGCTGCCCAGCGTGGTGAACAACTGGCTAGCGAGCGTGTACTCAGTCGTTTTGAGCGCCAACGTATGCCCCATAACCTAACCATGATGGGAGCAATGGAAGGCTTTCAACACCTTTTTCAAAGTGATCACCTTGCCCTGCGATTAGCTCGCAATTTTGGTTTAAAGCTGATGAATGATACACCTCTGAGCAAAGCTTTGATTACCCGTCAAGCCCTTGGCGAAGGCAGCTATTTACCCGCACTTGCTCGGCCGCTACCCAGTTAATGACTAGCCTTTAGCTATTTATTGAAAACATTTGCCAAAGTAAATGCAATTCAATATCATTTGGTTTTATCTCACACATGGACACGAGGCTGTTATGCACAAACGTACCCCCTTACTGGCTGCTATGGGCTTAGCTGTACTAGCGAGCAATGCCTTTGCCGCTAACGATGAAGTGGTGGTGTACTCATCACGTATTGATGAGTTAATTAAGCCAGTATTTGACAAGTACACTGAAGAAACCGGTGTTAAAGTTAAGTTTATTACCGACAAAGAAGCGCCCTTAATGGCCCGCCTAAAAGCCGAAGGTGCCAATACTGTTGCTGATATGCTGATCACAGTTGATGCGGGTAACCTGTGGCAAGCAGAGCAAATGGGCATCTTACAGCCCATCGAGTCTGAAACCATTCAAAACAACATTCCTAGCCAATATCGCTCCAGTAATAACGAGTGGACAGGCTTATCCCTACGCGCACGTACCATTGTTTACTCTACAGAGCGTGTTGATCCTAAAGAATTAACCACCTATGAAGCGCTTGCGGATAAAGAGTGGAAAGATCGTCTTTGCTTACGCACCAGTAAGAAAGTGTACAACCAGTCGCTAACCGCCACCTTAATGGAAACCCATGGCGAGCAAAAAACTGAGGAAATCGTTAAAGGCTGGGTAAGTAATCTAAAAACTGATCCTTTCTCTGATGACACCGCTTTACTGCAAGCAATTGATGCGGGTCAGTGCGATGTAGGTATTGTTAATACTTACTACTACGGCCGCTTACACAAGCAAAATCCAGACTTAAAAGTAAAACTATTCTGGCCTAACCAAGAAGATCGTGGCGTACACGTCAACTTATCAGGTGCTGGCATCACTAAGCATGCACCGCATAAAGAAGCTGCGGTTAAACTGTTAGAATGGATGACTGGCCCTGAAGCGCAGGCGATTTTCGCTGGCGTAAACCAAGAGTTCCCAGCGAACCCAGCAGTTACGCCTTCAGCAGAAGTAGCTGCTTGGGGCGAGTTTGAAGCCGATAAAATCCCTGTTGAAGTAGCAGGTAAGCGTCAAGCAGAAGCGATTCGCTTAATGGATCGTGCTGGCTGGCGTTAAGTTTTACTCAGCGCTTTAATAACAAGCCGAAACCTTTTAGGTTTCGGCTTTTTTATGGCCTGTGTTTTGTTTAAAGATTACCCCAATCTATTGAAACTCAAGCACATTGCTACTAGACGGTAATTCTTCTTGGGCCAGTTCTTGCTGCACCCGCCCTGGATCCCTTAAGTAAAAACTCACTCCCTTAATCAAGGCGGGTAAACGCTGCTCATACTCGGGAAAGCTCACCACATAGTTAGTCCATAACTTAAAGTAATACACCAATACCGTATCTTGTAAGTTAAATAGCAAATCAGGGTGTACTACCTCGGTTAGCTCCTCAATACAGCTAAGTAACAGATTTTCCATTAACTCGGCATTTGTTTCGTCATATTTATTATAATGCCGAGTTGCTTTTCTCAGCTTACGCACTAATGCTGCCTGCTTATTCATCTATACCTTCTACTTAACTGCGCAAAGGCCTTACTGCCTGAGTGATTCACCTTGGAGTTATTATGCGCACTGCGCCTAAAAAAATCCTGAGCACTATTATCGGCCTAGCTTTGCTCTTACTGCTGGCTTGGCTGCAGCTAGAGCCTAGCAATTCAAAACAAACCCAATACTCACCGGAGCTTAGGCAAACCCTTGCGCTTATTAAACAAGGTGGCCCTTACCCTTATCGGCAAGATAATAGCCTGTTTCATAATCGCGAAAAACGCTTACCTCTCAAGCCGCGCGGCTACTACCGAGAATACACAGTTCCTACGCCCAATCTCAAACATCGCGGTGCCAAACGTGTAGTTACTGGCGGGCAACCGCCAGAAGTGTACTATTACACCGAAGATCATTATCAAAGTTTTATTCAATTAAAGGTGCAGCCATGACCACTGCAAGCGGTTTATTTTGGGTCAATCAACGCCCTGCTGTAACTGTTGATTATGAGTTTACCCCTACCGCAGTGAATCGCTGTACGCTCTTGAGCTGGTTGAGCGAAACTTTTCAGTTTGCCGAATACTTTGGCAATAACTGGGATGCCGCTTGGGACTGTTTAAGTGAAGTCCCATGGAACCCACAGCAGCCATTACGGCTGTATATTTCCTTTGCAAAAGCCACTGTAATTGAGGCCGATGCCCTAGAGCAATTTATCCAGTTGCTAGCAGATGCTGCCTCTGAATGGCAGAGCTTAACTGTCTACTTGCAAGCGCCAGTTAACCCTTAAGCAAAAACGCCTTACTCCTAAGAGTAAGGCGTTGAATCAAATTGAGCGCAGGCGAACTTAGTCCTCAATGCTTTCCCGTTCACGATAGCCTAGTAGATACAAAATGCCGTCCAGACCTAAGGTTGAAATCGCCTGACGGGCACTTTGCTTAACCAAGGGCTTTGCCCGAAAAGCCACACCTAGACCTGCTAACCCTAGCATCGGCAAGTCATTCGCCCCATCACCAACAGCAATCGTCTGTTCTAAGCGTAAGCCTTCTTTAGCAGTCAACTCTTGCAGCAAATCGGCTTTGCGCTGGGCATCGACAATTGGCTCAATCACTCGCCCAGTCACCTTGCCATCAATAATTTCTAGCTCATTAGCATAGACATAATCAATGCCTAACTTGGCTTGTAGCTGCTTGGCAAAATAGGTAAAACCACCGGACAAAATCGCAGTTTTGTAGCCCAAACGCTTAAGCTCGGTAAATAGCACCTCAGCACCTTCGGTAAGCTTCAAGCTATCGGCAATACCTTGCAGGCTAGACTCTGGTAATCCTTCTAAGAGCGCTAAACGCTCTTTAAAGCTGGCTTTAAAATCCAGCTCACCCTGCATCGCGCGCTCAGTAATAGCTGCTACTTTCTCGCCAACACCAGCCGCTTTAGCTAACTCATCAATAACTTCGGCCTCAATTAACGTCGAGTCCATATCAAACACTGCTAATCGACGGTTACGCCGAAAAACGGTATCACGCTGGAAGGCAATATCAACATTCAACTCTTGGGCGACACTTAAAAACTCAGCTCGCAATGCCGCCACATCTTCAGGCTCACCGCGCACTGAAAACTCAATACAGCCTTTGCTTTTATCCAAAGGCAAATCAAGCGGACGACGACCAGACAAACGATCAATATGATCAATATTTAGGTCATATTTAGCAGTAATTTCACTGACTCGTTGCAGTTGTAAAGCCGTGACTTTACGGGTTAGTAGGGTCACGATATAGCGCGACTTGCCCTGACCCTGCACCCACAACTGATAATCTTGCTCAGAAATAGGGGTAAAGCGCACCTGCTGATCTAATTTGTAACCAGTAAACAGCACATCTTTAAGCGCGTCTGCAGAGCCTTGTGCCTGTGGAATTTCGACTAAAATCCCAAAAGATAGGGTGTCATGAATCACCGCCTGCCCAATATCGAGAATATTTACCCCCGCATTAGCCAGCACTCCCATGATCGCCGCGGTTAAACCTGGGCGATCTTCTCCGGTGATATTAATCAGTACTATTTCGCGCAAGGCGCTATCTCCACTCGATAAGGTAATGGTTAGAAACGAAATACTTCAACTTGCTCAGCCGATGGTTTCACTGGTGCTTCAGGTAAGGTTGCAGGCGTCGCTAACCCCTTAGTTGGTGTTGTGCTAGCAGACTCGACTGCGCTCTTAGTTGGCGTCTTAGCTGAGCGCACGCTAGATTGATTATAAGCCACTTGCCGTTTAGCTGACTGCTGGCGCATTTGCTGACTTAAAGCTTTACTTAAGCGCTGCAACAACGCACTTTGCGCTTTAACTTGTGAGTCTAAGCTATTTTGATGCGGCTCATTGTCGGTATATAAACCACTGTCTAAAAGCTCACCGTTGGCATCCAATAAACGCCACTGCGCCTCAATCAGCGCGGGTTGTTGTACACCTGAATCTAAACGACTAATACTCAGCACTAACTGCTGCTGAGGCTCAACCCCAATGCGATCAGGATATAAAGAAATTTTACTGGTATTGAGCTCCACTGCTAGCTGCCGCACGAGGTACTGACCAATATTATCTTGCAGACTGCCAGCCCAACGCCCGCCCTTAGCCATGCTAAAGCTGCCATCGGCATCGCGCTGTAAAATGCTTTCACGTTGCAAATAATCGGCCACCTTTAAGGGCCCAAGTAATACGGTTAAATCATGCTCTTTAGTGTTTTTAGCCGCCACCGCCGACTGCAACTGATAAAACTGAACCGGCTCAGTCGTAGCACAGCCACCTAAGCCTGCCATTGCAAGCACAGCCAAAACTACAGGTAATACGGGTAGGTGCTTAATCATTGTTTTTTCCCAAAAATTAATGACTCTGGATTGCGCTCTAAACCTTCAGCAGCGCGCTGCATAGCTTTGCTTGCCTGACTCAGTTCTTGCAGGACGTTGAGCATCTCATATTGTAATTCAGATTGCGGACCAATGGAGCGACGACTATCCACCACCAAGCCATTCATCTGCTCGATTACCAGCTGGGTATTTTTCGCGGTTTGGCGTAACTCTTTCATCACTTCGGTTAGTTCATTACCACTGCCGGTCACCGTACCCATTAACTGCGGTACATCTAAGTTTAATTGGGCGGTCAGCTGATCAACGTTGGCTAAAATTTTATTTACCCCTTCCAGCCCCTCACTGAGCACTGGTGAGCTGGCTAATTTATCCAATGAGCGCATCGCACCACTGGCAGTTTCCATTAGTTCAGCAATGGGCACATCTTTCAGACCTGACACTAAATCACGCAGCACATCAGCAGCCTGATCAATTTTTGACGGCACACTAGGTATCGCTGGTACATCAAAGCGATGGGGCTCACGAATATAACCTTCATGCCCCGGAAAAAAATCCAGCGCGACAATGGCCTTACCCGTTAACAAACTAGGGGTTTGTAATTGTGCACGCAGACCACGCTCAACCAAAGGCTCAACCACCGCATCAAAACCTTTGCCACCTAAACTGGCTGCTTCGTTTTCACCTTGGTTGATGCGAATCACCACCGGCATGATCACATCCTGAATGCTGCGATCATAGGACAAGCGAATTTCCCGCACACTGCCGACCTTGACTCCGCGGTAAGTCACATCAGCGCCTACATCCAATCCATCGAGGGTACCGGTAAAGTACACCACGTATTCAGCCGGTTTAGTAAACAAACTGTCTCGACTTAAAATCATCACCCCACTGACCAGTAAAAAAATACCAACCAGCACAAAGGCGCCAATTAAAAAAGGTTTTCTTGAATCACTCATAGTGCCTCCGTGGCTTTTGCACCACGACGTAAAAAACGTTGTACGGTTTCTGGGCCATTATCTAATAGCTCGGTTAAGGAACCAAATGCGATTTGGGTACGGGTTTTATTGTCGAGAAACAAGCAGGTATCAGCCACCGCATAAATACTAGGTAGCTCGTGGGTAACCAAGACAATGGTTGAGCCTAAACTATCACGCAACTGTAAAATCAGCTCATCCAAGGCTTGTGAGCTTAGCGGATCAAGTCCTGCCGAAGGCTCATCAAAGAACAACACTTCAGGATCTAAAGCTAAAGCCCGCGCCAAAGCGGCTCGTTTGCGCATTCCCCCCGACAGCTCAGAAGGGTACAAATCGGCGCAACCGGTTAGCCCAACTAAGGAGAGCTTAAGCTCTGCCAGCTCATTCTGCTCAGCGCGACTTAAATTGGGGCGCCACGCGGCCAAGGGTAAGCAAATATTTTGCCGTAAGGTCATCGACCCCCAGAGCGCGCCGTTTTGGTACAACACGCCAAAATACTGCTGCAAGTTAGCCCGTGTATCTTCATCTTGCGCCCAAAAGTCTTCGCCATGAAAGTAACTGGTTCCTGCCAATGGCGCCTGCAAACCAATCAGATGGCGCAACAAGGTGCTCTTACCACAGCCACTACCGCCCATAATGACAAAGACTTCGCCCTGTTTAATTGAAAAATTTAGATCGCGCTGAATCACTAAGCTGCCATAACCTGCACTTAAGTTTTCAGCAACTAAAATGCCTGAGTTTCGCATATTAAATCCCCAACTGAGTGCAGATTAAGGTAATCATCGCATCACTCACTACCAGCGCGACAATAATGCTAACCACCGCACCGGTGGTGGCTTTACCTACCGCCTGGGCATTACGACCACTGTTTAAGCCGTAATAGCAGCCGATTAAACCGATCAGTACCGCAAACACTAAGCTTTTAAATAAACCAATCATAAAATCGGTTAAGGTCAACATCGATAAGCTTTGGTTAATGTATTGGGTGGCAGAAATATCAAATAAGCCCGAACCAATCACGAACCCGCCAAAAATCCCCAAGGCATCGGCAAATACCGTTAAAATCGGCATACTAATCAAGAGCGCTAACAAACGCGGCAAAACTAAAAACTCTAAGGGTGGAAAACCAAAGGTTTTCAATGCATCGACTTCTTCATTGGCCTGCATACTGCCCAGCTCTGCCGCATAGGCCGCCCCAGTTCGGCCGGCCATAATCACTGCGGTCATTAACGCGCCCATTTCTCGGGTCATACCAATGGCCACCATGTTGGCAATATACAGTTGCGCACCAAAGGCTTCTAACTGCGCGGCACCAACAAAGGCTAAAATCAACCCCACTAGACTGGCAATCAGCGCCACAATCGGTAAGGCACCTGGCCCGCACTGCTGTAGGGCATCCCAAAAATCGCTCATACGCATGCGTCCCTTTCCAAGCAGCATGCGCCAGCAGGCGATTAATACTTCGCCAATAAACTGACAACTTTTACCAATCGCAGCAAACACCGCCATGACCACTAAACCAAAGCGGGCAATTCTGCCAAAGGCCTGAGGTTCCTGTGCTTTAGCTTGCACCGATGGCGTCTCCGCCATCACCAAGAGCCTACTAACTGCTGGCGGCAAATCGGCAAATTCAACACTTGCATTTTGCTGCTCAGCTAAGCGACGAATCCGCCGTAGCATCGCCAGTAAACTGCTATCCCATTGCTCTACTTCAACCTGCACAGTGACGTGCTTAGCCGACTTAGGTTTAGCTTTCCATACCTTGGCTAAATTAGGTTTGGCTTGGTGTAAAGTCCAAGCACCACGCAAGTTTAGCCTGGCAGATTCGGTGCCATCCCACTCTAAAATTGCTTGATCTGGCACGCTTGCCATAGCTGTTTACCTTTTATTAAGAGGTTGCTTGATCGGCCCATATTTTTTCAACACGCTGAAAGCCGCGCGGTAGTTTGCTGCCACGTCGACCTCGTTCACCATAATAATGTTCTAAATCATCAGGTTTTAACGTCAAGGTGCGCTTACCCGACTGCACAATTAACGAATCACTAGCAGTAACGAGTGCACAGCCAACTACCCACTCTTCACGCTTAGCCGCGCGCTCAGCAGTAATACCAATAATTTTATTACCCTTGCCTCGGGATAAAATGGGTAACTCTTTTAAGGCAAATACCAATAATCGTCCCTCATTCGTCACCACCGCTAGCAACTGCGATTCTAGTGCCTGAACTTCCATTGGCGGCAATACCTTAGCAGCAGTAGGTAAAGTGATTAAAGCCTTACCGGCTTTATTCTTAGTGTTTAAATCGGCGCCCTTCACTAAAAAACCATAGCCAGCATCGCTGGCCATTAAGTACAGCGCCTCATCTTCAGCGGCAAGGATCCATTCAAAACTAGCGCCCATTGGTGGGGCTAAGCGGCCAGTTAAGGGCTCACCTTGGCCTCGGGCTGAAGGTAAGGTATGGGCAGCTAGCGAGTAACTACGTCCTTCACTGTCTAAAAAACTCACCTGCTGATTGGAGCGAGCAGGCTGTGCCTGTTTTAATCCATCACCCGCTTTGTATGATAAAGCTGCTGCATCAACCTCATGCCCTTTCGCCGCACGCACCCAGCCTTGTTCTGATAAAACAATCGTTAGTGCTTCTACCGGCACCAAAGCACTTTCATCAAGCGCCTTGGCTTCCACTCGCTCAACCAGCGGTGAACGGCGAGGATCGCCATAGATTTCGGTATCTTGCTGAATTTCTTGTTTAACTAAGCGCTTAAGCTTCGCCGGGCTAGCCAACAAGCCCTGCAACTTTTTCTGCTCTTTCAGTAGCTCGGCCTGTTCCCCCCGAATTTTCATCTCTTCTAAGCGGGCCAATTGACGCAAGCGCGTATCTAAAATGTAGTCTGTTTGGGTTTCAGTTAAGGCAAAGCATTGCATCAACACACTTTTAGGCTGATCTTCCGTTCGAATAATCTCAATCACCTGATCGAGATTTAAAAAAGCGATCAGTAAGCCATCTAACAAATGTAAGCGGCGCTCAACTCGATCGAGCCTAAACTGCAGACGACGGCGCACGGTTTCCAGTCTAAAACTCAACCACTCGGTTAAAATCTGCAACAGATTTTTCACTTGGGGCTTGCCGTCTAGGCCAATCACATTACTGTTAAAGCGGTAACTACTTTCTAAGTCCGTGGTGGCAAATAAATGCTGCATCAGGGCCTTGCTATCAATTCGGTTAGAGCGCGGCACAATCACAATGCGGCAGGGATTTTGATGATCTGACTCATCACGCAAATCCGCCACCATCGGCAGTTTTTTTGCCTGCATTTGCCCGGCAATTTGCTCCAAAACCTTGGCCCCTGAAACTTGATAAGGCAGTGCCGTCACCACAATCTCGCCATCTTCTAGACGATACACGGCCCGCGCGCGAACCGAACCCCGCCCCGTTTGATAGATTTTTAATAAATCAGCCCGCGGGGTAATAATTTCAGCTGCGGTTGGAAAGTCTGGGCCTTGGATATGCGTTAATAGCTCTTCTAATGTACTGTTTGGCTGATCTATCAGCTGCACACAGGCATTGGCCACTTCAAGCAAATTGTGCGGTGGAATATCGGTAGCCATGCCCACGGCAATTCCCGTGGTGCCATTGAGCAGCAGGTTCGGCAGCCGTGCTGGCAGCACCGAAGGCTCTTGCAGCGTGCCGTCAAAGTTATCCACCCAATCAACCGTGCCCTGACCTAACTCAGCCAGCAAACTATCGGCATACTGCGCCAGCCTGGCTTCGGTATAACGCATCGCAGCAAAGGATTTAGGATCATCAGGCGCCCCCCAGTTCCCCTGCCCATCAACCAACGGATAGCGATAACTAAATGGCTGCGCCATTAACACCATTGCCTCATAACACGCAGAGTCGCCATGGGGGTGAAACTTACCCAGCACGTCACCTACGGTTCGCGCAGATTTTTTATGCTTCGCTTCAGCATTTAGACCTAGCTCGCTCATGGCATAGACAATACGTCGCTGCACCGGCTTTAGGCCATCACCAATATGCGGTAAGGCCCGGTCCATAATCACGTACATCGAATAATTGAGGTACGCTTTTTCAGTAAAGTCAGCGAGCGAGCGTTGCTCCACCCCTTCAAAACTTAAATCGACTAATTCACTCATAACTTTTCTACTTTACCTGCCTGTTAATGCCTGTACGTCTATGCTGTACAGTGCTGCACTCAATGCAACCAGCCCTTGGCAGGTGCTTTAAATTGCCAAATAATCGGATTTTGCAACTGGTCAGCCCGGACTTTACCAGCCGTATCTAAGCCAACCCAAGCCGCACCGTCCTCAATCACTAAAGCTTCTGCCATACCTAACTGAGCACCAGCGTAGCGCTTCTCGGGCAGGCTTTCAGTGGCCGCAAATGACCAACAACGTTCAACTTTTCCGTGCTGTAATTCTCGCCGACAAATCTGTCGCGCGGCGCGCTCTAAGGTAAATAACTTATCGCGATAGAGACTTAACCCTGAGAAGTCCGCCGCCGTGTGACCGTTATAGGGTTCGGGCAATGGCACCTGATGTTGTTCGACTAAGACTACACAGTTATCAATACAACGCCACTGTAGTTGATGCTGGGTTAAACGAATTAAGCCACGACCCTGCCGCTCCGCGGCTAACCAGAGCTGACTGCCATCTTCCGCTAGCACAAGGCCCTCTAAACCCGCATTGTGCCGCAACAATAAACCGTTAGCGCGCGCCATCGAGTGCAAGTTACTCGGTAAACGAATCCAGCGTCCTTCGCCTTCGCGATCAACCTGTAACACGGCAGAATACGCCTCACTTACCAAATACAGGTTGTGCTGGCTATCGCAGCTAATGCCCTCAAAGTCCAGCTCACTGCCTCTAACCTGACTGACGACGCTCTGTAATAGGCCATTAGCTAAAGGTTTGCGATTAATCGGCGGTACTTGAATCGCATAGGGGTTAGCCAGAAACTGTTGCTGCGCGCTATCTAAAATCAGCTCAAACACTTGATTATCCACACGGTCTGACACCGCCCACCAACGACCCTGGCACTGGCTAAGGCCTGATAAATGACCGGCCGCTAGCCCTTGCACTGGGTACTCTTGGGCTAACTCCAGCACCGTTTCATCAGCCCAGCCCAGTTGTGTCAGACTCAACAGTAGCCAAGCTGTAAAAAGGGGCCAGTGACTCGCTCTCAAGCTAAGACCTCGGCCAGATTACCTTTATCTTCTAACCAGCTACGGCGATCACTGGAGCGCTTTTTCGCCAATAACATATCCATCAATTCAATCGTTTGTTGGCTATCTTCCAAGGTGAGCTGAACCAAGCGTCGGGTGTTCGGATCCATGGTGGTTTCTCTTAATTGCCCAGGATTCATTTCACCCAGTCCTTTAAAACGAGTCACCTGCAACTTGCCACGTTTATTTTGCTGCTTGAGCTGCTCTAGAATTGCATCACGCTCTCCTTCATCCAGGGCGTAATGCACTTCTTTACCCAAATCGATCCGAAAGAGTGGCGGCATTGCCACATACACATGACCTTGCTCAATCAAAGGCCTAAAGTGCTGTAAGAACAAAGCACAGAGCAAGGTAGCAATGTGTAAACCGTCTGAATCGGCATCGGCCAGAATACAAATTTTGCCATAGCGCAGTTGGCTCAAATCCTTAGCGCCGGGATCAACCCCAATGGCTACAGCAATGTCATGCACTTCCTGAGAACCAAGCACTACACTGCCATCGACTTCCCAAGTGTTAAGAATTTTACCGCGCAGCGGCATAATCGCCTGAAACTCTTTATCCCGTGCTTGCTTAGCACTGCCACCAGCCGAGTCGCCCTCAACTAAGAACAATTCACCCCGCATCGGGTCATGCCCTACGCAATCGGCTAACTTGCCTGGCAACGCAGGACCTTGGGTAATTTTTTTGCGCTCCACCCGTTTGGCTGATTTTAAGCGCTTACCGGCATGGGCTATCGCTAACTCTGCCAACTGCGTGCCTAACTCAGGGTTGGCGTTAAGCCACAAACTAAAGGCATCTTTGACTACGCTGCCAACAAAGCCGGCAGCGTTGCGTGAGGATAAACGCTCTTTGGTTTGCCCAGAAAACTGTGGTTCTTGCAGTTTAATCGACAACACAAAGCTAATGCGCTCCCAAATATCTTCTGGCGCCAGCTTAACTCCACGTGGCAATAGATTACGAAACTCACAAAATTCGCGCATCGCATCCAGCAAACCTTGACGCAGGCCATTAACGTGAGTTCCACCTTGGGCGGTAGGAATTAAGTTAACGTAACTTTCTTGAATTAACTCTCCGTCTTCCGGTAACCAACATAATGCCCAGTCAACTTGCTCGGTCTTACCTTTTTGCTCGCCACAAAATAGCTCTTCTGGCAAACGTTCAGTCGTGCCTAGGGTTTCCGTCAAATAGGAGCGCAAGCCATCGACAAACTGCCACTCCAGTTTTTCATTAGTATTTTTATCAACAAATACCACTTGCAGCCCAGGGCAAAGTACCGCTTTCGCTTTCAAAATATGCTTTAGCCGCGGTACCGAGAGCTTAGCTGAATCAAAGTACTTAGGATCAGGCCAAAAACGGATTGAGGTTCCGGTATTGCGCCGTCCGACAGTCCCAACTACGGTTAAAGCCGAAGCGGTAAAACCATCGTTAAAAGTCATCAGGTATTCTTGACCATCACGTCGTACACGGACCTCTACTTGGCTCGACAAAGCATTGACTACCGACACTCCAACCCCATGCAAACCACCAGAAAACTCGTAGTTTTTATTAGAGAACTTACCGCCTGCATGCAGCCGAGTAAAAATCAACTCTACCCCTGAGATGCCCTCTTCAGGGTGAATATCCACCGGCATACCGCGTCCATCATCAATCACTTCGAGCGATTGATCAGTATGTAAGATCACCTGAATTTGCTTTGCATGCCCGGCTAACGCCTCATCCACGCTGTTATCAATCACTTCTTGGGCTAGGTGATTCGGGCGAGTGGTATCGGTATACATGCCTGGGCGCTTACGCACCGGATCCAGCCCCGATAACACCTCAATCGCATCAGCGGTATAGGTCGTATTAGTCATAACTGCCTTTTAAATCAAAATATAAACGTACTGCAGGAGGTAAAACATCAGCCAATTAGGCATTAGCTATGCCAGCTAACGCTAAAATTTCGGGAATACGCTGGGCAAAGCCTTGATAAGCATGATCGCCACCCTGCTCCACCTCTATCACACAGTCTTGATAGTAGCGTTCAGCTACGCGGTAATCTAAAGTTTCGTCACCGGTTTGTAACCAAACCTGAATCTTTGCTCCTGCCTTTGGCGGTGCCACTGCTAACGGAGTTAACTGCTTAATTTGTTCTGCCGTGAGGTCCCAGGTTTCACCGGTATGGTAGTTGGTTTGCGGCCCAACATAGTGTTCAAAACGCAGATGCGCCTCTACTGCAGGATTAATCAACAGGGCTGGATTAGCATAGCGATCATGTAAATAGGTGGCATAGAAACCACCCAGCGAACTGCCCACTAACAAGGCCTGCGGGTTGGCTAGCACCAGCGCTTCAAGCTGTGCCATAGCCGCACTAAAGTCATTAGGCAAGTCTGGAATAATTAAGGCATCATGTGGCAGGTTTAATTGCTGCCAGTACGCACGAAGTTGCCGCGCCTTAGTTGAAAGGGCCGAGCTATTAAATCCATGGATATAAATAATTTTTGCCGACATAGCATCCCTCTTACACTAGACATCAAGCACTCAATTCGTGGCGTATATTATCAGCAACCATCCCTTTGCGTGAGCTCACAATTAATTATTTCCCAGAGTCTATTAATAGCCTGCTGCCTCTGGATCTGGCACAAAACAAGGCTTTTGCAAGCGCTCCACGTGCGTCTCTACCCGACCATCGGCATACAAGGTCAAGCAACGATAACCAGGCTGCAACGTATCCACAGCAAAGTCTTCGGCCTTGGGCAAAAATTGCACGCAGCTCGATGGTGTAGTCAACACGTCGAGTCCTGCCACTTGCTGATGACTGGCTTGATGCACATGCCCAGAAATAATCACTTTAACCTGTGGATATTTAGCACACAGCGCCAGCAGCTGATCGGCATTACATAAACCAATCTGATCAATCCAAGCACTGCCTACAGGTAAGCAGTGATGATGCACCGCCAATAACACATGCTCTGCACTTAGATTAGCCAGCTTGTGCTCTAGCGCCACCAACTGTGCGGTATCTAACCGGCCATAGGCACAGCCAGCTACCTGACTGTCTAACAACAATAACGCCCAATTGCCGAGCACGTATTCTGCCTGTAAATACAACGCCCCCTGAGGATGCTGCGTCATCACTACGCGCTCATCATGGTTACCTAATAGCCAAAACTGTCGCTTAGCTAAAGATTGCGTTAACTGCTCAACATATTCATAGCCCTCTGTGCTGTGGTCTTGCACTAAATCACCGGTCAGCAACAGGGCATCTACAGGCTGCGTCAGACGCTGGGCTATCTGTTGCGTGAGCGCCGCTAAACTAGCGTAGGTATTAATTCCTAACAACTGCTGGGAGCGATCGGCAAATAAATGTGTATCAGTTATTTGCAGCAAGCGAATGGCTGGCTGCGCTGTGGCTATCTGTGGCAATGTTTGAGTCCCCCCACTCAATACGTGCAAGCGTACGCTGCAGTCGCAGATCCTTAATTACAACTTTACGGCCCAGCACCTAGTTCTCACTTGATGTGCCTAAGACTGTTTCAGCTATCTTAAAAAAGATTAGCTAAAACGCTTGCAATGATAATGATTCTCAATTACATTAACAACCACTGACAGCTCGTCAGTGATAACCAACCAAGTTTTACGGTTATCTCCTCATCAGGCTAAACACGGTTTTGACCCGCACCTTGTGCGGGTCTTTTTTTATCCACTGTACAATTAGTTAGCCTTGTTTTATCCACCGATAGATTACTCAGTCAACCAAACTAAACTAGCAAAGCGTCCCGTTACCGCCTGTTGCCGATAAGAGAAAAAACGCTGCTGGGCATCTGTCATGGTACAAAACCCTCCGCCGTACACTGCCGTTACTCCCACGCGCTGTAAGCGCAAACGCGCTAACGCATAAATATCTGCATACCAATGCCCCGCGCGCGCGGCAGGCACAAAGGCTAATTTAGCCTCCGGTTGTATCGAGACAAAAGCCTCAAGCACCTCAGGCCCTACCTCAAATACTTCAGGCCCAATGGCAGGTCCTAACCACGCCATTAACTCACTCGCAGGGACCTGCATCTGCTGCACCGTAGCCTCCAAGATGCCCTGCGCTAATCCACGCCAACCGGCATGGGCCGCTGCCACGGTACTGCCTTGCCGATCACAGAATAGTACAGGTAAGCAATCAGCTGTCATCACACAAGCAGCGAGATAAGGCGTAGTTGAGTAACTTGCATCGGCTGTTACTAAATCATTGCTGGCAGCGACTACGTCACAACTATGGACTTGATTCAGCCACGTGGCCTGGCAGCCCAGCAACTGATCGACCTGTAAGCGATTGCGCTGCACCTGAAGTGGGTCATCGCCGACATGCTCAGCTAAATTTAACTGGGCATAAGGCCCTTGGCTGTACCCACCATTACGGGTGGTAACGCAAGCTCGTACCCGAGCGGGGGCTGGCCAATCAGGAACAATCCAGTCCAACACTAGATAAATGCCTCGCTATCTTGCCGCAACAAACTGAGTAACCATGCAAAGTCTTCTGGAATGGGTGCTTCCCACTTCATACGCTCCCCTGTGACTGGATGGGTCAGCTCTAAAAAGCGCGCATGCAAGGCTTGCCTTGGAAACGCTTTTAAGGCCTCAATTAAGGTCGGGTTAGCGCCTGGTGGAATGCGAAAACGTCCGCCATAGGTCGGATCACCGATCAACGGAAAACCAATATGTGACATATGCACCCGAATTTGGTGAGTACGTCCAGTTTCTAAAATCACTCGCGTATGGGTATGTGAACGAAAACGCTCCAGCACGCGGAAATGACTGACTGCTGGCTTAGCGCCTTCAACCACTGCCATTTTCTGTCGCTGCTGGCTATGACGGCCAATCGGCGCATCAATGGTATCGCCCGATACGATCACGCCATAAACAATCGCCTCATAGGTACGTCCCACGCTACGTGCTTGCAGCTGCTCAACTAAGTGGGTTTGCGCCTCTAAGGTTTTTGCCACCACCATCACCCCAGTGGTGTCTTTATCTAAGCGATGCACAATACCGGCCCGCGGCACTTTAATCAGTTCAGGTACATGGTGCAGTAGCGCATTTAGCAAAGTACCGTCAGGATGACCCGCCGCCGGATGCACTACTAAATCAGCAGGTTTGTTCAACACTAAAATATGCTGATCTTCAAATAAAATATCCAACGGAATTGCTTGAGCAACCCACTCGCCCTGCGCTTCACGCTCTGCTTCTAGCTCCAACAACGCCGAACTATGTACCTTATCTTTGGGCTTGGCTGGTTTGCCATCAACGGTTAGTTGACCTTCTTTAATCCACTGGGTAATACGTGAACGTGAGTGGTCACTGAACAATTGGGCCGCTACAACATCCAAGCGTTGCCCGCCTAACTCAAAAGGAACTTCTGCACTCAGCTGGATGGAATCATTGCTATTTACTGGCATACTATTTATTCAATTGGCGCAGGCTTTGGTTTCAGCCTTGCGCTTGTGGTTAAATACAGCATCGATGCTTCTTTGCTGAAACGAAAGATGCTCACTATAACAGGACGACTTATTCTAAGTCAGCCAAACAGCCAACCGTCACTAGGACGTCAGCCATAATGCATGTAAAGACTTTACTCTTCATTGCTGCCTTTGCTCTGGTCAGTGCCTGCTCATCAAATAAAAAGCTTGATGAAAACTTCACTGAAACAGAACTTTATCAGCAAGCTCAGACTGATTTAGAAAAAGAAAACTTCAGTTCAGCCACAAAAAAATTAAAAGCGTTAGAAACTCGATATCCTTTTGGCCGTTATGCCGAACAAGCACAACTGGACTTAATTTACGCTCAATATAAAAGCTCCGAGCCTGAGGCCGCACGGGCATCAGCAGATCGCTTTATGCGCCTTAATCCAGCCAACCCCAATGTTGATTATGCGCTTTATATCAAAGGCCTAACTTCATTTGAGCAAGACCGCGGAATTTTATCGCGTTTTCTGCCGCTAGATATGACTAAGCGCGACCCAGGTTCTGCGCGTGACTCGTACAATCAGTTTGCGCAGCTCACCAGCCGCTACCCAAATAGCCAGTACGCACCAGACGCCAAACAGCGGATGATTTATCTACGTAACTTGCTTGCAGCCCAAGAGGCCTATGTGGGCTATTACTATTTAAAGCGTGAAGCCTATGTTGCCTCACTAAACCGCGGCCAATATATTGTCGAAAACTTTCAGGGCACCCCTGCTGTTGCTGATGGTTTAGCCTTAATGACCGAGTCCTATCAGCATTTAACTCTCAATGACTTAGCTGCTAATAGCTTAGCCACTCTTAAGCTGAACTATCCCGATCACCCCAGCCTAGCCTCTGGCGAATTCAAGCCATTAGTAAAAGAGGAAGAAACCCGTAACTGGTTAAGTAAAGCAACCTTGGGCTTGATTGACTCCAAACACGATACCCGTCCAGTACAAACCCAAGCCAGCAAAGATATGCTCAATCAATATCAAGATGCGGTAGATGCTCTACCACCTGAGCTATATAGTGAAGATATGGAGCTGCAAAAACCCAAACGCAGCTGGTTAAACCGACTAACATTTGGACTATTCAAATAACCCTTTCTCTCATCATAGAAACGAATAAAGGCACCCTAGGGTGCCTTTATTCGTAGTGACCACCACAGTTTAGTGCTGACAACCTGCGGTATGGATATGACCATGCTGAATTTCATCAGCCGTCGCATCCCGCACATCCATTACTTTCACTTTAAAGTTTAAAACCTGTCCGGCTAATGGATGGTTACCGTCTACCGTTACTTCATCACCTTCAACATCACGTACAGTCACAATTTGCATGCCGCCATCTGGAGCCGATGCATGGAACTGCATACCTACTTCTAAGGTATCTACGCCCTCAAACATGCTGCGACTTAATGTCGCAATTAATTCAGGCGAATATTCACCATACGCATCTTCAGGCTCAATACTGACCTCAAGTTCGTCACCTTTAGCTTTTCCTTCTAAAGCATTTTCTAAGCCCACAATAATGTTCTGCGCACCCTGTAAATACTCTAAAGGAGCCGATCCTACTGAGCTATCGATCACTTCACCTTGTTCATTGGTTAAGGTGTACTCAATGGATACTGCTTTATTTTTTGCGATTTGCATTAGAAAGAACCTTCGCTGGGTAAGTGTAAACAGCAGTTTACCTGCAGATGATTTTGAATGCGACTTTAGAATGACAAGACCTTTGCAGGGTTGACCAAGCAATTGTCGAACAGGAAGATTAGCCGAATATTTTACTTATAAATGTCGTTCCTCTGATCTCTTCTGCCTCCAGAACGGGTAGTAAGCCGCTTTAGATCAATGCTTTAACAACGACTAAATACTAGCTTTCCTTTACCTCGTGTTTATCTCTTATTTTAAGGACATCCCATGTCAGGTCGAAATATCTTAGTTATTAACAGCGGAAGCTCTTCTGTTAAGTTCGCTTTAGTAAATGAAAATTCTGATGAGTTCCCCCTCCAAGGATTAGCAGAGCGCTTAGGTTCAGACGATGCTGTTTTAAACTGGACCTTTGAAGGCGAAAAACACGTAACCTCGCTACATGGCGCAACTCACAAAGAAGCCTTTGAGCGCTTATTGCCCATGGTACAAAAAGCCAGCCATGGTTCACTCCATGGTATTGGCCACCGTATTGTGCATGGTGGTGCGCACTTTACTAAAGCCACACAACTACGCCCTGACGTGATTGAAGTGATTGAAGCGGCAGCAGTACTAGCGCCCTTACATAACCCCGCAGGCCTGATTGGGGTGCAAGCGTCACTTGAACTCTACCCTGATTTACCTCAATTTGCCGTATTTGATACTGCCTTCCACCAAACCATGCCAGATCATGCTTTCCGCTATGCTGTACCGGAAGTGCTCTATACTGACCATCATGTACGCCGTTATGGGTTCCATGGCACTAGCCATATGTATGTCAGCCGTAAAGCTGCTGAGATAACCAACTTACCGGTAGAGGATAGCTGCTGGCTCATCGCCCATTTGGGTAATGGCAGCTCAACCTGCGCTGTGGTTAATGGTGAAAGTCGTGACACAAGCATGGGTTTAACCCCGCTGGAAGGTTTGGTTATGGGTACGCGCAGTGGTGATGTCGATCCAAGCCTGGCTAACCACCTAAACCGCACCCTTGGTTGGGACTTAGCCAAAATTGAAACCGTCCTAACCAAAGAAAGTGGTTTACTGGGTTTATCTGGCTTATCCAATGATATGCGTACTCTGCTTGAGGCCAGCGCCCAAGGTAACGAAAAAGCCACTTTAGCCATTGAGGTGTTCTGCTACCGTTTAGCCAAGTCGCTAGCGAGCATGTCTTGTGCACTGCCGCGTTTAGATGGTTTAGTCTTTACTGGCGGAATTGGTGAAAATGCGGATATCGTCCGTAGCAAGACCATTGGTTATCTGCCATTCTTTAACATCACTTTAGATGAAGAAGCTAACCAACGGTGCGTACGTGGAGTTGCAGGACAAATTAGCGCAGCTAACTCAACCCGTGTACTCGTAGTTCCCACCAATGAAGAGCGTCAAATTGCAGTTGAAACACTCGCTCTACTTGATGCTTAAGCGCAGGATATTTGCATGCATTCATTTTTATTAGCGCCCACCGGTTTTGGCGTGGGCTTAACCTCGATTAGCCTTGGCCTAATTCATACCTTAGTCAGTAGTGGACTGAATGTTGGTTTTTTTAAGCCCATAGCCCAGCCTCATCCTGGCGATGCAGGCCCCGAGCGGGCTAGCGAGCTAGTGCAGCGCACCTTAGGCTTATCCCAGCCCACTCCCTTATCAGTGCACTATGTGGAGAAAATGCTAGGTAATGGCCAGCTTGATGAGCTCTTAGAAGAGATCATTAGCAATTACCAAGCCGTCGCTGAACAGCACGATATTGTCATTGTGGAAGGCATGACGCCAACTCAGCAAGCCAACTATGCTGAACGGATCAACGCGCACCTTGCAAAAACGCTAGATGCAGAAATCATTTTAGTCAGTGCGCCACAAAGCCAAGCCATTGATGAACTGGTGGATCGCATTGAAATGCAAGCCCAAGTCTTTGGCGGAGTAAAAAACGCTAAGGTGCTTGGAGTCATTGTTAACAAAGTCACTGACCACGAGCCACAAGCTTTTTGCACGCAGCTTACCGAAGCAATGACTGCGCTAAAAAAAGGCGACCTCAAACTCTTAGGCTGCATTCCTTACTCTGAAGAGCTCAATGCGCCCCGCACCCAAGATATTGCGCATCTGCTCAATGTCCAAGTGTTGAATGCCGGTGACATCCAGCAGCGCCGTGTACAAAAAACCGTACTCTGTGCCCGCGCTTTACCTAATATGATTTCCCTGCTGCAACCTGGCACGCTCATTGTGACCCCAGGCGATCGCGATGACATTATTGTCGCTGCAAGTTTAGCGGCAATGAATGGCGTGCAATTAGCAGGCCTGTTGCTCTGCACCGACTTTACCCCAGATCCACGCATCATGGATCTTTGCCAAGGCGCATTGAAAACCGGTTTGCCGGTGATGACCGTCGCCACTGGCTCTTATGACACCGCCAACAATCTTACGCGGATCAATAAAGGTATTCCGGTCGATGACCAAGAACGTGCTAAAGCAGTAACCGAGCACGCTGCCAGTTTCTTACAGGTGGATTGGCTGAAAGAACGCTGCGGTACCGCACGAGAACTACTGCTGTCACCACCGGCTTTCCGTTATCAACTGGTGCAACGAGCTAAGGCTGCAAATAAACGTATTGTGCTCCCAGAAGGCAATGAGCCGCGCACTATTCAAGCGGCTGCTATTTGCCAGCAACGCGGCATTGCCCGCTGCGTACTCTTAGCTAAACCTGAAGAAGTGCAAGAAATCGCTAAAGCCCAAGGCATTGAACTGCCGGCTGACTTAGAAATTATTGATCCAGACAGCATTCGCCAGCGCTACATTGCGCCAATGGTTGAGCTACGTAAAGACAAAGGCCTAAATGAAACCTTAGCCGCCGCTCAACTCGAGGACACCGTAGTTCTGGCCACCATGATGCTGGCAGAAGATGAAGTCGACGGTTTGGTATCAGGCGCAGTTCATACCACCGCTAGCACTATTCGTCCTGCATTACAGTTAATTAAAACCGCACCTGGCTATAACTTAGTCTCATCGGTGTTCTTTATGCTGCTGCCTGATCAAGTACTAGTGTATGGCGACTGCGCAGTTAACCCTGATCCCAATGCTGAGCAACTGGCAGAAATCGCGTTACAGAGCTCGGAGTCCGCTCAAGCCTTTGGTATCGACCCGAGAGTGGCTATGATCAGCTACTCAACAGGTGACTCAGGTACCGGTGCTGAGGTTGAAAAAGTACGCACTGCAACTCGCTTAGCCCGCGAATTACGCCCTGAGCTATCGATTGATGGCCCGCTTCAATACGATGCTGCAAGCATTGAAAGTGTCGGCCGCCAAAAAGCACCAGAGAGTAAAGTCGCAGGTCGCGCCACCGTGTTTATTTTCCCCGATCTAAATACCGGTAATACGACCTATAAAGCGGTACAACGCAGTGCCAACGTGATTAGCGTTGGTCCCATGTTGCAAGGCTTGCGCAAACCAGTTAATGACCTGTCACGCGGTGCATTGGTCGATGATATTGTGTTTACCATTGCCCTAACCGCTATTCAGGCAGCTAGCCAGTAAGCGGGTTAAACATCTGTATTAAATACAGGCTATAATCAGGCTTAACTCGTTTAACTCTGACGACTGAAAAGCACGACACCCGTCGTGCTTTTCATTTATTGAAAGGCCTTATTCGCTGATGTTACGATTTCTACCTGCATTTATCCGCGGCATCATTTCTTCGCTGCTCCTAACCCTCAGCACTCTAATTCTCTGCTGGCCGCTCTTTATTGCAGCACTACTGAAGTTTCTGCTGCCCTTTCCGACTACCCAACGGGCACTGCGCTTTGTCATGCACTGGATTGCTGAAACCTGGATTGGAATTAATAACTTTTGGATCGATTTAGCCCAAAAGATTGACTGGAACGTAGAAGGCGTTGACTTGTTGGATATGCAATCCTCACGTTTAGTAACCAGTAATCACCAAAGCTGGGTCGACATTTTAGCGTTGCAGTATCAATTTAACCGCCGCATTCCGCTGCTTAAGTTCTTCTTAAAGCAAGAACTAATTTGGGTACCGGTGATTGGCTTATGCTGGTGGGCACTCGAGTTTCCTTTTATGAAGCGCTACAGCAAAGCCTATTTAGCTAAACACCCTGAAAAACAAGGTCAAGACTTAGCCACTACACGCAAAGCGTGCGAGCGCTATAAGACCAATCCGGTGTCGGTGTTTAACTTTTTGGAAGGCACTCGCTTTACCCAAGCTAAACATACTCAGCAACAGTCACCTTATCAGTACCTGCTTAAGCCCAAAGCTGGCGGCATTGCTTTTGTCTTAGATGCCATGGGCGAGCAACTAAAAAGTTTAGTTAACGTAACTATTTATTACCCTGAAGGTAAGCCAACAATTTGGTGCCTACTCAGTGGTAAAATCAAACGTATTATGATGCGCGTTGAAACCTTAGAAATTCCACCGCAGTTTATTGGCAAGAGCTACGATACTGACTTAGCTTATCGCCAAGAATTTCAGCAGTGGGTCAACCAATTATGGAGCGAGAAAGATCAACTGTTACAGCAGCTCCATCAAAGGTTTCCACGTACACTGCATAGCTAGCCAGTTTGGCTAGCCTGCGTGCTACCTATAATAACCCGTTAATCACAGCATCAGCTGTGAGCTTTCGCCACAACCAAGGAGTGCTCCATGACCGTGATAAAGCAAGATGACCTTATTCAAAGCGTCGCCGACGCCCTGCAGTTTATTTCTTATTATCATCCCGTAGACTTTATTCAAGCGATGCATGAAGCCTACCTGCGCGAAGAATCCCCAGCAGCTAAAGATGCTATGGCGCAAATTCTCATCAACTCTCGGATGTGCGCCACCGGCCATCGCCCACTCTGCCAAGATACCGGAATTGTCACCGTATTTGTCCGTGTTGGTATGGATGTGCGCTGGGATGGTGCGACCATGAGCGTTGATGACATGATTAACGAAGGTGTTCGCCGCGCCTACAAGCTGCCAGAAAACGTCTTACGCGCCTCAATCCTGGCTGACCCTGCGGGTGCTCGCAAAAACACCAAAGACAATACCCCTGCTGTTATTCACTATTCCTTAGTCCCGGGTAATACCGTAGAGATTGACGTGGCAGCTAAAGGTGGCGGCTCTGAAAACAAAGCCAAGATGGCGATGCTTAACCCCTCAGACTCAATTGTTGATTGGGTGCTCAAAACAGTTCCAGAAATGGGTGCGGGCTGGTGTCCACCCGGTATGCTCGGTATTGGTATTGGTGGTACCGCAGAAAAAGCAGCTGTGATGGCAAAAGAAGTATTAATGGAATCCATTGATATTCACGAGCTGCAACAACGTGGCCCACAAAACCGCGCAGAAGAACTGCGCCTAGAACTCTTTGACAAGGTCAACCAACTAGGTATCGGCGCCCAAGGCTTAGGTGGTTTAACCACTGTCTTAGACGTCAAAATTAAAGACTACCCGACCCATGCCGCCTCTTTACCGGTGTGTATTATTCCAAACTGCGCCGCTACCCGTCATGCTCACTTAGTGCTCGATGGCTCAGGCCCAGTCAGCTTAGAAGCACCGCCGTTAGATGCCTACCCAGAAATCGTTTGGGAAGCAGGTCCTTCAGCGCGCCGAGTGAATTTAGATGAAATCACGCCAGAAGAAGTAAAAAGCTGGAAACCAGGCGAAACTGTACTGCTCAACGGTAAAATGCTCACCGGACGTGATGCTGCCCATAAGCGTATGGTCGATATGCTAAACCGAGGTGAAAGCTTACCGGTTGATCTAAAAAATCGCTTTATCTACTACGTTGGCCCAGTGGATCCGATTGCAGGTGAAGTAGTAGGCCCTGCAGGCCCGACCACCGCCACCCGAATGGATAAATTTACTCGCCAAGTATTAGAAAGCACTGGCTTACTGGGCATGATTGGTAAATCTGAGCGCGGTCCTATTGCAATTGATGCAATTAAAGATAACCAAGCAGTGTACTTAATGGCTGTTGGTGGAGCTGCCTACCTAGTGGCTCAAGCGATTAAGAAAGCCCGTGTTGTGGCCTTTGAAGAGCTCGGGATGGAAGCTATCTATGAGTTTGAAGTTAAGGATATGCCGGTCACCGTGGCAGTAGACACCCAAGGTGAGTCAGTACACTTAACGGGCCCTAAACTTTGGCACGATAAGATCGCAGAAAACCTTGCAATCGAGATTAAGTAAGCTTAAGTCGGTACCTCAGCCGCTATTAGTGATTAATAGCGGCTTTTTTATGTCCAGTCCTTAGCCCTGAGCTAGGTTAACAACACTGTGCTCTTTTTTTCGCTAGAATAAGCCCCACTCTTTTTGTTGGATGTAACCCATATGGCTAAACCCTTGCTCAAACCGTCTGGAAACTTTCCGCTTGCAGGACTTGGCAAACGTCTGGCGGCAATGTTTTACGACTCATTATTAGTCATTGCCTTAGTGATGGTACTGACGCTAATTTATCAGCAAGTTGTGCTGCGTTTAATCTATGGCGCAGATAAGCTGCAGCAACTCTCAGAAAGCGGGCAGCTAGATATTGATCCGCTGCTCTCAACCTTATTGTTATTCAGCGTGTTTGCTTTTTTTGCCAAGTTCTGGACTCACACCGGACAAACCCTAGGCATGCAGGTTTGGGGAGTCCGGGTGCAAAATAAAGACGGCTCAGCAATTAGCCTATGGCAAGCGTTACTGCGTTTTTTTGTGGCTATTCCTTCACTACTGCTCGGCGGCCTTGGCTATTTTTGGTTAGTATTCAGCGCAAAAAAAGCCACTTGGCATGATCTGTATTCAGACTCGGTGGTGATCCAATTGCCAAAAAACGCACATAAAAAATAGTTTAGTTATACTGACGCAATTTAAAGCAGCTACACTTCTATACAGCTCTTCTGCCGAAATCATTGTTAAAGGAGTCAACATGCGGCAATTTATCGCTACTTCCAGTTTACTTATTGGTCTACTGGTACCTTTTAGCCCTGTCTCTGCTACAGATATCTACCGCTGGGTAGATAACGCTGGCGTTCTTCATTACGGTGCCCAACCCCCCGCTAATTATGCTGCTGAGTTAGTGGTTACCGGCAGCTATCACAGGCCAAAGGCAGAAGTTCCGCCACAACAAGCATCCCCTACTCAACAAGTGGATACGGAGCAGCAGCAACTATTAAATCAACAAGTACAAAAACAAGTGGCAGCCGAAGCTGAAGAACGAAAAAAATATTGTACAACTGTGCGTCAAAACTTAGCTCAGTTAGAAAATAACCCGCGACTTATGGCTAAAGAAGAAACTGGCGAAATACGACGCTTAACTGAAGAAGAACGCCAAGCTCGCATAGCAGAAACTCGCCAAAGTATTAGCGAGCACTGTACCTCTGCTGGCTTATAGATAAGTTAATTTGCATCCCCCTACGCCTGCAGAGAGCCGCAGTGGGGATGACGCTATTCTCTAGTTAATAACTCATCAATACGGCGTAATTTGCTCAGTAACCCTGCCACTTTCTCAAGCTCATGCTGGTGCATGTATTCGACCATCGGCTCAATGCTACAGCGAGTCGGCAAAGCGCTTTCTGGACTATCTAACAGTGCCTGTAAGCGCTCAATAAACACCCAGCGTAACCATTGATTAAACGCCATACTGTCAGCAGCAAAGGGTTGCTCGCTGGCTAAGGCTGCCAGCGATGGCCTAGGTAGAGTCCACCAGTCAAGGGCTTGCATTTCACTGATGAGCTCGTCAAAAGCGCTGGCTAACTGCGCGCGAATTTCGGCACTCATAACGTCACTCGCGCTTTATCACGGGCTTGCTGAGCGCCTTGCGGATCATGTTGCATATCCCGAGCTCGGGCAATAATATCCCACAGGCTGGCTGCTAACGGAGTATTACTCGGCACCGCATTCAGTCCTTGTTGCGCCAGCTGCTCTGCTTGCGCTGGATTACCTTGCTGCAAACGAATATCAGCTAAGCGCATCAATACCTCAGGCTCACGCGGTGAAATACGCAGCGCACGCTCTAAGTTCGCCGCAGCACTATCTAAATTACCTTGGTTTTTGGCCTGATCAGCACTCCCAAGCAGCGCTACCACCGGCGCCTTTAACTGCGCGCCCTGCTGCTTAACTTCTGAGTCAAAACGCTGCTGTACCTGTTGCTGGCGTTGCTGGTACTGCTGTTTGATTTCTTCGCCACTGATCACCGGTGAAGTTTCTAGCTTGCCAGTATCTGCGCCCTGAGGAATGGCCACTACCCCTGAATCCATCTCGCTTGGCCAAGCATTTGACGGAGTGCTAACTGGCGCGCGCGTGGGTGCTTGAGTCGCGTTACCGGCGGCCATCCGTGCATTACGATCGCGCAATACGCCTGCGGTTAATGGCCCACCTGCCTCTACTACAGGTACCTGACTGTGCTGATAAGGATTGGTGGTATTACAGCCCGCTAACAATAAGGAGCTGCCTAATAGTAGCCAAGTTATATTTTTCAACGTTATGTTCCCGTCAATTAAAGATGTCGTGCAGCCAACTATTAGTTGCTGGATTATCAATATTTTCTGTGTTCCAGCACGGTGTTGGCGCTGGATCGCTACCTAAAATATAAGGCATTTTCACCGCATTTGGGCAACCCTGCTCGGTGCCCTCACCGGTTTTAGCATTTACCCAAGCATAGGTAATATTACTGGGTGCCACAGGGTTTAACGACACCAGGTTTGCTTTAGCCATAAAACTACTCCACAGTTGTAAGGCACCACTTGCTCCGGTGAAAGCCGTTTTACCATTATCGTCTTGGCCCATCCACACTACCGCTAACAGATTCTGACTAAAACCAGCAAACCAGCTATCTCGTAAATCATTACTGGTGCCTGTTTTTCCTGCCAAATTAATGGCATTACTGACTTGTTGATAGGCACTACGCCCTGTGCCTTCGCGCATGGCTTTTTGCATTGCCTGCTGAGTTAAAAACACTGCACCCGGATCAAAACGCTGCTCAGTGGTAAATTGATACCGATTCAGAGGCTGATTATCCGCCGTTAATACATCACGAATCGCTCGCAGAGGCGTATTAAACCCACCATTGGCTAAGGTTTGGTACATACTGGTGACTTGAAAAGGAGTCAAGTCTCCTGCCCCCAACATCATCGAAGGATATGCTGGCCACTGATGAGCAGCGCCCAGTTTACGTACTGTATCCAGCACCTCGCCAATGCCCACTGCCATGCCTAATCGAGCAGTGGAAAGGTTGTAAGATTTAGCCAACGCCTGATATAAAAACACCTCACCATGTTCACGGCGGTCATAGTTTTTGGGACTCCAACGTGAGCCATCTTTACCTTGCACCACCAAGTTGGTGTCTTGCAGTAAAGTCGTGAGGGTAAACTGCTCTGGTCGTTGCAATGCGGTTAAATAAATTGCTGGCTTAACCAGTGAGCCAATCGGCCGCGAAGCATCTAGCGCGCGGTTATAACCGGAATAGCGCGGCGCTTTACCACCCAACAATGCTTGCACCTCACCGGTTTCAGGGTTAGTTACCAGCATTGCGGCTTCTAACTTATCCAGCCCGGAGCGCCCGGCTAAACGTTTATACGTATCACTGATTGCTTGCTCGGCTTTACGCTGCAAAATCGGGTCAAAGCTGGTAAAGACCCGCAGGCCTTCGTTAGTTAAGTCCTCATCTCGGTAATCTTCCCGCAGCTGGCGTTTCACTAAATCCATAAAGCCTGGATAGGTCGTATCCGCTAAGCTTCCGCGCTGAGTTACGCCTAAGCCTTTGGCCTTAGCCGTGGCTGCTTCTTCTGCGGTTAAGGTACCTTGCTGCGCCAGCAAATCTAATACTAGGTTACGTCGAGTCGTAGCTGCCTCTGGATTACGCCTCGGATTCAGCCCCGATGGGCCCTGCACCATGCCCACCAATAAAGCCACCTGCTGTACCTCTAGCTCTGCAAAGGGCTGGCCAAAATAATACTGACTAGCCAATCCAAATCCATGGATCGCTCGCGAACCATCTTGCCCAAGAAATACTTCGTTCAAATAAGCTTCTAAAATTTCTTCTTTGCCGTAATGCAGCTCAAGTAAAATCGACATTAAGGCTTCGTTGGCTTTACGCGACAAGGTTCTTTCATTGGTTAAAAAGAAGTTTTTCACCAACTGCTGAGTCAAGGTACTCCCGCCTTGGCGCATTTTTTTACCCTGCACATTGACCCATACCGCACGAGCAATACCCCGCGGTGAAACGCCGTGATGACTAAAGAAGTTACGATCTTCTACTGCTAACAAAGATTCGACTAAATAGGCTGGGGCATCTTCTAGTCGTATCAAAATTCGATCTTCCTGATGGGCAGGATAAATACCACCAATGGTCAACGGCTCTAGGCGCAAAATCGGTAATGCTTGTCCTGCCGCCTGAATCTCGGCCACTTGTTGCTGACTAAAGCGCACCCGAACCTGTTGTGCCGGTTCTGTGCCATCATAAAACTTAAAGCCACGGCTATAGAGCTCAACACTATTGCCATTAACCTGCATATCACCAGGACGCTTAACCGCTTGGCCTTTACGATAACCAAGCGCCGCTAGCTCGATTAAAAAATCTTCTTGCTTTAACGGTAGGCCGGCATAGAGTTCTAAGGGACGCGCGTACACCTTGGCTGGAACAGTCCAACGCTTACCAGAAAATTTACTCTGAACTATCGCATCCAGGTACACCATATAGCCAATTAAAATGACGCCAGCGGCTAAGGCTAGCTTCCAACTCACTCCCCAAATCTTGCGCAAAAAAGATTTCTGTGGCTGCAGTTTTCGGTGTTTACCACGGGAGGTGGTTTTTCTTTGCGTCATAACTTCTCTCAACTACTCGCTTTAGGCCGAGGTAAAATAGCACAGCAATCAGTTTGCAAGGCGCTCAATTGCAGCCATAATGCTATTAATTTTCAGTGACTCCAAGGATTTTCCGTGACTCAAGCTCTTATCAATGCATTGCAGAATCCCGATCTATATCCGCACCCGGTAGATGAATTTCAAGTAATTGAAACCCATATCTCCTGGGTGATTTTGACCGGCTCCTATGCATATAAAGTCAAAAAGGCGGTCGATTTCGGGTTCTTAGATTTTACTCAGGTTGCCGCCCGTAAACACTTCTGTGAAGAGGAGCTGCGCCTTAACCAACGCCTTACAGAAGACCTCTATCTAGAAGTCTTGCCAATTACCGGTAGCCTTGAAGCCCCGGTCATTAATGGCGAAGGACCAGCGATTGAGTACATGCTAAAAATGCGCCAGTTCCCACAAACCCAGTTATTGGGTGATATGCAAAAACGTGGCGAACTCACCGAAGCCCATATGGATGCCTTAGCTAAACAAATCGCTGACTTTCACCTCAGTGCGCCTCAAGTACCAGCTTCACACGCACTGGGGGATCCCCATGCGATTATGGCACCGATCCGCCAAAACTTTGAGCAGATCCGCCCGCTGCTAAGCGACAAAAAAGACTTACAGCAATTAGATGCCTTAGAAGCTTGGGCCGAAACCTCCTTCGAGCGTTTACTTCCCCTGTTAGAGCAGCGCCGTCACAATGGTTCAATCCGTGAGTGCCACGGCGACATCCATTTAGGTAACGTTACCCTATTTGAAGGCAAGGTTGCGCTGTTTGACTGCATTGAATTTAACGAGCCATTTCGCTTAATTGACGTTGCCTCAGATGCAGCCTTTTTAGCCATGGACCTTGAAGACCGTGGTTTAAAAGCCTTATCCCGACGTTTTATTAACGCTTGGATTGAGCATACCGCTGATCACCAAGCGATGCCTTTGATTAACTTCTACAAAGCCTATCGCGCCATGGTACGCGGTAAGGTTAATTTATTTCGCTTAGCTCAAGAGCAAGACGCGGTACAACGGGCAGCGATTATTCAGCTGTATCGTAACTACGCAGCGCTCGCAGAAAGCTACAGCGCAATTCCCTCACGCTTACTGGCCATTACTCATGGTATTTCTGCCGTTGGCAAAAGCCATGTCGCCATGCGCTTAGTGGAAGCCTTAGGTGCCCTACGCTTTCGCTCAGACATTGAACGTAAACGATTATTTGGTGAGCAACCTTCTGATCAACAAGAGGTGATGGGTGGCGGTATCTATAATCCTAATGCCAGTGCTGAAACCTATGCACGCTTACACGAATTAGCCACCCAAGCGTTACAAGCTGGCTATCCGGCGGTCATTGATGCAACCTATTTAAAACATGAGCAGCGTCAAGCGGCGGCACTGATTGCCGAAGAGTTAGGCGTGCCCTTTATTATTCTGGACTGCCAAGCACCGGATACCGTCATTGCCAAGTGGCTAGAGCAACGGCAAAACGAAGGCTTGGATCCTTCCGATGCCACTGCAGAAGTTATTCAACAACAGCAGCAAAACCGTGAGCCACTCACCGCTGAAGAGCTCAACTCACGTTATCCCGTTGAAACCAATGAGCCAGCCTCTTTGGATAACTTAATTAAGCATATTCGCGCGCAGTTTCCAGGATTTTAAGCCTACTATTTAGTTTACTTCGCGCCAGCTTGCTGTTGCGCGAAGTAAACTTATCAATCAAACCTTAACTCAGCCATAAACTCCGCACTTTTTCTCGATTCAGTGCCAACCACTGTAAAGTAATAATACTGGCCGCGTTATCAATCCGCCCATCATTGACCGCAGCTAACGCTGCATCTAACGCCCACACATGGACGCGAATATCCTCACCTTCTTCCGCTAAGCCAAAGACGCCACCTGCCCCTTCGCTATCACAGCGTCCAACAAACAACTGTACCCGCTCATCAGAGCCACCGGGCGATGGGTAATAACTGGTAACTGGCCATAATTCATGCAGAGTGAGTCCCGCTTCTTCTACCGCTTCACGTCGAGCAACCTGTTGCGCTGTTTCATCGGTATCAATAATTCCCGCCACCACCTCGAGCAACCAGGGATGACGGCTTTTATCTAACGCACCGATACGAAACTGCTCGACCAAAATCACCGTATCACGCTGCGGATCATAGGGCAGTACACAGACCGCATCCGGACGAACAAATAACTCACGGGTGATTTCAGGGCCCATTTCTCCAGAAAACTGGCGGTGCTGAAGCTTGAGGCGATCGAGCTGATAAAACCCTTTGAAACATACTTCTCGCTGATTGACCGTTACATCTTGGCTAACGGCTGTTGGCTCATCTTTCATTGTGCTATTTAGCTCCCTGAGGTTCACTTACCGGTGACTTGACGTAAAATGCCATGATGCCTGCAATGGCCCTTACTTTTCTAGCCTCATCTGTATTGGTTTTATCGAAGGAGTTTAACTGCCATGCTACGTGCTGGTTTTTTAGTGTTTATCAGTTTATTGCTCAGTGCTTGCCAAACCTTTAATTCCGCTAGCGGTAAAGTAGTCAAACCTGAGCGAATTCAATGGGAGCAGACTAATCATCAATGCCGTGGAGAGCAATGCAGCTTGGTCAATATGGATACCTTGGTTTTCCCCAAGCAACCACACTTGAATCAATTAATTACCCGCAATCTGCTAAAAATGGCCAATGATGAAGGAGCCAACTTAGCCAATCGTACCCTCGAGCAATACAGTCAGCGCTTTTTAGCTACGGCTGAGCCGGGCTGGCAGGCTTGGTTACAAGCGAGAGTGTTAGATCAGCATAATTCGATCGCTAGTATCGAGTTTTCTAGCTATATCTATACCGGTGGCGCCCATGGTATGCCGGGTCGAGCCACCTTAATTTATGACTGGAATAAACAACAAGTGATTACCCTGCAAGATATGCTACGCCCAGGACAAGAAGCTGCTTTTTGGGAGTTAGCTGAGCGAGCGCATTTACGCTGGCTAGATTCAAAAAATCTGCAGCAAGAGGATCCTAATTTTCTACAGCAGTGGCCGTTTCAGAAAACCGATAATATTGCGCTGACCAAATATAAGGTACAGCTGATTTACCCAGTCTATGCACTTGCGCCTTACTCCAGTGGACATCCGGTACTGGATATTCCAAAAACAGCGTTACTCAAGATTTTTAAACCCGAATATCTACGCTAATTTTCTCAGCTCAAACAACAGCCTCAAACAACAAAGGAGCCATTAGGCTCCTTTGTTAATGACGCAGCTTAACTTAAGCTTTTGAACGCTCGTGACGCTTACGATCGTTTTCCGTTAAGTGTTTCTTACGTAAACGAATCGACACCGGCGTAACTTCCACCAGCTCATCGTCATCAATGAACTCTAGCGCTTGCTCAAGGGTAAAGCGAATTGGTGGTACTAACGCGATGGTTTCATCTTTACCAGAGGCACGCATGTTATCCAGTTTTTTACCCTTAGTTGGGTTAATCACTAGATCGCTATCGCGGCTATGGATACCGGCCAACTGGCCTTCATAGATTTCATCGCCTGGCGATAAGAATAGCTTACCGCGGCTCTGCAAGGTTTCCAGCGAGTAGCTCAGCGCTTTACCGGTTGCCATAGACACCAGCACACCGTTTTGACGGGCAGTCACTTCAGAGGAACGAATCGCGCCGTAGTGGCTGAAGGTACTGGTTAAAATACCGGTACCTGAAGTGAGGGTCATAAACTGGTTACGGAAACCAATTAAACCACGTGCAGGAATAACGTAATCTAAACGTACACGGCCTTTACCGTCTGGCACCATGTCTTTCAGATCACCTTTACGCAGTCCCATTTGCTCCATAATGGTGCCCTGGTGCTGCTCTTCGATATCAATGATAACGTTTTCGTAAGGCTCTTGCTTTTCGCCATCTACTTCTTTGATCACCACTTCAGGGCGAGAAATAGCCAACTCAAAGCCTTCACGGCGCATGGTTTCAATTAAGACTGATAAGTGCAGCTCACCACGGCCTGACACTTTAAATTTATCAGGATCTGAACCTTGTTCTACACGTAACGCTACGTTGTGCAGCAACTCTTTTTCTAGACGCTCTTTAATGTTGCGGCTAGTAACAAACTTACCTTCTTTACCGGCAAATGGTGAATCATTCACTTGGAAGGTCATGCTCACTGTTGGCTCGTCTACGGTCAGTGCTGGCAGTGCTTCAACGTGCTGCTGATCGCATAGGGTGTCAGAAATAAACAGTGGCTCAAAACCGCTGATGCAAACGATGTCACCGGCGTGTGCCTCTTCCACTTCAACTCGCTGCAAACCATGGTGTCCCATGATTTTTAAAATACGACCATTACGACGCTTACCATTGGCATCAATCGAGGTCACTGGGCTGTTAGCGTGAATGCTACCGCGGTTAATACGGCCTACACCGATAACACCTAAGAAGTTGCTGTAGTCCAAGGCAGAAATTTGCATCTGGAATGGGCCATCAACGTCAACCTTAGGCGGCTCTACATACTTAACAATGGCTTCAAATAACGGATCTAAGTTATCGGCCATTTCTTCTGGATCAAGTCCTGCAATACCATTTAACGCACTGGCGTACACAATGGGGAAATCCAACTGCTCGTCGGTCGCACCCAGGTTATCAAACAGGTCAAAAATTTGATCAACTACCCAGTCTGGACGCGCGCCCGGACGGTCGATTTTGTTAACAACTACGATTGGGTTCAAGCCAGCTTGGAAGGCTTTTTGCGTCACAAAACGGGTTTGTGGCATTGGGCCATCAATGGAGTCAACCACCAGTAGCACACAGTCAACCATGCTCATTACCCGCTCAACTTCACCACCGAAGTCAGCGTGGCCTGGGGTATCGACGATATTAATCCGGTAATCATTCCAGTTAATCGCAGTGTTTTTCGCCAAAATGGTAATGCCGCGCTCTTTTTCTTGATCGTTAGAGTCCATGACTCGGTCAGAGTCTAGTTCTTTACGATCCAAGGTGCCGGAGGCACGTAATAGGGCATCAACCAAGGTCGTTTTACCATGGTCAACGTGGGCAATAATGGCAATGTTGCGTAATTTATCAATCACAAGTTTTATCTCTAATAGAAAAGCAAAAAATTGGTTAACACTCGTTAAACACTCAGGCAGCAGTCAGGCGGTCGTAACTGATACATCAGTATCAGGCTACATCCAGCACACAGCCATACTAAGAAATACATGGAGCTTACTGCTGACCAGGGAGCGGACGATAAACCCGCACGTTGTCATAACCTTCATGCAATAAGTGATGAGTATGTAGCCGGCTCATCACACCCTTTTCGCAATACAGTAAGTATTGACGATTGGAATCTAATTCTTTGAAGCGATTATTCACTGCATAAAATGGCAACTCAATCACTTCGATACCACTCACCGTTAAAGGCTTATCTTCTACCTCATCGGGATGGCGAATATCGACTACTACCTGTCCGGCTAAAGCCTGAGCCACTTCTTCTACCTGAACATCTTCACCTAGCTGCTCTAGCACTTGATCGATAGTAATTCGAGTCGCGCGTTCTACCGCACGCTCAAGAATCGCCATATCAAAAAACGACTCTTGTTTTTCTACCCGCGGCAACTTAGCGCGGGTGGTTGGGTTAACCGAAATCACCCCGCAGTATTCCGGCATGTTTTTTGCAAAATCTTCGGTACCAATCTCACGGGCGGTATTAATAATATCTTGTTTATGGCTAGCAATCAGTGGACGTAGCACTAACTTATCAGTGGCGCGATCAATCACAGCCAAGTTTTTTAAGGTTTGGCTTGAGACCTGTGAGACCGCCTCGCCGGTGACCAATACTTCTAAGTCTAACGAGTCGGCCACCTGACTGGCCGCACGCAGCATCATACGCTTTAGAATGACGCCCATCTGGCTGTCATCGACTTTATCTAGAATCTCTGCCACAACCTCTTCAAAGGGCACACTGACAAACAACACACGGTGTGAGCGGCCAAATTTTTGCCATAAATAATGACTGACTTCCATCACCCCTAACTCATGGGCACGGCCACCTAAGTTAAAGAAGCAAAAGTGACTCAGCATACCTCGACGCATCATCCGATAAGCCGCCACGGTTGAGTCAAATCCGCCAGACATCAGGACTAAGTTTTGCTCTAGGGCACCTAATGGATAGCCGCCAATTCCTTGCTGACGTGGGTGCTCCACCAGTAAGCGGTCAAAGCGCACTTCAATGCGCACCTCAACTTCAGGTTTACCTAAGATAATACCAGCGGCCTGACATTGTTGACGTAATTGGCTACCCACATATTTTTCAACATCCATCGAGGTAAACTCATGTTTACCCACACGCTTACAACGCACAGCAAAGTATTTGCCTGGCAGAATATTGGCGTAATAGTCGTAGCAGTGCGCCACAATGCTGTCTAAATCACCTAGCGGATAGTCTTCAACACGATAAAAATGCTGAATACCTGGCATATTGCGCAGGCGCTCAAACATTTCTTGGACCGCATCAAAATCTTCAACTGCAGTGGTCACCTCCACGTTATCCCATTCGCCCTTTAAGCTAATATCTGGCGCCAGATCTTTTAAGATCGTACGGATATTTTTACTCAGCTGGCGAATAAATTGACGACGCACGGGGCGACTTTTAATGGTGATTTCCGCAAAGGGCTTAACAATCAGTTTCATGGAGGTCGATGTGTTCTGAAGCGCTAGAGACTAGCTAAAAATGGGGTGCGAAGTATAACAGCTGTTCTGCTGCTTTACCTAAAGCTCAAATCAGAGAGGCCTAAGCCTCTCTGCTCATCGGAAGTGAAAACCTTAGCAGCTGTAATACAGCTCATACTCCAGTGGGTGAACAAAGGTGCGAACCCGTAACTCTTCAGCTTTTTTCACTTCAATAAAGGCGTCAATAAATTCATTACTAAATACGCCACCACGTAATAAGAAGTCACGATCCGCATCCAGTGCTTCCAACGCTTCTTTTAAGCTACCGCATACTTGAGGAATCTGTTTTGACTCTTCTGGCGGTAAGTCATACAGGTTTTTATCTGCTGCATCGCCTGGGTGAATACGGTTTTGAATACCATCTAAACCGGCCATCAATAGTGCTGCAAAGGCTAAGTACGGGTTGGCTGCAGGGTCCGGGAAGCGAGCTTCAATACGCCGTGCCTTAGGACTAGTAACGTACGGAATACGAATGGATGCTGAACGGTTACGGGCTGAATAAGCCAGCATCACAGGTGCTTCAAACCCTGGCACTAAGCGCTTATAGGAGTTAGTGGATGGGTTAGTTAAAGCATTTAACGCCTTACCATGCTTAATGATGCCGCCCACAAAATACAACGCGTTATCTGATAAACCGGCATAGCCTTCACCAGAGAAGGTGTTTTTACCCTCTAAAGCAATCGACATATGCACGTGCATCCCAGAGCCATTATCACCGTATAAGGGTTTAGGCATAAAAGTGGCGGTACGACCATAGGCATCGGCAACGTTTTTCACTACGTATTTAAGCGCCTGCACTTCGTCGGCCTTAGCAACTAGGGTGTTAAATTTCACCCCAATTTCGTTCTGCCCCGCAGTGGCCACCTCGTGGTGATGGACTTCTACCAGCTGGCCCATTTCTTCTAGGGCATTACACATGGCCGCACGAATTTCGTGGTCATGATCATTCGGTGGCGTTGGCATATAGCCGCCTTTTAGTCCCACCCGGTGACCACGGTTACCGCCTTCAATGTCGGCATCACTGTTCCAACAAGCCTGCTTGGAATAAATTTTAAACATAGAGCCTGAAGTGTCTGACTTAAACTTCACTTGATCAAAAATAAAAAACTCAGGCTCTGGCCCAACAAACACTTGATCGCCAATTCCAGTCGACTTTAAGTATTCTTCGGCGCGGCGGGCAATCGCTCGAGGGTCACGGTCATAGCCTTGCATAGTGGACGGCTCAATCACGTCACAGACTAAAATCAGAGTCGGCTCTTGGGTAAAGGGATCCATGACCGCAGAACTATCATCGGGTAACAAAATCATGTCTGAAGCTTCAATGCCTTTCCAACCGGCTAAGGAAGAGCCATCAAACATTTTTCCCTCTTCAAAGAAATCCTCGTCGGCATCACGAGCGGGCATCGTTACGTGATGCTGTTGGCCACGAATGTCGGTAAACCGTAAATCGATCCACTTCGCATTGTGTTCCTTTATGAGTTCGAGGGACTTTGACATCATTTTCTCCAGGAGGGGTGCAAGACAGTTACAAGATTAAACCCACATTATGGCGGATAGTTTAACCCTGCGACTAAAACAAGGGGGCTATTTTCGCGCGTATCGGCGTTGGTTGCTAGTACCTAAGTGAGCAAACCACAGATTAAATGCAGTTATTGCGTTACAAAAGTACCCTTTTCCGCGTAGAACACTTACCGCCCTGACAGAAATTGCTAAACTGAGCTGCACTTAACTGGGTTCATTCGAGTCCAAGACGCTATCATTCGAGCAAAGAAAAGGAGCAACCTATGCGTTTACTTATGGCGGGCATCCTACTGTTATCGGGACTGACACAGGCCGCTGAAATTTATCGCTATACCGATGAGCAAGGCAATACGGTCTTTACTGATCAGCCCAACCCTGCGCGGAAAGCACAAAGTGTAGAACTGAGCGCGCCCAATCAAATAGCGCCACCCATGCAATCGTTAGACAATTCTGCTCTCGCAACGCCGCCCCAATCGACTCAGGCGACCTATCAGTTAGGCTTTACTAATTTGCCAGAGGGCAATGCTTTTCGCGCTAATGATGGCAGTCTTACCCTGCAAGCGAGCCTCACACCGGGGCTGCTTTATAGCCATAAGCTGCAATTACTGATTGATGGCCAACCATTCGGCAGTCCAAGTCAGTCAACGTCCTTTCATTTACATAATCTAGATCGCGGTGCGCACTCGTTGATCTTACAGGTGGTGCAAGGTGAGCAGGTCATTGCCTCAAGCCCAGTTACTACTATTTATGTGCTGCGCGCCCATCAGTAACGGGTGAGATATTAATTATGTTTAATTTGTTACGCACTGCACTACTCAGCAGCCTTGCCCTCAGCGGGCTAACGAGCACGGCTGTGAGTTACGCCGAAGTTTATCGCTACACTGATGCCGAGGGGCACACAGTGTTTACCAATACCCCAGCACCAGATACCACTGCCGAGCGGATCACTCTTTCGCCCACTAACAGCACGGTAATGCCACTACCTGTACGTAAATTATCGCCACCTGGCATGCATCAAGCGCAACAGCACCCAGACGATTTAATCCGCTACACTGAGCTAGGAATTTTATCACCCAGTGCCGATGAAACCTTACGCGCCAATGATCGCCGCTTAGCCGTGACGGTCAACAGCCAACCATCACTGGCTGACAGTCACAGTTATCAACTGTATTTAGATGGACAAAGCGTTGGGCAACCACAAACCAGTCCTGCATTTTATCTCACCGAAGTTGACCGTGGCAGCCACAACTTAAAAGTTGCTGTGGTTAATGCTCAGGGTAAGACTTTGCAAACCTCAGCCACCAGTCGTTTTCACTTGCGACAAACCACTTTGCAAGACCGAAAGCGTATGCAACCCTGCACGCTTGAGGATTATGGTGTGCGCTTAGAATGTCCCTTGAGCGAAAAACATAAACCCGAAGCCAAGCCGTTTTATAAGAAAATCCCCGGCATCGGGAAATTATTTTAAGCAAAAAAATGGCCTTGTCGGTTACTACCCACAAGGCCAAGTAACGTACGCCAGCTCGACTTAGTGTTCAGGCGCCGTAGTTACTTCACGCATGGGGGTACCCCGTACTGCTGCTCCTTGTGCTTTGTAGTAGCTTGCGGTACTGGGCGCCAATGGCTCTCTTCCACGAATTTTGTCGGCAATTTTCTCTGCCATCATGATGGTCGTGGCATTGAGGTTACCGGTAATAATTAACGGCATCAGGGAAGCATCCACTACCCGTAGATTCTCTACGCCATGGACACGACCTTCACCATCAACTACAGCTATTTCATCAGTTCCCATTTTACAGGTACCACAGGGATGATAAGCCGTTTCGGCCCGCTCACGGACAAAGGCATCTAGCTCTGCATCGGTTTGCACCTGCTTACCGGGACTGATCTCGCGGCCGCGATACTCATCCAGCGCCGGCTGGGCAATAATTTCCCGGGTAATTCGAATCGCATCGCGAAACTCTTGCCAGTCTTGCTCGCTTGACATGTAATTAAACAGCAGGCTCGGATGGGCATGAGGATCGGTTGAGGTAATCTTAATCCGTCCCCGACTTGGTGAGCGCATTGAGCCAACGTGGGCCTGAAAGCCATGCTCGTTTACGGCATTACTGCCATTGTAGTTAATCGCAACGGGCAAGAAATGATACTGAATATTCGGCCAAGCAAACTCTGCGCTAGAGCGAATAAAACCACCGGCTTCAAACTGATTACTCGCACCAATCCCAGTGCCATTAAACAACCACTCAGCACCGATTTGCGGCTGGTTATACCATTTCAGGGCAGGGTATAAAGACACAGGCTTTTTGCACTCATACTGCAGATACATTTCTAGGTGATCTTGCAAGTTTTGCCCAACGCCAGGTAACGCATGCACCAGCGGGATATTAAACTGCTTTAACAGTTCTGGATCGGCCACTCCCGAGCGCTGTAAAATTTGCGGCGAGGCAATCGCGCCCGAACAAATTAGCACTTCTTTACGCGCTGTTACTTGCTCTGGCACGGTATTTTTACCTTTTAGGTACTGCACGCCAATGGCTTTTTTGCCAGAAAACAGCACTTTATCAGTCACTGCGTGGGTAATAATCGTCAGATTAGCGCGCTGTTTGGCAGTATCTAAATAACCACGCGCGGTACTGGCTCGACGCCCTTTAGGCGTCACCGTACGATCCATTGGCCCAAAGCCTTCTTGCTGATAACCATTAAGGTCATCGGTGCGCGGATAGCCAGCCTGTACACCCGCTTCAATCATGGCGTGAAACAGCTCATTGTTGCCTGCTTTAGGGGTAGTCACACTGACTGGACCTGAATCACCATGATAATCATTAGCACCAATATCACGGGTTTCAGCCTTACGGAAATACGGCAAACAGTCGGCGTAACTCCAGTCTTCTAAGCCTGGCAATTCCGCCCAGCCATCGAAATCCATGGCATTACCGCGGATATAGCACATGCCATTAATCAGTGACGAGCCGCCGAGCCCCTTACCACGCCCACACTCCATACGGCGATTATTCATATAAGGCTCAGGATCGGTTTGATAAGCCCAGTTATAAAGCCGCCCCTGTAAGGGATAAGCTAAGGCTGCGGGCATTTGTGTACGAAAATCAAAACGATAGTCGGGACCGCCAGCCTCTAATAACAACACACTGACCTCAGGATCTTCGGTTAAGCGCGTAGCTAATACGTTACCGGCTGAGCCAGCCCCGACAATAATATAGTCAAATTCAGACACTAGGTTCTCCTTCATTCTTTAATTTGGTCGCGACGTTACTGCTCATCGTGGCTACGTTAAAAAACTGAACTAAATTCCCCTAGCTCAACTTCAATTGATTTGGTTTGGGTATAGTTTTGCAAGGTGACCACCCCATTCTCACGGCCAACCCCTGAGTGCTTATAGCCCCCCACCGGCATTTCTGCAGGTGATTCACCCCAAGTATTAATCCAGCAAATACCGGCTTGCATCTGATGAATAATGCGGTGTGCGGTGTTTAAGTCTGGAGTGACTACCCCAGCAGCCAATCCGTAAATTGAACTGTTGGCACGCTCGACTACTTCCGCTTCAGTGGCGTAACTTAAAATGCTCATCACTGGGCCAAAAATTTCTTCTTGGACGATCTGCATGTGATCTTGGCAGTCAGTAAATACCGTGGGCATCACATAGGCGCCAGCGGCACAAGCGCCCTCGGTATAACGGCCACCACCGGCTAACACCCGCGCACCCTCGACCTTGCCCTGCTCGATATAGCGCAGCACATTGTCCATATGCGGGAAGCTGACCATCGGACCAAAATTGGTTTGTGGATCTAACGGATCACCTACTTTAATCCGTGCTACTCGAGTTAAAATTTCTTGCTCAAAGCGCTCTTTTAACACATCTGGAACAAAGACCCGCGTACCATTGGTACAAACCTGACCGGAGCTATAAAAGTTAGCCATCATGGCAATATCTGCTGCCCGTGCTAAATCAGCATCCGGACAAATAATTAAGACTGATTTACCGCCTAACTCCATGGTCACTTCTTTTAAGCTTGAAGCTGAGGCGTTGGCCATGACTTTTTTACCGGTAGGCACACCGCCAGTAAACGAAATTTTAGCAATACGTGGGTGCTCAGATAGCCATTGACCCACTTCACCTTTACCCGATACCACGTTAAATACACCATTCGGTAAACCCGCTTCGGTGTAAACTTCTGCCAGTTTGAGCACACTTAAGGGAGTCATTTCGCTGGCTTTGAAAATCATCGCATTGCCTGCGGCTAGCGCTGGCGCAGATTTCCACAGGGCAATTTGAATTGGATAGTTCCAGGCGCCAATACCCGCCACTACACCCAAGGGCTCACGGCGCGTATAGACAAAGGCCGTGTCACGCAGGGGAATTTGCTGCCCCTCTAAACCAGGAATAAGTCCTGCGTAATACTCCAGCACATCCGCACCCGTTACGATATCAACGCTTTCGGTTTCGCTATAGGCCTTACCTGTATCTAAAGTTTCTAAATGCGCTAATTCCGCATTACGCTCACGCAATAAATCAACGGCTTTACGCAACACCCGCGAGCGCTCCATGGCGGTATAACTGGCCCAAATTTTCTGACCACGTTCTGCCGCTGCCACTGCGCGCTCAATATCTTGTTGCGTGGCAATTTGTACCTCAGCTAATACTTCACCGGTGGCGGGGTTAATGCTCGAAAAACACGCATCACCACTGGCATCCACATAGCGCCCATCAATATATAACTTACAAGGTTCTTTATATAGCATGTGTTACTCCACATTATAAACTGCTATTAAGGAAGCCCATTTAATTCAGTTGATTGCACTGATCACAGCGCTAACTAGCACGCCTAATCAAAAACCAAAAAACAGATATAAGCACTTGATTTACAAGAATTAAATTTACGCAAATCAATATAAAAGTGACTTTAAAGTCATTGCTAAACAGCTTCTTTATGCTTGGCTTCACTGATTATTCATTTATAAAAATACCCTTTCAGCCTAACATTACCTTTAATAAAAATTCAAAAAAAATTGATTATTTTTTTCTCGGCTGATAGGGTTTATCGCTTTTTTAAACATTAAAAACACTATAAGAAATTAATATCCCTTATTATTTAAAGGGATTATTTATCAACAGCGGTGATTAATAGCACGCGTTAATTGGCCCTGTAAAAAGCAACTTTATTCTATCCTTAAGAGGTTTATTATGAGCGTACGTGGCGAGAGTTTAACGCCTCCACGCGATCAGCTAAATCATGTGGTGTTCTTCATTTCCGCAGGCCTGATTTTGCTGTTCTCCATTCTCACTATCTTGTTCAATGAACAAGCCAACGCCGTCATTGGCAGTGCCCTCAACTGGGTCTCCAGTACATTTGGCTGGTACTACCTGCTGGCTGCCACGCTCTACATCGTGTTCGTGATTTTGATCGCCTGCTCCCGCTATGGCGATATCAAGCTTGGCCCTAAACACTCAAAGCCGGAGTTTAGTTTGCTTAGCTGGTCGGCCATGTTATTTGCCGCTGGGATTGGGATTGACTTGATGTTTTTCTCGGTCGCTGAGCCAGTCACTCAATACATGCTGCCCCCCGAAGGCGCAGGTCAAACCACGGAAGCCGCACGCCAAGCAGTGGTCTGGACTTTGTTTCACTATGGCCTCACCGGTTGGTCTATGTACGCCTTAATCGGGGTGGCCTTGGGCTACTTTAGCTATCGCTATAATCTGCCACTGACTATTCGCTCTGCGCTTTACCCCATCTTTGGTAATCGTATTAATGGTCCCATCGGTCACACCGTAGATATTGCGGCAGTGCTGGGCACTATTTTTGGAATTGCCACGACACTGGGAATTGGTGTCGTGCAGTTAAATTATGGTTTAACTGTGCTGTTTGGCGTGCCAGAAGGATTAGCGGTGCAAATTGGACTGATTTTACTTTCAGTAATTATTGCTACCATTTCCGTCACCTCTGGTGTCAATAAAGGCATTAAAGTGCTCTCAGAGCTTAACGTCTATCTGGCAATGGGGCTGATTCTATTTATTTTATTGGCCGGCAATACCGAGTTTCTACTTAACGCTTTAGTGCTGAACATTGGCGACTACATTAATCGTTTCACCGGCATGACCCTTAACAGCTTCGCCTTTGACCGCCCCGACGAGTGGATGAATAGTTGGACGCTCTTTTTCTGGGCATGGTGGGTTGCATGGTCACCTTTTGTCGGTTTATTTTTAGCCCGTATCTCACGTGGTCGAACCATTCGCCAGTTTGTGGTTGGCACGCTGATTATTCCGTTTATCTTCACCCTGATCTGGTTGTCGATTTTTGGCAATAGCGTGCTCAATGAAATCATTGGTAATGGCAACCTCGCCTTAGCCGAAGAAGTCATTAACTATCCGGCGCGGGGTTTCTACCGTTTACTTGAGCAATACCCAGGCTTTATGTTTACCGCTTCAATCGCCACCATTACGGGGCTATTGTTTTACGTTACCTCAGCAGACTCAGGCTCGTTAGTGCTAGGTAATTTCACCTATAAACTGCAAGACATTAATAGCGATGCACCGAACTGGATTCGAATCTTCTGGTCGGTCGCCATTGGTTTGCTAACCTTAGCCATGTTAATGGCTAATGGCGTCAGCGCTTTACAAAGCACCACGGTGATTATGGGGCTACCCTTTAGCTTTGTTATTTTCTTTGTCATGGCTGGGCTGTTTAAATCACTGCGGCTCGAGGACTTCCGGCACTCCAGTAACACCCTGAGTGCAGCACCGGTGGCTGGTAATGCCGATGCCCTCAACTGGAAGCAACGGATCCGCCGTGTGACTCACTACCCTGGGGTCAAGTACACCTTAAATATGTTGGAAACCGTGTGTAAACCGGCCATGCGTGAAGTGGCAACCGAGCTTGAACAGCGGGGTGCTAAGGTCCATATCGAAACGCTCCCTCTAGAAGATGAGCCTACGCTATACCATCTTGCCTTAAGCATTGACTTACAAGATGAGCAGCACTTTATTTATCAAATCTGGCCCGAGCGCTATAGTTCGCCGTCCTTTAGTTACCGGGCCAAGCGCGGCAAAGATCATTACTACCGCCTAGAAACGCACTTACTTGAAGGCAGCCAAGGCAATGATTTGATGGGCTATAAGAAAGAACAGGTGATTAACGATATCCTAGACCGCTACGAGCGCCACCTGACCTTCTTGCATTTAAATCGTGAAGCGCCGGGTAATACCCTTAGCTTTCCAACTCCGGAATAATTCCGGACCAAAAAAAAGGGATAAGCGCGACTTATCCCTTTTTTACGGCTGAACAATGCACTCATGTTTTAGAGTTTGTCGCCTTCCACCAAGTAGATCACTAAACGGGCAATGTTACGCGCGTGATCACCAATGCGTTCTAGCGAGCGCAGCGCCCAAATCACGTTTAACACCCGCGAAATTGAGCGTGGATCTTCCATCATGTAAGTAATCAGCTCACGCAGCGCAGTTTTGTACTCGCGGTCTACGGTTTTATCATAAGCCACTACCTCCCGAGCTTGGGCACTATCAAAACGAGCAAAAGCATCTAAGGCTTCTTGCACCATTTTGCGCACCTGATCACCAATATGCCGCACTTCCACGTAGCCCTTGGGTGACTCGCCCTCTTCGGTCAGTTGAATCGCGCGCTTAGCAATTTTGCTAGCCTCATCACCAATCCGCTCTAGATCAATCACCGCTTTTGAAATACTGATAATTAAGCGCAAATCTGATGCCGCTGGCTGGCGGCGCGCCAAAATACGCACACACTCTTCATCGATGGTGGTTTCCATGCGGTTGGTATGTTTATCCGCCTCACGCACCAATTGAGCTAATGCCGTATCCGCTTCAATCAGCGCCGTGACCGCTTCGTTAACTTGCTTTTCCACCAGCCCGCCCATGCCTAAAAAGCGGCTGCGCAGCTCATCCATTTCCGCGGTAAATTGCTGGGAAATATGCTGACCTAAGGTTTCTTTTTGCATCATATGCTCCAAATCTATTCTTGGTTAAAACAATCGATCAGCCGCTACTAGCCATAGCGTCCAGTAATATAGTCTTCGGTTTGTTTTTGCGCCGGATTGGTAAACAGTGTGTCGGTATCGCCATACTCAATCAATTTACCCATATACATAAAGGCGGTGTAATCCGACACCCGCGCCGCCTGCTGCATATTGTGGGTCACCATGACGATGGTAAAGCTGTCTTTGAGCTCATAAATCAGCTCTTCTACTTTTAAGGTAGAAATCGGGTCAAGGGCTGAGCACGGCTCATCTAACAACAAAATTTCCGGGCGTACTGCTACGGTGCGGGCAATAATTAAACGCTGCTGCTGACCACCGGATAAGCCTAAGGCTGAATCATGTAAACGATCTTTTACCTCATCCCAGAGAGCAGCACTTTTCAGTGCCCACTCGACGGTTTCATCCAGCACCCGCTTTTTATTAATCCCTTGAATCCGCAAGCCATACACCACGTTTTCATAGATGCTTTTAGGAAACGGATTGGGCTTTTGGAACACCATTCCCACCCGACGACGCAGCTCAGCAACGTCTTCCCCCTTAGCGTAAATGTTTTTTCCATCTAATAAGATCTCACCTTCTACTCGGCAGCCGTCAACAAGATCATTCATCCGATTAAAGGTACGCAATAAGGTTGATTTACCGCAGCCACTGGGGCCAATAAACGCGGTGACGCGATTTTTCGGAATGTTCATCTGTACATTGTGCAGCGCTTGTTTTTCGCCGTAGTACAAATTTAAGCCTGGGACCTCAAGCGCCACTGCTTCATCGGCTAAATTTAAGGCTTGACGGGCACGACCAAGGGCTTCTAGATCTATGCCTAAGGCGTGGTTTGTTTCAGTGTGCATACTTGACTCCAATTTCTTAAACATGGCTGACTAATAGGATGGCTCAAGCCTTCACTTAGTTATCCAACGCCTTATATTTTTCGCGTAAGTGGTTACGAATCCACACCGCACTAAAGTTTAAACTGATAATGACCAGCACCAGCAGTAAAGCCGTGGCATACACCAGCGGACGCGCTGCCTCAACGTTCGGGCTTTGGAAACCTACGTCATAAATATGAAAGCCGAGGTGCATAATCTTCTGATCTAGATGCAAGTACGGGTAGTTGCCATTCAACGGCAGCGCTGGTGCTAACTTCACCACACCCACCAGCATCAAGGGCGCGACCTCACCGGCAGCGCGGGCTACGGCTAAAATTAAGCCGGTCATCATCGCAGGGCTTGCCATTGGCAAAACCACCTTCCATAAGGTTTCTGCCTTAGTGGCTCCCAGTGCTAACGAGCCTTCACGCAGTGAGCGGGGAATCCGCGTCAACCCCTCTTCGGTCGCGACAATCACTACTGGCAAGGTTAAGATGGCGAGGGTTAATGAGGCCCAGAGCAAGCCTGGTGTGCCGAAAGTCGGCGCTGGCGCCGCCTCTGGGAAAAATAACCGATCCAGTGAACCACCTAACACATAGACAAAAAAGCCTAAACCAAATACGCCATACACAATCGATGGCACACCCGCTAAGTTATTCACCGCAATTCGAATGACGCGGGTTAACGCTCCTTGCTTGGCGTACTCGCGCAGATAAACCGCGGCAATCACGCCAAGCGGCGTTACCATAATCGCCATAATTAAGGTCATCAGCACCGTACCAAAAATCGCTGGGAAGATTCCGCCCTCGGTATTGGCCTCACGTGGCTCATCGCTCACAAATTCCCATAATTTGGCAAAGTAAAAGCCAAGTTTATCCAGCAAGCTCATGGCATTGGGCTGATAAGCACGCACCACCTTGGCTAGATTAATTTCCGTTTCACGGCCATCGGCAGTCACCGCAACCAGGCTGTACTGACTTAAGGCTTGATTGACCTCGGCCAATTGCTGCTCTAACTCAGCATAGCGGGCATTGAGCTCAGCGCGCTCAGCCTCAATATCCGCTTGCGCCGTTGCGTTTAAGCGATCATTTAACTCTAATTTACGCGTCTTTAAGCGCAGGCGTTCTAACCCATGGTTGATTCGTCCAATTTCGCCTTTTTGAATCGCCATCAGCGTTTGATATAGCTCACTACTACGCTCAATCTGCTGCTGTAACTGGCTCCAAGCCGCATCACCGGTGGCAATTTCTTGACCATTTTCTTTTAACTGGGTGAGATAACCATAAAAGTTACCCCATTCACGGCGCTCAACCACCATCAGGTTTTTAGGTTGCTCTTGTTGCTCCAACCATTCACCTACTACCCAGCTAAAGTCCGCCCCGTACAGATCACGGTTACCCACTTTTAACAACTCGCGGGTCATAAACTCGCCACCTTCAACGTCAACCGGCAACCCAGAGCTGACTAAACGTGCACGCGGTACTTCTTCAATCTGTACCGGCTCACCAGCCACAATCTTTGCTGGCTGCCCTGGAATCACGTACTGCGCCTGAATCACGTTTGAAGGCCAAAAGTGAGCTAAACCTTTGCTGGCAATCACGCCTAATAGACCCAAGGTCATAATCACAGCAATAGCTACAGCGCCAGCATTTAACCAAATCCAAGGGGCACCGCTTTTAAACCAACTACTAAAATTTTGCTTTTTCACGTTCTTAACCCTTAGAGAGACGCATACTTGCTGCGTAAACGGCTACGAATCAATTCCGCTACGGTGTTCATCACAAAGGTGAACATCAGCAACACCATGGCTGCGAGGAACAACACTCGATAATGGCTACTGCCTACCTCAGACTCTGGCATTTCAACAGCAACGTTGGCAGCTAAGGTGCGTAAGCCTTCAAAAATATTCACTTCCATAATCGGCGTGTTACCGGTGGCCATTAACACAATCATGGTTTCGCCCACCGCACGCCCCATCCCAATCATCAGTGCAGAGAAAATGCCGGGACTGGCGGTTAAAATCACCACTCGAGTTAAGGTCTGCCAAGGCGTTGCCCCTAGGGCTAGCGAACCAAAGGTGAGGCTGCGCGGCACGCTAAATACCGCATCTTCGGCAATTGAGTAAATATTGGGAATCACTGCAAACCCCATGGCCAAGCCCACCACTAATGCGTTGCGCTGATCAAAAGGAATCCCTAAATCATTACTCAACCACAGGCGCATATCGCCGCCAAAGAACCAGTTTTCTAAATAACCACTGATACCAAGGGAAAATAAACCCACTGCAATCACTACCGGAATCAGCAGCGCAGCTTCCCAACCGTCAGGAATCGCCAAACGTACTTTTTCTGGTAAACGGCTCCAGGCCCAAGCAGCCAATAAAATACCGAACGGCATTAATAGCAGTAAGCTAAAAATTCCCGGCAGATGGCTTTCTAAAAAAGGTGCTAAGAATAAGCCAGCAAAGAAGCCCAAAATAACAGTCGGCAGTGCTTCCATTAACTCAATCACTGGCTTGATCCGACTACGCAGCGCCGGGGCCATAAAGTAGCCGGTGTAAATGGCAGCACAAATGGCTAAAGGGGCGGCCAGCAGCATGGCATAAAAAGCCGCTTTTAAGGTACCAAAGGCCAGTGGCGCCAGACTAAGCTTAGGCTCAAAGTCGCTATTGGCGGAGGTGGACTGCCACACATAATCAGGCTCTGCGTAACTTTCGTACCACACCTTGCCCCAGAGCGCGCTCCAAGAGATTTCTGGGTGCGGGTTATCTAAGCGCCAGTTCTGTAACTGCCCTTGCTGCTCGACCAGTACTAAGTTAGCCCGCGGCGCTAAGCTAGCTAAGGCTGCACCTTCGGCCACCGACTGTTTTAGCAAGGTGCGGTGCGCCGTGCTGTGATAGACGCCCAAGGTACCGGCTGCATCCAACGCTAAGAAACCTTTGCGCCGCTCTTCAGGCAGAATTTGGGTAATCGCACTGTCGCCTTGCTGAAAGTCGCGAATCCGCTGCAAGCTCGACAAGCCATCTTCGCCACGCACCATAAACCACTGGCTAATGCCACCTTTTGAGTCGCCTACCAATAAGGAAATACCACCTAGCAAGAAGCTACTGACAGTAATCTGGGTATCGGCTTGATTGGCCATTTTGTAGCGGCCATTTAATGTATTACGGCGCAAATCAAACACATCTAACGTCGAGTTACCGCTAAACACATACAACCACTGGTGGCGTGGATCAATTAGCAGCTGCTTAATGGACGCATCCATGGTCGGAATTGTTAGTACCTCATCGGCTAAGGTCACCTCACCGGTCATGATATTTTCATCGCGGGTGATTTTTAAAGCATGTACCGCAGCGCCCACTGAACCCACCAGCACTAAACCGTTACTACTGGCACTGATCCCGACTTTATCTAAGGTAGTATCAGCTAAGGTTAGCGCTTGCTCACCATAGGGATAATCAATGCTTGGCTGAATGGTTTTAACGTTATTTGGATACGACACCTTATAGTTATGCTCGACCACCAACACCTGGCCATTGCTTAAACCCAAAGCCAACGTTCGGCTGCCTGGCTGATCTTGAGCAATAGCTGTTACTTCTGCATCTGCAGGCAATGCTAAGTTAATGCTCTCTAGGAGTTGTCCGGTTTGCGCGTTAAAAAACTGTGCCTGTCCTTGCTGGTTCAAGCGCAGCCCTACTTGGTTCTGCTCTTCTATCGCTAAATATAAGCCTTGGCTATCTTGGCTCCAGGTGATCGCCTGCGGTTGCTCGTGCTGCAACTCAGCGCCCTGAAACATAGGCAAAATCACGCTGCCCAAATAGAAAAAAATCAGGGTAATCGCCGCTAAAATGGCCAAGCCACCAACCGTAACATACCAGCGAGTCAGGTGGTCTTTCAGTTTTCGCATGCGCCGATGACGCTTCAGCGCCGGCGTGTCGAAATCAATATGATGAGTGGAGGTTTCTGTGTTCATAGCCGTTCAACCAGATGAAGGAAGCTTTATCCTGCACGAGTTATATGACAATAAAATGACACTGCCATAACAGTGCAAACAAACTGTCATAATCCCCTAAAGCGGGCCAAATAATGCAAGCAAAAAAATAGCCCCGCATCTTAGCGGGGCTATTGTGAGCAGCAAACGGTTAGTTCAGCTCAAGCTCTTTTAAGGTTTTCTCTACCACTTTAGCTGGCAGCGGAATGTAGCCATCTTTTACCACTACTTCCTGACCTTCTTTAGATAACACAAGTTTTACAAACTCCGCATCGATTGGGCTTAATGGCTTGTTCGGTGCTTTGTTAACGTATACGTAGAAGTAACGCGCCAGTGGGAACTTACCCGCTAATGCGTTTTCCTCGTTAGCTTCAAAGGCTTCACCACCTTTTTTAGCTAATGGTACGGCACGTACTGATGAGGTGCGGTAACCAATGCCGGAGTAACCGATGGCATTCAGGGTGCTAGAAATTGACTGTACCACCGAGGCTGAACCTGGCTGCTCGTTCACGTTAGATTTAAAGTCGCCTTTACATAAAGCCGATTCTTTAAAGTAACCATAAGTACCCGATACCGAGTTACGACCAAACAGTTGCACTGGTTTATTCGCCCACTCGCCGGTTAAGCCTAGATCGCCCCAGGTTTTTACATCTTTCTCGGCACCACACAAACGGGTACTGGAGAAAATTGCATCCACCTGTTCAATATCTAACGATTTAATCGGGTTATCTTTATGTACAAATACCGCTAAGGCATCAATCGCAACTGGAATTGCCGTTGGCTTATAACCGTACTTTTCCTCAAAGGCTTGAATTTCGTTATCCTTCATCGGACGACTCATCGGGCCTAAGTTAGCTGTGCCTTCGGTTAGCGCAGGAGGAGCGGTGGAAGAACCTGCTGCTTGAATTTGAATGTTTACGTTCGGGTAGTTGCGCTTATATTCTTCGGCCCACAGCGTCATTAAGTTAGCCAGTGAGTCCGAACCCACGCTAGAAAGGTTGCCGGATACCCCAGAGGTTTTACTGTAGGCAGGTAGCGCTGGATCAACCGCTGCTGAAGCAGCCATTGTGCCTACACCCGCAGCGACAAAAGTCAGGGCTGCCATCAGACGTTTCAGTTTCATACATTGCTCCTTGAAGCCATAATCGTTGTAAGTTGCAGATCAGTGTTGTTTCGCTACAACGCTACTCTAGGGCCTCAAGATGACAACTAGATGACAGCCAAATAAATTACTCAATTTCCTGCTGAATACTGCCAAAGGTGCGGGCCCAAGGCTGATCATTACTGCTCGCCTTAACATCATCCGCGCGTTTTTTTGCCGCTTCAGCGCTGCTAAAGGCACCATAGGTGACTACAAATAACTTATTATTTTGCTGGTTTTTAATAAAGTAACGGTAATCTGTGCCATGCAAATTAATATAATTCTTTGCCGCAGCTTCAGAACGGGTAGCTAAAATTTGCAAGGTGTAATGATTAGAGTTTTGCTTCAGATACCAAGCTGCCTCTGGGGTAATGCTGGACTCCAGCGTACTTGCCTCGCGTGGAATCTCTAACGTTTGCGGGGTACTAGGGGTGCTGTTGCTGCTGTAATTCCACAGACTAATGGTCACCCCAACTAAAATCAGTAAGGCGGCCAGTGCTAAGCCAATTTTTTTCAACTCAAGGGATTTTTTACCCCGCTCTGGGGGTTGGCTATCGGCTTTCACATACAACAGCGCCTCTGCCTCTTCATGTAAGCGACCCGGCCAGCCTTCAGCTGCTCGATAAATAGCCGCCTGCTCTTGATCACTAAACAAATCAACACTTTTACCAGCCATCGTTAGGCGAAAATTGAGGTAATCCATACTTTCGATGAAATCCCACGCCTCTAATGCGAGCTGTTGATAGAGTGACTGATTGTCACTGACTAACTTTAAGTTAGCCAGAATGCTGTCTTGAGCAAAAACAATTACTTGAGCACCAGCGCCCTGACTGCCTTGAGCTAAACGCAGTAAAAACAATAAAGCGGAGTCGTCTAGATTTTCCGCATTGTCGACCACTAAATATAAGGTTTTATCTTGTTGTTTGAGCAACACTAAACGATCAAGAATCTGCAACAAGTCATCGGCTACTTCAAGCTTCTGCGCAACTTGGTACTGTAAACCGCCAGCATCAGACACACCATTAATACTTAAATGCAGGCAAATATCAGTTGTCGCACAGGTGGCTAAAAATGCAGTGGCTAAGGTACTACGACCACTGCCTTGCGGGCCTGTCACCAATAAAAAGTGCTGACCTTGCTCGGCCCAAAAATGCAGCTCAGCTAATACTGACTTACGTTTTGGATTATAAAACTGCTGACCTGGCAAACCTTCAACAAAGGGATCTTGGCTAAAACCGAAGTACTCGATTAACTGTGGGTCCATAACTTAACGTCCACTCGACTGCTGCACCGCAGTCGCCAATGCTTGATAATCAGTGGTTAACGTTTGCTGCAAACACTCTGCTGAATACTCGGCTGTAACTATTGCTTGCCCTAGCTCAGCAAGCAATACCAAACGAATCTGCCCATCTTGCACTTTTTTATCTAACGCCATGTGCTGTAAGAAGGTCGCAGCCGACATATTCTGTGGCGGCACAACCGGCAACTGGGCCGCGATAAATAAAGCAATGCCACGATCACGCTGCGCGGCTGAAATATTACCCAGCAAATAAGACATCTGTAACGCCATTACAGTGCCCGCAGCAACTGCCTCACCATGCAACCACACACCATATCCCTGTTCGGTTTCAATAGCATGACCAAAGGTGTGGCCTAAGTTTAAGGTGGCACGCACCCCGTTTTCTCGCTCATCGGCGGCCACAATATTGGCTTTAATCGCGCAGGAACGCTCAATCGCATACCGACAGGCTGCCGCATCTAACGCTAACAGAGCCTGCATATTATTTTCTAGCCAAGCAAAAAAGTCTGCATCATAAATCAACCCGTACTTAATCACTTCGGCTAAACCCGCGGAAAACTCTTTAGCCGGTAAGGTACTGAGGCTATGGGTATCAATGACCACTGCTTGGGGTTGATAAAAAGCGCCAATCATATTTTTGCCCAGCGGATGGTTAATGGCCGTTTTACCCCCCACAGAAGAGTCAACTTGTGATAAAAGTGTGGTCGGTACCTGAATAAAGTTGACTCCGCGCTGATAACAAGCAGCAGCAAAGCCAACCATATCCCCAATGACTCCGCCACCTAAAGCGACTAACGTTACCTTGCGATCACAATGGGCCTGCAATAACTGATCAAAAATAAGCTGCAGTGTCTCCCACGTTTTGAAGGACTCACCATCCGGCAAAATAATCTCTAACGGCTGATAAGCCGCTAATTGCTGTTTAATCGTCGCTAAATACAAAGGGGCTACCGTGGTGTTGGTCACGATCACCACTTGCTTGCCTTTGATATGCTCAGCCCAAGGACTTGTTTGATAGCTTTCTTGACCGATATATATCGGATAGCTGCGCTCAGCTAAATCAACCGTTAGGGTTTTAATACTCGCTAGGCTCATGAAATTCAGTCCTTATAGCTAATCAATCAAGAAAAAGAAAAATTATTCCTGTACTACAGCCTGTTGCTTTAAGTAGCTGATGATCTCTTGCACCACATATTTAGGTGGGCGCTCATCAGTTTCAATCACTAAATCGGCTACTGCTTGATACAACGGATGACGCACTTTAAGTAACTCGGTCAGTACTTGCGCAGGATCATCCGTTTGCAGTAACGGTCGATTGCGATCTCGGCTGGTTCGGGCAATTTGATGCTCTACCGAGGTGCTAAGGTAGATGACGAAGCCTTGCTGACTAAATTGCTCACGGTTTTCCGCCCGCAAAATTGCCCCCCCGCCAGTCGCTAGGACCATACCTTGCTCTTGACATAAGGCCGCCAGAACCTGCTGCTCACGATCACGAAAGCCAGCTTCACCTTCAAGCTCAAAAATTAAAGGAATACTCGCACCTGTGCGTACTTCAATTTCGCGGTCCGAGTCATAAAATGGAAGATTTAATGCTTTAGCAAGCAAACGCCCGATGGTGCTTTTTCCAGCACCCATCGGGCCAACAAGAATATAATTTTGCACAGGTATTAACGATTCAAGGAAATACTCTGATTATTCATGATTCTTGGAGTAATGAAAACCAGTAATTCGGTTTTATCATCCTGCTTCATGGTACGGCGGAATAAGTTTTTAATACCAGGAATATCGCCTAATACTGGTACTTTTTCCACAGACTCTTTACGCACGTTCTGGAAAACCCCACCAATCACAATGGTTTCACCATCTGCGACTAGTACTTTGGCATTCACTTCATTCTTATCAATTGGTGGTACTCCATTCACCGCTTTCTGGAAGTCAGGGGCATCTTTAGTAACTTTTACTTCCATCATGATGCGGTTATCTGGGGTAATTTGTGGAGTCACTTCTAATGATAAAGCAGCTTCTTTAAACGATGTACTAGTCGCACCACTAGAACTGGCTTCTTGATAAGGAACTTCAGAGCCCTTCATAATTTTGGCTGTTTCTTTATCGGAAGTAACAATTTTTGGCTGAGAAACCACCTCACCATTCCCTGACTTTTCCATCGCCGACAACTCGAGGTCTAAGCGGGTTTTACCACCAATAAAGCCAATACCAATCCCTGAACTTGCACTATTTGCACCTAAGTCAACAAAAGCATCATTAATATTGTAGTTGGTACTGCTGCCAGTACGGCTGCCTCCCCACTTCACACCCAGCTCTTTCTCATAATCAACGTTAGCTTCAACAATACGCGCCTCAATCATGACTTGACGTACTGGAATATCTAACTGAGTTACAATTCGGCGTAGCTCATCTAAACGCTCTTGAGTCTGATAAGCAATAATCGCATTGGTGCGGTCATCAACAGTTACCGTACCACGCTCTTCAGTTTGTCCAGCAGAAACAGACTGGAACAATGCCGCAATATCAGCAGCTTTCGCATAATTCACCTGAATTAGCTCACGGCGCAATGGCGCCAACTCGGCCACTTGGCGCTGAGCTTCCATTTCCTGGCGCTCACGAGCAGCAATCTCTTCTGCCGGTGCAACCAGTAACACGTTACCGACTTTACGCTGAGCTAAACCTTTAGTTTTTAATACTAAGTCAAGCGCTTGATCCCACGGCACGTTTTGCAAACGAAGCGTGATATTACCTTGCACAGTATCACTGGCGACCAAGTTCAACTCAGTAAAATCTGCAATTAGCTGCAATACTGAACGTACATCAATATCTTGGAAGTTGAGCGATAGTTTTTCGCCGGTATAAGCAAAGCTTTCAGCAATACGTTTTTCTTTTTCTTCGCGGGTCAACGGCTTAACACTAATAGTTAACTTATCATCAGATTGATAAGCCAAATAGTCATAATGCCCTGTTGGCTCGATCAAAATCGATACTGAATCACTGCTCTGACTAGCGTTAACAAATTGAACAGGTGTCGCAAAGTCTTTAACATCTAAACGCACCCGTAAAGTTTCAGGCAAACTAGCACGAGGGAAAGTTACACGTATTTTTCCACCCTCGTCTTTAATATCTGAAATTAAGTTAGGATCCGTTAACGAAATGACAACGTTCCCCTCTCCCTGCTCGCCACGCTGAAAATCAAGATTATTAATACCAGGACCACTGACCGCATGTTTGCGCTCAGTAAAGCTGGTAGGAGATTGCCCCGCTTGAACCGATGGCTGCACCCCCTGTGGTGCTGTACGTGAACCAAGCTGACTTTGATCACCGATAATCACATACAGATGCTTACCCTCGGCACGAGTTGTATAGCCACTTAAACTATTAAGATTGACAATAAGTCGCGTTCTATCTTGAGCTTCAATAACGCTTAAGCTACGTGCATTTCCCATGCCAATTTCGCGTGTTTTAGATGTTAGCTGACTCGTTACACCTGGCAAGTCTAAAGCAATACGTGCTGGCCGCTCAATAGTGTAACCTTTAGGCTCCATAACCGGCTCATCAAAGATTAGCTTTAATTCTACTTTATCTCCTGGTAAAGAAGCGATTTTTAAATCATTTAAAGTAGTAGCAAAAACAGCTGGTGCGAGCGATGCTGTTAATAGCGTGACAACCAGCTTAGAAAGTTGTTTGTTCATTATTCCGTTCCGTTATAAATTCCAGTTTAAAGTGTGATTTAGACTAGTTTTACCGTTCTTGCAAAAGAATCGTACGTGGACGTTCTAGCCATCCCCCATCACCACTTTCAACTATTTCAATCACATTAATTTGAGCTGGTTTAATTTCGGTAATACGACCATGATTAGCCCCTAAATAATCACCTACTTTTACTCGATGCACACCACTCTCAGCCGCTTTAATTAAAGCGTAGTTTTGACCATCACGATTCAAGGTACCTACCATAGTAAAGCTATCCATATTAAAGCCTTCTAAAAACTGCTTCACTCGTGTCTCATCGGGATGTATATCCTGTCGACCACTTACTTTATCGTTCATAGTTATTTTAATGGGCGGCTGAAATGGACTTCTTTTATTAGAAGCCACATAAGTAAAAGGCTCATACACCACCTCTTGTGGAATAGGCTCAATTTTGCCCTTAGGCCGCTGATACACTTCGTCCATATAGGCGCGCAAATCGCTATTATCATATTCTGGTGCACAGCCGGCTAACATTAAAAGCAAAGGAATAGTGCTAGCTAAGACACTCTTAGATCTCATGCCTCATCTCCTTGACCTTTATAGCGATATGTTTTCATCATTATGTCCATTGATAGTTTTTTAGCTGAACCACCTACAGGCTTTAAATTAAAATCATGTAACGTAACAATGCGTGGCATACTGGCAACTTTAGTTACAAAAGTTGCTAGATCGTGGTAATCGCCTTCAACTCGTACCCGAATAGGGAGTTCTACGTAAAACTGTTGCACACTTTCCGGCTGTAATTTAATTTCCTCAAAAGCCAGCCCACTATTTAACCCAGCATTTGTAATATCCTCCAGTAACCCAGGAACCTCGGTGTCACCTGGAAGCTGCTTTAATAGCGCCCCAAAAGAATGCTCCATTAGCACCAGCTGTTCTTTGTATTCTTCTAAGTGAGCAGCCTGAAAAGCTCGTAAAGAGAACTGTTCTTTCAGTGTTACTTCTTGACTTTTAGCCTGCGCTAAACGCTCCCTTATATCCTCAATATGATATTTGTAGCCTAAACCAAGTACTAGTAAAATCATAAAAAAACAAACAAAGCCACGCACAATGGGCGGCCAAGAGCCAATATTTTCCGCATCAAGCTCTGACAAACTGACGCCATGCATACTGCCCTTTAGCTTAGTCAGCAAACTCATTTACTAGCTCCTTCTGATTGATGCTTAGCACTCGCTGCTGGCTTAGTTTGCTCCACTGCTAACTTAAACACATTAGCCTTATCCAAAGTGCCAACTTTAGTGACGACTACACTGTCTAATACTGAGTGAGATAACCAGTCTGAATCATCAAGATTGCGCATCAAGCTAGAAATTAAGCTATTCGACTCAGCCACACCACTAATACTTAAACGCTTATCTTGTAACTGCGCTTCAGTAAAGTAGACACCATCAGGAAGAGTATCTACTAATTGCTCAAAAATACGCCCAGTAATGGGGCGGTTACCTTGTAAATCCTGGATAATTCTCATCCGCTCTACAAGCTGTTTCTTACGTTCCTTTAGCTCATTAATTTCTTTCACTCGATTTTCTAAAACCGAGGATTCTGCTTTTATATACTCATTACGCGCATTTTGCTGGTTGACTTTTTCATTAAAATACTCACCTGCTAGATAAACCAGTCCAATAGCAATAATGATTGAGCCTATTAACTTCAAGAAAAAACTTTTTTTACGCTCTTCACGTAGCTCATCACGCCATGGCAATAAGTTCAAATTAACCATGTTTATTTCCCCACATAGCTAGCCCACAAGCAGTCATCAATGCAGGCGCATCTGCCGCTAAGGCACTGGCATTGATTTTATTGCTGACCAGCATGTTAATAAAAGGATTGCCTAATAACGTTGGAGTACCAATCTTCTGCTGCACTTGTTGTGGTAGTCCTTCAAGCGCTGCTGTTCCTCCTGTCAAAACAATATAATCAACTTCAGCATGTTGACCTGATGCGAAAAAAAACTGCAATGAGCGTGAAATCTGCTGTACTACTACTTCTCTATAAGGAGCTAAAATCTCTGTCAGGTAATCTTCAGGCAGTCCTCCTTGAGCTACAGCATTTAGTGCTTCACTATAAGTAACACCATAACGCCCTTGTATTTGATCTGTCAGCTGCTTACCACCAAACACCTGCTCACGCGAATAGATTGCTTTCCCATGCTGCATAACAGTTAAAGTCATCATCGTTGCACCAATATCCACTAACGCAACGACTAACTTTTCACTGCCATTACCAAGCTGTGGAGCAATCAAACTATAAGCACGCTCAGTTGCATAGGCCTCCACATCAATTGCTTTCGGCTCAAGCCCTCCAAACATCAAGCTATCTCTAAGCTCTTCCACGCTATCTTTTCTACAAGCGGCCAATAAAACTTCTGAGCGCCCAGCACTTTTTGCACTATCACCAATTACTTGAAAATCAATGGCCACATCATCAATAGGGAAAGGAATATATTGATCAGCTTCCAGATAAATCGTACTTTCCATTTGCTCATCACTTAAGCCTTTTTCCAGCTCAATAACCTTAGTGATGACTGCAGAGCCAGCAACTGCTGCAGCGGCTTGCTTGGTCGCTATACCAGCCCTTGCAACGGCTTTCTGGATAGCCTCACCAATCTTTTCAGCATTGACAATATTTTTATCAGACACAGCCCCACTAGGAAGAGGCTCTATGGCATAAGCCTCTATACGGTAATTGCCTACAGAGCGACTGAGCTCAACCAACTTAACTGCGGTTGAACTAACATCGACTCCAAGCAGCGTATTTGCTTTCTTTTTAAAAAGCTTTAGCACAATCAAATTCCTATTGATTCACGTAAAAAACGACAGGTTTTTCGGCGTATTAGATAGTAACAACTTAGAAAGAGCAAATAGCACACCTTCTATAAACGACCTATAATACTGACTATCCGTATAAAATACATACGATTTTTAATCGTATCCTTAATTCTACAAAGTGGTTAACACCTTGATTAAATTACTAAAGTTTCTCTTTTGGTCTATCGCTGGAGCTCTTAGCAGCCTTGCAGCTCTTTTTGCAGGCGCTTACCTATACCTGAGCCCACATTTACCTTCAGCAGAATCTTTACGCAGTATGGAATTACAGATGCCACTGCGTATTTATAGCAAAGATAACAAGCTAATTGCCGAATATGGTGAGATGCGCAGAACACCTATTGACTTTGGTCACATTCCTGAACGATTTATTCAGGCTTTACTTGCAGCCGAAGATGATAATTTTGCCACTCACTCGGGCGTCGATTTTGTTAGTCTGATGCGTGCCGTATCAGAACTAATAAAAACCGGACGTATTCAAAGTGGTGGTAGCACCATTACCATGCAGGTGGCGAAAAACTTTTTCTTGACCAGTGAAAAAAGTTTCACTCGCAAAGCCAATGAAATTTTATTAGCTTTGCAAATTGAACGTGAGCTCAGTAAAGATGAAATTTTAGAGCTATATGTCAATAAAATTTATTTAGGTAACCGTGCTTACGGTATTGAAGCAGCAGCCCAGATCTATTATGGCAAATCCATTGGCGAGCTTAGCATTGCCCAATTAGCCATGATTGCTGGCTTACCTAAAGCGCCCTCTCGCTACAATCCTATTGCTAATGAAGCGCGCAGTATGAGTAGACGCGACTGGATCTTAGGCCGCATGTACAAACTCAATTACATCACCGAAGCCGAATATTCTACCGCGCTTGCCGAGCCACAAACGGCCAAGCTCCATATTGCCCAGCCTGAGTTTCAGGCGCCGTATGTTGCTGAAATGGCCCGTGCAGAAATGGTCGAGCGCTATGGTGGCGAAGCCTACACTGCTGGTTTTACGGTTAAAACCACCATTGACTCACAGCTACAACAATACGCTAACTCAAGTTTACAAACAGGCCTACTAAACTACGAATATCGCCATGGATTTCGCGGCCCTGTAAAATCCTTTGCTAAGTATCCAAAAGAGCAATGGCAAAAGTTGCTGCACAATGAGCCTGATTTACATCCCCTAAAAATAGCTGTAGTGACTAAAGTAGACCAACAATCGGCTCAAGTACTGCTACGCAATAAGGTAGCTGCAACTCTTAATTGGCAAGATATGCGCTGGGCGAGAAAATTTATTAATGTTAACAGTCAAGCCGCTAACCCACGGACAGCACGGGATATTATGCAACCCGGAGATCTTGTTTATGTACAACAAAAGACAGATGGGCAATACCGCCTTGCACAAGCGCCCGAAGTACAAGGTGCTTTAGTCTCTCTAGACCCTCGGTCTGGCGCAATCGTAGCTATTACCGGAGGGTTTTCTTTTGAACAAAGTAAATACAACCGTGCTGTCCAAGCTAAACGTCAAGTCGGTTCAAGCTTCAAACCTTTTATTTATAGTGCGGCCTTAGATAAAGGTTACACAGCCGCTAGTATTTTTGCCGACACTCCCACTACCTTTCCTGCATCGCGCTATGGAAAAGCCTGGACACCAAACAACTCAGACCGCTCTTTTCTCGGTAATATAAGCCTGCGTACAGCGCTCTATCGCTCAAGAAATATTGCCGCTGCCAAAGTGCTTGAGGCCATTGGCATAGACTATGCCGTAGATTATATAAGTCAGTTCGGCTTTCCTGCCGACGAGTTACCGCGTCACCTCCCCCTAGCTTTAGGTAGTGCTGATTTTACTCCTCTCGAAGTAACTACAGGCTGGGCCACTTTTGCTAATGGTGGCTACAAAATTACTCCCTATATCGTGGATGAAATCTACGATCGGAACGGTGTTTTAGTCAGCAAGACTCAAGCGGCCGTTACCCCCGACTCTCCACGCTATCAAACTGATAATGCCCAACCAGCACCGCAAATTATTGATAGTCGCACCGCTTTTATCATGACCGATATTTTGCAAGATGTGATTCGCCGCGGCACCGGTTCACGCGCAAAATCTTTAGGCCGCTCAGATCTTGCTGGTAAAACCGGCACAACTAACTCCGCTAAAGATACATGGTTTGTTGGCTATAATCGGCAATATGTCACCACTGTTTGGACCGGATATGACCAACCTAAAAGCTTAGGTCGGCGCGAGTTTGGCAGTACCTTTGCGCTACCCATTTGGATTAACTACATGGCCCAAGCTTTACGTGATCAACCTACTCAACCTATTCTGCGCCCTGAGGGACTACAACAAGTGCGAATAAACGCCCAAGGATTACGCTCAGACAGCGGCAGTAACGAATACTTTAAACAAGAAGACACCTTGCCACCCTTTGCCACTGAGTACTATTACGAAACCCCAATGGACTTTTTCTAATTAGGTACGCACTACTCGCAATAAAAATGCCCGCAATCAGCGGGCATTTTTATACTTCAAATTATTTAAGCGACTAATAACTAGCCATTAAATACTTCGTCAACTGAGGTCAGTGGATAATGCTTTGGATAGGGTTTAGTTGCTACGCCGCTATCAATAGCGGCTTTAGCTACAGCATCAGGCACTAAATTAATTAAACGTGCATCCATTGGCTTAGGAATAATATAGTCACGGCCAAAGCTTAAGTCTGACAAGCCGTAGGCTTCACACACTTCTTTAGGCACGGGCATTTTAGCTAAATCTGCTAACGCATGAACCGCGGCTACTTTCATTTCTTCGTTAATTCGAGTGGCTCGTACATCTAGCGCACCACGGAAAATGAATGGGAAACCTAAAACGTTATTCACCTGGTTGGGGTAGTCCGAACGACCGGTGGCCATAATGACATCTGGACGCGTTTGGTGTGCTAGCTCTGGGCTAATTTCCGGATCAGGGTTTGAGCAAGCAAACACAATCGGATTTTCTGCCATTAGCGCCAAGTTTTCTGGGGATAGTAAATTAGCGCCCGACAAACCAACAAACACATCAGCACCAGTAATGGCATCAGTTAAGGTGCGCTTATCGGTTTCATGGGCAAATGCTGCCTTGTACTGATTCAGATCGTCACGTCCAGAGTGGATCACTCCCTTGCGGTCGATCATAAAAATATTTTCAACTTTAGCGCCCATACTGATTAACAGTTTCATACAGGCTGTAGCAGCAGCACCCGCGCCTAAGCACACAATTTTTGCTTCTTCTAGCGTTTTGCCAGCAATTTCTAAGGCGTTAATCATTCCTGCTGCGGTAACAATCGCGGTACCGTGCTGATCATCGTGGAACACCGGAATATCGCACTGCTCAATTAACGCGCGCTCGATTTCAAAGCACTCTGGCGCCTTGATATCTTCAAGGTTAATCCCACCAAAGGTAATAGAAATACGTTTAACCGTGTCAATAAACGCCTGCGGACTTTCTGCATCGATTTCAATATCGAATACATCAACCCCTGCAAAGCGCTTGAAAAGTACACCTTTACCTTCCATTACTGGCTTAGAGGCCAAAGGCCCTAGGTTACCTAGCCCCAAAATAGCTGTACCATCTGAAATCACCGCGACAAGGTTTCCTTTGCCCGTGTATTGGTAAGCAAGCTCTGCATCACGTGCAATTTCACGGACCGGCTCAGCCACACCAGGGCTGTACGCTAGCGCTAAGTCACGCGCAGTAGCTGTAGGTTTTGTCAACTCGACACTTAACTTGCCTGGACGAGGCTCAGCATGGTATTCGAGAGCGGCTGTTTTTAAATCAGACATATTGGCTATTCCGCTAAAAATAATGAACTAATAAGCCATTGAGCATACTCAAGAACCCGCCATGTCACAAGACACAAGTCAGTTTAACCCTAGCATCTAAAAAGATTGCACTTTTATTCTAAAAAATAACCAAAACCAAGAATATTTAACCTAAAAAATAGTAAATAACAGCATTTAAGCTCGAGTTATATTTTACGCACCTAAAGTGACTGAACATCAACTCATAAACAACCGATAGTTTTTAATTTTTGCTAACTCTGTTGAAGCTAAGCAACGGACCTCTTAGCTTCTGCCCTACAGAATCAATTGTTCACGCGAGCTAAACATACAAACCACTAAAGTTATCTAATCTGCTCAGATGTATCTTTACAAGACGCCTCAAGCAATAGGCATAAAAAAAGCGCTCATCAAGAGCGCTTTTTTAAATTGCATCGCAGTGCAGTAATAATTACTTATTACCGAAGCCACCAAAACGCTGTTTGAAGCGATCAATACGACCACCCACATCCAATACTTTCTGCTTACCGGTGTAGAACGGGTGGCACTCAGAGCACACATCAATGTTGATGTCTTGAGCTAAAGTAGAACGTGTTTTAACAACGTTACCGCAGCTGCAAGTAGCGTTGATATCTGCGTAATTTGGGTGAATACCAGCTTTCATGATGAATCCTCATTGTGTTCGTGCCGCCACCCAACACCATTGCTGAGTACCGCACGCAAAATATAGGGGCGAATAATATCAGAAGGTAGTAATTCTTGAAAACCTTTTTTTCAGTTACTTTAAACCCTCAGCGTCATCAAACTGTCACATCCAATACCTATCGTTTAATCTATTTTTATTGCTTATTAATCCTGCTGAGGTTTTTCATGGAGACATCCACCCCTAGCCCTGTGTCCGCTGCGAACGCAAACTCGGCACCGACTGTAGAAAAAACATTGCCGACGGCAATCTCACTGGAGCCAACAGAGATCAGTTTGGATGACAGCTCGCTCTACATTAATCGTGAACTGTCCCAGTTACAGTTTAATATCCGTGTGCTAGAGCAAGCCCTTGATCTCAGTAACCCATTACTTGAACGATTAAAGTTTTTACTCATTTTCTCTAGCAATCTCGATGAGTTTTTTGAGATTCGGGTGGCTAACCTTAAGCAGCAAATCACTTTTTCTAGGGAGCGTGCCGATGCCGATGGCTTGCAACCTCAACAAACGCTACAAAAAATAGCCGATATTGTGCATGAGCAAGTCAACCGCCAATATAAAATATTAAATGACATCCTATTGCCTGAATTGGCAGAACAGAATATTAAGTTTATTCGACGCCGATACTGGACACCTAAAATCAAAGAGTGGGTCAAGCAGTATTTTCACGAAGAAATTGAGCCAGTTATTACCCCCATAGGCCTTGATCCTACTCACCCTTTTCCGCTGTTAGTTAATAAAAGCCTAAACTTTATCGTTGAGTTAGAAGGTGTTGATGCCTTTGGCCGCGATTCTGGTTTAGCGATTATTCCAGCCCCTAGAATTTTACCTAGAATTATCCGCGTGCCTGAAGAGGTTGGTGGCCCAGGCGTTAATCATGTATTTTTATCATCGATGATCCACGCCCATGCCGATGATTTATTCCATGGCATGAGTGTTCGCGGTTGTTATCAATTTCGTTTAACCCGTAATGCTGACCTCTCCCTTGAAGAAGATGTGGATGATCTGGCTCGCGCCCTACGCGGTGAACTGTACTCACGTCGTTTTGGCGACGCGGTACGTTTAGAAGTGGCCGATAACTGTCCATCGCACCTAACTGAGTTTTTACTTAAGCAGTTTAACTTAAATGAAAATGAGTTTTATCAAGTTAATGGCCCTGTTAACTTAACCCGTCTTTTTAGCGTCACTGGGCTAGATTCTCATCCAGAATTACAATTTCCTTCATTTACTCCTAGCACGCCCAAGCCCTTACAAAATAGCGAAAACTTATTTGCAGCAATTAGTAAACAAGATATGTTGCTGTATCACCCCTTTGAATCCTTTACCCCGGTCGTGGATTTACTGCGCCGCGCGGCTAAAGATCCAAATGTGTTAGCCATTAAGCAAACCCTTTATCGCTCCGGTGCTAACTCAGAAATTGTCGATGCTTTAGTTGAAGCAGCACGTAACGGCAAAGAAGTAACAGTCGTCATTGAGCTGCGGGCCCGCTTTGATGAAGAGTCTAACTTAGCCTTAGCCAGCCGCTTACAGGCTGCAGGTGCGGTGGTGATTTATGGTGTGGTCGGTTTTAAAACCCACGCCAAAATGCTGTTTATCTTACGCCGAGAAAATGATGAACTAGTGCGCTACGCGCATTTAGGCACAGGAAACTATCATGCCGGAAATGCTCGGCTCTACACTGACTATAGCTTGCTAACAGCTGATCCTGTTTTATGTGAGGACGTAGCCAAACTCTTCAATCAACTAATTGGTATGGGCAAAACCCTACGTATGACTAAACTCATGCACGCGCCCTTTACCCTTAGAAAAACCTTGCTCGATAATATTCAAAACGAGATCAATCAAGCCGAACAAGGTAAGCCCGCACGCATCGTGATTAAGGTTAACGCGCTAACCGATGCCAAAATGATCAAAGCCCTTTACCGTGCCAGCCAAGCTGGCGTTAAAGTCGATTTAATTGTCCGCGGCATGTGTTGCCTACGCCCAGGAGTTGCAGGGGTATCACACAATATTCAGGTACGCTCTATTATTGGACGCTTCTTAGAGCACAGTAGAGTTTGTTACTTTTTAAACAGTGGCGGTGAAGAAAAACTACTGCTCTCTAGCGCCGACTGGATGGAGCGTAATCTTGATCACCGTGTCGAAACCTGCTTTCCGCTGACGAATAAAAAGCTAGTGGCACGGGTAAAATCCGAGCTAGAAACTTACCTTAGCGATAACACTCACGCTTGGATTTTGCAAAGTGACGGCACTTACCAACTCACGCAACCCGGCCCTGAGTCCACCCTTTGGGCACAAGGTGTAATGCTAGAACAATTAGCCCTGCCGCTACTGGAAGACCTTTAATAGCCTCAAGTAAAAACCCAGCCTAGGCTGGGTTTTTACTACAGAACAGAATTAACTTTCTTTCATGCTACCCGTTTCAGCAAAACGAGTGTGCCAAGAGAAGGCTTTTTCTAGAACGTGTGGAGTTTGACCACCACGCTGTTTTGCCTCTTCAAGATAAGCACGGGTCTGGGCACGATAGTCTGGGTGCATGCAATTTTCGATAATCGCTTCAGCAATCTGCACCGGCGCTAGACCACGCAAATCAGCATAGCCTTGCTCAGTCACAATCACATCCACATCGTGATTGGTGTGGTCCACGTGAGAAACAAAGGGGACGATCGCTGAAATTTTGCCATCTTTGGCCACCGACTGCGTCACAAAGATCGTGATACGGGCGTTACGGGCAAAGTCACCCGAGCCACCGATACCGTTCATCATGTGCGTACCACCCACGTGAGTCGAGTTCACGTTACCGTAAATATCGGCTTCAAGCGCAGTGTTAAACGAAATCACACCTAAACGACGGATCACTTCTGGATGGTTAGAGATCTCTTGCGGGCGGAATACTAGCTTATCTTTATATTTAGCTAAGTCTTGACCCAGTGTTTCTACACGTTTCTTCGATAGAGACAGTGCAGTAGCAGCGGCAAATTTAACTACTCCAGCATCAATTAAATCAAAAATACCGTCTTGTAATACTTCAGAGGCAACAACGATATCTTTAAACTCAGAGTCCTTCATGCCATTGAGTACAGCGTTAGCTACCGAGCCCACACCTGACTGCAAAGGTGCTAACTTTTCGGTTAAACGACCTGCTTTAACTTCTGCACGTAAGAAATCCAGCAGGTTGTCTGCAATTTTTTGAGTTTCCGCATTGGGTTCAAACAAAGGTGATGGAATATCAGGACGGCTAGACAGCACAATACCGCGCACTTTTGCAAGATCGACCGGAATACCAATGGTACCAATGCGCTGGCTAATATCGTAGACCGGAATATCTTTACGCTCACCTGCTGCTTCAGGCACATAGATATCATGAATACCCTCGTACTCTGCAGGCGCTGAAGTATTGAGCTCAATAATTACATGCTTAGCGGTTTGCACAAAGATAGGCGAGTTACCCACCGAACCGGTTGGGATAATCTGCCCCTCTTCAGTAATCGCTGCCGCCTCAATGATGGCGTAATCTACTGGATTTAACACACCCTGACGAATGGCTTCAGCGGTATGGGATAAGTGCTGATCAATATAAAAAGCTTCGCCCTTGTTAATTTTGCCGCGCAGCACTGGGTTACCCTGATAAGGCAGACGCAAATTAATCATGTCAGCTTCAGCCAATGCTTGGTCAGCCGCTGGCCCCATGGACGCACCGGTGTAAAGATTGACTTTAATTTTTTCTTTTTTACCGCGCTCGGCTAACGCCGTAGGAAATTCTTTAGGCTCACCAAATAAGGTAAAGCCACTCATCCCTAAGGTCATACCGTCTTCAATCCAGGAAGCCGCTTCTTCAGCAGTGACCACTTTATCTAAAAACGCTTTATTACGAATATATTTACTTAAATCAACACTCATGACATTACCCCTAAATTAGGTGCTCATACTCGGCACTGACTACTCACTGTGCCCAGTTGTGATATTTGAACCACTGGAAGCCACTGCGCAGTTTTCCTACGCTTATTTACGCTTTTATTCTAAGGGAATTGTCGGACCAAAGTTGCTATACCATGGTCGCAGCGCCAGCCAAATGAAATCAAAACACCTATTTTGCTTACAAAAAAACCGCCTATAGTGAGCACTAGAGGCGGTTCCAATACAACGTAAAACTTACTTTAAGCCTTCAATATAGCTAGCTAAAGCTTCAATATCTTTGTTACTTAATTTTGCGGCGATATCACGCATAATTTCCGCATCGCCGTCATTGACGCGATCACCTTCACGGAAATCGGTTAACTGCTTCACCGTATAAGATGCATGCTGACCCGCAAGACGCGGATATTTAGCTTGATCTAAACCTGATCCATCTGGCGAGTGACAACCAATACAAGCTGGCATGCCATCATCTAATTTACCACCACGGAATAATGCTTCACCGCGCTCAACTAATTTAGGATCGGTCGCGCCACCTGCAATCGTTTGGCTGGCATACCAAGCGGCAATATCAGCTAAGTCTTGATCCGACATAGCATCAAGCATACCGGTCATTTCAACTACAGGGCGTGTGCCTGCTTTGATGTCTTTCATTTGCTTGAGCAAGTACTGTTCACCCTGACCTGCAAGCTTAGGAAAGTTTGGTAACATGCTGTTACCATCCGGGTTATGGCATGCAGAGCACATGGCAATTTTGCCTTGGCCCGCTGTCGCATCACCAGCTGCATGAGCAACACCAGTCACACCAACGGCCAACAGCAGACTCACGAGTAATTTGTTCATCAGCTAATCCAAATACGGCTAAAAATACTGTTCATTTGAACTCATTTGGTCCAGATAAAGGACTCAAAATGGTTTCACCCTATAATTTTTACCGCTCACTATACCAATTTACAGACAAAGTGAAAGGTTATACACGTTTCTATGGCGGGGCATTATATACTGCTTCCCATAAAACGTGAAAGATGTCATTCACAACACTCTTTTAGGCAGAAGATTATCATGTCGTTTAAAAACCCCATTCTTGGCTTAAGTCAACAAGCGAAGTTTCTGATCAGTGCTGCAAAAGTCGATCAATGCCCTGAAGATAACGGCATTGAAGTGGCGTTTGCTGGTCGCTCTAATGCTGGCAAGTCCAGCGCGATTAACGCCCTAACCCACAACAGTTTAGCCCGCACCTCAAAAACCCCTGGCCGCACCCAACTACTTAACTTTTTTAGTCTAGATGAAGCTCGCCGTTTAGTAGATTTACCCGGCTACGGTTACGCCAAAGTACCGCTGCCGCTCAAACAGCATTGGCAACAACACCTTGAAGCCTACTTAAGCAGCCGTGAAAGTTTAGCTGGGATTGTGCTCACCATGGATGTACGTCATCCGCTTACACCCTTTGATACGTTAATGCTGGACTGGGCGACTAGCTGCCAGATGCCGGTGCATATTCTGCTTAGTAAAGCCGATAAGCTAACCTTTGGCGCGGCCAAAACCACGCTATTGACGATCCAGAAAACCATTCGTGAGCGCTGGCATAATGACCTAATCAGCGTACAGCTATTTTCTGCCACTAAGCGTCAAGGTATCGAAGAGGCTCACTTGCTATTAGCCCATTGGTTTGAACTAATCGAGCCAACTGAACCTTAAGCATTAAAAGCTATGGCCTAAATTTAAGTAAAACGCATTCTGATGCTCAGTATTTAAGCCATAGCTAAAGTTAACTGGCCCCAAAGGACTGTCTACAGTTAAGAACAGGCTTAGCGCATTAATGTAACCCGAGTCATAGTGACTGTTTTTAGCACTATCCCACGCACGGCCACGCTCAATGGAAGCGCCCGCATATACGGGAAAACTAAACGGCAAAATATTCTCTCGAGTCAGTCGTCGATAATAAATCAGCCGCCCTAAACTTACATTTTGCCCAGCTAGCGCATTTCTTTGATAACCCGATAAGTTTTGTGCGCCCCCTATTTGATAGCTGGCGTTAATCAACTCATTAGAATCTAACGTACGAGCATAACGCCCACCAATCACCCAGGTATTAGCCCCTAGTGTCAAAGGCTTATTCAAGACAATATCCCATTGTCGGTAACTTTGATCAGAACCCAAACTGGCGCTGTGCTGGCGAAAATTCAGCTGTAGCTCTTCTCCTACCCTAGGAAAATCAACGTTATCTAAGGTATCAAAGGCATAGCTGAGCTGATAATAACCTTCTTTAAAACTGTACTCAGGCAGATCAGGACTACCTACGCGCACATTGGCATCACCCCAACCAGAGCCTAGACCCAGGCGAATTTCACCGTTATTACTAATTTGTCGCCCTACATCTATTCCATAACGAAAGCGATCTAAACGATATTCAGCCAAGGTATGCTTACCCTGCATCTGCTTGATATTACGCAAATTCCATTGCAGCCAAGGTGAAACAAAGTAACGCGAACCGGTATCCAACGGTTGATAAAACTCGCTATATAGCTCTTGCTCGGCTCCTAACTGTAAGCGGGTTAACCATTCTGCACCCAGTCGATTCACGCCATTAATCCGAAAGCTTGCCCCCAGATTAAAGGTACTATCACCGCGTAAGTCATCACTTAAGTTAAGCCCCAACCGCAAGTAATCAGTTCCTGTGCGTTTATGTTCCGCATGAATAACCAATTGTGCTTGTCCTTTTGCTTGATGCTCTAGGCGATACTGCACCTGCTCAAAGTACTCTAGGCCATAGAGTGTATTTAAGTCTTTGCTTAACTGTTCAATATCCAGTGGCTCGTTTACTGCTTGGCGGATATAACTGCGAATCACCGCATCACTGACTTTAGAGCTGTTCTCAATAGTAATCCCAGTAATGCGCAGCGGCCGACTAGGCTTATCCGCCAACCACTGCTGCGAACGATGTGATGCGACGACGGCTAATTGCGGCTGCATCTGCATAGTGGCTTGATAGCCTTGCTCAATCATTTGCGCCGCCTTAGCAAAATCAGTGATACTAAAAGCGCTCATCTCTGGCTGAATCAAAAAATCATTGGCCTGCAAAGTGGCTAACTGCGCCTCTGAGTTGCGTCGAGTTAACAACGCCACCGACTGATTTAATACATTAACCACCGTTTCTAACTGTTCTTTAGTTTGCAGCGGCGAGCCAATATCAACCACTATCACCCGATCTACATTCATCTGACGGGCAATATCTACGGGAATATTATTAGCAATTCCTCCATCAACCAGTAAGCGTCCTTGCCACTCCACGGGCGACAAAATAGCTGGAATCGACATACTAGCGCGCACTGCTAGAGGTAAATGCCCTTCACTAAAAACCACCGCTTCGCCAGTCGCAATATCTGCAGCCACAGCACGAAACGGAATAGGTAATTGATCAAAATGCTCAACTGCACTGTGTTTAGCCAATAGCTTTTCTAACAGTAAGTTCAGGTTTTGCCCTTGCAACACCCCAATAGGTAAACCTAAGCTGCCATCATCTTTAAAGCTAATTTTTTGCTTCACCAAAAAGTCACGATCATCTTGCTTACGTCGATAGGGCTTTAAACGCCGATCGGGAGTATCAGATAAGGCTTCACGCCAATCCAACTCAGTGGCCAGTTGCTCCAACTGCTCAGTGCTATAACCAGACGCATAGAGACTACCCACTACAGCGCCCATGCTGGTTCCCGCAATAGCACTGATTTCTACGCCTTGCTCTTCTAAGGCACGAATCACCCCAATATGTGCCAAGCCACGGGCGGCGCCTCCTGAAAGTACGAGGCCAACGCGCTCTTTACTTTCGCCCATTACTTGCTCCGAACCTAAGAGCAAAGCAAGGACAAACAAAAAGAGACTGCTAAGAAAAGAGCAAAGACGCTGATTCACGGTATTAACCTGTAACTGCTAAAACGACAGAAAATAGTAGTTTATCTCAAAACAAAAAAACCGCCCAAACGGGCGGTCAGACTGCTGACAAACCCCTCGTTCCCATCGAGGGGTTTGTTTTTTATACTGGGCACACATCTGCTGCAGGAGTTGTACAGTGTTACGTGATCGCCCCCAGACCCAGTCCGAACTCGAATTTGTCTGTATTGACGAGCTGGTTCCTTCTGACCATTTACTACGCAAAGTAGATCGTCATATCGATTTCTCGTTTATCCATGATCTGGTCAAAGACTTGTACTGCGCGAACAATGGTCGCCCAGCGCTGGATCCAACTCTACTGTTTAAACTGCTACTTATAGGCTATTTATTCGGTATTCGTAGTGAACGTCAGTTGATCCGTGAGGTTCAGGTCAATGTAGCCTACCGCTGGTTCCTAGGCTTGAACTTGACTGACAAAGTCCCTGATGCCAGCACCCTTAGTCAGAACCGTCGCCGCCGCTTTAATGACTCGGATATCTACCAGCAAATTTTTGATGAAATCGTCTTGCAGGCGATGCAGCGTAAGTTGGTATCCGGCACGGTACTGTATACCGATTCAACCCACCTGAAAGCCAATGCTAACAAGGGGAAATGGGTCAAAGCACACGCCGTTTCAGAACGGCAAGCCTATATGGATAAGTTGGATCAGGCGATCGAGGAGGATCGCCTAGCCCACGGAAAAAAGCCCTTGCCGCCGCCATCGAGCGAACCTCAGGTGCGGGAAATCAAACAAAGTAAGACCGATCCTGAAAGCGGCTTTATGACTCGGGATAACAAGCCCAAAGGCTTCTTTTATCTTGACCATCGTACGGTGGATACCAAAGTCAATATCATTACCGATGTGCATGTCACGGCGGGTAACGTCCACGACGCAGTGCCCTATTTGGCCCGATTGGAACGGCAGACACAGCGTTTTGGCTTTAACATCCAGTATGTTGGCCTGGATGCAGGCTATCACACCACAGCCATCAGCAAGGGGCTGGAAGACAAGGGGGTAAAAGCGGTGTTTGGCTATCGGCGACCAACCCATCGCCAAGGGTACTTGCGTAAACGTGAGTTCATCTATATTGCCGAAACAGACCAGTATGTGTGCCCACAAGGACAGGCTTTGATTTACAGTACAACCAACCGAGAAGGGTATCGCCACTATGTATCTGATCCAGCTGTGTGCCGACAATGCCCGCTGCTGTCACGCTGTACTCAGAACGCCAAACAACAAAAAACGGTCACCCGTCATGTGTGGGAAGGCAGCAGAGAACGGCAGGATGCCAACCGGCTGACGCCTTGGGGCAAGGCGATCTATCAGAGGCGCAAAGAAACAGTAGAGCGAAGCTTTGCCGATGCCAAAGAGCTGCATCAATACCGCTACGCGCGGTATCGTGGTCGTCACAAAGTGCAGGCGCAATGCCTGATGACTGCCGCGGCACAAAACATCAAGAAAATCGCACTATTGGCAGGATAATCCCGCTTTTGTAAACCTCTTGTCCTTATGAGTGCCTGTTTACACGCCTACTTAAGCTCAGATACGCCCAATTTATTTTAAAAAAAATCTTGGGGCAAAGACTTCCGCTCTTTGAACGCTTGTCCCATTTGAGTGCTTATCCCAAAAGAAAAAGCGGCATTGAAGTGCATAAAACAACAAACCCCACCAAAAAGGCGGGGTTTGTCAGCTACCTGACCGCCCAAACGGGCGGTCTTCTTAAAGTGTTACACATCAATGACTATCGTGCACGACGCAGCATACGTCGATTATTATCATTCATTGGCAAAGCAAAGTCAGATACAGCTAATACAGTATTTGTGTTTGGCTGAATCACCTTTAAGTTCACATAGACAAAGTCACGACTTTCAGCATAGGTACCAACAATAACTGCTTGCGCTGAGTGCGAGTTTGCCAAGTCATGAATTTCACGAGTAAGCATCAGCTCACCCTGACCTTGCGCCATATAAACATCGTTACGGAATTTTAGCTCGACCATACGATATCCATGCTGAGTAAAACGCGCGGAAATCTGCTCAGAAACTAAACGCCCTAAAGTAGATGAGCTGTTTAAGTCATCAATATTGGCCAGTGTCGCTATGATCAAAGTATTTCTTGGAGAAATATTAGGCTTAATATGATTAATCAAACGATCTGCAGCAGCATAATTTGTCGGAATAAACTTATCCGAAGCGGCCTGCTCATAAGTAATTTGCGGCGCTGGTTTAACTGTATTAGCGCAACCAGTCACCAAAACAAGTGCACCTAATACAGGAGCTAAAAAACGCATTTTCATCGTATTAGTTCCCCTTCAACTCAAAACGCACTGTTGGTAAAGTAGCCGCATAATTATGCCAATCCGTTTCAGTGGTGTAGTACACATTAGAAACGTTCGCATAATAACGATTGTCATCTGAAACACTGGCAGTAACTACTAACTCAGTTTTAGGCGTAGGGCCTGCTGCATTCTTAGAGTTTAATAAACGGGTGACATCGTAAGCTACTGCACCACCCATCATTGCTGAACCTGGCGAGGAGTTACGATACAGATTACGCAACACCCACAAGCCACCCGCCAACATTGTGGTCTCACCCACTACAGGAGTACGCTTTGAATGCTCTGAAAATCGTACCGGATCCGCTTTTACTTCAACAGTTAAAACGCCACTAGTGTGTGCGTTTTTCATCACAGGGTAACCTGCTGCTATTAACGAACTAATCAACTGCTGGTTAAATGCCGTTTGAAAATGGCTTTGCTGTGCGGTTTGCTTAACATACAACGGCTGTTGTGTGTTTGGCAGTGACTTTAATAGTTCAGCTGCGGTGTCCTCTGCTATCAATTGCCAGTGTGAAGCAGATTGTAATTTATTCTGTCTTTCAGTTTTAAAGTTTGTTGCAACTGGTGCTTCTGAGTAGGGACCGACACATCCAGCTAACAGAATAGAACCTGCAAGCAGAGTGACAATACGCTTATGCATAGTGCTTTCCTTGATCAATGACAGCTTTAATATTGCCGCCCAGTCTAATTTTGCCTCAACCATCACAGTGTATGAGGATCTTGCCTAGCATTATATAAATGAGCTAGACACACAAGCAAGTGAGTATATAACAGTACCCCCTCTGCTTGCATGGCTAATACTATACTCTCTGATTTTTTATAATCTTTGTGAAATTGATCGATGTTTACTAAAAAAATGGCAATCTTAATGTTTACCTGAAAAATTCTCAGGCATAAAAAAACCCACCTAAAAAGGCGGGTTTTAAAAAATGGTGCCGGCACCAAGAGTCGAACTCGGGACCTACTGATTACAAGTCAGTTGCTCTACCGACTGAGCTATACCGGCTAAGTGGCGCACAGTATATAGCGTATTTTTTTTCTGTAAAGCCTTTTGCAATTATTTTTTTTAAAACAGCTTGCAATAAGATATTGCGTGGCGTGAGCGATTCTGAGCAAAAAGTGCTTAAGGCAACTTGATAGCCCGACTCGCTCAAATACAGCGCTAAATCGAGCAGCAGCCACAGCTCAAGTGGCCGCTTAAATAAGCCTTGAACTAACTCTAAATTTCTCACTTGCGCTAAACGCTGCCAGCCTTGCTGCTCTAATGTAAGCCAGTCTGTAGCAGGCTTTACTGCTATCTTTTTTAAGGCAGCTAAGTTCTGGCACCACTCGGCAAAGCTTTGCTTCCACCACTCACGCCCTAAGGTTGGAGTCGATAAATACTGATCAACATCACGTACTTGACGCTGATAAATATCAAAAGCTAAGCGCCAAGCCATCGATTGATCACACTGCGCTGTTTCACGACGGTTCGCGGTTACCGTAGACTGCAAAGGCAATGCTAAATCGGTTTTACTCAGGGCCAGTAGCGAGGCTTTAGCGAGCTTAGATAACGGGCGATACTGCTCAGTAGCCGTGCGATTATAACAACAAGGCACCACCGCTAGCTGAGTTACGGCCTGCCCAATAACTCCTTGAATAAGCTGTCTATGCAAATCACCACAGGCATGCAGGGCAACCGGTAAGGTACCTGATAAAAATTCAACTGCCTCGGGCAGCATAACATCTTGGCACTGATGCTGCCCAGGCAAACCCAGCTTATCAGTCAACTGTTGACCCGCAGCTACCAACTTGGGGTCATACTCTAAACAGCTATACGTCTGATCAGGCCAAGCTAAGTACCGTGCCAAATGCCCTTTGCCCGCACACCAATCTAACCAATATGGCTGCGCTGTAGAATCTATAGGAGTAATGGCCTCGGCTAAGGAGGCAATTTGTTGCCACTTACGCCCAGGTACATCACGACTGAGATAGGCCGGACGGGCAGGCAGTGTGCGTGAACAACTGGCTGGCAGCTGTGTTAACTGCTGACTGAGCAGAGCCAGCTCCGTATAAGGCGCGGGTGCTTCAGTCAACTTAGTAGGATGCGCCTGATAATGCTCAGCATGGGCCAAGCTTTGGCTACGCAACCATACACTTAGCTCGGGCGCTTGGCTTTCCCAGGCTAAGCTACGTGTAGTAAAGGGACGCTCGCGCCAGAAAGATTGCTGCGTCAATAAAAAATTATCTAAAGCAATAAACCAACTCTGCAGCTGCGCCGTGGATAAGTATCGACTGCCCATTTACCGAAGCTTAAGCCGCACGTAAGCTATCAACCCGCAGTTTTTTCTCAATCACGCGAAAAATCTGTACCAAGAAAAAGGACAACAGCAAATAACAAACACCAGCTGCAAAGTACATTTCCAGCGGCATATAGTTTTTCGAGCTCAGAGTACGTGCCATTCCGGTAATTTCGACCAAGGTCACAGTACTGGCTAACGAGCTGGCCTTAAGCATCAGAATCACTTCGTTACTATAAGCTGGCAAACCAATGCGTGCGGCTCTTGGCAAAATGATATGCCACAAGGCTTGGGTTTTACTCATTCCTAGGGCATAGGCCGCTTCTATTTCGCCTTTAGGCACCCCTTTAATCGCGCCGCGGATGATTTCTGAAATGTAGGCTGCTGTATGCAGCGTCATGGCAAAAATTGCGCACCAATAAGGATCACGCAGATAGGGCCATAACGGACCTTTACGCACCGCCTCAAATTGAGATAAACCGTAGTAAACTAGAAACAACTGCAACAGCAGCGGTGTGCCCCGAAAGAAAAACACATAGGTAGAGGGCAGTAAGCGCACATACCAATGCTTTGAAGCCCGCGCTACTCCCACCGGAATCGCTAAAATTAAGCCCACCGTCACCGTAATTGCCACTAGTTCTAGAGTTAACTGTGCACCCTCTAATAATTTAGGTAGCGACTGGTAAATAATTTCCCAATTCATACTGCGCTCCTGGTGTAGCCACGATTAACCCATTTTTCTAAGAGCGCTAGCACGATCATACTCACTACCGTCATCGCCAAATACAGCGCGGCCGCCACCATAAACAAAGTAAAGTGTTGCTTAGTGGCTTGGGCGACTAATTGGGTGGAACGCATAATTTCATTCAAGCCCACCACCGAAACCAGCGCAGTATCCTTCATCAAAATCATAAACAGATTACCCAAACCTGGCAGGGCAATACGCCAAACTTGCGGTAAGGTAATCTGCCAAAAAATACGCACTCGCGACAAACCTAAAGCCAATCCTGCTTCGCGCTGGCCTTTGGGAATTGATAATAAAGCCCCTCGAAACACCTCAGTAGCATAAGCACCAAAGCATAGCGATAAAGCAAACACTCCGGCGGCAAAAGCATTTAGCTCAAGATTTTCAATACCAAATAGCTCACCAGTCTCACGCACCAGATTCACTGTGCCAAAGTAGATTAAAAACACCCACAACAGCTCGGGTACACCACGCACAATGGTCGAATACGCCTCGCCTAACCAGCGCAGAAGCGCCACTGAGGACGTTTTAGCCAATGCCCCTAGTAGCCCAAGTATTAAGCCAAAAACTAAAGACACCATGGCCAACTGCACAGTGAGCCATGCGCCGGCCTCTAGCGCATCTCCAAAGCCTTGTAAATCAATCATGTAATCCGCTTAACCGGGTAAATGCTGAAAAAAGAAAACCCCGCTAGCCTGGGCTAGTAGGGTTTTCATTGACCACAAAATTATTCGTAAATACTAAACGGGAAGTACTTAGCGTTAATTTTCTCGTAGGTGCCGTCGGCTAAAATCTCATCTAAGGCTTTATTTAGACGCTCTTGTAACTGAGTATCGTTCTTGCGTACGGCAATTCCAATTTTATCCGACTGAAATACCGGCTCGCCTTTAAACTCGTAGTCTTTACCCATGTCGCTATTGAGCCAGTCCCAGTTTAATAACTTATCGGCCAAAATAGCGTCAATTCGACCAGCACTTAAATCCAAGTAAGCATTTTCGTTGGTATCGTAGAGGCGCACTTCAACGGTTTTACCAAGATTTTCTTCTAACCAATCACCCGATACAGTCGCACGTTGAGCACCAATCACTTTACCTTTAAGGGCTGCCGTATCGGTTTTAAAATCCTCACTCTTCGGTGCGATAAACTGCAGACTGTTAGTATAGATAGGGTTGGTAAAACCTACTGCTTTTTTGCGCTCTTCAGTGATCGACATTGAGCTGGCTAAAAAATCAAACTTCTTCGCATTTAGCGCTGGAATACTGCCATCCCAGTCCACCAGCACCACATCACACTCAGCCTGCATTTTTTCGCAAAGTGCGTAGGAAATATCCACATCAAAGCCTGTAGCTTTGCCCGACTGATCCAGCATATTAAATGGTGGCATACCGCCTTCAGTACCAATGCGCAGCTTTTCTGCCATAGCAGCGCCACTGGTAAAGACTAAGCTGGCCATAGCAGCAACGAATAAACTGGTTTTTTTCATGTTAGTTTTCCTTATCGATTACTCGACATAAATTCTTGGCAACGTACAGACTGGGGATTATCAAATACCTGATCAGGGGTGCCCTGCTCCTCAACCTGTCCTTGATGTAAAAATACAATTTTATTAGAAACCTGTCGCGCAAAGTTTAGCTCGTGGGTCACCATCAACATGGTCCGCCCCTCTTCTGCGAGGCCACGAATAACGCTTAACACTTCTTGCACCATTTCTGGATCCAGCGCTGAGGTTGGCTCATCTAATAAAATTACTTTCGGTTGCATCGCAAGGGTACGGGCAATGGCTGCCCGCTGCTGCTGTCCACCGGACAACTGATTAGGATAGATATGCCGTTTATCAGCAATCCCTACTTTAGCTAGCAAAGCCTCTGCCACTTCAATGGCCTCAGCTTTAGACTGCCCAAGCACCCGCCGCGGTGCTTCGATAATATTATCCAGCACCGTCATATGCGGCCATAGGTTAAAATTTTGGAACACAAAGCCAATTTGGCTACGCATCCGATTAATTTGCTGAGTATCCGCGGCCACTAACTGTCCCTGCTTATTCGGCTTAAGCTTTAATGCCTCTCCGGAAAAGAAAATCTCGCCTTGGTTAGGATTTTCTAGCAGATTTAAACAACGCAAAAATGTCGATTTACCTGAGCCTGAGGAGCCCAAAATAGAAATTACATCACCATCTTCGGCGGTCAACGAAACGCCACGCAACACTTCTAAATCGCCATAGCTTTTATGCAAGTTGCGAACATCTAAAGCGAGCTTTTTATTCGGCTGCAGACTCAAAACACAATTCTCTGTAAGGGGCGACTACGCGCCTATTCGATGAAGTTAAGGCCCTAGGATAAACAGAGCCTTAGGCGACCTGCCCGCTCTTAGCAGGCAGTGCGCAGCAATAATAGATAATTAATAGCCGCGCATTTTATCATGAGTTCAGCCAGCTTATGAACCTTTCAGCTGTTTTCAGCCTAAAACGTAGGTTTCAGCGCTGCTGTAATTTACCAGTTCCATCAGCAACTGATCTTGTGCGGCGAGCTTGCCGACCCCGGCGGGTGTTCCGGTCAAAATCACATCGCCAGGCAAGAGTCTAAAATGCCCTGCCATGTGCTGAATCAGTGGCACAATCGGATTGAGCATATCGGCACTGCTGCCTTCTTGCTTGACCTCACCGTTAATGGTTAAGCGCACGCCTAGCTGATTAATATCTTTAACTACGCCGCGATGTATAAAAGGCGCTAGCACACAGGCACCATCAAAGGATTTAGCTAGCTCCCACGGTAAGCCTTTGGCTTTTAACCCATCTTGTACTTCACGCAGGGTTAAATCTAAAGCCGGCGCAAAGCCAGAAATTGCATCAATGACTTCTTCTTCACTGGGCTTAGTGGACAGCGGCTTGCCAATAATCACGGCGATTTCAATTTCATAATGCACCGCACCGCGATTTTGCGGAATTGCAAAGCCACCCTCACTAGACACCACACAGCTGCCTGGTTTGATAAACAATAACGGCTCAGTCGGCACTGGGTTATTCAGCTCTTTGGCATGCTCGGCATAGTTGCGGCCTACACATACGACTTTACCCACTGGAAAATGAATACGAGTGCCATCGGTATATTTATGCTGATAATTCATTTGCTTCACCTAGCTTCGATTGATTCATCAGTTCGCATCTGGCGCAAAAATTTTGCCAGGGTTCATAATGCCATTAGGATCAAACACCGCTTTAACCGCTTGCATAAGCTGAATTTCAGCCGCGCTACGACTGTAGTGCAAGTAATCACGCTTAGTCATACCCACCCCATGCTCGGCTGAAATCGAGCCATTGTATTTTTCAACGGTCTCAAACACCCACTGATTGACCGTGGCACACTTGGCAAAGAACTCATCTTTTTCCATGACATCAGGCTTTAAGATATTTAAGTGCAAATTGCCATCGCCAATGTGCCCAAACCACACCACTTCAAAGTCTGGGTAGTTTTGCTCCACAATTTGATCAATGTCTTTTAGGAAAGCAGGCACTTGGCTCACTGTCACAGAGATATCATTTTTGTAAGGTGTCCAGTGGGCGATGGTTTCGGAAATGTACTCCCGCAGTTTCCAAAGATTTTCCAGCTGCTGCTCACTCTGACTCATAACACCGTCTAATACCCAGCCTTGCTCAACACAGTGCTCAAAGGTAGCTAATGCTTGTTCAGCTACTTCTTCACTCACCGCCTCAAACTCAAGCAGCGCGTAAAATGGGCATTCAGTAGCAAAAGGTGCAGGCACATCGCCACGGGCCAATACTTTATCTAAGGCTTTATCCGAGAAAAACTCAAAAGCCGTCAGATCCAACTTGCTTTGGAACGCGTGTAACACCGGCATGATCGAATCAAAATCTGGGGCACCTAACACCATTGCGGTTAAGTTTTTTGGCGCACGATCAAGGCGCATAGTGGCCTCGACTACAAAACCCAAGGTCCCTTCTGCACCAATAAAGAGTTGGCGTAGATCGTAGCCAGTCGCATTTTTAATTAAGTCTTTATTGAGCTCTAAAATCTCACCGCTACCGGTAACTACTTTTAAGCCTGCCACCCAATTGCGGGTCATCCCGTAACGAATGACTTTGATGCCGCCCGCATTGGTCCCAATATTGCCGCCAATCTGGCTAGAGCCCGCGGAGGCAAAGTCAACCGGATAGTACAAGCCTTGTTCCTCGGCAAATTCTTGCAGCTGCTGCGTGACAACACCAGCTTGGCATACGGCAGTACGGTCAAACTCATTAAACGACAAGATTTTATTCATATTGTCGAACGAAACCACCACCTCACCATTGGCCGCAACCGCAGCCGCTGATAATCCGGTTCGCCCACCTGAAGGGACTAAGCTAATCTGGTACTCATTCGCCCACCGTACAATGGCTTGCACTTGTTCAATGGTACGCGGAAAAACAATCGCGCTCGGCGCTGGCGCAAAGTGTTTAGTCCAGTCTTTACCATAGGCTTCAAGGGAGCTAACGTCTGTCAGCACTTTACCGTCATCAACAATTTGCTTAAGCTCTTCAATTAGGGCTGGATCAATCATTTTGCTGTTCTCACTTTATTCATGGCTAGCCTGAACACACTTCATGTTAACAGTAGGCTGTTTTCTTTGCGGCTTATGCTAGCATATACCGCATCCCGCTAGTCGCGCTTTTCGCCGATTCCCGGGCCGGCCTTTTTGCCGATCCGGTCAGTTCTCACTGTCCGCTATCGAATTTCACTTGGGACAAGGTTTACGCAGATGAGCAAAACATCGCTTGATAAAAGCAAAATCCGCATTCTTTTATTAGAAGGCGTGCACCAGAATGCCATTGATACCTTTAATGCAGCTGGTTACGAAAACATTGAGTACATTACTGGTGCACTACCAGAAGATGAACTTAAAGAAAAAATTGCCGATGCTCACTTTGTGGGTATTCGCTCTCGCACTCAACTGACTGAAGAAGTCTTTGCCTGCGCGAAAAAGTTAGTAGCCGTTGGTTGCTTCTGTATCGGTACCAACCAAGTTGACTTAAACGCAGCACGTGAGCGTGGTATTGCGGTGTTTAACGCCCCTTACTCGAACACTCGTTCGGTGGCTGAGTTAGTGTTAGCTGAAGCCATCATGCTGCTACGCGGCGTGCCTGAAAAAAGCGCGGTGTGTCACCGTGGCGGCTGGATGAAAAGTGCAGCGGGTTCTTATGAAATCCGTGGCAAAAAATTAGGGATTATTGGTTACGGCTCAATTGGCACTCAGCTCTCAGTATTAGCTGAAGCCTTAGGCATGCAAGTGTACTACTACGATGTAGTGGCTAAGCTGCCGCTAGGTAATGCCAAGCAGGTGAACGACCTCTACGAGCTACTGGCCATGAGCGATATCGTCTCCCTACACGTACCAGAACTGCCATCTACGCAGTGGATGATTGGTGAGAAAGAAATCCGCGCTATGAAAAAAGGCGGTATTTTACTCAACGCGGCGCGCGGTACAGTAGTGGTGATTGAAGCCTTAGCTGCAGCGATTAAAGATAAGCACCTAGCTGGTGCGGCAATTGACGTATTCCCAGTTGAGCCACGTGCTAACGGCGAAGAGTTTGAAAGCCCACTGCGCGGTTTTGACAACGTGATTTTAACTCCGCACGTTGGCGGCTCAACCCAAGAAGCGCAAGCTAACATCGGCCTTGAAGTTGCAGAAAAGCTGGTTAAGTATAGCGATAACGGTACTTCTGTTTCTTCAGTTAACTTCCCAGAAATGGCGCTACCTTCTCACCCAGGTAAGCACCGCATTCTGCACATTCACAAAAACATCCCTGGCATGATGAGTGCAATCAACAAAGTATTTGCTGATAACAACATCAATGTCTCCGGCCAGTTCCTACAAACCAACGACTCCGTGGGTTATGTAGTGATTGATGTAGACGCTGCAGACTCGGCAACCGTTTATGAGAAGCTCAACGAAATCGACGGCACTATGCGTTGCCGCGTACTCTTCTCTTAAGTGTGACTGGCTAGCAACTACGGTTACTAGCCCAGCCAAACAAAAAGCGCCCGTTTGATTACTCAGCGGGCGCTTTTTTATTGACTGAACAATCCAGATTAGAACGGAATATCGTCGTCAAAGTTGTCGTAATCGGGTGCAGGTTGAGCTACTGGCGCTGGTTGCGGGGCTGGAGCTTGCTGCTGTTGCATTGGCTGGGACTGCTGAGGTGCAGGTTGTCCGCCATACTGCTGTTGCCCCATAGGCTGCTGCGGTGCTTGGTTGCCATAGTTTTGCTGGCCACCGTAGTTTTGCCCCTGATTGGCTTGCCCTTGATAATTTGCGCTTTGGTCGTAACCGCCACCCATTTCATTACTGCCGCGACTATCGAGCATCTGCATTTGCCCGTTAATATCGACTACGATTTCAGTAGTGTAGCGCTTAATTCCATCTTTTTCCCACTCACGGGTTTGCAGTTTACCTTCCACATACAGCTTAGAGCCTTTACGCACGTACTGACCAACCACTTCAGCCAGTCGACCAAAAAATACGATACGGTGCCATTCGGTTTTTTCTTGCTGTTGACCCGTTTGTTTATCGCGCCAGCTTTCACTGGTGGCTAAAGTAATGTTAGCGACCGCATTACCATTTGGCATATAACGTACATCTGGATCGCCGCCCACGTTACCCACTAAAATAACTTTGTTTACTCCACGAGACATATTTGCGCTCCACTTTTACTCTGAGAAAGCCACAGGTACGAGGCTTTCTAATTGTGTTCGATTAATAACTTTGGCATCAAACTTAATATAAACTGCCGCTTCTTCTGCCACTATAACAGCTTCACCGACCCCTTCTTGTGCTGTAATGCGCGCCAGCCACTCTGTTTGGGTAACGGCGTCTGGCTGAATTGTCATGCGGGTGCTGGTGACATAGGGCGGCTCTTGCATAAACCAAGCGCTAATCCACCAAATGGCTAGCAGTACCGCACAACCGGCAAACACCGCAGTTCCTTCTCCCACACTAAATAACCAACCACCTAAAATTCCACCCAAAGCTGCGCCTAAAAACTGCGTAGTTGAGTACACGCCCATAGCGGTACCCTTATTGCTGGCGGGCGCGATCTTACTAATTAAAGAAGGCATCGAAGCCTCAAGCAAATTAAATGCGGTAAAAAACACAATAATGCCGCCAATTAATAAGGCTAGATTATGGGCAACGGTTAAAAAGTACAGTTCAGCTAACAGCAAAAATAAAATCGCCCCTTGTAGCGTGCGCTTCATTTTTCGTTGTTTTTCACTGTAAATGATAAAAGGAATCATACCGAAAAAGCCAATGCTCATGGCAATTAAATACACCCACCAATGCTGCTCTTTGGGCAGTGCCCCAATCGATTGCAGACTTAACGGTAAAGCAATAAAACTGGCCATTAACACGGCATGCAGGACAAAAATCCCCAGATTCATGCGCAACAGTTCAGGATTGGACACTACTTGTTTTAACTGACTGAGCGTCACCCCCGACTCACGACTCATCAGCTGACGCTTAGGTCGAGGCACTAAAGATTTGATTAGCACGATGCCCAGTATCGCCATCAGCGCGGTAAACCAGAATAAACCCGCTAGCCCCATCCAACCGGTAATGAACGGGCCAATCACCATCGCCACTGCAAAGGAAAAGCCAATACTCACGCCGATCACGCCCATTACTTTAGTGCGATGTTGCTCACGGGTTAAATCCGATAACAAGGCCATCACCGCGGCAGAAATAGCCCCAGCGCCCTGCAACACTCTGCCTGCAATTACCCCGTAAATACTGTCTGACACTGCCGCTAAAGCGCTGCCTAAGGCAAACAACACCAGCCCAAAGTAAATCACCGGAAAACGCCCTAAACGATCAGAGGCAATGCCAAAGGGTACTTGTAAAAAGGCCTGGGTGAGCCCATATGCTCCTATAGCCACGCCAATTAATAAGGGTGTGGCGTTGGCTAAGTCTGTGCCGTAGGTTGCCAGAACTGGCAACACCATGAACATTCCCAGCATTCGAAAGGCATACACCAGAGATAAGCTTCCTGCTGCACGCCATTCCTGCTGGTTCATTTTATCGTCGTTATTATTACGCATGCTGCCCCCTAAAAAATCACGGCTGATTCTAGCAGGGCTGCGCCTTTGTCGCAGCCTTGACAAAAACCGTATAATGAATGCTTTTTAGCCCGCCGCGCGAGGCACTATTGTGAATGAGATTTTGATCCGTGGGGCTCGTACCCACAACCTGAAAAATGTTGATCTAACCCTTCCCCGCGACAAATTAATTGTCATCACGGGCTTATCGGGTTCGGGAAAATCCTCGTTAGCCTTCGATACCTTATATGCCGAAGGTCAGCGCCGTTATGTCGAGTCATTGTCGGCCTATGCTCGGCAATTTTTATCGATGATGGAAAAGCCCGATGTCGACACAATTGAAGGATTATCGCCGGCTATTTCAATTGAGCAAAAATCCACTTCACATAACCCGCGCTCCACCGTCGGTACTATTACTGAGATTTACGATTACCTGCGCTTACTCTATGCCCGGGCCGGTGTTCCCCATTGCCCCACCCACGGCGCACCGTTAGAAGCTCAAACCGTTAGCCAGATGGTCGACCAAGTAATGGCACTGCCCGAGGGCAGTAAATTAATGCTGTTAGCGCCGCTGATTCGTGAGCGTAAAGGTGAACACTTAGCCGTACTGGAAACCTTACGCGCCCAAGGCTTCGTCCGTGCCCGCATTGATAAGGTGCTGTATGAGTTAGATGACGTTCCAGCGCTAGACAAGCAGAAAAAACACAGCATTGAAGTAGTAATTGATCGCTTTAAAGTACGCGCTGATATGCAGCAACGCTTAGCCGAATCCTTTGAAACAGCGATTAATCTAACCGACGGCTTAGCCTTAATTGCTTCAATGGACGATGAGCAAGCCACCGATATGGTGTTCTCTGCTCGCTTTGCTTGCCCGCACTGTGGCTACTCGATTAGCGAACTAGAACCCAAACTGTTTTCGTTTAATAACCCAGCCGGCGCCTGCCCAAGCTGCGATGGCTTAGGGGTCAAGCAGTTTTTTGATATTAAGCGCTTAGTTAATCCTGAGCTCACCTTAGGTGAGGGTGCGATTCGCGGTTGGGATCGCCGCAATGCCTATTATTTTCAGATGCTACGCTCATTAGCCAATCACTATCACTTTGATTTAGATACGCCCTTTGGCCAATTAAACGATACGGTGCAGCAACTGATTTTGCATGGCACCGGCGAAGAGTCGATCAACTTTCTCTACCTCAATGATCGGGGCGATACCGTTAAACGCTCACACCCCTTTGAAGGAATTGTGCCCAATCTTGAGCGGCGCTATCACGAAACCGAATCCAACAGTGTTCGCGAAGACTTAGCCAAATACCTCAGCACCCAAGCTTGTCCTTCGTGTAAAGGTTCACGCCTACAAGAAGCCGCGCGCAATGTGTGGGTCGGGGAAAAAACCTTACCCGAAATCACTCGGATGCCGGTAGGCGATGCCTGTGAATACTTTAGTCAACTCACGCTGCCGGGGCGGCGCGGTGAAATCGCTGATAAAATTCTTAAAGAAATCTGCGCCCGCTTGCAGTTCTTAGTCAATGTGGGACTGGATTATCTGACCCTAGATCGCAGTGCCGACACCCTTTCTGGCGGTGAAGCGCAGCGGATTCGCTTAGCCAGCCAAATTGGTGCAGGTTTGGTTGGTGTTATGTACGTACTAGACGAGCCTTCCATTGGTTTGCACCAGCGTGATAACGAACGCCTACTAGAAACCTTGATTCATTTACGCAACCTGGGCAATACCGTGATTGTGGTCGAACACGACGAAGATGCCATTCGTTTGGCCGATTACGTGGTGGATATTGGCCCAGGTGCAGGCGTACATGGCGGCAATATTGTGGCTGAAGGTACGCCCCAGCAAGTGATGGATAACCCCCAATCACTGACTGGCCAATACTTATCTGGCAAAAAACAAATCACTTACCCAGAACAACGCACCCCCGTTGATCCCAAAAAACTGCTCAAACTATCCGGAGCCAGCGGTAACAACCTACAAAACGTTGATTTAGAAATCCCAGTCGGGTTACTCACCTGTATTACGGGTGTCTCTGGCTCGGGTAAATCAACCTTGATTAATAATACTCTGTATCCAATTACCGCAACCGCCCTGAACGGCGCAACCACCTTAGAAGTGGCGCCCTATGCTGAATTTACGGGCTTAGAGTTGCTGGATAAAGTGGTGGATATTGACCAAAGCCCGATTGGCCGTACGCCACGCTCTAACCCTGCCACCTACACCGGTATCTTTACGCCAGTGCGTGAACTGTTCGCCGGAGTGCCTGAGTCCCGAGCGCGCGGTTATACGCCAGGGCGTTTCTCGTTTAACGTCAAAGGGGGACGCTGTGAAGCCTGTCAGGGCGATGGAGTGATTAAAGTTGAAATGCACTTCTTACCCGATATTTATGTGCCCTGTGATGTATGTAAAGGTAAACGCTATAACCGCGAAACCTTAGATATTCGCTACAAAGGCAAAACCATCGACGAAGTGCTAAACATGACCATTGAAGAAGCCAGAGAATTCTTCGATGCCGTACCAGCTCTTGCTCGTAAGTTACAAACCCTGATCGATGTAGGCTTGTCCTATATTCGCTTAGGCCAAAGTGCTACTACACTGTCAGGCGGTGAAGCGCAGCGGGTGAAATTATCCCGTGAGCTCTCTAAGCGTGATACGGGAAAAACCCTATATATCCTTGATGAACCTACTACTGGCCTGCACTTTGCAGATATTCAGCAACTACTGGATGTACTGCATCGCTTGCGTGACCGTGGCAATACCGTGGTAGTGATTGAACACAACCTAGATGTGATTAAAACCGCCGACTGGTTAGTAGACTTAGGCCCTGAAGGTGGCTTTAGAGGGGGACAAATCATCGCCACCGGTACCCCAGAAACGGTTGCCGCCAACCCTGTTTCGCATACCGGTCGTTTCTTGAAACCCCTGCTGTAACCCAGCAGTTATTGCCAACCACAAAAAATGCCGATGGTAATTATCCATCGGCATTTTTTAACGCCTCATCCGCCGATTATTTTGGCTGATGGGCGCTTAGATCAATGCCCATGGCTTTGGCCACACCCTGACCATAAGCAGGATCTGCCTGCATACAGTGGCAAATATGTTTCATTTTAATTGCCTCTGGTACACCCTGCATATTGCGTGCCGTGTTTTCAAACAACACTTGTTGTTGCTCTTGGCTCATTAAGCGGAACAAATTACCTGGTTGAGTAAAGTAATCTGGCTCGGTTTCCCAGTAATCAAAACGATCGGCCATATCGCCAATCGCTAACGGCGGCTCAGAAAAATCTGGCTGCTGCTGCCACTCGCCATAGCTATTTGGCTCGTAATGCAAACGACTGCCTTGGTTGCCATCTACACGCATCGCGCCGTCACGGTGAAAACTATGGTATGGGCAACGTGGTGTGTTAACCGGAATTTGCGCATGGTTCACGCCTAACCGATAACGCTGGGCATCGCCATAAGAGAACAAACGTCCTTGCAGCATACGGTCGGGTGAAAAGCCAATACCGGGCACAATGTGCGCCGGGTTAAATGCTGCTTGCTCAACATCAGCAAAATAGTTTTCAGGATTACGATTTAGCTCAAAATAGCCCACTTCAATCAGCGGATAATCGCCTTTTGGCCAAACCTTAGTCAGATCAAACGGATGATACGGGACTTTTTCTGCATCAGCTTCGGGCATGATCTGCACAAACATCGTCCAACGCGGATAATCACCACGCTCAATCGCTTCATATAGATCGCGCTGTGAGCTTTCTCGATCTTGCCCCACTAACTCGGCAGCTTCTTGATCGGTCAGGTTTTTAATCCCTTGCTGGGTACGTAGGTGGAATTTCACCCAGTAGCGCTCATTATCGGCGTTAATAAAGCTAAAGGTATGGGAGCCAAAACCATGCATATGACGATACGAAGCAGGAATTCCGCGATCACTCATCACAATAGTCACTTGGTGCAAGGCCTCAGGTAAACCAGTCCAGAAATCCCAGTTATTGGTCGGGCTACGCATATTGGTGCGTGGATCACGTTTTACCGCGTGGTTTAAATCGGGAAACTTCAGCGGATCACGGAAGAAGAATACAGGGGTGTTGTTGCCGACTAAATCCCAGTTACCTTGCTCGGTATAAAAACGCATGGCAAACCCGCGAATGTCGCGCTCAGCGTCTGCAGCGCCTCGCTCTCCTGCCACGGTTGAGAAACGCACAAACATTTCAGTTTGTTTACCAATCTCAGAAAATAATGCGGCTTTAGTGTATTGGCTAATGTCGTGGGTTACGGTGAACTGGCCAAATGCACCAGAACCTTTCGCATGCATGCGGCGCTCTGGGATCACTTCGCGATCAAAGTGTGCCAACTTTTCTAAAAACCATACATCCTGCAGCAACATGGGCCCACGTGGACCTGCCGTTAAACTGTCCTGGTTGTTGGCAACCGGTGCACCAGAAATACTGGTGAGTTGGGGTTTCTTAGTGGTGGTCATATTACTGCTCTCCTAATGATTTAAGAACGCCTTTAGACTAGTGCCACAACCTACATAGCTCCAATCAATTAAAATCAATAACCTTATAGCTTAAACTAATCACCTGCCTTTGCTGCGCTCGACTATAAATCAACCCACACACCTGAGCTTTGTTGCTCACACGCCGGTTTTAAATAGGCAGCATCACTGGCAACTCCGTAATAATGCACATCTTGTTGATAGGCCACGCCCTGCACTTTAGCACCTCGACATACCCCAAAGGCACCTGTCGGACACAACGCAGTAAGGGTTACCTTAACCTCCTGCTCTTGCAGCTGTGGCGCACAAAACCCTTCTTCAAATAGCTGTTTAGGAATATTGCGATTTTGCTGACAAACTTTCACCTCAACATGAGCATCTTGAGCCTGAATAATACAAGCCTGTGGCCAAGCTAAAGCGGGCAAAAAAGCTAAAACAGTGGCTATCGCCATCCACACACGCATCATGCAAAAATTCCCTAAGCAAACAGTTAAGATCTAAATAGTAGCACTTGCCACCTCAGCAAAACACAGCCACCATGCTACTCATTTTACCGCTTAACTGTACATCCTATGCTAAAACATATTCCCACGCATTTAATTACTGGCGCACTGGGCGTTGGTAAGACCACAACGCTGATTCATTTACTCAAACAACGGCCTGAGCACGAACGCTGGGCAGTGCTAATTAATGAGTTTGGGCAAATTGGTTTAGATCAAGCATTATTAAGTTCTGATGATAGCGAGATTACGCTCAGCGAGGTCGCGGGTGGCTGTGTGTGCTGCGTAAACGGAGCACCTTTTCAAGTGGCATTAACTCGCCTGTTAAAACAAGCCAAGCCCACTCGCTTATTTATTGAGCCTTCTGGACTTGGGCATCAGCCACAACTGTATCGCCAACTACAAGAAGCGCCTTGGAATGAAGTGCTGAGCTTACAACCAACAGTAATTATTGCTGCCGCGGAGGCCACACTTAGCCCGGCAACGCTAGCTGATGCTCAGCGCAGCTTATTAGAAAAAGCAAAGTTGCTACTGGTTAATAAAGCCGAGCAGTTAAATGCAACTGAGCAAGCAACCATTAAACAGCGGTTTGCTCCGCTCAACGTGCTATTTACCACTCAAGGTCAGCTCAAGCTGGAACAGCTGCCAGGTATTGAGCATACTGCAACTCTTGCTAACCTAGACAATCTGCCCAATGTTACAACAGCTGTTGTGGGTGAGGTTTGGCTCGATCCCAAGCAGCCTATTTGCTCGATTCAGGCCCAAGCAGAGGCGTGGAGCATTGGCTGGAAATGGCACAGATCTCAGCAGTTTGACTTAATGCGCTTACAGCTGCTGATCCAGCATCTACCTTTTATTCGGGCTAAAGTAGTGGTGCATACCAATGCTGGCTGGTTATCAGCTAATGCCACTACACAACAGCCGCTGCATTGGCAAAGCAGCGCTTGGCAAGAAGACTCGCGCATCGAATTAATTTTTGACCAAGCCCAAGCCAGTGATACCCTCACTCAGTATTTAACCGCTTGCCTTGTACCGCCAACGGCTAAGGAATAACCCACCATGCACCTAATACCTTGGGAATATCAATGCTCGGCAGGCTTTAAACTACGGGGTTGGCGTAGCGAGCCCAGTGGCAAGCCGCTCTTACACTTTTTACATGGGAATGGTTTTTGTGGGCTGACCTATACCCCCATGCTAGAGCTTTTAAGCCAGCAATTTGACTTGTGGTTATGCGATGTACAAGGCCATGGCGACAGCGAAAGTGGCGCTAAATTTTTGGGCTGGAATAAAAATGCCGAACTCGTAACCGAGGCATTTACCGCACTCAACCCTGCACCTAATCAGCCCGTTTATGCAGTAGGCCATAGCCTAGGCGGCGTATTAAGTAGCTTAATCATGGCAGCACAGCCTCAACTGTTTAAGCAAGCGGTATTACTTGATCCGGTATTTTTTACCCCCAATATGATCTTAGCCATGCATGGCATGCGTTGGCTCGGCTTATCAGAGAAACATGAAATGGCCAAACGAGCACGGCAGCGCCGTGATAGTTGGCCTAATCGGCAGGCGGCTTTTGCTGGCCTTAGAACACGAGGCGCTTTTAAAAGCTGGCGTGATGAGGCGCTCTGGTCTTATGTCAATCATGGCTTACATGAAGTACAAGGCGGAGTAACGCTTAAATGTCGTCCACAACGTGAGGCTGACTTTTTCGCCTCATTTCCCCGTAACTTGTGGCGCTCACTAAAGCGAGTACAAACACCCGTTAAGGTGCTCTACGCTGAGCAGACCTTTCCCTTTGTCGAGCAATCAATTAAGCGCTGGAGCAAACTTAATCCTTGCATCAGCTATCAACAAGTACCAGGGGATCACTGCTTTATGCAACAGAACCCAGCTCATACAGCTGAACTGATTAGACAATATTTCATACCAAGCTGCTCTTAAGTTATAAAAAAACCGATTTAGTCGAAACTAAATCGGTTTTAATCAGCAACTAAACTTTAGCTAACTAAGTAACATTGAAGTCTCTTATTCTGCTAAGTTTTTCGCTACAAAATCCCAGTTAACTAAGTTCCAGAACGCTTCTAGATAGTTAGGACGTGAGTTGCGGTAATCAATGTAGTAAGCGTGCTCCCACACATCACAGGTCAGCAGTGGCTTATCTTCAGTTGTTAGTGGGCAACCTGCGTTTGAGGTGCTCGCTAAGGCTAAAGAACCATCAGCTTTTTTCACTAACCAACCCCAACCTGAACCAAAGGTACCGATGGCATTTTTAGTGAACTCTTCTTTGAATTTTTCAAACGAACCAAATGACTGGTTGATTGCTTCTGCTAATTCACCCGTTGGCTCACCACCACCGTTCGGCGCTAAGCAGTTCCAGTAGAAGGTGTGGTTCCAAACCTGAGCTGCGTTATTGAAGATACCGCCGCTTGAAGTTTTAACAATTTCTTCTAGGCTCTTACCTTCAAAACCACTGCCTGGCAGTAAGTTATTTAGGTTAACCACATAGGTATTGTGGTGTTTGCTGTAGTGATAATCTAAAGTTTCCGCAGAAATATGAGGCTCAAGCGCGTCTTTTGCATAAGGAAGTGCTGGTAATTCAAAAGCCATGATTCTCTCCAGTTTTTCATCAGGACAAGGCAAATAAGGCAAACTTACTTATAGCGTCAGCAAGTCAGGGCTTGCTGATTCGAGCTTGCCGTTGAGTTTTCATCATACCACTAGATTGATTGATGTGGCTATTTTGCTCATAGACTTGCTACTTCTAACCCAGCTCCCCAAATCAACTGCGCCGCTACAGCAAACATCATCAGCGCGACAATAAAGTCAATCACGCGCCACGTGGCAGGCCGTGCTAACCAAGGAGCTAACTTAGCTGCTAATAAGGCCAAGCTGAAAAACCATAGGCCCGAGGCTAAGGTAGCACCTAGAATATAGCCTATTGGTGATGGCTGCTGCGCACCTAAGGCACCAATCAAGAGAACGGTATCTAGATACACATGGGGATTAAGCAAGGTCACAGCTAAGGTGGTTAGCAAAGCTACTTTTAGTGACTTTGGCGCTCTGGCTTGCTGCTGCTCTAAACTTTGCTGACGCAATGCCCGCATTAATGCCTGCAAACCGTACCAGCCTAAAAATAGCACGCCACCCCAGCGCGCCACGGCCAATAATATTGGATGCGTTGCAAAAATTTGCGCTAGCCCAAATACGCCTAAGCTAATTAACACCACATCACAGAGCACGCAAACCAAGGCAATCACTAGATGATGCTCGCGCCTTAAGGCTTGGGATAAAACAAAGGCATTTTGTGTACCTATCGCCATAATCAAACCAAGGGTAACTAAAACGCCATTCATCAGGCTTTGTTGCATGTTGTTCTCATCTTTAAAACGTAAACAAAAAAGCCGCCCAAACAGGCGGCTTTACTGATAGCGCTGTCTCTTACAGACCAGACATCTTCTTGATCGCAGACATCATTTCGTCTTCAGAGCAATCATTACAGGTACCCATCGGTGGCATAGCGTTTAACCCTTTAATTGAGGTTTGTAATAACGCATCTAAACCGCCCTGTGCATCTGCACGCTCTTGCCAAGCAGCCGTTTCACCAATTTTTGGCGCACCTAAAATACCTGCACCATGGCAAGCATTACAGTGTTTGGCAATAATATCGTCTGCACTACGGCCGGCTGCACCAGCTGCCGGTGCACCACCTGCAGCAACAAGTGCTTGCTCACACTCATCACCTTTTAAGCAGACTTCACCTACTGGCTTAATACGATCAGCTACTGCTTCATCAGTGGTCGCTTGAGCACTCACAGCCCACAGAGATAAAGCAGCAACGTTTGCTACGAGTAATTTTTTCAATAAGTTCACAGTACACCCTCTTTGTGGCTTTTCACTCTCGCGGCCACGGTCAACGCGAGCGGGCCATAGTATAGCCACTAGCAAGCCAATCGGAAACAGCTAAAGTCGTGGTTTATTAGTTAATTGGTTGCAACCACAAGCGAATAACTCATTGATTTAGCAATAACTGAGTGGCACCCGCTTTAGATTGCACAGCAATTGATAACCGATGGTGTCGGCCTGTTGCGCTACCGTGTCGACACTGACCTGTTTACCCCATAACTCTACTCGACTACCAATGCCCGCCTCAGGCAAATGCGTAATATCAACGGTTAACATATCCATTGCCACTCGCCCAACTAATTGCGCAGGCTGCCCATCAACCGTAACTGGCGTTCCATTTTTAGCTTGCCGCGGATAGCCATCCGCATAGCCCATAGCGACAATCCCTAGTCGAGTAGGCGCTGAGGTTACATAATGCCCACCATAACCAACTGCCTGCCCGGCTGCTAAGGTTTGCACGCCAATAATTTTAGATTCCAGGGTCATCACAGGCTCTAAGGACTCAGTTAATCGATTAGCACTTGGAAAAGGATTAGCTCCATACAGCATGATGCCAGGGCGCGTCCAGTTACCTGCCGCCGCTGAAGTACTTAACAAAGCTGCTGAGTTAGCCAAACTTAACGAGGTGTTAAGTTGCTTTTGTAGCGCTAAAATCGCCTGCAGTTGCTGCAAGGTGACTGGACACTCAGGCTCATCAGCTCGAGCAAAGTGTGTGCTTAATCCCAATAATCGCACCTGCGGCAAGGCGGCTAGTTGTTGCCAAACCGCTAACACTTGCTCAGGCTGAAAACCTAAACGATGCATTCCTGTATCCACTTTCAACCAAACGGCTACAGGCTGCTGACTAGATAAACGCGCTAAGGCTGCAATTTGCCACGCCGAGTGCACCACACACACCAGTTGCTGCTCAGCAATAAAAGGCAATTCAGCCGCATCTAAAAAGCCCTCCAGCAACACGATGGGCTTACGGGTTAGACCCGCTTCAATTAATCGCGCGGCCTCTTCAGTAAAGGCTACCGCAAACGCATCCACTTCATCTTGTAACGCTGTGGCGCAGGGAATTAAGCCATGCCCATAGGCATCGGCTTTTACCACCGCCATCATCTGTTCTGGCGAATGCTGACGTGCCACCCGTGCGTTATGCACTAAGGCGGATAAATCAATAACTGCGCGTGCTGGACGCATGGTTTTAAGATCCTTCACTAGGAATTAACGATAACGAAAAATAGAGAGGCCTTCAGTATCAATGGCCGGAGCGCGATTTGCCATTAAATCGGCTAAATAATGGGCAGAACCACAGGCCATAGTCCAACCGAGCGTGCCATGCCCGGTATTGAGCAACAGATTTGTATAGGGTGTAGCGCCAATCACTGGCGTGCCGTCCGGGGTTGCTGGGCGCAAACCGGTCCAAAATAGCGCTTGTTGTAAATCACCAGCACCTGGGTAAAGATCATTGACTACCCAACTCATTGAGGCTTTACGCTCAGGATTTAACGCTAAATTATACCCCGATAACTCAGCAAAACCGCCGACCCGAATCCGCTGCTCAAAACGCGTAATTGCTACTTTATAGGTTTCATCAATCACCGTCGCTTCAGGCGCTTGCGCTGGCTGCACGATTGGCAAGGTTAAGGAGTAGCCTTTCAATGGATATACGGGCAGTTGAATTCCCAAAGGTTTAAGCAATAAGGGTGAGTAACTACCTAACGCCACCACATAACGATCAGCGGTTAGCAATTGGCCATTAACCGACACACCGGTTACTTGCTGACCCTCTGTGTGTAAGCGTTCAACCTGTTGCCCAAACTTAAACTCCACACCGAGCTCGCGAGCACGCTCTGTGAGCTGTTTGGTGAACAAGTTACAGTCGCCGGTTTGATCATTGGGCAAACGCAACGCGCCCGATAGTTTGGTCACTGACTGCGCCAGACCTGGCTCATACTGCAGAATTTGTTCTGGGCTTAGTAGCTGATACGGCACGCCAAACTGCTGCAAGATCCGAATATCTGCCGCCGCCGCGTCCAGTTGCTGCTGGCTGCGAAATAATTGCATGCCGCCCAGCTGACGACCTTCATAAGCCAGCCCAAGCTCACTACGCAGTTCATCTAAGCAATCTCGACTGTATTCCGCCAAGCGCACCATCCGTGCTTTATTAATTTGGTAGCGGCCTGCAGTGCACTGACGCAGCATTTTCGCCATCCACAAATACTGTGCAGGATCTTTCGTGAGTTTAATAGTCAAGGGCGCATGTTGCTGTAGCATCCACTTAATCGCCGCTAAAGGCACATGGGGCGCCGCCCAAGGTGAGGCGTAACCAGGAGAAATTTGCCCCGCATTACCAAAGCTGGTTTCCTCGGCCGTCGTGGCTTGGCGCTCAAGCACCGTCACAGCGCAGCCTTGCTTTGCCAAATAGTAGGCTGTTGTTACGCCAATGACTCCACCACCTAAGACTAGAACCCGCATTATTCACCTCACTCGTTGACTTTATTGTCGCATCTGCTTGCAGTCTTTACCTTTCATTAGTATAAAAGCTTTTTTCTAGTGCTTTTCACTATAATTAAAGCCTTTTACGGCGGTTCTATCGGGAATAATCACTATTTCTCTAGGAGATTCTCCTTGCAAGCAGCTCAGACTACTAAACGTCAATTGGATAAGATTGATCACTGCATTTTACGCATCCTGCAAGAAGAGGGACGCATCTCTTTTACCGAGTTAGGCGAGCGCGTTGGTCTCTCCACCACGCCCTGTACCGAACGGGTCCGCCGCTTAGAGCGTGAAGGCTATATTACTGGATACCATGCCCGGCTAAACCCACAATTGCTCAATGCAGGTCTATTAGTCTTTGTCGAAATCAGCCTTGACTATAAATCGGGCGATATTTTTGAAGCCTTTCGCCAAGCCGCTTTGAAGCTGCCCCATGTTTTAGAGTGCCACCTAGTCTCAGGCCACTTTGATTACCTGATTAAAGCGCGTATCTGCGAGATGGCTTCGTACCGCAAATTGCTAGGCGATATTTTGCTCAAACTACCTAATGTGCGTGAATCTAAAAGCTATATCGTGATGGAAGAAGTCAAAGAAAGCTTAATTCTTCCGATTCCGGAATAAACGGAATCGGCCACGCCCAAGGCTGCTGCGTTAATTTAAAGCCATAAAAAAACCCGCCAATGGCGGGTTTTCTCAAAGACGCATCAATTACTTGATTTTGCCTTCTTTATAGATCACATGCTTACGCACAACTGGATCGTATTTTTTGATTTCGATCTTATCAGGAGTGGTACGCTTGTTTTTGTCTGTAGTGTAGAAGTGGCCTGTACCAGCGCTAGACACTAAACGGATTAAATCACGCATGATGTTCTCCTTAAACCTTTAGGCCACGAGCACGTAGCTCGCCCAATACTGCATCAATACCACGCTTATCAATTACGCGCATACCTTTAGCTGATACACGTAAGCGTACAAAGCGCTTCTCGGACTCAACCCAGAAACGATGGTACTGCAAGTTTGGTAAGAAACGACGACGGGTTTTGTTATTTGCGTGGGAAACTTTGTTCCCAGTAACTGGACCCTTACCAGTTACTTGACATACTTTTGCCATGCCTCAGCCCTCTGAAACCACATGCCCAACCCGGCATGGGTTGGCTGCTTAAACTCAAAAATTTAGTTAGCAAGTAGCTGAAAAACAAAGAGTTTTTCTATGCTATGCAGGCGTTTACGCCCATCTCGTTGGGTTTATTCTGGCTATTTAACCAAGGCTAATAGCAGAGCCACCCGAAAAAGAGTCACGCTTTATAGCAGAAAACAGCTGTTTTCGCAACCAAGACTCTTCAACTCACGATTTTTTGTAAACGCGTATTGTAACTTACATCCAGCCATTTTCAACCATTGATAGCGGTTCTCCCTCACCAACGATAAAATGATCCAGCACGCGCACATCAATTAAAGCAAGCGCTTCAGTTAAACGCTCAGTCAGTATCTTATCCGCCTGACTAGGCTCTGAGACACCCGAAGGGTGATTATGAGTCAAAATCAGCGCCGCTGCGTTGTTTGCTAAAGCACGTTTGACGACCTGTCTTGGGTAAACGCTGGCACTGTCAATGGTGCCATAAAATAATGGTTCAAAAGCTAAAACGCGATGCTTGGCATCTAAAAACAAACAGGCAAATACCTCATGGGGCTCATGTCGTAACTTGGCTTTTAAAAAGTCACGCACCGCTTGTGGGCTTTCTAAGGCCGAGGCCCGCTGAATTGTTGCTTGTAGATGGCGCCGCCCCATCTCCAATACTGCCTGTAACTGCACATACTTAGCAGGTCCCAAGCCTAGATGATCAGTAAACTCTGCTAGTTCAGACTCTAGTAATTGCCGCAACCCACCAAACTCATGCAATAAGTAGCGCGCCAGCTCTACCGCATCCATTCCCTTAACACCCGTACGCAGAAAAATGGCTAATAACTCAGCATCTGTCAGTGCTGCAGGGCCTAATGTGAGTAGTTTTTCCCGAGGTCGCTCAGCGACCGGCCAATGTTTAATACTCATCCTTATTTCTCCTATGGATGCATCCGCTGCGGCTGAACTAAATAGGGCTATATGGTATGTTAGCGTGATTTTATTCCTTTGCTTATCTCTCCCTAAAAACTAAAAGGCAGGCTTATGCAGCGATTGCACAATAAACGCGTACTTCTTGGCATTAGTGGAGGCATTGCTGCCTATAAAAGTGCTGAACTGGTGCGCCGTCTAAAAGATCTGGGCGCAGACGTGCAAGTGGTAATGACCCAAGCAGCGCAAGAATTTATTACCCCACTGACTTTGCAAGCCCTGTCTGGTCACCCTGTGCATACTGATTTGCTCGATCCTGCTGCTGAAGCAGCCATGGGCCATATTGAACTTGCACGCTGGGCAGATATTGTCTTAATCGCTCCAGCTACGGCCGACCTCATCGCCCGTATTAGTCAAGGTGTCGCCAATGATCTACTCACCACCTTGGTCTTAGCCACAGACGCTAAAATTGCGTTAGCGCCAGCCATGAATCAGGCCATGTGGCGTGATAGCGCGACCCAAGCCAATATTGCCTTATTAGCCCAACGTGGTTATCTATTATTTGGCCCAGCTGCTGGTCAGCAAGCCTGTGGCGATCTAGGTTTAGGGCGCATGGAAGAACCCGCCGCTTTAGCCCAAGCTTTAGCCGATACATTTCAAACGCAAGCTCTCACGGGTAAGCATGTCGTGATTACTGCAGGTCCTACCCGCGAAGCCATTGATCCCGTGCGTTATATTACTAACCATAGCTCTGGCAAAATGGGCTTTGCCCTAGCCACTGCCGCAGTGGAAGCGGGTGCTAAAGTGACCTTAGTCTGCGGCCCTGTGCATCTGGCTACACCAGACCGAGTACAGCGGATCAATGTAGAAAGCGCCCGCGATATGCTCGATGCTTGCGAGCAAAGCATGCCTTGCGATATTTTTATTGCTGCCGCGGCCGTTGCCGACTATCGCCCAGCAACCATCGCCGAACAAAAGCTAAAAAAAGACCCTCTAGCCGAAGAAGGTATGCAAATTGAGCTAGTGCGCAACCCTGATGTACTGGCCACCATTGCCAAACGAGCAGATCGTCCTTTTTGTGTGGGTTTTGCTGCAGAAACTGAGAACCTTCTGGCCTATGCTAGCAGCAAGTTACAACATAAAAATCTGGATCTAATTGTGGCCAATGATGTCGCCAATCAAAGCATCGGCTTTAATAGCGATGAGAATGCCATTACTATTATCGACCGCAACCAACAGCAGCAACACTTTGCCCAAGCTAGTAAACAAAAAATTGCTGCCCAATTAATTGATTTTATTGCTCAACGTAGCTCAAAGGCTTAATACACTATGCTTTCTATGCAAACCAAAGTGCTCGATCCTCGCTTAGGTACTGAATACCCACTACCCGCCTATGCCACCCAAGGTTCAGCTGGATTAGATCTACGCGCGATGCTGCAGCAACCCCTCACCTTACAACCGGGCGAAACCCAACTGATTCCAACCGGTTTGGCCATGTATATTGCCGATCCCAAGGTGGCAGCTATGGTGCTGCCGCGCTCAGGCTTAGGCCACAAGCATGGCATTGTGCTAGGCAATCTGGTGGGTTTAATTGACTCCGACTACCAAGGCGAGCTGATGGTGTCCTGCTGGAATCGTGGCTCAACTCCTTTTGTGATTGAAGTGGGCGAGCGCATCGCACAACTAGTGCTGGTGCCGGTACTACAAGCCGAACTACAGCTAGTTGATGAGTTTGTCGCCAGCGAGCGTGGCACCGGCGGCTTTGGGCATACGGGACAACAATAATCGCTGTTTTCATTGAGCTGGCTTTACATGTTAGATAGGGAGTTTTTCTCATGCAGCACTCACCTCTTACTCCTGGTACAGCAGGCCTTCCCGATGCACTGCCAGCAGCCAAGCATAAAAGCCTGCTTTCTAGCGCTTTAATCATTCTTATTAGTCTGCTGCTAGCCGCTGCTGCTTTATTTTTCGGTGCGCACCAGCAACAGCAGCAGCAACTCACGCAAGCGGTACAAACGCTAGGGCAAAGCCAAGCCCAAGCGCTCAAGCAAGCATTAACTTATCTACAGCAAGAAACTCAAGCGGCAGCTAATACTCCAGAGCTCGCTAGCGCCTTAGCCTCGGCTGATGCGCTCAGTATCCAAGAAGCCGAAATTGCGCTACTCAACCGTGCCGGTTTAGTTGATGCCCATCTCAGCCCGCTAAAAAAAGCAGTACAAGAACCGCACCGGCCTGCGCCTATCCGCTTCGCTGCACTGGATTTAATTCATCGCACCGAGCAAGGGTTTAACACCCAAGTAGAAGCACTTCAAGTAGAAAATCGCTGGTTCCTCTACAGCGCCCAACTGCTGCCAAATAAAGCAGGCACCTTACTGCTGGTCTATGATTTAGAGCACTTACTGGCGCTGATTCCGCGCTTAGATGCCGCACAAGGCCAAGTAGTGATCCAACAACAATTTGGCTCTGAACCAAGCTTAGAGCTCTTTCGCTATGGTCAAGCAGCGCCTACTGCGGCTAGTCAGACCTTTGCTAGTGCTGGCCATTGGCAGGTGCAGTTTAGCGCTGGACCGGCCCTACTGCAGAACCACTACCCGTTAACCATGCTATTACTGGCGGCCGTGCTGATGTTCGCCGGCGCTTTTACAGCACTCTTAGTCAGTCGACGCCAGCTGTTGGCGCATGCTCCACACCTGCCTCACCGAGCCAGTTCGAGTATTCCAGTTACGCCTGCGTCTGCTCCTGCGCCAACGGTTGCCACAGCCACCCCAAGCACCGCAGCCTTTGCACTGCAACCTACTTCCATCACTGAATCATCCTCTCCTAGCAGTGCTGAGGATAGTTTAGAATTTGATTTTATCTCCGCACCTGATGAGGCCTTCGACTTGCTTTCCACTACGCCCACGCTGAGCAGCCCCGACGCTGCAACAGCCCAACACATTGCCGCAGAAATTTTCCGTGCCTACGATATTCGCGGCATCATTGATCAAACTATTACCACAGATACTGCCTACTGGATTGGCCGTGCAGTGGGTACTGAAAGCCGCGCGCAAGGTGAAAACACTGTAATTATCGCCCGCGATGGGCGTTTATCTGGTCCAGTGCTCAGTACCGCGCTCTGCCAAGGCTTAACCGAAGCCGGTTGTGATGTGATTGATCTAGGCATGGTCCCCACCCCAGTGCTGTATTTTGCGACCCACACCCTAAATAGCCGTTCAGGGGTGATGATTACTGGCAGCCATAACCCGCCCGATTACAATGGCTTTAAAATAGTCATTGCCGGTGAAACCCTATCCGGTGAACGTATTACGGCACTGCATACCCGTATCCAAAATAACGACTTAACCAGCGGCAATGGTGCAGTCAGTGAATACTCGATTGAAGATCAGTACATCGACTACATTACTCAAGATATCGTGCTTTCTCGTCCAATGAATGTCGTGATTGACTGCGGTAACGGCGTCGCCGGCGTGATTGCCCAGCGCTTATTTGAAGCCATTGGCTGTACCGTTCATGCATTGTATTGCGAAGTAGATGGCACCTTCCCTAACCACCATCCCGATCCTAGCAAAGCAGAAAACTTAGTGGATTTAATTGCCGTAGTGAAAGCCAAGCAGGCTGATCTAGGGATTGCTTTTGACGGTGATGGTGACCGCTTAGGCGTGGTCACTAACCAAGGGCAAATGATTTTCTCCGACCACCTGATGATGCTCTTGGCCAAAGATGTGGTGTCGCGTAACCCTGGCGCTGATGTCATTTTTGACGTGAAATGCACCCGCCGTCTAGCTGCTGTGATCAGTAACTACGGTGGCCGGCCGATTATGTGGAAAACCGGGCATTCGCTGATCAAATCAAAAATGAAAGAAACTGGTGCATTACTGGCCGGTGAAATGAGTGGCCATATTTTCTTTAAAGAGCGCTGGTTCGGCTTTGATGATGGACTCTATAGCGGCGCTCGCCTGTTAGAAATTTTAAGCTTAGAAGACGCAGACAGCGCCAGCATTTTTGCAACCTTCCCACTAAACTTAGCCACTCCAGAAATCAACCTAGAGGTTACCGAGGCGACCAAGTTTGGCATTATTGAACGCCTACAACAGCTGTCAGACTGGGGCGATGGTAGCATCACCGCAATTGATGGCGTGCGAGTTGATTATGCAACCGGCTGGGGACTAATTCGCGCCTCTAATACTACTCCAGTATTGGTATTGCGCTTTGAAGGTGAAAGCGAGCAAGAGCTGCAACGAATCCAAGCGATTTTCCGCCAGCAGTTATTATCGGTAGCGCCTGATCTAAGCCTGCCTTTTTAGTTTGATTTTTTATTTGCGGAGCTCCCATGCCCCTTAATCGTAGTGATGCAGCCCATGTTGCTGAAGTGCTCTCTGAAGCACTGCCTTATATTCGTCGCTTTGTCGGCAAAACCTTAGTTATTAAATATGGCGGTAACGCCATGGAAAGCGAAGAGCTAAAAAATGGCTTTGCTCGCGATATCGTCCTAATGAAAGCGGTTGGTATTAACCCGATTGTGGTTCACGGTGGCGGTCCACAAATCGGTGAGCTATTACAGCGTCTTAATATTGAAAGCCGCTTTATTGATGGCATGCGCGTTACCGATGAAAAAACCATGGATGTTGTAGAAATGGTGCTCGGTGGCCAGGTGAACAAAGACATTGTCAGCCTAATTAACAACCATGGTGGACGTGCAATTGGCTTAACTGGGCAAGATGCTGGTCTGATCAAAGCCCGCAAACTCACAGTAACTCGCAAAACACCAGAAATGACTAAGCCTGAAATTATTGATATTGGTTTAGTTGGTGAAGTTGCCAGCGTCAATGCTGATCTGCTGGATATGCTGGTCCAAGGCGACTTTATTCCCGTAGTTGCGCCAATTGGCGTAGGCGTCAATGGTGAGTCTTTCAACATCAATGCCGACTTAGTGGCTGGCAAGGTAGCTGAAGCAGTAGGCGCTGAAAAGCTGATTTTACTAACCGATATTGCCGGACTGCTAGATAAACAAGGTAATGTCTTAACCGGGCTTGATACCGCTCAAGTTGATGCGCTAATCGCCGATGGCACTATCTATGGCGGTATGCTGCCAAAAATTGGCTGCGCCCTCGATGCTGTCCAAGGCGGCGTAACGAGTGCACATATCATTGATGGCCGAGTGAAGCATGCGGTGTTACTCGAGATCTTCACTGACCATGGGGTCGGCACGCTCATTACTAATCATTAAGTTGTGCAATTTTTAAGCCAGCAACAGCTAGCGTTGTTGGCTTAAAATTCTTTGCAACTGCTGACGATCCCGTTCAAATTGCTCAGCTAACTGAGCTCTCTGCGCTTTATACGACTGAATCTGGGTCGCTAAGCGCGTTTCATCCTGCTCAAAGTCTCGTACTTGAATCAATAGATGCTCAGGCACTTCACGTCCGGCCCGTTCGTGGGTTGCTGCTTGCTGCTGCACCCTGAGTTTCTGTGCTGTAACCGTTTGCAGCCCACCTTCAGCTAAGCGAATTTGCCCATCAATCTCCGCTAACTTACGTGTCTTAGCACGATTTAGGTCTTCCTCACGGTTATACAGCTGCAATAGTTTTCGATCTTGCTCTTGCTTCCGCTGCGCGGCAATGCGTGCTTGATGCTCTTCGGCAGTTAAAGCCCGGGGAATAGTTCTAATCACCTGCCCCGATTTATTCAGCACCTCGTACCCTTGACCAATATACTGTGCCGGCACGCCTTGCCGATCCAATACAACATGACCATTTTCATCTTTATAGCGATAAATCTCTGCCATTGAAATTGATGCTACTAAATAAACAGCCACTCCAATCAACAGCTTAAAGCGCTTAATGGTCATACTTGGCTCCTAAACCGAGTGAAAGTGCGCAACCTGCAAGCTTTACCTTTAAAAAAGCCGCTTTATATTACCGTTTTACCTATTAAAAAATATATCTATTATACGATGCCACTGCATCTTTTTAGTCTAATCACTTTAGCCCCGAGCCCTAGCCATGCAACCTGTTGTTATTTCTATTAGCTTATTAATTATCAGCAATATTTTTATGTCCTTTGCCTGGTACGCCCATCTAAAAGAACTCAACAATAAACCATGGATTATTGCTGCGTTAATCAGCTGGGGGATCGCCCTCTTTGAATACTTATTTCAGGTCCCAGCCAACCGCATTGGTTTTAGCGTGCTGTCAGTGGCGCAGCTTAAAGTATTGCAAGAGGTAATCACGCTCAGCGTGTTTGTTCCCTTTTCGGTGCTCTACCTTATTTGTTCCCTTTTCGGTGCTCTACCTTAAAGAACCCCTGAAGCTTGACTATCTGTGGGCCGGTCTGTGCTTAGTAGGTGCGGTGTACTTTATGTTTCGCAGCAAACTTGGCTAGCCTTCACTCGACCCTGTGCAGTTTTTCCCACACCTCATAGCAATAGGCTGGGCTTTGCTCAAGCGCTGGCTGTGGATTTTGTTGCACCCGCTGCCAGCTGTGATCAAGTATCGGGAAAAACGCATCACCCTCTAAAGTTAGCGCAATACGGGTTAAATACACCCGATCAGCTAAGGGCAAAGCTAAGCGATACAGTTGCTCACCACCAATAACCATAAGCTCTTCGGCGTCATTATCTGTCGCCCAAGCTTGGGCCCGCGCTAAAGCTTGAGTTAGATCATTAACTACTTCGGCGCCCTCTAAGACTAAATCCGTTTGCCGAGTCACTACGATATTTAAACGCCCCGGCAACGGACGCCCCAAAGAATCCCAGGTTTTTCGCCCCATGATGATAGGCTTGCCCATGGTGGTTGCTTTAAAATATTGCAATTCATTAGGCAAATGCCAAGGCATTTGGTTATCTCGCCCAATTACGTTATTTTCAGTGGCTGCTACAATAAGACTCACTGGCTTCTGAGGTTGACGCATCATGCTGAGGACTCCAAGTCAGGCTCAAAAAAACCATCATAAATGACTCACAGCTCGATAGGGAAATTCGTTAAATACGATGAGTAATTCCACGTTAAATTTATTGTCCGCCAAACCGAGCACTGAGCAACTTTATCAGCAATGGCTGAGTGAAGCCGTACGCTTGCGTGAAGAACATAGCGGCACCTTAGAAGATAGCCAAGCGGTGCGCTTAGCGTTACAGCAACCCGCCGATTTGGTCACACGCCTGCAAACCCGCGCTTTATTTTTAGCCAAGCGCGATGGTTTAGAAGGCGCCTTAGTTCAGTGGCTCAAGGGAATCAAGCTTACCCGCTGGCTCTTAATGCTATTGGCTGTGCTGCTTGGTATTGGTTTAAGTAAAGCCGTATTATTTAACCAAGCTGGTACGGTTAATGTATTTTTAGCCTGTTTAGCACTGCTCGGCGCACATTGCTTGAGTTTAACGGTTTGGCTAATCAGCCTGCTTAACCCTTATCGCCGCCAGAGCACCTCTGGAATTACCCAAGCCGCGCTCTGGCTCAGTGAGCTCTTTGCCCGCCGTGCTAAGCAGGCACAGCTATTACCCGCTTTGATCATACTGTTACAGCGGCAAAAAGCCTTAGTTTGGTTGTCTGCTAAATACTTACACCTCTGGTGGCTGTTAGTTCTGCTTAGTTGTCTGGCTAGTTTTTTACTGATGCTCAGCACTCAGCGTTATGGTTTTGCCTGGGAATCAACCATCGTCAATAGCCACGCCTTTAGCGGCTTTATTCAGTTTATCGGCTGGCTGCCTCACAGCTTAGGCTTTCCACAGCCAAGTACTGAATTAATTCAACGCAGTGGTGAACTGGCCTCTTTTGCCGAAGCCGATCGACACCTCTGGGCCTATTGGTTAGTCGGCTTAGTGGTAGTGTATGGCGTTCTACCGCGCGCAGTACTCAGCCTGATCAGTCACTCTATAGCGACTCGTCGGCTGAAGAATCTAGCCCTTGACCCTCATTTACCGGTCTGGTTAGAACTGCACGAGCGGTTAATGCCGCGCCAAACCCAGGTGGTTGATGCAGCACCCGACACGATACATTTGCAGCCAGTCCATGCTCAACCGCAGTTTGAGTTAAATGCTACTCGTTCGGCACTGACCAGCCTTGAGATTAATCCTAAACGGCCATGGCCACCTAGCGTTACCGTACCTTATTTAGGCGCACTGGATAGCCGAGCACAGCGCCATTTGATTCTTGATCAGCTCAGTCAACAGCCACTGCAACGGTTATTAGTCGCCTGCGATCCTAGTAGCTCAATTGATCGTGGCACGCTCAATTTGTTGGCTGATTTAACCCAATTTTGCAGTGAGCTAAAAGTGTGGCTGCTGCCCGCGACTGACCAGATTCACTATGATCCTGCCCGGCTAGAAGACTGGAGTAAACGGCTAATCCAGCAGCAAATTGCCTTTACCAGCGCCCACGATGCCCTGCAGTGGCTGGAGACCGCCGATGCATAAGCCCTTATCCGTTGCTGTAGTGGGTCACACCAATGTGGGTAAAACCTCTTTAATGCGTACCCTAACCCGCAATAGCCATTTTGGTGAGGTTTCACCCCAAGCCACCACCACCAAACATGTGGAAGCCGCTCATTTAAAAACCGGTGGCCAAACGCTGTTAACCTTGTTTGATACCCCAGGCTTAGAAGATGCGGTGGGATTATTTGATTACTTAGAGCAGTTAAACGGCCGCTACAACCAGCGCCAAGCCGGCCCAGAGTCTCTAACCGTATTTCTTCAAAGCAGCGAAGCCAAGCAACGCTTTGAGCAAGAAGCCAAGGTATTAAAGCAGTTGCTCGCCTCTGATGCCGCGCTGTATGTGATTGACGCGCGAGAAACTTTTTTTGATAAATACCGCGATGAAATCAGTATTTTAAATCGCGCGGGTAAACCGTTAATTCCTGTGCTTAATTACATTCATGCCGAGCAACAACAGGTGGCAGAATGGCTGGCGGGACTGGCCAAAATTGGCCTGCATAGCGTAGTGCAATTTGATACCGTAGCACCGCCAATTGCGGGCAGTCAGCAACTGTTTCAGACCTTAAGTTTAATGCTGCCCCAGCATCAAGCGGCGTTAGCTCAACTCAGCGCCGATCAACAACAGCAAGCACAGCTACGCAAACAAGCTGCCTTTGAGCTAATCGCTGATTTACTATTAGATGTTGCCGCCTTTAGACGCCAAATTGATAACAGCCAGCAGCAATTAGAGTTACAAAAACACCAACAGGCCACGCGAATACGGGAACAAAAAACCGTCGATCAACTGCTTAAGCTCTATGCTTTTGATAAAGACAGCGCTGCGGAATTTGACTTACCCATGACCGAAGGTCGCTGGGAGCATGATATTTTTAGCAGCGAAACCTTGAAACAAGTCGGTGTTAAAGCCACCAGTGGCGCACTTAAAGGAGCCGCCACTGGTGCTGTATTTGATTTAGCCACCGCTGGCTTTTCGCTAGGAGCAGGTACTGCTGTGGGCGCGGCGATTGGTGGCTTAGGTGAAGTATTTTTAAAATTTGGCCGGCAATTAAAAAGCAGCCTCACTGGAGAGGCTAGCCTAACCGTAGATGACAGTATTCTGCGTTTACTCAGCTTACGCCAATTGCAACTTCTTAATGCCTTGGAGCAGCGGGGGCACGCAGCGCAAGATAAAATCTTGCTCAGCCTTGAGCAAACCCAGCAGTGGCAAGAGCAAGCACTACCTGAAGTGCTGGATAAAGCCCGTAGCCACCCCCGCTGGTCGAGTATGAATCCTGAATACCGCGCGGCCAGTAATGAACGCCAAGCAGCAAAACAGGCGCTGACTCAGCTTTTAGCCCACACATAAAAACGGATGCCGCGGCGTCCGTTAAATTAATTGCTCTAGCTGCGGTTAACTTAATCGTCAGCGTCGGCCATTTGCGTTTGCAAGTAGTTTTGGATACCGACTTTTTCAATCAGCCCTAACTGAGTTTCTAGCTGATCAATATGCTCTTCTTCATCGTCTAGAATTTTACGGAAGATGTCGCGGGTCACGTAATCTTTAACTGTTTCACAGTGGGCAATGGCCTCTAGTAAATCAGCTCGGGCTTGGTGCTCAAGGGCTAGGTCACACTCCAGCATTTCCTGAGTGTCCTCACCAATGCGCAACTTGCCTAAGTCTTGTAGATTAGGCAGGCCTTCTAGAAACAAAATACGCTCAATTAACGTATCAGCATGCTTCATCTCTTCGATGGATTCGTCATATTCAAACTTGGCTAAAGCTTCAAAGCCCCAGTCTTTGAACATACGCGAGTGCAAAAAGTACTGGTTAATCGCTACCAGCTCATTGCCCAGCACTTTATTGAGATGAATTATTACTTGTGCGTCGCCTTTCATGTCTTGCTCCTAATCAGCCACCAGTTTCGCCAATCATAACAGACCGAATCAACAACACTAAGGGGGAATTTTAACTCAAGGTCGCAGCGCTCACTTAAGCTTAAGAGCTGGCTTAAATGGCGTAAGCTAAGTCTTGGTTAGCCAAGCTGAGTGCCGATAGGACTGCCTGCTTAGTAATTTGCTTGGCTTCACAGGCACACTTACCACATTGCATGGCACAGCCGGTTTGCTCACGTACTTCTTTCCAGCTCCGTGCGCCGTCGCTGACAACCTGATTAATCTTACGATCAGTCACGCCTTTACATAGACACACATACATAGCTAGCCCTCGAACTACCTGAATTAAACAATGACGCAAATGTAAATGATTCGCATATGTCTTTCAAGTCATTAACTGAATATATTTTGCTAGGCTAACGGTAAGGCAAAAAAAAGCCCGAGAATGCTCGGGCTTTTGAGTACAGCTTGAATTAACGCGCCGGACGATGGATATAAATATCCAGTTGATCAATCACGGTTTTGAGTGAGTCATTGCGCGCATTAATTTCTGCCACATAGATTTCTTGATCAGCTAATTGAATCAGTAAATCTTGTTTTTTAACCGCTGGCTTTTTCTTAGGCGCCGCTTGCAGCGTAGGGTCTTCAGCATAAATATCAACTTTTGATTTCTTGCCTTTTACCTGCTGATCAAAGCGACCATCGGCCACTAAATCACCTTTTACCGTAATTTTAGTGGTGTAAGCCACGCCACCCACATCAGCCACTAAATGACCTTTAAGATCACTATTAAAGGTAATGTCTTGGCCAGAATCGTTTTTAATAATCAAGTAACCATCTTGATAACTCACATTAAAGGCTTCTTGAATCGACCTCTTAAACGAGTTGTAGGTACTACCCGAGTAAAATACCGACAGCGGATACAAAATAACGCCAAGGAAAATCAACGCCATTAAAGCTTTTTGCGTAGCTTTTACCCAAAAATGCGACTTCGGCAGTTCAGCACCTTCAGTTGCGGCCACTTTAGCCCGCTGTTTTAAAGCGAGCTTTTTCAGCCCATAAACAATTGCGGCTAAAAATAAAAGTACCAAAAGACCTTGGAAGAACCCAAATACAGGGTAGCCTCCCGAGACCATGTAATTAATATCTTTGATCATAGAACACCGTGTTATCTGTTAGACATCGAGTTCCTGCTATCGATGTAATAAGTCCGTTGTACCAAGCGTGCTTCAAGATAAGGCCTGCGACCTATCTAAACCTAGGAAGTCTAAACCAGATACAAGTGGGTTAAAAGTGAGATTTATTGCCACTTATGGCCAAATCCGTTAAATCCCTTGGTTTTAGCCATAAGCTCACTTTGGTTTAGCTCAGCTACCGCTGTAAATTAGCGTAAGGACAAGATAGTCCAACCGCGCTCTTGGGCAATCGCCCGCAGTGTATCATCTGGATCGACCGCCACTGGGTAAGAGACTTCTTCTAGCAAAGGTAAGTCATTGTGCGAGTCGCTATAGAAATAACTGCCCTCAAGGCTAGCTGCTTTATGCTGGGCTAACCACTCGTTTAATCGAACCACCTTACCGGCATGATAGCTAGGCTGGCCAACCACCTGACCAGTATAACGACCATTTTCCATGCCACATTCAGTAGCAATCAGGTAATCCACACCCAAACGCTTAGCAATCGGCCCAGTAATAAAGCGGTTAGTCGCGGTAATAATCAGCAAGGTGTAACCTTCCGAGCGACGCTTTTCTAACAGCGCTTCACCTTTAGCTAAAATAATTGGCTCAATGCAGTCACGCATAAACTCAGCGTGCCATTGAGCTAATTGCGCTGGCTCTGCTTTGGCTAAAATTTCTTGGCTAAAATTTTGATACGCCAAAATATCTAACCGTCCAGCCAAGTAATCTTCATAAAAGGCATCATTACGCGCCTTATATTGCTCAGCATCTAAAATTCCACGCTGACAGAGGTACTCGCCCCATAAGTGATCACTGTCACCACCGAGCAAAGTGTTGTCTAAATCAAAAATAGCCAAACGCACGTTTCTGTTCCTACTGATCTACACAAAATTAGGCAGCAGCATAACGATTTTTTAGACTAAAGCCTATTGTCTAGGCTCAAGTGAATCGCTAATTGCTCAAGCGGGGTGCTTTATGGAACAATGAATTCATTATTTTTTACTGGGTATGCTGACATGATAGACGCAGATGGCTTTCGCCCCAACGTCGGCATCATCCTTGCTAACGACCAAGGCCAAGTCCTTTGGGCACGCCGTGTTAATCAAACCACTTGGCAGTTTCCCCAAGGTGGAATCAATCCCAATGAAGACGCAGAAGATGCCCTGTATCGCGAGCTTTACGAAGAGATTGGTCTACAGCGAGAGGATGTCGAAATTCTAGCCTGCACCCGTGGCTGGCTTCGTTATCGGTTACCACAACGCCTAATTCGCACACACAGTTATCCGGTGTGTATTGGCCAAAAACAAAAGTGGTTTTTACTGCGCTTAAAAAGTGCTGAAGAACGGGTACGCATGGATACCACAGAAAAACCTGAATTCGATGGTTGGCGTTGGGTCAGTTACTGGTATCCTTTAGGTCAAGTGGTTACTTTTAAACGCGATGTCTATCGCCGAGCATTAAAGGAATTGGCCCCGCGCCTTACGGTGCGCGACTAACTAAAGATTACCGTGCCAGAATCGATCCCAACCAATAGCGTGCTGCGCACGCTCAGCCATATCTCCCAAGCGGTGAATGGCGCCAAAGATTTGCCTGCCTCCTTAGCCATTATTGTGAGCCAAGTGCGGCAAGCAATGCGCAGCCATGTGTGCTCGGTCTACCTAAAAGACCCGCACAGCCATCGCTATGTGCTGATGGCCACCGAGGGCTTAAATAAGCGCTCGATTGGTAAAGTCAGTATGGCGGCTAATGAAGGCTTGGTTGGTTTAGTTGGCAGTCGGGCCGAAACCATTAGCTTAGAAGATGCCACCAGCCATCCGCGTTTTCGCTATTTTGCCGAAACAGGTGAAGAGCGTTACTCCTCCTTTTTAGGCACCCCCATTATTCACCACCGCAAAGTGCTGGGAGTGTTGGTGGTGCAGCAAAAAGAACGGCGACAGTTTGATGAGGCCGACGAAGCTTTTTTAGTCACCATGAGCGCCCAGCTTTCAGGGGTAATCGCCCACGCCGAAGCCACTGGCTCGATTCGTGGCCTTAATAAGCGCGGCAAAGGGGTACAGGTTGCTCGCTTTAGAGGAGTGCCTGGGGCGCCTGGGGCAGCCATTGGTGAAGCGGTAGTGGTGCTGCCGATTGCTAATCTAGACGTGGTGCCCGATAAGCCCAGCCATAATATTGAGGCTCAGCTCAAACTGTTTAATCGCGCCTTAGATGCAGTTCGCGAAGATATTAAAGTGCTGGCTAAGCGCCTTAACAGTCAATTACGCCCCCAAGAACAAGCGCTGTTTGATGTGTATCTGATGATGCTCGATCAAGGCGCATTACCCAGCGACGTAGTGCGCGTGATCCAATCAGGCCAATGGGCCCAAGGGGCATTACGGCAAGTGGTGCAACAGCATGTGCAGCGCTTTGAGAAAATGGAAGATGCCTACCTCAAAGAGCGCGCCCAAGACATTAAAGATTTAGGCAATCGCTTACTGGCCTATTTACAAGAAGTTGAACACGAGCCGATTAATTACCCCGAAAACACCATTCTCATCAGTGAAGAATTGTCGCCAGCAATGCTTGGGGAAGTACCCGCTGGTAAATTAGCCGGGCTGATTTCGGTGCAAGGTTCGCGCAACTCCCATGTTGCTATTTTAGCCCGGGCGATGGGGATCCCGACGGTAGTGGCCGCCGGCGACTTACCCTATTCACGACTGAATGGGATTGAAATCATTATTGATGGTTACCACGGCGATATTTTCACCAACCCAACACGGCTGCTGCGTGAACAATACACCGAGATGATTGCCGAAGAGCAACAACTCGATCAAGAGCTGGATAACTTACGACACCTACCCTGCGCTACTCTAGATAATGTACGGATTCCGCTATGGGCAAATACCGGACTCATTGCCGATGTGCAACGGGCACAAAACCGCGGCGCCGAAGGTGTAGGTCTGTATCGCTCGGAAGTGGCCTTTATGGGCGCAACCCGCTTTCCTAGCGAAAGCGAGCAAATTGCTTTGTACCGGGAGCACTTACAAGCCTTTGCCCCACAACCGGTCACCATGCGCACCTTAGATATTGGCGGCGATAAACCTCTTAGCTATTTTCCGATTAAAGAGAAAAACCCCTACTTAGGCTGGCGTGGAATTAGAGTGACCTTGGATCACCCGGAAATTTTCCTGGTTCAATTGCGCTCCATGATGGAGGCCAGCGTTGGGCTCAATAATTTACGCATTTTACTGCCCATGATTTCCGGCATCGCTGAGCTTAAAGAAGCGATTCACTTTGTGCACCGCGCTTGGGTGGAGCTACGTAACGAAGGCTTGGACGTAAAGCGTCCGGCCATTGGGGTGATGATCGAGGTGCCAGCCGCAGTCTATCAAGCCTATGATATTGCCCAGCTGGTGGATTTTTTATCGGTTGGCTCCAATGATTTAACCCAATATTTACTGGCAGTAGATCGTAATAATGCGCGGGTTGCCTCGCTGTACGATTATTTTCATCCCGCAGTATTAACTGCCTTACAGCATGTAGTGGAAGCGGCCCACCGCTTAGGCAAGCCCGTTAGTATCTGCGGTGAAATGGCCGGTGATCCGGTTGCCGCAGTGCTACTGCTGGCCATGGGCTTTGATAATTTATCGATGAACGCCACCCAGCTGCCAAAGGTCAAATCGCTACTCAGGCAAATTACTGCCAGCCAAGCCAAGCAACTCCTCAATGAGGCAATGCAGCTTGATGAGGGGGCAGCCATTCATCATCTGTTAAAATCGGCGCTAAAAAATATGGGGATTAATCCGCGGCTTAACATCGCGCTCACTTAAGCGCTGTATTACGCGTAAGGCTAAAAGTCGCCCCATAATTGCTGCGCCACACTCAAAGCGACCACTGGCGCGGTTTCGGTTCTTAACACCCTTGGCCCTAAACGTGCAGGTAAAAAGCCAGCGTCAGCGGCTTGCGCTACTTCAGCCTCTGTTAAGCCTCCTTCTGGCCCAATCAAAAAAGCTAAGCTATTTGGCGGCTGATGCGCGGTTAACGGCTGCGCCACAGGATGCAGTACCAGTTTTAAATCGGCTTGCAGCGTTTGCATCCACTCGGCAATCGCTTGCGGTGGATGAATTACAGGAATTGTTGAACGCCCACACTGCTCGCAGGCACTAATGGCAATTTGTCGCCAATGCGCTAACCGCTTTTCTGCCCGCTCATCATTTAGCCGCACTTCACAGCGCTCGGTAAATAAAGGGGTAATTTCGGTTACGCCAAGCTCAGTCGCCTTTTGAATCGCCCAGTCCATGCGCTCACCGCGGGATAATCCCTGACCTAAATGAATCGCTAAGGATGAGTCCGGCAAACCGGCCACTTGCTTAGCCAGTTCTACGCTGACTACCTTTTTGCTAATCGCGGTAATTTCGCTGAGGTACTCATGACCGCTGCCATCAAATAGTTGAATCTGTGCCCCCACCGCTAAGCGCAGCACACGACTTAAATAATGGGAAGTTGCTTCTGGTAAATCAACGGTGCCTAACGCCAACTCAGCGTCTACATAAAATCGCGGTAAACTCATCAAACTGTCTCTGATTCCAATTAAGCAGCGGGGTATTTTCTGCAATTCTTGCCTGCATTACTAGCCACTAATGGGCTAGCAGTTGCTTTAGCTGCTGATCGGTTAAAAAATCGGTATCTATTTTTAGTGCACCACCAGTGGCTAGCGGACTAAATAAAAAGGTGTTACCCGCACTAGAGAACGCATAAAACTCAGGTTGTTGGCCTAACTTAAACGGCAAACTCGGATGCGCTTTAAAGGTGGCGCTAAAACTCTTACGAACAGCCTGACACGCCTCAGATAGTAGCTCTGGCTGGTTGAACTGATTTAATAGCGTTACCCATTTACAGGCTGGATCCAGCTCGGGCTCTTTGCTAAAAGCCAAATACTGTTTGCCCTTAGCTGTGCTGTACTTCAACAGCAACAGATCAGCATGCGGTTGCGCCACAAGCACTGGATTTGGCGGCGTATTAAATCGATAGTGCTGAAAAACCACCTGCAAACTGGTTACCGGCGCAGCCTGCACGCCCATCACTAACGTGAGTGCCAGTCCCCCTAAAAATAGGCCTAATTTTCTCATACATTTTTCTCTGCAACGATTGGCGGTATTAGCCGCTTACCTGATTGACGTAAAGGTTAACTTAAGGGATGGTAAAGCCCTGTAGATTATTTTTTCTTACGCCCGCTTTGGAGCCTCTAATGACAACAAAAGCCACCTTCCACTGGGATGATCCATTACTACTTAATCAACAACTCAGCGAGCAAGAGCGTATGGTACAGCGCACCGCCGAGCAATTTGCCCAACAACACTTAGCCCCCCGAGTGTTACAAGCCTTTCGTGAAGAATACACTGATCCCGCTATTTTTCGTGAACTCGGTGAAGCCGGTTTACTCGGCGCTATGCTACCTGAAGCTTACGGCGGCAGTGGCATGAACTACGTGAGCTACGGCTTAATTGCCCGTGAGGTGGAACGCGTAGATTCTGGTTACCGCTCGATGATGAGTGTGCAGGCGTCCTTAGTGATTTTGCCCATTTACACCTTTGCCACTGAAGCAGCTAAACAAAAATACTTACCTAAGTTAGCCAGCGGTGAATACATTGGTTGCTTTGGTTTAACCGAGCCCGATCACGGATCAGACCCAGGCTCTATGGTCACCACTGCGAAAAAAGTCGAGGGCGGCTATCGCTTAACGGGCGCTAAAATGTGGATTACCAACAGCCCGATCGCCGATGTGTTTGTAGTCTGGGCCAAAGATGAAGCGGGTAAAATTCGTGGCTTTATTTTAGATAAAGGCGCCGAAGGGTTATCCGCCCCGGTGATTCAGGGCAAAGTTGGCTTACGCGCCTCCATCACTGGCGAGATTGTGATGGATAATGTGTTTGTTCCAGAAGAAAACGCCTTCCCTGAGGTGCGTGGCTTACGCGGGCCCTTCACCTGTTTAGACTCTGCCCGTTACGGTATCAGCTGGGGCGCAATGGGCGCCGCCGAAGACTGCTGGCACATGGCGCGTCAATACACCCTGGATCGCAGCCAATACGGCAAACCGTTAGCCGCCAATCAGTTAGTGCAGAAAAAACTCGCCGATATGCAAACCGAAATTACCTTGGCCCTACAAGGTTGCTTACGTTTAGGACGAATGAAAGATGAAGGCAGCGCCGCGGTAGAAATCACCTCGATCATGAAGCGTAATAGCTGTGGTAAAGCCCTAGATATTGCCCGCGTTGCTAGGGATATGCTGGGTGGTAATGGCATCAGCGACGAATACCGCATCGCCCGCCACCTAGTCAACCTAGAAGTGGTGAACACCTACGAAGGCACCCACGACATCCACGCCCTTATCCTTGGCCGCGCCCAAACCGGATTACAGGCATTTTTTTAACCCCTAGCCCCTTCGCGAGACGTTAACCCAGCCCAAACTTTAATTAACGTCTCGCGAAAGCATAGACCTTGGCGAAGAAACTGCGTATTATAGCCGCCGCTGCACCCGTAGCTCAGTTGGATAGAGTGTCGCCCTCCGAAGGCGAAGGTCACAGGTTCAATTCCTGTCGGGTGCGCCATCTTAAATATAGCGATAAGCTATAGCACGCTGAAGCCTCCTAAAATAAACTTATATCTAAAACTCTGGTCGTAACTTACTATTTAAAACATAGCTAAAAATATTTTATACAATTAAAAATCTTGCTAATGGTGAATTTATGGAAGATCTAAAATTTCAAGCATTATATGGATTACATGAAGCAACCAAGCATCTTAAAAATAATTTAGATGACAAAGGCCCCTACGCTAAAGCTGCATATCACTTTCAAAACAATAGAGATGAGAACTTATGGGTTGAGTGTTTAGCTTATCACTACCAGGACTTTAACAAAGCTAAATCCACATACATAACAACAGTTGCACACCATTTCATAAAAAAACAAGAACAACAAAAACTGGCTCTTCGCATTTAAGGGTGTAGCTGGTTTCTAAACCCTCCGGATTTCAACAGGCATCTGGCGATGTAGTTGGTTAAATTTCTAAAGCCCAAAGCAGTGCCTCGCAAGTGTTCCAGCCGACCATTGATAGCTTCTGTAGGTCCGTTGCTGGTTCCTGGTCGGTCGAAGTAGGACAGGATGCTATCCGCGTATTTTTTCAGCGTTTTTCCCAAGCCTTTCACCTCGATGAGCGCTTTGGGCAAGTCACTGGCTGTAATGATATTTATGACCTCTTCCATGAGTTTTTTACCACGCCTTCGATCCGGCTCGTTGTAGGCGCTGACCACCCGTTGGTACATGTTCCAAGTGCAATCCACTTCGAGGTGGTGCTCATCTGCAAACAGCTGGAACAGTTGCTTTTTGTTGGCGTCAGACAGGTAGCTGATCCGGGTCAGCAGCGTTCGACGGCTTTTGTAGAGCGGGTCGTTTTTACGCCCTCTACGGCCTAGGACGTCTTGTTGCACACGCCGGCGGCATTCATCCAGCATGTTGCTTGCCCAGCGCACCACATGAAAGGGATCCAGCACGGTTTGGGCTTGGGGCAAGGCTTCTTGTGCCGCAGATTTAAACCCCGTAAAACCGTCCATGGCAATGCTTTCAATCTGGTCACGCCAAGCCTTGGGACGATTGTTCAGCCACTGTTTAAAGGCTTGTTTGGAGCGGCCTTCCAGCACATCGAGCAAGCGGGCCGGCCCAGTTTTGTTACGCACGGGCGTAAGGTCAACCACGATGGTGACGTACTTGTCACCCCAGCTTGTATGCCGCCAGACATGCTCATCCACGCCCAGCACGGTCACACCGTCAAAACGTGTCGAGTCATTAAAAAGCAGGCGCTGACCTTCGTTGATAATAGCGCTATTGGCGGTGTGCCAGGCAACGTCCAGATGGCTCGCAACACGGGATACCGACAAGTCATCCAGCACGATGGCAGCCAATGCCCAGCGTATCGCTCCATGGGAAAGCTTTGCGCGTGGCGGCGCAGCACTGCTGGTATCTTCGTGCCAGAAGCAGCCGCAAATACAACGCCAACGCCGAATACGCAGCAACAATGTAGTTGGCCGTTGCCCGTAAGGTGTGTGAGCAAGATACCTATCGACCGTGCCGCGTGAAACGCCAGCAGCACCGCACTTGGGGCACGGCTCAGGTGCTTTGGTGAAACGGCATTCGATGACGGCGCGTTCTGCACAAAGATGTTGTCCAGTGGCAGTCAGGCCGAGGATATTTAGTTGGCAAAAGCTGGAAAGGTCTGGGCTGGAAAAGGTAAGATTGCTCATGTCGGGGGCTTGGTTTTTGTTGGTGTAGGAGCTTACATTTTCCAAGTTCCCCGGCACCTTTTCCAGCCGGTCAGATTTTTTCCACACCCTCAAATGCGAAGAGCCACTAATCCTGCTAAGGATAAGCCTGCTAAGATCATTAAGCTGCAAAACAAGGCATTCAATACCTTTTCAAAGCGCATTAAGTATTTATCTAACTTATTACGCGCTTGCTCAGGAATAGCATGAAGATGAGGAGGAATAGGATAAGCGCTTAAGTCTGGATCGTAATCATATATCTTAATTACACTTAGCGGCTTTTTTACAGGAATTGAATGACTATTACTCATGTCACTAACCTTACTTCTAGATACTAGGATAGATAACCGCTATAGCCAAATATAGCGGTTATACTGCACAGCGAATCAACGAAGAAACTAATCTTCTAGCTCTGCTATTTCTCGCAAAACACCCATGATTTTTGGTCCAAGGGCTTTTTCCATGAAAGGCCATTCGTGGGCATAGACTAGTTTTTTTGCTTGCGCATCCTGTTCAGGTGTGAGTTTTACAATCTTAATCCCTGATTTTTCTACTTTTTCTAAGAAGTTTGCATCTACTGCTTGGGCTTCATCCCAAACTTTAATCATGGTTTTTTCTGCTGCAGCAAATAACTTTTCTCGATCTTCATTAGAAAGTTTATTTAGCCAAGATTTATTAACCACCCAAAATGCGTGCTCAAAATAATCTTTCGTTAAAATATAGGATTCCACCACATCACGTATCAGCCAAATATCTGATGGTGTTTGAATACCCGTAGCATCAATTGTGCCTAGCTGTAATGCGGTATAGAGCTCAGACAAAGGAATAGGCACTGGATTAAAACCTAAGCTTTTAAAGCGCTCGATACCCACTTGAATTGCAGGCACACGGATTTTGATCCCTTTAGCATCTTGTGGAAAATTAACCGGCTCAGCTTTATTGCCTTTACGCATCGCAATAGAGCCAAATCCCGTAGGGATAATGCCGAGCACTGCTAAATCCATCTCCCCTAAGATCTCATTGTAAATATCAGTCATTTTTCCATTGGGGCCATAAGCCTTAAAAGCTTGATCCCAATCACTGACAATGTAGCTCATAAAGGTAAGGTCGAGTCTCGGGTCAAACTCCGAAGAGCCAAAGCTCATAGTCATATGCACTACGCCTTCCATGCTCTGCTCAAAAATAGAAGCCCAGTCGCCTAATGAACCTCCAGGGTGATAATCCACATTAATTTTTGCCCCATTATTTTTTAACTCATCCATAAAGGTGGCTGAGGTTAAATGAAAAATGTGTTCCGAAGGGAAAGCATGGCCAAGCATTAGCTTTTCAGCAGCTTGCGTACTTTGTAAAGTGGGCAACATCAGCGAAGCCGCGAGTAGACAGGAACCAATCAATGGCTTGATCTTGAAATTCATCATTTGCAGAAACTCCGACATTATTATATTTGTGGTCAGTCCGCTTCTACAGTAAAGCCCATAGAGAGTTTGCTGTAGAGCCAATCTCAGTCTGTACGGTTGGTTACAACGATTAAACTTAAATTAAGTTAAGTTAAGTTAAGCCCCTACTTAACAGTTCCAACCTAATATTTCCCTCCCGCCAAACCTTTAACCCCTAATCCTATGGGCTTGAGCGCTGTTGCTTGCTGCTACTGAATCTGCCACAGCGAAGCTAAAAGCCTGCACACCCTATACTATTTGCTAAGCGACTCACTGTTAGCAATACAGCTAATAGCGCTAATCCATTAAAAACAAATATCAATTTTTGACAGCACACTCCCTTTTCTCTCAGCAGTATTTGCTCTACTCCTTCTTGTATGAAAACCTTAGAAAACGTACTCTAAGGCCTAACTATTTTCTAATCCAAGGCTTGCCCAGCACCATGGCTGTGACTTCCCATCCTCTCATTCGCTTAATCAAATTATTGCTGATTCTCACCTTAGTTGGTGGATTGGGGATGGCGAGTTTGGTCGGTTATGTTTGGTATTGTGCCCAAGAACGTAGTGTGCAACCGGCGCCTGCCACTATTGTGCTCGGCGCTGCGGCTTGGGGCGATAATCCATCGCCGGTGTTTAAAGAACGTATTCGCCATGCGGTGAACTTGTACCAAGCCGGTACCACGCAAAAATTGATCTTCACCGGCGGTACCTTACGCGCGGATATGGCCAGTGAAGGTGAAGTAGGCGCGCGCTGGGCGATTAAACAAGGTGTGGCAGCCAAAGATATCGCTTACGAAAAAACTTCCCGTGACACCTGGTATAACTTAAAAAACGCCCAGGTTTTACTGCAACAAGAGCAGATTCACTCGGTGATTCTAGTCAGTGATTACTTTCATTTAGCCCGCGCGGGCATTATGGCCCGCGACCTTGGCTTGAAGGTGCAGCTTTCCCCCACCCCTAGCTCAAAATTTAATAGCTACTCCAAGGCCGATAAACTGAAGTTGTACCTCAAAGAAAGCTATTTAATTATTGGGCATTTTGCCCGTAAATTAATCGAGCCGGACTTCTATCAAGCAGAGTTACGCCCAATACAAGTCCCCCGATAAGCTAGAGACTTAAACGCAGCACATTCTGGCTATCCTCAGGCGTCAGATCACGGTGCTCCCCCAAGTTCAGCATGCCATGCTGCCGTAATTGCTCAATCACCGGCTCAATCGCTGTCTCATCTAAGCCATAGTCACGCAAACGGGTCGCCACTCCTAAGGATTCAAAGAAATCACGGGTGTTAGCAATCGCTTGGCTGATTCGCTGTTCAGGCGCTCCGTCTGTAATTCCCCACACTCGTTCAGCATACTGTAGCAACTTGCCCTGCTTTGGCTCACGACGATACTCCAACATGCTTGGCAATATGATGGCTAAGGTTTGCGCATGATCCAGTCCATATAGAGCCGTTAATTCATGCCCAATCATGTGGGTTGACCAGTCTTGTGGCACGCCTGCTCCAATCAGCCCATTCAGCGCTAAGGTAGCAGTCCACATCAGATTCGCCCGTAACTCATAATTTTCACGCTGTTGAATCGCTGGCAAGCCAATTTCGATCAGGGTTTGCAGCAGCCCTTCGGCAAAACGATCCTGTACTTTCGCTTGGGTTGGATAGGTTAAGTACTGCTCCATTACATGTACAAAAGCATCAACGACACCATTAGCTACCTGCTTATCCGGCAAGCTATAGGTTTTCGTTGGATCTAAAATCGAAAACTGGGGATACAGCAAATTGTTGCTAAATGAGCGCTTACTTTTCGTTTCTAGGTTAGTAATCACTCCGCCTCGATTCATTTCTGAACCCGTGGCAGGCAAAGTCAGCACGCTGGCAAAGGGCAATGCTTGAGTAATATTTTTACCGCCTTGCTGCAAAATATCCCATGGATTATCGCCAGCAAAACACGCAGCAGCGGCAACAAATTTTGTACCATCAATTACCGAGCCACCACCTACCGCCAGTAAGAAATCAATCTGCAATTGCTGTACTTGTGCCACTGCACGCATCAGCGTTTGATAACTGGGATTGGGCTCAATGCCGCCAAATAAATGCAGCTCGTGCTGACTTAATGCTGCTTCGACTTCATCTAAGGTGCCATGCTGGCGGGCACTATTTCCGCCATAGAGCACCATCACTTTTGCCCCGGCAGGCACTAAATGCGCCAGCTCACTGACCCGCCCTGCACCAAATACAATATGCGTCGGATTATAAAAGTTAAAGCTTTGCATCGGCGTGATGCCTCCATTATCTGATTCGAGAATCTAGGATTATCTACACTTGGCCATACTGCTGACCATCTTTTAGCCAGCGATCTAGCAGCGGCTGAATAATCTCAGGATGGTGTTGCACCACCTGCTCGGCAGCCGCGCGAGCTGAGGGTAATAAATAGTTGTCACGCATTAAATCGGCAATTTTAAATTGCAGCAAGCCGGTTTGCCGAGTGCCCAGCATTTCACCTGGACCACGCAGTTCAAGGTCTCGTTCGGCAATCACAAAGCCATCATTGGTTTCGCGCATAATAGCTAACCGCTCACGTCCAATCTGCGACAACGGCGTGTGATACAACAGCAAACAATGACTCGCCGTACTGCCACGCCCGACTCGTCCGCGTAACTGATGGAGCTGGGCTAAACCTAAACGCTCGGGATTTTCAATGATCATAAGGCTGGCATTTGGCACATCTACGCCCACTTCAATCACCGTAGTTGCCACTAACAATTGCAGCTCGCTGTCCTTAAATAGCTGCATGATCTCGGCTTTCTCGGCGGGTTTCATACGCCCATGAATAAGTCCCACACGCAGTCCAGCCAGTGCTAGGGTTAACTCTTCATAGGTAGTCTGTGCTGCTTGGCAAGTCAGCTCTTCTGACTCTTCAATCAAGGTACAAACCCAATAGGCTTGCCGCCCTGAGGTACAGGCCGCGCGCACTCGCTCGATAATTTCAGGCCGCCTACTCTCGCTAATCACCACCGTATTGACTGGGGTACGTCCAGGCGGCAATTCATCTAAGATTGAGGTATCTAAATCAGCATAAGCGCTCATCGCTAAAGTTCGTGGAATCGGAGTCGCGGTCATAATCAATTGGTGCGGACTGAGGCGGCCTTCTACCCCTTTTTCACGCAAGGCTAAGCGTTGCTGAACGCCAAAGCGATGCTGCTCATCAATAATGACTAATGCCAGTTTTTTAAACTGCACTTCCGCTTGAAATAACGCATGAGTACCCACCACCATCGGGGCACCTTGGGCGATTTGCTGTAACGCACTACTGCGCGCTTTGCCTTTTAACTTACCCGCTAACCAAGCCACCTCAATTCCTAACGGCGTTAACCAACGGCTAAAATTAAGAAAATGCTGCTCCGCCAAAATCTCGGTCGGTGCCATCAATGCCACTTGGTAACCAGCTTCTAATGCTTGCAAAGCAGCCAAGGCGGCGACCACGGTTTTGCCTGCACCCACATCGCCTTGCACTAAACGCAGCATCGGTAACGGCTGTGATAAATCATAGGCAATTTCTTGTCCTACTCGCTGCTGCGCCGCCGTAGGTGCAAAACCTAGATTTGCTAAAAATTGCTGGGGCAGTTGCCGCGCCAAGGGCAACGCAGGCGCTGCCTGAGCACGCATCTGTTCACGCAGTTTTTGTAGTGATAATTGATGGGTCAAAATCTCCTCAAAGGCCAAGCGCTGCTGTGACCAATGCACGCCTTCGGCTAGCTGCTCTAAATCGGCATCTGGTGGAGGCTGATGTAGATAGCGAATCGCCTCAACTAATCCGCCAAGTTTCAGCGTTTGCCGTAAGGCAACAGGCAACCAGTCAGGTAAATTATGCTCACTTAATAAGCCCAGTGCCTGCTCAGCAAACCCACGTAATCTAGCTTGAGTTAAACCTTCGGTGGCTGGATAAATTGCAGTTAACGTTTGCTCAATAGGTGGTGCTAGCCCTGTTGTTTGAGTGCGATATTCAGGATGATAAAGCTCTAGTCCTGAAGCACCGGGGCGCACTTCACCATAACAGCGCACTAAGCTGCCAGCTTTAAAACTTTCTTTTTGGGCAAAACTAAAATGAAAAAAACGCAAACTAATGGCGCCACTGCCATCTTGTAAACGTACAATCAAACTACGCCGCCGGCCCATAACAATATCAGCCGCTATCACTTGCCCTTCAATCACCGCATCCTGACCTGGGCGCAAAGCCCCTATTGGAGTGATTCGAGTACGATCCTGATAACGTAACGGCAAATGAAATAGCACATCTTGGATGCTTTCAATGCCGACTTTTTTTAACTTTTCGGCCATGGCTGCCCCCACACCCTTTAAGGTGGTAACGGGGGTATGGGTTAATAACATCGTCATGGGCGCAGTCTCTAATAGCTACCTTTAACTCAGGATTTCGCTAGCTAAACTTTGGGTACAGTTTTCAATCGCATTGGCTAGCATGTCAATTGCTTTGGGTCGTGGGAAACTGGCACGCCATGCAATCGCCACGGTACGAGTTGGCGCAGGGTCAGCTAAAGGACGCACCGCCAACACGCCTGGCGCATAGTGATGACTTTTCACTGCAGACTGCGGCAATACCGAAACCCCCAAACCAGAGGCCACCATATGGCGAATGGTCTCTAAGGAGTTTGCTTCAACCGTAGTGTACTTATTCAGATCGGCCTCTTGCATTACCGTTGGGCATGCCTCTAACACCTGATCGCGAAAACAATGCCCTTCACCTAACAGCAATAAACTTTTACTGTTCAACAGCTCGCTGGGAATCGTCTGCTTTTTAGTCCAGGCATGGTCCGCTGGCATCAGCACATAAAAAGGTTCTTCATACAGAGCCTTGGTCAAAATATCCGCATCTTGAAATGGCAACGCAATAATAATCGCATCAAGTTCACCATTACGCAGCTTGTCACGCAGCACATGGGTAAAGTTCTCTTCTATATATAACGGCATCTCTGGTGCTTCTTGATGCAAACTAGGCACCAGTCGCGGAAACAAATAAGGACCAATAGTATAAATTGCCCCTACCCGCAGAGGCGCAGCCAGCTGATTTTTTCCTGCTTGCGCCAGCTCCTTAACCATTTGCGCTTGCTCTAATACTTTTTGAGCTTGTGCCACAATTCCTTCACCGACTGGAGTGAGCCGAACCGCATTTTTGCTGCGCTCAAAGATTAAAACACCCAACTCACTCTCTAACTTTTTCACCCCTACCGATAAGGTTGGCTGGCTCACATGGCAACGCTCTGCAGCGCGACCAAAATGCTGCTCTTGCGCCAAGGTTACAATGTAGCGGAGTTCAGTTAGAGTCATTAGCGCATTTCCTGTGAAATAAGTATCTGCATAATTTTACTGGTTTTTTTCCTACATATTAAATGAGTTAACTATGAGCACTCACCCAAGCATCATTATTGTCGGCTGTGGCGATATTGGCTCACGTGTGGCCAAGCGGTTATTAGCCGAGCAGTGGACTGTCTATGGTTTACGACAAACAATCGATCAACTGCCAACTGGCGTGATTCCAATTCAAGCTGATTTAACCCAAGCCCAGTGTCCCAGCCAATGGCCAGATCAGGCTATAGACTACGTGCTTTACAGCGCTGCTGCCAAACAACACACTGAGTCTGGCTATCAAGCGGCTTATCTAACCGGTTTGCAGCATGTCTGTCAGTGGTTAACTGCACACCAACAACAGCCCAAACGGTTACTCTTTACTTCAAGTACTGCAGTATATGCTCAACAAGATCATCAATGGCTAGATGAGGACTCGCCAACCGAACCCACGCGCTGGAGTGGAAAAATCATGCTCCAAGCCGAGCAGTTAGTATTGAACAGCCCCTTTGCTGCTACTTGCATTAGGCTAGCCGGTATTTACGGACCTGGTCGACAGCGTTTAATCCAACAAGTACAGCAAGGCGCTACCGCTGCCCCTACTCAAGTGTTCACTAATCGAATTCATGCTGAAGATGCCGCCCAGCTCATTACTCATTTACTCAAAACCCAACACGCTGGTACAACCTTAGCTCATTGTTACCTAGGCGTGGATAACGCGCCCAGCGAGTTAGTTGAGGTGATTAACTGGTTACGCCAACAGCTGCAGATTAACCGACAGTCATCGGAGCTGATTCTACGCCGCGCCGGCAGTAAGCGTTGCAGTAATGCACGGGCACGGGCCTTGGGCTGGCAGCCAATCTATCCCAGCTACCAAGAAGGCTATCGTGCACTGCTAAAGGCAGGGAATTAAACCGCTGTATCTCATGCTTAGCAGTCACCTCAATGTGGTTCCACCACTACCCAACACGCGGTAACAGTTATGGTGTAGAAAAGTAACACTTTTTAGCAGCAGTCACTCACGCTACTTTCAATAAAAATATAAGCCATTGTTTATTAAGAATTTATTTTTTATGGCACGCTAACTGCTTTAGTATTTGTACAACAATAACAACAAGCACAAACCCTAATAACAATAAAACGTAACGACTCGAACACAACAACAATAATAAGTAAGAGCCGCAGCTAACTGATTTTTTTGGAGAAGGTTAAAATAATAATACAACAAGCCAACAGTCCGATTTGATGAAGAGAACAACAAAAACTGCTAAAGCAGCTGCCAACATCAATGACTACCTGTTGCTGACCCGCTTCCAAAGCAATCCGTTTGCTATTCGCTTGAGATTTTCAAGCACCCTAACAGCAAAATAACAACAACAAAGCTGCAATAAAAATAACAAACAACCAGAACCTAAAAGGGGAAGCTTAAGCTTCCCCTTTGTTCATTTAGGCTGTTACTTACTTGGCTTAAATATTTTCTCTGGGCTCATTTTACTCCAAGGTAAACCCGAGTTCTGCCAACCATTTTTGAGACGAAAACCTTTCTGTTCACCTTGTTTAATCGCATCCCCCTGAAAGCCATGCTCAACAAAGCGCGCATTACTTAAACCAGCCTCTTGCAATAACTTCGCGCTAGGCTCACCCCGTTCACTGCCTGAACGGCACATGGTGATCACCTCAGTGGTTTCCGGTAAGCCCCGCTGTTTAAGCGCAGCCTTTACTTGCTCGACAAACTGCTCATTGCGCGACATTTTAAAAATCCCACGCTCTGCATTCCACTGGTTACGATCTACCAATAGAAAAGGAATATTAATGTCTGCAGCATCAGTGGCGCCAACAAACATAATCTCTACCGGATCACGCACATCAACCAATAAGACTGGGCGCTCTGTTTGCTGAGTTTTGGCGTAAGCATCTACCGCAGAAATGGCCAGCTCACTGGCCATAGCACCTACTGAAGCAAAGCTGATCAAGGTGGCTAATACTAGTTTTTTCATGGTCATTCCTTATTTTCAAAGACAGTACAGCACGCAGTATAGCAGCTTAGCCAGATACCCCCATGGGTAGCTACTCACCCGTGAAGACGGGTAACCACTCTAATTGCATTAAAATTTGTGCCGAGAATACCAAGACCGCAAATAGCAAAATAAAACCAATCATCCACTGGCCGCCAAATACTCGGTAGTTAGCTTCGCTAAATTTTTTACGACTCGCCCGTACTAATAATGCCGGCACCAAAGCCGCCCAAATTGCAGCCATTAAACCAGCATAACCAATCATTTTTACAAAACCGGTTGGAAATAACAAACAGGCTAATAATGGAGGCAAGAAAGTAACTGCTGCAGCTTTTAAGCGGCCACTGGCATCATCACTAAATTTAAACAGGTCTCGAATATAATCAAATAAACCCAAAGTCACGCCTAAAAATGAGCTAGCAATCGCCATGTAGGCAAATGCATTGAGTACTTGGCTAATGTGCTCAGTAGCGATATAGCGCGACAAGGCTTTGAGCAGCACGGTAACATCACCGCCTTCTGCAATCACCGGCGCAAACGCTGCACGGGGTAAATTGCCCTGGACTGCAACCTGCCATAATAAATACATAGCTAAAGCCAAAAACGTGCCCACTAGTAGACTGCGAGTGACTTTCTTAGCATCTTTTTTATAGTAACTGACCAAGCTCGGCACATTACCATGGTAGCCAAATGAAGCTAGACAAACTGGGAGTGCGCTCCATGCATACAGCCAAAAATTACCTGACTGTATACTGCTTACATCAAATAGCACCTCTGGTTTTGCGCTGCCTAGCATCGAGCCTGTAGACCAGAAGAAACTGATCAACATACCGCCCAATAAGATGGTAGAAAAACGATCAACCACCTTAGTCGATAGCCAAACCGAAGTGGCTAGTACCACTAAAAAAAGAACCGAGCCCCATTCTCTGGCAATACTTAAGGTCGGCTGGTCTGCGACCTTGAGCAATGCATTAACCGATTCTTGGGTTAAGCCACCACCGACAAAAATATAAGCATAGGTCAAAATATACAAAACAAATGCAACCGACAGCCCGGTGATAATATTCCACGCAGATCCCAGCAAATCTTTAACAATGGTATGGAAGCTGGCTCCAACAGGGTAATGTAAGTTGGCCTCAAGCAGCATCAAACCCGAGACATACATACAAAACCAGGTGTAGATTAAAATGGCAATTGAACCTAAAAACCATACGCCCGACATCGCCGTCGGATTTGCCAACATGCCAGCACCAATTGCGGTGCCAGCAATAATCATCGCTCCCCCTACAATCGAAGGCGCACGCTGGGGCGCTACTGTATTACTCATAGTATTTACTCTGTAATCAAGACTGCCTGCATCATACAGCAATCTCACAAAAGCCCTAGATTTCACCCCCGCTTCGAAACAAATTTATAAAGTCTTAGTCTTAGGCCCGCTGCAACTACTAAAAACAATATTTTTTCACATCCACTAGGTTACGCTAACCAGCGTTTTACTCGTTGCTCCATTTTTTCTTAACCACTCCAGGATCTTGTATGCCACTACAGAAAAACCGCTGATTAGCTTGCTCTCCCATCTACGCTTTTTAGTCGGCAGTCTGATGCTCTTACTGTTACTTTTCACTGCGCTACGTGGTCTATTACTGACTTACAACCATGAAATGATGGGTAACACGGAAGCTACACACTTTCTTGAAGCTTTTTTCAACGGTTTACGTTTTGATTTACGGGTGAGCATCTATTTATTGTTGCCGTTATTTTTAGCGCTACTCTATGCCCCCTGGCGTAACTTTAGGCGCTTGATGCTTGCCTGGCTGGTTGCTAGTAGTAGCCTAAGCGGTTTACTGGGCATTATTGAGTTGGATTTTTATCGCGAATTTCACCAGCGGCTCAATAGCATTGTTTTTCAGTACTTAAACGAAGACCCGAGCACGGTAATTAGCATGCTCTGGCATGGTTTTCCTGTGATTAAGCTGCTCTTAGCTTGGCTACTGCTCAGTGGGCTGTGTTATCTGGCATTTTCCAGTCTCGAGCAGCGCACTCGTCAGTTTAGTGCTCGCCCTACAGCAACGGGAATCACCGAGTACGCAGTATTTGGCTTATGCTTGATATTGGCGGTAGTAGCTGCGCGCGGCACCTTGCGCCAAGGCCCGCCGCTACGCTGGGGCGATGCTTATACCACGCCGGCTATGTTTGCTAATCACCTTGGACTTAATCCAGTACTTAGCCTCTATACTGCAGCCAAAACCACTTACTCGGCACACCGAGAAAATATTTGGCCAAATAGCCTCGATTCACAGCAGGCCACCGAAATCACCCGTCAGCTGATCTTAACTGCCAATGATCAGTTGATCGATGCCGACTCAGCAGCCCTGCGCCGGGTCTTTACTCCAGCGCCTAACACCCAGCTGCAGATCAAAAATGTCGTGGTGATTCTGATGGAAAGCTTTGCTGGGCGCTATGTCGGAGCCTTAGGCAGCGCTGAGCAAATCACCCCCTATTTCGATCAACTGAGCCAAGAAGGTTTACTATTTACCCAGTTTTTCTCCAACGGCACCCATACTCATCAAGGGATGTTTGCCAGCATGGCTTGTTTTCCAAACCTGCCAGCGTTTGAGTATTTGATGCAAAGCCCCGAGGGCGGCCATGATTTTTCAGGCCTACCACAGTTACTTAGCAGCCAAGGTTACCAAGATGCCTATGTCTATAACGGTGACTTTGCTTGGGATAACCAACAAGGATTTTTTAGCAACCAAGGCATGACCCATTTTGTTGGCCGCAATGACTATATTAATCCCGTGGTATCTGACCCGACCTGGGGTGTATCTGATCAAGATATGTTCCAACGCGCAGTACAAGAATTAAACAAGCTGCAAGGCCCAAAACCTTTTTATGCTCTCTTACAAACGCTTTCCAACCACACCCCTTACGCGTTACCAGAGCAACTGCCAATTACCCCTGTGACCGGTCATGGCAGCTTAGATCAGCATCTAACCGCCATGCGCTATTCTGACTGGGCATTAGGCCAATTTTTTGAGCAAGCCAAACAACAGCCGTGGTATCAAGACACCTTATTTGTAGTGCTAGGCGATCATGGTTTTGGTACGTCAGAATCACTCACCGATATGGATCTCTATCGCTTTCACGTGCCGATGCTACTGCTCGCCCCGGGGATTCAAGAAAAATTTGGCACAACTAATGCAATTACTGCCACCCAAGTTGATATGGTACCGACCATCATCGGCCGCTTCGGGAAATCAGTGCAGCATCAGTGCTGGGGCCGAGACTTACTGAGTCTGCCCAAAGATGATCCAGGTATTGGCATGATCAAGCCCTCTGGCAGTGATCAAACTGTGGCGCTAATTCAAGGCAATAAAATCTTAGTGAAAGCTAAAGGCGTGCCCGCTAGACCGTGGTCCTTTACCTTAGGTGCTCACGCCCAGCAACAACTGCTTGAGCCAAGCGCCGAAGATGCGGCCATGGGCCAAGCGTTATCTGCCTATATTCAAACCGCAACCCAAAGCCTGCTGGAAAACACCACTGGTGTTCGACATAAAGAAAAAACATTCTTGGTTCAAGCCCAAAAAGCGATAAGGTGATATGTTTTTACAGCCCACTTTATGAATGGTCTAAAAATTTTTAACCCCAAAAATAATGGGCTATTGATCAGCCTCTGATGCTGAACAATAGCCCCAAACCCACGTCCTTGTGACTGATGAAATCAATCAACAATCAGTGTCTAAACTTAGTTTTTTGCTTTGCAGGTATTAATTTTTAATAAGGTGTACAGTGGGCAATTACCAATCAGCCCCATAATTAACGGAATCGCACCTAAATAACCCCACGCGCCAATCGTACTGCTAATACTCAAACCTATCAGTACCAGCCCTAAAATAATCCGCGCGGCACGATCTAAAAACCCCATATTGCACTTCATAGCTGTCTCTCCTAACGCCTAGTGGCGAACAACTTCGCTTAAATATATACCCCTTATAGTATTCAAAGATTAATAAAAAAGCCAGCTCAATTGAGCTGGCTTTGCTAATCCTAACGCAATCGATCCGATTGCTGAGTGCTAATTAATAGCTACTATCGACTTCCTGTACCTTACCGCCGCGCGATAAAAACTCTTCCATAGCCAATGCTAAGGCATCACGCTCTTTCTTTTTAGTTTCTACAGAAGGTAAGGCATCCTCACTTATCGCTGCAGTTTTTTTCGCGCGTTTTGGCGTGACCACTTCATCGGCATCATCTTCGCCTAGATCGCCCAAGTCATCCCCATCATCTACTGAGTCGTCTAGGTCATCTAGCGGCTCAATTTCATCGCTTTCTTCTACTTCGTCTACTTCTAAATCATCTTGATCTAATTCATCATCAAGCATGCCTACAACCTCGAACCGTTATTACAAAAAATAGCTAGAAATTACTTACCAGCCCTAGGCCAAAGCGACTTCACTGATAAATAATTTGGCGCATTCTAGTACCTGTTTCAAAAAATAACCACGCTTAAATTCAGGAAAAAATTTATTCGCTTTTTTCCCAAGAAAAAGCCCATTTAGTGAGCAACTAAATGGGCTGTTGTAAAGCGCTATTCTAGATTTAAGCCGCTTTTTTACTCAGAGCAATCGCTTTATTGCGCCGCTCTTCAGCGCGCCGAGTAAAGAACCAAGCAATAAAGGTCGCCATCGAAACAAACAGCAAAATTAAGCTAGCAATTGCGTTAATCTCTGGCTTAACTCCCATGCGTACCGCTGAATAAATCTCCATTGGCAAGGTGGTTGAACCCGGACCTGCCACAAAGCTGGCTAATACCAAGTCATCTAGCGATAAAGCAAACGACATCATCGCCCCAGCCGCTAATGAAGGCGCAATCATCGGCACAGTAATCAAAAAGAATACTTTCCAAGGACGAGCACCTAAGTCCATCGCTGCTTCTTCTAGAGAATGATCCACTTCACGCAAACGCGTTGAGACAATAATCGCCACATACGCTGTACAGAAAGTGGTGTGAGCAATCCAGATGGTTACGACACCGCGCTCTGCTGGCCAACCAATCAGTTGCGCCATAGCGACAAATAGCAATAACAGCGATAAACCAGTAATCACTTCAGGCATTACCAAAGGTGCTGTAACCATGCCACCAAATAGCGTACGGCCTTTAAAGTGCTTAATCCGAGTTAAAACTAAGGCTGCCAAAGTACCTAAAGCGGTTGCTGCAATCGCTGTATAGCTCGCCACTTCCAGTGAGCGCACTACGGCGCTCATCAGCTGAGTATTATCTAATAAGCCTTCATACCACTTGGTTGACCACCCCCCCCACACCGTGACTAAACGTGAAGCGTTAAAGGAGTAGATCACCAATACGATCATCGGTACATAGATAAACATTAAGCCGAAAAACAGCATCATGCTGGAGAAGCTAAAACGTCTCATGCTTTACCCTCCATTTCCCGTGCTTGGTTTCGGTTAAACAGGATAATCGGCACAATTAATAGCAATAGCATAATCACCGCTAGCGCTGAAGCTACCGGCCAGTCGCGGTTATTAAAGAACTCTTGCCAGAGCACTTTACCAATCATCAGGGTTTCAGGGCCGCCCAGTAATTCGGGGATCACAAACTCACCCACCACTGGAATAAATACCAACATACAGCCAGCAATAATCCCACTCTTAGATAAAGGTACAGTAATTCGCCAAAAGCGCGTCAAGCGGCCAGCGCCTAAGTCGGCTGCTGCTTCAAGTAGCGAGTTATCGTGCTTCACTAAGTTGGCATATAACGGCAACACCATAAAGGGTAGATAGGAATACACAATCCCGATATACACCGCGATATTGGTGTTAAGAATAGTTAAAGGCTCGTTAATCAGACCCAACCAGAGCAAAAAATTATTCAGCAAGCCATTTTTGCCCAAGATTCCCATCCAGGCATACACCCGAATCAGCAAAGCAGTCCAGGTCGGCATCATCACCAATAACAGCAACACCGCTTGGGTTGAAGGTTTGGTTTTCGTAATGGCATGCGCCATCGGGTAACCCACCAACAAGCACAGCAAGGTGCTAACCAAGGCAATTTTTAACGAGCCCAAATACGCCGCAATGTACATTTTGTCTTCGCTAAGCAAGGTGTAGTTAGCAAAATTGAGCATAATCGTCAGTTGCTCATCCGCCCATTCCAGCAAGCTGGTATAGGGTGGAATCGCCACATCAGCTTCGGCAAAACTAATTTTGAAGACAATAACAAAGGGCAAAAGAAAAAATAACAGCATCCAGAAAAAGGGAACGCCGATTACCAGATGCTGACCTTTAGGCTTAAAACGCCCAAAAAAGTCACGCATAGTCATGATTGAAATACCACGCCGCTGTCATCAACCCAATGGACATAAACCTGATCGTCCCAAGTCGGACGCTTCACATTTCGCTCAGAGTTTGCCATAAAGGCTTGGGCAATCATGCCCGATGGCAACTCAACGTAATACACCGAGTGCCCACCTAAATACGCAATATCGTGTACTGTCGCCTTGGACCAGTTGTAGTCTGCGTGCTCTAAATCTTCAGGAAACTCATGACTTAACAGCAGTTTTTCTGGTCGTAAGGCAAAGGTTACCCGTTTGTTTTCTGCCCGCGAGGAAATACCCCGACCAATATAAATCGGCCGCTCAAGTTGTGGGCAAACCACAATGGCGTGGTCGGCATCATCGGCCACAATCTCACCGTCAAACAGGTTCACACTACCAATAAATTCGCAGACAAAACGACTGTTAGGCGTTTCGTAAATATCCATGGGCGAGCCCACCTGCTCAATCCAGCCCTGACTCATGATGGCAATGCGCTCAGCCATAGTCATGGCTTCTTCTTGATCGTGAGTCACCATCACACAAGTCACACCCACTCGCTCAATGATCTCAACTAGCTCCAGTTGCATTTGCGAACGTAGTTTTTTATCCAACGCGCCCATCGGCTCATCGAGTAATAGCAGTTTAGGCCGCTTGGCCAAAGAGCGAGCTAACGCCACCCGTTGCCGTTGCCCACCGGATAACTGATGCGGCTTACGTTTCGCATACTGAGTCATATGCACCAGACGCAACATCTCGTCGACGCGCTCGGCAATCTCTTCTTTAGGCAACTTATCTTGCTTCAGGCCGAAGGCAATATTTTGCTCCACCGTCATATGCGGAAATAACGCATAGGATTGAAACATCATATTAATTGGACGTTCGTGGGGCGGCATGTCGGTAATGTCTTCACCGTCAAGAAAAATGCGACCCTCAGATGGCGTTTCAAATCCGGCCAACATGCGTAACAAAGTCGATTTACCCGAGCCAGATCCACCGAGCAAGGCAAAGATCTCGCCTTTATTAATTTTCAACGAAACGGTATCTACCGCAAGGGTATCGCCAAAGTACTTGCTGACTTTTTCAACATTAACTAATACATCTTTGGGCTTTTGTAAGTTAGCGAGGGCCTTTTTGTAAGCCCCGGAAGGAATCGCCATAGCTCACTCCTGAACAAGAGTAGGCGCCCCACAGAACGCGGGGCTAGAGAAGATTATTTACCAGACTTGAAACGAGTCCAGTGACGAGTTTTAACCCGCTGCACTTTAGCAGGCAATTGTTGCGAGACGTACATACGATCTAAGACTTCTTGCGGCGGATAAATACTTTCATCCTCTAAAATCTCTTGTTCCATGTACTGCTTAGCTTCGGTATTGGGGTTAGCATAACCGACAAATTCTGTAATCCCCGCAATGACTTCAGGATCTAACACATAGTTAATAAACTGGTGCGCTTCATCCACATTGGTCGCATCCGCAGGAATAGCCAGCATATCAAACCACAGATTGCCGCCTTCTTTTGGAATAGCATAGGCCACCTTCACGCCATTATTGGCTTCAACTGCACGATCTGCAGCTTGCATCACATCGCCAGAGAAACCAGCGGCAACACAAATATTGCCATTAGCTAGGTCTGAAACGTAGCGTGAGGAGTGAAAGTAAGTCACGTAAGGACGTACTTCTAACAGTTTATCCACAGCTTTCTCATAGTCTGCAGCTTTATGGCTGTTAGGATCTAAACCTAAGTATTGCAACATCGGAGGCAGCATTTCATCGGCTGAATCAAGGAAAGACACGCCACAGGTGGCCAGTTTTTCCATATTTTCCGGTTCAAATAGTACCGCCCACGAATCAATTTTATCGACGCCTAAAACTTCTTTCACTTTATCGACGTTATAGCCAATTCCATTGGTGCCCCATAAATAAGGAACCGCATGGAGATTGTCAGGATCATTCACCGATACTTGCTTGAGCAGTGTCGTATCTAAGTTTTTCCAATTAGGTAACTTAGAACGATCTAAGGCCTGAAACGCACCAGCCTTAATTTGCTGACCTAAGAAATGATCTGATGGTCCTACCACATCGTAACCTGATCGACCCGCTAACAACTTACCCTCAAGGGCTTCGTTGGAATCGAACACGTCATAAACAACGTTAACTCCCGTTTGTTCTGTAAAGCTGCTTAAAGCTTCCTTAGAAATATAGTCAGACCAGTTGTAAACCCGCACTTCCGCAGCTGAAGCTGCACCCGCTAGTGTTACAACACCCGTTACTACAGCGCTAAGTGCTGCGCGATACATCATTTTTTGCAATACCTGAGTCCTCGCTGTTACTCACTTGGCAATTTTTTGCCTACTAATAAAAAAGCTGTCGCCCCGAAAGAAGCGACAGCCTTGGAAGCACTGTAATTACTTACCCGATTTAATTTTCGTCCAGCTACGCGTCATCGCACGTTGCACTTTTGACGGTAAATCAGGGAAAGTGTACAGTTTTTTCATCACTTCGTCTGAGGGATAAATGCCCGGATCTTGACGAATTTTATCATTAACTAACTCTGTTGCAGGTACGTTCGCATTAGGAAACTGCAAATAGTTGGTTAAATCTGCGGTTACTTGTGGCTCTAATAAATAGTTAATAAAAGCATGGGCTTCATCAACATTATGCGCATCGGCTGGAATACCGATCATGTCAAAGAAAGTACCCGCCCCCTCTTTAGGAATTTTATAGCCTAAATGAGTGCCGTTATTTGCCTCTTCTGCACGGGATTTACTCTGATATAAATCGCCTGAGTAACCCATAGCCACACAAATATTGCCACTGGCTAAGTCGGAAATGTACTTAGAGGAGTGGAAATAGGTAACGTAAGGACGAATGCTCAGCATTAACTCTTCAGCTTGCTTTAAATCTTCAGCTTTTTGGCTATCGGGTGGTAAGCCTAGGTAATGCAAAGCAGCCGGTAAAATTTCAGTTGGCGAGTCTAAAATAGCCACTCCGCACTCTTTTAACTTGCTGATATTTTCTGGCTTAAAGATGGCATCCCAAGAGCCAATAATCTCTTCTGAGTTATCGCCTAACGCTACTTTGACCTTATCAATGTTGTAACCAAGGCCAATGGTGCCCCATAAATAAGGGATCGAATATTGGTTACCTGGGTCATTCAACTCTAAAGTTTTCAGCAAATCTTTATTTAGGTTATCCCAGTTTGGCAGCTTACTCTTATCAAGCTTTTGATAAGCACCTGCTTTGATTTGCTTAGATAAAAATGGGTTCGACGGAGCCACAATATCGTAACCTGAGCCGCCCGCTAATAATTTAGCTTCTAATACTTCGTTGGTGTCATACACATCAAACACCACCTTGACTCCGCTTTGCTTTTCAAAGTTTGGAATAGTAGTTGGTGCGGTGTAATCCGACCATTGGTACACGTGTAATACACGTCCGTCCTGTGCCGCTTGCGCTGCTGCCGAAATGGCCATGCCTAAAGCGGCAACAAGCAAGCTTTTATTCATTTTTTTCACGCGCATAGCTCCTATTTGATTAGGGTTTATAAGGCTTACAGGGATATAAAACTAGAGCAATCCCCCTGTAATAAGGTGCGCAGTCTCGCAGCGTCTGCGCCTACACTCAAGATGCAAAATAGTTATTTCTGCAAACAACCTAAAATAAACCCAAATAAGGCTTAAGATGACTATAAAAATGCGAAATTGTTTCAAAAATTAGCAGCTTCCATTAAATTACTGCTAAAAAAAACAACGCTATTTAACCTTCCAACAAAACGAACTCTAAACAAAAAAGTAACTCTAATTTTCCGTTAAAATACACAAAATGATACTATGGCGGGTATTGCTCGCTTTACTTAATAAAAGAGTAATGAAAACCTAGGCAAGCTAGAAGCACACCAACTTGCTTCCAGCTCTAAAAATAGAAAGGAGATAACATGAAAAAGTTACTGACAGGCAGTTTAGCCTCTATTGCATTAGCCGCGAGTGTTCAGGCCGCAGCCCAAGTAGACCCTGAAGATCAAATTTACTACCGTAAAGCCGGCTATGCATTTATGGCATGGAACGTAGGTAAAATTAAAGGCATGCTGGAAAATGAATCCACATGGAATCTTGAGCAAGTTCAAGCCGCTGCTAACAGCATCGCTGCCACTGCCAACTCAGGCATGGGCGCCTTATTTAGCCCAGGCACAGAAAAAAGCATTGGCGATACCAAAACCCGCGTTAAACCTGAAATGTTCCAAGATGCTGAAGGCGTAAACAAAGTAGGGATGGCGTTCCATAAAGCAGCCACCGAATTAAAAGCGGCGGCAGATGCCGGCGATAAAGCGCAAATCACTACCGCGTTTTCTGATCTTGGCGCTAGCTGCAAAGGTTGCCACGATAACTACCGCATGAAATAAGCGCGCTTAGTCTGCAGCACTAGCGACAAAAAACCGAGCCTAGGCTCGGTTTTTTAGTCTCACAAGTCTTACTCTTGGGGAATACGTAATACTTGGCCTGGATAAATTTTATCCGGATGTGACAACATAGGTTTGTTGGCATCAAAAATTTTCATATACGCATTAGCATTGCCGTATTCAGCTTTAGCAATTGCACTGAGCGTATCCCCTGCTTTTACCGTAACAAAGCGCGCCTCTGGCTCAGTATTAGGCACGCTGATGTGATCTTCGACTTCGCTCACGCCTGCTACGTTACCTAAGGCTAACAACACCTTTTCTTTCTCTTCTTGGCTGACCACATTACCGCTAACGATCACTTTCTCGCCTTCAACCTTGATCTGAATATCTGGATTACCTAAGCCTACTTTTGCGACGTGCTCACGTAATGAGGTCTCAGCTTCTGCGGCGTGGGCTTCAGAACCTACTACTGATTCCCAAAGTTTAGTACCCGCATCTTTGACGAATGAAAAAAGTCCCATTGTGTTCTCCCATACAGTTTAAGGTGTTTACTGCCGACCTGTTTGGTCTAGCCGTAACTATTTTACCTATTTTATATTGCAGTTATTGGAGCACTGCACTACTCGGCTAGTTCCCGTTACTCGCTGTGCATTTATGCGCTTAAGCGCTGAGTTAAGCCAGCCGCTAGCTTGGCGCTAATGGCATATACCGACAACTGTGGATTAGCACCAATACTGGTTGGAAATAGCGATCCATCATGTACTGATAGATTAGCCAACTGATGATGTTGCCCCAAACTATTCACCACTCCTTTACGCGGATCATCGCTCATATTACAGCCTCCCATCACATGGGCACTGCCTAGACGCATTTTGTAACGCTGCAAAGCTAAGCCTTTAATATGCTCTTGTGCCGCGCGCCAACTCCTTTGCAAACGGCCATCGGTATGCAAAGGCATAACCTGCTTGGCACCTGCAGCGAACTGAATTTCAGCCATACTCAACAGCGCTCGTTGTAATCCATCCCATAGATAATCGGTTACCGGATAATCCAGTACTGGACTTCCGTCTCGATTCAGCTGCACCGTGCCACCTGGACTTTCTGGATGAAAACCATCACGCAGCAAGGACAGCATGACGTTGGTTTGTGGTAGTTGCGCCATCAATTCAGCATGGGCTGGGCCATATGCAGTTAATAGCGAGCCTAAAAAAGCAGGCTGTAATGGAGGCACCTCAAGTTTATAACCCACAGGCCCCGTAACGCCCGCCTGCCATTGAAATTGATCGGAGTAAACCGATTGCGGTGCACCGTAAAATGGATTAATTGTCCGTGTAAATTGTGCCAGTGAGAAATTTACTAAATGCAAAAATGTGCGCTTACCACAACGCTGATAAGGGTCTGGCGCTTTCGAGCGCATTAATAAAGCCGGGGTGTTAATGCTGCCACCCGCTAGCACATAATGTTTTGCCACCACTTTGAACGGCTGTCCCTGCGCCTGCAATGCTTGCTCGTCCAAAGGCTGACAGATAAGTCCCGTGACTCGTTGCTGTTGGATGTCTAAACGCTCAGCTCGGGCGCGATAAATTAATCGCCCTTGTTGTTTTAACATCGCTGGCAAACTAGTGACCAACATGGATTGCTTAGCATTAGCCGGACAGCCCATACCGCAATAACCCAGATTCAAACAATGGGTTACATTTCGTGGAATCACGGCCCAGTCCCAGCCTAATGCCTCGCAGCCCTGTTGAATCACCGCATTATTTGCATTAGCTGGTACAGCCCAAGGCGCGATATTTAAGCGCTGCTCTAAACGTTCGAACCAAGGCGCTAACTCGGCTTGGCTAAATCCACTGACCTGCCACTCATCCTGCCAGTGCTGTAACGTAGCCTCCGGTGTTCTAAAGCTAGAAGTCCAATTAATTAAAGTTGTTCCACCCACCGCACGTCCCTGCAAAATAGTGATGGCACCATCTTTACTGACTCGACCTAAACCCTCTTGATACAACTCAGAATAAGCTTGCTGCTCAAGCATCTTAAAGTCGCTACTGGTTTTTAAAGGGCCTTCCTCAATCACTAAAACCGAATAACCTGCCTCGGCTAAATACTCTGCAGTAGTGGCCCCGCCCGCACCCGAGCCGACAACCACCACATCAACCTGCACTGGCTGCAGCGGATCAACCTCTGTACCCGGCTGTACATTCCAACCTGCGGCTATACCTTGCAAAAACATATCTGGAAAATTCATCGCCTACCCCAAAATATCGGGTGGGCCTGGGTACCCACAATGCGCCCAACTATCTAACTGGCTATAACGGGTTAATAACAGCAGCTGAGTCAGCGCCGCTTGCCCCATAACCAATACACTTAACGAGCTGTGTTGCCAGCGCTGTAAAAATGCTTGGATTTGCTCAGGACTAGTTTCTGACCAGTCCTGCCAAATGCCGGTTAATGGCCAACGGCTCCAACGCTGATTAAGCACTGTCAATAGTTGGCGTAATTGCTCGGCCTTATCCCGAGATAAGTGCAGCAGCTTATAATCCAGCGCGATTAAGTAGTCCTGCAGTTGCTCGGCATTTTGTGGCCGATTTCCCGCCAGTACCACCGGCACGATATAGCTCAGCAGTTGCACCTCCGAGGCTCGCAACCATTGATAACTCTCAGCCACCTGCTCAGTCGGCGCCCATGCCAGATAAGCACTGCCACCGCCCACGGCTAAAGCACCGCCAACTAAGCTTGCTTGCAGCAAACGGCGGCGCGTTATAAGCGTTTTATGCTGGGTTTTATCTGGCATAGCATCACCTAACGGACAAAAAACTTATTCACCATCTTTTGTAACCAACCGCCATAAGGTGGATAAATCACCTTGGCGGCATTAAAACGCTGCTTAATAAAAACACTCTTGGCATGGCTAAAGGTTAAAAACCCTTCATGCCCGTGGTAGCACCCCATTCCAGACGGTCCAATGCCGCCAAATGGTAGATCTTCTTGGGCAACATGCATCAAGGTGTCATTCAGGCACACCCCGCCTGAATGACTTTGTTCAAGTACCTGCTGTTGCTGATCTTGGTTATAACCAAAGTAATAAAGTGCTAAAGGTCTGGGCCGCTGCTCAATATAAGCCAGTGCTTGCTCTAAGGTTTGATAAGGCACTACTGGCAGAATCGGCCCAAAAATCTCATCTTGCATCAGCCGCATCTGATCGCTAACCCCGGTCACCACCGAGGGCACCAAGCGCCGTTCAGTACTGCTAGCCGTTGGTAACGGATGGCTATACAGCACCGTAGCACCGAGCTGTTCAGCCTCATCTAGATAACCTTGTAAGCGCTGTAAATGGCGCTGATTAATAATTGCGCTGTAGTCTGGATTATCACTAATCGCTGGATAAAACTGTTGAACTTGCGCCAGATAGGCCTCAATAAATTCTTGCTGACGGGCTTCAGGTACTAACACGTAATCAGGCGCCACACAGGTTTGCCCAGCATTTAATAACTTGCCAAACGCTATACGCTCTACCGCATCAAACATCGGAACCTCGGCACTAATAATCGCTGGTGACTTGCCCCCCAACTCTAAGGTCACTGGGGTTAAGTGATTAGCTGCAGCGCGCATTACCTGCTTGCCGACCGAAGTGGCCCCTGTAAATAGCAAATGATCAAACGCCAGCGCTGAAAATGCCGCACCCACTTGTGCCTCGCCTAACACCACTGAAACTAACTCTTCAGGGAAACAATCTTCTAATAACTGTTTCAATAGGGCTGAGGTAGCAGGGGTGAATTCGCTCAGTTTAAGCATCACCCGATTGCCAGCAGCTAAGGCTGCAGTTAAAGGTCCAATCGCCAAAAACAGCGGATAGTTCCACGGCACAATAATGCCTACACACCCTAAGGGCTGATAATGCACCTCTGCTTTAGCTGGCTGAAAGGCTAAGCCTACCTTGCGTTTACTTGGTTTTAGCCAATGCTTTAAATGACGCCTAGCGTAGTTAATGCCATGTAAGCTTGGCATTAACTCAGCAAGCCGCGTTTCATCAGCCGAGCGATGACTAAAATCTTGGCTAATGGCATTAATCAAAGCGCCTTGATGTTCAAACAACAGCTGATAGAGCTGATCTAACCATTGATAGCGCTGCTCATAGGTTGGCATTTTATCGGCATTAAAGGCTTTTTTTTGCTGACTGAATAAACTGTCCAGTTCCTGCAGCTGCACTTCAAGCTGTTGTTCTGACAATGGCATAGAACCACCTGTGTAAAATCGTCTTATCTATGACCGTTTTACGCTAGTTGGCCCTGTTTTTTTAGCCGACCAAAGTCACACAGATCTATATCGATTTTTTTCGATATTAATCTTGCGTTGCGATTTAAGGCACCTTAGACTGTGCGCCATGAACCCAACCAATGAACGCTCTCTTAGTCTAATGCCCGACAGCCTTGCCGCTTTCTGTAAAGCCGCAGGTGATGAGTTGCGTTTACTGATTTTACGGGTACTGAGTAATGATTCTTTTGGGGTATTAGAGTTAGCCCATATTTTTGCCATGGGGCAATCTAGTATCAGCCATCATTTAAAGGTACTGGCTACCGCTGGCTTAGTTGCCACGCGCCGCGAAGGCAATGCGATCTTTTATCGCCGTGCGCTCACGGTACCTCAGCAACCCTTATTTGAACTCCACAGTGCGTTGTTACAAGAAATTGATGCCTTAAGCATTGAACAGCCACTGCAACAACGAATTCATGCGGTACACCAGCACCGCGCAATGACCAGCCAAGAGTTTTTTGCCAAAGTAGGCCAAGAGTTTGCAGGTCGCCAAGATTTAATTGCCAGCCTGCCCCAGTTTAGTGACAACCTGCTAACCCTGCTCGACACACTAAACTTTCCTGCTACTGCCGAAGTATTAGAGGTTGGCCCTGGCGACGGTGGATTACTGCCTGCACTCGCTCAGCGCTTTCATCGGGTACGGGCGATTGATAACAGTCCGCCCATGCTGGAGTTAGCTCAATCACTCTGCCAAGCGCAACAACTAAAAAATGTCGAGCTGATTTTGGCCGATGCGTTAAAAGATCCTATTGCTCCAGCACATTGTGTAATCGTCAATATGGTCTTGCACCACTTAGCAGCACCTGCCGAAGCCCTTAAGCAACTGGCGCGCTTAGTCAAACCTCAGGGCAGTTTGATTATTAGTGAACTTTGTAGCCACGACCAAGATTGGGCCAAGCAGGCCTGCGGCGATCTTTGGTTAGGCTTTGACCAGGAAGAACTGGCCACTTGGGCCAACGCCGCAGGACTTATTCCCAGTGACAGTGTTTATCTGGGCTTAAAAAATGGCTTTCAGATTCAGCTCCGGCATTTTGCCAAGCCAGACTCCTGAAGCACAGTTTTCTCTCCGGTATGAATAAGGAACCGATATGAGCGAATATTCTATTTTTACGTCTGAGTCTGTCTCTGAAGGCCATCCAGACAAAATTGCTGACCGTATTTCTGATGCTATTTTAGATGCGATTATCAGTGAAGATAAGCAAGCCCGCGTAGCCTGTGAAACGCTAGTAAAAACCGGTGTGGCAATTATTGCCGGTGAAATCACCACCTCAGCTTGGGTTGACCTTGAACAGCTGGTGCGGGATGTGATTGTTGATATTGGCTATAACAGCTCTGATGTTGGCTACGATGGCGCCACCTGCGGCATCGTTAATATCATTGGTAAACAATCGGTAGACATCGCCCAAGGCGTCGACCGCAGCCGTCCAGAAGATCAAGGCGCCGGTGACCAAGGCTTAATGTTTGGTTATGCCAGCAACGAAACAGATGTTTTGATGCCAGCTCCTATTACCTTTGCTCACCGTTTGGTTGAGCGCCAAGCCGAAGCCCGTAAAAGTGGTTTATTGCCTTGGTTACGTCCCGATGCGAAAAGCCAAGTAACCTGCCGTTATGAAGAGGGCAAGGTAGTGGGAATTGACGCAATTGTACTTTCAACCCAGCATAATCCTGAGGTCTCCCTTAAAGACTTACGCGAAGCAGTGATGGAGCTGATTGTTAAGCACACTATCCCTGCACACTTACTGCACAAAGACACCCAGTTCCATATCAACCCAACCGGTAACTTTGTAATTGGTGGTCCTGTAGGTGACTGCGGTTTAACGGGACGTAAAATTATCGTTGATACCTATGGCGGTATGGCCCGTCACGGTGGCGGCGCGTTCTCTGGTAAGGATCCATCCAAAGTGGACCGTAGTGCAGCCTATGCTGGCCGTTATGTTGCTAAAAACATTGTCGCCGCAGGTTTAGCCGAGCGCTGTGAAATTCAGGTGTCCTACGCCATTGGTGTCGCCGAGCCGACCTCAATCTCGCTCAATACCTTTGGTACTGGCAAAATCAGTGATGAGCAAATTATTAAGCTGGTGCGTGATACCTTTGATTTACGCCCTTACGCCATCACCACGATGCTGGATTTACTCCATCCGATGTACGAAGCCACCGCAGCTTACGGTCACTTTGGTCGCAACCCTTATGAAATGACGGTTGGTAACGACACCTTTACCGCCTTCCCATGGGAGCGCGTTGATCGTGCGGATGCTTTACGCATTGCCGCTGGCCTCTAAGTAATAGCGAATCAACCAGTCACCAAACACTGGTGGCTGGTTGATTACTAGCTAAAAATTAAGTCCTATTGTCCACCAGCAAAGGCCCGACTAGGCTACCGGCACTCAGTCACAACGGATGCAAAGGTTAAACGCGCACAGGAACCTTTTCATCATTTTGTAACCCAAAGCGCGTATAAAAGTTGAGTCACTTAACTCACTTCATATTTATTACAGGACGTTGGAACTCGCGGTATGTCTACACTCTTTGAACTTGCAGAACAAATCAATCTACTCTATCCATTACAGGATAAATCCTTAGGTAAGCGCTACCGTATCGTTGATCAAATGGCCGGCACCACTGAGCTAGAAGAAGCCAATGGCAAGCCACGCTATATTCCAACGAAGGCCTTAAACAATCCCGAGCTATGGCAACTAAGTCACGCCTAAGCCAGTTTAGCGTTAGTCAAAAAAGTCTTTAAACTGCTGAATCTGGCGCCGCTGCTTTTTAGTTGGCCGACCATCGGTTTGCAAGCCCAGTGCGCCAGCTTTACGTAAATTTGCCGCTTGCTCGCGTTTGGCAATGCTCTCGGCAGTTTCTTGATATAACAGTTGTGCTTCAGGTGCGCCGCGCCGCACGCCAGATAAGGCTTTCACTACGACAGTGCGCTCATCGTAGCCGGTGCGAACCACATACTCTTCACCGACACTAGGCGTTTTTGCAGGTTTACAACGCTGACCTTGATGATGCACCTTGCCACCCTCAATCGCCTCTTTGGCAAGATTACGCGTCTTATAAAAACGTGCCGCCCACAACCATTTATCTAAACGGACTTTTTCTTCTGCCACTCTCCACCTCTAAACCACGCACAGTTATCTAGCAGTGCATGCTAGCAATCAACACTATCAATTCAAAGGACAGCTGTGCAGCACACTTAATCACTTGCGCTGAATAGGTGCAAGAGACAACAAACTATTAAGCTGCACAATAAAAAGCCGCGCATCACTTAAAAGCAATACGCGGCTTATTAACACTCTATTGCAGCCTTGAGTGCTTACTGTAACTCGCTACTGGTCTGTTGCGCCTGCATGCGCTCTAACTCTTGGGCGTACAGTGCATCAAAGTTGACTGGCGCTAACATTAGGGCCGGGAAGGAGCCCTTAATCACCACGCTATCTAAGGCTTCACGGGCATAAGGGAATAAAATTGAAGGACAGAACGAGCCTAAGGTATGGCTCATTGCTGCTTCTTCTAAGCCTTGAATTAAGAAAATACCTGCTTGCTGCACTTCCGCAATAAAGGCTACTTCTTCGCCGGTTTTAACCGTTGCCGTCAGGGTTAACACTACTTCGTAGAAGTCATCGCCAATATTACTTTGGCTAGTGTTTAGCTCTAAACCAACTGCTGGCTCCCAAGCGGCACGAAAAATCTCTGGGCTTTTCGGGGCTTCAAAGGATAAGTCTTTAACATACACCCGTTGCAGGGAAAACTGTGGCGCTTGTTGCTCAGCTGCTGCAGCCTGATTATTCTCTTCACTCATTATTATTTTCCTTAAATCGTTAAATTAAATCATTCACTCGCAGGCTAACCCACTAGCCTTGCAATAAAGCATCGAGTTTACCCGCCTGCTGCAATGCATATAAGTCATCGCAACCACCCACATGGGTCTCACCAATCCAGATCTGTGGCACGCTGGTGCGCCCTGCTTTTTCTGCCATTTCTTTCCGTGAGCCGCGTACTTTATCGACGTTAATTTCTTCATAAAGCACGCCTTTTTGCTCAAGTAGCTGTTTTGCCCGACGGCAAAATGGGCAAAAATCGCTGGAGTAAATCAAAACCTGTTGCATATCACTTCACCACTGGCAAATTATCGTTACGCCATGTTGTCATACCACCGGCTAAACGCGCTACCTGATAACCTGCTTTTTGCAGTTCGGCCGCAGCGCTTCCCGCGTTGACCCCAGAAGCACACACAATCACTAATAATTTATCTTGATATTTCTGCAGCTCACCCATACGCGTTTTCAAAGCGTCAGTGGGAATATTGATCGCATCTACAATATGACCGCTCTCAAAATCTTTCTTCGCACGAATATCAAGCACCACCGCCTGATCACGATTAACCAATGCTGTTAACTGGCTGCTGGTTAGGTTTTTCCCCGAACGTCGCGAACTTTGCACAATTAACAAGATTAATAATAAGAGAAACGTACCACTCAGAATGTAGTGATTTGCTAGAAACTCTAAAATTTGCGTAAACATCGCCATAATAAAATGTACACCTAGGAGTAAGATTCAGCGCATTATATACAATCCTCCACGCTGTCTGTACCTAGAAGCATGACGATTAGCCATAAGCGCGTTAAACTGCAGCATTATTTATATGCATTTTGGTGAGTTATTTCCATGTCCACAACACCTAAACCTTTAGCACTAATTATTTTAGATGGCTTTGGTCACAGTGAATCTCCAGATTCTAATGCGATTTACCATGCCAATACGCCCTTTTATGATCACTTACGTGCCACCTACCCACATGGCTTAATTTCAGGGAGTGGTATGGATGTGGGTTTGCCTGATGGACAAATGGGTAACTCCGAAGTAGGCCATATGAACCTTGGCGCTGGCCGCGTGGTATATCAAGAATTAACGCGAATTGCTAAAGCCATTCAAGACGGTGACTTCTTTAGCAATCCAGCCCTCACCCAAGCGGTTGATAAAGCCGTGGCGGCCAATAAAGCCGTGCATATTATGGGCTTACTGTCTGATGGCGGTGTACACAGCCACCAAGACCATATCATGGCAATGATTGACTTAGCCGCCCAGCGCGGAGCCGAAAGCATTTATCTGCACGCCTTTTTAGATGGCCGCGACACCCCACCACGCAGCGCCGAAAGCTATATCAACACCTTAGAGCAACACTTCGCCAAAGTAGGTAAAGGCCGTTTTGCCAGCTTGATTGGTCGTTACTATGCAATGGATCGTGATAATCGCTGGGATCGCGTCGCACAAGCTTGGCGTTTAATTGTGGATGCCGAGCCTCAGTTCACCGCTTCAAGCGCGGCCGAAGGATTAACTCAAGCCTATGCCCGTGATGAAAATGATGAGTTCGTTAAAGCCACTCAAATTGGGCAGCCGGCCCCGGTAAACGATGGCGATGCGGTGATTTTCATGAACTTTCGCGCCGACCGCGCTCGCGAGCTAACCCGTTGCTTTACCGAGGCTAACTTTGCTGAGTTTGAGCGTCAGCGTGTACCGGCTTTAGCAGACTTTGTGATGCTGACCCAGTATGCAGCCAGCATCCAAACCAGCTGCGCCTTTGCGCCATCAGCATTGACTAACGTACTCGGTGAGTACCTTGCCAACCAAGGTAAAACCCAATTACGAATTGCCGAAACTGAAAAATATGCTCACGTAACCTTCTTTTTCTCCGGCGGTCGTGAAGAGCCCTTTGCAGGTGAAGAGCGGGTGCTGATTCAATCTCCAGCGGTTGCCACCTATGATCTACAACCAGAAATGAGCGCACCAGAAGTCACCGATCGTATTGTCGAAGCCATTGAGCAACAGCAATATGACGTGATCATCGCAAACTACGCTAACGGTGATATGGTCGGCCATACGGGTGTTTTCTCAGCTGCGGTTAAGGCTGTAGAGTGCTTAGATGAGTGCTTAAAACGCATTGTCACAGCACTGGAAAAAGTAGGCGGTGAGGCGCTAATTACCGCAGATCACGGTAACGTTGAGCAAATGCAAGATGAGCATACCGGCCAAGCCCACACGGCCCACACCTGCGAACCAGTACCCTTTATCTATGTTGGTCAGCGCCCAGCACAGATTCGCGAGCATGGCGTGCTAGCCGACGTGGCACCAACAATGCTGAACTTAATGGGATTGCCAATTCCTGAAGAAATGACCGGAACTCCAATCGTTGAACTTAAATAATTAATCGCGCTGGCCAAGGCTGCTGAAACCACTGCAACCTTGGCTTGGGTTTCACTCACCGATGCACAGGGCATTTAACATGATGTTGCGTATTGCTTTAGCCGCGTTAATCGTTTTCACCACAAGCTTTGCCCAAGCCGATGAGCGCCAACAAACACAGCGACGTGTTAATCAGGTACAGCAAGACATTGCCCAATTTAAAAAACTGCTCAATCAAGTACAAGCCCAGCGTACCGCCGAGCAAAAAGCCTTAAAGGAAACTGAAACACAAATTGGCCAACTGGAAAAAGAACTCAAAACCCTCGAGCAACAAAAACGCGAAAGTGAACAAGAGTTACGCAAGCTCGCAGCAGAAAAACAGCAGCTGCAACAACAGCAACAAGCACAGCAGCAATTAATTGCCAAGCAGGCCCGCGCCGCGCAACAAGCCGGACGCCATGAGCCGCTTAAGCTACTGCTTAACCAAGAGTCACCTGAGCGGGTGATGCGTCATCTGACTTATTACCAATACTTGACCCAAGCTCGTCAACAACAAATTCAAGCCTTTCAAGCCTTAACCCAGCAGCTGCAAGAAGTTGAAATAGGCATTTTAAATCAATCCCAATTATTAGCCCAGCAAGAACAATCCTTAGCTGAGCAGCATAAAAAACTCGCGACGGTACGCCAGCAACGGCAACAAAAAGTAGCTGCACTAACCGCCGAGCAAAAAAAACATCAATCAGCAATTACCCGCAAGCAACGTGACCAACAAGAACTAGAGCAAGTCTTGGTCAAAATTGAGGCAGAAATTGCCCGTCAAGAACGGGCCCGACTGTTAGCGGAGCAAAAACGCTTAGAAGAACAACAGCGACTAGCCCGCGAACGTTTAGCCCAGCAAGCCGCCGAACGTCAGGAGCAAGCACGCCAGCAACGTTTAGCTCAACAGCAAGCTGCACAAACGACTCAGCTTGCCGAGTCGCCTAAACCCGCCACTGTGATTATCGAGCCAGAAAAAAACCATTCCACTCGCCCTGTTGTTACTGCCAAGGCCACCCCGCCCGCAACCACCGCACCAGTAGCGGCAGCCAAACCACAGTCGTTTAGCGTGCCTAAAGGTGCGCCTTTTGCAACGCGACGTGGTCAGTTACCTTGGCCAGTGCAAGGCACTGTCGCAGCGCGCTTTGGTAGCCCCCGCAATGATACCCGTAGCAAATGGGATGGCCTCTTAATTAGCGCTCAAGCTGGCACCCCAGTGCGGGCAGTGCATTCTGGTCGAGTGGTATTTGCTGACTGGTTACGGGGAGCGGGATTACTGGTAATTGTTGACCATGGCGACGGTTATTTGTCTTTGTATGGTCATAACCAAAGCTTAATGAGCCACGTTGGCGATACTGTGCAAGCTGGACAAACCCTTGCAACTGTCGGCAACAGTGGTGGTCACACCACTAGCGCATTATACTTTGCCATCCGCCAACAAGGTCGTGCTACGGACCCTGCACAATGGTTCAAACGTCAAGGCTAAGCCTTCTGTTAACTTTAGGAATTGATAATATGCTGCATAAACGTCCTTTACTTTCGCTCAGCTTAAGCCTGTCGCTAACTGTAGCTGCAGGTTTCCCCGCGGCGTTTGCAGCTCAACCTCCTAATGCTCAATCATCTAAGCCAGCCACAGCAGCACCAATACAACAGGTGCCCGCTTCTGTACCACTGGATGAGCTACGCACCTTTGCCGAGGTTTTTGAGCGAATTAAAACCGCTTACGTTGAGCCGATTGATGACAAAACCCTATTAGAAAATGCCATCAAAGGTATGCTCAGCAACCTTGATCCCCATTCAGCCTATTTAGAACCAGAAGCTTTTCGAGATGTCACCGAAAGCACCAGTGGCGAGTTTGGTGGACTAGGAATTGAGGTAGGTACTGAAGACGGCTTACTCAAGGTTGTCACCCCAATTGATGACACCCCTGCGGCCAAAGCCGGAATTGAAGCCGGCGACCTGATTATTAAGATTGATGGGCAGCCTACCAAAGGCCTATCGATTATGGATGCCGTCAATAAAATGCGCGGCAAACCTAACAGCAAAATCACCCTGACCATTGTTCGTGAAGGCGGCACTCCTTTTGATCTCACCCTTGAGCGGGCAGTAATCAAAACACGCAGTGTACGCCATCAGTTACTGGATCAAGGCTACGGCTTAATTCGTATTAGTCAGTTTCAGGTCAATACCGGTAAAGAAGTAGAAAAAGCCTTAATGCAACTACGCAGCGACAACAAGGCCCAGGCATTAAAAGGTTTAGTATTAGATCTCCGCAATAACCCGGGCGGGGTGTTACAAGCGGCGGTTGAGGTAACTGACTTATTTATTGATAGTGGTCTTATTGTGTACACCAAGGGGCGCTTCCCTAACAGTGACCTGAGCTTTAGCGCTACGCAAAAGCAATACAGCCACCGAGTACCAATTGTGGTGTTAATTAACGGTGGCAGTGCTTCTGCATCAGAAATTGTGGCAGGTGCTTTACAAGATCATAAACGAGCAGTGGTGATGGGAACCGACAGCTTTGGTAAGGGTTCGGTGCAGACGGTGCTGCCACTCAATAATGAGCGCGGTTTAAAGCTCACTACCGCCCTCTACTACACTCCGAACGGGCGCTCGATCCAAGCTCAAGGAATTATTCCAGATATTGAGGTTGAGCGCGCTAAAGTCACCCTCGAACAAAGCCCCCCAAGCTTACGTGAGGCTGATCTTGCTCGTCACCTAGGCAATGCCAGTGGAGCCGAGGAGCGCTCATCCAATTCGGTGAAAGCCCGTGAAGCACGCCCACAGGATGAAGACTACCAACTGGCGCAAGCTTTAAACTTGCTCAAAGGCTTAAATCTAACCTCGCATATCAAACACTAGCTCCAACCAATAGCTGCCACGCTATTTAGCTCACCATCTCTTAGCAGCCAAGGTCATCCACCTTGGCTGCTGCTATTGAAATCAAGCGAACTCTTAGCCACTTAAGCACTCAGAGCAAAGGCTCCAAGTGACTAAACGTTCGCTGCTAAATAGCACCTAATGCAAGGTAATGAGATGTTAGAAACGATCAGCTTAGTATTGGTCTGGATTAGCACCCGGGCTTTTTTATGGACTGCACTTGGTATTGCTTGGTTTGCTTGGCGGCAGCTGCGCCAAGCGCCACCCACGCTACTGGGGATTTTACTGTTACCCACATTATTTATTAGCAGTTTGGCCATCCATTTTTTGATTTCTAAGCCACTGTTTATTGATCTGCCAAAGTAGCAGCAATACTTAGCCGAACACGGTATCCCGACCAAAGGCTGCATTTACTCCGTGCAAGACACAGCGATTTATGTCAACCGTATGCCAATGCTAAAAATTACGCTGGATTATCATTTTAAAGGCCAAGACTATCGAACCGCGCTCAAGCAAATCACCCCGCATTCCGCGTTAGCTGAGATCAGAAGAGGCAAGTGTTTTTTACTGTTAGTCGATCCAGAAGATCCAACCAGTATTCGCTTTCACTAAAAGCCTCACTTTAACTGGAGTCTCCAGCACAGTTATTCAATAAAAAACCAAGGATTACCCTCGGTTTTTTATTGTTGTTTTAACTTTGAGAGCTAATCGTTCTCACGTACGGTAATGCCACGACTTTTCAAATAAGCTTTGGCTTCAGGAATCGTGTGCTCACCAAAGTGAAAAATACTAGCCGCTAACACCGCATCGGCTTTGCCTTCCAAAATACCTTCGGCCAGGTGCTCAAGATTACCTACGCCACCTGAGGCAATCACCGGAATATTGACCGCTTCGCTCACAGCACGCGTCACGCCTAGATCAAAGCCATTTTTCATACCATCTTGGTCCATGCTAGTGAGTAAGATCTCGCCTGCACCGTAGCTTTCCATCTTTTGCGCCCACTCCACGGCATCTAAACCAGTAGGTTTACGTCCACCGTGAGTGAATATTTCCCAGCGTGGGGTTTCGCCCTCAGCTGAAACCTTCTTGGCATCAATCGCCACCACAATCGACTGCGAACCAAAGTGTTCAGCAGCTTCTTTGACAAACTCTGGATTAAATACCGCAGCTGAATTAATTGAAACCTTATCCGCTCCCGCATTCAGCAGCTTACGAATATCTTCAACCGTGCGCACGCCACCGCCTACAGTCAGCGGAATAAAAACCTGGCTAGCCATGCGCTCAACGGTTTGCAGCATGGTGTCACGGCCTTCAACGGTCGCAGTAATATCCAAAAAGGTGATTTCATCAGCACCTTGCTCGTTATAACGGCGGGCAATTTCAACCGGATCACCCGCATCGCGGATATTCTCAAATTTTACGCCTTTCACTACTCGGCCATTTTCTACGTCTAAACACGGAATAATTCGTTTAGCCAACGCCATGCTTGCGCTCCTCGGCAATTTTTAACGATAAAAAAGCCCTCATTGAACGAGGGCTTAAACTACTTTACTTAAACTGATCACACAGTTGTTGTGCTTCGGCAACATCTAAGGTGCCTTCATAGATCGCCCGGCCAGTAATCGCGCCCATAATACCCGGAGCACGCGCATCTAATAGTGCTTGAATATCACCCAAATTATGGATGCCACCCGAGGCAATCACTGGAATTTTAGTGGCATTAGCTAAGGCCGCCGTGGCCTCAACATTACAGCCTTGCATCATGCCATCTTTGGCGATATCGGTATAAACAATGGATGACACGCCATCGCTTTCAAACTGTTTGGCCAGATCAATCACTTGTAATTCACTGACCTCCGCCCAGCCATCAGTGGCAACAAAACCGTCTTTAGCATCCAAGCCGACAATCACTTTACCTGGGAACGCTTTACAGGCTTCGGCCACAAATTCTGGCTCTTTCACCGCTTTAGTGCCGATAATCACATAACTCACCCCGGCGCGCACATAGTGCTCAATGGTCTCAAGGGTACGAATCCCGCCACCAATTTGAATCGGCAAGTTGGGATAACGCTGAGCAATCGCAGTAACCACTTCACCATTAACCGGCTCGCCTTCAAAGGCACCATTTAAGTCGACTAAATGCAGACGACGGCACCCTGCATCAACCCATTTCGCTGCCATGCTCACCGGATCATCAGAAAACACCGTAGAGTCTTCCATACGACCCTGACGCAAACGCACACAAGCGCCATCTTTTAAATCAATTGCCGGAATAATTAACATCTTAAGTACTCAATAAATAAATTTAATAGCGGCCATCCCAACGGATGAAATTCTGTAATAGCTGTAAACCTGGCTGCTGGCTTTTTTCTGGATGAAACTGCACCGCAAATCGCGAGCCAGCAGCGACTGCTGCAGCAAAGTCTACGCCATAGTGAGTTCGGCCTGCGACTTGCTTAGACTCTGCGGCTTGCACATGAAAGCTATGCACAAAATAAAAACGTGCCTGATCAGGAATTAAATGCCACAGGGGATGGGCAAGGGTTTGCTCAACTTGGCTCCAGCCCATATGTGGCACTTTTAAGCGCTCACCTAGCTCTTCAATAGGCTGAAACTGTTCAACTGTACCTTGAAATAGCGCCAAGCCCTCGACCCCTTGATTCTCTGCACTGCGCTCGAACAGCGCCTGCATGCCGACACAAATCCCCAAAAAAGGACGATCTTGGCTCACTTCATGAATCAATTGATCAAAGCCTAAACGCTTAATTTCCGCCATGCAGTCACGAATTGCCCCCACACCGGGAAACACTACCCGATCCGCCTCACGGATGACTTGGCTATCGCTGCTCACAAGCACTCGATGGGCGCCAACGTTTTCTAGCGCCTTAGCCACCGAGTGCAAGTTGCCCATGCCGTAATCAACTACGGCAACGGTTTGCATCAAAGGCTACCTTTAGTTGACGGCATACGACCTTCCATCCGCGGATCTAACTCAATTGCCATCCGCAGGGCACGACCAAAAGCCTTAAACACAGTTTCAATCTGGTGGTGAGTGTTGGCTCCGCGTAGGTTATCAATATGCAAAGTCACCTGGGCATGATTGACGAAACCTTGAAAGAACTCTTGGAATAAATCCACATCAAAACCACCCACTAGCGCACGGGTGTAAGGTACATTCATGTATAAACCTGGACGACCAGAAAAATCTAGCGCCACGCGGGATAATGACTCATCCATGGGCACATAGGAGTGGCCATAACGGGTAATCCCTTTTTTATCACCAATCGCTTTAGCAAAAGCTTGGCCTAGGGTAATCCCCACATCCTCAACGGTATGGTGATCGTCAATATGTAAGTCACCATTACAATGAATATCTAAGTCGATAAGGCCATGACGAGCAATCTGATCGAGCATGTGCTCCATAAAAGGCACACCAATGTCAAAACGTCCTTCACCGGTTCCATCAAGGTTAATAGTTACCTTAACCTGAGTTTCTAAGGTATTACGTTCAACTGAAACTTTACGCTCGGTCATTTTTTGCTCCATCACCAAGGCTTTTAACTAAAGCCATTTCGTTGAAAACGCTTTTTTTAAGCGTAATGCGTAGTTATCGCTCAAAGCTTAACGTTTTTAATTAAGCTCACATTATAAGCAGCAATCCATGCTACGGCTACCGCTGTGCAGCGTTGAGGTTTACACTAGCCTAAGTTTTTAAGGAGCACCCATGCCTGTTTACATTGAAACCCTAACCCAACCCAGTGCCCAAGACCTGCAAGATCTAACCGATCTGTACCAAGAGCAAGCCACCACACTGCTGCAGCCCTTTACCAGTGTTAAGCAGCTAATTGAACAAGCGCTGCAACAGCAACAACTTAGGGTCTGCCGCTTTAATGGTCGCCTATTAGGTGCGGGGATTGTGCAACAGCAAGCGCAGCGCTGGTTAGTGTCACACCTGTGCGTACGCCAACTGACTTGGCGCCGTGGCGTAGCGAAGCGTTTACTGGAAGTTCTACAACAACAAAGTGAACAGCAGGCGGTTAAATTGGTATTTATAGTGCCAAAAGATGAGCAGATTATGCGTAACTATGCCTTGCGCCATCAATTAGACATCCTTGAGAATGATTAACTAAGGCTAACTCTGAGGTTAAAACGTGAAATCCATCGGTAAGTTTATTGCTGCATTTTTATTATTTTTACTGCTCTTACTGATCGCAGCGGGTTTTGCGTTAACCCACTTTGTCGACCCCAATAGTTACAAAGCGCAACTGCAACAACTGGCGCGGGATAAGGGCAAAGTTGAGCTTGAGCTCAATGGTGATATTGGCTGGAGCCTTTTTCCATGGTTAGGGTTAGAACTCACTGACACCCGCATTGCCTCATTGGACACACCAGACAAACCCTTTGCCGATGTTAAACTATTAGCGCTCTCGGTACGGGTATTACCGCTGCTTAAAAAAGAAGTACAAATGAGCGATGTGCGCCTAGATGGACTCAATCTTGAGCTCTATCGCGACGCAGATGGCATTGGTAACTGGGAGTACATTGGTAAAACTCTAGAAGAAATTGCCACCCATAAAGCCCAGCATAAACAGCGCTTACTAGCCAAACAGCAGCCAGAGCACGCCTCTGATAATACAACAGCTGCCGTTGAATCACGCCTCAAACCACTACGACTGGATATTGATAGCTTGATTATCAATAGCGCGCGAATTAGCTATCAAGATCAGCAAACAGGCCAACAGTTTGTCACTGAAAACCTACAAATTACTACCGGAGCTATTCGCGAAGACACTCAATTTCCAGTCAAGTTTTCTGGTTTTACCAGTGTCCAGCAGCCTAATTTACGCACCCGCTTTGCTGGTACTGCCGATGCTACTATTGATCGCTCGAATCAGCGCTACCTAGTGGAAAACCTGCAACTAGAAAGTGACCTAACCGGTGAGCTGCTACTAGATAAACCTCTGACAGTATTGGCCCGAGGTAATTTAAGCTATCAGGCTGATCAAGCCGCCGCTAGCTGGGAGCAACTACGCCTCACTCTCAACCAACTAAAAGTTTCTGGAGAACTGGCGCTTACCCAGCTCAAAACAGCGCCTACGCTTAATGGCTCGCTAAATATTCCAACCTTTAATGCCCAAGATTTTTTACGCAGTATTGGTCGCCCCTTACCGACCACCCTTGCACCTACGGCTTTTAGCCAAGTGAGTTTGTTCGGCAAGCTACAAGGAACCTATCCTGAGTTTAGCGCCACGGATTTAACCTTAGCACTAGATAACACCCAGCTCACTGGCAGTATCAGCTATTTACCAAGTAGCGAGCAGCCCAACTTAACTCTCTCACTCCAAGGCGATCAGCTTAATCTTGATCAGTACTTACTAAGCCAAACTAATCCAGCTAATGCCGAGCGCCAACAAGCAATTCAACAGCAACTAGAAAACACTCCTAGCGCTGCTGCTATCAATTCAACAACGGCACCTGCGACTGCCGCGGCTTATCACTGGGACACCCAGAGTGTACTGCCCATCCATAGTTTAGCGGCATTGGATTTAAAGGCAGATCTGCAACTGGGTAGCCTGACGTACCAACAATTACCATTGAAAAATCTCAATCTGCAAGCAACGGCTAAACACAACATTGTTAACCTTGAGCAATTTTATGCGCAACTTTTTGGTGGTAGCTTAACCGCCAGTGCTAGCCTCAACCAGCAAGCAGAAATCCCACAACTTAAGCTGCAATCCAAAATTGTTCACCTGCCGTTAGAGCCTGTATTAACTGCCCTCAATAAACCAGTGACGCTGACCGGTAATTTAGATAACTTGGCCACCTTAAGCACCCAAGGCAGTAGCCAGCAACAGTGGATCAAACAGTTACAAGGTCAGTACAGCTTCGAGCTACATAATGGCCAGTTACGCGATACCAACCTCGATCAGCAGCTGTGCTTAGGCATTGCCGCGCTTAATCGCAAAACCCCCAGCAAATTGGCTTCTACCCAGCAACACACCGCATTTAATCAGATCAGCGGTAGCCTGCAAATTAAACAGGGCATTGCCCATAGCCAAAACTTGATTGTTAGCCTGCCCGGCTTAAAAGCCAACGGCAAAGGCGATGTGGATTTAAATCAGCTCACATTGAACTATCAACTAGGCCTTAAACTGTTAGGCGATCAACGCCCTATGCCGGATCCAGCTTGCCAAGTTAATCCACGAATTGCTGCAATTGAGTGGCCATTTCATTGTCACGGCCCGCTCGAGTTAGCAGCCAAATCCTGTCGCTTTGATCAAGAACGACTCGGCCATTTGCTGAAACAATCGGCCAGCCAAGAGCTGAGTCACAAACTACAACAGCAGCTAGATAAAAAACTAAAAGATAAAGCGCCACCCGAGCTGCAAGAGGCGCTTAAAGGGTTATTTAAGTGAGTAAAGGCTTCGACTTTGCCCAAGCTGTTTTGGCTTGGTATGACCTGCATGGACGCAAGCATTTACCTTGGCAGCAAGAGGTAACCCCTTATCGGGTCTGGGTATCTGAGGTCATGCTGCAGCAGACCCAGGTCAGTACAGTGCTTGGCTACTTTAGCCGTTTTATGCAGCAGTTTCCCAATGTAGAAGCGCTGGCAGCAGCCGATGAGGATGAGGTGCTACACCTGTGGACGGGGTTAGGTTACTACTCGCGCGCGCGCAACTTACACAAAACCGCTCAATTAATTGTTACTAACTATGCTGGAGTTTTTCCACAAACACTGGCGGAACTAGAGGCTTTACCCGGCATTGGCCGCTCCACCGCTGGCGCTATTTTAAGTTTAAGCATGCAGATTCGTGCACCCATTTTAGATGGCAATGTAAAACGGGTATTAGCCCGCTTTAGTGCACAATCTGGTTATCCTGGCCAAGCCAGCGTCGCCAAGCAACTGTGGGCAATGGCCGAACAGCTAACCCCACAGCAGCGGGTGCCTCACTATACCCAAGCCATGATGGATCTAGGCGCTACGCTCTGCACTCGCAGCCAGCCTGATTGCTTAGCCTGCCCACTACATAGCCATTGTTTAGCTTACCAACGGGGTACGCCCACAGCGTTTCCTGAGCCCAAGCCGAAAAAACAAAATCCCAGTAAGCACACCCATATGCTGCTCTTTGTTAATCCGCAGCAACAAGTCTTGCTTTATCGCCGCCCTTCAACAGGGTTATGGGGTGGGCTATGGAGCCTGCCAGAATTAGAGCAGTTATCCCAGCTAAGTAGCTTTGCTCAACAGCAACAACTGACCCTATTAGATCAAGGCACAGCCTTGCCTCCTATTAAACATGTGTTTAGCCATTTTCAACTGCTAATTCAGCCGCAGTTGATTCATGTGCAACAGCATCCAGCAGTAGCCGAAGCAGACTGGCTTTGGTATAACCCCAAGCAAGCAGCTCGTCTTGGCTTTGCTGCACCGGTTAAAAAATTGTTAAAACAAACCTTTAAACAGCTTGGAGAAACTCAATGACTCGCATGGTTCAATGCCGTAAGCACCACAAACAATTACCAGGTCTAGCCCGCGCGCCTTTTCCAGGGGCAAAAGGCGAGGATTTATTCAATAATATTTCTCAGCAAGCTTGGGATGAATGGCAAGCACATCAAACCATGATTATTAACGAGCGCCACCTGAACATGATGAATGCCGAAGACCGAAAATTCTTAATGGCAGAAATGGATAAGTTCTTCTCTGGTGAAGAGTTTGCTCAGGCAGAAGGCTATGTTCCCCCCACGGCTTAAGCTAAAAACAGCGGTATTTTGCAATTATTTAAGATTTTCTTAAATAAAGGGTTGACAGCCAAAAGGTTTTACTATTAAATACCGCTCCATTGCCTTGGTAGCTCAGTCGGTAGAGCAGAGGATTGAAAATCCTCGTGTCGGCGGTTCGATTCCGTCCCAAGGCACCATATTTCAAAGCCCGCATTTAGTTCCGCGGGTTTTTAGTTTTACACAGGGGCGTCGCCAAGCGGTAAGGCAGCAGGTTTTGATCCTGCCATGCGTTGGTTCGAATCCAGCCGCCCCTGCCATTATTAAATTTTTAGCCAGCATTTTAGCTGGCTTTTTTTTGCCTTAAATTTGACCTGAATAAAACCTCCTCGATCGAACAACCAGTCAAAAAAGTAACCTCTCTAACTTTTCATGCTAGAAAGGCTACCTCTCCATTAACTCGGTAAAGATAAACCTTATCTACGGCTTAAAGGGCTGTGGACGTGGAGTATCGGCATTTGAGGGTGGTAAAACAGGTAATTGTAACTGCGGCTGCTCACCAGTTAAGGTTTTCAAAAAAGCTGTAATATCTGCAATTTCTGGCTCTTCAAGTTTACGTCCCAACTGCAAACGCGCCATTACATCCACTGCTTCCTCTAATTTCCAATAAGCCCCATCATGAAAGTAAGGATACGTTAACTCCACATTACGCAGTGTCGGTACTTTAAACTTGAATCGATCTAAATCATTTCCAGTTAGCCCTGCAACTCCCTCAGCAGGGTTCTTAGTCTGATATTCCTCTACTAAGCCCATCTTCTGAAAAGATGTCCCCCCTACAGCAGGTCCACTATGGCAAGCAATACAACCAACACTTTTGAATAATTCATAGCCACTTTTCTCTTGCGCTGTAATGGCCTGATCGTCTCCTTTCAACCACAGATCAAAACGTGAGTTAGGCGTAACCAAGGTCTCTTCAAAAGCAGCAATTGCATCTGTCACATAGTCAATTGTAACTTTTTTATCTTGATACACCTTTTCAAAGTTAGCCACATACTGTGGAATCGATTGCAATACCTCAACGGCTAATTCATGCGTAAACCCCATCTCAATAGGGTTAGCGATTGGTCCGCCAGCTTGCTCTTTCAAAGTTTTAGCACGCCCATCCCAAAACTGAGCCACATTCATACTTGAGTTTAAAACTGTGGGTGAGTTAATTGGCCCTTGCTGCCAATTATGACCAATTGAAGAAGGTAAATTATCACTACCGCCCATACTAAGATTGTGACAAGAATTACAGGAGATAAACCCTGATTTAGATAAGCGCGGATCAAAAAACAACTGCTTACCTAAAGCTACTTTATCTGGATTTTCTATAACTACCGGCTCAATAGGTTGAATTGGCTCATTATTACGCGCTGATGCTAGGGAACTAGCACTAAAAGCAATACTGATCGCTAGCAATGTAAGACGAAACATAGTTAACCTTTCCTCAACAATTAATACACATCCATTGTCGAGAACAAAACTAACGATGCATTGCTCAATATCAATTGACCCTTATTTTTATAAGGTTAAATCTATGTGCATGGTCTAGGCACTAATAACGACCACAGCAAACCCCACGCCAACGCCGCTGCACCAAACCAGAACGCACTTTGCAAAGTACCCCCTGCATCCAACCATAACCGAGTTAACCAAGGACCAGTCAACTGAGTAAAGCCATACAGGGCTACTAACGCTGCAGATAATTTGGGCCCTTGATGGGGGTGTAAGCTGCGGGCTAAACGTTGGGTTAAGAGTACTGTGCCTAAGAATGTATTACCCACCAGTAGCGCACAAAGCACAATGCCAGCTGTACCTGGCAATAAAATCACCGCTAACACCCCTAGCAGCTGCACAGCGTAGTTTAAGCGCAAGGCAGGCCCATCGCCTAAGCTGCCTCCCAAACGGTTCCACAACCACGCTGCAGGCAAGGTAGACAAGGCCACCAATAACCAGCTGCCATCAATCAGTAAGTGATTCTGCTCTAACAATAAGCGCGCCAGCATCGGTAAAAAGGTCATGGGCAAGATATAACCTAATCCAGCACCGGCATACGATAAAAACAGCGGAATACTGGCGCGGTCAAACAGCACCACCTTACCTTGCTTATTTTTGGGCGCACTGGCAACAGGTATCTCCTGCACCTCAATTAAGCTCAGCTGCCGCCAGCCCCAAACCGCCATCGGCAGCGCCAATAACGCCGCTGGCCACCAGCGCTCAGCGCCCTGCAACCAAGGTGCTGGCAAGCTTACTGCAAGGCTCGAAATAATTAGCCCAGCACCTACCCCTAAATACACTAAGCCGCTTAACGCCGCCTTGCCGCGGCTGTTTAGCCATTCAAGAATCAGTGAGGGCACCTGCACAAACACAATGCCATTAGTGATGCCATTAATTAAGCGCAGTAGCGTTAACCAACCCACTGTTTCGGCTTGGGTTTGCGCGAACGTAGATAGCACACTAAAGCCCACTGCCCACGGCAGAAACAGCTTAATTTTATCTAAGCTATACCAGCGCATCGCAATTAGGGCACCCAGCAAATAACCGACATAATTCCAAGTGGCGATAGTGGCGCCCTGCTGCAACGTCAGCAATCCATCATCCACTAAACGCGGCAGCATTGGGGTGTAAATAAAGCGCCCTAAGGTATGCACCACCAGCAACAGTAAAGCACCAGCGAGCAGGGTGCGCCCTAGGGTTAATTTAGCGGAGAACATAATGTGCCTTAGATAAATGATCAAGCGCACAGTCTGCTACGGTTTATTCCTGCAGGGTATAGCGATTAGTCGTAGAACTATCTTTTTAAACTAGCACCCAAGGTCTCGTCTTATCTGCTGCAGCAACTCAGCCGCAGGCAAGGTTTGGGCTAAGCTGGCCGCTTGCCCCGCCCAAAAAGGCGAAAATTCTTGGTTACCAGCAGCACTGGCAGCGGCCTGCAATGCTTTAGCGGCGCTATAGGCAATGGGGTAATCAGGCAGATCAGTTGTATCCTGTAAAGCGAGTTCGGTATGCCAGCGATTAACCAAACCACGCGCTGGCCGCCCAGAAATTAGCGCACTGACCTCAGTTGGCACTTCGGCGGCATTGGTTAACGCGGCACGATAGGCTGCGCTGGCCGATGACTCGGGGCATAAAACAAAGGCGGTACCCATTTGTACCGCTACTGCACCCAGCTGCAAAGCGGCTCGGATACCTTGCGCATTCATCACGCCACCGGCTGCAATTAAGGGTAACTGCGTCACCTCGGCTAATCGCTGCACTAAAGCAAAGGTGCCTAAGCGCTGATCCTTGGTCGGCTCAAATACCCCGCGATGCCCACCGGCTTCAAAGCCTTGTGCGACAATAAAATCAATGCCGGCTCGCTCAATTAGCTGCGCTTCTGCAACACAGGTTGCTGTGGCCAACAGCTGGGTACCCTGCTGCTTAAGCGCATCAATAAAAGCCTGACTAGGCAAGCCAAAATGAAAGCTCACCACTTCAGGGCGCTCATCTAGCAGCATTTCAAGCATCGCTTGATGACCAACAAAACTTTGATAGCCCGCACTTATATGAGTCGGTACAGATGCAGCAAACTCAGCAAAGTAAGGCGCTAACCGCTGTAACCAACGCTGCTCACGGGCAGCCGCAGGTTGCTCAGGCTGATGACAGAAAAAGTTATAGTTGACCGGCTTAGTGGTTAGTTCGCGGGTTGCCTGAATTAATTGACGTGCCTGCGCAACCGTACTGCCGCCTAGGCCCAAAGAGCCCAAACCACCGGCATTACTCACTGCTGCGGCAAGTTGTGGGGTAGAAGTCCCTACCATAGGTGCTTGAATAATGGGCAGTTCAGCCCCTAACGCGGCTAAGCCCTGAGTTTTAAATCCCATGGTAGTGACTCCTCTTGCACTGACTCAAGGTTGATGACTCTGTTACTGACGCACACCTTCAACAGACAAAATCAGATAAACTGTTTCAGCGGCTGGGCCCAATTGCGCCTTGATGCCAAAATCAGCCAGCTTTAACTCGGTAGTTCCTTCAAAACCAGCACGATAGCCACCCCAAGGGTCATCACCAGCGCCAATAAACTGCGCCTTAATCGTCACTGGCTGCGTTACTCCATTGAGGGTTAGATCACCCACAATATCCGCCGTACCTTCACCAGTTGCCAGCACTTGTGTTGACACAAAGTTTGCTTCAGGGTGTTTGCTGGTGTTTAAAAAATCAGCGGCCCGTAAGTGCTTATCACGCTCGGCATGATTAGAGTCGATACTGGCCGTTTTGATTTTAACCTGTACTTGACTGGCTTCTGGCTGTGCCGGATCGTAACTAAAACTGCCATCAAAATCTTTAAAAGTACCGTAAAGCCAGCTATAACCTAGATGGCTGATTTTAAAATTAATAAAGGCATGCTGACCTTCTTTATCAATTTGATAATCGGCTGCGCTGGCTTGCTGTGCAACCAGCAAACTAGACGCAAGCAAAGTGGTGGCAAAAAGCTTTTTAAGCATGGTCGTTCCTCTTAGTTAGATTTGCCTAGCATGCGGCTAAGCGTTGCATCGCGATCAATCAGATGATGTTTAATCGCCGCCAGTGCGTGCAATGCTGCTAATACAATCACACTCCAAGCTGCGTATAAATGTACAGTTCCGGCAATATCTGACTGATTAGGCAAACCGCTGATTAATACCGGCCAATCAAAGAGCCCAAAAAAACTAATCGGGCGCCCATCAGCAGTCGAAATTAAATAGCCAGAAATTAACACCGTAAATAGCCCTAGATATAAAAGCCCCTGCACTGCTTTGGCCAAGATCAATTCCCAGCGTTGGTGGGTTGCTATCGGGGCGGTTCGCGGTTGACGAACTCGCCAAATCAGCCGCAGTAGCATCAGTAATAACAGTAAACTGCCAAAGCTTTTATGAAGATCAGGTGCCGTGCGATACCAGCTGTCGTAATAGCTCAGTCCTGTCATCCACAGCCCCAAGGCAAAGAGCCCAATTACCATCAGCGCGACCAGCCAATGTAAGGTAATGGTTAACCTATCGTAACCCGCCGCCTGTTTTGTATGCGCCATATTTAATCCTTCAGTGCTTTATTAGGGTTCAAGCGTTAATCAACAGCCATAAAAAATCCGAGCGTAGACTCGGATTTTTTATTAAGAGCAATGGTTGCTTAGCAGTGCTCAAACAAACCACTTTGACTAACGCTTTAAACGATTAGTCGACCAGTTTTAAGGTGCCATTCATCATGGCAAAGTGGCCTGGGAACGAGCAGAAATAAGAGTACTCTTCATCTGCTGCTAACTTACTCACATCAAAGGTTACGCTGGTTTCTTCACCGCCACCTACAACTTCAGTGTGAGCCAGAACCCGCTCATCAGCATCATTTACGTAGTTTTTCTCAGCGCCCTGTGCCATACCTTCTTGGGCAACGGCTTGATAATCAGCAGTTTTTGATAATACCCAGTTATGGCCCATGGTTGAGGCAGGTAATTTACCTACGTGCTTGAGGTTAACAGTAAACTTCTCACAGCTTTGTTTAACATCAATATGAGAAGTATCCCACGTCATAGCGTCAGTGGCTTCAATTGTTACTGCACAGTCATCGGCAAATGCAGGCACAGCTAGAGCAGTGAATACAGTTGCCACAGCTAGTTTACGGATCATAATAATCTCCTTGCCTCGTATAGTACTTTATATAAAAGATAGCGCATCAATTAAGAATGCATATCGTTATTGTAACAGACTCTAGAACCAGTAAATTTATCCGTACCCTTTTGAAACATTTTAGATCTGAGCTTGCAAGTAATTCTGTAATCCGATTTTTTCAATCAAACCTAACTGCTTTTCTAGCCAATAGGTGTGGTCTTCTTCAGTATCGCGCAATTGTGCTAACAACATATCCCGTGACACAAAATCACCATGCTGCTCACAGAGTTGCATAGCCGCTGTTAGGTTTTTTTGCACTTCATATTCCAATGCCAAATCTTTACGCAGCATTTCTGGGACATCAGCACCAGGAGTAAAGGCATGGGGACGCATATCAGGCGTGCCCTCTAAAAATAAAATACGGCGCAAAATAGCATCTGCGTGCTGGGTTTCTTCTTCCATTTCATGGTTAATCCGCTCATACAGCTTAGATAAACCAAAATCTTCGTAATAACGTGAATGAATAAAATACTGATCACGTGCCGCTAGCTCGCCACGCAATAACTCGACGAGACACGCCACGACTTCTGGATGTCCTTGCATAATAGCTAACCTCTCATGTTGTATCACTGTCTAGACTCAAGCATTGACTATCGGTTCAGCTTGATTGACCGCTTGCTAAAAGTAAACAGCCCGCATCATGGCGGGCTGTTTGCAGCATTACTTGGTTTTAGCGTAAAGCTCACCACTGGCGTAGCGCTGGTACATTTTTTCTAAAGAGATCGGCTTAATTTTATCCGCCTGCCCTGCTGCACCAAAGGCTTCGTAGCGAGCAATACAGATATCGCGCATGGCCGTTACGGTTTCGCCAAAGAACTTACGTGGGTCAAACTCGCTAGGGTTGTGCGCCATGTAACGACGCATCGCCCCGGTCGAGGCTAAACGTAAGTCCGTATCAATATTGACTTTACGCACACCGTGCTTGATTCCTTCAACGATTTCTTCAACCGGTACACCGTAGGTTTCTTTAATATCACCACCGTATTCGTTGATAATCGCTAACCACTCTTGTGGCACTGAGCTCGAACCGTGCATCACTAAGTGAGTATCTGGAATACGCTTATGGATTTCTTTAATCCGCTCGATGGCTAAAGTGTCGCCGGTAGGTGGTTTAGTAAACTTATACGCACCATGGCTCGTACCAATGGCAATAGCCAAGGCATCAACCTGGGTTTTACGCACAAAGTCAGCGGCTTCTTCAGGGTCAGTTAGCATTTGCTCAAGATCCAGCACACCTTCTGCGCCGATGCCATCTTCTTCACCGGCCATACCGGTTTCTAAACTGCCTAAGCAACCCAGCTCACCTTCCACTGAAACACCACAGGCATGCGCCATTTCTACTGTGCGGCGAGTAACTTCAACGTTGTACTCGTAGGTGGTAGGGGTTTTACCGTCTTCACCTAAAGAACCATCCATCATCACTGAAGAGAAGCCCAGTTGAATGGAACGCTGGCACACATCGGGACTGGTACCGTGGTCTTGGTGCATACATACCGGAATATGCGGAAATTCTTCAATGGCAGCCAAAATTAAGTGACGTAAAAACGGAGCACCCGCATATTTACGCGCGCCGGCTGAGGCCTGCACAATCACGGGTGAGTTTGTTTTATCAGCCGCTTCCATGATGGCGCGCATCTGCTCTAAGTTGTTAACGTTGAATGCTGGTAGGCCGTAACTAAATTCGGCAGCATGATCCAGCAATTGACGCATGCTGATAAGAGCCATAATGTTCTCCCATTAGGTCGTTAATTCTTAAATCCTGCGTCAGTATAACTGACGCAGTTAATCTGTTTTACGCCTTAGCGCGTTGTTCTAAAATTTCTACTGCCGGTAAGACTTTGCCTTCAACAAATTCTAAGAACGCGCCACCACCGGTTGAAATATAAGAAATATTTTGCGCAACATTATACTTATCAATCGCGGCTAAGGTGTCACCGCCACCAGCAATTGAGAATGCTGAACTCTGGGCAATGGCTTCTGCTAGCACCTTAGTACCGTTACCAAACTGATCAAACTCAAATACGCCAACCGGGCCGTTCCATAAAATGGTACCGGAGCTTTTGAGCAGCTCAGCAAAGCTGGCTGCAGTTTCTGGACCAATATCTAAGATCATATCGTCAGCTGCCACATCAGCTACCGCTTTAACCGTAGCCTCTGCATCTGCAGCAAAAGCTTTAGCTACCACTACGTCTACCGGCAAGGGCACGCTGACCTTCGCAGCAATCGCTTTGGCAGTTTCTACTAGCTCAGCTTCATATAACGACTTGCCTACCGGATAACCCGCAGCCGCTAAGAAAGTGTTGGCAATACCACCACCCACAATCAATTGATCACAGATTTCCGCCAAACTATTGAGCACATCTAACTTAGTAGATACTTTTGAGCCAGCTACAATCGCTGCCATCGGCTGCGCCGGTTGATCTAAAGCCTTACCTAATGCCTCAAGTTCAGCAGCTAACAAAGGGCCTGCGCAGGCCACTTTCGCGAACTTTGCCACTCCGTGGGTTGAACCTTGAGCACGATGCGCCGTGCCAAATGCATCCATCACAAAAACATCACACAGGGCGGCATATTGCTGAGCCAACTCATCAGTATTTTTCTTTTCACCGAGGTTAAAACGCACGTTTTCTAGCAAAACAATTTCGCCGGGCTTAACTTCCACACCCTCTAAATAGTCACGCACTAAGGGGACTTCACGACCTAACGCCGTGGATAAGTACTCAGCCACCGGGGCTAAGCTATTTTCTTGACTAAACTGTCCTTCTTCAGGACGACCTAAGTGTGAGCAGACCAGAACCGCAGCACCCTGCTCAAGGGCTAAACGAATGGTCGGCAATGAAGCTAAAATCCGTGCATCACTTTGTACTTTGCCGTCTTTTACTGGCACGTTTAAGTCTTCACGAATCAATACTCGCTGACCTTTTAGATCAACGTCAGTCATTTTTAAAACAGTCATAGTCAGTCCTTGTATGGGCTGGAAGTAGAGGGTGAAAGCGCTAATAAATACTCGGCAACATCGAGCATACGGTTGGCAAAGCCCCATTCATTATCAAACCACACCAGCAAGTTCACCAAATGTCCGCCAGACACCTGAGTTTGGCTGGCATCAATAATGGCTGAATGGGGGTCATGATTAAAATCACAACTGGCGTGGGGTAATTCGGTATAACCCAGCAGCCCTTGCAGCGGGCCTTGTTGGGAAGCAGCAAACAGCAGCTGATTAAGCTGCTGCACGCTTGTGGCCTGTTTCACCTGCAAAGTAATATCTAGGCAAGAAACGTTGACCGTGGGCACACGCAATGCTTTGCATTGCACGCGATCGGTTAAACTTGGGAGCAATCGCTCAATGCCACGGGCTAATCCCGTGGATACTGGAATAATCGACTGAAACGCTGAGCGAGTGCGGCGTAAATCTTCATGGTGATAAGCATCGATAACCGGCTGATCATTCATCGCCGAATGAATCGTGGTAATAATTGCCTGCTCGATACCTAGCTGCTGCTCCAGCAATTGCAATACAGGTACGCTGCAATTGGTGGTGCAAGAAGCATTAGAAATCAGGGTTTCTGCCCCAGTTAACTGCTGGTGATTAACCCCATACACTATGGTGGCATCCACATCAGCAGCGCTTTGCATCGGTTGTGAAAACAATACCTTAGGCGCGCCAGCCGTGATAAAGCGCTGGCCCTGCTCACGGGTAGTGTATTGGCCAGAACACTCAAGTAATAAATCAATCCCTAATCCAGCCCAGTCAATCGCTTCCGGCTGTGCTTGACGCAATACCTGGGTGCATACCCCATTGATATGCAAGCAATCACCTTCAACTCGCACTTCCCCTGGAAAACGGCCATGGGTTGAATCGAAGCGAGTCAGATACTCAATACTGGCTTGGTCAGCAAGATCATTAATCGCAACAATCTCAATCGCCCGACCCTGCGCCTGTTCATAGAGCGCACGTAAGGTGCAGCGACCAATTCGACCGTACCCATTGATGGCAACTTTGAATAGATTGTTGTGCATTTGATCTCTACTTAAAGCAGTAGACCTAGCGCTGGGCTAGGTCTACAAAACGGATTTAGTCTTCCAGCAATTCAGCAGCCGTGCTTAGCACATTATCTAAGGTGAAACCAAACACCTCAAATAACTGCCCTGCCGGTGCGGACTCACCGTAAGAGTGCATACCAATTACGCGGCCATCAAGGCCCACATATTTGTACCAGTAGTCTGCATGAGCGGCTTCAATGGCAATTCGTGCGCCCACTTCAATCGGTAATACCGACTGCTTGTACTCAGCACTTTGCGCATCAAACACGCTGGTGCACGGCATGGATACCACTCGCACCTTGCGCCCTTGCTCAGTCAGAGCTTGATAAGCCTGGACTGCTAAGCCCACCTCAGAACCAGTGGCAATTAAAATAAGCTCAGGCTCACCTTGGCAATCCCGCAGAATATAACCACCTTGCTCAATCGCAGCAATTTGCTGCTCGCTACGTGCTTGATGATCTAAGTTCTGGCGACTAAAAATCAGTGCGCTTGGGCCATGCTGACGCTCTAATGCATATTTCCACGCCACCGCAGACTCAACCGCATCAGCTGGGCGCCAAGTGTCTAAGTTAGGCGTCGTACGTAAGCTAGCTAACTGCTCAATTGGCTGGTGAGTTGGACCATCCTCACCTAGACCGATAGAGTCGTGGGTGAATACGTACAACACCCGCTGCTTCATTAATGCTGACATACGCACCGCATTGCGCGCATACTCCATAAACATTAAGAAGGTCGCACCGTAAGGAATTAAGCCACCATGTAGGGCAATACCGTTCATAATGGCGCTCATACCAAACTCACGCACGCCATAGAACACGTAGTTGCCCGCAGCATCGTCGGCGGTAACTCCTTTACAGCCAGACCATAACGTTAGGTTAGAACCCGCTAAGTCAGCTGAGCCGCCAAGCAACTCAGGTAATAACGGGCCATAGGCATTTAAACTATTTTGGCTGGCTTTACGGCTGGCAATGCTTTCACCTTTGGCTGCCACTTCTGCAATGTAAGCGGCGGCTTTATCAGCAAAATCAGCTGGCAGATCACCAGCCATGCGGCGCTTAAATTCAGCGGCTAACTCAGGGTATTCCGCCGCATAAGCTGCGAAACGCTGATTCCACTCATCTTCTGCGGCTTGACCTTTGGCTTTGGCGTCCCACTCTTCGTAAAGGCGAGTGGGTACTTCAAACGGGCCATATTCCCAGCCCAATTCTTTTTTGGTCAGCTCAATTTCTTCTAAACCTAGGGGCGCACCATGGCTGCTTTCTGAACCCGCTTTATTTGGCGAGCCGAAACCAATGGTGGTTTTACAGCAAATTAAGGTCGGTTTATCGCTTTCGCGCGCGGCTTCTAAGGCCACTTCGAGCTCATCGGCGTTGTGACCATCCACATTACGGATCACATGCCAGCCGTAGGATTCAAAGCGACGCGGCGTATCATCACTAAACCAACCAGTCACCTGGCCATCAATCGAGATGCCGTTATCGTCATAGAAAGCGGTCAGTTTGTTTAAACCTAAAGTGCCTGCCAGTGAACACACTTCATGGGAAATACCTTCCATCATGCAGCCATCACCTAAAAACACGTAGGTTTGGTGATCAACGATGTTATGGCCGTCACGGTTAAACTGCGCCGCCATAATTTTTTCTGCCAGCGCAAAACCTACGGCATTGGCAATTCCTTGCCCCAGCGGTCCCGTAGTGGTTTCAACGCCTGGGGTGTAACCCAATTCAGGGTGACCTGGGGTGCGGCTGTTAAGCTGGCGGAAGTTTTTCAAATCATCCAGGGTCACGTCGTACCCGGTGAGATGCAATAAAGAGTAAATCAGCATAGAGCCATGTCCATTGGACAGGACAAAACGATCACGATCGACCCAGTGTGGGTTGTTCGGATTATGTTTTAACTGGCCATGCCATAACACCTCGGCAATGTCCGCCATGCCCATTGGGGCACCCGGATGGCCGCTGTTGGCTTTTTGCACGGCATCCATACTCAGTGCACGAATGGCATTGGCTCGCTCGCGACGGCTAGGCATCGGTGAATCTCCTGGAATCTAAATACGGTAAAGCGCCTATTTTCGCCCACCCAGCCCTTCTGGGCAATGGCTAAATACGTTCTGCGGGTTTTCTCGCCAGTTATCCCAGCCACCACCTTAATTTCAAGTCGCTTAATCACTAGCTAGCGACCTTGCCTTAGGCGTCCGCGCTAAGCAATAAACATCTACTCTGGCAGCGCCTGCCGCCAATAATACGCGGGTCAGTTCTTGCACACTGGCGCCCGTCGTCATGACATCATCCACGACCGCAATATGCAGCTGCTGAACACTAGGCGCTCGAGCCGACATGCTAAAGCTACCCGCCACATTCATTTTACGTTGCGCTGCAGATAACTGTTGCTGAGCTGTTTTATCCGTGCGCTGAATAAAACGCGCCGCATACAACGGCAACTGTAAACTAGCGGCTAACCACTGAGCCATTAACTGCGCCTGATTAAATCCTCGTTTACGTAACCGTGCTTTAGACAGTGGCATGGCCAGCAACAGATCCGGTGGCGTTAACCCCAAATCATAACGATAGGCTAACTCCCTCGCTAATAACTGGGTTAATAGCTGGCCTATGGGCCATGCTTGCTCGTGCTTAAAGCGTGCAATAGCAGTATCTATTGGAAAATCAAAGGTAAATGGTGCTATCACTTGACGAAATGTAAAAGCATTAATAGAACAATCTACACAACTAACCGCGCTCGCTGGCAAGCCACAACTAATACAAGCTCTCGTATTCCATGGCAGCTCTTCTTCACAGGGTTCGCACAGGGCATAACTATTGTAGCTACTAGCTAAACACAAGCTACAGGTTTGCCGAGTGGCAAAGTAAGCCAAAACCTTGGTTAACCACGAATTAAACTGCATGTTTAACTCCTTTTATCGCCAGTCACCGCCATTCCTAGCGGCTTAAATCAGGGATCGGCCACCGCTAACCACTCAACTAGTAAACCTTTAGCATTACCCAAGGTTGACAACTTTTACCTTCTAGTTGAGTATTTAGCCATTCGCCCACTTTTTCTAGGGCCACTTAATAAGAAGGAAAGCCCATGAGCGCCGTACACTCTTCCGTGACTCGCCACGACTGGCAACATGATCAAGTTAAAGCCTTATTTGAACTGCCGTTCAATGATTTACTGTTTAAAGCCCAGAGCGTGCATCGCCAGCATTTTGATCCCAATCGAGTGCAAGTTTCTACCCTGCTTTCGATTAAGACTGGGGCCTGCCCTGAAGACTGCAAGTACTGCCCACAATCAGGTCATTACAACACCGGTCTTGATAAAGAAAAGCTGATGGAAGTACAGAAAGTACTAGAAGAGGCTAAGCGTGCCAAAGAGTTAGGCTCAACCCGCTTTTGCATGGGCGCGGCATGGAAACACCCATCGGCTAAAGACATGCCCTATGTTCTGGAAATGGTCAAAGGCGTAAAAGCCATGGGTCTTGAAACCTGTATGACCCTGGGTAAGTTAACCAAAGAGCAAACTGCCGAGCTGGCCCAAGCAGGGTTGGATTATTACAACCATAACCTTGATACCTCGCCCGAGTTTTACGGCAATATTATTACCACCCGCACTTACTCTGATCGTTTAGAGACCCTCAGTTATGTACGCGATGCGGGAATGAAAATCTGCTCTGGCGGTATTTTAGGACTAGGTGAAACCCTCAATGATCGCATTGGCTTACTGTTGCAGCTAGCTAACTTACCTGAGCACCCTGAAAGTGTGCCGATTAATATGTTAGTAAAGGTAGAAGGCACGCCTCTAGCGGATGAAAAAGAAGTGGATCCTTTTGATTTTATTCGTATGTTGGCGGTCGCCCGAATCATGATGCCAAAATCTCACGTACGTCTTTCAGCTGGCCGTGAGCAAATGAACGAGCAAACTCAAGCCCTAGCATTTTTTGCCGGTGCTAACTCGATTTTCTATGGTGAGAAACTGCTCACCACCGGTAACCCCCAAGCCGATAAAGACATGCTGTTATTTAAGCGCTTAGGTATTCAACCAGAAGCCCGTGAAGAGCATGACGATGAAGTCCATCAAGCAGCTATTGAGCAAGCCTTAATCGAGCAGCGAGATTCACAGTTCTTCTATGACGCCGCCCAAACCCACTAACAGCAACCGTTAGCTGTAGTGTTTTAAGGTAGAGCGTAGCCAGTACGCTCTACCGCCTGCCTTATTTTTCGCATACCGCAGGTTGTCACCTTGTTTCGGTAACCACCCATGAGTTTTAATTTATCCGCGCGCCTCGCTGTCCGTCGCGCTGAGCACCTGTATCGCAGCCGTCCTTTACTGCAAAGCCCACAAGCACCTGAAGTCATTGTCGATGGCCAAGCCTGCTTAGCCTTTTGTTCCAATGATTACTTGGGGCTGGCCAATCATCCTGAAGTGATTGCCGCCATGCAACAAGGTGCAGCGCGCTGGGGCGTAGGCGGTGGCGCCTCCCATTTAGTCATTGGCCACAGTGAACCCCACCATCAATTAGAGCGAGCACTGGCGAAATTTACTGGCCGTGAACGGGCACTGTTAATGTCTACCGGCTACATGGCTAACTTAGCAGCAGTCACCGCCTTAGTCGGACAAGGGGATACGGTATTACATGATCGCCTCAATCATGCCTCATTGTTAGATGCTGGTATGTTGTCGGGCGCTCGTTTTACTCGCTATTTACATAATGATTTAGCCAGCCTCGAACAACGCTTAAGCAAAGCCACAGGCAATCGACTGATTGTGACCGATGGCGTATTCAGTATGGATGGTGATCTGGCGCCGCTGCCTGAAATCTGCCAACTCGCCCAGCAACATAACGCTTGGGTGATGGTCGATGATGCCCACGGCTTTGGCCCACTCGGTGCTAGCGGCGGTGGCTGCGTAGAACAAATGGGCTTAACCCAAACACAAGTGCCAGTGCTAGTCGGCACACTAGGTAAGGCCTTTGGTAGTTCAGGTGCTTTTATTGCCGGCAGCGAAGAACTAATTGAAACTCTGATTCAGTTTGCTAGGCCCTATATTTACACCACCAGTCAGCCACCAGCGGTGGCTTGCGCCAGCCTAAAAAGCTTGGAATTAATTCAAACCGAAGGCTGGCGGCGCGAGCATTTAAACCAACTCATTGCGCAATTTCGTGCAACTTTAATTGCAGCAAATATCCCGTTGATGAACAGCCACACGCCAATTCAGCCGGTAGTGGTAGGCGATAGCGCGCAAGCGATGCAACTCTCGGCAAAACTACGCGAACAAGGAATTATTGTTGGTGCAATTCGACCGCCTACGGTTCCGGCCGGCAGCGCCCGCTTACGCATTACCTTGACCGCTGCCCACACCACAGAACAGGTGCAACGCTTGACTGATGCGCTGATTAAAGCCTGGCACGAGGTGATGCATGCTTAATCTGGTTTTATTGCCAGGCTGGGGTATTAGCGCAGACTGCTTACAGCCCTTAGCCGAAGCACTACAGCAACGGTTCCCCAAAGCACAGCTACAGATTTTACCCTTGCCGCGGTTCACTCAGCCTAATCTCGCTCAGGCACTGACCGAGTTGCAGGAGCAACTTCCCAGCACACCTTGGCTGATTGGATGGTCACTCGGCGGCATGCTGGCGTTACAGCTCACCCAACAACTACCGGTAGCGGGAGTAATCACCATTGCCAGTAATGCATGCTTTACTCAACGCCCAGACTGGCCCTGGGCGATGGCGCAAGAAGATTTTGCTGCCTTTCAGCAAGGCTGCGCAGCGCAACTTACCAGCACCCTCAAGCGCTTTAGCTTACTGTGCAGCCAAGGCGCTGATAATCCACGCCAACTGGCTAAACAGTTACTGCCATTTAAGCAAACTCCCGAGCAAGCCAGCCATGGCTTAAGCCTGTTACAGCAACTTGATAACCGTCAATTATTGGCGCAATTAGCCGTACCACAGCTACACATCTTGGCCCAACAGGATGCCCTAGTGCCCTTGGCTTGCAGTAGCGCTCTGCAACAACTCGCTCATCAGACGCACATCGCTACTTTTAATGGCAGCCATGCCTTAGTGATGGAGCAGCCAGCAGCCTTAGCCACACGCATGGCACATTTTATACGGGAGGCAGATGATGCAAAGTAAGCCTTTACCTCTGAGCCAACCTACTACTCGGCCCGATAAGCGCTTAATCGCCGAGTCTTTTTCCAATGCGGCGGCCACCTACGACAGCGTGGCTACCTTGCAACGCCAAGTCGGTGAATACCTGTTAAAACTGCTACCAAATCCACTCCCAACGGCTCACCAAATCACCGACCTTGGCTGCGGTACCGGCTATTTTACCCGCCTCCTGCAGCAGCAATATCAACCACAACAACTGCAAGCGGTCGATCTGGCCCAAGGCATGCTGCACTTTGCTAAGCAGCAACAGAGTGCTGACTTTTACATTGCGGGTGATGCCGAACAATTGCCTTTGGCCAATGCAAGCCAACAGCTGATTTTTAGTAGTTTGGCACTACAGTGGTGCGATGATTTTGCCCAGGTGCTCAGTGAGGCCAAGCGTGTACTGCAACCGGGTGGCTTATTTGCCTTTAGCAGCTTAGCTGAGGGGACTCTGCACGAGCTTAAACACAGCTGGCAAGCGGTAGATGATGCAGTGCATGTGAATAACTTTCGTTGTTTTAGTCAGTACCAAGCACTTTGTAATCACAGTGGTTTTAAAATTCAAAGTTTGCAGTGCCTGCCCACGGTGCAGTATTACGGCAAATTATCGGAACTGACCCACGAGCTTAAGCACCTTGGGGCTAATAATCTGAATGCCGGACGCAATAACGGACTAACTGGCCGAAAACAGCTACAAACACTCATTCACGCCTACGAAACTTTTCGTCAAGCACAAGGCTTACCTGCCACTTGGCAAGTGGTGTACGGCGTTTTAGAAAAAGAAGGTTAACCATGCAACAGACTTATTTTATTGCCGGCACCGATACTGATGTCGGTAAAACCAGTATCGCTGCAGGTCTACTGGCTGCCGCGCGACAACAAGGCAAATCGACCTTAGCCATTAAACCAGTCGCCTCGGGCTGCGAGCTCACAGCAGAAGGATTACGCAACAGTGATGCCCTTGCTTTACAAGCTGAATCCAGCCTGCAGCTGCCCTACTCAGCAATTAATCCCTTTGCCTTTGCCCCTGCGATTGCACCGCATATTGCAGCAGTCGAAGCGGGGGTAAAGTTGTCGGTAGCCGCTTTAGTACCACCAATTCAACAGGTATTAGCCCACTCTGCTGACTTTACCCTGGTTGAGGGTGCAGGCGGCTGGCGTGTGCCCTTATCTGAGCAAGAACTGTTGTCAGATTTAGCGAAAGCACTAAAGATTCCAGTGATCTTAGTAGTCGGTGTACGCTTAGGCTGCATCAGCCACGCTTTACTCACAGCCGAAGCAATCCAGGCCGATGGTTTACCCTTGGCCGGCTGGGTGGCCAATGTGATTGATCCTCATACCTCACGCTTAGCGCAAAACCTTGAGACTCTTAAACAACTCATGCCAGCTCCCTGCTTAGGGATAGTGCCCTTTACCCAGCCTTATTCAGCCGCGGCCGTTGCTCCCTATTTGCAATTGCCGCCAATTTAATTAGCTGCTTACTAAGAGGATTAGGCTGATAGTCAAACTTACACTGACTAAGCAGCGCATTTGCTCTATATTTTGCATTGCGGTTAATTGGCTATGAGTTTGCTATGCGTATTATTCCCTATCACGAATCCCTCACCTGCGAGTTTAAAAGTGACCGCTGGTTGCTGCCGCTCAATACTTTGATTGAGGCGGTGATCTGCATGGCTAACGGTTCGGGTGGAGCCATTTATTTGGGCGTGGAAGATAATGGTCTGATCAGTGGTTTGCATCCACAGCATCGCGATTTGCAGCAATTAGAACGCCTGGTTTGCCAGTACACCTTGCCGCACTTGGTGGTTAAGATTGAGCCGCTGTTACAAGACAGCTTAGTAATTGCGCAGATTCAGATTCCGATTAGCTCTGTGCCCATTGCGACCATTGATGGCCGCTACAAACGTCGCCAATTACAACCCAATGGCGAGCCAGAATGCGTTAAATACCGCCCGACCCCAGCCGAATTACAGCGTGCACCTGCACGCTGTGTGCTCGACTATTAAGCCAATAGCTCACTGATCCAGAGCACTGATTACTAAATAGCTCATTTACCATTAACGTCGCAAGGTTGCGATCACTTGTGTCGATTTTACCAGCCTAGCAAACAGCTGCGGCCACACCTACTACACGCCTAAGCGACGAAAAACATAAGGACACACGATTATATTTAACAGCAGTCAAGCCAAACCAAGTGCATATCAATGCTGCTTATAATATTTCAAGGGAAACTGGGATAGAAATAAAAGCAGTTACTAAAGCCATGATTGGCATCCCCTATACTATTAATATAAAAGATTATTAGCAAATCTGGACATTACACTATCAAACAAATATTAGCCTCACACTTATTATTAAACCAATATTAAAACAATAAGAAACCTAGCTAGTAGAGTATCTTTCTGAACATCACTTAACTTTATTAATTATTTAAGGTAAATTAACTTTCGTTTTTATAACGTCTATTTCCTAAGGATGAGGTTCTATTGTGTTAAAGAAAACATTGCTCGCTACAGCTGTATTATGTTTTTCAGTTCACGCCCAAGCATTTGATTTAAGCGAAGCAAACGGCTATGTGTTTGGTAATATTGGATCTGCTTACAGTAAAAACCAAGCGAAGCAAAAAAAATTGATGCCACAATGACGGATGGCTATCGCTATGGTGGTCGCACTAAATACGAAGGCAGTGATACCGCCTTTAAACTTGGCGCGGGTTTAAATTTAGATGAAACGTTCGCTGTCGAACTGCAATATGCTGATTTCGGAAAAAGAAAATATAAAGTAACTACCACGCAGCCCGCCACAGGAAAAGTTAATTACGAGACTTGGGGCCTTGGCTTAAATGTAGTTGCAGGTGCTTATATTGATGCAGCAGAATCCATTCGTTTATATGGTAAAGCGGGCATTAACCATATGAAAACTGATGTAAAGCTCAAAGAAGACCTAGTCTTGACAGATGGTAAATCAAGCAAGAAAAAGCACCGTATCAGCCCATCACTAGGGCTTGGAGCTAGCTTCGATATTACTAAAGAACTGGCTTTAACTGCTGAGTACGATTACTACCATGAACCCAGCAAAAACTTTGTAAAAACTGACCTACACATGGGCTCCGTTGGGGTTCGCTACAATTTCTAACTTAATCGTTAGTTGACAATAAAAATGCCCGATTTTTAATCGGGCATTTTTATTTTACATTCCCTAAAGCCGATACACGCTTTATTTACCTAGCTAGCTGCTCACCCAGTACGGCGCTAGTACTATCAGATAGATTAAGCCAGCTTTTCTACGGCTAAGTTGTCAAATAATCGCCGTGAAATACCTGTCACTTTTAAAAAACGTGCCAATTCATTATGTAAAGATGCTTGTGAATAGGCTTGCTGAATATGCATTTGACAATAGCCAATGACAGCTGTAATAGCTTGATTGCTCTGTATTTTATCAAAAGGCGTTAAGACTTCAGACTGAGTAATAATATCTAGCAATTCCTGATGAACAAGCGCCATGACAGAGGTAATGAATTCCACCGGAATCCCTTGTCGAGCGTACTGCTGCCCCAATCCATTCATTTCATGGTCTATGCTGTTGCTCATTCCTTGAAACAACATGCCAACTAACAGTTTATAGGAACCAATCAACTGCTGCTGAGCATGATTATCTAGCATATGCATAGAGGCTACATAACTAACTGCTGAGTACACGCGCTCCACAATTTGATCCACATTTGGCATCACCACTGCAGTTAACTTGGCTAGTTGGGTTTCATACTCATCTGTTAAATTTACTAAACGTTTATCGATCATAATCATTGCCTAGCTTGGTCTGTTTTACTCAGTATGCACTTACAATATGACGCTTTGATGAATAGCCATATTTTTAGGCTCTTCGCATTTAAGGGTGTAGCTGGTTTCTAAACCCTCCGGATTTCAACAGGCATCTGGCGATGTAGTTGGTTAAATTTCTAAAGCCCAAAGCAGTGCCTCGCAAGTGTTCCAGCCGACCATTGATAGCTTCTGTAGGTCCGTTGCTGGTTCCTGGTCGGTCGAAGTAGGCCAGGATGCTATCCGCGTATTTTTTCAGCGTTTTTCCCAAGCCTTTCACCTCGATGAGCGCTTTGGGCAAGTCACTGGCTGTAATGATATTTATGACCTCTTCCATGAGTTTTTTACCACGCCTTCGATCCGGCTCGTTGTAGGCGCTGACCACCCGTTGGTACATGTTCCAAGTGCAATCCACTTCGAGGTGGTGCTCATCTGCAAACAGCTGGAACAGTTGCTTTTTGTTGGCGTCAGACAGGTAGCTGATCCGGGTCAGCAGCGTTCGACGGCTTTTGTAGAGCGGGTCGCTTTTGCGCCCTCTTCGGCCCAGAGTGTCTTGCTGAACACGCCTGCGACATTCATCCAGCATATTGCTTGCCCAGCGCACGACATGGAAAGGATCCAGCACGGTTTGGGCTTGAGGCAGGGCTTCTTGCGCCGCAGATTTAAACCCCGTAAAACCGTCCATGGCAATGCTTTCAATCTGGTCACGCCAAGCCTTGGGACGATTGTTCAGCCACTGCTTAAAGGCTTGTTTGGAGCGGCCTTCCAGCACAGCCAGCAAGCGCGATGGTCCTGTTTTGTTACGCACGGGCGTAAGGTCAACCACGATGGTGACGTACTTGTCACCACGGCGTGTATGTCGCCAAACATGCTCATCCACGCCCAGCACGGTCACACCGTCAAAACGTGTCGAATCATTAAAAAGCAGGCGCCGTCCTTCGTTGATAATGGCGTTATTGACGGTGTGCCAGGCAACGTCAAGATGACTCGCAACACGGGATACCGACAAGTCATCCAGCACGATGGCAGCCAATGCCCAGCGTATCGCTCCATGGGAAAGCTTTGCGCGTGGCGGCGCAGCACTGCTGGTATCTTCGTGCCAGAAGCAGCCGCAAATACAACGCCAACGCCGAATACGCAGCAACAATGTAGTTGGCCGTTGCCCGTAAGGTGTGTGAGCAAGATACCTATCGACCGTGCCGCGTGAAACGCCAGCAGCACCGCACTTGGGGCACGGCTCAGGTGCTTTGGTGAAACGGCATTCGATGACGGCGCGTTCTGCACAAAGGTGCTGCCCAGTGGCAGTCAGGCCGAGGATATTTAGTTGGCAAAAGCTGGAAAGATCGGGGCTTGAAAAGGTAAGATTGTTCACGTCGGGGGCTTGGTTTTTGTTGGTGTAGGAGCTTACATTTTCCAAGTTCCCCGGCACCTTTTCCAGCCGGTCAGATTTTTTCTACACCCTTAAATGCGAAGAGCCTATTTTTATATGAATTTAACCATGATGCAGGTAAACGACTTAACCTAGTTGCAATGAGCCAGTTTAAACACTTAACGTCCAGTCATAATCCACTACCAAGGGCGCATGCTGTGAAAAGCGCGGATTGCGGAATAAACGAGCACTACGCGCGGTGCGGCGCAAACCTGGAGTTAAAAGCTGATAATCAAAGCGCCAGCCTAGATTAAGTAGCTCGGCTTGCTCGCTATCGGCCCACCAACTGTATTGCTCACCCTCACGGCTCACATCACGCAAGGCATCGACATAGCCCATCTCACCAATCACGGCATCTAGCCAAGCCCGCTCGGCAGGTAAAAAGCCGGGGGTCTGCTGGCAATCACGCCAATGTTTAACATCCAGCTTTTGGTGCGCGACAAATAACGAGCCGCAATAAATGTAATCACGGCGCTTACGGCGTTGCTTATCTAGGTAGCGAGAAAACTGGTCCATAAATCGAAACTTCTGATTGAGCTGCTCATCGCCGCCGTGGCCAGAAGGTAACAACAGGCTCGCAATACTGATTTTGTCAAAATCCGCCTGTAAAAAACGGCCATAATGATCGGACTCTTCAAAACCTAAGCCCATAATCACCGCTTTGGGCTGCAGCCGCGAGTAAATGGCAACCCCACCCTGCTCAGGCAACATGGCATCAACGCTATAACAATAATAGCCCTCAAGCTGTAAGCTAGGGTCTTCCATCTCGTAGGCGCTAATACCAATGTGTTGCAAGCAAATAACATCGGCATTTTGACCTTTCAGCCAGTCAAATAATCCTTGTTCAATTGCAGTGTGAATACCATTCACATTGACACTAATAACGCGCATGAGTAACCCCTAGAAAAAAACTGCGTGTATGATACCCAAGCTTAGTAAAATTGGCTAAAACCCGATGCAAAAAAGGTGAATTATGCAAGACTACCAACGCGAATTTATTAAATTCGCCATTGACCAAGGTGTTTTACGCTTTGGCAGCTTTACCCTCAAATCAGGACGTACCAGCCCGTATTTCTTTAATGCGGGATTATTTAACGATGGGTTAGCCCTCGCTAAGCTCGGGCAATTCTACGCCCAAGCTCTGCTCGACAGTAAAATTAATTGCGATGTGCTGTTTGGCCCAGCGTACAAAGGAATTCCACTCGCCTCGTCTACTGCAGTGGCGTTAGCCGATCATCACCAGATTAATATGCCTTGGTGTTTTAACCGTAAAGAAGCCAAAACCCATGGCGAAGGCGGCACCTTAGTCGGTTCTGCCCTACAAGGTAATGTGGTTATCGTCGATGATGTGATTACTGCCGGCACAGCGATTCGTGAAGTGATGGAAATTATCCAGCAACAAGGCGCAAGCGCTGCAGGCGTGTTAATTGCCCTGAATCGCCAAGAGCGTGGTAAAGGCGAGCTATCAGCGATTCAAGAAGTAGAGCGCGACTTTAAGATGCCAGTGGTCAGTATTGTCTCATTGGATCAAGTGCTGCAGTACTTAGCAGAAGACGAAGAGCTAAAACAGCATTTACCTGCAGTAGAAGCCTACCGTGCAGAATACGGGATCTAAACCCTCGCTGTCTGCTGGTTACTTGCTACACGCAAACAAAAGCCGCTGAACCTCATCGCCTTCAGCGGCTTTTGCTAAGCCTGGGCTAAACCGCCAGCTCTGGCGTATAGCCCTCTTCTTTAATCACCGCCTGCGCTTGTTCGGCCGTAACGCCCTCAACCGTCACTTGATGCTTCGCCAAATCAATGGTTACCACTGCTTGCGGTAACTGTGTGGCAAAGGCTTGGCGAATGACTTTTTCACAATGGCCACAAGTCATATCCGCAACATTAAAAGTCGTCATTAGTGCTCTCCTCTAAAATGGCAAGTTATGCCTTATCATACCTCTCTGGCAGTATGAGCAGCGACAAGTTTAGTTGAGCCGACATCAGGCTAGCCCTATATCTGGTGCGACAAACTGGGTCGCCCATTACTGCTAAGCTTCAGCCGTGGATACTTTGCCACGCTGCAGCTACACCATTAAATACGAACAGCCGTATTACAGTTGAGGAAGCAATTGGTTTGGTACACGTAACAGTGGGCGGGATGTTTCATCTAAATTCTAATAGTGCTAACTACGCTGAAATTAAGTATCAGATTGTGCACAATTTAAGCTATATGTCGAAAGAAGAAATTAAAGTCCTTGGCTGTGGCCAGCACCGCTATGGTGCTATCCGTAAGTAGCTAGAAGCAATCAATCTACTAAGATGCTGAACTCTGTTGTAAGTAACAGAGTTCAGCACAACCTACTGCTCTACCCACACAGCCCAGTTTGATACCTTGTGGAACTTAGCAAGCGCTGTGTTTAACAGTAAAACAGGGTTAATCTATGTGTTTGACACCACTTCAAATAAGGAATGACATGAAAAAACTATGGACTGACACCTGTCCTTCTTTGGCTTCTAACGCTTGGCACACGTGCCGATTTGGAGCCGCAGCGCGGTGGAAAAGCGGGCACCGTGCTGCCACTGGTTATATCTCGTTTGCACGACAATAGGAAATATAGTCACGCCACTCCCCCAGAATTTGACGACGGGAATCCAACTCTTTTGCACGCTGTAATGCATGAAATGTTTCTATGTACTTGTTTCGAACGTTCGTGAAGAGTTCATCGTCGAACTGCTCTTTAAACCACTCCCGCTCCTGACTAGTTGGCCCTTCTAGGAGCTCTTCAATTTCCTCAATATAGTCTGGCTGCTCCCAGTTAGATGAATGCCACATGTCTTGCTTGGGCATTGGCCGCGAAAACAAATAGGGGAGTAGGTAAATATTGCTTAACATCGCATCCAGCAGGTATCCCCGCGCTTCTCCCAGGGAGCCCACCCGGTAGTAAGCCAACGCAGCATATAAGAGGAACGTGGGCTCACCAACGTCATCCGGGAACTCCTTCTCGAACCAGTCCAAAAACTCGGCCGCTTTTTCTGGAGCACCGCTGAGCACAAAGTAAACGCACACCCGGTAGCGCTTCCCTGAGCCGTCCGAAATCGCGCCGAATTTCTCCTTCTCTTTGAGGAGCTCTCGTCGCGCACGGTTAGCGCGGTCTCGGTATTTCTTCTGTTCATCGATTAGCACAGATCTACCTCAAGAGATATAACGTGCTAGCTCAGGGGCGCGGAGCCGGCTTGCCGGCGGAGCGTCCCTCTGGAGCGGCGGGTTAGGGGGAATGGGTGCACAGGGCAACTGATTTACTTCGATTTGAAGGCGATGCTTATAAGCGCACCCACTATTGCCCCGGGGATCATGCCTGACACAGCGCCACCAAACCCAGCAACACCAAAAAATGAGCCAATGAATCCACCGATGAGCATTGGAACGAGATAGCCGGTGAGGGCCAGCCCAATACAGATGACGACACCAATGGCACCGAGAAGAAAGGACATTTGCTATTTCCCCGCTAACGGCCAGATAAGAACATGCAAGGTAAAGAACAGAACGATTTTGAGCGGATTGCGTTCAAGTGACATCCAGACTGGCTTTAGCGCGGGGTTGGGGTTACCCATTCGGCCCAAGGTCTTGAAAACACCAACAGCGAGATAAATGCCTATGAGCCATTCCATTACGCAACTTCCTTCCGAATGTAGTCAGCAAAACCTTCAAGTAGCCCGAACGCCTGCTGAGCCTTTAGCGAATTGCGCTCCTGACTTTCGAGCCATGCGCCAGCGAGCCATTTCGCATAACCCCCACCCATGTCTGTATCAAAGGCATCGCGGGCTTGCTGCTGCATTGTCCTCCCAAGCTTGATGCGGCCTTCACGGGACCAGTTTGGCATTTGGTCAACTAGCCTTCCCAATATTTGAAGGTATCCCATCATCGCAACGTACTGAACCTTACCGTCCAGGTTTTCCATACAGGCGAATGATGACTGAACCTCCTGCAGTAATCGCACGCCATGAGCCTCGTCATTAGCCTCTTTTGCGGCGTCAAGAATAGTGCTAAAGAATCCCATGGAGTTCCCCCTAACATTTTATTAGTAAGCATGCTCGTTTTGTCACCCGCTGTTGCTTACCGTTAATTAATATAATTACTTGTATTAAATAGACTTTCTTTAAAAATACAAGACACTCTGTTATTACAAAGCGTGCATGCCGTCTATCCTGCTTGCACGATGCACATTATCTCACCCAAAGAACTCATAACACTTTAATTTATTTAGCATTAAATTAAAACTCTACCGGTAAACAAGCATCTCTAGGTGTAAAAAACAGGCACTTTTTTAAATCCCAGCTAGAATAGGCTGTATATGCAGACAGTTGCAAGACAAGGAGCGTTTTATGTCTAACAGTCCATTTTTAAATTCTATACGCACGGATATGCGGCAAAAAGGTTATGCGCTGAAAACTGAAAAAACTTACCTGCACTGGATTAAGCGTTTTATTCTGTTTCACAAAAAACGTCATCCTCAGACCATGGGCAGTGAAGAGGTCAGGCTGTTTTTATCCAGCTTAGCAAACAGCAGACATGTAGCCATAAACACGCAGAAAATCGCTTTAAATGCCCTAGCTTTTTTGTACAACAGGTTTTTACAACAGCCGTTGGGCGATATTGATTATATCCCTGCAAGCAAGCCTAGACGGCTACCCTCTGTTATCTCTGCCAATGAAGTGCAACGCATTTTGCAGGTTATGGATACTCGCAACCAAGTAATTTTTGCGCTGCTGTATGGTGCAGGTTTGCGCATTAATGAATGCTTGCGTTTGCGTGTTAAAGATTTTGATTTTGATAATGGCTGCATCACTGTGCATGACGGTAAGGGTGGGAAAAGCAGAAACAGCCTACTGCCCACGCGCCTAATCCCAGCAATAAAACAACTCATTGAGCAAGCGCGGCTTATTCAGCAAGACGACAACTTACAAGGCGTAGGGCCATCGCTGCCTTTTGCTTTAGATCGCAAATACCCTTCTGCTTATCGACAAGCGGCGTGGATGTTTGTCTTTCCCTCCAGCACGCTCTGCAACCACCCGTATAACGGCAAATTATGCCGCCATCATCTGCATGACTCCGTTGCGCGAAAGGCATTGAAGGCAGCCGTACAAAAAGTAGGCATCGTTAGCAAGCGTGTCACTTGTCATACATTTCGTCACTCGTTTGCTACGCATCTATTACAAGCGGGGCGTGATATTCGCACTGTGCAAGAACTCTTAGGGCATACCGATGTTAAGACCACGCAAATCTATACGCATGTGTTGGGTCAGCATTTTGCCGGCACCACCAGTCCTGCGGATGGACTGATGCTACTTATCAATCAGTAAAAGTAGATAAATATCTTTATGTAGCTCTGAGTAGCCCCTGATACTTTTTATGGTGAAAAAGATAAACAATCATAGAGGGGATAAATATGAGCCAGTTCTACCATTGTTCAGATAAGTTTAAGCAAGATACTGACTTGTATAGACTAGGATTTTCTCTTCAGCCTTGATTTTATTGGCTTGTAGGACGGGAATAGACTGGCATGGACATTATTCGATATTTTGCACCTGCTCATTGAGCAGCGGCCTAGACCTTAATAAACTCAATGAGTCATCGAAAAGAAACCGTTCAAAAATGCCTATTTGCCCACCAAACTGCCCACCATTTGCCTATGGCTTTTACGAAATCTTAGTGGTTAGCAATGGAAAAAAAGTGCCGTTTTTATGCTGCTGTTAGAGCTAAAACATAGCAGTATTGAAGGGCTTTATCGAGCACGATTTCCGTCAACATAGCTTTGCCATTTTTTTCACTGGTTCTACGCGATAGTAATGAGGCAGCAGAAAGCTCACTTAGCCTGAAATGGACATTATGGTGTCCATTTTAATAGAAATAAGCTAAATATGGATACTATGGCATCCAAAAGAGATAAGGCTGAGTGTCGAATATCAGGTATCAAGATCTACAGCTTATTACCTTTTAAGTCGCCTTGTGTAAGCCTCTAACCGCTACATTTGCCCGTTCAGTAAAATACACTGATGAGTGTTCAACTTGCTTTCCACACTTTTACGCGCAGAAAAGTGCATATTTTTACATTTTTATGCGCATAAAAGTGCAATTTGATGGTCTTTGGCATTCAGAGATTCACATCATCGCCTTGGCCAACGCGCAAACTAAACCTAAAAGTAGGATATAAATCCAATTATATTGAGTAAAGTGGGAATATAGTCCTACATTTAAATTGTTGGAGTTTTTTAGGACTCAAAGTTGGACTATATTCCCACTAACGGTTAAATAGTGGGAATATAGTCCCTTTGGTTGGTGATATGGCTAAGCGTGACTTACACAAGGTACTGTTTCCAAAGCAGCGCAAAATCCTGACGCATTTTGGTGAAGACTTGCTGTTGGCGATGAAACGACGTGGTTTTACAAAAAAGCTACTGTGTGAACGTACTGGTTTTGATCATAAAACCGTGAATAAAGTCTTCGCCGGTGATCCGGGTGTTGCCATAGGCACTTACTTAAAAGTCATGGCCGTTCTTGGCATGGAAAGCAACTTTGCAGAAATGGCCGCTCATGATGAAGTAGGTATCAAGCTGCAAAACATAAAATTGCTGGAAGGTTCAAAATGAGCCGTGAAATCGTCGAAGTCTATGCCGACTGGCAGCCAATTGAAGTGCCTTTGCTAATTGGGCAACTTGCTTACAGTGATTCAAGCCGAGGTGGCGTGTTTAGTTTTGCCTACGATAAAGCATTTTTAACCTCAGCTTTTCGCTTGCAAATTGATCCAATCCTAACGCTTCACTCCGGTGAACTCTATAACGATGAAGCCGATAAAAACTTTCGCGCATTTCTTGATTCATCGCCTGATAGATGGGGGCGTATTTTAATGCAGCGGCGTGCGGCGATTGAGGCGCGCATAGGCATTCGAGCAACAAGTCGATTAAACGAGTTGGATTACCTGCTGGGCGTACATGACTCTTATCGGATGGGGGGAATTAGATTTAAGCGAGTAGGCGCGGATGCTTTTTTGGACGACAACTCTGAGTTTGCTGCACCACCAATGGCTTCTTTGCGAGAGCTAGAGCACGCAGCAATGCAGATTGAAAAAGACGATAACATCGACAGTGACGAGTATTACCGCTGGTTGAAAATGCTGATTTCTCCAGGCTCATCATTAGGTGGTGCAAGACCCAAGGCTTGTGTCACAGATGAACAAGGCCACTTGTGGATTGCCAAGTTTCCCAATTTAAATGATACCCATGACGTGGGCGCGTGGGAGATGGTCTGTTATGAATTGGCTCTGGCGGCAGGTGTTGACATGTATCCAAGTGAGATCAGGCAACTTTCGTCACAGCACCATACCTTTTTAACCAAACGGTTTGATCGCGACGGTGAAAAGCGACTGCATTTTTCATCGGCCATGACACAGCTTCGCTATTTTGGAAACGAAAAGTATGATGGTGAGCAATCTCAAGGTGCCAGCTACTTAGAGATTGCTGAATTTATTTCCAATTCTGGTGCACAAACCGCAGCCGATTTAGCTCAGTTATGGCGACGTATCGTGTTTAATATTGCGGTGTCCAACACGGATGACCACCTGCGTAACCATGGGTTTTTATTAACAAAGAATGGCTGGAAGTTATCACCTGCTTATGATTTAAACCCGATAGTGGGTAAGCATGGCCTGCATCTGAATATTACCGATGCAGACAACGCTTTAGACTACCAATTAGCCTTTGACGTAAAAAACTTCTTCCGACTTTCGCAAACCCAAGCCACGCAAATTTACGATGAAGTATTAATGGCGGTTAAGCGATGGCAAGCTGTTGCTAAGCGGCTAGGGATCAGCCGAGCGGAGCAAGCCATGAAACAATCAGCGTTTAATGTTTAATGAGCCAGTGAAACTATATTTTTATTTTTCAGCAGATAAAGAAGTTTTAGTTTCACTTTATGCTTTGCCTCATACTCCATGTGTTTTAACACTTCGCTCATCCCTTGGGCTTTTGGGGCAATATGGGCAACGCCTTAATTCACGCCATTTAGCCAAACACCAAACCTGCCAATGAGATAAATAACAACATGCCAACATTACCGGCTGGTTTTGCCTATAACGCGCAAAACTGGCTGGCGTGAAGCCACCGAAGGCCTAAGCCCAGATCGCGCCGCCAAAGCACTGATGGCCGCAGGCTACCTAGTCCCCGATGGTAATCGACCACAGCGCAAAGTCAGCCTGCCCGACAACATCCGCCCTCGTATGTACTGCATGAAAGGCAGTATTTTGGATGACTAACTAGGCGATGAATCCTGCGTAGGCTTGTCGCCTTGCAGTGTACCGCCAGTCAACCTAAGGGCTGGGCGAGGATTAAAAGCTAAGGCAGACAATACCGCTAGTGTACTGGTTGTGTACTTGCTGTGATTGGCGATCGCCATTGCACTGAATGATGGAAAATAATCTTGTGACCTAATCAGTAGATGATAAGATACCTAGTGTGTATAAATATACAGTTATCAAGGGTCATGTAATGGAAGAGCTTAAATTTGGGTTTAATTCTCACGATATACCAGTAAGGCTGGTTAACAATACATCGCCAAACGATGCTTGCGCGTCGTTCTACTTTCGTCAGGGTGGTGAGTACTATCTGCTTTGGGTTGAGCACCAAAATGTTGAGTATCGAGAGAGTGATGACTTACCAAGATATGCTATAAGCTACGCCATCAATGAAGGGGATGATGAAAATCCCGAAATTTATAGCGACACATCCAAAAACGATATTTTTAGATCCGATGACGTTAAAGACTTGATCGCTTATTTCCATTCTTAGGTTTCATCTTCAATTTTTGTTAGTAGAGAAATATGAAAAACCTCAAACAATCGCGCTGCGTGATTGGCATTAAAGGGCAAGCGCCCGACCCCGATTACCCCGTTGACATCTGGTTCGACTCACTTAAATCGGTGGCTAATGTGCTGTCGAAAGAAAATCAGCAGTTGTTAAAAGTAATTGCCGAGCAACAGCCGCAATCGGTAACTGAGTTGGCCACGCTGACTGGCCGAGCGGTCAGCAATGTGTCGAGAACACTGAAAACATTGGGCAAGTACAACTTGGTTGAAATGCAAAGTACAAAAACCATGCTTCGCCCTATAGTCATTCATCAAGAATTTTTAGTAGTAGTTAATAATGATAAATAACAGTGCACAAATAAAACCTAGAACAATCTCCTTATTCTCAGGTTGTGGAGGCTTAGATCTTGGCTTTCATCAAGCGGGGTTTGATATTGTTTTTTCAAATGATATTGAGAAAACCGTTGAGGCAACCTATCGGCATAATTTAGGAGATATATTAATAAAAGACATTACGGAAGTCGATATAGATTCTGAGATTCCTAATGATATCGATGTAATACTTGCAGGTATACCTTGCCAGCCGTTTTCCAGTGCAGGAAATCGAAAAAGCATGGATGATCATCGTGGTGGTCTTTTTGAAAGTGTTATGAATATTGTCGATAAAAAAAATCCGAAGGTTGTGCTTTTTGAAAACGTTAGAGGCTTTATTTCATCAAAAGATGATAAAGGCATGCCAATGCCACAACGTATTGAAAATGAGCTATTTGAACATGGCTATCGCACATACTGGAAATTGCTCAAAGCATCTGATTTTGAAGTTCCTCAAAATCGTCACAGGGTGATAATAATAGGAATTAGAGATGATGTTAAAGGTGATTTTGTTTTCCCTTCTCCTATAATCTCACCAGATTTAACAGTCAGTACAGTTATCAACAATAGTATATTGGATGATGAAAAGTTTGAGGTTTGGCCCTTGTCACCACAGGCACAGCTTCTCTCATCATACATCCCTGCTGGAGGTTCATGGAAAAATATTCCAGATGATGTTTTACCAGAACGATTGAAACGTATTCGGAAGGAAATAAAAAGGTATCGATCTCCTAATTTTTATCGAAAGTTCAATCTAGATGAAATAATGGGGACTATTACAGCAGCTGCTACACCTGAAAACTCTGGAATATTACACCCGCTTGAAAACAGGAGATATTCTGTTAGAGAGATCGCTAGGTTTCAATCATTTCCTGATGACTTTAAATTCATTGGTGATAGTATTCCAAGCAAATACAAGATGATAGGGAATGCGGCTCTTCGCATTTAAGGGTGTAGAAAAAATCTGACCGGCTGGAAAAGGTGCCGGGGAACTTGGAAAATGTAAGCTCCTACACCAACAAAAACCAAGCCCCCGACGTGAACAATCTTACCTTTTCAAGCCCCGATCTTTCCAGCTTTTGCCAACTAAATATCCTCGGCCTGACTGCCACTGGGCAGCACCTTTGTGCAGAACGCGCCGTCATCGAATGCCGTTTCACCAAAGCACCTGAGCCGTGCCCCAAGTGCGGTGCTGCTGGCGTTTCACGCGGCACGGTCGATAGGTATCTTGCTCACACACCTTACGGGCAACGGCCAACTACATTGTTGCTGCGTATTCGGCGTTGGCGTTGTATTTGCGGCTGCTTCTGGCACGAAGATACCAGCAGTGCTGCGCCGCCACGCGCAAAGCTTTCCCATGGAGCGATACGCTGGGCATTGGCTGCCATCGTGCTGGATGACTTGTCGGTATCCCGTGTTGCGAGTCATCTTGACGTTGCCTGGCACACCGTCAATAACGCCATTATCAACGAAGGACGGCGCCTGCTTTTTAATGATTCGACACGTTTTGACGGTGTGACCGTGCTGGGCGTGGATGAGCATGTTTGGCGACATACACGCCGTGGTGACAAGTACGTCACCATCGTGGTTGACCTTACGCCCGTGCGTAACAAAACAGGACCATCGCGCTTGCTGGCTGTGCTGGAAGGCCGCTCCAAACAAGCCTTTAAGCAGTGGCTGAACAATCGTCCCAAGGCTTGGCGTGACCAGATTGAAAGCATTGCCATGGACGGTTTTACGGGGTTTAAATCTGCGGCGCAAGAAGCCCTGCCTCAAGCCCAAACCGTGCTGGATCCTTTCCATGTCGTGCGCTGGGCAAGCAATATGCTGGATGAATGTCGCAGGCGTGTTCAGCAAGACACTCTGGGCCGAAGAGGGCGCAAAAGCGACCCGCTCTACAAAAGCCGTCGAACGCTGCTGACCCGGATCAGCTACCTGTCTGACGCCAACAAAAAGCAACTGTTCCAGCTGTTTGCAGATGAGCACCACCTCGAAGTGGATTGCACTTGGAACATGTACCAACGGGTGGTCAGCGCCTACAACGAGCCGGATCGAAGGCGTGGTAAAAAACTCATGGAAGAGGTCATAAATATCATTACAGCCAGTGACTTGCCCAAAGCGCTCATCGAGGTGAAAGGCTTGGGAAAAACGCTGAAAAAATACGCGGATAGCATCCTGGCCTACTTCGACCGACCAGGAACCAGCAACGGACCTACAGAAGCTATCAATGGTCGGCTGGAACACTTGCGAGGCACTGCTTTGGGCTTTAGAAATTTAACCAACTACATCGCCAGATGCCTGTTGAAATCCGGAGGGTTTAGAAACCAGCTACACCCTTAAATGCGAAGAGCCGGGAATGCTGTTCCACCGAAGCTAGCTTATCACATAGCTAAGAGTGTTTTAGAGCAAGTGTTTTAATTGCGAAAGGATCTTTTTATGGACTTATATTTATCACGAGACTTGCTTCTTTTGGCTGTTAATGGTTTTAAGTTGTTGGCAAATGGCGAAGAAGTTAAACAAGGAGTTACACAAGATGTTAGTGCTATTAGACATTGTTTAGCATTATCTCGCCTGCTGAATAAAGAAGCGATAACTTCAGTAAAACTTAAGCATAAAACAGATCCTTACTTAGATGACTTTATTACCTATGTTGGTGATATTGTTAAGTGGCTCTTCGCATTTAAGGGTGTAGCTGGTTTCTAAACCCTCCGGATTTCAACAGGCATCTGGCGATGTAGTTGGTTAAATTTCTAAAGCCCAAAGCAGTGCCTCGCAAGTGTTCCAGCCGACCATTGATAGCTTCTGTAGGTCCGTTGCTGGTTCCTGGTCGGTCGAAGTAGGCCAGGATGCTATCCGCGTATTTTTTCAGCGTTTTTCCCAAGCCTTTCACCTCGATGAGCGCTTTGGGCAAGTCACTGGCTGTAATGATATTTATGACCTCTTCCATGAGTTTTTTACCACGCCTTCGATCCGGCTCGTTGTAGGCGCTGACCACCCGTTGGTACATGTTCCAAGTGCAATCCACTTCGAGGTGGTGCTCATCTGCAAACAGCTGGAACAGTTGCTTTTTGTTGGCGTCAGACAGGTAGCTGATCCGGGTCAGCAGCGTTCGACGGCTTTTGTAGAGCGGGTCGCTTTTGCGCCCTCTTCGGCCCAGAGTGTCTTGCTGAACACGCCTGCGACATTCATCCAGCATATTGCTTGCCCAGCGCACGACATGGAAAGGATCCAGCACGGTTTGGGCTTGAGGCAGGGCTTCTTGCGCCGCAGATTTAAACCCCGTAAAACCGTCCATGGCAATGCTTTCAATCTGGTCACGCCAAGCCTTGGGACGATTGTTCAGCCACTGCTTAAAGGCTTGTTTGGAGCGGCCTTCCAGCACAGCCAGCAAGCGCGATGGTCCTGTTTTGTTACGCACGGGCGTAAGGTCAACCACGATGGTGACGTACTTGTCACCACGGCGTGTATGTCGCCAAACATGCTCATCCACGCCCAGCACGGTCACACCGTCAAAACGTGTCGAATCATTAAAAAGCAGGCGCCGTCCTTCGTTGATAATGGCGTTATTGACGGTGTGCCAGGCAACGTCAAGATGACTCGCAACACGGGATACCGACAAGTCATCCAGCACGATGGCAGCCAATGCCCAGCGTATCGCTCCATGGGAAAGCTTTGCGCGTGGCGGCGCAGCACTGCTGGTATCTTCGTGCCAGAAGCAGCCGCAAATACAACGCCAACGCCGAATACGCAGCAACAATGTAGTTGGCCGTTGCCCGTAAGGTGTGTGAGCAAGATACCTATCGACCGTGCCGCGTGAAACGCCAGCAGCACCGCACTTGGGGCACGGCTCAGGTGCTTTGGTGAAACGGCATTCGATGACGGCGCGTTCTGCACAAAGGTGCTGCCCAGTGGCAGTCAGGCCGAGGATATTTAGTTGGCAAAAGCTGGAAAGATCGGGGCTTGAAAAGGTAAGATTGTTCACGTCGGGGGCTTGGTTTTTGTTGGTGTAGGAGCTTACATTTTCCAAGTTCCCCGGCACCTTTTCCAGCCGGTCAGATTTTTTCTACACCCTTAAATGCGAAGAGCCTGTTAAGTTAGATCAGGATGGCAACTACACAACTAACTTTATTAATGACATAAAGCAGAAATCTGACTTTGGCGTTGGTAGTAATTTAATAAGTGCTGGCGTGGCAACTCATTCAACTCAAAGTGTTCAAAATTACCCTAAAAAAGCCAATAAGGGTTTAATAGTAATTGACGATTATGAGTTCTCATTGGCCAATGATTACTTGAATAAATTAAAAGAAAAGTATGACTTTTCTCGAGTCGGGTTTTCATTTTTAATTTGGTTGAATAGATTTAATAAATTTAGTGAGAATGACCGTGAGCCAAGAATCCTCTTTGATAAGCTTATTGAGTATGTGAAGCAAGAATACCCTTCTGATTTGGCTGATTTAATAGCCTACTCAGATAGCAATGATTTTGTGGAATATTCAAAAGACTTGAGTTCTTTGTTATCAGAAAGTGAAGTTGAGTTAACATCGCTCTTTGAAGTAAAAAAACAAGATTATGAAACTATACCGAGAAGCTCTAGTTCAAGCACTGTTGCTGTTCTGTCCAAGCCTTTCCTCCTTCTCGCTGGCATCTCTGGCACAGGTAAAACTCGTTTTGTGCGTGAACAAGCAAAAACCTCGGGGCAGTTTGCTGAAACCTATTGTTTAACCTCGGTGCGCCCTGACTGGCATGAGCCGAGTGATTTACTCGGATATATTTCACGCCTAAATGGCGCTGCGGAATACATCACCACTGATGTATTGCAGTTTATTGCCAAAGCTTGGCGTGCGATTGCTGATAGCGGCTTAACCGTTGAAGTGCAAGAGAGCAAAGACCAAGGCGAGCGTTTAGTGGTGGCAGGTGAGCGTGATGTACTTGAGCAGGTATTACCTTACTGGCTGTGCTTGGATGAAATGAACCTTGCCCCTGTTGAGCAGTATTTCGCTGATTACTTATCGGTGTTGGAAACCCGCGAATGGTGTTGGACTGGTGATAGCTTTACCTATAGCAGTGATGCTTTATTAAAACCTGCCACCATTAAAGAAGTTGCCAATAAAGAAAAGCTACGCGAAGCGCTAGGTTTTGGCAGCGAAGATTACAACAAGCTTTGGGATCTTATTTGCGAGTATGGTTTAGGCATTCCTTTCAACCTGCTAGTTGCAGGCACGGTTAATATGGATGAAACCACCCATGGTTTTTCACGCAAAGTGATTGACCGAGCGCTAAGCTTTGATTTTGGTGCGTTTTTTCCTAACGACTATAACGACTTTTTCACCCCAACTAGCTGTAATAAGCGCCTTAGTTACACCATTTGGTCAAATGCCAGCAAAGCGGATTTGGCCAATACCTTTGATGCGGATGGCACAAAAACGGTTGCGTTTTTATCGGCCGTTAATGCAGTGCTAAAAAATACACCGTTTGAGTTGGCGTTCCGTGCGCTCAATGAGCTGCTACTTGCGGTTGCCAGCAGCCAACCACAAGATGAACTGACCCTAAAAGCCGTATGGGATGACTTTATGATGTGTAAGGTTCTGCCGCGTATTGAAGGCGATACCGACAAGCTGACTACATCAAATCGCAAGGATTTGCTGGAAGAGCTTAGCGTTGTGCTTTCAGACCAGTTAGCCCCTATTTGGCAAGCAGAACAAGGCGACAAGAATCAACGCCCTGACTTGTATCGCGAGAAAATTGTGGCTGATGGTGTTCCTGATGAGGAAAAAATACTGTTCATTCCGTGCCGTTCAAAAGCTAAATTGAAATGGATGAGTGATCGTTTAGCAAGCGCCACTTTTACCAGTTTCTGGCCTTAGTGGATTGGCATCAGGGAGAGTGAGCGCATGCCAGAATTATTAAGGCTTAAAACCGACGAGTTTATTTTCACCGTTAAAGCCGCATCGATTGAGAGCCGGAGTAAAACTTTAAAGCAAACGTTGCTCGCTCGTGATAGCGGTGCCTCTAATATTTTTGTAAGAGTCGAACCCGAAATAAAGTTGAGCGAGCCACCGAGAGGGTTTGTTGATGGAGCCTGTTCATTTTTGTATGCGGTAGAGAAGCTTAAGCAATGCACTCAAGTAAATTTAGACTGCCCGCTTTTTTTTGAAAACACGCTTTATCAATTTGAATGGATCTTTTTGCAAGGAGTTCAGGGAGCGAGGCTAAGTCATCGCTCTAAAGCTGTTTGTGATGCATTTATCTTTACCCCCTGTGAAGACGGATTAAATGCACGTTTAACTGGCACCATCAATACGGGTAATGATGTTGGTTGGTTACGTTTGCCACTTACCTTTGAGCTCAATGGCAAAACACAGACTCAGCATATTGCGTTTGAAGTGTTACCAACTAAAATGGTGCTGCATCAAGACTTACCTTCCATGTACCAAGCCATTGATAAGGTTTATCCCCTTTGGCGCTTTAGTTTGGTCGAAAAAACCGAGCAAGATGCAGCGAAAAGCCAGCAACGCGGGCATTTTCCACTGTTGTGGTTGGCTAACTTTGCTGCGTTGAGGAAGTGCTTTGAGCAAGGCTTAAAAGTGATTTGTGCTGCACCCCATAGCCGCTTGCAACCGACGGTAGCCAATATTAAAGCGGCCAAATTAAAAGGCCGCTTGCCGCATAAGTTAGCCGAGCAAGTCAATCAAGACTTTGCCAATGGCCAGCACGATAAACGCTACGCGGTTGAAAAAAAGAAGCTGAGTGTGGATACCCCAGAAAACCGCTTTATTAAAATGGCGGTGAGTAAAAGCAAGCGGCAATTAGCGGAGTTTGAACAAAAGCTTAGGCAAAGTAACCAAGCACCAGAGCGGCAACGGTTGTCGGATTCATTTTTAAATGAGCTACATAGTTGGCAACAACCTCTGCAAAAAGTGTTAGGCCAAAGCTTTTTAAAAGAGGTTGGTGCATACACAGGGTTAAGCCGCGAGTCGTTAGTACTACAGCAGAAAACCGGTTATAGCGCTGTGTATCGTGTTTGGCAGGAGCTGAAATTTTATTTGGATGTGCTTGGCAATCAGTCGAGCATTTCAATGAAATCAGTGGCCGAGATTTATGAAGTATGGTGCTTTTTGTGTTTGAAACAGATTTTAGAGCAGGATCTCGGCTTCGAATTGGTTGAAAACAGTGCGACTAAGCTCGCCCCAAATGACTTTTTTGAGTACCAACTTAAAGATGGTTTTGCTGGAGCTTTTCGTTTTAAACGCAGCGATGGTGTGACCGCTAGGCTGGCACACGAGCCGAAATTTACCAAAAAGGGTCAAGCAATCCGCTCGTATTTAGTGAACCAAGAGCCAGATATTGTCTTGGAAGTGACACTGCCTAAAAACGCAGGTTCAACGAAAGCAGACTCATCAGAAGAAAAGCAGTTTATTTGGCTATTTGATGCCAAGTACCGTATTAAAACCGAGAAAAGCCGCTTTGATGACAGCAATGAAGATATTGAAAGTACGGATTACGTACCAGACGATGCCATCAACCAAATGCACCGTTATCGGGATGCACTGATCCGTTTGTCAGAGCCGCGCTTGCCTGAGTCACCATCCAGTAAAATCGAAGGACAACCTGCTAAAAAAAGCCGCCCAGTTTTTGGTGCGTTTGCTCTATATCCTGGTTTTTTTGATCAAGCCACCACACCCAACCCCTACGCAGCTGCGATAGAAGAAGTGGGTATTGGCGCATTTGCCCTCTTACCTAGTCAAACTGATCCAACCCAGACTAAGAGCTGTTATTCCGGCCACCAGTGGTTGCTAGAGTTCTTGCAAGCGCAAATTGGCACAGCGCCGAATGCACAAACAGAGCAAAACAATGAAGCCATGTATCCTGTGGCTGGCATGGCGGAAAGGCTCTATGTACAAGAAGCCGCACGCATACCTTATTACGGCATGCGCCAAGTGCTGTACCCTGATTTGACGATGACAGTGGCATTGGGTGGGCAACGTGGCCGTGATAATGGCTACTTTGAACAATTTGAGCAAGGTACAGCGCAGTGGTATCACCTGCCGCAAAGCACGTTTTTGCAGAAATTTAAGCAGCATATTGCCGAGGAAATTCGCTATTTAGCGTTGGCGTCTACCTCAGACACTCAAAGTTCAACCAAGCAAATTGACAAACTTTGGCCTGTTAAACGAGTCACCGTGTTACCACGCTACGCCATTACCGAAGATCAAGCGGGTAAGAAGTCAAGTTCTGCTGATTTGTATTATTTATTTGAGTTAGGCAAACCACTGTCACTGCAAACGCCAGTGACCAACGTGCCACATCGCCCAATGAAAAACTCGATGAAACTCACAACCTTAACTCGCCTAGAGAGCGTCACTAAGTTTACCGAGGTTGAAAAAGTGTACGAAGAGGCAATGGTGTGAGGCTAAATGCTCAACTTTAACTGGATTAAATTACCATTATGGTAAATAATGCGATAAATGTAAGCGCCTATATTGATGAGCAGCCACCTAATGAAGCTGGCAGTGACAGAATCTATATCGCAGACGGGCCTCTTTATTCATCAGAGTTGGTTAGGGCATTGCTCTCAACCGCTGGTGACAACACTAAGCTATTGACTGAACGTTGTAGAAAAGATGTTCAGACAATGGGATTCGATATTGATGATGTTAAACAGCTAGTTTGTGCCGCTCTGAGTTCAGGAAGTTACCTAAAATCAGAATGGTGCATAGTTGGTCAAACTGATAAGGCTATTTCTTGGGCTGCATGCGATGGTTACCGCTTGTTTCGGGATGAATGGGTGGAGTATGCGCATAAAGAAATGCGCTACGAATACTATGTGAAATTTGCGATAGGCAAGACAGGTAAATTGTTATTACTGGTTTCTTGTCATTTGTCGCGCTGAGGATATGTGATGAATAGTCAAACTTGTCCAATTTGTGAGATGGGCCAATTAACTCTCCATACCGAGAGGGTTACAGTTGAGCATTTAGGTCAGCAAGGCCAAATTGACAGCCAGTATGCAGTGTGTGATTGCTGCGGCAGTGAACAGGCTGGTACTGCTGAAGCTCGCTTTAACAAGCGTGCAATGATTGCTTTTAAAAAGCAGGTGCAAGGCTTGCTAACGGGAAATGAACTCCAGGTCTTGCGTAAACGCTGGGGCTTAAAACAGGCTGATGCTGCAAAAGTGTTTGGTGGTGGCCCTGTTGCTTTTTCCAAGTACGAATCAGACGATGTGATGCAATCAGACGCAATGGATAAACTACTCCGCTTAGCAGCAGAAGTGCCAGCTGCTTTAGATAAGTTAATCTCGGATGCAGGTGTTGAGCGTAATATCCAGACAAGCTGGAGAAATGTAGCTGTAGTGGATTTTTCATCTACTGCTCGAAAGACGAGAATTGTTGCATCGCACGAACTCGAACTAGAGGCGTGTTATGGTTAAAAAAGTATCAAAATCGTTGCAACAAGCTATTGATGCTTTAGTGATACAGGATGTATACGTTAAATCGTGCCAAGCTAAGTGTGTTGAAGACTTTGACCCAAAATCCACGGAACTTGAAGCGTTGTTAGTGCAACAAATGCATGTTGTTCTTCGAAGTGAATTGATCGATATTGATGGCGATGGCCATCTGGTACGCATTTATATCCGTTTGGGGACTCGTTGGGTGAATCCTAAGGAAAATGGTGATCCTGATATTAAAGCCTTTGTTGAAGCAGACTTTATTGCAGAATACCAAGTCACAGCAGAACTAGAGCAGGAATCGATTGATGAATTTGCACTGAAAAATGCTAGCTACCATGTTTGGCCTTATTGGCGCGAGTTCTTGAGTTCTCAATGTGAACGACTGCGTTTGCCAAGGGTTGTTTTACCAACTGTGCAATTTAGCAAACAGTAACTAAAAAGCGACATCAAATAATATCGAGCTATTTGGCGCTTTTGATATTAAAATCGCACTAACAACACTCCTCCCGCTACCCGTTAGATCAGCGCCCTGTGAGGGGTTACTCGTAACCACACATCATTCTCCGGCCCACAAAGGTGGTGCAGCAGCGCTAGGTTAATCTGGTGGCTAATCACGTTGGCGTTTCGCTTTCCGTTCTCTTTTCTTAAACCGCTCAGTAACAAACCCATACATGATTTTCCCACTTGCTCTGGCGAACTGGGCAGGCAAAAGGCGCGGTTTTGCTGTTTTAGATAAAGGCGTGATACACCCAAAAATACAAGCGTTGGCGGGAGTATGACGTTGCAATGTGTTGGATATCGGTAACAAATGTGCCGGTAACAGAGCCAACCCGCCTTGCGTGTGGCCATCCACCTCAGGTAAAGGTAGCCAATACAGGTTTAGCCATTGCTCGGGGCTTTGCCATTTTTCTACGATTACTTGTGCGCCAATGCTATTCAGCCATTGGTGAATCGGTCAGCCTGGGTAGAGGGTAAATGCGCCATGCCCAACCAGTAAAGCGATTCCCCTTCCTAGGTGAAGCCGCAGCGTTGTTGGCTACGCTCTTTCGCCCCAATCACATAGTCTATCTATGCTCATGGGGCTCATTCGTTTGCCGCCTAGCTGCAACTCCACCTAGCTTGGGGAACTACCAAATAACCACTCTCTACCCCAATCGTTACCTCTTGCCCATAACACGTCACTTATCACCTTGTTGGTTCGTCATGCCGTCTATTTTCAGTGGTCGGGTGCAGACGCGGTGGTAAATTAGATGAAAGAAATGGCCATCAAACTAACCAGTCAAATCAGTTTTTTATGATGACCTTCGTGCGGCTAACTGTTTGATATACATAGTCCAATACGATGCTGTTTGGCGGCATTCAACTAATGCAAAAAAATCGAGACGCCAAACGATCGTTTGCATTCTGGATTAAAAAAATCAAACGGTTTGTACTTTGATGCCGAGGTTGGTTTAGGGTACAAAAAGTGCCAAGTCTTGCTTTGAGCCAGTACTGGCAAGGTTTAGCAGCGTTGGATTTCAATCGAGAAGCCAAACAGTAAATGGGCTAATTTCCCTGTTTGGCGTAAGGGGGTAAAGGCATGGGGAAGTGTGTGGCGGCTGTTGAAACTCATGGATTAGCAAATGACGCCCTGCCCACCACTAAACAGCAACTGGTAACGGACATCCGCAAACCGATTTGGACGGGAAAAATAAAAAAGCCCTGTATTTACAAGCAAATAACAGGGCTTCTAAGACATTCTTGGACGGGTAAAAAAACTATTCGATATTTTGTACTTGTTCCCGCATTTGCTCGATTAATACTTTTAAGTTCACCGCTGCTTGGGTAGAGCGGGGATCAAAGGCTTTCGAGCCTAAGGTATTGGCTTCGCGGTTGAGCTCTTGCATTAAAAAATCTAACCGCCGACCAATCGCACCACCCTCTGTTAATACCCGACGCACTTCGATGATATGGGTATTTAAACGATCCAACTCTTCTGCTACATCTGAGCGCTGGGCGAGTAACACCATTTCTTGCTCAAGGCGCTGAGGATCTAACTCGACACTCATCTCAGTAAAGCGGGCGAGAATTTTGGCGCGCTGATTATCTAGCATCTCTGGCACCAGTTCGCGCAGCGTATCAATATCAGCCTGCATTGCATCTAAGCGCTCACTGATCAACTTGGCTAGCTCGCTACCTTCGCGTTCACGGTGTTCTTTTAGCTGCTGCAACGCCTGCTTAAACAACGCCAGTGCAGCTTGAGTGAGTTGTTGGGTATCAATTTTGTCGGCGGCCATCACACCCTGCCAAGCTAAAATCTCTAATGGATTTAACTTAGCTGGCTTTTTCATTAGCTCGGCTAAATGCTCGGCTGCCTGAATCAGCTGCTCGGCTCGCTGATAATCAATGCTGATATTTTGCTCGCTATTGGCTTCGGTAAACTTCAGCGTGCATTCTAATTTGCCCCGTGAAATGCCCTTGCGCAGTGCTTCACGCACCCCGCCTTCTAACTCACGTAAGTTTTCTGGCAAACGTAAATGCGGCTCTAAATAACGGTGATTCACTGAGCGAATTTCCCAGCTCAACGTACCAAAGGATTCGGCCTGCTCGACCCGAGCAAAAGCAGTCATACTGTGCACCATGCAGTGGTGTCTCCGTTTAATAAAGTAATCAATAATTGCCAGCTAGCCTAAAGGGCTGGCGCCACTGATGCAATCAGCAAAATCCGCGGCAAACTAACTCTGTAACTGAATATAAAGCGCTTCTACTTTGCTTCGCGCCCAAGGTGTTTTACGCAAAAACTTAAGCGATGACTTAATCGATGGGTCTTGTTTAAAGCAATTAATCGCTACCTGCTCGGCTAACGCAGGCCAGCCGTAGTGCTCAACGAGCTGGGTTAATAATTGCTCGAGCGTAACGCCATGCAAGGGATCGCGGCTTGAAGTAGTCATGAAGGCACTGCACCTAAGATCAAATCATTATTAATGCGCAGCATTATTGCTTAATCTTTGCCTTAGAGACAATTTTAAAAAAATCTGCCACCAGCCAGCCCTTTATTGCCCAAGCCTTTATACTAGGGGCGAATTTTTAGACTAATTAGGTGTTTGTAGATGATTCGTCCAAGTGGTCGTGCTAATGATCAACTGCGTGAAGTGCGCATTACCCGTCAATATACCTGCCATGCTGAAGGCTCAGTATTGGTTGAGTTTGGTAATACCAAAGTCATTTGTACGGTGAGTGTAGAAGGCGGAGTACCGCGTTTTCTTAAGGGCCAAGGTCAGGGTTGGTTAACCGCTGAATACGGTATGCTACCGCGCTCTACGGGCAATCGCATGGCCCGTGAAGCCTCTCGGGGCAAGCAAGGCGGCCGCACCTTAGAAATTCAACGCTTAATTGGCCGCTCACTACGCGCCGCGTTAGATATGAGCAAGCTGGGTGAAAACACCCTGTACGTTGACTGCGATGTGATTCAAGCCGATGGCGGTACCCGCACCGCATCGATCACCGGTGCAATGGTGGCCTTAGTGGATGCGCTAAACGTGATGGAGGAGCGCGGCGCACTGAAAAAAGGCAGCCCACTTAAGCAAATGATTGCTGCCGTTTCTGTGGGTGTATATGAAGGTGAGCCGGTACTGGATTTAGATTATCCAGAAGACTCGAGCGCCGAAACCGACTTAAACGTAGTCATGACCGATCAAGGCGGCTTTATCGAAGTACAAGGCACCGCCGAAGGCGCGCCGTTTAGCGCCGAACAACTCAGCGCTATGTTGGCTTTAGCCAATAAAGGTATGCAGGAGTTATTTGCTGCACAACAGCAGGCACTAGCTAACTAAAGCAAATAAGTAGTACTGCATCATTTAGCCTCTGCTAAGCAGAGGCTAAATGGCTTTAACAAGTCAGTCGTTTAATCTCAGCGCCTTGCAGTAAATGACTGCAGCCAAGGGCTAACGCATGTTGCTCAGCCAAAGCTTTTGTCGATAAATACACCCGCGGCTTATTCTGCTCGGCAAACGCTTCAATTAACGCTACACAACCTGCGCTGGCTACTGCTTCTTGCTCAGCGGCAACACCTTGATAAATCACCAAGGCACTGTGTAACTCTGCAGGCAAGCCGGTAGCGCTCGGTGTTGAGGCAAAGCACCGATAAAACAAATCAAGCTCAGCAATGATGACCAGCGTGGAATAATAATCTACACAAATCTCCTGCCACGGCAGATCCATCACCCATTGCGCGGGCGGCTGTTTACTCCATTCAGGAAAATAGTTTCCACAGTTAGCTTGCGCCATTAGTACTCGTTGCTGCTCGCTCATGTATTTACCCCACTTGTTAGCCTTGTGGTTAATCCTGTAATAAACGATTAACCCCTAATGGTTGTAACTGTGCATCTAACATACGCGCGAGCAACATTTCGCCCTTAGCATTTACTTTAAATAAGCCATACTTGGCCTGCTCATAAATACTGGCCGTACCTTCTTGGAAGAAAAAAGCATTGGTCGCAAACTGAATCTGGCCATTACGCTGGCGGTATTGCACACGCACCTGATTATCAGCTAATGGCTGTGTAGCCTCTAAGCTGACCAACATAGCTAACTGCTGCTGATCTAGCGCTAACGTGGCCAAACCCGTATACGCCACTTGTTGCGCTAAAGGCTCAGCACGTTGCTGTGCAGCTATCTGCTCGGCTAGGGCAAAACGTAGCGCCATATAATCGCCCTGCATTAGCGAACGTGGATCCACCGGAGCCAGCTCCAAAATAACCGTTTGTCCTTGGCTTAGAGTGCGCTCATGTTGCCAGATGCTGTAATTTATCAGTCCTAATAGTAGCAGTGCCAACACCAGCACCCAGCCAGTAATAGGAGATTTTGGCTTGGCTAGATTAGTCATGATTAAGCTCCTGCGATGTTTGGCTGCAAGTCTGTAAGTAACGAATCAAGCTAAAGGCAGTAATCAAACAAACGCCTGACCCCATTAACCACCAGGATTTCTGTAACAAACTTAAGTGCAGCGAATAGTAATACCACACCAGCAACACCAGTAAACTCAGCAATAATTTCAACGCTAAGCGCTGATAACCGATGCGCACCGCCAAAGCGAGTAATAAAACGCTGCCTGACACACCTACCAACCACTGATTCGCAACGCTCAGCAATAGCACCAAACCCATGATCAGCCCCTGCAGCGCACTGAACCGAGCGGAGTCAGCCATGTTGCGGACTAAATACAGCCCAACACCTGCACTGATCACACTACAGGCCATGTTGGCAGGATTAAACCAGCGCCAAGTGTTTTCACCACTGATCTGAACTAAGCCCCAACCAGTGCTGCTAGCCGCCGCAGAGCTGTAGTAAAACAGCCCTATACCGAGGATAAAAAACAAGCTGGCCGACTGCGCAATCGGCTCTAACCACCGGCTCCAACGTGCCCAGCGAAATAAATTCAGCCAAATCAGTGCGGCCACCAGCAAACATAACGGCCACACGAGATATAAATAACTATCCCACACCAACCAACAGACACTGGCCAGCAACAAATGGCAGCTAAGCCTGCGTAATACCGGCGCTTGAAATAGCCAAAACAACACTGCATTCACCAATAACAGCACGCTCGCCGCCCATTGATTGTTGTCCAACAGCAGCACTAAACCCAGCACCAATAGCCCTTGGGAAACCAAATAACAGGAACGGCTCCAATGCACTAAAAATAAATGCCCAGGCGCCAGTAAACTTAAACCCAACGCCAAGCCACCGTATAATGCAGCCATCACTAGGCTCACGCTGCCTTCTAACGACGCTGAGGGTGCAGCAAATAGCTCTAATACTAGGCTACTGATGCTGTAAATTAGTGCTAGTGAAAATAATACCGACACCCATCCGGCAAAACCGGCTAAAAGCCGCAAATACAGCGGGCTAGTGCTGCTTGCAACAAGCGGCTGGGCACCCGTGACTAACTGCGCTTGCTGTAAGCGCTGCCACAAGACATTACTCATGCGCGGCTCCTAGTTCGGCCTGCTGATACAACCGCTGCAAGTACTTACCTGCGAGCAAACTTAGCCCCATAAAGAATCCACCCAGCAACAGCAAATTCAACTCACCCCACCAGCTATTGCCTAATACATTCGCCGCTTGTGCAGTCAGATAGGCAATCACCGATAAAGCTAGCAAGGCTAAGTGCAATACATGTAGCTGACGGTAACGATAGAAATAACCCGCTCCCAGCACTAACAACACCCAAACCCCTAAACTGATCAGCTCAAAACGATTGTGTAACCCAAGGTTACTCAGCACCAATATACTGACCAGCAACACACTCCAGCTAAACACTGCCGTAATCAGCCAGGGTAAAAAGGCCTGAGGCTTAAAGCGCTGATACAGCTCCAACAACAACCAGCTGCTTAGATTAAGTGCCACCGCACTCAATAAAAAGTAGTCATTGCCCAAGATGAACAGCCAATTAAATAAACTGCTGTAAAGCCACAATGCAAGGTTGGCTAACACTAAAATCAAAGCCATTAAAAATAGTTGCTGAGTTAGCAACAACCACGGTACTAATAATCCTGCCCACACTAAAAACAATTGATAGCTGTCGGCACCGGTTTGATAGGTTTGCCCAACCAAAGCCAAACAAGCGCCCACCATTAATGCTGCAGCCCCTAAGCTAAGTTGCCCCACGGGATGACTAACGGGGTATTTAAATAGCGGCAATAAACACATCGCCAATGCCCCCTGAACCACCGCAAATTTGCTGTAGCGATGCAATACATCCCAGTTAAAGGCAAAGAAAAAAATCACCCCACTGACCAATAACAACACACCGCTAATCAGTAATAAATAACTAAAAAACCGGCCTTGTTGCTGGGGGCTGGGAAGGGCCTGGGTTAATGCTAGCGCTTGGGGCAGGTCTTCCGGCTTTAATGCACCTTGGGCTACCCACTGCATCAGTTGCTTACTGTTGTTCAATTGAACATCCTCTTCTTTCACTTGGGTCATACACCTGTGGCTATCTTAGGCAGTATTGGCAGTTTTTTCTGCGATTTATTTTTCTCAGGCTTTAGTCTGCTTGACCTGAATGATTAACCCTTCGGCCAAGCAATTGCGGTTACAAAAATCCCCCCCATCAATGCCGCCCTTTTTTAACAGAATGTCGCGAAAAAACTGTGCAAAGTGCGTGTTTAATGCGTTTTTTTTGACTGCACTATTTTCGGCTAAAAATTGCGTATCATAGTGAAAACTATTAAAGGAGCTGACATGAAACGTCGTCAATTATTTGGATTAACCGCGGCCTTATTAGCAGCCATCAGTTTAGCTGGCTGTAAGGAAGAAGCAGCGTCTTCAAGCGCAGCGGCCGCCCCAGCAGAAAAATTTGAGTGGAAAATGGTCACCTCATGGCCAAAAAACTACCCCGGCCTTGGTACCTCAGTGGAGCGTCTGTCTGAGCGAGTCAACGCCATGACTGACGGTCGGCTAAAAATTAAAGTGTACTCTGCTGGTGAACTGGTACCTGCACTTGAAGTATTTGACGCCGTATCCAATGGCACGGCAGAAATTGGTCACAGCGCTTCTTACTACTGGAAAGGTAAAACCAGCACCTCACAATTCTTTACCTCTGTTCCTTTTGGTTTATCCACCCTTGAAATGAATGCTTGGGTCAATAAAGGTGACGGCTTAAAACTATGGGAAGAAGCCTACGCGCCCTTTGGTGTGAAACCGTTCTTAGCGGGTAACACCGCGATGCAAATGGGCGGCTGGTTTAACAAAGAAATTAATTCCTTAGATGATATTAAGGGCTTAAAAATTCGTATGCCGGGTCTTGGCGGCGAGGTTTTAAACCGCTTAGGTGCCACTACCGTTAACTTGCCAGGTAGCGAGGTATTTACCGCGCTGCAAACCAACGCCATTGATGCCAGTGACTGGGTTAACCCCTACAATGACCTAGCCTTTGGTTTACATAAAGCAGCTAAGTACTACTACTATCCAAGCTGGCAAGAGCCACAAGCGACTTTAGAAATTATCATCAACCAAAAGGCTTGGGATAAGCTACCTAAAGACCTACAGGCCATTGTTACTGAAGCCATTCGTGCCGCTAACCAAGATATGTTAGATGACTACGTATGGAACAACGCCCGCGCCCTAGAAGAGTTAATCAGCTCGGGCACGCAACTGCGCCGCTTCCCTGATTCTGTACTTGAAGCAATGAAGCAAGAGTCAGCCAATGTACTGGCGGCCTTGGCAGCAGAAAGTGATCTTAACCAGCGGATTTGGGACTCTATGCAGGATTTCCAAAAGAAAACCACTAAGATGCACGAGTTATCAGAAAAAGAGCTGTATAACTGGCGTTAAGCCTCAGTTAACCTGCTAAGAAAAAATCCCCGTTGATTACTGATCTTCGGGGATTTTTTTATTCGACAATGGATGAAAACCTTAACCAATCACTTCAAGCTTAGCAAAAGATGCCATCAGCCACTTACTGCCTTCACTGGCAAACTGCACCTGCACTCGTGCCTGAGCACCTGAGCCTTCAAAGTTTAAAATGACCCCATCACCAAACACACTGTGGCGCACAATTTGCCCAAGTTTGTATTGGGTGTTAGGCACTTCCGCATTAGCAAAGCCCGCACTGCTGCTTTTGCTGAGGCTAGCGTTATCAAAGAAAGTAGGCCGTGACACACTGTTGCCCATACGTACTTCTTGCAGCACGGCTGAGGGAATTTCCCGAACAAAGCGCGACATTTTATTGTAGGTTTCCTTGCCATACAGTCTTCTGGTTTCAGCATAGGTTATCACCAGTTTTTGCATCGCACGGGTGATTCCAACATAGGCTAAACGCCGCTCTTCTTCTAAACGACCTGGTTCTTCTAAACTCATTTTGTGGGGAAATAGACCTTCTTCCATACCCACCAAAAACACTAAAGAAAATTCTAGCCCCTTGGCACTGTGTAAGGTCATTAGCTGCACGCAGTCGGTATTCTCTTCCGCTTGTTTTTCACCCGCTTCAAGTACCGCATGATCTAAAAATGCCTGTAATGGCGGCAAGTCCTGATTAAAGGGATCAATCTCATCGTACTCAGCAAGATAGCTGAACTCGTTTTCAACTACCAAGTTTTCTTCGGCGCCCGGTTCAACCTGTATTTCTATCTCATCAAAAGCACTGGCGGCGCTAATCAACTCTTCTAAGTTTTCTACCCGTGCCTGGGCTTTTTCGCCTCGCTCAGCGCGGTGATACTCTAATAACCCTGACTGCTCAATCACCACCCGCATTGCATCTGATACCAGCACTTGAGCATCCACTTTGTTTGCCAGCTCATCAATCAGTAGTAGAAACTGCTGCACTGCATTTAATGCGCGCCCAGGTAGCCCTTTATTCGCCACGAGATGCTGCATGGTTTGCCATAGCGACAATTGCTGATCGCGGGCTAACTCGCGAATCGTTTCAAGGGTTTTCTCACCAATACCGCGCGTGGGGACATTCACAATCCGCTCTAAAGCAGCGTTATCATCGCGATACTGGGTCAAGCGTAAATAAGCTAAGGCATTTTTAATTTCTAAACGCTCGAAGAAACGCTGACCACCGTAAATACGGTAGGGAATATTTTCCCGCAATAAGGCTTCTTCCAGCACCCGAGACTGGGCGTTAGAGCGATAGAGCACAGCAATATCTTGATAATTTAAGCGCTTCTGCTTACGCGCTTGCAGAATGCTTTCGACCATATAACGCGCTTCGTCATGCTCGTTATACGCCGAGAACAAGCTAATCGGCTCGCCGGCGCCATCATCGGTCCACAGCTTTTTTCCTAAACGCTCCGTGTTGTTTTCAATCACAGCGTTAGCTGCCTGCAAAATATTGGCAGTGGAGCGGTAGTTTTGCTCCAGACGAATGGTTTGGGTGTCGGGATAATCGCGAGTGAGTTGCTGAATATTTTCCACCTGCGCGCCGCGCCAGCCATAAATCGACTGATCATCATCGCCCACTACCATAAAGCTACGGCTATTTTGGGTTAAAAAGCGTAACCACGCATATTGCACAGCGTTGGTGTCTTGAAATTCATCAACCAATATATGCTGAAAACGGCGCTGATAATGTTCCAATAAACTGGGATTATCACGAAATAGCTCAAGCGAGCGCAGCAGCATTTCATTAAAATCAATGCTGCCTGCAGCCTCACAGGCTTGCTCGTAACTAAAGTACAGCCGCACCATGACCTTTAAAAAGAAGTCATCGCTGATTTGAATATGTTGCGGGCGTAAACCCTGATCTTTATGGCTATTAATAAAGCCTTGCACTTGGCGCGCGGGCCAGCGATCTTCATCGATTTCTTGCTCGCGCATAATCCGTTTAATTAAGCGCAGCTGATCATCGCTGTCTAAAATTTGAAACTGCTCGGGCAATTTGGCTTCTTGCCAGTGTGCACGCAATAGACGATGGGCTAAGCCGTGGAAAGTCCCCACCCACATGCCCCTGAGCTGATCGCCCATTAACGACTCAATTCGACCACGCATTTCGGCTGCCGCTTTATTGGTAAAGGTTACCGCTAAAATACTGTGCGGCGCTGCCTGCTCCACTTTCATTAACCAAGCAATACGATGCACCAACACCCGTGTTTTACCTGAGCCCGCCCCAGCAAGAACCCGCTGCGTGCCTAAGGGCGCAGTTACCGCTTGGCGTTGGGCATCATTTAAATCATTCAATAGGTAGGAAATATCGTCGTCTTGCATGATCACTTCAGTCATTGGGGAGATAAAAGCAAACAGGCCACTAAAAAGCGGCCTGTTACTCGAAGTTAAGGATTAACCGCGGGTCGTACCACTGGGTAAATTGCGCATCAGTAACGCATGCTCTAGGTTTACATTTTCTGGGACCGGCAAATAAAGAGTATGGCCATCACCTGGCGCAACATCAACCGCCGCCCCTTTTTTGTTCTCCAGGTGCTTCAGATCAAAGGTCAGGTTACCTTGGGGCGTCATCAGCTCGATGCTATCACCAACAAAGAAGCGGTTTTTAATAATCACCTCAGCTAACTCGCCACGGCGTTCACCGGTTAACTCGCCAACAAACTGCTGGCGATCAGAAATCGAGTAGCCGTATTCGTAGTTTTGATATTCATCGTGCACGTGACGACGCAAAAAGCCTTCGGTATAACCACGGTGCGCCAGTGACTCCAGCGTATCCATCAACGACTTATCAAACGGGCGACCAGCCACCGCATCGTCAATGGCTTTGCGGTAGACCTGCGCCGTACGCGCCACATAGTAGTGCGACTTAGTGCGACCTTCGATTTTTAGCGAGTGCACCCCGGCCTTAACCAAACGCTCTACGTGCTGCACCGCCCGCAGATCTTTGGAGTTCATTATGTAAGTACCGTGCTCATCTTCATAGGCAGACATATATTCGCCCGGACGATTAGCCTCTTCTAACAAAAACACTTCATTGGTCGGCGCGCCCACGCCTAAGGTCGGTTCTTGCTGCTGCACGGCGGCAATTGGCTCGTACTTATGCACAATATCGCCGACTTCGTTTTCTTTGGCTTCGTGGGTTTTGTATTCCCAGCGACAGGCGTTGGTGCAAGTGCCTTGGTTTGGATCACGCTTATTAATGTAACCCGACAATAAACAGCGGCCAGAATAGGCCATACACAAGGCGCCATGGACAAAGACTTCCAACTCCATTTCTGGCACCTGGTGGCGAATTTCTTCAATTTCATCAAGCGACAGTTCGCGCGATAAAATCGCTCGAGTTAAACCCTGACGGCGCCAAAACTCTACACTGGCCCAGTTCACCGCATTAGCTTGTACCGACAAGTGAATGGTTTGTTCAGGGAAATGCTCACGCACCAACATGATTAAACCGGGATCCGACATAATCAGCGCATCGGGCTGCATATCAATCACCGGTTGCAAATCCTTGACAAAGGTTTTGAGCTTGGCGTTATGTGGGGCAATATTCACCACCACATAAAACTGCTTACCCAGCGCATGGGCTTCTTGAATACCCAAGGCTAAGTTGGCATGGTCGAATTCGTTATTGCGCACCCGCAAGCTGTAACGTGGCTGACCGGCATAAACCGCATCAGCGCCATAAGCAAAGGCGTAGCGCATATTTTTTAAGGTGCCGGCGGGCGATAGCAGCTCAGGACGAAACGGGGTAGACATAACAACACTCAGAAAAAGTCAAACAAAGGTGCAATTCTATCAGTCCTTGATGGTTTTTTCGCCATTAAAACGCCATAACCAAGTTTTTTAGTCGGATATTTTTCTTCTCGCCCTACGATGCTTAGTTCTCTGCGACTGAGCGCCAACTGTTTACCCTGCTAAAAGGCGCTAAGCTGCCAATTCGGTCGGTCTCCCCAAATCACTGAATTAAGGATCTACTATGCCCAGTCAACGTCTGCAGCTGTATGCAATATTTAGCCTTATCTTTATTACCCACTTAAGCACCATTCACTTCGGCTTAGAAGCGCTGCGGCTAGGCACTAAGCCGTTAATTGGTTTTAGTTTACTGCTCTGGCTGTTACTTGATCAGGCCAATCAAGCGCCCTTTCGTTACTGGCTAGCACTTGCCATAGGCTTTGGCATGCTGGGGGATATTTTCCTGATGCTGCCCGATACGGAAGCCACCTTTATCGCAGGCTTGAGCAGCTTTCTAATCGGCCACCTGTTGTACGTAGTGATTTTTTTACGCCAACAACAATTTAGCTACACAGACTTTAAACAAAATGCCAACTCACGCCTGCTCAAACAAACAAGCTCGGTAATGGCCATCATTAGCTTAGCGATTTATGGCTACCTGTGGAGCGATCTAGGTACACTCAAATTACCCGTGGCGCTGTATATTTTGGTGATCGCCTTGATGGTGATTAGCGCCATGGGCCGTTATCGGGCAGTGAGCCAACTATCTTTTATTACGGTTCTGATTGGCGCAATTTTATTTGCCGTATCTGACAGTATTTTAGCAATTGATCGCTTTGCCCACCCATTCGCCCAAGCCAATTTCTACATCATGCTGACCTATATGGCTGCCCAGTTTTTGATTGTTAGCCAAACCTTAGTTCGCCGCCCCCACTAATTCGGCACTAAGTTTAGAAGCTAGCCAGTAAACTGACTAAACGTCTAGTAGACACACAGCAGTGGACGTTTTAGCGTGCAAAGTTCAAGGACTATTGATGGAGCGCTTAGCTATGCAGACTCAACTAGCAGCACCTGCGTTTAATTTCCCTTTATTGCTGGGTTCTTTGCTTAACAGTGGCGTACAAACTGCGCCCTTACAGCAAATTGTGTATCGGGATCAGCAGTATAGTTACCAAGACCTACAGCAGCGGGTGCATCAATTAGCCAATGCTTTGCAGCAAGTAGGGCTAAAGTCGGGACAAACCGTTGGCGTGATGGATTGGGATAGCCATCGCTACTTGGAATGTTTTTTTGCCATCCCTATGCTTGGCGCGGTCTTACACACGATTAATGTGCGTTTATCTGCCGAGCAAATTCTCTATACCATTAATCACGCCGAAGACGATGTGCTGCTAATCAATAGCGAGTTTTTGCCCTTGCTCGCCAGCATTGCTGAGCGCATAGAAACGGTTAAAACTCTGATCGTGCTCAATGATCAAGCGCCCTTACCCGAGGCGGTGAAGCAAATTACGCAGTATGTCGGCGAATATGAGCAATTACTCAAAAATGCTCCCACTGGGCCTTGCCCATTTCCTGAGCTAGATGAAAACACCCGCGCCACCACCTTTTACACCACCGGAACCACAGGTTTACCCAAAGGCGTCTATTTCAGCCATAAACAGCTGGTGATGCATACCCTAGCACTACGCAGTGCCACGGCTGGCACTGGCCATGGCCGTTTTAACCAAGACGATGTGTATATGCCAATGACTCCGATGTTTCATGTGCATGCCTGGGGAGTACCGCTGCTGGCAACGCTATTGGGAGTCAAGCAAGTGTATCCAGGGCGCTATGAGCCGGCTAAATTATTACAGCTGATCGAACAGCATCAAGTTAGCTTTACCCATTGCGTGCCTACTATTTTACAAATGCTACTCAAACAAGCCGGCACGAATTATCAGTTTAATGCTTTAAAAATGATTATTGGTGGCGCGGCCTTTCCAGAACCTTTGGCACTACAAGCACTGCGCCAAGGCATTGATGCCTTTACTGGTTATGGCATGAGTGAAACCTGCCCGCTGCTGACTTTGGCTTATTTAACTTCAGAGCAACAGCAACTACCGCTCGAGCAACAAACAGCGATTCGCTGTAAAACAGGCAAACCCATTCCGTTCGTTGAATTACGTATTGTCGACCAAGCCATGCAAGACGTAGCCCATGATGGTCAAGCCCAAGGAGAAATTGTAGTGCGCACCCCTTGGCTTACCCAAGGTTATCTAAAAGATGCTGCAGGTTCAGCCGAGCTATGGGCTGGTGGCTGGCTGCATACAGGTGATATCGCCACTTTAGACGCAGAAGGCCAAGTAAAAATTACCGACCGCATTAAAGATGTGATTAAAACCGGTGGGGAATGGGTTTCGTCGTTAGCCATTGAAAATTTACTGTTACAGCATCCGGCAATTCAAGAGTGTGCCGTGATTGGCGTAACCGATAGCAAATGGGGCGAGCGTCCGGTGGCCTTAGTGGTGCTCAACAGCAAGGCACAAGCCATTACTGATCAGCAGTTACAAGCCCACTTACAACAGTTTGTTGAGCAAGGTTTATTGTCTAAATTTGGCGTACCGGATCGCTTTATTAGCCTGACCGAACTGCCAAAAACCAGTGTTGGCAAGCTCAATAAACGACTGTTACGGGAGCAATACCACTAACTCATCCCTCGGCTTTGACTTAACCCGACCACAGGGCTCAGGTATACTGGCAAAAATTTACTAAGAGACAAGTCATGCTAGAAAAACCTATTCCACCCGGTGACTATGATTGCTGCGAGAGTGCCTGCGAGCCTTGTGTTTGGGATATTTATTACGATGAATTGCGCCAGTGGCAAGCCGAGCAAAAAGCCGCAACTGAGCAACCCAAAGATACTCAATCTAACCTAGCAAGTGACGCAAGTTAAGCGCCTCACTTGCTCAGTATCTACAGCGCTGCGCCGGTAGGTTAGGTTGATCCACTAAAAACGATAACCCAGCTCAACCCAAAGCTGCCTGCCTGCATCATAAACCTGTCCAAAACTGTCTTCATCACCATAGGCCACCGGAATGCGCTTATTTAATACATTAGTGACCGATAAGGTAGTGAATAATGACTGTGTGGAAGTGACCGGTAGATCATAGGTCGTGGTGATATCCTAAGTAAATGCACTTGGAAAACGGTAGGTTTGGTAGTCGCTAATCCATTGCTCTGCGTGGCGTATTCTTCCCGTACGAACCACTTCACGATAGGCTGCACGATAACGCGGACTCAACACAAGCAAGCATTATTATTTAAGATATAGCGCAGATCCATGGTCAAACAGCGGCAAGCTAGGCTTAATAGCGCCAGAAGGCTGGGGATAACAAAATCACTAAAGAAAAAATTTCTAAGCGCCCCAGCACCATGGCCAAACTTAAGACCAATTTGGCACTACTAGGCAATAACGCATAGTGTGCTGCTGCTTCACCAAAGGCTGGCCCTAAGTTGTTCATACTGGAGGCTAAACTAGAAAACGCGGTAACTGGGTCAACGCCCAAGGCCAACAACACCAGCAGCAATACAATAAAGGTCACCACATACATTGCACAAAAGCCCCAGACCGACTCAATCACTCGATCAGGCACCTTGCGCTTGCCCAGCTTAACGGTAAAGACCCCACTGGGATGCAATAGACGATGAATTTCACGCTGACCTTGGCGATACACCAACATAACGCGCATCACCTTCATTCCCCCACCGGTTGAGCCAGCACAAGCGCCAATAAAGGCGGTAAATAACAGTAAATACGGCAAGAATGTGGGCCAGCTACTAAAGTCGTCGACACCAAAGCCAGTTGTGGTAGCCACCGAAACCACCTGAAAGGCTGCAAAACGTAAGCTATGGGTCCAGTCATCGTGGATGCTATACAGCAACAGCACCAGCAAAGTTAAAGCAAAAGTGCCAGCTAAAATTTTCAAAAAGGTCATGCACTCGGCATCTTGCAAATAAGTAAAGATTGAGCCACTGCGCAAGGCCGCAAAGTGCAAGCCAAAGTTAATCCCAGAGAACGCCATAAAGAAAATACAAATAGCTTCAATTAATGGGCTATCAAAATAGCCAATACTGGCGTCGTGGGTAGAAAAACCGCCAATCGCAATCGTCGAAAAACTATGGCCAACGGCATCAAATAAACTCATGCCCGCCGCCCAATAAGCCAAAGCACAGAGCACCGTTAAACCGCAATAAATCATCCACAGGGTTTTGGCCGTATCGGCAATGCGTGGTGAAAGCTTATTTTCTTTTAATGGGCCAGGCATTTCGGTGCGATATAACTGCATACCGCCCACTCCTAACATCGGCATAATCGCTACTGCTAATACCACAATTCCCATACCCCCTAACCACTGCAATTGTTGGCGGTAATATAGAATTGCGCGCGGCAATTGATCGATACCCGTTAGCACAGTCGCGCCGGTGGTGCTTAACCCCGAAAAAGCTTCAAATAACGAGTCAGTAATCCCCATCAAGGGACTGTTCGATAGTAAAAAAGGAATCGACCCGAAGGTGCCCAGTACCACCCAGAATAACGCGGTAATTAAATACCCGTCACGTACCCGCATTTCGGCTCTGGCTTTACGGGTCGGTAACCAAGCAAAAAAACCAGTCAGTAGGGTAATTAAAAACGCGCCGGTAAAGCTTAACCAAGTGCCTTCGGCATAATAAATATCCATGATAATGGGCGGCACATGACTGAGGCTAAAGGTCATGAGCAAGATTCCCACAATTCGGCAAATGGCAGCAAAGTGCATAAAAATCTCGTTATTAAATCAGCTAATTGGCGCTAATGGCGGCTTAAAAGAAGGTGAGTCCCGGCTGGAATAAGCGCTCAACGTCACGAATATACTTTTTATCCATGACAAAGATAATCACATGGTCTTCGGCTTGAATCACCGCCTGACCATCACTAATTAATACCTCTTCATCACGAATAATCGCACCAATGGTTGCCCCCGGTGGCAAGTGAATATCTTTCACTTTACGCCCAATGACCTTGCTCGAGCGCTTATCACCATGGGCAATCGCCTCAATCGCTTCAGCAGCGCCACGGCGCAATGAGTGCACGCTTACAATATCGCCCCGCCGCACATGGGTTAACAAGGTGCCTAAGGTCGCTAACTGCGGACTAATTGCAATATCAATCGCACCACCTTGAACCAAATCAGCATAGGCGGGGTTATTAATAATCGCCATCACCTTACGCGCGCCCAAGCGTTTGGCCAGCAAAGACGCCATGATATTGGCCTCATCATCATTGGTCAGCGCTAAGAAAATATCCGCTTCATCAATGTTTTCTTCAACCAGTAAGTCTCGATCTGAAGCACTGCCCTGCAACACCACCGTGGTATCTAAGCTGTCTGACAGATACCTGCAGCGTGAGGGATTAATTTCAATAATTTTTACCTGATAGCGGCTTTCAATTGCTTCGGCTAAGCGCTCACCAATGTGTCCGCCGCCAGCAATAATGACTTTGCGATAACTATCTTCAAGGCGCCGCATTTCACTCATTACATCGCGAATATGATTCCGTGCAGCAATAAAGAACACTTCATCATCTACCTCAATCACGGTATCGCCTTTCGGTAAAATCGGTCGATCACGGCGAAAAATTGCCGCCACTCGGGTATTAATATTCGGCATATGGGCGTGCAGTTGACGTAACTCTTGCCCCACTAATGGCCCGCCATAATAGGCCTTGACGCAAACTAACTGGGCTTTACCTTCTGCAAAGTCCAGTACCTGCAAAGCACCAGGGTACTCAATTAAGCGCTTAATGTAGTTAGTTACTGCTTGTTCGGGACTGATCAGTACATCAATCGGAATCGCATCGTTATCAAATAGCCCGGTACGGGTGAGGTACGCCGACTCCCGTACGCGCGCAATTTTCGTTGGGGTACGAAACAGAGTATGCGCCACCTGACAAGCAATCATGTTGGTTTCATCACTGCTAGTTACTGCCACCAGCATATCGGCATCATCGGCGCCGGCTTGGCGTAACACCGTTGGGTAAGAACAGTGACCAACCACGGTGCCAATATCTAGGCGATCACCCAGATCGCGCAAACGCTCGACGTTGGTATCTACAATCGTAATATCGTTGGCTTCACTGGCGAGCAATTCGGCTAAGGTTCCGCCCACTTGCCCTGCACCTAGAATAATAATTTTCATTGCCTTGCTACTCTACTCAGCGGCCTTAACTAAGCGCGCATAATAAAAACCATCGTGTCCTTGGGCTTGGGGAAACAACTGCCGCCCCGCTGGTTGTTCAAGACCAAACTCAGCATTAATCGACCACTGCTCGGCCCCTAGGGTTCGCTCCAAAAAGGCCTCAACCACCTGGGTGTTTTCTTCTGGCAAAATTGAGCAGGTCGCATACAGCAACACACCGCCTGGTTTTAGGGTCTGCCATAACACATCTAACAACTCCCCTTGCAGCGTAGCTAAGGCTGGAATATCAGCCGCCTGACGAGTGATTTTAATATCAGGATTGCGCCGAATCACCCCCGTGGCTGAGCAAGGGGCATCTAATAAAATTCGATCAAATAACTGGCCGTCCCACCACTGCTCGAGCTGGCGCGCATCTCCAGCTTTTAGTTGAGCAGTTAACTGTAACCGCTCTAGGTTCTCTGCCACCCGCTTGAGGCGATGGGGTTCTAGATCAATAGCTATCAGTTCCTTCAAATTGGCTTCAGTTTCCAGAATATGGCAGGTTTTACCCCCAGGTGCGCAGCAGGCATCTAATACCCGTTGCCCAGCGTGTAAATCGAGCAAACCCGCTGCTAATTGCGCCGCTTCATCTTGCACACTGACCCAGCCTTCAGCAAAGTGCGGCAACTCATACACCGAACACGGCTTATCTAAGGTAATTCCTACATCGCTGTACGCAGTTGCTTTGGCTGCAATCCCCTGCTCAGCCAATAAGGCGAGGTAATCAGCTTGATTGATACGCTGCTGGTTCACCCGCAAGGTAAACGGCGGATACTGATTTGCCTGCTCGCAGATTGCCAACCAGTGTTCTGGCCACACCGCTTTTAGCTGCTTTTGTAGCCAGCGAGGATGGGTAGTGACCACCACTGGATCTTTTTGTAACTGTTGTAACTGCTCTGCCCCTTCAGCCTGCGCTTTACGCAACACCGCATTTAATAAGCCTTTAGCCCATTTTTTCTTCAGTCCAGCAGCGGCATTGACTGTTTCGCTAATCGCCGCATGCTCTGGAATGCGCATATACAGCAACTGATACAAACCAATAAATAATAATGCCTGCACATCACTATCGGCACGGCGAAATGGCTTTTCCAGCCACTGATTGGCCAACACCTCTAACTGGGGAAACCAGCGCGCCGTACCTAAGGCCAATTCTTGGACCAGTGCTCGATCCTGCTCGGCAACCCGATCTAGCTGTGCTGGCAAGCTGCCATTCAGTGAGGCTTTTCCAGCAATCACCGCGCCCAATGCTTGGGCCGCTGCTAAACGCGCACTCATAAATCAAACACCGCGCCTACGGGAAATAGCTCCTGCTTACTATTGAGCACATCAGTCACACTCATGGCTCTGGCGTTGGGTAGCTGAATCCGAGTTAAACGCAGTGCCCCCTCGCCACAGGCCACCACTAAGCCCTCACGTTCCGCAGCCAGAATAGTACCCGGAGCTGCAGATGTATTATTTTCTAAAACGGGTTCCGCAGCATGCACCTTAATCACTTGGCCATTAAGTTGTGAGTGGCTCACTGGCCAAGGGTTAAATGCCCGAATTTGCTGATCCAACTCAGTCGCTGACTGCTGCCAGTTTAGTTTTGCTTCCGCTTTACTGAGCTTGTGAGCGTAATTGGCAAGGCTGTCATCCTGCTTTTCTGCCTGCATTGTTCCTTCAGCTAGCTGCTGTAACACCTCAAGCACGGCGGCCGAACCCAGCTCAGCAAGACGATCATGCAAGCTGCCGCCGGTATCTTGGGCAGTAATCGGCGTGCTGACTTTATGCAGCATCGGTCCAGTATCTAGCCCCGCTTCCATCTGCATCACAGTCACGCCTGTGACATCATCACCGGCTTCAATCGCTCGCTGAATCGGCGCTGCTCCACGCCAACGGGGCAATAGCGATGCATGGCTATTAATGCAGCCTAGACGCGGCATATCCAGCACTGCTTGCGGTAAAATTAAACCGTAGGCCACCACTACCATTAGGTCCGGCTTAAGCTCAGCTAACTCGGCTTGAGCAGCAGCATCACGTAAAGTTAAGGGTTGAAAAACGGGGATATTATGCGCCAATGCTAATTGCTTAACCGGACTCGCTACCAATTTCTGCCCACGACCTGCTGGGCGATCAGGCTGACTGTAAACACCTATCACCTCATGGATTCCCTGCTGCAAAATAGCCTGTAAATGGCTGGCAGCAAACTCTGGCGTACCGGCAAACACAATGCGTAACGATTTAGACATAACACCCTCACAATTCAATGGCAAAGACCAATAGATTCAGTCTTGCCTAAACAAAATTAGCCTTTATGCGCGAACATAAAGGCTAATTTTTAATCACCTACCACTCAGCGCGACTGGGCGCGATGTTGTTTTTCAAGTTTTTTCTTGATTCGATCACGCTTTAGATTCGACAAATAATCAACAAATAACTTGCCATTCAAGTGATCACACTCATGCTGAATGCACACGGCTAACAAACCTTCGGCAATCAGTTCAAAGGGCTTACCCTCGCGATCTAAGGCGTTTACCTTAACTTTCAACGGACGATCAACATCTTCATAAAATCCAGGCACTGATAAACAGCCCTCTTGGTACTTATCAGTTTCATCACACAGCACTTCTAGCTCTGGATTAATAAATACCATCGGCTCGGACTTATCTTCCGATAAATCCATCACCACCACACGTTTATGCACGTTGACTTGGGTGGCTGCCAAGCCAATACCCGGTGCTTCATACATGGTTTCGAACATATCGTCGATCAGGGTACGTAACTCATCATCCACCTGATATACAGGTTGCGCGATAGTTCTCAACCTAGGATCGGGAAACTCTAAAATTGTTAAAATGGCCATAAACCTACATCAATAAAATAGTATGTGAGCTAAGCGCACTGCTAAGATGGGAGAATCTACAGCAGCCATACAACATAAAGTCTATTATAATAGACTCAACGTTTGCCAACAGACGCTTCAGTTATTTGACATATGATAAAGGGATTCATTGCATGAGGAAAACATTACTCGCCTTGCTGCTTTGCACAGTTGGCGGTTTCGCCCAGGCTGACTTACAACTTAAAGAAGGGCATCCACAATCCTATACTGTCGTACAAGGTGATACCTTGTGGGATATTTCGGGTAAATTTTTACGCCAGCCTTGGAAATGGCCAAAAATTTGGCAAGCGAATCCTCAAGTAGCTAATCCCCACCTAATTTATCCAGGCGACACCTTAACATTGGATTACGTTAATGGGCAGCCTCGGGTTACCCTAAACCGTGGACAGTCGCGTGGCACCATTAAGCTATCGCCGCAGATTCGTAGCACGCGCATTGCTCAAGCGATTCCTACTATTCCTTTAGAAAGCATTAACAGTTTCCTAATCGGCAATATGATTATTGATAGTCGTGCCGAGTTTGACTCTGCCCCTTATGTCCTCGCTGGGAATGTTGAGCGCGTAATCGCAGGTACCGGCGATACAATTTTTGTACGTGGCAATGATCTTGAAAAAGGTCAAGTCTATGGCATCTATCGTGAAGGTAAGGTATACACCGACGGCACCAATAAAAACGTGTTAGGAATCAATGCCAATGAAATCGGTAGTGGTGAGCTGATCGCCCTAGAAGAGGGTGTTGGTACCTTAAAATTATCGCGGGTTAACCAAGAAGTACGCATTACTGACCGCCTCTTTATCAATGAAGAGCGTGCGATTAACTCGACTTTTATGCCCAGTGAGCCTCAGTTTGAGATCAGTGGCAGCATCATTGATGTGCCGCGCGGATTAACCCAAGTCGGTCAGTACGATGTGATCACCATTGATCGCGGCTTAAACGATAGCTTAGAAGTCGGCGATGTACTGGCGATCTATAAAGCTGGGGAAACCGTACGTGACCGCGTCACTAACCGCAACGTTAAAGTACCCGATGAGCGTGCTGGACTCGCTATGGTATTTCGCACCTATGATCAAGTCAGTTACGCCATTGTGCTATATGCCACACGCCCACTGGCACTTAGCGATCGGGTTGCCAATCCCTAATCGACCCAGGCTTTTAGGTTGGTCAAGGCTATACTTGACCAACCCTGACAGGAAGTCAGTAACTGTGTAAGGACCTTGCCATGTCTTTATCCCAAACTGAAATTGCGGCACGGATTTTACTGCAGTCTCTGCCTGAGATTGGGGTAAAGCGTTACCAAGGCTTACTCCAACACTTTACCAGCGCCCATGCAGCTTTAACTGCTGATGCTGAAGAATGGCGTCAACTACGCTTACCTGCCAAAAGTATCGCCGCGCGTAAACACTCAGATTACCTGCAACTTACTGATCGAACCTTAGCCTGGTTAGCCCAGCCAAATCATCATGTATTTTTTAGTGATCAAGCTGATTATCCGTTTTTATTAAAAAATACTGCTGGTGCACCGAATCTGCTGTTTGCCATGGGTGATCATTCGATTATTGAGCAACCGCAACTGGCCATCGTTGGCAGTCGTAATGCCAGCGTAAGTAGCAAGCAGACTGCTTTTCAATTTAGTAAAGCCCTCAGTAGTGCCGGCTTTGTGGTCACCAGTGGCTTAGCCCAAGGCATTGATGCGGCCGCCCATGAAGGCGCCGTTGCCGTTAACCAACCGACCATCGCCGTAGTGGGTACTGGTTTAAATCAAGTCTATCCTGCGCGCCATCGGCCTTTACAAGAAGCTATTTTGCAACATGGTGGACTGATTTTGTCTGAGTTACCACTCGACAGCCAACCACTGGCGGCGCACTTTCCTAGGCGCAATCGAATTATTAGTGGCCTCGCGTTAGGCGTGTTAGTGGTAGAAGCCAGCCCCAATAGCGGCTCTTTGATTACGGCGCGCCTTGCCGCTGAACAAGGACGTGAGGTCTATGCCATTCCCGGCTCAATTCATTACCCAGGAGCACGAGGCTGCCACCAATTAATTCGTGAAGGCGCCACCTTGGTTGAAACCGTTGAGCATATTTTAGAAGAGCTGCAAAGCTGGAAGTCGCTCCCAGAATCATCAGCAGCGGCCCTAGATAGCCATAGCGAACTGCCCGTGCAGCAACAACAGCTGTTGCAGTTGATTCAGGCCGAACGTTATCAAACCGAAGAGCTGGCAGCCCTTAGTCAACTCACTATTCCAGACCTATTACCCCTACTGACTGACCTAGAAATCTTGGGCTTAATTAGCAATGAGAATGGCATCTGGCTGTATCACTCACGAAAAAACAGTTTAATATAACGGCTCTTTTTAACGCGAGAGTAGCTATGGCCAGTCAGTGGCAGATTCAACATGCAGCGCAGCTTATTCAGCAAGGCGGCGTTATTGCTTACCCCACCGAAGCGGTCTGGGGCTTAGGCTGTGACCCTTATAATGAGCAAGCGGTGCGCCGGATTCTGGCAATTAAACAACGCCCCATGCATAAAGGCTTAATCGTAATTGCCGGCACCATCGAGCAGTTTGCCGAACTGTTACAAGACCTTAGCCCTGAACAGCTGCAACAACTGCAAGCTTCCTGGCCTGGCCCTAACACTTGGCTGGTGCCCCATAAACAGCGCCTGCCCCACTGGGTTACCGGAGCGCACAGCACCGTGGCCTTAAGAGTGTCTGATCATCCACTGGTGCAACAATTATGTGCGCTGACTGGACCGATTATTTCCACCTCTGCCAATCCAGCTGGGTTACCGGCTGCCACTTCAAGGCTTCGGATTGAGCAGTATTTTCATCAACAACTTGATGCGGTATTGGATGCGCCCTTAGGCGGTTATCACTCGCCTAGTTTAATTCGTGACCTAAGCACAGGGGCCGTCATCCGTCCTATGTAGCATGGGTTAGATAGCTCGCTTACAGCCTGGCAATGGTATGCTTGCAGGCCTATTTATTTTTTAATTGACGATCTTGGTCTGGGAGTTAATCGTGACTAATTCATTTGAGGCTGTAAAAGCCTATATGCTTGATCTACAAGACCGCATTTGCGCTGCCTTTGAAGAAGCCGATGGACAAGCAACCTTTTTTGAAGATAAATGGGAGCGAGAAGCAGGAGGCGGCGGCCGTACTCGAGTGATTGCCGATGGCGCCCTGATCGAAAAAGGCGGCGTGAACTTTTCCCACGTGTATGGTGGTCAACTACCCGCTTCAGCCAGCGCCATTCGACCAGAACTAGCTGGACGCTCATTTCAAGCAATGGGCGTATCCTTAGTGATTCACCCAGAAAATCCACATATCCCCACCTCTCACGCTAATATTCGTCTATTTGTTGCTGAAAAAGAGGGTGAAGAACCTATTTGGTGGTTTGGCGGCGGCTTTGACCTAACGCCTTACTATGGTGTTGAAGAAGATTGCGTCCATTGGCACCAAGTTGCTCACGATGCCTGCGCGCCCTTTGGCGAAGAGATCTACCCTGAGTTTAAGCAATGGTGTGATGAGTATTTTTATCTAAAACATCGCGATGAGCCACGGGGCATTGGTGGGCTATTTTTTGATGACCTAAATCGCTGGGATTTTGCCACCTGTTTTGCTTTCACCCAAGCTGTCGGCGAAGCCTATTTACACGCTTATCTGCCCATTGTTGAACGTCGCCGTAACATTCCCTTCACTGAACAACAACGCGCCTTCCAAGCTCATCGCCGTGGCCGTTATGTCGAGTTTAACTTAGTCTTTGACCGCGGCACCTTATTTGGCCTGCAGTCGGGTGGCCGCACTGAATCAATCTTAATGTCTTTACCACCGGTAGTGCGCTGGAGTTATGACTGGCAAGCCGAGCCTGGCTCTGCCGAAGCACAACTGACTAAGTTTTACCTGAAAAACCGTGACTGGTTAGGCGAGGCTTATCAATAATGGATCGCTACGCAGTTTTTGGAAATCCTATTGCCCATAGTAAGTCGCCCTTTATTCATCAGGAGTTTGCTGCTTTTCATGCCCAAAGCATGCAATATAGCCGTGTATTAGCGCCTCTTGATAATTTTGCCGAGACACTGAAACAGTTTTTTAACACTGGGCAAGGGGCTAACATTACGGTGCCTTTTAAAGAGCAAGCTTTTGCTCTAGCCGACCAGCTAACAGAGCGAGCGCAACAAGCAGGCGCAGTAAATACCTTAAAAAAACTTAGTGATGGTCGCTTACTGGGTGATAACACCGATGGTGCAGGATTGGTTAATGATTTATTAATCAATCAAGTCCCTTTACAAGGGCAAAAGATTTTACTGGTTGGTGCCGGTGGCGCTGCCCGTGGAGTTATTGAGCCATTGCTGGCCCACCAGCCAGCGGAGCTAACCATTGCTAACCGAACGGTCAGCAAAGCCGAGCAGCTAGCCACTGAGTTTGCGCACCTTGGTCCGGTTAGTGCCTGCGGTTTTGATTGGATCAGCGCCCCAGTTGATCTTATTATCAATGCGACTTCAGCCAGCCTTACTGGCGAGTTACCACCCCTCCACGCTAATTTGATCAGCCGCGACCACACAGTAAGCTATGACATGATGTATGGCGCTGAAACTACCGTCTTTAGTCAGTGGGCGCAGCAGCTAGGTGCAGCCAAAAGCTTAGATGGCTTAGGGATGCTGGTAGGCCAAGCCGCAGAATCATTTAAACTATGGCGTGGCATTTATCCGGCTAACACCCAAGCCGTAATTGAAAAACTCCGCCAACAACTCTAACGGTATCACTCCTAGCTCTCAGCCTGAGCGGCTAGGAGTAATTTCTTAGTCATTCTCAACATCTCAGCAACTTCCTGTCTTTTAAACGAATTTAGCCGATTTTAAACCACACATAACGCTGTAATATTCTGTGATGTTTTTAGACTAAATAGCTGAATTTATGCTTGCTTTTTTATTTTTATTTAAACTTAAGCTTGCTATTCAGTTTTAGCTCCCCTAGTATGCGCCCGCCGCATAAGCGGTTTTTACATGAGAAAGATACCACTAATGGACACCCCTTGTTGTTGTAGCCCTGTATGGGCAATTACAAATAATAAGCACATCAGCTTCCCTGCTGACGGCCGCCTGCAAGCTGGAAACAGTTCTTTCTGATTTTCTGCTGACTCGGGCTGCCGTATAGATTTGGGCAGCTTGGAGAATCAGCATGAGCAACACCAATTCCAATCTCGCGCTCGTTTTAAACGATGCCATCAAAAATGATCAGTTCGAAAACGCACTCATTGCGGTCAAGGGCATTCGTCCCGTTGATCTAGCTGACGTTTTATCCCAAATTGAAGCCTCCCTCGCTTGGCGCCTACTTGAGCGCTTACCTAATCGCGCTACGGTATTTTCCTACCTAGAGCCTGAAACCCAAGTGCGCTTAGCCCGCGAGTTTCCACGTGCCAGTTTAGCTAAGCTGGTAGGTGAAATGCCCGCGGATGAACGTACTGACTTGTTCAAGCACTTTGATCAAAGTCAACGTGATGCCTTACTGCCTGCCTTAGCTCAAGCCGAGCGCGAAGATATTCGCAAGCTCTCAGCTTATGTGGAAGGTACCGCCGGTGCTCTAATGACCTCGGACTACGCCACGCTAGTCAAAGATATGAGCGTAGCTGAAGCCTTAGCTGCACTACGGGTAGAGGCTCCCGATGCCGAAACCATTTATCATGCCTATGTGATTGATCAGCAGCGCAAACTGCTGGGTGTGGTCTCGCTCCGTGAGCTCATCCTGTCTAACCCAGAGGCCTTAATTAAAGACCTCATGGTGCGTGACCCAATTCATAGCAAAGTCACCGATGATCAAGAAGAAGTAGCGAAAAAAATCGCCCGCTATGACCTGATTGCCCTACCTATCACCGATGAAAAAGGGGCTATGGTAGGAATTGTCACCCACGATGACGCAATGGATGTAGCCAGTGATGAAGCCACTGAAGACTTCCACCGCGCAGGTGGAGTAGTCAGTACCGTAGGCAATTTAAAAGACGCCACCATTGGTCTGCTCTATCGTAAGCGGGTGTTCTGGCTGGTGCTATTAGTTTTCGGTAACTTATTTTCTGGTGCCGGGATTGCCCACTATGAAGACATTATTGCCGCCAATATTGTGCTGGTGTTCTTCCTCCCCTTGCTGGTAGACAGTGGCGGTAACGCCGGTTCGCAATCAGCCACCTTGATGGTCCGAGCCCTCGCCACCGGTGAAGTGGTAATGCGTGACTGGATGTCGTTGCTGGGCCGCGAAACCTTAGTTGCGCTCTGCCTTGGCGGTACGATGGCCTTAGCAGTATCAATCCTCGGTTATATCCGTGGCGATGAAGTAGTGGCTTTAGTGCTAGCGCTCAGCATGGTAGCGATTGTTTTAATCGGCTGTATTATCGGCATGAGCTTACCCTTTGTCTTAAGCAAAATGGGCTTTGATCCAGCCAGTGCCAGTGCACCTTTAATTACTTCGGTGTGTGATGCCGCAGGTGTCGTAATTTACCTATTTATTGCCTCACAATTTTTAACCTTAGGTTAATCATTAAAGCGTCATTAAAAGTAAGCTTTGCTGCCACTTTTCTTTGCTTCAATGTTCTCTAGGCGGCTGTCACCAGCCGCCCATTGAAGCCACTTATTCTACTGTCCACTAGGACCTCAGTTTCAAAGGAGGCACAACATGGTTTGGGAAAACTTCATGTTGCGAGTCACCGTGGCCATGGTACTAGGCGCTGTTATCGGTGCCGAGCGTCAGTTACGCCAACGCATGGCTGGTTTACGCACTAACGCACTCGTTGCTTCAGGCGCCTGTTTATTTGTTTTAGTCTCTGCCTATACTGGCGATATCAGCAGCGCTGGCCGTATCTCCGGACAAGTTGTTTCAGGCATTGGCTTTTTAGGTGCTGGCGTCATTATGCGCGAAGGCTTAAATGTCCGCGGCCTCAATACCGCGGCCACGCTCTGGTGTTCGGCAGCCATTGGCGTACTATCGGGAATTGGCTTATTAGTTGAGGCTGCAGTCGGCACCTTAGTGATTTTATGTGCCAATATTTTATTGCGTGAAGCAGCACAACGTATCAATCGCCTCAATCTCGTACCCGATGCGGTTGAGCAGCATTATGCAATTACGATTGTCTGTCACGCCGACGATGAAGTGCATGTGCGTACCTTATTACTCCATGCCCTAGGCAGCACTCAATTCGCTTTACAATCTTTACTAAGCGAAGACTTAGAGCACCGCCCAAATACCTTAAAGGTCATTGCTGAAGTGATTGCGCCTTCGGGTAACCAGTCGCAACTAGAACAAATCGTTAGCCGCATTAGCCTTGAAAAAAGCGTATCTTCGGTACGCTGGACGCTCACGGCAGAGCACGAAGAACTATCTTAAATAGCACACTCTGCAATCAGTAAGTCACTACAGTAGCTGCTCAGCTAGCTGCTGTAGTCCGCTTAACCCCTGAATATCTTGTGCCTGTAAGGCAATCTGCTGCTGCGGTAGCTTGCCTAAACGTTGTTGAATATCTGCCAAATAAGTCGCCTGCTGCTCAAGTCGTGCCTGCCAGAAACTATTATCTGCAGCGGCCGCTGGCATTACTCGATTGATCAATAACCCTGCTACCGGAATATGGCTGTGCTGCAGCGAATCAACCGCTCGCTCCGTTTCAAGTAGTGGTAATTTTTCAGGCGTTAACACAAACAAAAAGGCGGCTTGCTCAGCATCCGATAAAATGCGACGGGTGCGCTGAAATAATGACTGCCGTGCGTGTAAGGTACTCAACAGTTGTTGCTGCTTAGAATCTAAGCCCTCAACCGCATGCTGACTAGGATCAGCCAAAGGATTATCCACACTGCGCCCAGGCGTCAGGTGCGATAGCACAGAACTAAGGTGTTCTGAGCGCTTATTATGTTTGAGCAAACCTTCAGTCCATACCGCCATCACCTCCGGCAGGCTCAATAAACGTAAGGTATGGCCAGTAGGTGCAGTGTCAAACACAATTAAGTCAAAACGCTGCAAACCTTCATCTAATAACTGCGCCACTCGCTCTAATAACGCAGCTTCTTGGGCTCCGGGCGAATGCCGAGTTAACCGTAGCTGACGCTCAAGCTCACCTACTTTATCAGGGCCTACGTATTGGCGCATTTGCCCCAACACTCGCTGTAAATAAGCCTCCACCTCAGTATCTGGATCTAGCTCTAATACCGTTAAATTAGGCTGAACTGAGGTTTCCTTAGCTCCAATTGTTAAGCCAAAGGCATCGGCCAGACTGTGGGCGGGGTCAGTTGATACCAACAAGGTGTTGCGGCCAAGGGTTGCCGCTTTAATCGCAAGCGCACAGGACAATGTGGTTTTACCCACACCGCCCTTCCCGCCGCACATTAAAACGCGTTTAGTCATTAATAACGGGATTAGCTGTAGTTTCATCAAGCATCCATTAACAGCAACGAAATTGATCTAACGGCGAACGTGGCATACCCATGCGCACATGCCAGTCGTGAAAACGCTCAAGCAATAACGGCTGTAATTCTAAAGTGTACCAAGAGGCAGGGTTCGGAATACCCATCATTTCAGAGAACACCAGCAGCATAAATAAGTCATCTTCATCGCGCTTAGCTCTGGCAATCGCTGCGCGATAGGGAGCGTTGTAATACAACGCTCCTGCCTCGCTAACTTTTTTATACCATTGCTTAAAGGCAGCTACTTTAAGCTGCATAGAATTTGGCTGCTTCAAGAAGCTTGCACCTGTTTCTTTTCTCGACGTAAAGCCGACACACACTCTAAAGTCACCAGCACGGCAGCCACCAATACCACTAGATCAAGACCAAATAAGAACCAGTCGGCCTTCTCATAGAAGCCACGCAACTGAATTAACAGCGCTAACAGCCCCATAGTCAGAATAAAGATCAACGGAATAACCACATAGATTGCCGGCGTTTTACGGCGCACCAGCATTACCGCAATAATCAGCAAGGTTAATCCGGCTAATAATTGGTTGGTGGTACCAAATAATGGCCAAATCAGTAAACCACCACTGCCATCAGCCCCGCCGGCACCAAAGGCTAAAACCAAGCAAGAACCCACCGATAAAGCAGTCGCTGGAAGGGCTTTGCTCATCCATTTTACTTGATAGATTTCGCCCCACTCTTGGAAGATATAACGCTGTAAACGCAACCCCGTATCCATGGTGGTGCCGGCAAAGAGTGCTGCCATCACCGTAAGCATCGTGGCTGAAACCTCTGCACTGATTCCGGTGCCATTTTCTAAAATAGTCGCGCCACCCTGCACAAAGGCTTCAATACCGCCCTGACCAAAGGCTGAATACACCGCCTGCCAGTCGGCTAAGCTGGCAAAACCAGCACAAGCCGCAATGATTGCGGCCAAAGCTAATGCGCCTTCACCTACCGCACCAAAGTAGCCGACAAAGCGGCCATCGATTTCTTTGTTTAATTGCTTAGAAGAGGTACCTGAAGCGACTAATCCGTGGAAGCCGGAAATAGCGCCACAAGCAATGGTGACAAACAATAGGGGCACCAGCGATGGCGTACTCATAGGCAGTTCGGTATTGATCGCAGGCGCCACAACGGTTGGATTACCAATCAGTACAGCGGCATACAATAAGATCAAGCCAACAAATAACTGTAAACCGTTAATATAATCACGAGGTTGTAATAACACCCAAACAGGCAGTAATGAAGCAATCGCCGCATAAGCAAACAGTAACAAAATCCAGTTAGCACTGGCAGAAAGCCCCATAAACTTATCTGGTAGGGTAACTGGCATCTGCGGCCCCATATAGATCAAGCCATAGAGCGCAATCACTCCAAGCAGCGAAACTAAGGGTAAGTTCCACTTAAAGCGATAAATGGCTTGACCAATCACGATGGCTACCGCAATCGCACCCCATACCGGCACTACTGAGCCTGGATTATTAATCAGCAGCTTGGCGATAACTACGCCAAATACGCCGTTCACCATTAATAAGACGAGGAAAATCACTACCATAAACAATAAGCGTGCCCGCTTACCTACGACATCGCCGGTTAAGGCGCCGACCGATTTAGCCCGATTACGTACGCTGGCCCAGATTGCCCCCATATCGTGCACGCCGGCAAAGAAAATGGTGCCAAATACCACCCATAAAAACGCCGGCAACCAGCCCCAAATCACCGCAATCGCAGGCCCCACAATCGGCGCTGCTCCAGCTACCGAAGTAAAGTGGTGACCCCATAGCACGTATTTATTAGTCGGGACATAATCCACACCATCTTCCATGGTGTGGGCAGGAGTTTGAAAATTTTTATCAAGTTTAAAGATTTTCTCAGCAATAAACTTTGAATACACAAAGTATCCAAGGCTCATTGCGATTAATCCAAATAACATTAGATAAATCGCGCTCATAGTGAAATTCCTTCTGCGTGATTACAAGAGAATCGCATTTAGAAAACTCTTGTAACGAATAGCTAAACGCAGTGTCAATCACGACTTAAGTAACACCTCGAGCTTTACTGTTAATTCAACCAAGCAATTTACATTACCTCAAAACACTTAATCCTGAGACAAACGCTGACTCCAGCCTGGCACGCCATCACGTATTTTCTGTGAATAATTGCTAGCCTCTGCAGCTTGTTTGGAGCGCTCGGTAATGCGTCCACGCTCGGTCAGCACAGATAAAGGATAATCAGGTACTAACCCACCTTGCTCTTGCACATAACTTGGCAAATACCCCGTAAGCAATAAGCGAGGATCTAACGGCAAACTACGACCAGTGATATGGCGCATCATGTCAAAGACGATGGTGGTGCAGTTGGCAGTGATGGTGTTATAAAAACGAGGCTGTTCAACTAAATCATTGGCCTGATTAATGTAGGCTAAAAACAGTTGCTGCATGAGCTCTTGCGGCATTTCTAAGCGATAAAGATAGCTATCCTCACCTCGCACATTGGGCCGTACGCCAATTGCATCGCGCTCATCGGTAGCCATAATACTCAGCTCAAAGTCTTTAAAAAAACCACCAATTTCAGAAAAGCTCTGGCCTTGTTTCTTACGGATCTCCACAGTAAAGGTCACAAATTGACCATCACTAAAGCCAAAGGACACCAGTACATGAGCTATCGACTGCATCCCCCAGTGCGAAGTAATCATATCGACCGATTGCAGTTGGGTTAAATCATACTGCCGTGTTTCCCAACGGGGTTCATACTCGGTTTCGCTCTTCCAGTTAAAGTTACGCACATTATGCAGGGTAACCCGACTACCCTGCACCTCACCGTGGGTCATCTGGGCCAAATCATCGGCCCAAATATGTTCATTTGATGGCTCCAGCGTATTCCACCACACCAGTAAACAACCATGTAAGACGAGATACGCTATAACGCCCTGTGTTGCCCCTATAACCCAAAGCAGCACCGCGCAGCTTAAGGCTAATAAACTCCACACCGCCATCCATAAAGCAGGTTTCGGTGCCTGATAATACAGCGCTAAGTTGCCCCACAGAGTCGCTACCAATAAGCAGAGCGTAAGCATGCCTAGGCCAAGTTTAGCCCACGCCGAACGTGCCGGTCGTTGATCTGACTGAATACTATTAAGGAGTTGCTGCATGGGATGCCCGACTTATTTCTGCTAAATGCTGATGTAAAATTCGGCGAATTTCGACAATTGCCTCGGGAGTTTCTTGCACACTATGCCACGAGGGAATAATCAGCTCGGATACAGCCCCAGGAAGATGGGCACTCTTATAAGGCACTACCCCATCACTGGACTCATCAAGAGAAACTTTGGGCGTATCATTGCCCATGATTGAGTGATACTTCACCTTGGGACTAATGGGTAAGTCTGCGGCTAAGTGCACAAAAGGATCCTGATCACTTAGATTAGCAATGCTATTCAGCGGTCGGGTTAACGCCTCACCAGAAGCTGAGCTGGGATCTAACAATAGCTGCGCCACCTCACCAAATCGGGCCAACATACTGGCCGGTAGTTCAATAATATTAGCCGCCCAACGTGCTACTCGGTTTTCCGCAAAGGGGGTGCCGCGATGGGGTGCGGCAACAAAGATCGCACGACTAACACCGGGTAACGGTTCAAACCAAGCATAAGGTTTTAATTGCTCACGCACCTTGCGCTGACGGGCTGAGCTCATCTTAAACCGCTCGGTAAAGGCCTGCCAAAATAAGTCACCGGAGCTGGAAACCATTAATCGGGATAACACCCCGCCCATGCTGTGCCCTAATAACACCACTTCATTAGAGGCAATCGCAGTGCCCGTAGGGTCAAAATGTTTTAGCGTTGTTTTAAGGGCTTCGGCAATAGTGGCATTGTTGTAAGCAATCGGCGCATTGGTCGGGTAGTACACCTGCCAAATTTGATAGTTTTGCCGCAACTGCTCATCGCCTAATACTTCATTGGCCACGTTAATCCAGGCTTCAGGGCTACTGGCTAAACCATGCAGCATAATTACAATCCGTCGATTAGGATCATAGGGCTGCATTAAGTACACGTGGGGCCGCTCTAAAACCTCACCGCGACCAAATAAGGTTAATAACGACTGACTGGCAAAACCTGAGCGCGCTAACCAGAGGCCATAGCCCGAGGTAAAGTTGGCAGCCAAAGGCACCTGATCACCCGCCAACTGCAAATCTTCCTTTTTGTAAGGGTCAAACCCCAACATCTGTACCCGCTGGGTTTTTAGCACCTGCTCTAAGTTTTCACCGCCAAAATCCAACATTACTGTCAATGCTGGAAAAGGTGTTTCACTAAACACCTCGTCAGCGGTAGCTTTAGTCACCACGCGTTTGGCGGTAACCGCTACCAACTCTGCCCCCAGCCCATCTCGCCGGTATTGGCTGCGAATACCTTTAAAGGTTAAAGCCGCAGCCGGAATGACTTCATTAGGTACCTGCTCACCAGAAGCTAAACGTACCTCCGCTAAATTGCCTTGAATCTCCCAGTTGGCCAAGCGTATGACAAACACGCCATTTGCTTCTTGAATATCAATATCGGCTTGATCTTGATGCTTAAAGAGCAAGGTCACTGCTTGCTGAGTAGCATAATTATAATAATCGCGGACTTGTGCTTGACGGTCCTCGAGTGCACGCTGACTGGGTTTTCTTGGGGTAAAAAATAAATAAGCATAGGCATAACGAGCGCTCTCAATATAAGCCGCAATACGCTCTGCCAGCTGTGTATTTTTGTTTTTCTCTTGATCGATAGCGGTTTGTAACCACAGCTCTGACAAAGCCGCTAGCCGTTGCTCGCTATGCAAAGCCTCAGTTGCCACTAATAAATCGCGACAACGGGCATTTTCTTTACTGCACAGACTTTCATCAATTCCAACCACCTGTAGCACACTGCCTGTGGCTGGACTTAAGGTGCCGGTGGTTAAAATATCTCCCCGGCGCGCTGCCATGTAGTCACTGGTACTGACCGAGGCCACTTTTACCCCAGCACAACCAGTGAGATACAGCGTTAATCCCAGCAATATTAGCTGGACTAACCGATAACCCGACACTTGCCCCATGCTATTTCGCTCACCTAAATATGTATCGGCTATCGCTGCCATGAATACCAAGAAAATAGCGCATAGCTTACACAGTCGCCGCCCGCGATTAAATATCCATGCCCAGATTCAATTTTTCCCAATGACTAAATCAATTTGTTTTATACTGCGCGCCATTCTTAATGAGGCAGAACGATGAGTAAAAAATTAGTAGCGGTAATAGCCGCAGTAGGCTTGGCTTACACTGGCGCTTCTTGGTACTTCGGTAAAAGTTACGAAGACAACACCTACGCCATTGTGCAAAATGCGAATCAGGATTTACGCCAATTTTTTGGAGTTGAAGCACCACAGATCGCAATTGCTGACTATCAACGCGGCATCTTTAGCTCAACCGCCAGCTACAGTATTAACTTTGAGCAAGCAGGCAGTGATGAATCGCTACACTTACATGACCAAATTCAGCATGGGCCAATACCGGGTTTATTACAGGGCAAACCACAATTTGGCTTAGCTCACTCCTCTATTACTCTACCGAAAACCGACGACTACCAAGAGCTATTTGCGATCACCCAACAACAATCACCATTTCAGCTAGACACCTTACTGAGCTTTAATTTAGATGCCGATAGCATCTTGAATGTCATCGCCATCCAGCACACCAGTGCCAAAGGCGATAAGGTTGATTTTGCCGGTGCTCAACTCCAGCTTAAAAGCAGCAATAATCTGCGTGACTTCACCCTAAGTGGCGAAATTCAGCCCTTAACCATTGAGTCACAGACAGATGAAACACAAGCGTTTCGCCTTGCTAAACAAAGCCTAAAAGGCCATCTATCCGACTTTAATGGCGCAACTCAGTCGAGTGCTTTCGAGTACCTACTAGAAGGGGCGGATATTGTGCAGCGCGATCAGTCAAGCGTGCAGCTCAAGCAATTTAGCCTAAAGCAATCCGACGCTGCCACTGATCATCTGCTGAGCTTTAATGGCCAATACCAACTGCATGAGTTACTCATTGATGGTCAGTCCATTGGCCAGTTTACCCTTGGCTTTAATGGTAAAAACTTTGACCAAAAAATTTATCGCGAGCTATTAGATCTCGCCAAAGTAGGCTTGCAGGACTCACCTGAAGCACAAATAGCTGCCCAAGCTAAGGTCGGTTTTTTAGTGCTCGAACTGCTCAATAAAAACCCCGAACTCCATTTAACCCCTATTAGCTGGCGCAATGCGGCGGGTGAATCAACCCTAAGCTTTAATTTAACCCTCGCTGCGCCCCAAGGACTAGATGTATTAGGTGATCCCCAGCAAGCCGCCAGCGAAATTTTACAAGACGTTGGGTTAAGCCTAGATTTATCCCTGCCAATGCTGGATCAAGCGGCCGCTACCTTGATGGAAGCCGAAGACTTTGCCGAGTTTCAGCAGCAACTTCCCCTATTAATTGAGCAGGCCAGTGCTGAAGGACTTATTACCCAAGAAGCCGAACGGGTAAAGCTAGCGCTGAGTTTTAAACAGGGCATCACCCAACTCAATGGTCAAACCATTGTTCCAGAAGAGTTAGCCTTGTTATTCCAATTACTCGGCTCTCAATTCTCAGCGCATGAAATAGAGTACGATGAGTCTGAGTGGGAGCTTGAAGATGAGGATTACCCTGAGGATGAGCAAGACGCTGAGGAGTATGACTCTGAAGAGCAAGAAGAATTCGCCCCAGCCTTCGAGATAGAGGCACTAGAGCAAGAATAACCGCAGATGATCGCCTGTTGCTGCACTTAAAGTAACAAGTAACAGGCGATCGACTGTAGGCGTGATTTAGTCTTTCACGGCTAACTCAATGCCGGCAGTAGCCACTTCAGCCAACCAGTCAATTTGCTCTGGGGTAATGATATAAGGAGGTAAAAAGTACACCACATTCCCCAGCGGGCGTAATAACGCCCCTTGTTGCATCGCGTACTCAAACACCTTCATGCCCCGGCGTTCTTGCCAAGCAAACGGCGTTTTATTGGCTTTATCTTTTACCATTTCAATCGCCAACACCATACCGGTTTGACGCACTTCTGCGACATGGGGATGATCCTGTAAGTGCGCAGTAGCTTGTGCCATGTGCTGAGCCAGCTGCTGGTTCTTAGCAATCACATCGTCTTGCGCAAAAATATCCAACGTAGCTAACGCTGCAGCACAGGCCAGTGGGTTACCCGTGTAGGTATGCGAATGTAAGAACGCCTTGAGCGAGTCGTAATTATCATAAAACGCATCATAAATTTGATTGGTCGTCATCACTGCCGCAAGTGGTAAGTAACCACCGGTTAGCGCTTTAGATAACACCATAAAGTCTGGGGTAATACCTGCTTGCTCACAGGCAAACATACTACCGGTGCGGCCAAAGCCCATGGCAATTTCATCGACAATTAAATGTACACCGTACTCATCACAGGCTTGACGTAACAGAGTCAAATAAATCGGATGGTACATGCGCATGCCGCCAGCACCTTGCACTAACGGCTCTAAAATGACTGCCGATAGTTCATGATGATGCTGCTCCAAGGTTTGACGCATGGCTTCAAACATAAAACGACTGTGCTCTTCCCAGCTGACACCCGGCGCACGATGATAACAGTCAGGACTGGGCACTTTAATCGCATCAAATAACAAGGCTTTGTAAGTCTCGGTATACAAGGCCACGTCACTGACCGACATGGTGCCTAAGGTTTCGCCATGGTAACCATTGGTAATGGTAGCAAAACGTTTTTTCTCCGGTTTACCCAGATTTAACCAGTAGTGATGGCTCATTTTCAGCGCCACTTCAATACTGGCCGAACCATTATCGGCATAAAATACTTTGTCTAAACCGGCGGGCGTGATCTGCACTAAACGCTCTGATAGCTCGATCACCGGTTGATGGGTAAAACCTGCCAACATCAGATGCTCTAATTGATCAACCTGATCTTTAATGCGCTGATTAATCCGTGGGTTGGCATGCCCAAAAATATTCGTCCACCAAGAGCTCACTGCATCCAGATAACGGTTACCGTCAAAGTCCTCAAGCCAAATTCCCTGGGCTTTTTTAATCGGAACTAAGGGCAAGGTTTCGTGATCTTTCATTTGTGTGCAAGGATGCCAAACTACGGCTAGATCGCGCTGCATCCAATGATTATTTGAACTCACTGCGGTACTCCAAAAGGAACAAAAAAAACCTGAATAGCCTAGCAGATGTCACCTAGACAACAAGCAATCAGTCCACCAAAGAAGGATCGAGCGCTATACTGAGCCTTCACTTTGCAGTCACTTTTTATTCAATGAATTGATCAACTTTTATGCCTGAATTACCCGAAGTAGAAACCACCCGCCGTGGCATTGAGCCGCACCTGCTGAACCAACGTGTAATCCAAGTGATTGTGCGTCATCCTCGCTTGCGCTGGCCGATTCCTGAAGACTTGGATATTCGTTTATCGGGACAAAGCATTTTGGCGGTTGAACGCCGAGCAAAATACTTAATGATCCACGCAGAAGTGGGCACTTTATTATGCCATCTCGGCATGTCAGGGAGCTTGCGTTTGGTGCCGGCAAATACCCCAGCTGAAAAACATGACCATGTGGATATTGTGCTGGAATCAGGGCAAGCACTGCGTTATACCGATCCACGTCGTTTTGGTGCAATGCTCTGGACCCATGATCCACTCAATCATCAGTTACTTAGTAAACTAGGCCCTGAACCTCTGTCACCGGAGTTTGATGGTAAACGTTTATTTGACTGCTCGCGCAAGCGCAGTATGGCAGTCAAACCCTTTATTATGGATAACGCCGTAGTGGTGGGTGTGGGTAATATTTATGCCAGCGAAGCGTTATTTAAAGCAGGGATTGATCCTCGCCGCGAAGCCAAATCTATCTCCAGGGCGCGCTACGATAAACTGGCCGATGAAATTAAAAAGGTACTGGCCTACGCCATTGAGCGCGGTGGCACCACCTTACGCGACTTTGTCGGTGGCGATGGTAAGCCAGGATACTTTCAGCAAGAGCTATTTGTCTATGGCCACGCTGATCAACCCTGTAAAGTCTGCGGTAGCCTATTAAAAGACATTAAATTGGGCCAACGTGCTAGTGTGTACTGCCCTCGCTGCCAACGTTAAGACTAGGAACCTGCTATGGAGTTTGCGTTATATCTACTGCTGGGTGCAGCCGCTGGGGTATTAGCCGGCTTGTGTGGGGTCGGTGGTGGCTTAATTATTGTTCCTGCTCTGGTATTTAGCTTTACTGCCCAAGGCATTGCCACTGAAGTGCTGACTCATTTGGCAGTTGGCACTTCCTTAGCCAGCATTATTTTTACCTCAATTAATTCAGTGATTGCTCACCATAAAAAAGGCGCCGTGCGTTGGCAATTATTTAAATGGCTGGCGCTAGGTGTTATTGGCGGCTCGGCCTTAGGTGCGATTACCGCTGCTTATATTCAAGGCCCGACTTTACAGAAGATTATTGGTGGATTTGCCATTATTATTGCTCTGCAGATGGCCTTAGAACTCAAACCCAAAGCCTCTGGCAGTACGCCTACTAGCCCCGAATTAACTACCGCCGGTGGCGTCATTGGTTGGGCTTCAGCAATTTTTGGCATTGGTGGAGGTTCTTTAACTGTGCCTTACTTAGTTTGGCGCAGTGTCCCTATGCAACAAGCGGTGGCCACTTCCGCTGCGTGCGGACTACCCATTGCCACTGCCGGAGCCTTTATGTTTGCCGCCACCGGCTGGCATAATCCCAGCTTGCCTGACTGGAGTTTAGGCTTTATTTATTTACCTGCTTTAGTTGGAATTGCCGCCACCTCTATGTTTTTTGCCCGCGTTGGCGCCCAGCTGGCACACCGCTTATCGCCGGTGTTACTCAAACGTTTATTCGCGGTGTTTTTACTCTGCGTGGGCGTTAGCTTTTTTACTTTATAAAGGATGCAATAATTGTGCTGACTTTCCCCAATATTGACCCAGTCGCCATTGCCATTGGCCCCCTAAGTATCCACTGGTATGGCTTAATGTATTTAATTGGAATTGGCGCTGCCTGGTTTTTAGCCGGTCGCCGCTTGCACCAATTTGAACCTAGCTGGACTAAAGAAACACTCTCCGATTTAGTCTTCGCCTGCGCACTGGGGGTTATTCTTGGCGGCAGATTAGGCTATGTACTGTTTTATGATTTAGCCAGTTATATCAATGAGCCAATGCGGATACTACAAATCTGGAAAGGCGGCATGTCCTTTCATGGCGGATTAATTGGCGTGCTCTTAGCGGTGATTTGGTTTAGCCGCAAACAGCATAAAACGTTTTTCCAAGTGACTGACTTTATTGCCCCTGTGGTACCACTTGGTCTTGGTACAGGACGGATTGGTAACTTTATTAACGCCGAACTCTGGGGCAAGCCAACCGATGCTTGGTACGGCATGATCTTTCCTACTGACCCCAGTCAGCTGGCACGCCATCCTTCGCAGCTGTATCAATTTGCCTTAGAGGGCGTGGCGCTGTTCTTAATTTTATGGATCTTCTCCCGTAAACCTCGGCCAACCATGGCTGTGTCTGGCATGTTCTTACTGTTTTACGGCATCTTCCGCTTTGCAGTGGAGTTTGTTCGGGTGCCCGATGAGCAGCTGGGTTACCTTGCTTTTGACTGGCTAACCATGGGCCAAGTGCTGTGCCTGCCAATGATTCTAGGCGGTCTTGCACTGATCACCTGGGCCTACAATAAACGCCCCAACACCACTACTTTTGCTAACACACAGATTAACTGAGTCCGATGAAACAATATTTAGATTTAATGCGTCATGTACGCGAGCACGGCACCTTTAAAGCAGACCGCACCGGTACAGGGACTTACAGTGTGTTTGGCTATCAAATGCGCTTTAACCTGGCTGAAGGTTTCCCCCTTGTCACCACTAAAAAATGCCATCTCAAATCAATCATTCATGAATTGCTCTGGTTTTTGCAGGGCGATACCAACATTCGCTATTTAAAAGAAAATGGCGTGCGGATTTGGGACGAATGGGCCGATGAGCAAGGTAATTTAGGCCCTGTGTATGGCTATCAATGGCGCAGTTGGCCAGCGCCCAATGGTGAGTCAATTGATCAAATCAGTAAACTGATTGAAATGATCAAAACTAACCCCGACTCACGCCGTTTAATCGTCAGCGCTTGGAATCCGGCCCTAGTCGATCAAATGGCTTTGCCACCTTGCCACGCGCTGTTTCAGTTCTATGTCGCCGATGGCAAGCTAAGTTGTCAGTTGTATCAGCGCTCAGCCGATATCTTCTTAGGCGTGCCTTTTAATATTGCCAGCTACGCCCTACTCACCATGATGATCGCTCAAGTGTGTAACCTGCAACTAGGCGATTTTATTTGGACTGGCGGTGACTGTCACCTTTACAGTAACCACTTAGAGCAAGCCGACGAACAACTGACCCGCGCGCCTTATGCCTTGCCACAGATGCAGATCAACCCTGAAGTAACGGATATTTTTGAGTTTAAGTTTGAAGATTTTGAACTGCAAAACTATCAAGCGCATCCACATATTAAGGCAACCGTAGCGGTTTAACTCATTACCTTGCAGACAAAACAATGCCCGATCAGCGTCGGGCATTTTATTACCCCCACGGGCGTGGGGAAATCTGAGCTTCCAAACAGCTCAAGACGTTGCGTCTGGAAACACCCCCACGGGCGTGGGGAAATCCTTTATGTATGGCGGGTGCTCTGGGTTCTTACAGAAACACCCCCACGGGCGTGGGGAAATCGCAAATTAAGCGTATGGAGCGTTTTATTACTCAGAAACACCCCCACGGGCGTGGGGAAATCGATCACACAGCTCGTCTACTGCAGTAGGATCTGGTGTAGTGGTCAAATAATTCCAGACACTTTGTTAAGGATTTCTTCCGCTGCTAGCGGAGTCAAGCCACGATTAAATGTATGTGGTCGTTGCTGATTATAATATTTCATCAGGTAACCACTGATATCTTTTTGAGCAGCCATAAAACTGTTATACCCAAACATTGGTACCCACTCTGTTTTTAAGCTACGAAATAATCGCTCCACCGGTGCATTATCCCAGCAGTTACCTCGGCGACTCATGCTTTGAACCATGCGATATTGCCATAGACGCTGACGAAACTGATAGCTAGCGTACTGTGAGCCTTGATCTGAGTGAAATAACACACCTTGCGGACGACCGCGCTGCTCCCATGCATGCTCTAACGATTTTACGATTAAGCTGGCATCAGCTGTTTCAGACATAGACCAACCAACTACCCGTCGAGCATAAAGATCCAAAACAACTGCTAGGTAACTCCAGCGCTGACCTGTCCAGATGTAAGTAATATCCCCGCACCAAACTTGATTAGGTCGTGTTACAGCAAACTTCCTGTCTAAACGGTTCGGTATATCAAGTCGTTCAAACGTGGCTTGTTTGTACACGTGCGAGCCTGGCTGCTTACATGATAGACCGAGTTCGTTCATCATCTTACGCACCTTAAAACGACCTATAGTGACACCTTGTTTGCTTAGCATACATTGCAAAGTGCGACTGCCTGCTGAGCAGCGACTCTTGTTAAATAACTGACTCACCAGCGCTCTCAGCTTGATGTGCTCGACATCTACTCGTCGTGATCTTTTTCGATACTCATAGTAACAAGAGCGATTAACCTCAAAGGTCGCACACACGATTTCAACAGGGGCATACTCTCTTAACTTCTCAATTAGCGTGTATGTTTCCAATCGTCCGACATTAAGAGAGCTGTAGCCTTTTTTAATATGGATTTCTCCATCTCAAGCCGTCTGCAGCGCTCTTCAAGCTCTTGAATGCGCTGTTGTTCTTGGGTTATTGCTTTGCCTTTTGGAGTGATACCTTGACGCTCTTCTGAGAGCTGTTTAACCCATCGGTGCAAGGCCGACTTACTCACACCTAATGATGTGCAGGCTTGGGCAAGACTGTAGCCTTGATCAAGCACCAAGCTAGCGGCTTCTTGTTTGAATTCTGGAGTAAAAGTACGTTGTTTGTTTATCATAGAGCACCTCTTTATGGCGAACATTATCGCCTAAGTAGATGTCTGGTTTCATTAGACCACTACAAACTGATCAACTGGAAACACCCCCACGGGCGTGGGGAAATCCTCGGCCAATTCGTCCAAACTCACTAAGCATAAGAAACACCCCCACGGGCGTGGGGAAATCGCACTTGATGCCCTTGGAGTGACTACACGCTTGGAAACACCCCCACGGGCGTGGGGAAATCCTGAGAAGTACAGCCCAGACAACTGGCTAAAAGGAAACACCCCCACGGGCGTGGGGAAATCCTCGCCGTTTATGTATCTGTTAGCGGTCAAGGTGAAACACCCCCATGTAGTGGTCTAATGAAACCAGACATCTACTTAGGCGATAATGTTCGCCATAAAGAGGTGCTCTATGATAAACAAACAACGTACTTTTACTCCAGAATTCAAACAAGAAGCCGCTAGCTTGGTGCTTGATCAAGGCTACAGTCTTGCCCAAGCCTGCACATCATTAGGTGTGAGTAAGTCGGCCTTGCACCGATGGGTTAAACAGCTCTCAGAAGAGCGTCAAGGTATCACTCCAAAAGGCAAAGCAATAACCCAAGAACAACAGCGCATTCAAGAGCTTGAAGAGCGCTGCAGACGGCTTGAGATGGAGAAATCCATATTAAAAAAGGCTACAGCTCTCTTAATGTCGGACGATTGGAAACATACACGCTAATTGAGAAGTTAAGAGAGTATGCCCCTGTTGAAATCGTGTGTGCGACCTTTGAGGTTAATCGCTCTTGTTACTATGAGTATCGAAAAAGATCACGACGAGTAGATGTCGAGCACATCAAGCTGAGAGCGCTGGTGAGTCAGTTATTTAACAAGAGTCGCTGCTCAGCAGGCAGTCGCACTTTGCAATGTATGCTAAGCAAACAAGGTGTCACTATAGGTCGTTTTAAGGTGCGTAAGATGATGAACGAACTCGGTCTATCATGTAAGCAGCCAGGCTCGCACGTGTACAAACAAGCCACGTTTGAACGACTTGATATACCGAACCGTTTAGACAGGAAGTTTGCTGTAACACGACCTAATCAAGTTTGGTGCGGGGATATTACTTACATCTGGACAGGTCAGCGCTGGAGTTACCTAGCAGTTGTTTTGGATCTTTATGCTCGACGGGTAGTTGGTTGGTCTATGTCTGAAACAGCTGATGCCAGCTTAATCGTAAAATCGTTAGAGCATGCATGGGAGCAGCGCGGTCGTCCGCAAGGTGTGTTATTTCACTCAGATCAAGGCTCACAGTACGCTAGCTATCAGTTTCGTCAGCGTCTATGGCAATATCGCATGGTTCAAAGCATGAGTCGCCGAGGTAACTGCTGGGATAATGCACCGGTGGAGCGATTATTTCGTAGCTTAAAAACAGAGTGGGTACCAATGTTTGGGTATAACAGTTTTATGGCTGCTCAAAAAGATATCAGTGGTTACCTGATGAAATATTATAATCAGCAACGACCACATACATTTAATCGTGGCTTGACTCCGCTAGCAGCGGAAGAAATCCTTAACAAAGTGTCTGGAATTATTTGACCACTACAAGAGTTTCATCTATAGAGCGCAAAAAAGCGATAGAAACACCCCCACGGGCGTGGGGAAATCGGAACGTCTGCAAGGCTAGAAAAGTCTTTGTAGAAACACCCCCACGGGCGTGGGGAAATCAACACGTCATTAAACAGAATAATCAAAGTCTCAGAAACACCCCCACGGGCGTGGGGAAATCGCTTGAGCTGCATCAATTGAAGCTCGTAGGTAGGAAACACCCCCACGGGCGTGGGGAAATCTCTCATTTCTTGCCCCTCAAACGCTTTAAATAAGAAACACCCCCACGGGCGTGGGGAAATCTCATAAACACGATCAAGAGTAAAGCCGCGAACAGAAACACCCCCACGGGCGTGGGGAAATCTGCGCTGGGTTATGGCCTTTCCATAGCCACAAAGAAACACCCCCACGGGCGTGGGGAAATCAAATTAAAAATTGCAAGCATTGCTTGCAGCCTAGAAACACCCCCACGGGCGTGGGGAAATCCAGAGAAAAAGAATCTTTTAACGCCAGCTACTGGAAACACCCCCACGGGCGTGGGGAAATCCACGCATTAAAGATGGCAAAGAGCTAGTAACTGGAAACACCCCCACGGGCGTGGGGAAATCACAACCCAAATACCCTTATCGCTGGAGCGCATAGAAACACCCCCACGGGCGTGGGGAAATCAAATAAATAAAGCAAAATGCTTTACTTTAATTAGAAACACCCCCACGGGCGTGGGGAAATCTTAACCGAACAGCGTAGAGCGCCAGCCGAGTGGGAAACACCCCCACGGGCGTGGGGAAATCTCCAATCGGATAGCTATCAATTTTACCTCGTTATAGAAACACCCCCACGGGCGTGGGGAAATCCCTCTCTTGCTCTCTTTGCAAGCTTCTCCCTTGGAAACACCCCCACGGGCGTGGGGAAATCATTGACATGATTCACCTTTATGTTTCTCGTTTAGAAACACCCCCACGGGCGTGGGGAAATCCTATGCAGGTCCTAGGGAACATGAACAACATTAGAAACACCCCCACGGGCGTGGGGAAATCCAAACCCAGTAGCCCTAAGGTGATTACTATCCAGAAACACCCCCACGGGCGTGGGGAAATCCAGATGAAACAAGAGGAAAAACAGAAGCAGAAAGAAACACCCCCACGGGCGTGGGGAAATCTCCTTAGGCACTTCTTGTCCATAGAGGATAAAAGAAACACCCCCACGGGCGTGGGGAAATCTCATGTGATCCAGCACAAACCGAACATTTGCAAGAAACACCCCCACGGGCGTGGGGAAATCGCCTGCCTGACTGAAGCCCTTAAGAATACTGAGGAAACACCCCCACGGGCGTGGGGAAATCTGCCTAAGGATGGTGCATCTCTACTCTCGACCGGAAACACCCCCACGGGCGTGGGGAAATCCCGAGCGCCCACTAGCTAACTCACCTTGTGTTGGAAACACCCCCACGGGCGTGGGGAAATCCACTTTCACGCGCTCAAATATAACGAGGTAAAAGAAACACCCCCACGGGCGTGGGGAAATCATTTTGTTTTTATGTGTGCAATGCCTTTATTTAGAAACACCCCCACGGGCGTGGGGAAATCCTGCCATGCAGCGCATGTATGACTCAGCGAGGGGAAACACCCCCACGGGCGTGGGGAAATCACCATTGATAGGTCAACCAGTGACTCGAAAGCAGAAACACCCCCACGGGCGTGGGGAAATCTATCTCCCAATCATTATCAGGGTCATAATGCAAGAAACACCCCCACGGGCGTGGGGAAATCTTACCGCGCGATTCAAACAGGTCGCGTTTAGATAGAAACACCCCCACGGGCGTGGGGAAATCGTACAAGCCAAATCATCTGGTAATACCAAATAAGAAACACCCCCACGGGCGTGGGGAAATCGGTGAGCTAGGTGCTTACATGGCAAAGCATGTAGAAACACCCCCACGGGCGTGGGGAAATCCAGGCAGGCTAACGCGCTACGCCTAGCTTGCCTGGAAACACCCCCACGGGCGTGGGGAAATCATCCAGCGCACGGCCTACAGCTGCAAACGCCTGGAAACACCCCCACGGGCGTGGGGAAATCCAGAGTTCTCAGAGAAAGCGCAACAGGAGCTTGGAAACACCCCCACGGGCGTGGGGAAATCCAATAGGGTAACAACACTCGAATCCAACCCCTAGAAACACCCCCACGGGCGTGGGGAAATCACCAACATATTGTTAAAGAACAACAGCCAAAGCACAAGATGTTAGGTATTTTGATTTTTCAGGGTTTCTATCACGAGTTGTAAGCCGCTAATTTCTATTAATGACTTACGTGTTGGACCTATCGTTTGTATTTCATAACCTGGCGGTTTCGATAACGAACGAAAAATCATCACCCCAGACTCTGGTGGACAATGTTTATGCAAGTAATCAATAACCGTTAGCGCAACGGAATCTTTAATACCTGATACAAACACATTAGCTCGAGGTTCGGTAAACCAAAGTTTCATACGCCCACGTACAGCTGGTGGCAAATCATTTGCGAGAACGACGAGCACGTTTTTCTCCAAATAAACTGGCAATATCTGGCGCAATCTGACTTAACAAGTCCATCTCTAACACCCGCTGACGAAACGCAGCTGACACCTTATGCTTGTTATAGCGGCCGGCCATATCGTGGGTTAGAGAAAAGGCAAGATCAATACACAAATGCTCCTTGTATAAGTCGGCAAGATCATAAATAAACGGAAGCGGACTACCTGAGTGGATAAATCCAATATGTGGCGAATAACCGAGGCTATGCACTGCAGAGCATAAAATCCCATACAGCGCAGCGTTGCTGGCAGTTAGTATCTGATTAGTAACATCGCTTAACTCAAATTTATTTGGCGTAAACTGACGTCCTTTCCAACCTACTTGGTAATGCTCTGCCTTAGCTTGATACAGAGCTCGTACCCTATGGCCTTCCATACCCATCATTTGCTGCAAAGACTTCTCTTGCAAATCAGCATCGGGAAAACGCCTAACAAAAAAACGCCTAGCAACTTCTAGTGACTGCTCTGGATCAACCGCTAACTCCATTTGTTGCCGTAGATTGCGCGTGTCAGCAGTAGGCACAAAGCCTGCTGCATAAAACAATAAGCTATCCTCACCTACCCAACACACCGAACAGTTAGCAGCGGCGGCAATCTTAACTGCTTCATGGGTAATGCTAGTACCTGGCCCCAATAAGAGACAATTTAAAGTAGCTATAGGTAAAGGCACCACCTGATTCGTCGAGTCAATCCACTTAATGCTGCTGTCATCAATTTCAAGACGACCTCGTTCTAGATAAATAAACGGATACTTATCTTTTATCTGGGGTAAGGTTTCTCGCGTAACTTTAACTAACAACCGCTGCCCAGCTTGTTTTGCCTCAGCCATACTTCACCAAAGTTACACGTCGATCACGGTATATTTTACGCGTCCCAAATTGTACAGGTACATCGTTTAAGGTGATTACTTCCCCGTCATGTTCACCCTGCAGTACACGAAAAATAGCTGTACGTTTTACCTCACGTGCTTCATGGGTAGCCAATTGCTCAGCATGCGTTAATGCATCCTTTACAGTTGCATGCACACCTTGTCCTATCAGCTCAGTAGGCACACAATTTTTGCGCCCTAAATACAGATCCCACATAGGGCTTTGCAAGGCCTGCTGCAATTCATCCAACTCAGATTTAGGCCCTTGCAAAGCTACAGCAAAGGCCATGTCCTGCAGGTAATAGCGGTAAGTCATTTTTGTGCCACCTCCTACCGCCTTACCACCATCACTTTTTTTAGGAATCAGTAAGGTTTGCCAAGGATCAGCCTGTTGATAACCACTACCCACCATTTGGAAATCCCGTAACATTGGTAATCTAGAAACAGGTTGACCTTGCTGATCTTGCGGCACATACGCTTGTACCACCATGTCACGCTCTGCCCAGCGTGCCAACCAATCCGTTTGCTCACCCCCTTTGCCAAGAGCGCAACATAACAATCCCAATACTCCGGATTTCGTGGGAAAATCCAAGCTGTCGCGCCGTCCGAACTTCGAATCATGGCCCCAGGCTTGCAACGGCGCCTCCAGCCACATCAATAGATAAGGTTCACTCATAGCGCACCTCAAATCTGGCTTTGCAAGTCTGTAATTAGTTGATCAACAGAGTAATTTTCGTCTTCGCCCCAATCGTAAGCTGCCAGTTTGCCAAACAGACTGCCGGTCATTTTTTCTTTTTTATCAAGATAGGCCTTAAGCGTTGTAATACTTGGCTGCAAATACCCCCCTTGCTCGGTCTTGACTGCCGTTTCAAATGGCACCTGCAAACGCTGCCCTTTACGCACTAGCACACGGGCAAACTCCCATGGACTAGCACCAGACTGAGTGGTTTGACGGGCACTAGGAACTGCCACAAACAAGGCTTTAGTAAAGGCTGCAATAGCGGGCTTTAAATCAGCTTCGTCACCCAAAGTTTGCGCTAACTGCCCCAAGTCAAGGCTGATGTAGCGGTAATAAGTAGCCGAGTTAAATTCTAAACTGCCCATATGCGCTGAACCGGGTTCATCTTGCTTGTCATCTAGCGCAGTAAAAAACTCTACTTCATTACTTACTTTATGCGTCGAAATAGCATGGGAAAAAGAGGCAGCAGCCTCAACATTCATCTCAGCAGCTTTGGCTACCATGCGGCCGAATAGAGCAATGTCTAATGCATCTACTGCTGGATTCAAAGCTTTTTTCGCCACCTTAGCCAGTTCTTTATCTTTCAATTTACTAGCATCAAAATCGTGTGCGCTAGCATATTCAGCAAATGCTTTAGCTTCGGTGTTGCTAATAAACAATAAAGTATCGTCACTCAGGGCTTTAGCAATACTTGCTCCACACTTTTCTGCCTGATCTTCACTTGCTCCCACAGCTATGCAAGCTTCAATCATCAGTTGTTCAACTTTTTTAGTACGAATGCCAAGTTCAACTCCAAACTCCTGCATAGCCAGTCGCACTTGTCGCTTCCAGCACTGAGAGCTAACACGTGCACGGGTGCTACCACCAATTACAGCAGTTTTGGGAGCTCCTACATCATCTCGGTTTAAACAAGTAACGGGAAAAGATTGCAAAATATGATATTCAATGCGGGTATTGCGATATGGACTAGTAGACATAATTAATTTCCTTTTAATGTTTAATAAGCGTCAATCAAATGGGCTTTCTATAAAGGGCACTATTTGCAATAGCCCACAACCAAAGGCTCGGCCACGGCCGATACCCTGTTTAAAACTCTGGATAAATTGCTGTCGATCCGTCACCTGCAGGACTCCTTGTACCTGTGCTTGAGCTAGCGTTACCGGCCGCCCAACCTTATCAGGAAATTTAAGAACATCCGTGCTATCGACCTGCAGTTGTAAAGGCGATACATTAAAGCCCCAACTAATACTTGCTCGTATCGTAAACCACTGGGCAATAGCTTCACGACCTTTAACGGGAATAAGTTTGCGACTAGCGTTGTCTCTGCGCGTAGGATTGACTATCACTTTGAAACGGTAATTTTGATGCTGCAAAAAGTCTGTGGAAATAGTTTTGCTTTGCACCTGTCCGTATTGGCCATCTACCTGTTCCAGAGGCTGACGATCAGATAAAAGTAATATTTTACGAGACTGATAATCTCCACCCTGATCAGCATAGAGAAAACCACTCGGCACACTGGCGTTTTTCTCGTCTGTGCTACGTGTCTCGGCAAATAAGCTGTATACCGCTTTGTGCAAACCATAGGGGCTGTCTATTTTTAGGGCTCGCACAGCCTTTCTATCTAAATGCAAGACACTGGCTATTAATGTCATTCCCTGCTCTCCTTATCTTGACCACGCTGCCCATAAAAATCCTGCGCCCAACGCATTTTGCTTCTCTCACCAAAATAACGCAGCTCAATGAGTAGTTTCGCGTAGTCCAGTGGCTGTCCCAGTTTGCTTTCAATTAAGGTCAACACTGGTCGAATCACTCGGCAAACTTCTTGTACGTCAGTGCAGGCCAATAAACGACGTAAGCGGGCTTTAGCCTGATCACTATATTGGGTAGAGCCCTTTTCTGCATAAGACTCTGCTAGCGCTTTCCCAAGACTAAGACTGCCATTATTATCAGACTTGGAACGCGCAATAGCTGCTGCCACGGTTGCATAGGGCAAACGTTGCCAAGGATTATCTAACTCAATCCAAGGACCAAGAGTTTCCCAGCTTTGATATTCAGTTGCTGCATTATCAGCACGCCTTAAACGTGCGGCAAACCCTTTATCCTGCTTGCAATGCTCAAAAATAAATTGAACAAACTGTTCTTCCTTGTTTTTGGCTCTCGCAGGCACTACCTGTTCTTGCTCCATTACGAAGCCTCCTGACTAATATATTTATAATGGTTTGGCCTATGTTGCGCCCAAGCATCCATCTGCCGTGCGGTCACATTGGGACAGTAAAAGTCATAACACTGATGTTGATAGCGAGCAAAGGTACGTCTTAATATTTTTCGTTGCTGCAGCCCCTCTTTAGAGGCATCACAACTATTAACTAACGTCTGAAAATCACGCTCACATAACTGCCAAAACATATGAGTTGCCAATGCCGCAGTATTTTTCCCATCCACCGTAAGCTCTTTAAAATAACCTAGCACACGCCCATATAATGCTTTCGCTAGCGTATCTAGCCCGCTCATTTCAAGTTGCAATTGATTAAACCAAGTTTGTCCTAAAACCTCGCTTTCTAGCCAAATAGTGGACTCAACAAAGTCATCTGTACCCGAAACGTACTGTTCTCCTGCATTGCTGCTCACGCGTAGTCCACCTGACCAGATACTAAACAGCTCTTGGGTATCTCTCGCCTTCTCTACACCTAAACGAACCTGCCAACTTTGAAAACCGCTACTTCCCGACAGGTCAATAAAGCTAAGCAGGCTAGTCAGCTCACGCCAAGGTCTTTTATTTGGGTCAGTCCACTGAGCTTTTGGCTCTTTAGCGGAGTAGTCGATCGCAACGCTAAGATCATGCATGCCTTCCTTGTAACCCGCATAAGCAATGCCTTCTGAGTAATGCATTTTGTTATCAGCTAATAAACAAAAACGACATAAAGGCAGCAAACGCCCCATATAAGACTGCTTTAATTGCTCTGCGATAGCACAAGCTTCACCCTTCGGCATCTTCTCCCAAGGGGCAAAACCAACACCGGCACTAAACATACCGATAGCGCTCAATTGTTGATTTGAAACTAAGTTCAACCATATGGAGTTATGAAGATTGTGCCCCATAATGAAGTTATGTAATAACCCCATATGCGCAACTGATGGACCCGGTTTGCCGGTAGAAGGCTTACCTTTATCATTACGCTTGCCAGCGTACCCTAAAGAGAGAACTACGCTGTTATCGGTTTTTTTACCAGATAAAGCAAACCCCATCTGTAATAGCACAAGCAGTGCTTTATCAGCATCAGATAAGCTACCTTCTACCTGCGATTGAGTGAGTACGGTTGTATTTCCGGTAGATACTTCGGGGATAAAAGCCCCAAACGACAATGCCCTAGCAGCAGCGATAGCAGGCATTTGTAGGAAAGGTTTATCACCATACAAGTAAAATCTGTCATACCATTGTTCTAAATAAGCAAGGCACTTTTCAGCCATTCCCTGTGCGCCCAGTTGATGCCAGCCCTTTTCATCTTCTGGAGTTGCAGCCGCCTGAGCAATAGCCAATAGTAATTTAAATACTGCTATTTTTTGTATCGGATTGCCGCCAAGGCTTTGATATTCAGAGTTACTAAAAATATCTCGCAAACTTACCCGCCCATGATCGGCAACTGGTAGCCAAGGCTCATCCACTAAATTGAAGCGGTTTTCCATACCCTCTCCTACTTTTTAATTGTTCGATAGCCCAAGTCAGGGCGATACTCAATCTCGTATTTATCATTCAACAGCTGATTATCTAGCCCCTGTAGGAGGTCAGACTCACTCACTAAAGCAACCCGTAACAGACTTTCATCATCCGGCCAAAGTGGATTTCCTAGATAAAAACAGTGGTGCAACCCAAACTGTTGTAAGCGCTCGCGATTCACTGGCTTAGGTGCCTCACTAGGACGCACCTGTACAATAGCGTGCATCAACTGCTTAGTTCTTTCCCGCCAGCTTGCACGACTTATAGCCGACCTATTTAGTGGTAAAACTATTTGCTTACCATCCAGTAACACTAATACTCCTGCCCGCTGTTCGCTGTCATAGCAAATACTGCGTAGCATTAGTACTTCAAAAGCATCTGTTTCACTGTAGCGCGTTTGCGCTTGGCTTTCCGGCATTGTCTTACCTGCCTGCGCTAATCCAATTCGTGCCAATTGTTTTAACGCTATCTGTCCTTTTTTATCGCGACAACCTTCTTCTAGCTGCCGTAACCAAATCGCCATAGATCCTTGCTCTGGACGCTTTTGATAAGTCGCCTCAATTAATGAGCGAATATCAATAGGCAAACAAACCCGCTTTAACTCAAGCCACACCTCAAGACTACGGCAAAGCACATAAGGACTATAAACATAAGCGCTAGCACCAAAAGCTGACTCAGGACTATGAATAGCCTTATTTAAATTTGGCGCCAATAGCCAAGCCTCCTGCCGAGCATATGAATTGCGGGGTGTTTCAACATGACGCCACAAACGGCCAAGACGCTGCAATAACATGTCTGTAGGCGCAAAGCGACTAACCAGAAAGTCAGCATCAATATCCAACGACTGCTCTAATACCTGTGTACCAATTAAAATGCGTCCTTTCTGTTGGCGTTTACTGCCTAGCCACCCTTGTTTCCCAAAAAGATTGACCCATTGTTCCTCAAGCACTTGACGATCGGTCACTGTAAATCGCGAATGCAATAACCCACACTCTGCCCCTAAATCTAAAGCACGAGCAGCTAACTGCAAATAACGCTCCTGCGCCTCTTTAACCGTATTTTCAATCCATAACACCTGCTGCCCCTGTTCTGCGCGCAATAAAGCTTCTTCTATCGCAACAAGTTCGTCTTGCTCTAACTTAAGGGTCACATGTTGTATTCCAGCAATAGGCACACCTATCTCTGCTACTGAGTCGCTGTTTTTGGGCAAAGCCGTAATCAATGGATAATCAACAGAATATGTTTCACTGCCGATCAGCTCCTGACGCCGCGCTTGGTTTAAGGTAGCGCTCAACACAATTACCGTGCAATCTAACTGACGTAGTAAATCAATCAGGGCATCTAGTAAGGTGCCTGTATAAGCATCGTAGGTATGTACTTCATCCAAAATCACCACTTTGCCTGCTAAACCAAACGCACGCACAAATCCGTGTTTTACATTCATCGCAGCCATTAATGCTTGATCAATAGTACCCACAGCAAAAGGGGCAAGCAGACCACGCTTAGCCTGATTAAACCATGCTCCACCTGGACGCCCTTCCTCACCCATTTCTGTAGCAAATAGCCATGCATTGGCATGCAATAATAAAGACCTATGCGCACAATCAGGCGCGACAACCTGCTCTAAAAACTGATTAAAACGCTCAAAAATTTTATTAGAAGTTAATTGGGTAGGAAGCGCAAAATAAATACCACTCGCCTGTTGACTAGCCAGCAGTTGATAGGCTGCATAAAGCGCTGCTTCTGTTTTACCCACTCCCATGGGTGCTTCTAAAACATAGACGCCAGGTTGGCTGGCCTGCTCGAACAATAAGCTTTGCGCTGTTCTTGGTGCAAAGCCAAACACCTGCTCAAAACTCAATCCAAGCTTAAACTCAGGTGTTATAAAACCTGCTTCATCCAGCGCTTGGTCAATTCTTTCTTGCCACTTATCATCTGGCAGATCAAAGTGTTGCCCAGAACCTATCCAGTCGGCCACTGACGTTAGGCCAGCTAGTAAACGCGCTGTTGCATAATCATCTAACTGGGGCCAGTCCTCCCCCAATACATGCCGTAAATCTTGAACTAATTTTTCACGCTCTCGCTGCCAACTTTGACCACCAAATGCTTCATCTAAAGCACGCTTTCCAGCAACATCTGGAGAAAAACCATGATGCTGCCCTAAAATTTCCGGAATATATTCAGGGGCACCAAGTGCATTAGCTGTGATCTGGCTCACTCCCGCATGACCATTCCAATTCTTTTCTAGATCTGGATTTACGTTAGGCAAAACAGGCAAGCCACAAGCTCTATACAACTTGCTGTAAAACGTAGGGCTTACCTTACCAATATCATGGGTAGCAGCAGTAAAAGCTGAACCAGGCGGGAAAAGATGCTGTACAGGTGAGCGCCGAATCAGCTCTTTAGCGACTTCACCTACAATCTGACAGTGGTCAAATACAGTACGCCCAATCTGGACTCGTCCTGATAAATCAATATAAGTTTTAGCTGGGCATTGCTTATAACTAATCAATGCACTTCCTATCTCTTTCTTCGCGCGCAAAGCCATTTGCTCAACCCTCAACTTATTTAGCGATACCGGACAGTTGCTGATAATAAGTAAAGTGCCACTTAATTGCATCTGTTGCCTAAGCAGGGCTACGTCAAACATCCATCTGCCTAAAATCTATCCCTCACCAATTTATTGATACGGGTCAAGCCCACTTTTTACCCTTCAGCTCTAATGCACACCACATATAGTTAATTTAAAAACTAAAAACACCATATATTGTGTATCGAGGCGTATATGACCGTTCAACCCCTAGCTGCTGAAGCTCCTTTAAGTATTCCGGTAGCTGCCACCCTTGATGAATACTTACAGCAGCAAGACTGGCGCGTGAAAGCCAATGCGAACCAAGGTTACTCTCTCGGCGGGATGATTTTGAATGTGGCCGGCAAAGTGACTGCCAACTACTGGTTGAATGAAATCTACAGCCCAGAAATTGGTGCAGCGCACCGTAATGCAGATTTACATATCCATGACTTGGATATGCTGGCTGGCTATTGCGCTGGCTGGTCGTTACGTAACTTACTGCATGAAGGCTTTAATGGCATTGCCGGACGCATTGAAGCCGGCCCACCCAAGCACCTCAGCAGTGCACTGGGGCAAATGGTCAACTTTCTAGGCACCTTGCAAAATGAATGGGCCGGCGCTCAAGCCTTTAGTTCGTTCGATACCTATTTGGCGCCCTTTGTCCGTAAGGATCAATTGAGCTATGCCCAAGTTAAACAACTGCTGCAAGAGTTTATTTACAACCTCAATGTACCCTCACGCTGGGGCACCCAAACGCCCTTTACCAACCTGACCTTTGATTGGGTCTGCCCTGAGGATTTACGGCAGCAAATTCCGGTAATCGCTGGTGAGGAAATGACCTTTAGTTACGGCGAACTGCAAACAGAAATGGATCTGCTTAACCGTGCTTATATTGAAGTGATGCAAGCTGGCGATGGTCTAGGACGAGTATTTACCTTCCCAATTCCCACCTATAACATCACCAAAGACTTTGTCTGGGATAGCCCCAATGCCGAGTGCTTGTTTGCCATGACCGCCCGCTATGGCTTGCCGTATTTTCAAAATTTTATTAACTCCGAGCTAGAACCTAATCAAGTGCGTTCGATGTGCTGCCGCCTGCAACTGGATTTGCGTGAACTACTGCAGCGGGGTGGCGGTTTATTTGGCTCGGCGGAACAAACCGGATCCATTGGTGTGGTAACCCTTAACTGTGCCCGCCTAGGTTACCAATATGCCCAGGATTTGCCGGGGCTCTACCAGCGCTTAGATCAGCTACTTGAGCTGGCAAAAAACAGCCTAGAAATTAAGCGCCAAGTCATTCAAGGTTACCTTGATCAAGGGTTATACCCCTACACTCGGCGTTACCTCGGCACCTTACGCAATCACTTTTCAACGATTGGGGTTAACGGTCTACATGAAATGCTGCGTAACTTTAGTCAAGATCAGCTAGGCATCCATACTGCTACTGGACGGCAAATGGCGCTGGATGTACTAGAACACATTCGCCAGCGTCTCCGCCAGTTTCAAGAACAAACCGGACACCTGTATAACCTTGAAGCAACTCCGGCCGAGGGCACCACCTATCGTTTTGCCAAAGAAGACCAACAACGCTTTGCCGATATCCTACAGGCCGGCACTCCCGACTCGCCTTATTACACCAACAGCTCCCAGCTACCGGTTGGCTATACCGATGACGCCTTTGAGTCTCTGTTGCTGCAAGATGAGCTGCAATGCAAATACACTGGCGGCACCGTGCTGCACCTGTATATGAGTGAACAACTCAGCTCCGCTCAAGCCTGTAAACAATTAATAAAAACTGCGCTGACCCGCTTTAAATTGCCCTACTTAACCATTACCCCAACCTTCTCGATTTGCCCAGTACATGGTTATCTAGCTGGGGAGCATGAATTTTGCCCACGCTGTGATGCGCTGCTGGCCGCTGAGCTTAGCCAATCAAGCCCTGCGACAACTTCTTCGTTCAATAATACGCTTGAGGTACCCACCCATGACTAAACTTACTCTCCCCCAAGAACGCCGCCAACCCTGTGAAATCTGGACCCGAGTAATGGGCTATCACCGTCCAGTACATGCCTTTAATCGCGGAAAACAAGCTGAATACCGAGAGCGCCAGCCCTTTACTGAGCCTAAGCCCACAGCCCATGCTTAAAATTGGTGGCTGGCTGCCCTTTACCACGCTCGACTATCCACAACATTTAGCCTGCGTGGTGTTTTGCCAAGGTTGCGCTTGGCGCTGCGACTATTGCCATAACCCTGAACTAATCAGTCCCAGCGCCACTAGCCAATTTTCTTGGTCAGACATTTTGGCATTTTTACAAAAGCGCCAAGGGCTATTACAGGCGGTAGTGTTTAGCGGCGGAGAAGCCACGTTGCAACCCAAGTTAGCCCAAGCTATGCAACAAGTTGCCGCCTTAGGCTTTAAAGTGGGTTTACATACCGCAGGGATTAAACCCAAGGCGCTGGCTAAAGTGCTGCCTTGGTGTGACTGGGTGGGATTAGATATTAAAGCGCCTTACGGCCAAGCTGCAGCAATCACCGGCGTCGCTCACAGCGATCAGCCAAACTGGGAAAGCTTAGCTTTAGTCTTGGCCAGCCAAGTGGCCTATGAATGCCGCACCACAGTGCATTGGAGCCAGCTCTCACCTACTGCGGTGCTGCAACTGGCGCAGCAGCTCAAGGCCCAAGGGGTACAGAACTTTTGCCTACAACTTGCGCGGACTACATCGGCTCTGCCGTTAGAGGCTCAAACTGCGCCTAGTCAGTCAGAATTAGCCCAGCTCGAGCAACACTTAGCTACGCTGTTTAAACAGTTTGAATTAAGAGCTTAAACTGCCTTATAGCGGTTTCACGCAACCACAATAAGGCACTGTTTAACGACCCCTATTAGCTACTTGGAGAGGGCATCACCTGAGCTTGTTGCTCAGCCACAGTGCGGCCAAGCTGCTCTAGTAGCTGCCAGAACCATTGGGGTAGGCTGTCTGGATCGAGGCTATCAATCAAGTTTTTAACTGCGAGTCCTAGCTCTGTATCACCATCAATCTGTAGTCGTCGTCTAAAAAATAAACTATCGGGATCTTCTTGGCGGCTAGCCAGCAGTAAAAAATCACGCCACTGCCCACTAATACATACCTCTACCGGCGCCTGCTGGGCAATCACTAACTGCTGATCTAACCCACGCTGACTGATACACCAACGTAATCCTAAATCTTGAATCTCTAGCGCCAGCCAGCGATCGGTCAATACCTCAAACAGCCCATCGGCTAAGGCTTCGGCCAGTAAGTGATTTAAGCTTCGCTCAAGTACTCGCTGCTGCACGAAGGCTGGGGTCAAGCGAGCCAAAGGCAGTAAGCGCTCACTGGCCGCTAATAGCCACGGCATACTACGCTTCAACATAAGCCGGCCTCCTTTACACTCAACATGCCCGGACGGCCATGCCAATAACCATTACAGCTTTGCACCGCCAAAGGCGGCAGCTGTCCTTGACGTACCTGCTGCCAACCCTCAATCACCTGTGGCATCTGCTGCGCACGGGGGCTCAGCCGAGCAATATCCACGCCGTGGCTGGCTAAACTGGGGTAATCTGGCAATAAATTGTGCACTTCAGCCGATAGGGTTTGAATGCCATTGATAGTGAATAACGGCTGGCCTTCTTGGCTCGCCAAACTGATACCTTCGGGATACTGCAAACAGCAAAACTCGCATTGATCTTTCGGCCGATTTTCGGCTCGTGCGGTAAAACACCGGGCAGAATAGGCTAAAGGTAAATGCCCATAAGCAAATACTTCTACTTCAGGGCGGGCTCTGCCTAAGCTGTCTAGCTGAGTTAAGGTTTGCTGTAGCATTTGGGCTGAATACTCAACCGGCGGTACCCAGCGCTGCAAACCGCAGTCAATAAATTCACGCAGCGCCCTGGCACTGTAAATATTTAATGCCGGCCCGCCCACAAACCCCAATTTACGCTCAGCTAAAAATTGCACGGCCGCCATATCGTTGGCTTCCACCATAAACTCGCCGTTATCACACAGGCGCTTTAAGCTTGAAAGTTCAGAGTTGGCTTCAATTAAACTTAAACTAGAAAGCACCACCTGTGCTTGCGTGCTTTGCTGCAGTTCACGGGCGAACCCAAGCCACGCACTAAAATTCAGTTCACGCCGTTTAGCGCACACTGTTTCGCCTAAATAAATAATATCCAATGGCTGCTCAGCCATCTGCTGATAGAACTTGATCAGCTGTTCGCGGGGCCAAAAAAACAACACCGGACCTAAAGACAGTTTCATACCTACTCTCCTATTGCCACGCGCGATGATAAGCACCCAAGGTAGTTTGGCTGCCTTCAGAAACACCTGCTAAGGTCTGTCGCCAACTGGCCTCTACCTGAAACTGTTCTGGGTTGCGTTGATAGCTATCTAAAGCAGCGCGCCAGACCCGTGTTACCTGCTCGGTATACGCAGGGCTCCGCTGTCGGCCTTCAATTTTAACCGCGCTCACCCCCATGCTGGCTAATGCGGGTATTAAATCCATGGTATCCAAACTGGTTGGCTCTTCTAAGGCATGAAAGCGATGACCTTGAACCAAAAAGCGGCCTTTACATAAGGTTGGATAACCGGCTGGCTCTTGCTGCTCATAGCGATCAATTAACACCTCATTTAGCCGCGCACTTAACTGCCCTTGCTCGGTACTCCAGCGCACCGCTTTGGCTGGTGAACAAACGCCACATAAGTTAGGCGACTCGCCCGTTAAATAAGACGATAGATGACAGCGTCCTTCGGCCATAATGCACAGACTACCAAAGGCAAAAACTTCAATGGGTACACTACTATTGGCCGCCACTTGCTTTACTTGCGCCAACGATAAGACCCGCGGCAGCACTGCTCGCTGAATATTGTAGCGCTGCTGATAAAAGGCCAAGGCGGCAGCATTAGTGGCTGAGCCTTGGACCGATAAGTGCAAAGGTAAATCTGGATAGGTGTGGCTGGCATAGGCTAACACAGCAGGATCAGCTGCAATCAAGGCATCCACCCCCAGTGCGGCCGCTTGATCGACCGCTCGTTGCCAGCGCGACCAAACACTGGATTGAGCATAGGTGTTAACCGCGATATAGAGCTTTTTTTGCTGCTGCCGAATCAGTGCTAGACCTTGCTCAAGTTGCTTTTCACTAAAATTAAGGCCGGCAAAATGGCGGGCATTTGTATCATCTTTAAAACCGACATACACCGCATCGGCCCCTTGACGTACGGCGGCTTTGAGAGCAGGCAAACTTCCTGCGGGACAAACCAACTGCATACAGACTCCCTCGAGCACTCAGGATAGAAGAGGTCTTGAGCAGGTTTAGCCAACTGCACTCAACACTGCCGACCTCAAAAACAGCTAACTGCTGGGCAACTAATTGCTACTCGCCAGCTAACTGTGCTCTGGTTACGGCTGATTAATCTAGGAGGTTTAGCTAAGCCGCTTGTTGACAGAAATCAACCATGCTCCGATGAGAATTTAACCTACAGCTAGCAACAATTACCGTCTATCTCACTTATCTATCGCAGTAAAGGCTTTATAATCTGCCATCAATTGACTCCATGATCGGGATGAAGCCCCTATGAAAACCTGGTTAAACAACACCCCTAAAGCCGAGCTACACTTACACCTAGAAGGCTCACTGGAGCCTGAATTACTGTTTCAGCTGGCTCAGCGTAATCAAATACAACTCCCATGGAGTTCAGTAGAAACCCTCAAGCAGGCCTATAACTTTAATAACCTGCAAGAGTTTTTAGATATCTACTATCAAGGCGCCAATGTCTTACAAACCGAGCAAGACTTTTATGATTTAACCTGGGCCTATTTACTGAAATGTAAAGAGCAAGGCGTCACCCACGTTGAGCCATTTTTTGACCCACAAACCCATACTGATCGTGGTCTAGCTATCGCCATTCCGTTTGCTGGTATTAGCCAAGCACTTAACGATGCCAAAACTCAGTTAGGTATCAGTGGCGGTTTGATTCTGTGTTTTTTACGTCATTTATCTGAAGCAGCGGCCTTTGATACCCTAGAGCAAGCGATGCCATTTCGTGATCAGTTTTTTGCCGTAGGTTTAGATAGTTCTGAAGTTGGTCATCCGCCTAGCAAGTTTGAGCGAGTATTTGCTAAAGCACGGGCAGAAGGCTTATTAGCCGTAGCCCATGCCGGTGAAGAAGGCCCACCTGAATATATTTGGCAAGCGCTAGATTTACTCAAAGTCAGCCGAATTGACCACGGTGTACGCGCGATTGAAGATCCGCGCTTAATGCAGCGTTTAATCGACGAACAAATTGCCCTAACCGTGTGCCCGCTCTCTAACACCAAGCTCAAAGTCTTTGAGCACATGGGCCAGCACAGTATTTTGCAAATGCTTGAACAAGGGGTAAAAGTAACCGTTAACTCCGATGATCCTGCGTATTTTGGCGGCTATATGACAGAAAACTTTATGGCCTTGCATAACGATTTAGGCATGACCCAAGCCCAAGCGCAGCAACTGATTGATAACAGTTTAAGTGCGCGGTTAGCACCTTAAGTGCTGACTAGCTTACTGCTTCAGTCGGCGTTGTCGACTGCGGCGGTAGCTGATCCAGTAATGGGTTATGCGCTAACGCCGATACGCTTAAACACTCATCAATAAAGCTCAACATCTGTTGTCGTAAATCCACCGCTTCATTGACCAAATGGTGGCGCGCTTCAGGCAAATACAACACCCGTAAACTGGTGAACTTTTTACTTAAAAAGCTTAGGTTATAGCGCCAGTCGACCGTTTTATCTTGCTGCCCCTGTACCACAATTGGCCGAAATCCGGCTTTCTTTGCTTTATGAATGAGAGCGATCCAATTGCGCATCGCAGTTACCCACGCCACCGGTAAGGTAGTGGCTTGCAAGGGATCATGCTTAATAAACTCTAAAAATGCCGCGTCGGTTGAGTTATCCGAAGGGGCGCGCTTAATCGAGGCCACAAAGGGTTTTAACAAATGATACAAGGCCTGGCCTTGGGCCCAAGCCCAAGGTCGAACCAAGGGTGCTAATAAAATAATCTCGCCCAAAGGCAAGTGCTTAGGGCGACGACGTAACAGATAATCGGTAATAATTGCACCACCAGTACTTTGGCCCAGTAAGTGAATCGGCGCTGGTAACTGCAACTGCTGAGCTTGTTCAAGGAGACTCAGTAAAACCGCAGTGTAATCAGAAAAATCATCGATGCTGGCGCGAGGGCCTGTGGATAACCCATGTCCCGGCAAATCACAGCTAAGCACCGCAAAGTCTTTAGCTAACGCCCAGCGATAAATATGCCCATACAATCCCATATGATCATAGTAGCCATGCAGCACAATTAAGGTTGCCTTAGGCGTGTTTTCTGGCAATAACAACTGCGTTGCTACCTGAAACTGCCCCACTTCTAGCCGTCCTAAATGCGCCGTGCCAGGCAACACCAAGCCATAATACTGGCGCCATTTTTGCTCTTCTGCAGAAAGTTGACTGGCCGCTGTGCTAAAAGGTCGCAACTGTTGTTGTAAGCGTTCTAACTCAGTTTGATTTAGCATGGCGATTCGCCCTTAACGTGATGTTTTCCACTACACTAACGCCTTTGATTAGTTCTCTAACTGTTGCCTATCTTGCTATGACTCGCCCACGCCGTAAAACCTTAGTTATTGCCAGCATTATTGTGCTGTGGATTATTGCCATGTTAGTTGCGCTTTGGTGGTACCAAGCGCGCTTTATTCGTCCCTTTAGTGAATCCACGGCTATTTTTAGTGGGCAAGAACTGCAATTGCCGCCTAGTTTAGCAGGCGCTGGAGCAGTTCGTTTAGTGCATTTTTGGGAGCCTGCCTGTCCATGTAACGTCGGTAATCAGCAGCACTTAGCCGAAATGATGGAAGAATTTAAAGGCAAAGTTGAGTTTTATCACTTACAAAAACCCAACACCAAAGGCCAACTCCCACCTATTTTAAATCAAATGAATCATTTAGCTGGTTTACCTGGAGCCGAGCAGTTACCCGCCAGTCCGGCCGTAGCCATTTGGGATCAATCCGGCCAGCTGGCATATTTCGGCCCCTACAGTGAGGGCGCCGTCTGTAACTCCAGTAACAGTTTTATTGAGCCGATTCTCAATGCCTTGCTTGAAGGACGCTCAGTGGCTGCCAGCAATACGCTCGCTGTAGGCTGTTTTTGTGATTGGCAAACACCAGATACCTAATCGGTAACGCACCCAGTAAACCAAGAAATTAGCCGATCAGCACCTAAGCTTAAGATGTCATTCACCACTGCCAGGAGGCATGATGAACTACTTATTAAGCTACCTACTGCGACTGGGCCTATTGCTGTTGGCACCAACAATTTACGCTACAGCCCCTTGCCCCAACTGGCAGCCTCAGCAAGCAGCAGAAAATATCCAGCACTTACGACAACGTCTTCAAGCGCTGGATGCTAGTTATCAACAACAGCAGTCACTCATCAGTGATGAGCTTTATGATCAGCTACTTGAAAAAGAACAGCGCTGGAGCCAGTGTTTTCCATCTATTACTGCCAAGCCAGTAATCACAACAGCAGTTGCGCCGCAACTGACCACTACGCGACATAGTTTTCCACAAGCTGGATTAACTAAGCTAAAAGAGCCCCAACTTAAACAATGGCTACAAGGTAAAACTAATCTCTGGGTTCAGCCTAAAGTGGATGGAGTGGCCGTTAGCTTGCATTATCACAACGGCCAACTGGTACAAATTTTAAGCCGTGGCGATGGTACTTTTGGCAGCAGTTGGCTGCACCATCAACAGCAATTAGTCGCCATCCCCAAACAATTAACTCAACCGCTATCAATCACAGTTCAAGGGGAGTTGTATTGGCATGTGGATAACTTTATTCAAGCGAAACAAAATAACAGTCAAGCTCGCCATCAAGTCGCAGCACTACTGAATCGCGCCCAGTTATCCACTGCACAAGGGCAACAAATTGGATTATTTGTTTGGGAATGGCCCGACGGCCCCGAAACGATTGAACAACGCTACGCCCAGCTAGCAGCTCTAGGCTTTGTCATTGATCCCTCCCTAACTCAACCGGTTAGTGATTGGCCGCAAATAACTAAATGGCGCCAGCACTGGTATCACTCGCCCTTACCTTTTGCCTCAGACGGCATTGTGCTTAAACAAAGTCGGCGGCAAGTAATCACTAGCGGCAATTATCCGCCTCTTTGGGCTGTGGCGTGGAAGTACCCTTATCAACGCACACTCGCCACGGTGCAAGGGATTCAATTTAATATCGGTCGCACTGGTAAAATCACGCCGATTGTTTTACTTGAGCCCACCGAGCTCGATGGCAAAACTATCCGTCGTGTGAGTGTAAGCTCGCTCAAAAAACTGCAAGCACTGCAACTGGCCAAAGATGCTCAAGTGGCGTTGCAATTATCTGGTCACAGCATTCCACAAATTACCGAAGTGATCTGGCAAGCTGCCCAAGCTGAGCCCGTTTCTTTGCCCAATCCTAAAGATTATCATCGCTTATCCTGCTGGACGGATAATCCCCAATGCCGCACACAACTGCTGTCACGTTTAGAATGGACTAAAAAATCTCCAGGCTTTGCTCTGCATGGCTTAGGTAAAGCCAGTTGGCTACAGTTGCTCAATAGTCAGACCATTCAGCATTGGAGCGATTGGCTCACCTTAAGCCCTGAACAAATTAAACAGGCGGGATTTTCCGCCAAACAGGCCGAGCAGCTCTATCAAGCACTTCAGCCACCGCTGCAAGCTTCAGCCTCAGCTTGGCTGACGGCCTTAAGTGCTCCCCATGCTACGCAACTGCCTAAAACACTGAGCTGGCAGCAGCTAGCGAACAATACGCCAAACGACTGGGAAGCGCTGTTATTCAGTCCGAAAAAAGCCCAACAACTCGCTGAATTTATTCAGCATCCTGATATTCAACTCATTTTTCAACGACTCGCACAGCGCAAAATAGCCACTAACTAATAGTCTCATAGCCAAAAGATGGATTGTTTCAGGCTCGTCACACAAGCAGCATGTACCCCACTTAAGTGCTTAGCACTGTCTCTTTAACGATAGATTCTTGAACCTATCGTCCCCCATAAAAATAAAAAAAGTTAACCGAGACCCTTAGCCCATCCTTTGCGAACTCCACCAAAGGATGCGGCCTGTCTCTGCCTGTTTAACTAAAACTAGAAACGAATAATGAACCAACAACAATCCAGCAGTTATCAACAACTGCATAAGCCTCGTGCTGATTTTGCAAGCCGTGCAGACTACCTAGAACATGAACTGAGCATTATGTCGCCCAAACGCTGGAAGCCTAATCTGCCGTTTCGCGACTACCGTATTGAATACGAAGATTGGGTGCCCGCAATGGCCGCCACCATTGGTAAAATTGTGATGGTTGCAGCAATTGTGGCAGCCTTTGCTGCACCCTTAGGTTTATCTAATGCCTTTGTGATTGAAAACGCCCGTTTTGAAATGATTATCGCCGCGGTATTGTTTGTGGTGCTATTTTCTGGCTTTTTTAACCCAAGGGCTAACCTGGCAGGTACCCATGGCCCATTAATTCCTTTAATTCCGTTGATTGTTGCTTCAGGCGGCCATCCCATGGCCTTAGGCTTGATGGTGGGTTTACTGGGCTTTACCTTAGGCATCTTTCGGGGCGGCAGCCTACTGGCGCGACTCACCAGTGATGGGGTCTGTGGCGGCTTATTACTGTTTTTAGGCTTTGTCGGCGTAACTTCACAAATCAAAAACCTGTTTGCTTGGGCAAATGGCTTTGATATGGGGTATATCGCCTTTGTGGTAATTTTCGCCACCATTATTATGTATGCCTACCTCGAGCATTTAGGTAAGCGCTGGCTAGCGATTCCTTTGGGGTCTGCGCTGGCGGCAATCATTGCTTTTGTTCTAGGTGCGCCCTTTGAGTTCACTACTGAGCCCGGTATTCCCAATATGAACCCTGCATACTGGTGGGGCGAAGACACCGGCTGGCAGCTGGGTTTGCCCAAGCTTGAGCACTTTATTGCGGTGGCACCTTTTGCGGTGCTAGCCGTGGCCATGTGGTCGCCCGACTTTTTAGGCCACCGGATTTTCCAGCAACTGAATTACCCTAAAAACGCGAAAAATGTGCTGATGGATATTGATGACACCATGTGCATTGCCTCAGCAAGACAAGTGGTGGGCACGGCTTTAGGGGGCGGTAACTTAGCCTCTTCATGGGGTACCTACATGGTGCCGGCATCAATTGCCAAGCGTCCGATTCCAGGTGGCGCTATCTTAACCGGCTTACTCTGTGTGGTCGCAGCAATCTGGGGTTATCCCATGGACCTAGCGATTTGGCCACCAGTTTTAAGCGTGGCGTTAATCGTTGGAGTATTTATGCCGCTATTAGAAGCAGGCATGCAAATGACTCGCGAAGGTAAAACCTCGCAATCAGCTGCAATCGTGATTTTCACATCAGCCCTAGTGAACCCGGTATTTGGCTGGTCACTGACAGTGCTGCTAGATAACATTGGCATTATCGGCGATAAAGAGCGCTGCACCCACCTCAGTCGCACCGATCGCTGGATTATTCCAGCCATTGTGTTTGCAGTTTTATCCTTAGTAATGGCTGCGATTGGCATGTTCCCTGGCATTCCTGCGTTAATGGAATCCTTCCGAGCATTGCATTAATACGACTCTAAGCCTATGTTCTGATAGATTAAACAATCCGCTGAATCCACCATGATCCAGCGGATTGTTTAGCTTTAAGAGCTAGCTGGCAACTTAATTTGGCTTAAAGATTTCACCACCGCTTGTTCATCTTCCGTACCGAGCACACCGTCACGGACCACAAATACCTTAGCAATACCTGTATTTTTAGTCGTTTCTAAGACATACAGTACGTGTGCTTGCTGATTCGTAAAGCGGCACTCAAAGTACTCAATCTCTGCTACTTGCTTGGCCTGAATGGTGCAATCTTGCTGGCGATAGGCCTGCTCCTTGAGAAGCCAACCCACAATAAAGGTATCTGTTTGATTACTGGGTAAACGCTGCTGCTCAACAAATAAATTATGCTGCAACTGTTTAGCGTTCTGGTACCTGGTTAAGCTGCGATTAGCCGATAGCTCACTGGCTTGGGCTTTATAGGTCTGGCCATTAATTTTTTGGTTCGGGGTGCCAGCACATGCGCTTAATAATGCTGCACCAGCAAGTAATAAACCAGTAAGTGTTAAAGGTTTCATCGTTTGATCCTTTAGTTAGCGATTACCTAAAAACAGCTGAAATGCTGGATTATCCGTTTCATCCCAATACGGATAGCCAATTTTATCGAAGGCTTCAGGTAGTAGATGGCGCTCATTTTCTGGCACCTGCAACGCAGTTAATACCCGACCTTCAGCCGCACCATGGTTACGGTAATGGAACATCGAGATATTCCAACGTCCGCCAAGCTTATGTAAGAAATTAAATAATGCTCCTGGGCGTTCGGGGAATTCAAAGCGATACACACATTCACTACCCGCTTCCGCCGCATGACCGCCGACCATGTGACGAATATGGAGCTTCGCTAGCTCATCTTCAGTTAAATCCAGTACCGGAAACCCTTGCTCACGTAGGGTGGCAATTAATTCTGAACGCGGATCTAACTCGGGATGAGTTTGTACCCCAACAAAAATATGGGCTTCATCGGCGGTGTGGTAACGATAATTAAATTCAGTAATTTGCCGCTTACCAATCGCCTCACAAAAGCGCTTGAAGCTACCTGGCGTCTCCGGAATAGTTACCGCAATAATAGCTTCGCGCTGCTCACCTAATTCAGCCCGCTCAGCCACATGCCGTAAACGGTCAAAGTTCACATTAGCACCCGAGTCAATTGCTACTAAGGCTTGATCTTGCACACCGGTACGCGCCACATATTTTTTAATCCCAGCCACCGCTAATGCCCCAGATGGCTCAGTAATTGAACGGGTGTCATCATAAATATCCTTCATTGCTGCGCACACCTCATCATTACTTACGGTAATGACTTCATCCACATAGTGCTGACAAACAGCAAAAGTGTGCTCACCAATTTGCGACACCGCTACCCCATCCGAAAACAAACCCACTTGCGCTAGTTCGACCCGCTCACCAGCGGCCAACGCAGCTTGCAAGCAATTAGAATCTTCTGGCTCCACCCCTATCACTTTAATTTCTGGACGCACGTACTTGATATAAGCTGCAACGCCGGCAATTAATCCACCGCCACCACAGGGCACAAAGATTGCATGAATGGGGGCTTGGTGCTGACGCAAAATTTCCATCGCCACCGTGCCCTGACCGGCAATCACATCGGGATCATCGTAAGGGTGGATATACACTAACCCCTTCTCTTCCACTAAGCGCAGCGAATGCGCCAGTGACTCAGGGAAGGCATCGCCATGCAGTACAACCCGTGCCCCACGGGCACGTACTGCTTTAACTTTAATTTCAGGGGTGGTTTTGGGCATCACAATAGTGGCCTTAATCCCCAAAAATTTAGCCGCCAAGGCAACGCCTTGCGCATGGTTACCCGCCGAGGCCGTGACCACACCACGGGCACGTTCAGCTTCACTTAGCTGAGCAATCTTGTTATATGCGCCACGAATCTTAAAAGAAAATACCGGCTGCAAGTCTTCGCGCTTGAGTAAAATACGGTTATTGAGGCGCTGAGATAATTGATAGGCAGATTGCAGTGGTGTTTCTTCCGCCACGTCATACACGCGGGCGGTTAAGATTTTCTTTATGTATTGTTCAAGCATGGCGGGATTCACTAGAAAGTTGTGCAAAAATAGTGAGTCTACTCTAGCTGACGCAACTCAACCACAAGAAGCCCCGCAATCTGCGCTAGAAAACCGTATAATTACGCCCATATATTCACTTCTGGAAATCAAGCCATGACCCAAGATCAGTTAAAACAAGCAGTAGCCCAAGCTGCTATTGATATCATTCGCCCGCAACTCGAAAAAAATAGCATCATCGGTGTGGGCACTGGCTCTACCGCTAATTTCTTTATTGATTTACTGGCTGATTTACGCATGGATTTTGCAGGGGCAGTGGCCAGTTCTGAAGCAACGGCTGAGCGTTTAAAGCAACATGGCATTGAAGTATTTGATTTAAATTCCGTCGGACAAATGGAATTTTATGTGGATGGTGCCGATGAAACTAATGAGCACCTCGAACTGATTAAAGGCGGTGGCGCAGCCTTAACCCGTGAAAAAATCGTAGCCGCAGTAGCGAAAACCTTTATTTGTATTGCAGATGAAAGTAAGCAAGTCAAAATTTTAGGTAACTTCCCGCTACCAGTCGAAGTGATTCCAATGGCGCGCAGTTATGTAGCACGAGAAATTCTCAAGCTTGGCGGTGATCCGGTGTATCGCCAAGGGGTTGTGACCGATAACGGGAATGTGATTTTGGATGTATATAATCTGCAAATCACTACGCCAGTCTTACTTGAGCAACAGCTCAATAACATTGTTGGCGTCGTGACCAATGGATTGTTTGCCAGTCGCCCAGCAGATATTTTATTACTCGGCACTAAAGATGGCGTAAAAACCTTTAACCGCCAGTAATTAGCCAAGCGCTGTACCTCTGTGGGCAGCGCAGGCCTGAATCGGGATAAATCCATGCTGCGAATTTTATTATTTATCACCTGCTTTGTAGTGGTGTGCTATGGGCTGTTTCGTCCTGAAGTCCCCCCTGCGATTTTTCGTGGAGCAGATCGCGTGATGCACTTTAGCGCTTTTTTAGGTGTCAGCTTTAGTGCACGCTTGGCCTTTCCTAAACTCCCTGCTTGGTTAGTCTGGGGCTTACTCTTGGCCTTTGCCCCTATTTCCGAGTGGTTACAAAGTGTGATTCAACCAGTGAACCGCAGCTTCAACTGGTTGGACATTGTTGCCAATACTATGGGTGTCTTAACTGCACTGCTGTGTTACGTGATTTATGTTAAGTGGTTGCATCCTCGATTATTTAACCAAGACCATGGGCATTGACCGACCATCTATTTGCTTAATCGGCCTTGGTGGCACTATTTCTGCCCACCATGCTGACCCTTTAGAGCTATGCGATTATCAGTCAGGGCATTATGCGTTAGCCGATATTTTAGCCAAACTGCCAGCACTTACCGAGCTGGCAACCATCTATCCCTATCAGCTAAGCAATGTTAGTAGTACCGCAATCAGTCTTTGTCACTGGTTTAACCTCAAACACTTGCTTGAGCAACAATTGGCCCAACCACATATTAAAGGGGCGGTGATAACCCACGGCACTAACACCCTAGAAGAAACCGCTTACTTTTTGCAGCTCACGCTAACCACTGATAAACCCGTCATTCTAACGGGCTCCCAGCGGCCATTTTCTGCACTAAGCAGCGATGCAGACTTTAATTTAATTAATAGCGTGCGGGTGGCGATTGCTGATAGTGCACAAGGTAAAGGCGTGTTAGTTGTAGCCAACGATAAAATTTACAGCGCTAGCGATGTCAGTAAAACCCATAGCTATCACCTAGAAACCTTTCAAGCACGCAATGGCGGCCCCTTGGGTTCAATTGATGCTGACCGTCAAGTGCGCTTTTGGCAGCAACCCGTGCAGCAGCCCTTAGCTAAACCTGAGTTTAGGCAGCTGACCGCCCCCGATAACTCACCTTTTGTGCCAATCATTTATTCCCATGCTGGGGCTGATCAGCAAGTCATTGAAGCTTTACTGACACACACAGCCCTTGATGGTTTAGTGATTGCCGGCACTGGCGCAGGACGTTGCTCGCCACTTGAAGAAGCGGCCATTGCTAAGGCTCGGGCAAACCATATTCCGGTAGTGATGAGCTCTCGCACCGGAGCTGGCGTGGTGCTACCGATTGCCTGCTATCAAACCTTAGGCTTAATTACCTTGGAGCATTTGTCACCTCAACAGGCGCGGATTTGGTTAATTCTTGAGTTATTACTCAAGGCGCAGTCTGGGTCTTTAACCGTTTCATCCAATGCGGCCAGCGCTGATTAATCCATAGCGACAATAAAATCACCGCGCCTCCGATCAGTAAGCGGGTGAGGTCTGCTTGGCGGTTCCAAATCACTAAATTGACGATTAAACCTGCAGGAATCAGCGCATTATTCATAATGCCTAAGGTGCCAGCATCTACTTTACTGGCGCCCAGATTCCAAAAATAAAACCCTAAACCCGAAGCCACCAAGCCTAGCCAAGCCAGCACGCCCCAGTGCAGACTGGTACTGGGTAAGCGTTCGCTGTTGCCGAGCAATAAAAACGCCGGCAAAGCGATTAAAAACGCGCCAATAAAGAAAAAGCCAAAACCCTCGGTGAGTTTTCCACCCTGAGGATAATAGCGCCGCACCAAGTGCGCATAACCGACTTGTCCGGCGGCAAAGGCTAAGTTAGCCAGCTGCAGCAGTAAAAAGCCTTGAATAAAGGCTTGGCTTACTCCGTCATAGCGAATAATAGCTGCACCCATGACTGCAATTAAGGTAGAAACAATCGGCACCCAACTAAAACGGCGTGATAGGGCATTATCAATTAACGCCACGTACAACGGGGTGAAAATGGTAAACAGCAAGACTTCAGGAACGGTTAAATACTCAAACGATAAATACAAGCCAATATAGGTCACGCCAAACTGCAACGCGCCGGTTAGGGTTACACCTGCCATAAAGCCTTTGGCTAAACGCTGAGGTCGCAGCAAGGGTAAAAAAATTAGCCCGGCCAATACAATGCGCGTCAGCACCGCAAAATAGCTATCCACCTGACCAGATAAATACTCGCCAATCAAACTAAACGAAACTGCCCATAACAAGGTAACGGCAATTAAATACGACATGCAGCTAGACTCTTAGTGAAAAATCACTAAGCATACGTGGCTAATAACCTAGGCTCTAGTCTTACTTATTCAATTGCTGGAAGAGTGCTATGCAGGTCATCATTCAACAAGAAGCAACCGGCTGCGGCATTGCCTCAGTAGCCAATATCGTGCAGCACTCCTACGCTGAGGTAAAAGCTATTGCCAATCAGATAGGCATTTATGCCACCGATACTGCCCTGTATTCAGACACCCATTATGTACGGCGCCTATTAACGCATTTTGACTGGCGCGCAGCCCCCACTGAAACACCATTTACCCACTGGGATGCTCTGCCTGATACCGCATTACTCGCCATTAAATGGCACCAACAACAAGGCGTGCCGTTTTGGCATTGGTGTGTGTTTAAACGAATTGATGGACACAATATGGTGCTCGACTCTGCCGCGTATCTTGAAAAAAACTGCATCACAGATTTATCTAAGCTGCAGCCAAAGTGGTTTATTGGGGTCACAAAAGCTAACTAAGCCTTGCTGATCACTTGCACCTCGTAATCAATCCACTTAACGTGACTACTCTTTACCCTATATAAGGATTAACACCATGCAGCTAGTAAAAAACTGGATACTTATTGCTCTGAGCACACTATTTTTAATGGCCTGCTCAGCCACGGGTTCCCCAGATAAAGTAGCGGAAGCGTTTATTAAAGCCGCGGCTAAGGGCGATGTGGAAAAGGTAATGCAATTAATCGATATCCCCAACGCCAACCAAAATGAACTACAAATGATTAAGGGTAAAGTCACCATGATTGTGGCTGAAGGCTCAGCTAAATTTGAGGCGCAAGGAGGTTTAAAGTCGGTTAAAACACTGAGTACAGAATATAGTGAGAATAAAACAACTGCCGTAGTACGCGTTGAGGTCACTATGAATAACAAGCAAGTTGATACCGATAATGTTCGCACCATCAAAACCGATGATGGCTGGAAAGTAAAACTATAGCTTCACAGCCCTACTCATTAATCAGTGGGTAGGGCTTTTTATGCTTATGCGCGTGTTTCCTTTATTCATTTTACTTATCGGGCTAGCCATTAGCTGGAGCCTTGAACAGGCTCGGCAAGCTGCTGCTATAACAACAGGTCCAATCGTTGAATTACACCAACTCCCTGCTCTAAAAATTGGTGATTGGGTGTTTCGCCAAGGCACATCAGTGGAAAGTGAACTGATTGCCAATATAGGCCAGAGCCGCTTTTCACATATAGGGGTGGTGACGGCAATAGAACCTGAAGTTATTATCACCCATGCCACAACAAATGATGATCCCAACTACTCCAATCAAGTGATTAACTCACGGTTAATCGATTTTAGCTCTAATCAACTAGCTCGCCGTATCGCCATTGCGCGTCCACAGTTTTTATCCACAGAACAACAGCAACGTATTAGCCAGCATATAGCCGCTAAAATCAGCCAGCCTTTTGTACTTAGTCAGCGCCAGCAACCCCATTTGTACTGCACTACCTTAATTGCCGACGCCATTACTGAACAGCAGCCTGATTTTTCACTGCCTTGGTTGAGTATAGATCAGCCCATTTTTCGTGGTGAATACCTGCATCCCCAAGCATTTGCAGAGCGCACTGATATTGAGTGGCTTTATCCGCCAACTAATTCCAGCACTGAATAAACCCCACCAATCAGGGCAATAAGCAGTAAAAACCCCGAGGATAACAGCGAAATTTTACGTTTTTGTCTTTGAAAAAAGTCATTGCGAACCAGCGTGATATAGCTAAATAAAATTAGAAAATCTACCGCAATCCAGCACAGCGTCAGCACACTTAAACTCAGCTTAAAGCTTGCAGTGATGCCGATAAACTGTGGAAAAAACGCGACGAAAAAGACAATATCTTTGGGGTTAGAAATCCCCATCAAAAATCCATGCACAAAACCTGTTCCTGACTGAGTAGGGTTTAATTCAGGTGGTTTTGTAACCGGCTCAGTAAGTTCATGGCGTAATCCATCAATCGCCATCCAGCCAATAAAGACACACCCCAGCAGACTAATCCAGCTTAGGTAATGCGGCTCTAACTGAATCACCCCAGCAATAATCAGCGCCGCAATCGACAATAATACTAATGAGGCTAAATTAGTCCCCAATACCGTCACCACGGCCCGTTTAAAGCCATAACGTGCGGCACTATTCAGCACCAGCGCGACAATCGGGCCTGGGGTAGCTATCAGTAAAAAAATAGCCGCTAAATAACTTAATAACAGGGGATAATTCATTGTGTGCTCTGGTAGCAATCAAAAGAGTGCCCACCTCCTAAGGATGGGCGTAAACTCGGCTCACGCCATCTGCGGCTAAGTTTTAGCTCTCATCGTCACCTAAAAACCCACCCGATTGGCGATTCCAGAGGCGGGCGTAAAGTCCGTTGGCTGCTAATAATTGCTGATGACTGCCCACTTCGACAATTTGCCCCTGATCCATCACCACCAAACGATCCATTTCGGCAATGGTGGATAAACGGTGGGCAATGGCGATCACGGTTTTATCTTGCATCAGCTCATTTAAGCTGTCTTGAATGGCCACCTCCACTTCAGAGTCCAGCGCACTAGTGGCTTCGTCTAGTAGCAAAATTGGCGCATCTTTGAGCATTACCCGAGCAATCGCAATGCGTTGCCGCTGACCGCCAGATAACTTAACGCCGCGATCGCCTACATGGGCCTCTAAACCTCTACGTCCTTGGGCATCGCTGAGCGACGGAATAAATTCTGCCGCTTGGGCTCGCTCAATCGCCTGTTGCAGCTGTTGCTCAGTGGCATCAGGGCGGCCATAAATAATATTGTCCCGCACCGAACGGTGCAGCAGCGAGGTATCTTGGGTCACCATGCCAATTTGTTGTCGCAGTGATTGCTGGGTAACCTTGGCAATATCTTGCCCATCAATCAAAACCTGCCCTGCATTCACTTCATAAAAGCGCAGCAAAATATTTACTAAGGTCGATTTACCGGCCCCTGAGCGCCCGACCAAGCCTATTTTTTCGCCTGGCTTGATTTGCAGATTAAAGTTATTCAGTAACGGTTTACCTTCCATGTATTGAAAGTCGACCTGCTTAAACTCGATCGCTCCTTGAGTCACTTTTAGCGGCTTAGCGTCCGCCGCATCTTGCAGCTTCACCGGCTGGCTAATGGTGTTCATACCATCTTGCACGGTACCTAGATTTTCAAACAGCATGGTGGCTTCCCACATAATCCAGTGTGATAAACCCACTAAACGCAGGGCCATAGCAATCGCTGCTGCTACCGCGCCCACACCAATTAGATCATGCTGCCAGAGATATAGACTCAGTGCTGCGGTACCACCCACTAACAACATATTAAGGCTATGATTGAGTAACTCTAAATAGCTGACCCAGCGCATTTGGGCGTGCACTGTGCCCATAAACTCTTGCATTGCCTGCTTGGCGTAGCTGGCCTCACGGCCGCCGTGGGAAAACAGTTTTACCGTCGCAATATTTGAGTAAGCATCGGTAATGCGCCCGGTCATTAACGAACGAGCATCGGCTTGATTGCGTGCTAGTTCAGCCATTTTCGGCACAAATACCCGCAGCACAATGCCAAATACAATTAGCCAAGCTACAAAAGGCACCAATAACCAAGCATCAAAACTGAGCAAAATCACGCCCGTGGTTAAAAAGTAAATCACCACATACACCAGCATTTCGGCGCAAATCATAATGGTGTCGCGCACCGCTAAGGCTGTTTGCATCACCTTGGCCGAGATCCGCCCTGCAAACTCTTCTTGATAAAACTGAATACTCTGGCTTAACAATAGCTGGTGAAATTGCCAGCGCAAACGCATCGGCAATACGCCCTGCAAAGTTTGAAAACGCACATTACTGGCAATTAATACCCAAAATGGGCTGAGGCAAATTAGCAATAGCATGGCCATCAGCGGACCACTTTTTTCAGCCCACAACTGCGTAGCGCCGTACTGATTCATCCAATCAACGACAACCCCCATCATCTGAAACAACACCGCTTCAAAGATGCCAAGGCCTGCGTTAAATAGTACTAACACCAACAGCCAAGGGCCTGCGCCTTTGGCGCACGCCTGAATAAAGTGGAAAATTGTTATTTGTTTAAGCCCAAAGGGCTCCTGTGGATAAGGATTAATCCGTCGCTCAAACCAGTCAAACCACGCCATAACTCACCTAGCTTATTTAGTTGATAAAAATTATAACACCGCAGGTATGAGTGCTAGATGAATGCCTATCGCTTCAGTGCTTATAACCTAGTGTGTGCGCTTAACTGCGCCTAGCAATAAAGCTCAGCCGCTGCTGTAGCCCGCATTAGGGCTCATGCTAAGCTGAGCACTGTTTAAAGTTATTGGTTATCTTCTAGGATCACACGTGCCCTTTATTGCCTGGCTGAAAGCCTTTCGTCCGTTGCACTTTGCCATAACCCCCAAACATGCCCTACGCGCTAGTTGTGGCGCCTTACTGGGCGTTAGTTGGGTCGTTGCAGTCAGTCATTGGCTGTTTGGCGCCGACGTTGCACTGCGTTTAGCCGCTCCAATTGGCGCCTCATCGGTTTTATTGTTTGTTACCGCCAACACACCTTTGGCTCATCCTTGGTCATTAATTGGCGGTAACTTAATCGCTGGTAGCATTGGATTAATTTGCGCTGTATTAATTGCAGATCCCGCCTTACGTGCCGGGCTCAGCATTGCCTTTGCCATCCTTGGCATGCTGTGTTTGCGGTGCTTGCATCCACCTAGTTGCGCTGTCGCTTTGGTCTTAGCCCTCAGCCCTAATCTGGTGGCGCAGTGGGGCTTCAGCATTCTTTGGGTGGTGCTCTGTAACTCGCTATTACTGTTGGCCTGTGCGCTGCTGTTTAATAATCTGACAGGACAGCCTTATCCCAAACTGGCAGCGCCAGCGGTGCCTGATCCCAATCGCTCGTTACCAAGCTGGCAACGCACTCAGTTACAACAGCAAGATTTAACCCAAGCACTGCAACAGCTGGGACACTACGTGGATGTGCGAATTGAAGATTTAGTCAATTTACTGCAGCTCACCGAACAACAAGCTTTTAAGCGGATGACCCAACAATTAACCGCAGCGGATTTAATGTCTTACCCTGTGCTGAGTATTACTGCAGAATCAAGCTTAGATCAGGCTTGGCAACTGATGCAGCCCCAGCAACTACAAGCCTTACCGGTCGTGCAGCAACAGCGGGTGGTAGGGATTATTACCCGCTATGACTTACTTAAGGCTTTACTGCAACAACCCAAAACACCTAAGCACTGGCTGAGTAAAACGCCGAAGACCTGCAGCGTGCAGCAAATTATGACTACCGAGGTCCTGTTTGCCAAGCCTGACACCCCTATTTTGCAGCTAGTAAAACAGATGACGGAACAACCATTGCATAGCCTGCCAATTGTCGATGCTGAGCAGCAACTGATTGGTATACTCAGCCAAACAGACCTAATTGCGGGCCTCTATCGCTTGGTATTACAGCGTTGCCATATTGCCGCTTAACCCGGATGCCCATCAACTCTGGCACGGGTTAAAATCGGCAAGTACTGGATAAACCATAGACCCAATGCCAACAGCCATAATGCGCTTGCCAGCCACAGGCCGACGGCGTAGTCCCAGTGAATCACTAGCACTCGGGCAATCACTGCCAGATTAAATAACACTAGGCTAACTAGAGTTAAGCGCCCGAGCTGTAAGGGGCGTCCGGTATGGCCTAAACTAACCCGGGCCACCATCGCCAAAATCATATTGCTCATTGCGCCCACGGTAAAGGCATGCACCGCACTGCTGGGCGAGGCCATCCAACCCACTTGCCACAGCGCAAATAAACCACAGGCAATCACCAACCAGCCATAAGCCACCTGCAGCGACCAGAGTAATGGCACGCGCCAAATTGCGCTGCGATACCAGCGGGCTAAACGGTAGCCATGACCCACTGCCAGCAGCAGCCAAATCAGTGCCAAATACCGCCCCAGCACGGCTGCAACTCCTGATAAATACAGCAAACCTAAACCTAGGGTCAGTATTAATAAGGCATTATCGAGCCCAGCTGAACGGGGTAAAGCCTGAGTCAGTGCCAAGCCGCGCTGGGTGAAAAAAGGAATCACTCGCCCACCAATTAAGGTAATCATCGCCGCAATCAGCCACAGCCCGGCATAACTTGATTGCTGCACTAGCGCGGGTTGATCGTGGCTAATACCCCACATAAAGCTGCTATTTGCCGCCAATAGCAGCAATAAGATTAATAACACTGGATAATTGCGTCGTTGTTTAGCGCTGATCAGTAACAGGCTCATCTGTAACAACAAAGCCAGCATAAACAAGCTATCTAGCGCCACTAACCAGACTAAGGGTGCATTCAATAACCAGGCACCACGCGCCACCAACCAAATGGCAAATAGGCTTAATAGCGGCTGCCCCGATAAACTAGGCTGCCCGGTCCACGCTTGCACGGCCGTGAGTAAAAAGCCGCTAATAATTGCCAGCGCAAACCCAAAAATCAGCTCGTGCTGATGCCAATTAAGCCACCCGCTAGCAGGTGTAAAATCGGCTAAATAACCATTGAGCGCTAACACCCATAAAGGCACAGCTAATGCGGCAAAGCCAATGCCAAACAGAAAAAATGGCCGAAAGGCTAAACGCCAAATAGGGGTAATGGTTAATCCTTGCTGACGATCGGTAATCTGCATGGGGGCATCCTATAAGGCAGTTACGCCTTTAACTGTTCGCGATACTTACATAAGCCGGCTAAGGCTAAATCAATTTGCTGACGAATACTTTCCAGCTCACTGAGTTTACGATTAATTTCTTCGCGCTTTATTTGCAATTGCCGCTGCATCTGCGCTTGGGTGAGTTCACGTGAATACAACAGCTGCACTAACTGCTTGATCTCTTTTAAAGTAAAACCTAAATCTTTGGCCTGATTGATCATATTTAAATGCAAAATCACCGACTCATCATACTGTCGATAGCCATTCTCGGTGCGTTTAGGCTCAGCAATTAAGCCTTGCTGCTCATAGAAACGAATGGTATCGCGACTTAAGCCGGTTTTCTCAACAACTTGTTTAATTTGCATGGAATTCCTCTTGCGCTTGACCTTGGAGTACGCTCCAAGGTTTAGCATAGTAAGACTAGATGCATTTGAATAGTCACTTTTTGAGCAAAACACCATGAAAATACAATTTACAACAACCGATCAGGTGTCTTTAGCTGGGCAGCTGATTGAGGCCAAAGCTGCTAAAGCTGTTGTCCTCATTAACCCTGGTACTGCGACTAAGACCTCATTTTATCTGCCTTTTGCGCAGTTTTTAGCCGAGCAGGGCTACCATGTATTGCTGTGGAATTACCGTGGCTGCTGCGAATCGCGCACCGGCAGCATTAAACATAGCGCCTATCGTTATGCCGATATTGGTAACTACGATATTCCAGCGGCGATTAATCAAGCGAAGGCTCTGTTTCCTGAGCTACCGCTATATTGCATTGGCCACAGCGCTGGCGGTCAGCAAATTGGCTTTACCGAAGCCAGCCAACAATTAGCCGGATTAGTTGCGGTGGCGGTCTCAGCGGGTCATATGCCGCATATGCCCTTAGGTTATCGCTTGCAAGCCAACTTATTTTTTAGAGTCATCGTACCGCTTAGCGTCCGCTTGTGTGGCTATGTTCCGGCGAAAAAACTCAAGTTAATGGAAGATTTGCCCAGCCAGATGGCAATTGAGTGGGGCAACTGGTGCAAAGAAGACAGTATGTTTTTTTCGCCTAAATACTACGCTGAGGTGGTGCCTAATAGTATTTATCAACAACTGGGATTTCCGGTGCATGTTATTACCGCTTCGGATGATGAAATCTCCACCCCGAAAAACACCGAAAACCTCTGGAAACATATCCACAGCCAACACGGTATTAGCTTTAAAAGCTACGATGCAGCCAGCAGCCCCAAACGGGCAATCGGTCATTTTGGCTACTTTAGAAAGGCCAATCAGCACATTTGGCAGGATATTTTGCAGCAGTTACAAGAGTTTCAGCAGCGCTAGCTTTCTAGCGCTTGCTCCTCTTGTCTTTCTGGCAGTGCAAATACTAAATCAAAGCCCCAGGTGAAGATAAAAGTATAGAACAAGAAGAAAATTAGAATGGTCGCTTCCATAACTAACGCACGCAGTGGCCCTATCTGATACCACCACATGTACAACGGAATGGTCAGCAGCATCAGTCCCAACTCAAATAAGCTGGCATGGGCAATACGAATTGCCACGGTGCGTTCGGGATAATTACGGGTGCTTTCCCACCATTCAAACACACTGTTAAAAATGTAGTTCCACACCACCGCTATCACCGATACTGCCACCGCAACCGGTAATGACTCTTGGGCATCGCCGCCGCTTAACAGCATCAGTAACAATGTGGATAACAGAATCGCGAAGGCTTCAAATAACGCCACATACACTATGCGGCGAGTCACAGGACGTAAATAAATCATCATTCACTCGGCTCAAAGAATAAGTTCCAAGAACCGGCCCGCCCCGGCTAATTTGCAACGCCCCACACAGGGCAAAACTAGGCCACGGTTTCCGCCTAGGCGGGGGATTGTAACACTACTAAGCCTTTGCTCATCACAACACCGGCTTTTCTAACGTAAGTATTGTGCTCAGAATTAGCCACTGTGGGATGCTAATAAAGTTGGTAACAAAGCTCAGCGCAAAGCCGCACTCTATCGAGCCTATAAAATCAGAGCAAAAAATAAAGTTGGTAACTTTTGAGGCTCTCATGAGATTTTTAGGGTAAAAGCGTACTAATAAAGTTGGTAACTATTAACAGGCATGGTGTAAGGCTTCTTAGCTTAAATCATGCCTGTCGTTTTTCTGCTCATCATCCTGCTTGGGTATCAGTTTCCTGTAGCAGTTCATGTAATGGCTGCTTAAAACCACCATCATCCGTACCCAACAGGACATTAAAAACAATATGACTGAGCGAAGATTGGGGTAGATCGTAGTTTCTACTGAACGCTGTCACATTCCAATCATTTGCTAGAGCTTGCTCTAAGCTCCGAGATATCGACCTAACTACCGTGTTTGCTGCCTGTCTTTTAGAAACGTAACTGCGCATATAATAGGCAGCAGCATCCCGAGCTGCACGCCAAAGGAAATTATAGGTCTGAGCTACGCTGAACGTTTTTAGACATTGCCTTAGGGTATGCTGCGTTTTTTCTCCTGGTGAAAAATCAAACTGGTGTTCTTCTAGTTTCACTTTAAGGAAGGCTAGGCACTCTTGTAACTGAATCTCCTTGCACAGTTCAATAAGCTCAGGAGAGTGCTTTATGTTTTGCAAAACTTCAGTGTCTAGAAAGTCATGAATGAGTTTGCTCATGTCCTGCTGGTCTAGTGCGAAATCAAATGTAGACATGACAAAGCTGATGCTGGCTGTACCATCCGCGGCAAACTCTACGGCTTCTGGAGAGGAATCTAAGCTAATCAATAGCAAGTGCTTATCAATCAAATGTCGCAGAATATATCGATCAAAAATAGGGTCAGGGGATAGAGTGTAGTTAGGGTAATCACTTAATGGCTCAATCGCACTGAGATCTTCGTTGCTCAACGCATGAATGATAGCGAGTAGATAAATAATGCTTTTGAGATCCAGCGTAGCTAGGTCAGGTTTGTTATTGGCTGCTTCTTACCGAAGCTCTATAAGAATATTTCGCTTCTGATCTGCAGTTTTTTTGCGTGCAGCCTCTGAGCACTTTTGACATATAGAACCTGCATAGCGATTACGTTCTTGATACTGGATTCGAGTGCTAAAACGACATGGCTCTTCACAACTTCTACAGCAAATTGACGCTGACCAAACGTAGGCGTGCTGCTTAACGTACTGGCTGATTATGTGTGCTTTCACTTCATGCTTAACAGCAATTTCTCGCACTTTAAGCACGAATTTACCATCTTCATCTTGCAGCCAATAGTCTTCGCAGATACCAGCGACTTGCTGGTCTTTGGTCAAAATTTCCAACTGCATATTAAGTACCTGAGACTATTACAAAATAAATGCGGATTATAGTCCGTGGCTTGTACGTCCGCAAATACTGACTATTGCGCCTTCATTTTCATATGAGGGATTGTGCTCATGGGACAGTTGGCAAAAGCCATAGGAGCTAGAATCCGCTTAGAACGAAAGGGCCGTAACCTATCGCAAGATGCTTTAGCTTTGGCATGCGGCATTGACCGTAGCTACATGGGGCGTATTGAGCGTGGAGAAGTTAATATTACGGTAGAGAAGCTATATATAATTGCTGAGGTTTTGCTATGTTCTCCAAGCGATCTTTTGCCATAATTAAAAAAATATTGGTATTAGCTATTATCTAAAGCTTTGAAGGTATAGAGGAAGTAAAATGGCAAGGGAACTTTCATTCGATCAATCTTTTTGCAGAAAAACTCTTGAACGTGTCCTATATAAGAGTGATTTTCGTGGGATTCCGGCTTTAGCTCAAGATAACTTTAGAGAGAAGCTCCTCAGTCAAGCATTAGCATCAGCTACTACTCATTTTCATACCCCTTATGTACCTCTAATAAGTTTCCCTCTTAAAGGAAAAACTGTTTATCGCTTAGCTAGGCATCAAGACGAGCTAGTGGAGCGAAAACTTCGATTGAATTTAAAAAAGAGCACTTCACTTAGTGTAGATGGGCGGTCTCAGATCGTCAGAAACCTCAAGCTCCTTTTGGAAGAGGGTGTTCCTTATCGAATTTATCGTCTGGATATTCGATCATTCTTCGAGTCTTTCGAAAAGAGCCATATTTTTGATACCGTTTCGAGCATCAAAAGCTTGAGTCCGCATAGTAGGAAGTTAATCGGGGCGCTGCTTGATGCCCATGCTTCGATTGGAGGTCGCGGTGTACCAAGGGGGCTGTCTATTAGTGCTGCTCTATCGGAAATTCTAATGTGGGATTTCGATCAGAAGGTGCGCTGGGCCAGTAATACATTTTACTATTCCCGGTATGTCGATGACATCATTATTGTCTCGTCGGCAAGGGAAGACGAAGAATGTTTTCTGCGGGAATTGCGATCCTTTCTTCCTCTTGGACTTAAATTAAATCCTGATAAGAAAAACATTGTTGCAGCGACGGCCAGAGTGGCAAAAGAAAGTTCTACAATCGCGTCCCCCCCCCTTCAGTTTGACTATCTTGGTTATCAATTTTTAGTTAAAAACCCTACCAAGGAGGAAGCGGGGAAAACTAAGGCCGGACAGTTATACCGGAAAGTCCACGTGGATATCGCAAAGAAAAAGATCAAACGAATGAAAACAAGAGTTGTTCGATCATTCCTGAGTTATGCTAAGTCGAATGACTGGGGATTGCTCCGTGATCGCATCGCATTCTTGACGCAAAACTTCAGTGTGTATAACCCGAAAGTTGGCGGTAAGAAAATCGCCGGGATATATCATAGCTACCCATTGATTTCAGATGACGCTGCTGGCCTAAAAGAGCTGGATAGATTCCTTAGAAATGCAGTCTTATCGAAAAAAGGTAGGGTTTTTTCGATAACAAACACAATGATTTCTTCACATCAGAGGCGCAAATTGCTCGCGTATAGCTTTGCAAGAGGACACAGAAACCGTAGTTTTATCCACTTCTCTGCAGCAAGAATATCTCAGATCCAGAGTTGCTGGATTTACTAAGGCGTAAAATGAAGAAAAATCGGATTCGCCGTAGCGACTACAATAGGGTTCTTATTACGGAAACCACTCCGTTTGAAACCCCAATCATCTTCTCGAATGATGGGCTCTATGACCAGATTGCTGCCCTAGATAGTGCTGGTCATGTGCAAAGTACCGTTATCAAATCTCTGGTTTTGCATGACGGCATCAGCAAAACGCCAAGCTCGACCGTGCCATATACATATAAGATCAAGAAAGATTCAAAGAGTTTTCGACGTCTTGCTCTACTGCATCCGGCCTCTCAGTGGAAAGCAAGGGTCTTCTATGAAAAATATGAACAGCTAATAATACACTATTGTTCTATCAGCCCGGCATCTATCCGCGCGCCCAAAACAGTTGCCAGTAGCTTTTACTCAAAAAGCTCTTGGGAGAACATTAACAAGTATAAAACCGGCTCCATCGCCCTCGATGGGATTGACAGGTATGCCAAGCACGCACCCTCATTTTTTTCGTACAGAGGATATGACCGTCTGTACAAATTCTTCAATTCGAGAGATTACTTTGCATTGGAGAAAAGATTTTCTTTTCTAAAGACGCTTGATGTTACAAAATGCTTTGACAGCATCTATACACACTGCCTTTCCTGGGCAGTCAAGGACAAACCTTTTACAAAATCGCACGTTGCTGTCTCCTCTACCTTTGCCCAGGAGTTTGATGGCGTCATCCGGCACGGCAATCATAATGAGACAAACGGAATCCCGATAGGCCCTGAGGTGAGTCGGATATTTGCTGAAATACTGTTTCAGAAAATTGATCGACGGGTAATACAAGAGTTAGCGGACTTGAAATTTCATGAAGACTATGAATTTCGACGCTACGTAGATGACGTTTTTATATTTGCTCGGAATGAGTCTATTGCCAGTAGAATTCATGATAAGTATGCAGATGTTCTAATTGATTTTAATCTTCATACAAACACAGCAAAGTCAACATGCATGGGGAGGCCATTTTCCTCATCCAAGGCAAGGCTTGTTTATGACGCAGGGCAACAAGCCAATTCTTTTTTTGAAAAATTCCTTGAGCAAACTGGGACAGGTGAGCTTAGCCCTAAAAGCATTCATAATAAATGGAAATTAACCAAAAGCTACATTGACTCAGTGAAGGCTCTATGTCATTCAAACGTATCAACCTATGATGAGATTGCCTCCTTCTTAATTTCAGTAATTACTGAGCGAGTCAAGCGGCTTGTTAATCATGACGACCCTTCGAGCACCATACAAGAAGCTGAATATGTTGATGCGTTTATTGTGTTGCTTGACGTGCTGTTCTTTCTTTACAGTGTTGCCCCCTCTGTTGGTGCTTCTTACAAACTTAGTACGTCCTTAATTTTAGCTGCACGATTTAGCAAGCAGCATTTACCTGCTGGTTACCCAACGGTACATCAAAAGATTTTTGATCTAACCTGTTCGTTGCTACATGACCAATGTGGCATGAAACACGCTGGCGATATTGAAGGGTTTGTTCACCTTGAATTCTTCAATATCGCATTAGCAACGCGGGAGCTAGGCGATAATCACCTGTTGCCACCTGAGATTATTGATGAGCTCTTTGTCAGCGCGGGAAAGTTAACATACTTCACCATTGTTGCCTCTCTGTTCTATGTGCGAGATTCCAAGGTGTACCAAGAATTGAGGACTAAGCTTTTGGATGCTGCGGTGGAAAAACTATCTGATCTCTCTGATGTCTTGATGAATAGCGAAAAGGCTCATCTCTTACTCGACCTATTCTCGTGTCCCTATGTACCCGATAAGCAAAAGACCGCTTGGATAAAAAATTTCTTTAGAACCCTTCAATTTTCCCAGCCCGGCAGCGCGGATTTGCAGGACTTTTTGACGGGCATTAATACAAGCTATGCACAGGTGGATTGGAAGGATATTGATTTGCTCAATTCTTTGGAGAAGAAGGAACTGAAGCAGGCGTATTAAGTTATACTTACCTTTGAAGGAAGGGTGTCCTCTCATCTTCTACTGGTTCGCCAGTGGCTGAAGCCAGTGCTCGCAAGAGCGCTATTCAGTATCGACTCGTGTGTATGGTCAGCAATGACAGGAAGTACGGGGCGGTGCTTGAGCGGTGCACAAGTCACTTCGGTGGCTTGTGCATCCACACACTCAGTGGGGCCTCTTCCTTCACCACTGAAGCCTAATTAAAAATAGGCTTCAGTCACCTCACTATCGTATCCAAAATCTGCTGCCTAACGTCACGCCCCTCTTGATCTTGTTTTACCGCCATAATGAACAAGCATTTACCGTTACTCAGCTGTGCCCATTTATTACCCACTTCTCGTTTTTCCGCCGAGTCATCATTGCTGGCATACACGTCACCTTTGTATTCTACCACCAGCATGCGGCCATCATTCAATTCACAGACAAAGTCGGGGTAAAACTTGCTATGCGCCAAAGGCAACCAAAACGAAGCATGGTCACGGCGCACTAAATTGCGAATCCAGTATTTTATTTGCGGTAGGCTTTCAATCGCTTTAGCGCACTCGAACTCTTCGCCCGCGGACTTTAGATCTTCAATCAAATTCTGCGGGAAAAAATGTTTCATAAATTGAAAACTACCCGAATAATAAGGCGGGCGTGACGGGTATTTATCGGGTTTGAACTCATACAAAAACTCATCAGACAAGCAGGCGGTACTGCTGCTATCAAATATAGAGTGCTGGTAGCTATTTCTCTGCGCCTTAGCACGGTACATGCCAATTAAATCGCGAATGGCACGCGCCAGTGGAAACTTATTTCGCACCAAGGCCGTCAGTGTCATATCGTATTTTTGCAGTAAATTTTTTATCAACACAGCGATAAAACCAGTCAACTGCTGTTGTACAACATCGGTTTGCCGCAGCTCTTTATCCAGCCAACGAATCAGGTCTTGCTCAGTCAGGTCAAGAAATCCCTGATTAAAAGGCACGGCATCTTTTTGTTCTGAAATCTTATAAATGACTTTTTGGCCATCAAAATCAATAGCAAAACTGCTACTGGTTTCGTGTAACGTGAAGTTTTTCAGCTCGGCTGGATAGTCGAGCAAATTCCAGTTACAGGCATGCAATAACACCTCAGATTCAATCAGCTCCAGCTGCCCTTGTTGCATCATGCATAGTTGCGGCAGTGCAGCAAACACTTCGCCACGCTCAGAAGGCGCTTTGCGGGCTTGAATCGTTTGGTTATGCACACGCACATTGCGTTCAAATACTTGCCGATCTTTGCCCGCCTTCACCTGCTTCGTTAACGCCTGCTGGATGTTCTCTGTAACTTCTCCTGTGATTTTTATTACTGTGGTTTGGCTGGCCGTATCTGTGGTGGTGGTGATTTGTTGTTTTTCTACATCGGATAACGCAGAAAAATCTGGCAGCTCACCAACCTCCACCACTAATGCGGGTGCGACCACTGGGCGTGGCTGCGCTGGTGCATTATTACCAAACAAATCATCTTGTTGCGGATGTGCGGCTTGCTCGCGTAAAAACGCGGCAATTTCCATTTCTTCAAAACCCATAGCAATCAGGGTATCGGATAGCTCTTGCGCTGCGCGGCTAAATTTACTGGTCGCTAGGTGCGCATAGGCACGGTTTAGATCTTCAATCATGCGGCGTTTTGCATAAGGCATCCGCAATACGCGCCCTAACAGTTGCTCAGCGTCTTTGCTGGATGACACCTGCTTTACCGAGCAAAACACATAAGCAAAGGAACAGTCCCAGCCTTCTTTTAAGGCCTCAATAGTAATGATGTATTCAATAGGACAGCTGCGTTCAAACAGGTTGATGCCGTCCAGCTCGCGCTGATTGCCGGTCACCACAGCAATTTTATTTGCTTCGATTTTCAGCTGTTCAATCAGATGATTTTTTAATACCTCAACCGTCACTTCAGCATTTTTGTTTTCCGCTTGAAAAAGCGCAATGGGGCGAATGTAGTCTTCATCTTTCTGTGCATCAAGTGCAAGTTTGTTACGTGTAATAACGGCATCTTGTATGGCATCTTGCCAGTTTTGATGCTCAGTCAGCACAATCGGCAGTTTAATCATTTCTTCAGCTTTTAACTCAGCTGCGGAAACATGAAATAGCACATTACTGCCATTGTTATTGGTGGTATTGGGCGTAGCAGTTAACTCAATAATCACTGCCGGATGTACACGATGCAGGGTGTCAAAGGTTAAACTGGTACGCGCATTATGCGCTTCATCCACGATGACGATTGGACGGTATACCGCTAGCAAGTTGGCGAAGGAGAATTTTACTTTCCCCAGCTCAGTCTCGGTTAAACCGTTTTCTTGCAGGTCGCTTTCAGTAACACGCTCTAATAGTGACCATGAAGGGTGGTTACTATTGATTTTGGCAAAGTGCGGCTCAAAGTTTTCGTGGTAAGCATAGACTTTGCGCCCCGAGGTATCATTAACGCGCAAGTTCGCCATTGTGGAAACCACGACAATGGCTTTGCTGCCAATATCTTGCGGGCGAATCTGCGTGACCTCATCAATATCCAGCACCAACACTTGGCGATTAAAGGCGCGGTCAAGATTTTGCCTATAGGGATGACCTGGCTTTTTCAGTGCTTCAACAGTTTGTTGGCGAATGGTGATACTCGGGACCAGCCACAGAGTAATAGGCGCATCGCTTTCTAAATAATGCTGCGCTGCCACTTCTACCGCATAAGAGCCCAGCACTGTTTTACCGCCACCGGTTGGAATGCGCAAGCAGAAATAAGGTGTTTGACCAAAGCTGTATTCTTGGTAAGCATGCGAGGGTAAATCTTGTTCAGCCAGTGCTGCGCTATACGCCTCAGCAACCGAATCGGCCTGCAAACAACGCGATAAAAACGATTGCATGACATCGACAGCACGCTGCTGATAGCCCTTTAATTTAAACATCTGTGTAGTCCTTACTCAAAGCATGCCAACGTCATAGGGGATTTGTTTAAAGGTGATATTGGCTTGCTGCAAACGTGCAGCACCCAAACGGCAAGATTCACCATAAATCACAATTTTTTGCTGGTTCTGAATATCAGGTAACTCATTGAGCACGGCACTGGTGAGCACATTGCCACCTTGTGGCCGACGATCACCTAAAATACCGTTATACAACAGGTAATACGCTGTATCGTTATTAACACCCAGTAACGGGCTATCCGCTTGGCCTTGCAGCGGTGTTTTGTTTTCTAAATACCAAATATGTGCCGCTAAGCTCGGGAATTTAATCTCGCTATTTAGGCTACCGTATTCATCAAATACCGCCTCACCCAATTTAAAGAAGCGAAAGCCACCGCCTCCTTGCCAATCAACGGCTTTGGATATGCCACCTTGTTCGCCATCGACGACTTTCTGTAAACGGGTTTGGCAATGGGTTTGTGCATGCTCACCCATTTCGATACCGATATAACGGCGGTTCATTTTGTGGGCAACGGCGGCGGTGGTGCCTGAGCCGAGGAAAGAGTCGAGAACGAGGTCGTTTGGATTAGTGGCAATTTCCAAGACTCTCTGCAAAAGTGACTCTGGTTTAGGTGTCGAAAAAGGGTGTGCCTTATTAAGTGCCAAAATTTCTCGTTTAGCTGTCTGGTTGTTTCCTACGTCATCGTGGCGCCAGACAGTTGTCGGTACAGTTCCCTCGCGAACTACAGTTTCAAATTTCTTTAATCGTGGAACGCTATTTGTTCCTTTAACCCCCCACCAGATTAAATTCTCACTTACGTTTTGCTGATGTGATTTTTGATCATAAGCCCACACCCTAACCGGGTTAGGCCAAACTTCTTCGCCAGTATTTGGGTTAACTATCGGATAATATAAATTAGGTCGCTCATTTTTTGACTTTGCACAAGTGTAATCACCAGAACTCCATGCCCCCCTAGGGTCATTGTCTGGATTCTTAAAATTTCTTGACTGTTTTAAGCTTCGTTTTAATAAATTAGGAAACCATCCATCACGATTTTTTGCATACAGAAAAATATGGTCATGATTTTGACTTAACCATTTTGCGTCATTTTGGGGTGAAAACTTTTTTTCCCACATGATGTTTGCAATAAAATTCCGTCGACCAAATACCTCATCACACACCACTTTTAAATAATGCGCTTCATGGTCATCAATAGTGATCCAAATGCTGCCATCTTCTGCCAACAACTCCCGCAGCAACTCCAAGCGCGGGTACATCAACGATAGCCATTTGCTGTGCTCTAAATTATCGTCGTAATGCTCAAAGGCTGATTGAGTGTTGTAAGGCGGGTCAATAAAAACACACTTCACTTTGCCAGCATAAAAAGGAATCAGCGCTTTCAAGGCTTCCAAGTTATCACCCTGAATTAGCAGATTTTCATTATCGGCATCGCCATAGGACAGCTCCGGCACTTCCTCAAGCAAACGATAAGTTGACTTCTGCGCGGCTGTTACCGCTTGGTCTTTATTGAGCCAATGAAGAATAGGCATGATTTTCCTTAAGCATTTATGCAGTCAAACAGGGCTTTACCCAATTTCATAAAACAAAACAGGCTCCAAAGAGCCTGTTGCTTGCTATTAAATCTTAATTAGCTCGCAGACTTAACAACAATCGGAAAAGCTCGAAAGCCATAGTTCTTTGCGTAAATACGGTGTCCACGCTTAGTCGTAATACTGGCCACAAACTTTACCTCATACCCTTCTGGCATGGGTAGATCTAGCTTGAGTTGCTTTGGCATAGCATATTTCACCTCCTTAATAAGTGCAGGTTCTTCATTGCTATGCCATACAAAAGCTTCTAAAATCACTTTTGCTGTGTTTGCAGCATACCAATGTCGGTTTGGCACCTATATCAAACCGATTTAAACAGAGAGGTGGTTACCGCCACTTCTCTCTGTTTTATTTCTTAGCTAATTTTAAACATTGCCTTAACAACATCCTTACCAAGCATGTTATGCAAGAGTCTCCAGTTCCCCGTTTCTTTACGCACGCGACCTGCAACAATGGCGGGGCTGATATTAAGCTGTTGTGCTAATTTAAGCGCATCTGCAGCAGCATAAGTATTTTTAACCATACTAGCCTGCCATGCCTCCATAGGGATTAATGCTTCTTGCGCTATTTCATCCGCTTCTGCTTCTTGCTGTTCTGCTCGTTGGGTTTTATCGTCTAAATCATCCATAACAATGGGTTCGGCTGGGCTTAGATGTTTTTGAACATGAGCCAGCTCATGTATAAGCACAAACCAAAAATGGTCTAAACGATCATATCTTAATGTAACGCCTACTACAGCACGGTCGCCTAACAACATGGCAGCACCGTCTAAATAGGTTTTTTTGAAGTGCGGCTCTACGACTAAAACAATGCCGTAGCGGGCTAAATATTCTTTGGCTAGCTTTGGACCTTCAGTATATTCAGACAGTTTTACCAGCTCGCTAAGCCACTCCTTGGTAATTACACCCTGTGTGTAAGATGTCTCAATAGGTTCTGCCAAGGCTTGCTTTTTGACTATCGCTACCCAAGCTAACAGCGCCATATCATTCATGGCGCGAGTGCCTGTTTGTGTTTGCGGAGCGCGCAATAGAGCCATATCCGCTGACAAAAAATCTCCAAACGTCTTTCTGATGAGCTCTTCTGCAATATCACTCAACGCAGGAAGCGAGGCAGCAATGTACTTCGCCCCAAAGCAGCCACGCTTAGCCATTTCCTTTAAAGGGAAGCTGGTGTAATCAAAAAGAGCCGGCTTGTTTAAATCTATATCAATTGGGCTTTCGTTCAGTAATACATCAGCAGGAATGCCTAATCCTTTATGCAAATTGCGCATCATGGCCAAGGTTAAAGGGCGCTTACCGTTTAACACATCAGACACCTTTGATTGGCTACCCAGGTAAGGCGCTAAATCTTTGGCTGACATACCCATTTGATCCATGCGAAAACGAATCGCGTCGACTGGATCAACACTTGGCGTGGGGGAAGCTTTACGTTCGTAGTCTTCAATCACTAAGGCAAGAAGTTCGATGGTGTCATTATTACTGTTATCGTCAGCTTCCATTAGGCGTAATAAATGAGCAACCGCCTGAGCGTGTTGCTCATCAGTTTTAATCACTTTTACTGCTGCTAATTCATTCATAAGCCACCTCCACTACTCAAACTTCTTTTTGCTGTATTCAGCATGGGTTCCCACCCAATCAATCACAACCATGCCCATCTGGTACTTAACGACCACAACAAGACGGTAATGATTGCCACCAATATTAAAAATCACTTTGTTCTTCGCTAAAAAATCAGCCTGTTGATAGCGATTTTTAATATCGTGTGGTGTTTTCCAATCGGCGCACTCTACCTCTTTACGCCAGGCATCCAAAGCTACTTTTGAGCCTGCATGCTTGCGCTTGAACTTATCCAGTAAAAGTACGTTGATTAACCTCATGGGCTCTACCGATCGAAAACTTGGCTTAATGATACTACCCTGCAAGGGAAGCGTCAATTTATAAATTATAAAGCAAGGTGCGACTCACTTATTTTAAATCTAAAGGCCTGTTGTTTTTAATACTTCTAATTACTGCATTAAATCTCCAGACTTTAATTAGCAAGCGAAATTTCGCAGGATGTGTATAAAGAGTCGGTAGCAGTGAAACGAGTTTAGCCTGAAAGAATTTCTAATTTTACTCTTTCTGCCCACTTCTGAATTGACTTACAATCTAGTAGCCCTCTATTTTCGGCTGGTGACTGAGGGTGCGAGATCCGTTTGTAATGGCCCTTGAGTGTTCGCGTCAGAAAGTGAGTTGGCCACACTAATGACTGCTTAACTAACTGTTTTTCTAGTTCTCCAATATATTTATGGGGGTCTAATGATACGTTTTTATGCTTTATTAGCAGGGTTGATAGGCTGCTTGAGTTGTCGGTCGTATCAACCTCGACTAGAGAATACAAATGATTATCTTTCTTGAGCAGATACCACACAAAGTAGCGAGGACTTCCATCTCTACGCAGATGCTTAGAATAGCCATAAATAGTTGGCAGCTTACGAATTTCACGATGTATATGAGTGCAATCAGGTATGCTTACTAACTGCTGAACCATCGCATCAAAAGCTTTAAATTTGTCAGTATAAATATCGGCGTTATCATTTTTTTCGCTAGTTGCGTTGTAGTCTGCAGGCGATAGAGTCCCGTGAATACTCGATTCATCGGTGCTTACTTCTAGGCTATTTTTTTCAAGTGGCTCCGTTTGGACTTCTTTTGTTCCATAGCCTCCTGCTCGGGTTTTTCCTGCTCTGATACGTGTTGTTTTAAATGACTGCGCAAACTCAAATATCACTGCAGGTGCATCAATTTGTAATTCTTCAAGGTCAGTGTTTGGCTCTTCATCGTCATCAATCATTAGTTCTGCCCCTGTATTGGATCTGGCTTGCCCTGAGCGCCCTTGCCCTGGCTGTCCAACATCAAATCTGGGGTCAACAATATCTACGTGTGTAGGGCAGCTGGAAGGCAGTTTAGAGATGCCATCTATTTCATACACAAAGAACGCATTCAATTCTGACTCATAGTGACCACGTAGTGCTAGTTCAGCGCCTACTAACGCTGGCGGGTCAAATTGAAAATCCCATAGTCTATATTTATCACTGTCATAACCATTCTTGAGCTGATAAGTAGCAATACTCTCAAATGAATGCCGTACATCCTCGTCTAATAAAAGCCAGGCGAGCCGTTGTCTGAGTGCGTCATCACTTCTTGCCTTTAGGGGCAAGCTAGAGGTTGGTAATATATTAATCCAGACTTTATTTAGTTCACTTTCCTGCTGGACATCGAACTCTTGGGATAGACCATTGTGGATTAGCGATAGACGGGCAAGGTAGGCCGTATGCAAAAACAGTACACGAGCCAGCTCAATTTGCGGCAAGAAGTATCGGACTCCATTGAAGTCAAATACAAAGCACCATTGCTTAGCATCTCGTGCGCGGTTTACCGCTGGTATAGGGCATACCTTGATCTGCTCAACTTCCCAAGAGCGAGTGCTCGCTATGGTTACACTTCTCGTAAACCCTGCTTGTGTTAATGCCTTGGTTGCATTGAGTACTCGACGCCTTGCCAATATTGGTACTTGCGAAAAACCAAAATATTGCTTCTGTTGATGAGGAGTTAATTTAACATTAATATTCCAATCTGAGCCCCCATGGCGGCGGAATATAGACCCAATTTCTTTGATCCTGCTATCGTCTTTTAGACCTTTGAACTTCATGCTGTGTACTCATCAATATATCTAAATAAACTCTAGCCTGTTCTGTTAACCGCTCATCACTGAGGGTAGCATTTCTCAGCAGTCTCCATCGTGGCGGCGTATCAAATAGGGTTAGTAGGTAGTTGTGGGCATTTTGTAAGCGTCGAATTTGGTACTGTGCGACGCTTTCCACGTGATCTGCCAGGAATGAATTGGATAAAGGCATTCGGCTAATATTTTTCTCAACGGTCGAAGCGTTGCCCAATAGTTTGAAAAAGCAGGCTTTAGAACGTCGAGGCCCTTGCGGATTAGATTGCAAGAAAAGTGTTAGCTGTCGCAAAGCATGCAAATACTCTCTGTCCCGTTTGTCCCAGTCCACACGTCGACTGATAGGCTTTGCTTTAGGAGCTGCATGTTGGTAATTGGTATCTAGCAGCCACTCGCGGTGCTGACGATATAGCCTAGCGTATAGGGCTTTAGAATTTTGCCGAGCTTGCTTGGGTGGGTGTAATACTAATAAATTAAGCCAGTCTTCTTGATCAAGTGTCAGATTGATGTGTACTGGCGTTTTAACCTGAACAAGTTGTTGTTTATTACTATTTATTGGGTATTGACTGGCTTCTTTAATGGCTTCAGTAATTTGCCAGTTATTTCCAAGTAAAGCTTGGTGCACAACAATGTGTTCAAGATAGTTGAAGCTTTTTCGGTGCTTACGAAAGATACATCTGAGCCAGTCAGACTCATTTTTACTTGAACCTTGTGGCAAAAGCTGATGCCTGCTGAGCCACTTCACTGGCCAAGCTTGCAAGACTTTGTCTTTTACCGCTTGATGATTTATTTGTGTTTTTCTGTACGTTAAATTGAGTTTGCTGGCGAGGTTGCGATAGTACATTGACCACTGTTCAAAGCTCGGCGAAGTTTGAGCGGGAAACTGCAGTAGTTGTCGTACCTGATGATTGACCCATAGTGACGCTTGGCTGCCAGCGCGCTGTTTAGTCAGAGAGCAATGCTCTGGAGATGCGGCAATAAAATGGTGACGTTCAATAAGCGGCCTAGCAATACGTGTATTAATTAATACGCCATGCTTAGGGCATGCATCGATTCCTTCTGCTTGCCATTCTCTGAGCCAAAAATACTCACCATATTGGTTACGTTGTTCGATTAAGCAGCCTGGGCAGTAGCGGACAAAACGAGGTGTTTGGACTCGTGATGCGGCAACACCTAAAGCAAGCTGGGACGCTCCTTGAGAGCCAATTAGCCATTGCATACACTGTCTACGGCGACCTTCAGGAACAAATGGGGCATAGAGCGGGAATAATGTATGGCTGTAAATCAGTGCTTCTGGAGTGAGTGTGCTGGGTAGCCAGCGTGCAACTTTTTCGATATTACTGGGCAAGTCAATCGTTGCCATAACAGTACGCGATCCAAATACCTCATCCAGTAATTGTTTAGGGCTGATTAGCCCCTGCCGAACACCAGCTCTTGCGATTGTGCTGTACAGCAACTCTTCAGCGTAAGGGACTGGGAAATTCAGCATGCCACTTACCTGAAAGAGTTTACCCACTGCTCAGTATCGAACAATAAGCCTGCTTGTTGTAGTGATTTTTGAATATCCACATCATTGGCGGCTTGAGAGTGCAGGAATCTCAGGTCATCAGACTCTAACGTGTGCCAGTCTGTTTTCTTGATACTTTGTGCTTTTGGAGTTGGAGTTGGAGTTGTTAGCTTCGGTTTTACTGTATCAGTATTTTGATACCAGGACAGGATCAATGGCATAAGATCCTTCATGTGCATTTGCGGGTGGTCCTCAAAAGCTCTATTGATCAGCGGTTCTAGTAAATCCGATGCGTAACCCATATCAACCAGCATATTGTGCAGACGGATGGCTTGTTCATTGCCACGATATTTAGCCACTACATCAATACTTTCCTGATGCGAATGTAATAAGTTACTTAATTCCAATATTTTACGATCAACGTCAGGGATCGTCAGGTCTGAGTAACGCGCGATTTTAATAATATCTCCTGATCTCAGAGCATCTATCATCGGGTGAATCGGTTTGAGCTCATCTTCGTATACTCTTTTCATGAGTTCTGGAGTAATGCGCTCGATCTTAGTTACGACCGCTCTGATTTGAGAGAGAACAAATAGCTTGATAACAACATCCATTATCCCTTGGGAAAGATCGTACCAAGTTTCTCTAAGCTCATCAGAAATCACAGGCGCTGCTTTAGTTAGCCACTGATACTTCCAAAGTTGATTGGTGAAAGCCCCCCATTCTGAGCGTGATACATTTTGCTCTGGCAAGGGTTTACTTAATGGCTCCCACAAAATGGAGCCATATCCAGCACCCCGGCGCGCTGAGCGTAAGTCCAGTTCAAAAACAGGCTTAGCTTTTGGTGTGCCTACCATTACAACTGGGACTGATATTTCGTTAACAAGAGTTACAAAGAAATTAAGCATGCGCTCTGAGCCACCCGAGCGCTTGACACTCAGGTGCTGAATTTCATCTATCACAAGAAGGCCAATCGCATGAGTGTTTGCAGTATGTGCCATCATTGCAATCAAAGTTTCTACACCGTGGCGTTTTTCAACGTAGCGGCGTACATAGTTAGTGCCCAGTATTGCGTCAATTTCTCTGAAAAAGTTATGACATAGGCTCTTTAGAGAACCGTCATGCGGGCAATCAATTTTAAGAAATACAATTTGCGTGAAATTGTATTTTTCGTGATAAAGCAGTTGTGGGTAAGTTGCTAGAATACGATTTAATGAGCTTGTCTTACCAGAGCCTGAGCAGCCAATAAATGCCATGCTTTTAGCAGTTGATTCGACATGCTCAAAGCGGAAAACACCCAGGTCACCTTGCATGACACGTTCGTAACCGTTTTGGATATGGGTATTTAAATCGCCATTAGCTAAGTTTCTACCGACATAACCTTGGCGAAGCAAAACAGATAGCTTTGATTCTAACTCTATATGGCGCGATAACGGTTGAAAAAAGCTATCTAACAACTGAGAAATGACGTGAATACGAGTCTGAACATCAAGATAGATATCGTTCGGACGAAATGTAACTTTGCCTGAGAGCCCATCTCTTAACTGAGTCCGATCGAGTATCGGTGGTAGTGCTTCAATAAGAGGGTTTCCGTCATACTGGCTGACTCCAGTCTGATGATATATGGCTTGAAGCATACCTTTTGGTAGAGTCATTCATCATCTCCAAATAACTCATCAAGAAAATTAGGATAAGCAGCGTCTTCAGGCGGATTATGTAAGTATCTGACGTCGGCTTTTGGTTTTGAATCAGTAGTTTTAGAGTCGGGTCGGCGTTGCTGCCGTTCAGCATTGCGAGCCTCCAATCTGCTTTTCTTAATCCCAGCCAACGTTTCAGTTTTCGAGTCACCAAAATAGGCAGGACGCAGCTTTTCTGCGGCCCTGATTGTTTTATCAATTATATTTTCTAGCGCTCTCTTATTTTCTTGTTCAGACAGTTTGGCAGTAGCTATTGCTTTTTTCTGCTGTTGTTTGCTTGCCCACATCTCCCACATGGACTTGCCTCTGAACTCTCTGGAGCGATCTGTTAACAAACATTCCCAATAATCTGGCTGGCCCTTATCAGGGAAAACATAAATCACATCAGCCACTGCTGGGTCGTAAGCTGCTATAAAAGAGCTTGGACGCTGCTGCCGTGTTCTATGGAGCCAGCCCGTCTCGACTAACTCCCTGCAGGTATAATAAGCACCAAAACATTGGATACCATAATCTGATAGGGTCACTTTCTGGCGAGGAAGCAAGGCGATTTTCAGTGCAGCTGCAGAGGTGTTTCGTAGACGGCCACTGCGATTCTGAATACCCCAGCGCCAAATATTAATCGGGATAGGTGCCAGCGTGTCGGGCATCTCTGGATCACGATCATATTTAACTAAAACAGAGTGTTGGTTGCGCTGAAGAATGGAGCCAATAATGATTTTAGTGAACTCATGTAGCGTAAGAGTTGCATCTAAGCGGTAATCTTTTCCGCCACGTTTCCTTACGATATCTCCAGTCACCACACCCGGTGCAAAAGGTTTAAAATCAGCTTGTAGGGTTTTAAAACTGCGCTCAACAATACCTTTAGCATCGCCTCGATAAGGAGGCGTGTTTTCAATTCTCACGCCAAATGCTTGCTCAAGAGATTCAATTTGATACCCGAGTAGCTCTCCCCTGTCTGCTAAAATGGCATCAGGGATACCTATCGAAGGCCAATCTTCTGGCTCAACATTATAACCGTATGATTGACACAACTGTACTTTGTCAGTCATCGCATTAACTAGAGCTAACATGGCTGTAACGTACGAAGGGTTCTCAAGGCCGACATAGAAACCAGCAATTAGCCTACTGTAAACATCAACAACAGCGTATAACGTTGGGCGACCGATAATGCTTTTTCGATCAGCCGATAGAAGATAAATATCTGCAATGGTGGCATCAATTTCGTATCGTGCACCTGGGCCATGAACACCAGCTGTCGCTGTACCCTGCAGTGGCTTGATATCCTTATGGTAATTGATCTTATTTGCTCTCAGGCGAATACGATCTGGCCGGATATATTCGCGCTCATAAAAATGGCGTAATTGTCTGATTGTTGGGAAGTTCTCTTTGAACTCATCAGGGTTTGCGACTTCAAACATATCTTCAAAGCGGCGATGTGCATAAGGCAGAGAATGGCTTTTCTCTGTTAAATAATAACGATCCAGCACAATACGGAACATGCGCTCAATGCTGCTATCAATAATTGCTCCCGTTCCAGGGGCTATACTTCTTGGACGGCCTAGTTTTTTATCTGACGCTGCACGCTTTGTGCCACGAGCACCTGAATTATTGTAGTCAGGTAAAAGAGCGTTTGGTGTACAGCCACGTTGCCAGTACTGGCGCAGGTATGAGTACAAAGTCTTTTTAGCGGAGCCGGATGCTTCAACAGCTTGCTGTATTAAGGCGCCTCTACCCGATCTATAATAAATATTAGGATGATTTATTAGTGTCTCAATGGCAGCAAGGCGCTTATCACGGACTTTCTGCGCAGCTGAACCCTGTTCTGGTAATTGTGCCGCAAGATACAAAAAAGGGTCCTCAACTCTTCTTAAGGTTTCAGATAATATTTCTGTGTCAACTTCTGATAAAGGTATTTGCTCTGGAAAAGCTTTATCAGAGTCAATATCTATCCAAGTATATTGAGTATCGGAGACGACAAGAATTCGATAGCGAATATCTGCATACATGACAACATCATTGATTCGCAGCATAGCGCTCCCTCAATGAATGTATGTCGGATGAGGCTTGCAGCTCACTAACGCATAAAGATGACCAGTGCTTGGTAATATCAAATAAGAAAACTCGTAAAGCTAATAGCGAGCGAATTTTTTGTAGTGATTCGCCGGGTGCCAGTGAGTATGCTTGGTCAAGGATCATTGCTGCTTGTGAAATCTGTAGGGTTGGATTCTGCAGGAAAAAATTTAAATAGAATGCCGCCATAGCTAATGTGCTTTCAAGTTCATCGAGGGCAACCTGCGCGGGATAAAGCCAAGCAATATTTTGTATGACTATCTTGGGTATTTGTTGTTCTGTTAGTAAATACCATGGGATATTTTTCTTAGCCCAATACCGTCGCTCAAGCTCTAGCTTCTCTATCGTTCTGGGGTTGTATAGTTCAGCTGATGTTTTAACTTGTATAGCTATTCTTGGTTGGCGCAACATATTCGTATCAATGAGAAAGTCACTAGACATAATCTGCACTTGCCCTTTAAGCGCGGGGTGGCGAATACCTGCTTGTTCTGCAAGCTCAAGGGTGTCTTCTAACCTGAGAGGATATTGCTCACGTATATCGGTAGCGAATGGGTTCCAGTCAAACAAAAAGAAAGCTGCTAACTCTAAATCTGAAAGCAGGTGGTGGGTACGCTGCGTTTGAAATCCCCAGATGCGATGGGAGCGGCCAGAAGAGGGTAAATCTCTGACCGTTAGCCAAGGTTGATAGTCTTTACCGGAGCCAGCTCCACGCCCTTGTTTTATCCATTTCAAAGAACGTGAGTCAAGTGTGCTGCTTGTCATGCTCCACACCTCAATTTTGAGCATTAAATGTATGGAGCAAGTTACCAATTATATTGTCAAGTTACCAACTTTATTGTTCAGTTACTAACTTTATTGTCATGCCACAGCCACCAAACAGCATAAAAACCTCCTACTCCACCGTCACACTTTTGGCTAAGTTTCTTGGCTGGTCGACATCAGTGCCTTTAATCACGGCAACGTGGTACGACAGTAGTTGCAAAGGAATAGTGTAAAGAATAGGCGCCAGTACTGGATGAATGCTGGGCATATTGATCTGCAGGGTGTTGGGTTCATTAGCGAGTTGGGTGCTGGCGTCGGCGAAAATCACCAGCTCACCGCCCCGAGCGCGAACTTCTTGCAGGTTGGATTTTAGCTTTTCTAACAGCTGATTATTGGGCGCTACCGTAACGACGGGCATAGTGCTATCGACCAGCGCCAGTGGGCCATGCTTTAACTCACCTGCTGGATAAGCTTCGGCATGGATATAAGAAATCTCTTTTAATTTCAGCGCTCCCTCTAAGGCAATCGGAAACTGCTCACCACGCCCCAAGAACAAACAGTGCTGTTTATCGGCAAAAAGCGCTGATAATTGCTCAATTTCGCTATTTAAGGCCAACGCTTCGTACAGCTTACTGGGTAGTTGGTGCAGCTCTTCGACGATTTCCTGCTCTTGCTCAGACAATAAACTGCCACGCGCACGGCCAATGGCTAACGTAAGCAACAATAAGCTAACTAACTGCGTGGTAAAGGCTTTAGTGGAAGCCACACCAATTTCCGGACCGGCTTTTGTCAGTAAGGCCAAATCTGACTCACGCACTAAGGAACTGCTCGCGACGTTACAAATCGTTAAGCTAGCCAAATAATGGGCTGAATCTAAATGGCGCAGGGCGGCCAAAGTATCCGCCGTTTCGCCCGACTGCGAAATACTCACAAATAAGGTATCCGGCTGTACCGCTACCTTTCGGTATCTAAACTCGCTGGCCACCTCGACTTGGCACGGGGTATTGGTTAATTCTTCTAACCAATACTTAGCCACTAATCCCGCGTGGTAACTGGTACCACAGGCGACAATTTGAATGTTTTTCACCCTAGAGAAAATCTGCTCCGCCCTTGCGCCAAAGCATCCTGTCTGCACCTGGGTTGCGCTAATTCGCTCAGCCAATGCTTGCTGCACCACCTTGGGCTGCTCATCTATTTCTTTTAGCATAAAGTGCCGATAACTGCCCTTTTCTGCTGCTTCCGCCGTTTCTTGTGCCTGCTCAATTGGGCGCTGTACTGAGCTAAAACTTGCATCCCAAATTTGATAGGACTCTTGCCTAATTTCGGCGATATCGCCTTCTGCCAAGTAAACAAAGCGATCAGTGACTTGGCGCAGTGCCAGCGGATCAGAGGCAATAAAGTGCTCGCCAATTCCCACCCCAATCACCAACGGACTGCCGCTGCGGGTGGCTAAAATTCGATCCGGTTGATCACTACTAATCACAGCTAAACCATAGGCGCCATGCAAACGTGGCAAGGCCTGTTGCAGTGCACTACGTAAATCAGGGGTGGACTGGCTTAAATAGTGCAATAAATGAGCGATGGTTTCAGTATCGGTCTCAGAACTAAAAACATAGCCCAAAGCTTCTAGCTCGGAGCGCAACTGAGCATGATTTTCAATAATCCCGTTATGTACCACCGCAATACTAGGCTGCGAGGAGGCTCTTGAAGTGTGGGGGTGAGCATTAGCTTCACTAGGAATCCCGTGCGTGGCCCAACGTGTGTGGGCAATGCCCAGCTGGCCAATTAAAGGCTCGGTATCTAGGGCATGGGCTAATTCCGCCACCTTGCCCACACGCCGACAACGTTCAAGCCCGCGCTCTGTTATCAGCGCCACACCTGCACTGTCATAGCCGCGGTACTCTAGTCGTTTTAAACCTTCAATTAAAATTGCAGCAACTGGACGCTGTGCAATAGCTCCAACAATTCCACACATATTGGCCCCATTAGGTATTGATTCGATACGCGATTTGCGCCGCATAATTATGCGGTAAAAGAGTGAAATTTCGCTTTTTCAGTTCAAAAAAAATGTAAAAAAATTAGATAACGGCAAACTCTGTGCCCGAAGCCCTGCAGCCTTTGCCGTGACTGCTAAGCTGGCGTATGATCAAAGCATTATTCGCCACTACCCAAGGCGGCCTTAGCAGCTTTATGCTGTCGCGGACATCCCGCCCACAGCCATAACTGTGCTTAATCCTGTTTGAATTATTTTTGCTGGAAACCGTCATGCCTAATTATCGCTCTAAAACTTCTACGTTCGGCCGCAATATGGCCGGTGCCCGTGCTCTGTGGCGCGCCACCGGAATGAAAGATGAAGACTTTCAAAAACCAATTATTGCTGTTGCCAACTCCTTTACCCAGTTTGTACCAGGACACGTGCACCTAAAAGATATGGGCCAATTAGTCGCACGTGAAATCGAACGGGCCGGCGGTGTTGCTAAAGAATTCAACACCATCGCGGTAGATGATGGAATTGCCATGGGTCACGATGGCATGCTGTACTCGCTTCCCAGCCGGGAAATCATCGCAGACTCAGTGGAATACATGGTCAATGCCCACTGCGCCGATGCGTTAGTCTGTATTTCTAACTGCGATAAAATCACCCCCGGTATGCTAATGGCTGCCCTGCGCCTGAATATTCCTGTGGTGTTTGTTTCAGGCGGCCCCATGGAAGCGGGTAAAACCAAACTAGCTAATCACGGCTTAGATCTAGTAGATGCCATGGTGGCAGCCGCAGATGATAGTTGCTCTGATGAGAAAGTCGCCGAATACGAGCGTAGCGCCTGCCCAACCTGCGGCTCTTGCTCGGGTATGTTTACCGCTAACTCAATGAACTGCCTCACCGAGGCCTTGGGTTTATCACTACCGGGCAATGGTTCGATGCTCGCCACCCACGCTGACCGCGAGCAGCTCTTTTTACAAGCGGGCCGCACCATTGTGGAACTGTGCAAACAGTATTACGAGCACAATAACGAAGCAGTACTACCACGCAGTATTGCTAACTTTAAAGCCTTCGAAAATGCCATGACGCTCGACATTGCCATGGGTGGTTCGACCAATACCATTTTGCACTTATTAGCTGCAGCCCAAGAAGCAGGCGTTGATTTTGATTTGCGTGATATTGATCGTCTGTCACGCCATGTACCACAGTTGTGTAAAGTAGCGCCGAATATTCAGAAATATCACATGGAAGACGTGCACCGTGCGGGTGGTATCTTCAGTATTTTAGGCTCCCTCGCCCGTGGTGGTTTGTTACATACCGATGTTTCAACCGTCCATGCCCCTACCATGGCTGATGCGATTGCCCAGTGGGATATTACCCAAACCACTGATCCAGCAGTGCACACCTTCTTTAAGGCAGGTCCTGCGGGTATTCCAACCCAAACCGCCTTTAGCCAAGCTACTCGCTGGGATTCTTTAGACGATGACCGCGAACAAGGCTGTATTCGTAGCGTAGAACATGCTTACTCCAGTGAAGGCGGTTTAGCCGTATTATACGGCAATATCGCCGAAGATGGCTGCGTAGTTAAAACCGCTGGAGTTGATGAATCAATCCTTGTCTTTGAGGGCAGCGCGAAAATCTTTGAAAGCCAAGATTCTGCAGTAAAAGGCATTTTGGCCGATGAAGTAAAAGCGGGCGATATCGTGATTATTCGCTATGAAGGCCCTAAAGGTGGCCCGGGCATGCAAGAGATGCTTTACCCAACCTCTTATCTAAAATCTAAAGGCTTAGGTAAGGAGTGCGCTCTGTTAACCGATGGCCGTTTCTCTGGCGGTACTTCAGGCTTATCCATTGGCCACGCCTCACCTGAAGCAGCTTCAGGCGGTGCGATTGGTTTAGTGCAAGAAGGGGATAAAATCCTGATTGATATCCCTAACCGCAGCATCAACCTGCTGATCAGCGATGAAGAGCTAGCCGCGCGCCGCGTGGAGCAAGATAAAAAAGGCTGGAAACCGGTCGAGCAGCGCACCCGTAAAGTTACCTCAGCGCTCAAAGCCTACGCCATGCTCGCCACTAGCGCCGACAAAGGTGCCGTGCGTGATACCAAGCTGTTAGATGAGATGATGTAACGGAAGCTAAGGAAAACCAAAGGCTTCTAGCACAAAATGCTAGAAGCCTTTTTTTATTAGTTAAGATTATTTATCGCGACCCTGTAAATGATTCTGTGTAACTGCCAAGGTTAAATATAATCTTTTAAGCGGTCTTCAAACTCAATCATAAATCGATTCAATGCCGGTTTCCAATCTCTGATCGGCATGGTCCACTTCTTGGACGCATTTTGGATTGCCAAATAGATGACTTTCTTAGCCGAGTCATCGGTTGGGAACAATTTACGTTTTTTGATGGCTTTGCGGATCACGCTATTCAGCGATTCAATGGCGTTGGTGGTGTAAATCACCTTTCTGATATCAGCAGGATAATTGAACAGGGTATTGAGGTTATGCCAGTGCGTCCGCCATGACTTGCTGATTTGTGGGTACTTGTCGTCCCAGTGCTCAGCAAATTGGTTCAGGGCGAGCAAGGCTTCTTCTTCGGTGACTGATTGGTATATTTGCTTTAACTCGGCGGTGACGGCCTTGTAGTCCTTCCAGGGCACATATTTGACTGAGTTGCGTACCATGTGAACGATACAAAGCTGAATTTGAGTCTCAGGGAAGACCGCATTAATGGCATCAGGGAAGCCTTTTAGCCCGTCAACACAGGCAATTAATATATCTTTTACGCCCCGATTTTGAAGCTCAGTGAGCACATTAAGCCAGAACTTAGCGCCTTCATTTTCAGACAGCCATAAGCCTAATAGCTCTTTTTGGCCTTCCATATTCACGCCTAGAGCAAGATAAACGGCTTTGTTGATAACATGCTTATCTTGGCGGATTTTAACCACAATGCAGTCCAGATAAACGATGGGGTAAACCGCATCCAGTGGCCGTGACTGCCACTCAACTACCTGATCAATAACGGCATCAGTGACTTTAGATATGAGGCTTGCAGACACATCTGCGCCGTACATTTCTTTGAAGGTATCGACAATTTCTCGTGTCGTCATGCCTTGGGCATAGAGAAAAAGGATTTTATCATCCATCGAGGTAAAGCGAGTTTGGTGCTTTTTCACCAGCTGCGGTTCAAAATCACCTTGTCGGTCACGTGGCGTATCCAGCTCAAACTGGCCGTCTTCAGTGCGCACGGTTTTGCGCGTGACACCGTTGCGGCTGTTTTCTGAGCTGGACTGCTCGTGCTTGCGATAGCCTAAATGTTCATCAAGCTCAACGCTAAGCGCTGCTTCAACCATCACTTTGGTGAGCATGGCTCGCATGTCTGTCAGGTCTTTTTCAGTTTTAATACCTTTTGCCGCTTCGCGTGCAAAGGCTTCGAGGTCTTTTTTGTTCATCGTCTGTTTATCCTTCCCGTTAGGGGTCAATGATAAACAGTTACACAGATTTAATTACAGTCTCTTTATCGCAGCGGACTAATCGCGAACCTGGTTCATAATTTTCGTAAGTAATAACTAAAAACTGTCCATCATAAAGCTTTAAGTTATCTGTTCTTTTATATTCTCCCTCTGCTTCAGAGCACATTAAATTCACAGTAACTTCATTCACGCCAACTTGGGTAACTTTTTCGACAGAACAACTGGCTTCGTAGCCACTGATGCTATCACTATCAATAATTGCCCCTGTATCTGGAACACCTATCTCCATAGCTGTTTCACACATTTCTGCTTTTTCCCAAAAGCCATGAAACTGACTGGGTATTTTATCTGCAGCCAATACTGGTGCACTTAAGCCAATGACGGCTAACCCTAAAGCCAAGGTTAACTGTTTCATTCTATTGCTCCTTGTTAATCTAACCTGTCTTACACTACCTAAAAACATGGCGTCCTAATTTAAACATATTCCACAACAGCAGTACGCTCCACAGCAAAGCATTGAGCAGGCTGGCCACTAACTCCAACATAACGCCAGATAACCAAGCCAGTTTTTTACCTAATCGAGGTAATAATTTCAGCGCTCCTACATAACCTTGTTTAAACTTTTGCGAAATTTTAGCTAAACGACTGACTTGTGCTACCGATTCAGCTCTATTTAAAGTTTCCAGCATGCCGCGCAAACCACTGTGCGTACTGATCGTACCGATATTGTTGCTCACTTTTTTAAAGTGCTTAACTACTTGTGGTTGAACTAGCTGGCCCAAAGGGGCTTTTAACTCTTTGAAGCTCGCCGTATTCAACTGGGTAAGCTTGAGTTGTTGCCACTGTTGCTTTATCGCCTGCACTGCAGCTGGGTTGATACTATTTTCACCCATACGGGTTAATTGCTGCATTAGTTTCTTATTCAGCTTTCCTGCTTTTTTAGCTGCTTTAATACTAGAAGCCCCTGCTGCGGCAATTGCACTGCTGCCACCACTAACAACAGTTCCAACAGATAAGCCAATACCTACGGCTGATAATCCTAGTACCAATTGATCAGAATCTGGCCAATTAGCTAACTCACGGCCTAAATCACGCACATCACCTATCAATAAAAAGTCACTCACAGTGCTGGCCGCCAAGCTATTAGCAGAGTGCACCTCACCTAACCAAAAACCGCGCCATAGCTCACTGCTTGTTCGCTGTGTAGCTGCCCACCAAGAGTTAGCTTGCGCCAGTTTAAGCTCAAGCTGCGACTGATTACTTAATCTAACTGCTTGCTGCTGGGCTAACTCAAACAGTGAATTGGCTAACTCAACATCTTCTTGTTCAAGTGCTGCTAAAATCGCTTGGGTATAGGTTTCTGGACTCACTTTACTTAGCTCAAATGCGGTTAAGTGCAGACTATCTTGATCAAAGCAAAAAATACTCGCGGCATCCAAAGCTTTACTGAGAAAAGGCAAGCTAACGACTAAATAGCTAACTAATAGCAGCCTGCTCATCCATCGATACATTCCTTAATTTCCTTTTAAGTTAAATCCAAACAAACGAAAAGCCTGTCGCAGTTAACGTAGTAAATTTGTTATAAACACTGACTTTAATTGTTCGGTCAGTGTACATCATGTCTTTTATTCGCCGCCTCCAACAAGACTTTAGCTTTTCTAGCCTAGTGGCTGGGTTTATTGCGGTGCTAACCGGTTATAGCAGCGCGGCGGTGATTGTGTTTCAGGCGGCGGAAGCGGCGGGTGCCAGTAGCAGCCAAATTAGTTCGTGGATGTGGGCCTTAGGCATTAGCATGGGGCTGACGACCCTTGGCTTATCTTGGCGTTACAAAATGCCCATTATCACCGCTTGGTCAACACCAGGTGCGGCGCTGTTGGTCACTAGCCTGCCTGGCCTCAGTATGCCGCAAGCCATTGGGGCATTTTTGTTTTCTGCATTGCTAATTACCCTTTGCGGCGTTACGGGGTTATTTGCACGCTTAATGCATAAGATTCCGGCGTCACTGGCGGCAGCGATGCTCGCTGGAATTTTACTGCAATTTGGCCTCAACTTATTTATCAGTCTTGAGCAACAACTCCTGCTTCCGTTGGCCATGATGGCGACCTACTTAATCAGTAAACGCTACCTGCCGCGCTACGCCATTGCGTTAAGTTTAGTGCTCGGAGTTGTACTCGCTGCCGCGCAACAACAAGTGCAGCTAGCGCAATTAACTCTCACCTGGGGCAAGCCGGAATGGATAACGCCTGAGCTACACTGGGCCAGTTTATTAAGCGTGGGATTACCGCTCTTTATCGTCACTATGGCCTCGCAAAACTTACCAGGAGTTGCAGTGCTGCAGTCTGCCGGCTATCGCCCACCGGTTTCAGCGATTGTAAGCTGGACCGGCTTAAGCAATCTATTACTAGCGCCCTTTGGTGCTTATGCTCTTAACTTAGCCGCTATTAGTGCTGCAGTTTGCACCAGCCAAGAAGCCCACGATGACCCTAGCAAACGTTATATGGCCGGCGTATTTGCTGGCTTATTTTATTTAGCTCTCGGCATTTTAGGCGGCACGGTGGCTGGACTTTTCGCTGCCTTACCTAAAGTACTGGTGATGGTGATTGCCGGCTTAGCACTGCTCAATACCATTGCTAATGGCTTAGTTGCTGCCTTACAGCAGCCACATCAACGCGAAGCGGCAGCCGTTACTTTTTTACTCACTGCCTCAGGGATCACCTTATTTGGCATCGGCGCCGCCTTTTGGGGGTTAATCGCGGGAGTGATTACTTTGATCTGGCTTAAAGCAAAAGATTAACATTTACATTGACTGCTGTAACCTAAGCCGCTGCCCGTTATACTGTGTCACTCGTGCTAGCGCACCTCTCGCTGGCAGCTTTATTGAATCCTGATCCCGAGGTTGCTGTGGCTCATCCTGCTCAACGCCGCTGGTATCCTATTACCAGTTTTTTTGCCATTTTAGTGTTACTGCCCATTACTGTTCTGCTGCTTAGCTGGCATCAGGTTGACACTGAAATTTGGACGCACCTATGGGATACCCAAATGCTTCGCCTGCTCGGCAATACTGCCACCCTGATGTTAGGCGTGGGACTAGGCGTTACCCTATTAGGCGTGAGCTTGGCTTGGCTGACCAGTTTGTGTGAATTTCCTGGCCGCAAATGGTTAGACTGGGCTTTAATGTTGCCGTTTGCAATTCCCGCTTATGTGCTGGCCTTTGTATTTGTAGGACTGTTGGATTTTTCAGGGCCAGTACAAAGTTTCTTACGTAACACCTTAGAGTTAAATCTCAACTTTCCTCGCATTCGCTCAACGGGCGGGGTGATTACCGTATTTGTCCTAGTGTTTTATCCCTATGTTTACCTACTCGCCCGCACAGCCTTTATGGTCCAAGGCAAAGGCTTAATGGAAGCCTCGCGAGTACTCGGCTGCTCTCCTTGGCAAGCTTTTTGGCGGGTAGCGCTACCGGTGGCACGGCCAGCGATTGGCGCCGGTGTCGCCTTAGCATTAATGGAGTCCTTAGCCGATTTTGGCGCGGTATCCGTATTTAATTTTGATACCTTTACCACCGCAATTTACAAAACCTGGTATGGCTTTTTTAGTCTATCCAGCGCGACCCAACTCGCTAGTTTGTTGCTGTTATTTGTTGCTTTACTCATTTTTGCCGAGCACAAAGCCAGAGGCGCGATCCGCCCTGCTAATGAACGAGCTCGGCGCACAGCCTTATATCGTTTACGTGGCTGGAAAGCCTGGGCAGCCAGCTGTTGGTGCCTGTTAGTCTTTGCCTGTGCCTTTGTAATACCAGTGTTACAGCTACTGGCTTGGCTCTGGCAGCGAGGACGTTTTGATCTAGATGAGCGCTACGCTGCCTTAATTACCCATACCCTATACCTAGGCTTAGCTGCCGCAGCACTCACAGTCAGCGGCGCTTTATTGCTGGCCTTTGCTAAGCGCTTAGCAGCTAATCGCTTTAACCGCGCCACTGTTGGTTTAGCTAATCTCGGCTATGCTCTGCCCGGCTCAGTGTTAGCGGTCGCGATCATGCTGGCTTTTAGTTACCTAGATAATGAGTGGATAGTACCACTTTCCAAGTGGCTCGGTGGAGCTGGTAAACCACTGCTGCTCGGTAGTTTAGGTGCCTTATTATTAGCCTATGTGATACGTTTTATGGCGGTCGCTTTTGGCCCACTCGAAACTGCTTTAGCTCGAATCAAGCCCTCACTGCCAGAAGCAGCGCGCAGCTTAGGTGTTAGCGGCAGTGGCTTATTTCGTCGCGTGTATCTGCCATTATTGCTGCCAGGTACTTTAACTGCCGCTTTATTGGTGTTTGTGGATGTGCTTAAAGAAATGCCAGCGACTTTAATTATGCGTCCCTTTGGCTGGGATACCTTAGCCGTACGTATTTTTGAAATGACCAGTGAAGGCGAATGGGCCCGAGCTTCATTACCCGCACTCACCTTAGTATTGGTTGGCCTACTGCCGGTTATTTTGCTCATTAGACGATCCGCCAAAACGACTTATTAATTGTTTAAGCTAGGTATAATTCACAGCCTGAGACAGTTCTAATCTGCTTTTTAGTTAAAAATCGTTTATTTTATTAGCGTTTTTGTAGCATCACCGACAACTTATCTGCGGTGGTTTACGTTTTTCAGCAAGCTGCGTCCTTGCTGCCTAGTCCAAGCTAACGCTCGTTAGCCTGTGAGGAGATCCTATGGGATTGCGCACTCCAATGTATGACATACATCTGGCTTTAGGTGCCAAGATGGTTGATTTTCGCGGTTGGGATATGCCGCTACATTACGGTTCTCAAGTTGAAGAACACCATCAAGTTCGTAATGATTGTGGTGTTTTTGATATCTCCCATGTGGCGGTTACCGATATTACAGGTGCCGATGCCAGCACCCTACTACGCACTGTACTGTGCAATGATGTTGCTCAACTAGCAACCGTCGGCAATGGTCACTACAGCGCCCTACTCAATGAACAAGGCGGAATTATTGATGAAGTGCTGGTATTTAAAAGTGCTAACGGCTTTCGCTGTCTAACCAATGCCGCTACTCGAGATCGGGTGCAAGATTGGCTGCAAAACCACGCCCAGTCGCTGGCAGTTGAGCTAAATTTTCACCGTGATTTGTGTGTGTTAGCGATCCAAGGCCCGCAGACCTTTGAACATCTTGCCCGTATTTTTAGCTCTAGCCGTATGGCTCAGTTGCAGCAATTAGACGCTAACTGTAGCTTTTTTGAAGAGCAGTGGTTCTTTTCGCGCACCGGTTATACTGGCGAAGAAGGCATTGAAATTATTCTGCCCCATGAACAAGCAGTCGCGTTATTTAATGAAATTGTGGGTGCTGGCATTGCGCCAATCGGCTTAGGCGCCCGCGACACGCTACGCCTAGAGGCAGGATTTTGCTTACAAGGTAATGACATGGATGAAAGCACCACGCCATTAGTTTGTGGCCTTGCTTCACGCGTATGCTTTGCTGATCAGCAACGCCAATTTATTGGCAAGGCCGCCTTACAAGCCCAACAAGCGGCTGGTAATTTGGATCGTATGGTGGGCTTGGTCTTAGAAGAACGCGGCGTCTTACGGGCCCAACAACCGGTGCGAATTAGCGGTTACCCCGATGGCATCATTACCAGTGGTAGCTTTTCCCCCACCTTAGGTAAAGCCATTGCCTTAGCTAGGGTGGCAGCCTGTGCAGATGAGCGTGGCGAAGTTGAAATTCGTAATAAATGGCATCCGGTACGGGTAGTTAAACCCTGCTTTGTAAAACACGGCGAAATTCTTATTTAACTCTCAGCATTCGATGCTATGTTATTAATCATCGAATGCTTATCGACCATCACTGATTAGCCTGTCCAGCTGCTGAGGAACTCATAATATGAATAACACCCCTGATCACCTGCGCTATGCCACCAGCCATGAATGGGCACTATTAAATGCAGACGGTACGGTTTCTGTCGGGATTACTGATCATGCCCAAGAAGCTCTAGGAGACATTGTTTACCTAGAACTGCCAGCACTTAATAGTCGCTTAGAGCGTGGTCAACAAGCCGGCATTGTGGAGTCAGTAAAAGCCGCGTCAGATATTTATGCCCCTATCAGCGGTACCGTCATCGAGGTGAATGATACCCTCACAGAGGCCCCAGAAGGCATTAATAGTCATCCTTACGACAGCTGGTTTTACAAACTACAGCCTACAGACGTAAAAGAGCTAGACCTGCTGCTTGATGCCGCCGGTTATCAAGCCAGCGTCTAGTTTCCTGCCTCTTCGAGGGTGCCAGGCTTAACGCTATTTACAATCTTGCACAAGCAAGCCTCGCTTCCCCAATCACTGCCCCTAGCCAATCAGGGGCAGTACAGCCTGTATTAGTCCAGCGCAAAGCCAAGATAACGCGGCAACCAGAGCGCAATTTCCGGGAAAATCATAACTAAAAGCAAGGCACTAAACATAGTTACCATAAATAGCATGGCCCAGCCAAAGGTGTGTTCTAAGCGAATATCGGCCACCTTAGTGGTCACCATCAGGTTGACCGCCACCGGTGGCGTAAACTGACCAATCGCAATATTCATTGCCAGTAAGATCCCAAACCACACAGGATTCCAGCCAAAGTGTTGAATCAGTGGCACCAATACTGGGGTTAAAATCAGATAGATAGACACCGCATCCAACAACATGCCGGCCAATAACACCAGCAGCATGACTAATAATAATAAGGTAATTGGGTTATCTGAAATCGACAACATAGCTTCGGCAAGACTGGTGAAAGTGCCTAAGGTAGTGCCTGCCCAAGCAAAAATTCCGGCTAAAGAGATAATTAACAACACAATGCCTGAGATTTTGGTGGCTTCGACAAACATATCCACTAACCCAGACCAGGTCAGCTGGCGATAGACTAAACTCCCAATCAGCAGACCATAGGTCACCGCAACCACAGCCGCTTCAGTTGGAGTAAACAATCCAGAACGTAAGCCACCCAAAATTAATACCGGAGCAAATAACGCCGGCAGTGCTTCAATAAAGCTTTTACGAATCGAGGGACGTTGCTCCTCATCCTCTTGTGGATTTTCCCAGTTATTTTTCTTGGCTAAAAAGTATGCTGGCACTAAGAGTGAACAACCGGCCAAAATCCCCGGAAATAATCCCGCTGCAAATAATGCCCGTAAATCAACGCCTGGCATCATCACTGAATATAAGATCAGCGCAATCGACGGTGGAATCAGAATCGCCGTCGATGAAGCCGCAGCAATCAAAGATGCCGAAAAAGGTCGTGGATAACCTGCTTTAGTCATACTGGGCAACATCACCATCGCTACCGCGGCCGCATCGGCTGGGCCGGAGCCACTCATGCCACCCATAATTAAGCAGACTAAAACTGCCACTAAGGCTAATCCACCATGGCGCCGCCCAATTAAGGACTGGGCGAACTTAACTAAGCTGGCTGCCACTCCTGCCCGCTCAAAAATAATGCCGGTTAAAATAAACAGCGGAATCGCGATCAGGGGGTATTTAGCAATGCTGTTATAGGTATTGCTACCTAAGGTCGCCAGCATATCTGGCGATAATCCTAAAACAATTCCAGCGGCGCCGCCTAAACCTAAGGCAAAGGCCACCGGCATACCAATCAATAAACAAATGCCGAAGATAATCAGCATCCACACATCAGGACTCATGCTGATTTTTCCTCAGTTGTGCTAGCAGGGGTTAAACGGTTATCACGAATCCTTTCCACTAAGTTTTGGGTGCTGCGCCAGACAATAAATAGGCTCAAAAAAGGTAGCCAAATCTGGTAAATCCAGGTGGGATAGCCCAATCCAGCAGAGGTCGACTCCCACTCGTATTCCTCATAGGTCAACACCCCGCCATACCAAATAATCAATCCTAAAACGACTAAACCACCCAGCCACTGCGCCACATATAACATGGGCCGTAAACGTGGGCTGAGCTTTTCTTCAAGTAGGGTAATTCGGATATGCTCATTGCTACGCGCGGCCACTGCAGCGCCAGCAAAGGCTAAAATCACCATAAACACCACAGAAAATTCTTCAGTAAAGGCAAAAGAAGCATTGGTGGTATAACGCACAATAACGTTACCTAAACTGATCAAACAGATTCCAGCTAAGGCGGCAACACCTAACCAAGACTCAAAACGTGCTTTAGGCTTAGACATAACACTCTCTGACCTAGCCCTGAGTAGGGCTAGGTATTACGGGCAGAATAAATTAACGGTTTTGGATCGCTGACTGTGCTTTTTCAACTAGGTCAGCACCAATTTTTGAGGTCCACTTTTTGTATACGCTCTGGGTTGCCTCAACAAAAGCTGCCCGTTGTTCTTCGCTCAGCTCGGTAATCTCTACATCACGCTCACGAATGCGCGCCAAGGTATCGGTTAATTCAGCCCGTGATTTTTTCACCTCCCACTGACCCGCTTCAATCGCGGTTTCAGTCAGTAACTGCTGATCTTCTTTGGATAACGTACGCCATAGACGTTGGTTAACACCAAAAATTAGTGGGTCATTCATATAGTGCCACAGAGTTAAATGGCTCTGACTGGCACGATCTGCGCGGGCTGCATCAAACACCGATAATGGGTTTTCTTGACCATCAACGGCACCAGTGGTTAATGCTGGTTGAGCATCGGTCCAGCTCATTTGCGTTGGATTAGCGCCTAGTGCATTAAAGGTATCTAAAAATAAAGGCGAACCTACTACTCGAATCTTTAAACCTTTGAGGTCTTCTGGCTGCGTAATGGGTTTACGCGAGTTAGAAATTTCCCGAAAACCATTTTCTCCCCACGCCAATGGCATCACGCCACGCTTTTCAATCGCGGCAAATACTTGTTTACCCGCTTCACCTTGAGTAATTGCATCAACCGCTGCATCATCAGGCATTAAAAAAGGTAAAGAGAACAAGTTAAGTTCAGGCACCTGCGTTGACCAGTTAATGGTAGAACCGACAGCCATATCAATCAGGCCGCTACGCATCGCAGAAAACTCACGAGTTTGGTCACCAGACACCAGTTGCGCATTGGGGTAAATTTTAAGTTTGATCTTACCTTCTGAACGCTCTTCAACCAGCTCCGCCCACTTCACCGCAGCCTGCCCCCAAGGATAGGCATCTGAGAGTACGGTCGATACTGAATACTCTTTGACTTCAGCAAAGCTCGTCGCTGCACCCATTGCCACAGTCGCTAAGCCAGCTAAGAACAGGTTCTTTAACTTCATGTAATAAACCTCAAAACATTTAATAATTATTGGTGCACGTTGCCCCTTTATTAACAGCCTTAGGCAAACGTGTGTGCTAAACAGAAGAGATGAGCGAATGAAAACAGCTCGCTTAAGCTCACTATTTTAGCCCAGCAAACCCAATAGTTATTGCTAATATTATTAGCAAGCTTTTTATATTTAGCGTTTTTAGCTGTTTAAACGATGATAAATGGCGATAGTTAATCGCCATTTGCAAATAATTACCCTGTTTTTAGTGTTTTTTTGCTTGACTGACCCACTGCGGCAATAAGTTTAAAAAGTTATCAGTCGCTACTTTCTGCGCAGTTTCTTCGCTTAAGGCATCAAGAAAGGGGGTAAAACTCGCAAGGGTTTTCTCTAGGCTGCCAAACTTACCCACCAAATCGCTGCCCAGCACAAAGCGCTCAGGGTATTGCTCAACTAGCTGTACCCACTGTTCATTAGGCAACCCTGTTGACTGATCAATTAAATAAGGGTCAACCAAGCTCCACGACAGATCCAAGGTAAGATTTGGATAGTTAGCTAACAGCTTACTTAAGGTTTCAGGCAAAAACTCTAGCTGTTGTTGACGTCGATGAATCTCTAAGCTCGTACCTGCATGAGCCCAAATAAAACGTACTCGTGGATGATCCTTTAAGACTTGTTCCATTTCCGTTAAATAAATAGGTTCTGGCTCTCGCTTAGAGGTGATATTGGAGTGCAACAACACAGGCAGATCATACTCTTCAGCCACTCGATACACTTTATACATGGCCTCATTATTGGCCCGTGGGGTACGCCCAAGGGTCAGTGCAGTCACATCATCATGGCGTAAAAATACCTCGCCAATGCCTTGCCAAAACTTAGAATGAGTATCTAGTAAATTACGAATATGCTGAGCAGCATTTTTATCGCTAGGATTAAAGCCTGATAAAAAAGGATGTAACCGCTGTTGTTGCTTAGGCGGCAACTGCTGGATCGCTTCGGCTAGGATAAAATCAGTAGCACTGTACCAATACACATCGCCATCATCGCCAGCATAGTAACGCGGCTGTTTGGGCTCATCCTCATCCCACTTTTTAGCAACTGGAATGCCCGATAACATTGCTTGCTGCACCTTGGCTTGATCCATGGCGCTAAATAATTTGGCCATACCCTCGGTTTCTTGAAAAAAATCGAGATAATGCAAATGAGCATCGGTAAATTGATAGTCTCGGGCCCAGCTTTGGCCGCTTAATAACAAGCTACAGGTTAAAACTAGGGTACTTAGACTCGATTTGCGCATGGTCACTCCTACTGATTTCTGAAGTAGAGGTGACCATTAATTGCCGTAAAAGTTGGCCTTGAATAGCGACTTAGTAAGCGCGGAATGCCTGATGGCAAGATTCGCAGCTATCTTCTACCGCTTGCATCCGTTGCTTTAACGCACTGCTGATAATAGGCGTGGCTTGGGTTGATGCGACTAAGTTCGCAGTGGCCTGTTCCATTTCACGCGCCAGCTGTTTAAACTTTTCTTGCTGCTCCCAAACATCGGCTTTAGCTGAGCTTTTATCCGCTTCAGGCAATTCGGGAAAGTACTGCCAAGGCGTGCGTCCAAGCTGGTCTAAATGCGCAGCTTGCTCAATAAACAGCGCTTCATCGTAGGGAACTCGGCCGCGTAACATCCCCCCTAAGTTTTCACTGACATTCAACATTTCTTTGAAAATCGCTTTACGCTTACCAACCGGCGAGTTCGGGTCAATGCCACTATCGCAGGCGACTAACGCCGATACGCTAAGAGCCAATAGCCCTAACTTTAACTTCATGATTGCTCCCCATCTATTGGCTGACGTTGCCAAAGTGCGTAATAAACTTGTCCTGTATGTTTTTCTCGATGTAAGCGCCAGTGGCTCGGCAGCCCTGCTTGCGAAGGCGCTTGCTCACTTTCGGTATACACCCAAGCAGCAGCCGTTAACCATTGCTGCTGTTCTAGTAAATGACAGGCATCAGCCAACAGGTTTTGATGAAATGGCGGATCTAGCAGCACAATATCAAACGGCTGCGCAGGTGACTGCTGCAGCAATTGTAATGCATTCCCTAGGCGAACGGCAGCCTGGGTGCAACCTAAAACCTGTAAGTTTTGCTGCACATTAGTCACCGCTGGCGGATGCAAATCAAAGGCTAGACCACTGGCAGCCCCACGAGAAAGCCCCTCAAGAAATAACGCGCCACTGCCCACAAAAGGATCAAGTAAACGTGCACCTTCAATATAAGGCGCCAGCCAGTTATACAGCGTTTCCCGCACCCGATCGGGGGTGGGTCTTAAACCCGGTGCATCAGGAAAAGTTAAACGCCGTGAACGCCATTGCCCGCCAATAATTCTTAACTGTCCAGTCCCCGCAAAGCCATTCGTTTTAGCTTTGCCGGCTGGTTTTATTGTCCGCGCCATCAGTGCTGACGCTCACTAGTAGTTGATGAAGCACGCTCAACCGCTGGTGGTAATGGTTGTTGCGCCACCTTAGGACCTGCAGTAACAATCACCCACTGCTCTGGTTGTAAATGACGCTGCATTGCCTCGGTCACCTGTTCTACGGTCAATGCTTGTACCTCTTGGGTAAAGTCTTGCAACCAGGTTAGAGGTAAATCATAAAAACCAATGGCTCCCAACTGCCCTACCACGGCTGCATTATTAGCTGCAGTGAGGGGAAAACTGCCTACAATCTCTTGCTTAGCGTCCGCCAGTTCTTGTTCAGTAGGCCCATCCTGAACAAACGTTTGCACTATTTTTTGCACCAGTGTTTGTGTCGCCTCACTTAATTCAGCACGAGTTTGCACGTTAATTAAAAAAGGTCCTGCTGCTTGCATCGGAGTAAAGCCCGAGTAAATGCCATAGGTCAGCCCACGCTTTTCACGCACCTCTTCCATTAGCCGAGAACCAAATCCACCGCCACCTAAAATCTGATTCCCCACATATAAGGCTGCATAATCTGGATGTCCGCGTTCAATGCCAAGTTGTGCCATTAAAATATGGGTTTGACTGGAGGGATAAGTGATTTCTGTTTTACTCGCCACAGGTTTTATCGCAGATGCCGTTTTTTCTGCAGCGCGCCCCACTGGCAAGGCACTGGATACTTGCTCGGCAATGGCCTCTGCTTCGGCGCGGGTTAAATCGCCCACCAAGGCAATCTGTAAGTTTTTTGCGCTATAAAACTGCTGGTGAAATTGTTGTAACTGTTGGCGTGTCAAAGCGGCCACACTTTGCTCAGTACCTTCACTGGGGTGCCCATAGGGATGATCAGCATAGAGTTTTTGATACAGTGCCTTACTGGCTAAAGCCCCAGGATTTTGCTTTTGATAATCAAAGTTGGCCTGCATTTGATTCTTTAAACGCTGCAACTCAGCCTGTGGAAAACTTGGTTTACTTAAAACCTCGGTAAACAAATCCAAAGCCGGCTGCCTGATACTGGGCTGACTTAAGCTGCGCAAGCTCAAAACCGCCATATCGCGATAAGCCCCTTTACTGAAACTGGCTCCCAAATCCTCAAAGCCGGCAGCAATTTGATCAACGCTTTTGCTTTGTGTCCCCTCATCCAGCATGGCACTGGTCATTGCGGCCAATCCATACTGAGCACCATCTTTACTACTTCCAGCAGCGAATGTCAGGCGTAAATCAACCATCGGTAACTCTGGCGCCACCATAAATAGCACGCGACTGCCTGAACGAGTGGTCCATTGTTCAATTGCTAACTCCCGCGGCTGGGCAGCGGGCTGCTCCAACAACGCCAAGCTTTTAATCGCGCTATTACGGCTCATGGTCGAACTCTGAGCTTCGCTTGATGCGGTATGCTGACAGCCGCTGAGCATGACACTCATACTGAGCATTGCGAGTAACATTTTCCCCTTCACTGTGCTGCCTCCTGTGGATAAACATACGCCACGACCATGCGTGAGGGTTTAAAGAATTGTTTAGCTGCTTGCTGAATATCTGCTGGGGTGACTTGCTCTAACGCAGCCAAATCTTGATCCATCAAACGCCATGACAACCCCACTGTTTCTAGCTGGCCAATGGTCGTGGCCTGACTCGTAATTGAATCACGCTCAAATACTTCACTGGCAATCACCTGAGCTCTTACTCGAGCTAATTCTTCAGCACTGGGCGGCGTTGTTTGTAGACGCTGCAGCTGTTGCCAGAATCCCTGCTCTAGTTGCTCCAAAGTAACCCCCTTCTGGGTATTAGGTGTGCCCGATAGCGTAAATAAACTACTGCCACGAGTAAAAGGGTTATACCAGGCCGCCGCGCCAGCCACTAATTGCTGTTTACGCTCTAACTCTGTGGCCAAACGTGCACTGCTGCCGCCATCTAGTAGCGCAGCTAATAAGCGCAGAGCATGGGCTTGTTTAGCATCTTTGGCGGTGGCCAAACTGGGCACGTTAAAGCCCATCAGTAAGTTGGGTAACTGGGTTTTAAGCTGTAACGTCAAACGGCGCTCGCCAGGCTCATCTAACTCTAAGGGTAATTTAGCCGGTGGAATCTCCCGTGCCGGAATCGCTGCAAAATGCTTAGTCACTAAACGCTTAACTTCTGCTAGCTGCACATCACCAACAATCACCAAGGTGGCATTGTTGGGCGCATACCAACGGTCATGCCAATCGCGCATATCAGCAATGGTCATCCGGTTTAAGTCATGCATCCAACCAATCGTCGGAATACTGTAGCCACTGGCGGGATAAGCTAAAGCTTTAAAACGCTCATAAGCTAAGGATAACGGCCGATCATCAGTACGCATTCGCCGCTCTTCTTTGACTACCTCAATCTCGCGTACAAACTCATCCTCTGGCAATGTTAAACTGGCTAAACGATCAGCTTCTAGTTCAAGGGCAATCTCTAAACGATCACTCGCTAACACCTGGTAATAAGCTGTGTAATCATCGCTGGTAAAGGCATTTTCTTCAGCTCCGATCTCACGCAAAATACTCGATGACTCACCCGGCCCAAGCTTAGCACTGCCCTTAAACATCATGTGCTCTAAGGCATGGGCCAAACCGGTGCTGCCGGGAGTTTCATAACTAGAGCCCACCTTGTACCATAGCTGGCTTACCACTACTGGCGCTCGATGATCTTCGCGCACTATCACTTTGAGCCCATTGTCTAGGGCAAACTCATGGGTTGGTTGACTAGTCGCTGCGCTGACCATTAATGGCCAACTAAAACTACAGAGCGTTAGAACCGCAAGCTGCAGCTGTCGAAACACTTTTTTCATGGATAATCCTTATGCGTTCAGGGTTTTGCTTTAGCGTTCAAGCCTTAGAAAATGCTAACATAGCCGCCTTACAGACGATTGATTATGACTGAAGCACGCAGTTTTTCATCCAACTACGCAATAGCAGCTTGAGATAACGTAAACTTACGCTTAGTTCCAGCCTCTACTTACCGCTTGCTCAGTTACTTTGCTTTAATTTAGGAGCTTATTCACGTGGAAAAAAAGCCTGAAAAAAAAGGTTGGTTTAGAAGTTTATTCTCCAAAAAGAAGCCTGAAGTTGCTCCTGAAGCCGATCATATCAAATCCAATGAGGCGCAAGAAAACTCTGTTGCTGCAGACAAAGCAGAGTTAGTGCCTGACCCTGCACCAACAGAAGTAGCACCTATCTTAACTGAACAGCGCCTAGAGCCAGAGCCAGAGCCAGAGCCAGAGCCAGAGCCAGAGCCAGAGCCAGAGCCAGAGCCAGAGCCAGAGCCAGAGCCAGAGCCAGAGCCAGAGCCAGAGCCAGAGCCAGAGCCAGAGCCAGAGCCAGAGCCAGAGCCAGAGCCAGAGCCAGAGCCAATCAGTGTGCCGGCGGTGGCCGCCTCTGAGTCAAGCCCTGAAACCCCAGAGCTTGATAAAAATCTGGCCGGCCAAGATAAGCCAGGAGTTAAAAAAGTAGGCTGGTTTGCTCGCCTGCGTGCCGGTTTATCCAAAACCAGCTCCAGTATCGGCGAAGGTATGGCCAGCCTATTTTTAGGCAAAAAGGTTATTGATGATGATTTACTCGATGAGCTAGAAACACGTTTACTGATGGCCGATGTGGGGGTTGAAGCAACTACCACAATTATGCAAAACCTAACCCAACGGGTCAGTCGTAAAGAGCTCGCAGACAGCGAAGCCTTATATAAAGCCCTGCAACAAGAGCTGGCGAGCTTATTGCAGCCCGTCAGCAAGCCTTTAGTCATCGATAATCAAGCCGCTAACCCCTATGTGATTTTAGTGGTTGGGGTAAATGGCGTTGGTAAAACAACCACCATTGGTAAACTCGCTTCACGTCTACAAAAAGAAGGCAAAAAGGTGATGTTAGCCGCTGGCGATACCTTCCGTGCGGCTGCGGTTGAGCAATTACAAGTATGGGGCGAACGTAACCAAATTCCGGTCATTGCACAGCACACTGGTGCCGATTCTGCCTCGGTTATTTTTGACGCCGTACAAGCTGCCAAAGCCCGAGGCGCTGATGTACTGATTGCTGACACTGCCGGACGTTTACACACCAAAGACAACCTAATGGAAGAGCTCCGCAAAGTACACCGAGTGATCGGTAAACTCGATGCCAGTGCCCCCCATGAAGTTTTACTGGTGCTGGATGCGGGAACTGGCCAGAATGCCATCAATCAAACCAAGCAATTCCATGAGGCGGTCCCCCTCACCGGCTTAGCCTTAACCAAGCTAGACGGCACAGCCAAAGGGGGCGTAATTTTCGGACTCGCTAAACAATTTGAGATTCCCGTACGCTTTATCGGTGTTGGTGAGGGCATTGATGACCTCCGCGACTTTGTCGCCGATGACTTTGTACAGGCACTATTCGCTGAAAAAGAGGTGTCATGATTCGCTTTGAGCAAGTGGGGAAAAAATATCCCAATGGACATATTGGCTTACACGAGCTGACCTTTCGCGTTCGCAAAGGTGAGTTCGTGTTTGTGACAGGGCACTCAGGCGCAGGTAAAAGCACCATGTTACGCCTATTACTCGCGATGGAACGCCCCACTAGCGGCAAGTTATTGCTAGCTGGCCAAAACTTAGGGCAAATCACCCGATCTCAAATCCCTTTTTTACGCCGCCAAATTGGCGTGGTGTTTCAAAATCACCAATTATTATTTGATCGCAGTGTGTTTGATAACGTGGCCTTGCCGCTTCGTATCCTAGGATTAAGCCAAGCAGAAATTAATCAACGAGTCAGCCTAGCTTTAGAAAGAGTTAGCTTAAAAGAGAAGGCCTTGCAAGCACCAGCAGACTTATCCACAGGTCAGCAACAACGGGTGGGGATTGCACGGGCTATTGTGCATCAACCGGCATTATTGCTCGCTGATGAACCAACCGGAAACCTTGATCCACGCTTAGCAGCTGAAATCATGAGTGTTTTTGAAGATATTAATAAGCTAGGAACTACCGTGGTGATTGCCAGCCATGACTTAGCTCTAATTGCCCGCATGCGGCATCGCATGCTGACCTTACAACGTGGCCGTATTATTGGCGATGGAGAGGCATAATGAGCAGCCAAATCACCCCTGATCAACCAGGCGTACGGATTGGCGCCACCGCCAAACATGCGCAGCACTTTGAACCTGCCCAAGGCCCTCAAGGCTTTCGGCAACGCCTGGGCGCTTGGTTAATTACCCATAAAGCCAGCATTGCCGATAGCTTCAGCCGCTTAATTAAGCAGCCGATTGGCAGTTTTTTTACCTGTTTAGTCATGGCTATTACACTTAGCCTGCCTACCGGTTTAGCTTTATTGCTCGAAGGTATCAGTGAGTTAGGCGGCTCTTGGCAGAAAGCCGCGCAAATTTCTTTATTTTTAGACTTAGACATTACCTACCAACAAACCCAACAATTGCTACAAGATATCCAGCAACTACCTAGTGTCACCGAAGCCTTAGTTATTAGTCGTGAACAAGCCTTAACCGAACTGCAAAATTTGGCAGGACTGGGCGATGCCCTCAAAGAATTACCCAGCAACCCTTTACCCGATAGCATTTTAGTTACGCCCCATGCTCTTGATAAACAAGCCCTCGCTCAACTAGTTGAACTGTTGCAAGACATGCCCCTCGTGCAACTTGCCCAGCTAGATCTGGCATGGGTAGAACGCTTAAGTGCAATTTTAAGCTTAGGTCAGCATTTTATTTTTGGCTTAGCGTTACTTCTGGTATTAGCTTTGCTGCTGATTATTGGTAACACCATCCGCTTGCATATTGAAAATCGCCGTGCTGAGATCGAAGTGATCAATCTGGTAGGGGGTACTGATGGCTATGTGCGCCGCCCATTTTTATACATGGGAGCTTTTTATGGCTTATTTGGCGGAGTACTGGCGTGGTTAATTTTGCGCCTAGGTTTTTCTAAGCTCAACCAACCTGTGATTGAATTAGCTCAGCTGTATGGCAGTGATTTTAGCTTTCCAGGCCTTGGTTGGACTGATGCAGGTTTATTAGTGATGCTAGCTATTATGCTTGGTTATCTAGGCTCTTGGTTAGCTGTAGCCCGTCACTTGCGTGACTTACGCCCGCAATAAAGGCAGGCTAAACTGCTTATTGCTAGGCGTAAATAAACAATTAATACTTGAGTGATTTACTCTGAAATAAGTTGCAAAACACGGAACTTATCCACAGGCATAACTTCTAATAAGTTATGCTAAACTGCGTGCTGCAGTAATCACTGGAGGATCTGAATGAACACTACAACATCACTACAACCGGTGAATATTTTAAGCCCAGGCGCCAACCTAGAGGCTTACGTACATTCTGTAAACAGTATCCCGCTCTTAACTCTTGAGCAAGAACGTGATTTAGGCGAGCGCCTGTATTACCACGAAGACTTAGAAGCCGCGCGTCAACTGGTTATGTCGCACTTACGCTTTGTGGTGCACATTGCCCGTAGTTACTCAGGTTATGGCTTAGCTCAAAGCGATTTAATCCAAGAAGGTAACGTCGGTTTAATGAAAGCGGTCAAACGCTTTAATCCAGAAAAAGGGGTACGCTTGGTATCTTTTGCTGTGCACTGGATTCGTGCGGAAATTCATGAGTTTGTGCTGCGTAACTGGCGCATTGTTAAAGTAGCCACCACTAAAGCTCAACGTAAGTTATTTTTTAATTTACGCAGCCAAAAGAAACGTTTGTCTTGGCTAAATAATGATGAAGTGAATGGCATCGCTGAGTCTTTAGGCGTTGAAGCCCGAGAAGTACGCGAAATGGAAAGCCGCTTAACTGGAGCAGATATGTCATTTGATCCTGCAGTGGATGAATCAGATGATGATCACACTTTCTATGCACCTGCCACTTATCTAGAAGACGATCGCTATGATCCAGCTCGCCAGCTGGAAATGTCTGACGCCACTGATAATGCCAATAACGCACTCTATGATGCTTTAGAAAGCTTAGATGAGCGTAGCCGTGACATTGTACAGCAGCGCTGGTTAGCCGAAGAAAAAGCCACTTTGCATCAGCTAGCTGATCAGTATGGCGTTTCTGCAGAACGGATTCGTCAACTAGAAAAAAATGCCATGAACAAAATCAAAGCAGCCATTGCCGCCTAAGCGTTGCTGTTTTGAACAGCACGTTAGGTTTTGTTCAAGCCAATACAGCAACGCCCGATACTCATCGGGCGTTTTTTATTGTCTAACCACCAACTAACCTAAACTTAAGAAGAACAACATAAAGAAAGGCGCCAGTACGGTTAAAATTAAACCACTGATAATCGCTGTAGGCACATAATGGTAATCACAGGCTTTACGTACAAAAGGCAAAGTAGTATCCATCGCCGTAGCTCCGCAGACGCCAATACTGCTGTTGGCATAGTTACGCCCTAGTAAAAACACTACCGTTAGCCCAATCAGCTCACGCATTAAGTCATTTAACAGAGCAACACTGCCATAAGCCTCGCCTAAATACTGCCCAGCTAAAGCGCCCGATAAACTAAACCAACCAAACCCTGTGCTTAAGGCAAGAGCAGTGGTTAAGCGTTCACCCGTTAACCAACTCAGTAGCACCCCGGCCAATAATGAGCCAACAATCACCAATAAGGGAATGACTAACACGCGTGGCGCTAGCCATGCACGACTGATGCTGACTTGGGCTAAATCCATACCAATCAATAACAATAATAGGTACAGCCAATAACTGATATTAAATGCCAGCTGTCCGATTGGACCGCTGTGCCACTGTAAACGATAAAAAAAAGCCCCACAAAGCACGAGGCCAAAGGCGATTAAACACTCCTTAATCGGATACCACAGCGCTTGCCAAGTGTTATCAATTGCTCCAACTCCCGCTCGCTTACGATTGAGTGGCCAAATTAAAATAAACACTACCAAACTAATGGTGAAAGCATAAATAGCAGCATGCTTTAACGTACTTAAGCCGCTTTTGAGCGAACTAAAAGCTTCGCCTGACTCAAGTCCAATCACAAATAAAATACCCCATACCACTGGGGTAATACCTTGGCTCAGCCAAGTAATCTGGGCTTTGTTTAAATATTTACCTAAACCATAACCAAGCACTAAGGCCAGCAAAATAGGTAAGACCGAAGAACTAATATTGGATAAAACACTGAGCACAATAAACCTTCATCAAATAACCTGCCCCCTGCTCCAATAGAAAAAGGCTCTTACGAGCCTTGTTCTACTACCTATTTACCTTTACGAGCGCGGTGATTTTACCGCCTCTGGAAACTGCATCTCTTGATAGGCCACAAAGCGAGTTTTTTTGGTTAGCTTATAACCCGCCCAAATCACTAAGAAAATAATGATGCCAATATAGGTCGCAATAAACTCACCCCAAACAATATTGCCTTGACGAAAGTTATCGTAATACTGGCCAAGAGTAATAATTAAACACAAGCCAAAGGCAAAAATAGGACCATAAGGGAAAAAACTCGACTGATACGGCAAATCGTTTAAATTACGACCTTGGGCAACATAACCTTTACGAAAGCGATAATGACTAACCGCAATCCCTAACCAAGCAATAAAGCCAGTCATCCCTGAGGCATTCAATAGCCATAAATACACGGTATTTTCACCGTAGATGTAGCTTAAAAAGCACAGCGCTGCAATTAGCGTTGTTGCATACAAGGCATTACGGGGTACACCTGAGCTCGAGAGCTTAGCAAACACTTTAGGTGCCTTACCTTCTTTGGCCAGCGCAAATAGCATACGGGTTGATGCATACATCCCTGAGCTACCCGCCGATAACACCGCTGTTAAAATCACCGCATTCATTAACGCGGCAGCAAAGGCTAAGCCTGCATTCTCAAAGACTAGGGTAAAAGGACTAACGCTAATATCACTGATTTCATTGCTTAATAAGCGGGGCGAGTTATAGGGAATAATTAAGCTGATAACCAAAATTGCAAAGATATAGAACAGCAAAATTCGCCAAAACACTTTGCGCACTGCGCTTGGAATATTTTTAGCTGGATCCGCTGACTCACCTGCAGCAATACCTATCAGTTCAGTTCCCTGAAACGAAAAGCCCACATACATCGCCACCCCAATCATCGCTGGCAAACCACCAACAAAAGGCGCATCACCAATAAACCAGTTCCCCCATCCCTTAGACTGGGCTAAGGCTTCGCCCCCATTGAGAATGCCAAAAATCATCAATGTACCGGTAATGATAAAGATAATTACCGTGGCCACTTTGATTAGTGAGAACCAATACTCAGCCTCACCAAAGCCTTTAACCGACACATAGTTAAGTAAGAAAATAATACTTAAAAAAATGGCACTCCAAATCCAACCAGACACATCGGGAAACCAGTAACTCATCACCAGCTGTGCAGCCACTAAGTCAACAGCCACCGTTACTGCCCAGTTGTACCAATAGTTCCAACCTAAAGCGAAACCAAATCCTGGATCAACATAGCGTGCACCATAGGTGGCGAAGGAGCCCGATACTGGCATATACGCCGCTAACTCGCCTAAGCTGGTCATCAAGAAGTACACCATTAATCCAATTAAGGCGTAGGACAGCAAGGCTCCGCCTGGGCCTGCTTCGGCAATGGTCGCGCCCGAAGCAACAAATAACCCAGTTCCAATCGACCCCCCAATGGCAATCATCGCCAAATGGCGAGATTTAAGGTCTCGACGTAATTCGGGCTGTTTTGCCGCCGTCGAAGATGTATATGTGTTTGACATAAAGCTCTCAGTAATTATCGTTTCAGCTGGGCGAAGATATTAGCCATAGCGGCATCTCCACGTGCTGTGTTTTCTTCTGCCGTGATCTCTTTGGTTCCTTCCCAGTCGAGATCTTCTTCTGGTAGTTCATATAAAAAACGGCTAGGTTGACACTCGACCACTTCACCATACTGCTTGCGCTTACTGGCGTAAGTGAAACTTAGCTGCTCCCTTGCCCGAGTAATTCCGACGTATGCTAAACGTCTTTCTTCCTCAATAGTATCGGCCTCGATACTGTTTTTATGGGGCAGCAACTCTTCTTCCATGCCCATAATATAAACAAAGGGAAATTCTAACCCTTTCGAAGCATGTAAAGTCATCATTTGTACACCATCTGCGCCATCTTGCTCTTCTTCTTGGCGTTCTAACATGTCTCTTAAGACTAGTTTTGCAATCGCCTCTTCAAAGGTGGTTTGTCCTTCTTCATCACGCTCTAAAGTGGTTTGAATCGAGTCAATTAAAAACCACACATTACTCATACGATAGGCGGCAGCTTTTTCACTGGAGCTGTTTTGGTTAATCCAGCCTTCGTAATCAATATCAGCTACTAACTCTTTTAAAGCAGTGATCGGATCTTCAGCATAACAACGCTCCCGCACCCGATCCATGTACTGCTTAAAGCGACTTAAACGCTCGACATAACGAGGGGCTAAATGCGCCTCTAAGCCCATTTCATCGCAGACACTGTACAAGGGCTTATCACGCTGCGCGGCATAATGACTAAGTTTTTCTAAAGTGCTAGAGCCAATTTCGCGGCGCGGTACATTAATCACCCGCAAAAATGCGTTATCGTCATCGGGATTAATTAATAGCCGAAAATAAGACATCAAATCCCGCACTTCTTGACGGGCAAAAAAACTGGTGCCACCGGATAAACGATAAGGGATTTTGTGGACTTGAAGCTTTAGCTCCATCAATTTGGCTTGATGATTGCCACGATACAAAATGGCAAACTTATTGTAGGCATGGCCAAAGCGTAAATGTTGCGACAGAATCTCCATCGCAATCCGTTCGGCTTCTGCATCTTCATTACGGCACTTGAGTACCCGAATTTTTTCACCAAAGCCCATGTCGCTCCATAATTGCTTAGTAAACACATGGGGGTTATTGCTAATAATCTGGTTAGCGGCTTTAAGAATGCGCCCAGTCGAGCGGTAATTTTGCTCCAACATAATGACTTTTAGCGCTGGAAAATCTTCCTTTAATAGCATTAAGTTTTCTGGCCGCGCTCCACGCCAGGCATAGATCGACTGATCATCATCACCTACTACCGTAAACTGTCCCCGTTCTTGCACCAGTAATTTAACCAGTAAATACTGACTGGCGTTGGTGTCTTGGTATTCATCCACCAGCATATAACGCACCCTAGCGCGCCATTTTTCTAAAACTTCTGGATGTTGCTGAAATAACTTAACTGGCTGTAAAATTAAGTCATCAAAATCTACCGCGTTATAGGCTTTTAAAGTCCGCTGGTAATGCGTATAGATCGTGGCTGCCGTCATTTCTTGAGGGTTACGCGCATTCAATAACGCCTGATCTGGCAGAACAAGATCATTTTTCCACTGGCTAATCTGTGCCTTTACCGTATCTACGCCATCATCGCCTGAGTACTCTTTGTGCATGATGTCAGTTAACAACCCTTTCACATCAGCATCATCAAAAATCGAGAAGCCCGATTTATAGCCGAGCACCTGATGCTCACGTCGAATAATGTTTAAGCCTAGATTATGAAAGGTCGATACCGTTAAGCCCGCACCTTCTCGTCCACGCAATAAACTGCTGACCCGCTCTTTCATTTCACGGGCAGCTTTATTGGTAAAGGTGACAGCTACAATATGGCGTGCCGAATAGCCGCACTGCTGAATTAAATAAGCAATTTTTCGGGTGATTACACTGGTTTTACCTGATCCGGCGCCAGCCAATACTAATAACGGGCCACCAATGTAATGCACCGCCTCTTGCTGACGGGGATTAAGTTTGGCCATAGGTCTAAACACTCTCTGTAAGCACTGACTCAACTAGAAATAATTAAGCGCTCCGTAGAGCGCTTAATATTAACAAGCGATTATAGGTTATCGAACCACATGTAAGAAGTGCATATGCTGTTCGTACTGATCAATGATGTCGTCAATCACTTCATCTTTCGACCACCCCATCACATCATAGTCTTGTCCACCTTCACGTAGATGCACCTCAGCCCGGAAGTATTTTTTCTCTTCCTGCTCCTCATCGGTTTCTACCACAAAGCTTGGCTGTAAGTACGCCCGCGGACGTACAATATACACAAAGTTCACTTCACCGCCGTGCTGTACTTCAAACAGGACTTTTTTATCCTCTCGGCACTCCACCGATACTTCTAACCCTTGTTTGCGTAGTTCCACGGCCACCTCTTCACACGCCGGCACCACCACTTCATCAATAAAGCGATTCACATGGGCCCGCCGTGGAAACATGGCCATACTACGAATCCGGCGCTGCCAATCACCGGCATGTTTTACTTGGCGGGAAGAACCACTTTGATGACGCAATTCACGCTTAGTGGAGTCCAATCGCACAGCTTTAAACAAACCCCACATCGAAACCAGCAAAATCACCGAAAAGGGTAAAGCACTGGCAATTGTGGCCGTTTGAAGTGCCTCTAATCCCCCGCTCATTAACAAGGTGATCGCCACCACCCCAGTAGACGAGGCCCAGAAGATACGCTGCCACAGAGGAGTAATACTTTTGCCGCCCGAAGCCAACATATCAATCACTAACGAACCCGAGTCCGCTGAGGTGACAAAGAACAACACCACCATCAGCACCGCAATTAAGGACAATAGAGTAGAAAATGGGAAATGCTCTAAAAAGGCAAAGAGCGCAATTGAGGTGTCTTGATTAACCGCATCGGCCAAGCTACGCAATCCATCTTGCATAATCATATGAATCGCGGTGTCACCAAACACAGTCATCCACAATAAGGTAAAGCCGGTTGGAACAAATAAAACCCCTGTTACAAACTCACGAATGGTTCGACCACGAGATACACGGGCAATAAACATACCGACAAAAGGTGACCAAGATAACCACCAGCCCCAGTACAACAATGTCCAACCACCAATCCAGTCGGTCGGCTCGTAGGCAAATAGGTTAAAGGTTTTATTCACAATATCGGATAAATAAGCACCGGTATTTTGCACAAAGGTCTTTAGCAAAAAGACTGTGGGCCCTAACACCAATATCAGTAACAGCAAAATCACCGCCAAGGAAAGGTTTAGCTCAGACAGGCGACGAATTCCTTTATCCAATCCCGTAGCAACTGATAAAGTCGCCAGCGCAGTAATTGAGATAATCAAAATCACTTGGGGGGTCACGCCAACTGGTAAACCAAACAGGTAGTTAAACCCAGTATTAATTTGCAAAACACCGTAGCCTAAAGAGGTAGCGACCCCAAATACGGTTCCTAAGATGGCAAAGATATCCACTGCATGCCCAATCGGGCCATAAATACGATCACCAATCAGTGGATATAGTGCTGAGCGTAAAGTGAGGGGTAAATTATGGCGATAACAGAAAAATGCCAAAATTAACGCCACAATTGCGTAAATTCCCCAGGCATGTAAACCCCAGTGGAAAAACGTTAACTTCAGCGCTTCTTTCGCTGCTTCAACGGTTTGCGGATCACCGACAGGGGGCGCAATAAAGTGCATCACCGGCTCAGCAACCCCAAAGAACATCAAACCAATCCCCATACCAGCGGAAAACAGCATGGCGAACCATGTAGTGTTTTTGTATTCCGGCTGACTATGATCTGGGCCCAGTTTTAAATCGCCATAGCGACTCACGGCCAAAAATACGGTAGCAATCAAAATAATCGCCACGGCTAATACATAAAACCAGCTGGCGTTATCCATAATCCACGTTTGCACCACCCCAAAAAAGGCTTTGACCTGTTCTGGCAATACGCTGGCAAATACCACTAACAAGGCAATTAATAAGGCTGAGCCAAAAAATACCGGTGGATTAATCGTGGATTTAGCTCGCTGAGAACTGTCCATAAATGCTCCAGAGTTTGCTGAAAAAATCGATTCTAGCATAGGCCGATTTGATTCAATAAATTACTCTTTTGCGTAGATTTACCGCTATCAGCTGAATTTTAAGGATAAAAAAAGCAGGTGGTTAAACCTGCTTTTAGTCTGGCTGGCTTTAGCCCTTATTCATCGCGCTTAAAAATCGCAGGCTTTTCACGACGATTACGCCGATCCAGTTGCTCTAGTTGTTCTAAACTCGGTAAGCGCTCGCCTTTACGAATAATTAAAGGTTTTGGCGTCACCGGCTCTGCCGCTGGGTAATTACGTGGCTCTGAGCGGGAATAACCGCTAGCCGGATAGCTTGGCGTATGTAACCCACGCTGCGCATTACGGCCTTTATAACCAGTAGCTCTGGGCTTTTGGGCGCGAGGGGCGGCAATTGGGGTACCGCCTACCGTGGTTTTTACTGCCGCCGGCGTATTACGTCCTTTAGAGTTACGCTTAGCCGGTGTTTTTTTACCAGCCTCACCACGTCCACCGGCAGTCGTTGCTTGGTATCCACGTGTATTGCGCTGACTGGCTGTCGTTCGGCCTTGATAAGGACTGACGTAATCGACACGGTTACCAAAGTTATCAATCTCATCATCGAGAAATACTTCTGGATCACGATTTGCCGGTACTTGTGGCGCAGCAGTGCGGCGATTATTACGCGGCTGTGAGCCACGTGCGGTACGTGGTGCTTGGCGCTCATTCGAAGTACGTGCAGATTTACGTGGAGTATTCACTTCACTGGCTGATTCAGTGGTGGCAGGTACGGCTTTTTGCGTATCGGCTAAGCCTTTAGCTTCGGCAATCGCAGAAGCTTTAGGTCGACCACGGCGCGCTGCTCCAGTTGCTGTTTTTTCATTGCGCTCATTTTGCTGCCTGCGTCCACGTGCCGTTGGATGGTTAGAACGCCGACCACGGGCTTTACGCTCGTCATCGTTGCTTTCGGCCACTTCTTCTGCTGGTAACTGCTCAGGACTAAAGCCCATTAAATCGCCCTCAGCAATCGTTTGCGCAGTGATCCGCTCAATGTTTTTCAGTAACCGCACCTCATTGGGCGCCACTAAAGATACGGCATGCCCTGCTCGACCCGCACGACCAGTACGCCCAATTCGATGAACATAGTCTTCTTCAACGTTGGGTAACTCAAAGTTAACCACATAAGGAAGCTGATCAATATCTAAACCACGGGCAGCAATATCGGTAGCCACTAATACGCGTAGATTATTGTCTTTAAAGTCGGCCAAGGCACGGGTTCGGGCATTTTGACTTTTATTACCGTGAATCGCAGCTGCTGGTAAACCATTTTTGCTTAAGTATTCAGCTAAACGATTGGCCCCGTGTTTGGTACGGGTAAAAACTAAAACTTGTTCCCAAGCTCCCAAAGTAATTAAGTGGGCCAGCAACGCACGCTTTTGTTGCGCGGGAATACGATAAACAAACTGCTCAATCCGCTCCACCGTGGTATTGGGTGGTGTGACCTCAATGCGCTCTGGGTTATGTAATAAGCGAGATGCTAGATCAGTAATATCTTTCGAGAAGGTCGCAGAAAATAGCAGATTTTGCCGCTGCTTGGGTAACTTGGCTAAAACCTTTTTCACATCATGGATAAAGCCCATATCCAACATTCTGTCAGCTTCATCTAAGACTAAGATTTCAACAGCGGATAAATCAATTTTCTGCTGATTTTCCAAATCCAATAAGCGGCCAGGGCACGCCACTAATACATCGACCCCACGTGCTACTGCTTTAATCTGCGGAGCCATACCGACTCCGCCAAAAATACAGGCGCTAACAAAGGGTAATTCGGTGGCATACAGTTTAAAACTATCATGCACCTGAGCGGCTAACTCACGAGTAGGAGCTAACACTAAGACCCGTGGCTGTTTACGCACATGGCGCTGCTCACGATCAGGTTGACCGTTAGGGAACAGCTGCTCTAATACTGGCAAAGCAAAGCCACCCGTTTTTCCGGTACCAGTCTGTGCAGCTACCATTAAATCGCGGCCATTAAGTACAGCGGGAATTGCTTTTTGCTGTACGGGAGTTGGCTGGCTATAACCGGCTGCATGCACAGCCTTAACCAGCGCCTCAGATAATCCGAGGGTTGCAAATGACATGGAGTCTTCCTGTGGTCGGCGACCCGCCGACTTTGGGGCGCGAAATTCTAAGGTAAAACATAAACTAAAGTTTTCTCACCAACAGTGCCCTGCGCTAGGCACTGTTCTGAGTGACGATGTTTTACAAATAAATACTAAGTTATGGCTTAGTTGAAAGATTTAAATTATCCCAAATTGCCAAACTTGGCTCGGCTTGGTTAAGCGTATAGAAGTGTAGGCTAGGCGCCCCACCGGCTAACAATTGCTCACACATTGAAGTAATGACTTCGGTACCGAATGCTTGGATACTTTGAGAATCATCCCCGTAAGCTTCGAGTTGCTTACGAATCCAACGTGGTAACTCTGCACCACAAGCATCAGAGAATCGCGCGAGCTTACTATAGTTAGTAATAGGCATGATGCCGGGGATAATAGGAATTTCGACCCCCAGTTTACGCACTCGCTCAACAAAATAAAAGTAGCAATCCGCGTTAAAGAAATATTGAGTGATGGCGCTGTTCGCTCCGGCCTCTACTTTTCGCACAAAATTCTGTAAATCCTCTTCAAAATTACGTGCCTGTGGATGCATTTCAGGATAGGCAGCCACTTCTAAAATAAACTGCTCACCAGTTTCTTGGCGAATAAATTCAATCAGCTCATTGGCATAACGTAATTCACTACTAGCCATCCCCATCCCTGAAGGTAAGTCACCACGTAAGGCAACAATTCGCTCAATGCCTTGGGTTTGATAGAAGGCTAATAGCTCTTTAAGCTCGGCTTTCGTATCACCTACACAAGATAAGTGCGGAGCCGTCGAAACCTGGGTGGTTTGCTTGAGCCCTAACACAGTTTCAATGGTGCGATCACGGGTAGAACCACCGGCTCCATAAGTACAAGAGAAAAAATGCGGATTACGGCTAGCCAATTGCTCTGCGGCAGCCATTAATTTTAAGTGCCCCACTTCAGTTTTAGTTGGGAAAAACTCGAAGCTACATCTTGGCGTTGTATTCATTGGATATCCTTATAGCAGGCTTATGCCTTTACGCTATCAATTTTAAAAATTTAGGAATATAGAAAGTAAAACGCCATTACTAGGTAATGGCGTTTGTCTCACTTAATAACGATAAGTATCGGGTTTAAAGGGCCCCGCCACCGGTACCCCAATATAATCGGCTTGGGTTTTGGTCAATTGTGTAATCACTCCACCAAAACCTTTAACCATTTCTAGCGCTACCTCTTCGTCGAGTTTTTTCGGTAACACTTCAACGGTCAACAGAGCAGCTTGTTGCTCTGCGCTTAAATCAGCGTACTTTTGCTCAAATAAGTGAATTTGTCCCAGCACCTGGTTAGCAAATGAACCATCCATAATCCGGCTTGGGTGACCAGTGGCATTACCCAAGTTAACTAAGCGGCCTTCAGCTAAGAGGATTAGATAATCATCGTTCTGTGGATCAAAGCCATCTTTACCGGTACGGTGTATTTTGTGTACCTGCGGTTTAACTTCTTCCCAAGCCCAGTTTTCACGCATGAAAGCAGTGTCAATTTCGTTGTCAAAGTGACCTATATTACAAACAATTGCACGTTTTTTTAGTGCTTTTAACATACCGGCATCACATACATTGACGTTACCAGTAGTGGTTACGATCAGATCAATTTTGCCCAACAGTGCCTGATCAATTGAAGCATCAGTGCCATCATTAATGCCATCAAGGTATGGAGAAACCAACTCAAAACCATCCATACAGGCTTGCATTGCACAAATAGGATCAACTTCAGTGACTTTAACAATCATGCCTTCTTGACGTAAGGATTGCGCCGAGCCTTTACCCACATCACCATAACCAATAACTAAGGCTTGTTTACCTGATAATAAATGGTCGGTACCGCGCTTGATCGCATCATTTAAGCTATGACGGCAACCATATTTGTTGTCGTTCTTACTTTTAGTCACCGCATCATTAACGTTAATGGCTGGAACTTTTAACGTACCTTTTTTCAGCATCTCTAATAAACGATGCACGCCAGTGGTGGTTTCCTCTGTAATACCATGAACGTTAGCCAGCACTTCTGGGTATTTTTCATGCAAAATCGCGGTTAAATCACCACCATCATCCAACACCATATTGGCATCCCAAGGCTGCCCAGCTTTATTAATGGTTTGCTCAATGCACCAAACGTACTCTTCTTCAGTTTCACCTTTCCAGGCAAAGACTGGAATGCCTGCCGCTGCAATAGCAGCCGCTGCTTGATCTTGAGTAGAGAAAATATTGCAGCTGGACCAACGTACTTCAGCGCCTAAGGCTACCAGCGTTTCGATTAACACTGCCGTTTGGATGGTCATATGGATACAGCCAAGAATTTTTGCACCTTTTAATGGCTGAGATGCAGCATATTTATTACGTAAGCCCATTAAAGCTGGCATCTCTGACTCAGCAATAATAATTTCTTTACGGCCCCACTCAGCAAGGGAAATATCGGCCACTTTAAAATCGGTAAAACCATTAGGAGCAACAGCGCTCATAGGAGAGTCTCCATTCGTCATTTAATTAATCTTCGCGAATGGGCGCCGTTTGAACGAGGCTGTAGCGTTACAGCGTGCCATTACGAGCCTGACAGAAACTTCTGCTGCAGCGCCCCTCGTAATAGGAAAATAGCTAATAGCTGTAAGAGATTATACCTCATCAAAGCGCTTTGTTAATCTGCTTATGTTACATATAGCCGAACCATGCTTTTACTGCCCTTCAATGGAGGTATTTATGACCCTTGCTTACTGGTGTGTGCTAATCGTTATGCTGCTGCCCTTAATTGCAGCAGCCTCAGCTAAACTTCTGGGTAAAATGCCCGCAAGCGATAATCACGATCCCCGTGCTTTTTTAGATCAAGTTACGGGTAAAGCCAAACGTGCCAATAATGCGCAGCTAAATAGCCATGAAATTGCGCCCTTTTTTGCAGCGGCCATCATTATTGCTCAGCAAATTGGCCAAATGGCGCAAAGCACAATTGATGTGCTTGCTATTAGTTTTGTGATTAGCCGAGTTTTATATTTAATTGCCTATATTGCTGACTGGGCAAGCCTTCGCTCATTAATTTGGCTAGCAGGATTAGGCCTATTAATTAGCCTATTTATGCTCAGCGCTTAAAGCAAAACGCCCAGCGCAATGTTTACGCAGGGCGTTTGTATTGCAGCTAGCTAATCACGCTATAGAACCAAGGTAAACCTAAGGCTAGCAGTACACTGATCGCCAGTCCTAACCCTGCCTTAGCCGCATCACTACGTACAATTTTAGCCGTGTCATGCACTGATGGATTAAACATGTGCATAGCAATCGCAAACTCTCGACCTGCCAGCAAGCCTAGGAATACCCAAGTAGTACTCATTGGCATATTGCTCCACTCTTTAAATACCAATAAAACTAAGGCATAGATAAAGTCGATAATAGTCGCTGCACGGATATCACGGGTACCGGTTTTACTAGTAACAATTCTTTGAATCGCTCCCCCGCTATGATAAAAGATCACTCCTAACAGAGCGACAAAGGTCACCACAGCAAAAATCATCCAATCAGCAGTCACTTGGCGAGGTGCATAAACAAAAATATTGGCTAAGTCTTGAATTAACCACTGGCTCCATAAAAAAGCGGTAGCAAGCCACTGTAAAATGATCCAATAACCAGGAGCAGGTTGTCCTGCGGTACGATCAAAGTGCTCAGTTAAGCCTCGAATAACAAAACGAAATAACAAAATAGCCACTACAAAAGCAACCGCATAGCCCATTAATGACTTAACTAACATTGAACCTAGGTTACTTGGTGCAAAAATGGTGAGTACTAAAAAAGTGGTACTCACCGGAATTGAAAAACGAGTCAGAATCAAAATAACGATCGGTGGGACGATGTACAGCCAGGTTAATCCTTCTTCTGGAAAAGGAATTTTCTCTAAACGTCCATAGGAAGCATCACCCGTAGTTGAGCTATACCAACCGTAGAGCAGTACTACCACCAGTACTGAACTGGCAAACAACCAAAGAATCCACCAGGGCCTATTGCTATTAGAAGAAATAAAGGTTCCTAGGGTTTGAATCGCATCGTTGGCAATAATTGAATAGGCCGCCAGCATGAAGCCTACAACCATGTAAATCTCAAGCATCGTTTCACCTAATAGTCGATAGTTAATAGAACTGCAGCTATTAAGGTAAATTCAGATGACAGCTTGATGTCACTACAAACCAATACAACTTAGATAAGAAACAACGACTATCACAGCAACTAGCGTTTAGTGGTTAAAGAAGGAAAAACAGGCAAAAAAAATCCCCTGTCGCGATGTGCGTACAGGGGATTTTTGTTTGGCGCTTGACGATGACCTACTCTCACATGGGGAAACCCCACACTACCATCGGCGATACATCGTTTCACTACTGAGTTCGGGAAGGGATCAGGTGGTTCCAACGCTCTATGGTCGTCAAGCAATTCTTTAGAAGGTCCGTTGTGGGCTGGGCAATTGTGCCTCGGCTTAGTCGTGCCTTCGAATTAGGTATGTAATAGTAGTTGATTCGGTGTTTTGAGTTCAACTAAATTTTCGTTGTTTTGGTATCAACCAAACCCAAATTGTTTGGGTGTTATATGGTCAAGCCTCACGGGCAATTAGTATTGGTTAGCTCAACGCCTCACAGCGCTTACACACCCAACCTATCAACGTCGTAGTCTTCGACGGCCCTTTAGGGGATTCAAGATCCCAGTGAGATCTCATCTTGAGGCACGCTTCCCGCTTAGATGCTTTCAGCGGTTATCGTTTCCGAACATAGCTACCCGGCAATGCCACTGGCGTGACAACCGGAACACCAGAGGTTCGTCCACTCCGGTCCTCTCGTACTAGGAGCAGCCCCTCTCAAATCTCAAACGTCCACGGCAGATAGGGACCGAACTGTCTCACGACGTTCTAAACCCAGCTCGCGTACCACTTTAAATGGCGAACAGCCATACCCTTGGGACCGGCTTCAGCCCCAGGATGTGATGAGCCGACATCGAGGTGCCAAACACCGCCGTCGATATGAACTCTTGGGCGGTATCAGCCTGTTATCCCCGGAGTACCTTTTATCCGTTGAGCGATGGCCCTTCCATACAGAACCACCGGATCACTAAGACCTACTTTCGTACCTGCTCGACTTGTTGGTCTCGCAGTTAAGCGCGCTTTTGCCTTTATACTCTTAGACCGATTTCCGACCGGCCCGAGCGCACCTTCGTACTCCTCCGTTACTCTTTAGGAGGAGACCGCCCCAGTCAAACTACCCACCATACACTGTCTTCGATCCGGCTTACGGACCTGAGTTAGAACCTCAAAGTTGCCAGGGTGGTATTTCAAGGATGGCTCCACTGCAACTGGCGTCACAGTTTCAAAGCCTCCCACCTATCCTACACAAACAACTTCAAAGTCCAGTGCAAAGCTATAGTAAAGGTTCACGGGGTCTTTCCGTCTTGCCGCGGATACACTGCATCTTCACAGCGATTTCAATTTCACTGAGTCTCGGGTGGAGACAGCGCCGCCATCGTTACGCCATTCGTGCAGGTCGGAACTTACCCGACAAGGAATTTCGCTACCTTAGGACCGTTATAGTTACGGCCGCCGTTTACCGGGGCTTCGATCAAGAGCTTCGCTTGCGCTAACCCCATCAATTAACCTTCCGGCACCGGGCAGGCGTCAGACCCTATACGTCCACTTTCGTGTTTGCAGAGTCCTGTGTTTTTAATAAACAGTCGCAGCGGCCTGGTATCTTCGACCAGCCAGAGCTTACGGAGCAAGTCCTTCACCCTAGCCGGCGCACCTTCTCCCGAAGTTACGGTGCCATTTTGCCTAGTTCCTTCACCCGAGTTCTCTCAAGCGCCTTGGTATTCTCTACCCGACCACCTGTGTCGGTTTGGGGTACGGTTCCTAACTATCTGAAGCTTAGAAGATTTTCTTGGAAGCATGGCATCAACCACTTCATCCTCATAAGAGGACTCGTCATCAGCTCTCGGCTTTAAGATCCCGGATTTGCCTAAGATCTCAGCCTACTGCCTTAAACACGGACAACCAACGCCGCGCTGGCCTAGCCTTCTCCGTCTCTCCATCGCAATAGTTAGAAGTACAGGAATATTAACCTGTTTCCCATCGATTACACTTCTCAGTCTCACCTTAGGGGCCGACTCACCCTGCGTCGATTAACGTGGCGCAGGAAACCTTGGTCTTTCGGCGTGGAAGTTTTTCACTCCCATTATCGTTACTCATGTCAGCATTCGCACTTCTGATACCTCCAGCAAGCTTCTCAACTCACCTTCACAGGCTTACAGAACGCTCCTCTACCGCACACTCAAAAGAGTGCACCCGTAGCTTCGGTGTATGGTTTGAGCCCCGTTACATCTTCCGCGCAGGCCGACTCGACTAGTGAGCTATTACGCTTTCTTTAAAGGGTGGCTGCTTCTAAGCCAACCTCCTAGCTGTCTAAGCCTTCCCACATCGTTTCCCACTTAACCATAACTTTGGGACCTTAGCTGACGGTCTGGGTTGTTTCCCTTTCCACGACGGACGTTAGCACCCGCCGTGTGTCTCCCATGCTCGCACTTGCTGGTATTCGGAGTTTGCATCGGGTTGGTAAGTCGAGATGACCCCCTAGCCGAAACAGTGCTCTACCCCCAGCAGTGATACATGAGGCGCTACCTAAATAGCTTTCGAGGAGAACCAGCTATCTCCGGACTTGATTAGCCTTTCACTCCGATCCACAGGTCATCCCCTAATTTTTCAACATTAGTGGGTTCGGTCCTCCAGTTAGTGTTACCCAACCTTCAACCTGCCCATGGATAGATCGTCCGGTTTCGGGTCTATACCCAGCGACTATTCGCCCTATTAAGACTCGCTTTCGCTACGCCTTCCCTATTCGGTTAAGCTTGCCACTGAATATAAGTCGCTGACCCATTATACAAAAGGTACGCAGTCACAGAACAAAGTCTGCTCCTACTGCTTGTACGCATACGGTTTCAGGTTCTATTTCACTCCCCTCTCCGGGGTTCTTTTCGCCTTTCCCTCACGGTACTGGTTCACTATCGGTCAGTCAGTAGTATTTAGCCTTGGAGGATGGTCCCCCCATATTCAGACAAAGTTTCTCGTGCTCCGTCCTACTCGATTTCACTTCTATAACGTTTTCGTATACAGGACTATCACCTACTATGGTCACGTTTCCCACCGTGTTTTACTAACGTTAAAGAAGCTTAAGGGCTGGTCCCCGTTCGCTCGCCACTACTAAGGGAATCTCAATTGATTTCTTTTCCTCCGGGTACTTAGATGTTTCAGTTCCCCGGGTTCGCCTCTTGCACCTATGTATTCAGTACAAGATACCTAACTTATGTTAGGTGGGTTTCCCCATTCAGAGATCTCCGGATCAAAGGTTATTTGCCACCTCCCCGAAGCTTATCGCAGGCTATCACGTCTTTCATCGCCTCTGACTGCCAAGGCATCCGCCGTATGCGCTTATTCACTTGACCATATAACCCCAAACAATCTGCTTCACAGCGATTATTCAAAGTCAGTCGTGAATGGTTTGATACTTTCGCCGAAAATTCGCTTGAACTCGCAAATTTTACCTTAGCCTAATCATTACCAGTGAAAGTAATGAATTAGTCTTTTTTACTTCTATCACATACCTAAATTTTTAAAGAACAGTTCTGATTAAAAAATCAGAAATCAATATTTCAATCAAGCAAAGAAATACTCATTTCTGATCTCTCGTCACAGTTACATGTAATGTATTGGTGGAGCCATGCGGGATCGAACCGCAGACCTCCTGCGTGCAAGGCAGGCGCTCTCCCAGCTGAGCTATGGCCCCAATACAACGTATTGAAGAACCGTTACCCCATCTGATAACTGACAGTATTTAAGCACTTATTAACAAGTACTTAGAACACTGAATTTTGTGTAAAGCAAGGCATTTTAGTGCGCCGCTTAGTAAACTAAGCAAGCAGTAAAATAACGACGATTTACGCAAAATTGGTGGGTCTGGGCAGAGTTGAACTGCCGACCTCACCCTTATCAGGGGTGCGCTCTAACCAACTGAGCTACAGACCCAATTATCACTTGGGTGTAGACCCAATCGCATTACATATACAAATCAAGCAATTCGTGTGGATGCTCATGAAGACGCTGATGTCTTCGATTAAGGAGGTGATCCAGCCGCAGGTTCCCCTACGGCTACCTTGTTACGACTTCACCCCAGTCATGAATCACACCGTGGTAACCGTCCTCTCGAAAGTTAGACTAGCTACTTCTGGTGCAACCCACTCCCATGGTGTGACGGGCGGTGTGTACAAGGCCCGGGAACGTATTCACCGCGGCATTCTGATCCGCGATTACTAGCGATTCCGACTTCACGCAGTCGAGTTGCAGACTGCGATCCGGACTACGATCGGTTTTATGAGATTAGCTCCACCTCGCGGCTTGGCAACCCGTTGTACCGACCATTGTAGCACGTGTGTAGCCCTGGCCGTAAGGGCCATGATGACTTGACGTCATCCCCACCTTCCTCCGGTTTGTCACCGGCAGTCTCCTTAGAGTGCCCACCATAACGTGCTGGTAACTAAGGACAAGGGTTGCGCTCGTTACGGGACTTAACCCAACATCTCACGACACGAGCTGACGACAGCCATGCAGCACCTGTGTTAGCGTTCCCGAAGGCACCGATCTATCTCTAGAAAGTTCGCTACATGTCAAGGCCAGGTAAGGTTCTTCGCGTTGCTTCGAATTAAACCACATGCTCCACCGCTTGTGCGGGCCCCCGTCAATTCATTTGAGTTTTAACCTTGCGGCCGTACTCCCCAGGCGGTCAACTTAATGCGTTAGCTGCGTTACTAAGTTCTCAAGGAACCCAACAACTAGTTGACATCGTTTACGGCGTGGACTACCAGGGTATCTAATCCTGTTTGCTCCCCACGCTTTCGCACCTCAGTGTCAGTATCAGTCCAGGTAGTCGCCTTCGCCACTGATGTTCCTTCCTATATCTACGCATTTCACCGCTACACAGGAAATTCCACTACCCTCTACTGTACTCTAGCCTGCTAGTTTTGAAAGCAATTCCCAGGTTGAGCCCGGGGCTTTCACTTCCAACTTAACAAACCACCTACGCGCGCTTTACGCCCAGTAATTCCGATTAACGCTTGCACCCTTCGTATTACCGCGGCTGCTGGCACGAAGTTAGCCGGTGCTTATTCTGTTGGTAACGTCAAAACTTAGCGGGTATTAACCGTAAGCTCTTCCTCCCAACTTAAAGTGCTTTACAATCCGAAGACCTTCTTCACACACGCGGCATGGCTGGATCAGGGTTTCCCCCATTGTCCAATATTCCCCACTGCTGCCTCCCGTAGGAGTCTGGACCGTGTCTCAGTTCCAGTGTGACTGATCATCCTCTCAGACCAGTTACAGATCGTCGCCTTGGTGAGCCTTTACCTCACCAACTAGCTAATCTGACCTAGGCTCATCTAATAGCGCAAGGCTCCGAAGAGTCCCCTGCTTTCTCCCGTAGGACGTACGCGGTATTAGCTTACCTTTCGGCAAGTTATCCCCCACTACTAGGCAGATTCCTAGGCTTTACTCACCCGTCCGCCGCTCGTCAGCAGAGAAGCAAGCTTCTCTCTGTTACCGCTCGACTTGCATGTGTTAGGCCTGCCGCCAGCGTTCAATCTGAGCCATGATCAAACTCTTCAGTTATATTCTGATCGAGTTTTGAGAAAACCCTAAACTTGGCTCAGCAATCGCAAATATCTTTTATAAAAAAGACAAAAATAACTCTATGAATTCACAGAGTAACTTGTGTTGCTGATAATCTTGGCGACTATCAGTCATTCATCACAAGCACCCACACGAATTGCTTGATTAACTATGTTAAAGAACGATTTGGGAGATCTAATCGAGCCACCCAAGCAACTCAGCAATCTCAACCAAGGCCGCGCATTCTACGCTAAACCCGAACTGTGTCAAGCGTTATTTTAAATTCTTTTTCAACCGAAACTCAGAAGAAACCTAATCAAAACAACTCTTTACCACCTGCCGCTGAAGCGATGCCCCGTCGACAGGTGGCGTATATTACAGCAATTATTTCCCTTGTAAAGCCCTAAAGTGAAAATAGTTTAAATTATTTACCACACTCGGCTTTATTGAAGTTTTTAAGGCGCTGTCCTGCCGCATCCTCTAACCAAGCACTGACAAACCATCCATTAGCCCGGGCTTTAATTTGATAGCGCTCTCCTGCCATAAAGCCATCATACTCCAGTACCGCATCACAACGCCGTTGTGAGTCCATGCCTTGGCCACCACGATCATAACTAATACGTACTGTTAAGCGTTGGGCACCAGGCGCTACTTGGAAATAGCGGGCATCGCGTAAGATCTGATTATTCAAGCGCATAGCAGCAACTCGCACCCCTGGTGCAGAGACCACATCAATCCACGCCAACTGAGGAACATGTGCAGGTACTGGCTCAGCACAGGCATTAAGCGCCAGCACACTGCATAACCAACCAAGTATAGATATTTTTTTCATTAGGTAAAAAACCAATAGCAGACACTAATTGCAGCAATCACACCAGCCAGCTCAGCTAAAAGTGCGCACCCTACAGCATGGCGTGCCCGTTGAATGCCCACTGCGCCAAAATAGACAGCCAACACATAAAACGTAGTTTCAGTACTACCTTGAATAGTGGCTGCCGCTAATGCAGCAAAACTATCCACTCCCTGAGCTTGCATGGTTTCAATCAGCATCGCCCTAGCAGCACTGCCAGAAAAGGGCTTCACTAGCGCAGTAGGGAGTGCGTCAACAAAGCGACTATCCCAATTAAACCATTCAACTAACCAACGAATACCTTCTAAACCAAACTCTAAAGCGCCTGATGCTCGCAGCACACCAACAGCACAGAGCATAGCTAATAAGTAAGGCAAAAGATTTTTAGCAACATCAAAACCCTCTTTCGCCCCTTCTATAAAAGCTTCGTAAACTGGCAGGCGTTTAATCGCCCCTAAAATTAAAAAACTGAGAATAATGCCAAATAGCGTGAGGTTTCCTAAGAGCGATGACAAGCTGGCCAAAGCTACCGCGCTCAATCCAGATAAGATGGCAATAAAGCCCCCTAACCCTAGTGCAGCAGGAATAAAGTAGGCAAGCACTACTGGATCCCAGACCCGCAAACGCTGCATAAAAGCAACTGATAATAAACCCACTAGTGAAGAGGCGCTGGTTGCTAACAAGATAGGCAGAAAAACTAGCGTTGGATCTGCAGCCCCCTGTTGCGCGCGATACATAAAAATTGAGACCGGCAACAAGGTCAAAGAGGAGGCATTTAGGACTAAAAATAAAATTTGTGCGTTACTGGCAGTGGTTTTTGAGGGGTTAAGCTCTTGCAAAGCACGCATCGCCTTTAAGCCAATCGGGGTTGCGGCATTATCTAAACCAAGACCATTGGCAGCAAAGTTTAACGTAATTAACCCAAGCGCGGGATGTCCTTTGGGAACCTCGGGCATCAAGCGGGCAAATAAAGGGCCTAATAACTTCGCCAGTAATTCAACTAAACCCGCTTTTTCGGCAATTTTAAGCAATCCAAGCCACAAGGTCAGGGTGCCAAACAATAAAATCATTACATCGACTGACAGTTTGGCCATACTAAATAAGCTTTCAACCATGGCGGCCCACACCTCGGGCTCACCACCTAGCCAACGTACTAAACCAGCTACCGCAGCAACCAGAAAAAAACTTAACCACAATCCATTTAACATGAGTTAGCCTTTGTGCTGATTCAGTACATAAAGCAGTGCTGCCGTCTGCGCATCTGGCTGACCATCAAAGTTTTGTGGACGATATTTCATTTGAAATGCCGCAAGTACTTGATGTGTCTCTTGATCCCACTCACCATGCTGCTCAACCTGATAGCCTACTTTAGCTAGCTGCTGCTGAAACCAAAGTGCGCTGGGCTGTTGATAAAACCTAGGAATGAGCGCATTTACTTGCTGCGTATCTGGCCAGCTGATTAAACCCTCATCGGCTAAACGCTTCCAAGGAAATAAAGGACCGGGATCAAATTTACGTAAAGGCGCTATGTCGCTATGGGCAATGATGCTGTCTTTACCTAGCTGATGGCGCTGCATAATATCTTTAAGTAATACAATTAACTGATCAATTTGCTGATCATTCCATGAGTACCAAGTCTTGTTACCTGCGGCATCTTCCGTAAAGCCCTTATTCACCATTTCAATCCCAATTGAATTAGCATTTAAAAAGGTTTTACCTTGCCAAGCACTCACCCCGGCATGCCACGCCCGACGATTTTCATCAACTAACTGATAAATTTTAGCCGTCCGATCATCAATTAAATAATGACTACTCACTTGCTCTTGAATTAGTAAATACAGTGAGCGATCAAAATCAGTCGCGGTATAGTGCAAAACGATGTACTGCACTCGACTATCCTGCCCTTTGGCCTGATAACTTCGATCAATGTTTAAGCCCGAACAGGCGCTTAACAATAAAAAACTAAAAATTATTAAGTATTTCTGCATTTTCGCCCTCTAATCCAGACTCAACTGACTTACGATTAAATTGTCCTAGGTAAAATATCAGACTTCTCGCTACAGATTCATACCTAGCAAATAAATAAGGTTAATTTTTATGACGTACGTACATCCTACCCATAGCCCTATTATTGGTTACGCCCTGTGGATTTTTGGCTTTCTAGGCGCCCACCGCTTTTATTACGGTAAACCCATTACTGGAACCCTATGGTTTTTCACCTTAGGTTTATTAGGATTGGCTGGATTATTGACTTATTGTTAATACCCGCAATGAATCGTGAAGCCGAGTCGCGTTTTACCTCTGGACGCTTTGACTACAATGTTGCTTGGTTGTTACTGACCTTTTTAGGGGTATTTGGTTTGCATCGCTTTTATCAGCACAAATGGATTACCGGGATTTTGTATCTATGCACTGGCGGCTTATTTTTATTAGGGATTTTATATGATTTCTGGACCCTAAATACTCAGATCTCAGAAAAGAACCGCTTACGCTTTGATTAATAGCAGTAAATAACCCAGCCAGTGTTCAGTACTGACTGGGTTGTATTTGGCTACTTGTTCTTCGTTGGACGTGGCCAGTTTTCACGAATCCGCTGATCGGCACGCTCGACAATTAAAGCCCCTGCAGGAACATTTTTACTCACAGTAGAACCGGCGCCGGTAGTCGCCCCTGCGCCAATCTCTAAGGGAGCAACCAGTGAGCTATTGGAGCCAATAAAGACATCTTCACCCATCACCGTCTTAAACTTATTAGCACCATCGTAGTTACAAGTAATAGTTCCAGCGCCAATATTGGTCCGCGCTCCTACTTCGCTGTCACCTAAATAAGTAAGGTGTCCAGCTTTTGCACCTTCACCTAAATAGGTGTTTTTGAGCTCAACAAAGTTACCTACATGGGCTTTTGCTGCCAAAACAGCCCCTTGACGTAAACGGGCAAAGGGACCACAGTCAGCTTCGGTTCCCACCTCCGCTCCCTCAAGCACACTATTAGCTTTAATGATCGCACCGGCACGTAATACGCTGTCTTTAATCATACAGTTAGGACCGATGTGTACGTTATCTTCGATTACCACTCGACCTTCTAGAATGACATTAATATCAATCAGCACATCACGCCCAACACGCACTTCACCGCGCAGATCAAAGCGCTGTGGGTCACGTAAAGTAACGCCCTGAGCCATTAGCTCACGCGCAGCGCGGTATTGATAATGACGCTCAAGTTCAGCTAACTGGATACGGTCATTCGCCCCCTGTACCTCCAGTGGATCAGCTGCAATTTCTGTGGCTACTGTGACGCCATCTGCTACCGCCATCGCAATAATATCGGTCAAGTAATACTCGCCTTGGGCATTGTCATTGGATAAACGCCCTAACCACTCAATTAACTGCGCGGTTGGTACCGCCAAAATACCGGTATTCCCCTCACAAATAGTTCGTTGCTGCTCAGTTGCATCTTTGTGCTCAACAATAGCCTGAACCTCACCTTGGCTATTGCGCACAATACGTCCATAACCCGTAGGATCATCAAGCTTAACGGTTAATAAACCTAGCTGCTCAGAACTCACTTTAGCTAACAAACGCTCTAAGGTTGCGGCAGTGATTAAAGGGACATCACCATACAAAATTAATGTGTTATCGGCCGTCAGTGCTGGAATAGCTTGGGCAACTGCGTGGCCTGTACCTAATTGTTGGGCTTGCTGCACAAAACTCAGGTTTTCACCTTGGATCAGTTCACGTACTTGTTCCGCACCATGCCCAATCACCACCTGAATACTGTTGGGCTTAAGTTGCTCGGCAGTATGGATAACATGCCCAAGCATGCTGCGCCCGGCAACCGGATGCAGCACCTTAGGTAAAGACGAACGCATACGAGTACCTTGTCCCGCAGCCAGCACCACAATATCAAGTGACATATAAAATTCCTTCGACACTAATCAAAAATAAACCCAATAAAAAAGGGTAGCCTAGGCTACCCTTTTTCATACTACAGATGAAGCTATACCCAATTAACGACCTACTTTTTTGCGTAGCTCGTGGATGGTACGTAATTGTGCAGCAGCTTCTGCTAAGCGTACCGCAGCAGCGGTGTAGTCAAAGTCAGCGCTTGCATTTGCAATCGCACGCTGTGCTTCTTCTTTGGCTGCTAAAGCAGCAGCTTCATCAAGGTCAGACGCACGAATCGCAGTATCTGCTAATACAGTTACCATGTTCGGCTGAACTTCGATAAAACCACCAGAGAGATAGAACATCTCTTGCTCGCCACCTTCTTTTATCACACGGACTGGGCCCGGTTTAATGGTGGAAAGCAGCGGCGTGTGGCCAGGTAAAACACCTAAATCACCCATGTGACCATGGGCAACGACCATTTCAACCAAACCAGAGAACAGCTCTTTTTCTGCGCTGACAATATTGCAGTGGACTGTCATGGCCATATCAATCGCCTCAGTTTGTGGATCAGGCAGATGCTAAACACATCTGCCTATCCTTTGCATTGCGCTAGGCGCGTGCAAGTTAGAGTTTGTTTGCTTTCTCAATGGCTTCGTCGATAGTACCTACCATGTAGAACGCTTGTTCTGGTAGATCATCATAGTCACCATTTAGAATGCCTTGGAAACCACGGATGGTTTCTTTCAGCGACACGTACTTACCTGGCGCACCGGTGAATACTTCAGCAACGAAGAATGGCTGAGACAGGAAGCGCTGGATTTTACGAGCACGAGATACTAACTGCTTATCTTCTTCAGATAATTCGTCCATACCCAGGATCGCAATAATGTCTTTCAGCTCAGTATAGCGCTGCAATACATATTGTACGCCACGGGCACAGTCGTAGTGCTCTTGGCCGATAACCATTGGGTCTAGCTGACGTGAAGAAGAATCCAGTGGGTCAATTGCTGGGTAAATACCTAAAGAAGCAATGTCACGGGACAGTACAACCGTCGCATCCAAGTGGGCGAAAGTAGTGGCTGGGGATGGGTCAGTTAAGTCATCCGCTGGTACGTAAACTGCTTGAATCGAGGTAATAGAACCAGTCTTGGTAGAAGTAATACGCTCTTGCAGTACACCCATCTCTTCCGCTAGCGTTGGCTGATAACCTACTGCTGAAGGCATACGGCCTAACAGTGCAGATACTTCAGTACCCGCTAGGGTATAACGGTAGATGTTATCCACGAATAACAGTACGTCACGGCCTTCGTCACGGAACTTTTCCGCCATGGTCAAACCGGTTAACGCTACGCGTAAACGGTTACCTGGTGGTTCGTTCATCTGACCGTAAACCAGTGCTACTTTGTCCAGAACGTTAGAGTCGTTCATCTCGTGATAGAAGTCGTTACCTTCACGTGTACGCTCACCAACACCGGCGAATACGGAGTAACCACTGTGCTCGATCGCGATGTTACGGATCAGCTCCATCATGTTTACGGTTTTACCAACACCGGCACCACCGAACAGACCTACTTTACCACCCTTAGCAAACGGGCAAACAAGGTCAATTACCTTAATACCTGTTTCTAGGATTTCATTGCCGCCTGCTTGGTCAGCGTAAGAAGGTGCTTCGCGGTGAATCGCCCAGCGCTCTTCTTCACCGATTGGACCGGCTTCGTCAATTGGGTTGCCCAGTACGTCCATAATACGGCCCAGGGTTTTAACACCCACTGGTACAGTAATTGGAGCACCTGTGTTTACTACATCTAAACCACGCTTTAGACCTTCAGTCGAGCCCATCGCAATAGTACGTACGATACCATCGCCAAGTTGCTGCTGAACTTCTAAAGTCGTTTCAACGCCCTGAACGTTCAGTGCGTCATAAATGTTCGGTACCTGCTCGCGTGGGAATTCCACGTCGATAACGGCGCCGATGATTTGAACGATACGTCCGCTACTCATATCTGGTTCCTCTGAATATTTGAACCGTTCTTAAACCGCGGCAGCGCCGCCGACGATTTCTGAAATTTCTTGCGTAATGGCTGCTTGACGAGCTTTGTTGTAAACCAACTGAAGGTTATCAATAAGTTCGCCGGCGTTGTCGGTTGCGTTTTTCATCGCAATCATACGCGCAGCTTGTTCACAAGCACTGTTCTCAACCACTGCTTGGTACACCTGGGACTCAACATAACGCACAATCAAATCATCAAGTAATTGCTGTGCGTTAGGCTCATATAGATAATCCCATGAACCCAAGCGAGGTGTTTCTACGCCTTCGTCATCTGCCGCATTAACCGCCAGTGGCACTAATTGCTCAACGGCTGGTTTTTGCGTCATGGTGTTGACGAACTTGTTAGAAACTAAATACACGCGATCAAGACGACCTTCTGCAAAACCATCCAGCATGATCTTAATACTACCGATTAAGTCACTTAATGCTGGAGCTTCACCTAAGTCACTCACGCTTGCAACAACGTTGCCGCCATAACTACGGAAGAAGCTAGCGCCTTTTTTCCCGATGACGCAGAACTCTGCTTCAACGTTGTCGGCTTGCCAGTCCTTCATGTTATTAATTAAGGCCTTGAACAGGTTAAAGTTCAGGCCACCGCAGAGACCACGATCAGTTGAAACGAGGATATATCCTACGCGTTTCACTGGACGGTCAACCATGAATGCATGCTTATACTCGCTATTTGCATCGGCTAAGTGGCCAATAACTGCGCGAATATGTTCTGCATAAGGACGGCCTGCTGCCATGCGCTGTTGTGCTTTGCGCATTTTACTGACCGCCACTTTCTCCATGGCGCTGGTGATCTTTTGCGTACTTTTGATGCTCGCAATCTTGCTGCGAATCTCTTTTGCGCCTGCCATTTGACACCCTTCAGGTTAGCAAGCGGGAACACAATGCTCCCGCTGCGGCTTACCAGCTCTGAGTGGCCTTGAACTTCTCGATACCTTCTTTAATCGCGGCATCGATATCGTTATTAAAGTCACCCTTCTCATTGATTTTCGCCATTAAATCAGCGTAATCACGTTTGAAGAAGGCTAACAAGGCTGCCTCAAAAGCACCCACTTTGTTAACTTCAACGTCAGTTAAGAAACCACGCTCTGCAGCGTAGAGAGATACTGACATTTCAGCGATAGACATTGGTGCGTATTGTTTTTGCTTCATCAGCTCAGTAACACGCTCACCATGCTCTAACTGCTTACGGGTTGCTTCGTCTAAGTCAGAAGCAAACTGGGCGAAAGCGGCCAATTCACGGTACTGCGCCAGAGCGGTACGAATACCACCTGAAAGCTTTTTAATGATCTTAGTTTGAGCTGCACCACCTACCCGCGATACCGAAATACCCGCGTTAACCGCTGGACGAATACCGGCGTTAAACATAGATGACTCAAGGAAGATCTGACCATCAGTAATAGAAATTACGTTGGTCGGTACGAAAGCAGAAACGTCACCTGCCTGAGTTTCAATGATCGGTAACGCAGTTAAAGAACCGGTTTTACCTTTCACTTCACCCTTAGTGAACTGCTCAACGTATTCTTCAGATACACGTGCTGCACGCTCAAGTAAGCGGCTGTGTAAGTAGAATACGTCACCTGGGTAAGCTTCACGTCCTGGTGGACGACGGAGCAACAGGGAAATTTGACGGTAAGCAACCGCTTGCTTAGACAGGTCATCGTATACGATTAACGCATCTTCACCGCGGTCACGGAAGTATTCACCCATCGTACAACCAGAATAAGCTGATAAGTACTGCAGAGCGGCAGATTCAGAAGCACTCGCGGCCACCACGATGGTGTTAGCTAAGGCGCCTGTTTCTTCTAATTTACGTACAACGTTAGCAATGGTGGATTGCTTCTGACCAATAGCTACGTATACACACTTAATGCCGCTATCTTTCTGGTTGATGATAGCGTCAATTGCTAATGCTGTTTTACCAATCTGACGGTCACCAATGATCAACTCACGCTGACCACGGCCGACTGGAATCATCGCGTCCACAGACTTATAACCAGTTTGTACTGGCTCGTCTACGGATTTACGCCAAATAACACCAGGAGCAACTTTTTCAATTGCATCGGTTTCTTTAGCGTCGATTGGACCTTTACCGTCAATCGGGTTACCTAGAGCATCGACCACACGACCTAAAAGCTCAGGACCTACCGGAACTTCAAGAATGCGGCCAGTGCATTTCGCACTCATGCCTTCGGTTAAACCTAAGTAGCTACCTAAAATAACCGCACCAACGGAGTCACGCTCCAGGTTCAGTGCCATACCGTAGATACCACCAGGGAATTCAATCATTTCACCGTACATCACATCGGCTAAGCCGTGGATACGTACGATACCGTCAGACAAGCTGACGATGGTGCCCTCATTACGGGCTTGAGCGGAAACATCAAGCTTAGCAATACGCTGCTTGATAATTTCACTAATCTCAGAAGGATTCAGTTGCTGCATGTGCCATGTCCCTCAAATCAGGATTTCAACGCTTCGGCTAACTTTTCAAGTTTGCCGCGGACCGAGCCGTCAATAACCAAGTCACCGGCGCGAATGTATAAACCACCAATTAACTCTGGGTTTACAGTCGCCTTCGGGGTGACGGTACGATCAAGCCGCTTGGATAAGGCGGCAGCCAATGTTTGGAGTTGCTCTGCGCTTAACTCGAAAGCCGACTGCACTTCGACATTTAATGAACGATCAGCTTCAGCTTTAAGCTGAGCATAGTTTTCGTACACTGCTGGCAACAAAGCCAGACGGTCGTTTTCGCCAAGTACATGAAGGAAATTAACAAACTCACCGCTTGTATTGCCTTCACACAATTGTGCTAAGAGCTCAACTTTGCCATCACGCGTTAACTCAGGATTGCCAAGCTGCTGGATAACCGCTGGCTCTTCCACTGCCGTAGCAGTCAGTGCCAACATGGCAGCCCACTCATCAGCTTGACTCGCTGTGGAGGCATATTCATAAGCTGCTTTCGCGTAAGGCCGAGCAAGCGTATTGGTATTCAGCATCGCTTGCCTCTCTTAAAGTTGTGCGGCCAATTGTTCGACCAACTTGTTATGCGCCTTAGAATCAATGCTTGATTCTAGAATCTTCTCTGCACCCGTTACAGCTAGCGCTGAAACCTGGCTACGGAGTTCTTCTTTGACGCGACTAACTTCTAGTTCAATCTCAGTTTTAGCACTGGCAATCAAGCGCTCGCCTTCGGCGCGGGCTTGTTGTTTAGCTTCTTCTACGATTTCGTTAGCAGTCTTATTTGCTTTTTCTAGAATTTCTGCAGCGGTCTGCTTGCTCTCACGTAATGTTTGTGAGGCTTTTTCTTGAGCAAGTTTTAAATCCTGCTCTGCGCGGCCTGCAGCATCTAAACCTTCAGCAATTTTTTTCTGACGTGCATCCATGGCTCCAGTAATTGGTGGCCATACGAACTTCATGCAAAACCAGACAAAAATAGCGAAGGCAATCAACTGACCGACTAGCGTCATATTAATATTCACTGATCAACCTCATGCTATTTGATTATTCACAGGGGCAACGCCCAAACGGCAGGCTCGCCTGCCGTTTAGTGAAACCAGTTAGATCAGCCAGCCATACCTGGTGCAACAACGAAGATCAGGTACATTGCAATACCAACACCGATCATTGGAACCGCGTCAAGTAGACCCGCCATGATGAAGGTTTTGGTTTGTAGCTGAGGTGCCAATTCTGGCTGACGCGCTGTAGACTCGAGCAGTTTGCCACCTAACAGAGCAAAGCCGATACCTGTAGCTAGTGCGCCCAGACCAATGATAATGGCGGCAGCGATGATTACAATTTCCATAGTAACTCCTAGGGTTTTTTAAGGTTTAAGGTTTAAGTCAAAGGTTTATAGAATTAACGCTCGCTTTCGCGTCAATGGTCTTCGTGGGCTGCGCTCAAGTAAACGATCGTCAGCACCATGAAGATAAAGGCTTGTAGCGGAACGACCAGAATATGGAAGATCGCCCAAGGCCCATATAGCGCCCACTGAACGTAAAACGGCAGTAGCGCAATCAGGATAAACACTACTTCACCTGCGTACATGTTACCGAACAGACGCAAAGCGAGGCTTAATGGCTTAGTTAACAGACCTAGGATTTCTAGGAATAAGTTAAAGGGCACTAAAGACCAGTGTTTAAATGGAGTAAAGGACAGCTCTTTGGCAAAGCCACCCACGCCTTTAATCTTGATGCTGTAGAACAGAATTAAGAAGAAGACGCCAATTGAGATACCAAAGGTACCGTTTGGATCAGCCGTAGGTACGTATTTGAACTCAGGAATTCCCATCCACGCAGCTAGACCTGGGATCACATCCACAGGAATCCACTTCAAGCTGTTCATCAGCAAAATCCACATAAAAATGGTTAATGCCAATGGAGCAATCAGCGCGCTACGACCGTGGAAGGTGTCGCGAACCATGCCTTGTACGAACTCAACTGCAACTTCTACGAAGTTTTGCAAACCAGTTGGAACACCAGCATTAGCTTTTTTCGCGACGCGACGGAAAAGATAAAGGAAGATACAGCCCATTAAAATGGACATAACCATGGTATCTACGTGAATTGCCCAAAAACCCATGGCTTGGGCTTCTTCAGCAGTTTGTGCAAACTGCCAAGTACCGTCCAATTTTCCATAGGTTAGGTTTTGTAAGTGGTGCTGGATATATTCAGCAGGGGTCTGTGCCATAAACGCCTCAAACGCTCAACGCTTTAGAAAGCTTTTAGTCAATAGAAGTACTGATGCGGAAGTTATCTGCACCAAAATATAACCCACGAATACCATTCCGATATTCAAAGGTTTTACTCCAATAAACAGCACTGCAAAGAGCACTGCCGTTAAAACCATTTTACCTGCCTCACCCGCCCAAAATGACTGGATGACAGCATTTACCGAACGCGCGCCAAAATAACGAAAGGCTTTATAGGTAAAGTACGCGTTAGGTATAACTGCAGCTAATCCGCCTAATAAGGCCGAATATGCTGCTTTAAAATCAATCACACCCCACAAAATGGCGCCTAGTATACAACAAGCGAGCACTTGAATTAAGAGCGCCCTCAGGAATACCTGTTTTCGGAAAGGTGTTGATTGATTTTGTCGCATATTTTCCCTTTCCTAGCTTGTTTCTGCAGTAGATTTTGTCCTACTACCGACTAAACGCGCGCAAAGTATAGGGTGCCCGCGCTAAGCATTCAACTAGAAACGCTTTTTTTTCAATGAATCCATCGCTATTTAGCAAAGTGCTGCAACACACCTTGCAGCTCATCAACGGAACTATAACTAATTACCAGCTGTCCTTTGCCCTTTTGTCCGTGCTTGATCTTGACGCCAGCTCCCAGTTTTTCAGCTAACCTCTGCTCTAAGCGCTTAATATCTGGATCAGCTTTAGTCGGCACTGGTACCGGCTTAGGTTGTTGTAATTGCTTAACTAAGGCCTCGGTTTGACGCACCGTCATTCCTTTAGCGACTACCTGCTGCGCAGCCTCTACCTGTTGCTCAAGGGGTAACCCTAATAACGCTCGCGCATGTCCCATCTCTAAATCGCCATGCCCGACAAAGGTTTTGATTTCTTCAGGTAAACTGACCAAACGCAGCAAATTAGCCACCATAGAGCGTGACTTACCAACTACTTCCGCCACTTCTTGCTGGGTTAACTCAAACTCCTTTTGTAAACGCTGTAACGCTAAAGCTTCTTCTATGGGATTAAGGTCTTCACGCTGAATATTTTCAATCAGCGCCACAGCAATCGCTGCCTCATCGGGCATTTCGCGAATAATCGCTGGAATTTCGACCAACCCAGCTTGCTGAGCGGCGCGCCAGCGTCTTTCCCCAGCGACAATTTCATAGCGCTCTTGACCAATCGCTCGCACAATAATCGGCTGGACTACGCCTTGCTGCTTAATCGAAGCAGCCAACTCTTCTAGCGCGGCAGGATCCATATCCTGGCGGGGCTGGTATTTGCCGCGCTGAATTAACTCAACCGACAACTCACGCAAACCTAACTGACTAGCTGCAGCTGCTTCTGTGACGGGCTCTTTGGCTTGCTCAAGGGATACTTTGGCATCTCCAAGTAAGGCGCCTAAACCGCGTCCCAACCCACGTTTCTTCACTGCCATGTTTATTTACTCCGCCCCGCTGCACGTTTATTCGCCCGTTGACGCCGAGTTAGCTCAGTAGCCAAAGCTAAATACGCCTCAGCTCCTTTGGACGCTTTGTCATACACCAGCGCTGGCATACCGTGACTGGGAGCCTCAGCTAAACGAATGTTACGTGGAATAATGGTGTCATAGAGCTCATCTGGAAAGTGCTCTTTTAATTGTTCAGAGACATCATTCATCAGACTTAAACGGGCGTCATACATAGTGCGTAATACGCCTTCAATTTTCAGCTGAGGATTAATCACCGCAGCAATTTGCTGAATGCTGCCAATTAAGTCGGTCAGTCCTTCTAGTGCGTAGTACTCACACTGCATAGGAATAATCACACCATCAGCTGCAGCTAAGGCGTTAATCGTGAGCATATTTAGCGAAGGCGGACAGTCAATCAAAATAAAATCATAGTTATCTTTAACCGGCGCCAGCGCTTCCACTAAACGTTGCTCTTTATTAGGCAACTCCAACAAGGCTACCTCTGCCGCCGTAAGATCTCGGTTAGCTGGTAACAGCTGAAAACCGCCATGCTCAGAAAAATGAATCGCTTCAGCAAAATTACACTCACCCACCAGCACATCATAAATTGAATGCTCAAGATGATGTTTATCAACCCCACAACCGGTAGTGGCATTGCCTTGTGGATCTAAATCTATTAGCAAAACACGACGGCGGGTAGCCACCAGGGATGCGGCTAAGTTTACGCAGGTAGTGGTTTTACCCACACCACCTTTCTGGTTGGCAATGGCAAAAATTTTACCCATTGTGTTTCTCTACTCCACTTCGCTACGACGAAGAATAACTAGGTGCCGTTGACCTTGACAGCCAGGCACCGTTAAAACGTGACAGTGTTCCACCGCAAAATCTTGGGGCAACTGAGCAATTTCATCTTCTGGCTCAACCCCTTTCATCGCCAACCACTGAGTGCTTTGATTACCGAGATGGCGGGTCCAGTTAGTAAAATCTTCTAAAGAACTAAAGGCGCGCGAGACAATGCCAGTAAAGGCCTCGGCCGGCTGCACTTGCTCAACTCGGCTGTTAATAACCGTAAGGTTATTTAACCCTAACTCCAGCTGGACTTGGGTTAAAAAGCGAGTTTTTTTCCCTACCGAGTCAACCAAGGTAAAGTGTTTTTGCGGAAACAAAATTGCCAACGGAATCCCAGGAATTCCACCACCTGTACCAATATCCGCTAAGTTATCCCCAGCTTGGGTCACGTAATGATGAATACTTAAACCATCCAACAGGTGGCGAGATACCATTTCATCAATGTTACGCACCGCAGTTAAGTTATAGGCTTTATTCCATTTAGCCAATAAACCAAGATAAGCCAATAGCTGCTGCTGTTGCTCTGTGGATAACATAATCCCTAATTGTTTGGCTCCTTGCAGCAATTCATCAGCATGGGCTTGGGTCACCTTTGACATTAGGACTGACTCTCCACTTGTGCATGCGCCTCACGCTTTTTCAGATGAATCATTAACAAGGAAATTGCCGCCGGGGTTACTCCTGGAATACGCGAAGCTTGTCCTAGAGTTTCTGGACGATGCTGCTCAAGCTTAGATTGGATCTCTTTCGATAAACCCGAAATTTTCTGATAATCCAAGCCACTGGGTAATTTAGTTTCTTCACTGGCGCGCAATTTTTCAATTTCTTCCAGTTGTCGTGAAATATAACCTGCGTACTTGGTTTTAATTTCAATTTGCTCGGCCACCTGATCATTTTCAATTTCCGTGCCTGTGGCTTGCATTAAACCACGGTAGTCCACTTCCGGACGGGCTAACAAATTGAGCAAATTATATTCATGGGTCAAAGGCGTACCGAATTTTTCCATAATGGCTTTACCCGCTACGGTGTCTGGACGTACCCAAGTACTACGCAAACGCTGCTCTTCCTGAATAATGCCTTCACGCTTGGCTTCAAAGACAGCCCAGCGCGCATCGTCGACTAAACCAAGCTCACGACCTATTTCTGTTAAACGCAAGTCGGCGTTATCTTCACGCAAAATCAGTCGATACTCAGCGCGGGAAGTAAACATCCGATAAGGCTCTTGGGTACCCAAAGTAATTAGATCGTCAATTAATACCCCAAGATAAGCTTGGTCTCGACGTGGGTACCACGCCTCTTTACCTAGTGCGCGGCGGGCAGCATTGGTTCCGGCTAATAAACCTTGCACACCGGCTTCTTCATAGCCAGTGGTGCCGTTAATTTGCCCAGCAAAGAATAAACCATCAATCACCTTAGTTTCTAAGCTGTATTTCAAATCCCGCGGATCAAAGAAGTCATACTCAATTGCATAGCCTGGACGCAAGATGTGAGCATTTTCCATACCACGAATCGAGTGGACCAAGTCCAGCTGTACATCAAACGGCAATGAGGTAGAGATGCCATTGGGATATAGCTCGTGGGTGTTGAGTCCTTCAGGTTCTAAAAACACCTGATGACTTGGTTTATCGGAAAACCGATGAATTTTATCCTCAATCGATGGGCAGTAACGAGGGCCAATGCCTTCGATAGCACCCGCATCTGAATACATTGGTGAGCGATCAAGGTTATTAGCAATAATTTCGTGAGTCCGCTCATTGGTATGGGTAATCCAGCAACTCACTTGGGCTGGGTGATCGGTTTGACGGCCCATATAAGACATTACCGGCAACGGCGTATCGCCAGGTTGCTCAGTCATCACCGAGTAATCAACAGTACGTCCATCAATTCTAGGAGGAGTACCGGTTTTTAAGCGCGCTACGGTTAAAGGCAATTCACGTAAACGTTTAGCTAACGCATTGGCCGGTGGATCACCGGCTCGACCGCCCGAATAATTTTCTAGACCAATGTGGATCAAGCCACCTAGGAAAGTACCAGTAGTTAACACTATGTTGTCACACATAAAGCGTAGTCCCATTTGGGTAACAACGCCTTTTACTTGGTCTTGCTCAACAATCAGATCATCAGCCGCTTGTTGAAAAACCCATAAGTTAGGTTGGTTTTCAACAATTTCCCGAACGGCAGCTTTGTATAACACACGGTCAGCTTGTGCACGTGTGGCTCTGACTGCAGGCCCTTTACGGCTATTTAAAATACGAAATTGAATACCGCCTTTATCGGTTGCCATGGCCATGGCACCACCGAGGGCATCAATTTCTTTAACTAAATGACTTTTACCAATACCACCAATCGCTGGGTTACAGCTCATTTGGCCAATGGTTTCAACATTGTGCGTTAACAACAGGGTTTTGACGCCTATACGAGCTGCAGCTAATGCAGCTTCAGTACCAGCATGGCCACCACCGATGACAATGACATCAAAACGGGAAGGATAATCCACCACGCACCTCAAGCTTGCTTGTTCGGGAATCTAATTAGAAGAAGGTGAATAGTATAGGAAATTTGTGTTTTTTTCAGAAGTAACTGCTTAAAGGCGATCAAGCTTGTAGTTTTCCTAGCTCAGGTTTTGTAGTTTTGCTACACAGTACATAGTAAACAATAATAGAATAGTTAATTCTTTTAAAAGATTATTATGGTTATTGTTATTAGTGTGTACTGTTTCTGTTACTAATCTAATAAATTCCTTCAAAAACATAGCTTTACAGTGTTTAAAAGTATGTGCTTATGCTTTTCAAATCAAGCGGATAGGCTCCTATTAAGCTGTGGGCAAACAGAACACTTACCCACAGCCCCTATCTGGCTACAGTTTATCGAACGATTATTGACCTAGCTTAGATCAGCTTATGCACAGGGTTTAAATCCAATAAACGAAAAAAAAGCCAACCTCTAGGATTGGCTTTAAATGCTTGATTGAGCTATTTACCGATACAAAAACTAGAAAAAATTCTTCCCAATAAGTCGTCAGCACTAAATTCGCCGGTAATTTCCCCTAATGCTTGCTGTGCCTGTCGTAAATCCTCAGCTAATAACTCACCAGCACTAGCATGGATTAATTGCTGATAACCATGGGCTAAATACTGCTGAGCTTGCTCTAATGCTGCTAAGTGACGCCGACGTGCACTAAAAGTGCTTTCTGCAGTCTGACTATAACCCATGCAGGTTTTTAAGTGTTCACGCAGTAAATCAACGCCAGCGCCTGATTTAGCTGATAAGTTAATGCTGACATGCCCATCAGCACTGCGTACTTCTTCAACGCAGCCTGCTGATAAGTCGATTTTATTTTGGATCAGCGTCACCTTATCCATAGCGGGCGCCTGCTCTAAAAACTCAGGCCACAAGGCAAAAGGATCGGCGGCCTCTGCGGCGGTAGAATCAACCACTAATAAAATCCGATCCGCTTGATCAATCGCTTGCAGGGCGCGTTTAACCCCAATTTGCTCTACCTGATCAGCAGTAGTACGTAAGCCCGCCGTATCCGTAATATGTAACGGCATGCCATCCAGATGAATATGCTCCTTCAACACATCCCGTGTAGTACCGGCTATATCTGTAACAATGGCTGCCTCATAACCTGCCAGGGCATTTAATAAGCTGGATTTACCGGCATTCGGGCGGCCAGCAATCACAACATTCATGCCATCGCGTAGCAAGGCACCTTGACCTGCTTCTTGTTGTACGGCGATTAGTTCAGCCTGCACTTTTTCTAATAACTGCTGAATATGGCCATCGGCTAAAAAGTCGATTTCCTCTTCAGGAAAATCAATCGCCGCTTCCACATGAATTCGCAGGGCAATTAATTGCTCGGTGAGCCCATGCACTCGTTTGGAAAACTCCCCTTGTAATGAACGCAAGGCATTACGCGCTGCCTGCTCAGAGCTGGCTTCAATTAGGTCAGCAATGGCTTCAGCTTGAGCCAGATCGAGCTTGTCATTTAAAAACGCCCGCTCACTAAACTCGCCTGGATTGGCTAACCGCGCACCCAAAGCAATACACAATTTCAGCAGCATATCTAATACCACAGGCCCGCCGTGGCCTTGTAGCTCCACCACATCTTCACCAGTAAAGGAGTGCGGATTGGGGAAGAATAAGCTCAGCCCTTGATCTAGCGGGTGCTGTTGCTGATCAAAAAATGGGCCGTAGTAGGCATAGCGCGGATTCAGCTGGCGCTGGGTGATTTGCTCACCAATCTGTCTGGCATTAGGACCGGATAAACGAATAATTCCAACGCCTCCACGGCCTTGGGCAGTAGCGATGGCGGCAATGGTGTCTTTATGATGACGCATAGGATACCTATAACAAAAGCGGCTTACGGCAAAATTATATGGGTTGCAATAAAAAAACGCTCCACAAGAGGAGCGTTTTTTATTATCCGTCCTGCTTAAGCACTAGCAGCAGCGGCTTTCTCAATTTTGCGCGTAATGTACCACTGCTGCGCAATTGAGAGAATGTTGTTAACTACCCAGTACAGTACCAGACCTGCAGGGAACCACAGGAAGAAAAAGGTAAAGATAATTGGCAGTAACTTCATCACTTTAGCCTGCATTGGGTCCGGCGGTGTTGGGTTCAGCATTTGCTGAATAAACATGCTGGCGCCCATAATGATTGGCAGAATAAAGTAGGGGTCTTTACTGGATAAGTCGGTTAGCCAGAACATCCAAGGCGCTTGGCGCATCTCTACGCTTTCGAGTAACACCCAATACAAGGCTAAGAAAACCGGCATCTGCAATAAAATAGGCAAGCATCCACCCAATGGGTTGATCTTTTCTTTTTTATACAGCTCCATCATGCCTTGGGATAACTTTTGACGGTCATCACCATACTTTTCTTTTAATGCTTGCATCTTTGGTGCAACTGCGCGCATCCGTGCCATTGAGCGATAGCTGGCGGCTGATAATGGGAAGAACGCCAGTTTAATTAGCACCGTCAACATAATAATTGACCAGCCCCAGTTCCCTAAAAGACTGTGGATTAAACTCAGTAACCAGAAAATCGGCTGAGCGATAAACCAAAGGAAACCATAGTCAACGGTTAACTCTAAACCTGGGGATAACTTTTTCAGATGCGACTGAATTTTAGGCCCCGCATACAAGGTAGCCGTTAAGCTTTGTTGCTGACCTGGCGCAATATTAACTGCATCGGCAGTATAGCCAACAATATAATTACCCTGACTATCTTTACGGGTTAAGTAGTTATTGCTCTGATTTGAATCAGCTATCCAAGCAGTAACAAAATAATGCTGTAACCAAGCAATCCAACCGCCTTGTACTTTTTCAGTAAAGCGTTTGTCGTCCATTTTACCCATGGACATCTTTTTGTAGGGCTCATCTGGGGTCCACATGGCCGCACCAATATAGGTTGCGGTACTGGCAGCGCCTGCAGATGACGGATCATCCGAGTCATCACGTTTTAATTGCGCAAAGAGATTACCTTGCCAAGTGCTTTGGCTTTGGTTATCCACAATGTAGGCCACATCAATTTGATACGCCTGCTGATTGACGCATTCTACGCGGCGTTGCTCAATTTGCGTAGCGGAACAACTTGCATTTAAACCACGATGAAAGGTAAAACGCTTGGTGTAATTAATCCCTTGTTCACTGAATAACAGATCAACTTGTAATTGTTCTTGTTGTTCTGTTAGACGGTAATCAGTCTGAGCTGCACGATACAGTGGACGTCCTTCGGCGCGCGCATCAGGTCCATTGGCACCGGCTAAACCACTTTGCGCCACATACAGGTGCTGTTGGTTATCAGTGAATAACTGAAAAGGAACCTCAGGATTTTTAGTGCTGCGCGGATACTGTAAAAGCTTTAGCTCAACAATATCGCCACCGACAGGGTTAATTGCCAGCGACATCACATCCGTTTGGACACGAATCAATTGCTGAGAATTAGCTTCGGTGGTGCTAGGTAAATCGCTAGGAGCAACGGCAGAGTCTGCAGTTTGACCTTGTGCAATAACCGGTAAGTCTTCGTTATCCACAGCGGCAATGCTAGGCACATCAGCATGCTGCTGAGTGACTTGAGCAATGTCTGTGGGTAACTGTTCGTGTCCGTAGTCTTCGTTCCACTTTAATACCATCACATAAGACACAATGGCTAGTGCAACGAGTAATACCGTGCGTTGGATATCCATGATTACTTGGCCGTAGAAGATGAACTGGGTGGAGGAACTGGGTCATAACCGCCAGCGTTCCAAGGATGGCAACGTCCAAGACGACGTGCCGATAACCATCCACCGCGAATAATTCCATGTTGTTCTATTGCATCAACAGCATAATGTGAACAACTAGGATAAAAGCGGCAATGGCTGGCCATCATAGGGCTAATGGCATATTGATAAAAACGAATAGGCAATAACACCAGTTTTTTCATGGTGATTGCTCAATACTGGCTTGTGTTCTACGCAGTAAGCGTTGCCAAAGCTTATCGAATTGCTTGTTCAACTCAATATTCTCTAAATCAGCAGCACCTTTTCTTGCAATCACCACTAAATCTAAGCCTGCAAGCTTAGCCTGATGATGACGGAAAGATTCACGTATCTGACGTTTTAAACGATTTCGTTCAACAGCTAGTTTTACGTTTTTTTTGCCTATAACCAACCCAAGTCGGGCATGACTGAGTTGGTTATAGCGCACAAGAATCAGAATAGTTTTATCTGAAACCTTGTTATCAGCCTTATCGAAAACTGCTTTGAATTGACTAGGCTTTAAAAGACGCTTGTCTTTTTCAAAACAGAAACTCACCGATAAATCCGATGAATAGGATTAAGCGCTTAAACGCTTACGGCCTTTAGCACGACGACGAGCAAGAATTGCACGACCGTTTTTAGTAGCCATACGAGCACGGAAACCGTGGTTACGAGCACGTTTAATAACACTTGGTTGGAATGTACGTTTCATAGTTTTGTTACCTGGTGACTTCTTTGGGCAAATGGGTCCCGAAGTGGTCCCCGATTTAAATAGACAGGCGATTCTATTGAAAGCAGCGGCTAAGGTCAATTCTCTAGTGATTAAAATTTGCCCAGCTCATAAGAATTAGTGGCATTTTGCCTGAAATCTTAACGAGCAAAAAATAATGAATTCACTGATTAACATAATAAAAATAGATAAATAAAATTTTTAAAGATTATTTTTATTGTTGTTATTAGGTTTCGATAAAAAATGTATAAATTAAATAATCTTTTTAAAATCAGTGGTTTGTTGGATTTTCAACTGTGCTGAAAACAGCTTCTCAACAGGTGCAAGTGGTGAGTGTAAGTTGTGGGTAAGATCTAAGCTTATGCACAGCCTAAAAAAACTAAAGGTTATACACAGCCTGGTGCAAAATGTTTAGGCTCAGTTGTGCACAGGGTTTAGGGGAGGGAGAGGAGTAAAATTTGCGCTAGGTAAACTGAAGCGCGATAATACAAAATTTTCTGGTTGTGCAGGTTTGCGCTATGGGTAACGAATAGATGCGGTTTACGATTAAGCAATGGAACGCTTACACACTAGGTTGCTCTAGCCCAAAAAGTTGGGAATGCTATCTCGCTGGAAAAGAGTTACCGCTAGATAGGGAAGAAATAGATGTTAGTTTTTTACCTGCATTACAGCGTAGACGCTTAACATCTTTAGCTAAAATGGTATTTCATGTTGCTTGGCCGCTAGGGCGAAGTGATGGACCTCAGCCACTGGTATTTAGTTCACGACATGGCGATAACATTAAAAATTTAGCGTTGCTTGTCGATGTTGCTAACAAAGAGCCTTTATCGCCTGCAAGTTTTAGTTTATCTGTACACAATGCCATTACTGGACTGTGGTCGATTTACCGACAACAAACAGCCGAAATGATTGCTGTAGCTGCAAGAAGGGATAGCTTGGAGACAGCAGTGATAGAGGCTTGTTTACTGTTGAATCAAGGTCACTCATCGGTCTTAGTTGTGGTGGCTGAAGACTCACAGCCAGAATTTTATCAACCATGGATTGATGATGTGCCTTATCCGTATGCATTGGCGTTAGAGATTGCTCCAGGAAATGACTGGCAGTTAACGCAAGAGGGCGCTTTAACTATTCTACCTTTTGAGAATCAGCCAAGATTACCCGCAGGTTTATCCATCATTTCTTTGTTATTAGGGAAGGTCACTGAGCAAATTAAGCGAGGAGCAACCAATCAAGCTTGGAGATGGAAGCATCATGTTAAGGGATAGCCAAGGACGAGCCAGTGCTCCGTATTGGTGGCGATTATGCTTCACGGCATTAAGTTTCACTTTGTTTGGTTTAGGTGGGCTTTTTTTACGATTGTTTTGTTTTCCTATTCTATTTTTATTTACGGATGATTTAGAACTTAAACAAAAACGTTCCCGCTACCTCATTCATCTCACGTTTAAAATTTTTATTGGATTTATGCGTTGGACTGGCGTTATTAGCTATCAGATAAAAAATGCTGAGCAATTAGGTCAGCCTGGACAGTTGATCATTGCCAATCATCCTTCGTTAATTGATGTGGTTTTACTCATAGCACAAACGCCAAATGCTAATTGCATAGTAAAAGAGTCGTTGTGGAATAATGTGTTTATGCGAGGACCGATTCGCGCAGCCGGCTACATTAGTAATAATGGCAGCGTAGAAATGCTAGATGAAGCTGTAGCTGCTTTACAAGCTGAGGAGACACTGATCATCTTTCCTGAGGGCACACGTACCACACCGGGACACGTACCAGAATTTCATCGAGGTGCTGCTGCGATCGGATTAAAAGGAGCAAAAGTAGTCACGCCAGTGGTTATTTCAGTGACTCCAAGCACTCTTACTAAGTCAGAGTCTTGGTATCAAATACCTAAGGTAACTCCTTTCTTTTTATTAGAAGTTAAATCGTCAATCAATCCAAGAAATTACACAAAAGAAGGCTCAACACCGAAAGCCTCGCGCCAGCTGAATAACGATCTGCATAATTTTTATTTACAGGAGCTCTTTGAGCATGACTAACTTAATTTCAGAGTTGAAACAACTCGTCATTGATTCTTTGGGGCTAGAAGATATCACCACTGATGACATTGAATTTGAAGCGCCTTTATTCGGGGATGGATTGGGCTTGGATTCAGTAGATGCACTTGAGCTTGGGCTAGCAGTACAGAAAAAATATGGCATTAAAATTGATGCTGAATCAAAAAATGTCCGTTTACATTTCGCTAGCATCAAAAGCTTGGCTGAGTTTATTCAAAGTCAACAAGCAGCAGGTTGAGAGGACTAAAAAATGCAAACGCGAGATGAAATTTTTTTAGCCTTAACTGATGCGTTGGTTGAGTTATTTGAACTGGAATCTGAGCAAGTCACTTTAGAAGCAAGCTTATATGAAGATCTTGAAATTGACAGCATTGATGCGGTTGACTTAATCGATTATATCAATCGCAAAGTGGGTAAAAAAATTGCGGTTGAAGAGTTTAAAAGTGTGCGTACCGTAGAAGATGTGGTGAACGCTGTGGATAAGTTGGTTAATAGCCCAGCCTCGTGAAAAAACTACTGCTAGGATTGTTATTACTCACGGGATTTCTTTATCCACTGATTGTTTATTTCGGATTACAGTATTTTTCTCCAGTAGTCATTGCTTTAGTGATTACTGGAGTTTGGGGCACTCGCTTAGTGTTGACTCAGCAACCGTCCTATCAACGTTTGATTGGCGTTGCGGTTCTTTTATTTTGTGCCGTGGTGATCTGGAAAAAAGAGCAATCTTGGTTGTTGTGGTATCCGGTTATTATTAACAGTCTACTGGCAGTATTTTTTGCTAACAGCCTAATACACGGTACCCCAATTATTGAGCGATTAGCTCGCTTAACCGAGCCTGACTTACCACTTAGCGGAATTATCTATACCCGAAAAGTAACGCAGGTTTGGCTGGTTTTTTTTATAGTGAACGGCTTAGTAGCAGCTATTTTAACTGTGCTTGCGCCACTCAGTTGGTGGACCTTGTATAATGGCTTAATTGCTTATGTGCTGATGGGGTGTTTAATGGCGGGCGAATGGTTCGTGCGAAGAAAGGTAAGGCATGCAAATGAAATGGATTGATTTATCCTCCTTGTTGCAGATAACTCAATACAATGCGGCAGATTATCGATTACCGCTAGCAAAGCAAGCCCTTGGATTTGCAGGTTACCTACAGCAGCAGCCAAATATTACTCAGGTGGCTGCGCATTTAGATGATGCCTTTGCATTAGCCGTGGTGTTATTGGGTGCATGGAATCAGGGAATTAAAGTCATTCTGCCAAGTAATGTGCAAAGTCATACGATAAGTCAGTTATCCACTGATGAATTGATGTGGGTAACCTGTAAGCAACAGCTGGAAAAAATATCAATAAATCCAGTCAAAGCCAATAAAATCAACACGGATAGACCTTTACTTGAGTTATCCACATCAGGCTCCACAGGCCAGCCAAAACGGATTGAAAAATCCATTGCGCAATTAGTTAATGAACTCAAGGTTTTACAAGAAACTTGGGGGCGTGATCTGCAGCCTGACACCTTAGTTATGGGTAGCGTCCAGCCGCAACATATTTATGGGTTGTTATTTCGCCTACTTTGGCCTTTATGTGCAGGGCGTCCGTTACTAAACGCTGCACTGCCGTTTCCTGAAGAATTACAACAGCATACGCTTAACAGTACAGCGAACTCTGTGATTTGGATTTCCAGTCCTGCATTACTCAAGCGTTTAGGTAGTAATTTAGATTGGGCAGCTTTAAGCAAAAAAGTAAAATGTATTTTTTCATCCGGTGGTCCGTTACCAGAAAAGGCGCGACAAGCGTTAATTGATGAATCAAACATCACACCCATAGAGGTTTATGGTAGTTCTGAAACCGGTGGTATTGCTTGGCGGCAAGGGGGAGCGTTATGGACGCCTTTTGCAGGAGTTACTTTAGCTGTTTCAGCGCAAGGTGCTTTGCAAGTGAGCTCACCTTGGATTACTGAAAATTACCAGCAAACGGCCGATGCGATCACTTTGCAGGCCGATGGACAATTTAGTTTAGGTCAGCGCCTTGACCGAATCGTTAAGCTAGAAGAAAAGCGCATTGCCTTGCCTTTTGTTGAGCAGTGCTTAGAGCAAAACCCATTGATTGCAGAAGCGCGTGTAGGTGTGATTAACCAAGGCCGTATGAGTCTTGGTGCGCTTATCGTACTAACTGCCCAAGGGCTGCATGCCTTGCGTAATCAGGGCCGAGCCGCAGTGGTGAAGCAATTTCGACAAGGCTTGCACGCGTATTTAGAGCCTATCGCCTTACCAAGACGCTGGCGCTTGGTGAGTGAGTTACCGGTGAATGCTCAAGGTAAGATTTCACAAGTCGTGATTAATCAATTACTGGCTGAGCAGCGAGCAAAACTACCGGAGATGACTGAGGTAACAACAGACGGCAACCAAGCGCAGTTACAGTTAATCATTCCGCCAGACTTAGTGTATTTTTCGGGCCATTTCCCTAAAGCGCCGGTTGTACCGGGTGTGGTGCAAATTGACTGGGCGCAGCAATTGGCTGCGACGCACTTAGGTTTATGTGGAGCTTTTCAGGGCATGGAAGTGATTAAATTTCAGCAGCTATTAAGGCCGGGTGATCGGGTGTGTTTAGATTTGCGCTTTGATCAGGCTAAACGAAAACTCTATTTTAAGTTTTCTGCAGAAACCAGCGTGTATGCCTCAGGCCGTATTTTGCTGAGCGATGAGTAGCCGTTAATGAGTACCTTTAAGCCCTGCGTGGTAATCCCTGTGTATAACCATGCTGAGCCGGTTAAAGCGGTGGTTAATTCCATTCTTAAGCTGAATTTACCGTGCTTACTAATTAACGATGCCTCTGATGCTGAATGCACGACGGTGCTGCGTCAGTTAGCAGAAAAAGCAGGCATTTGGTTGAAAGAGTTGCCAGTTAATCAAGGTAAGGGCGGTGCGGTGATGGCGGGGTTAAGTTATGCACAGACACTTGGATATACCCATGCGCTGCAGGTGGATGCCGATGGACAGCATAACTTGAGTGATATTACGCGCTTTATTCAGACGGCCGAGCAATATCCTGAACAATTGATTTGTGGTTACCCTGAGTACGATGCTTCAGTTCCTAAAGGGCGACTATATGCGCGTTATTTAACTCATATTTGGGTGTGGATAAATACCTTGTCGTTGTCGATTAAAGATTCTATGTGTGGTTTTCGGGTTTATCCCCTAGCACCAGCAGTGGCACTGATTGAACGAGTCAATTTAGGCAAGCGTATGGATTTTGATATAGAAATTTTAGTGCGATTAAATTGGCAAAATCAGCCGATGCATTGGCTGCATACTAAAGTGCATTATCCAGAAGATGGTGTTTCACACTTTCAAGGCTGGCTAGATAATAAGTTGATTTCTCAAATGCATGCCAAACTGTTTTTTGGCATGTTAATCCGTTCTCCGCGCTTAATTTTGCGCTGGTTTCGCCATGCCCGATAATTCTTCTCAGTCGCCGCAGCATTGGGCTAAACAGCAAGAGCGCGGCAGTTATTGGTTAATGAAATTTACAGCGATAGCGACTCGATTCTTGGGTCGAAGGTTAATGACTCCGCTGATTTATCTAATTGTGTGTTACTTCTTTATCACAGGTCGTAAAGCACGAAATAGCGCCCGGGAATATCAGCAAAAGCTGGCGCTGTGGTCGGGGAACAGCGAGTTATTACCTAGCACTCGCCGTATTTTTAAACAGTTTATGAGCTTTGCAGAGGCGCTACTGGATAAGCTGGATGTATGGCATGAGCGCATTGGATTGAATGATATTGAGGTGGAAGATCCAGCCGTTATACGCCCCAAAATCCACCAAGCAACAGAGCGTGGTCAGTTACTGGTAGGTGCACATTTAGGCAATCTTGAGGTGTGTCGAGCGTTGGCGGAAAAAGGCAAAAAAGTGCGAATGAATGTATTGGTTCATACGCGCCATGCTGAGCAATTTAACCGACTACTAGGTGAAACGGGCTCTGAAAATTTGCGTTTAATTCAGGTCAGTGAGCTAGATCCTGCCACTATGTTATTGCTGAGCCAGCGTTTAGATGCGGGTGAATGGCTAGCTATTGCTGGTGATCGTGTACCGCTGCAAGGGGCGCGCTATAGCGAGGTGGAGTTTTTAGGCGCGCTAGCTCATTTACCGCAAGGTCCATGGTTGTTAGCCGGTATTTTAAAATGTCCGGTTAACTTACTGTTTTGCTTAAAGCACGGTAGTCGCTATCGGGTGTGTTTAGAGCCTTTTAGCCAGCAAATTAGTTGGCAGCGCAGTACGCGCGAACTGGTGATTCAGCAATCCGCTCAGCGCTATGCCGATCGCTTAGCTGAGCGTTGCCTCGAAGCGCCTTATCAATGGTTTAATTTTTACCCTTTCTGGAATCGTAATGATCACTAAGCCCACAGCTACGCTGGTATTTGGACAAATGCCACTTACTATTGAGCAGATTAATGCATTAGCTCAGCAACGACTAAACGCTGATTTGCAATCCGATGCAGCTTACCTAGATAAAATTGCTCAAGGGGCGCGTTTTCTCGATACCTTACTGGATAAAGAAGGAGTCATTTATGGCGTTACCACAGGCTATGGAGATTCTTGCGTGGTGTCGGTGCCATTAGCACAAGTCGAGCAATTGCCTAAACAACTCTATACCTATCATGGCTGCGGCATGGGAGCGCTATTAAAGCCTGAAGAAGTCCGTGCAGTACTGGCCGCGCGCTTACAGTCGCTATGTTTTGGGATGTCAGGAGTTCGGGTTGAATTACTGCAGCGCTTAACCGAGTTTTTGCAGCACGATATCTTGCCGATTATTCCTGAAGAGGGTTCAGTGGGCGCCAGCGGTGACTTAACCCCACTGTCTTATGTTGCTGCAACCTTATCGGGTGAGCGTGAGGTGCTGTATCAAGGCAAAGTATGCACCTCAGCAGAGGTGCATCAGCAGTTAAACTGGCAGCCGCTGGTTTTACGTCCGAAAGAAGCTCTAGCACTGATGAATGGAACAGCAGTGATGACGGGCATTGCTTGTCAGGTTTTTTCCCGTGCGGAATATTTACTTCAGTTAGCGACCCGCATTACTGCAATGAACGTGGTGGCTCTTCAAGGTAATCCACAGCACTTTGATCAAGTGCTATTTAACGCCAAACCCCATGCAGGGCAAATGCAGATTGCGGCATGGATTCGGGGTGACTTACAGGGTTTAACCACTAATCAGTTAAGTCGCTTACAAGATCGCTACTCTATTCGCTGTGCGCCCCATGTGTTAGGCGTGATGGCAGACAGTATGGGTTGGATTCGCCAATTTATAGAAACAGAACTAAATAGCGCCAACGATAACCCGATAATTGATGCCGACAATGAGCAAGTACTGCATGGCGGGCATTTCTATGGTGGGCACATTGCTTTTGCTATGGACAGCTTAAAAAACCTGTTGGCGAATATCGCAGATTTGCTGGATCGACAGCTAGCGCTGTTAGTCGACACTCGATACAACCATGGGTTACCTAGCAATTTATCTGGCGCTGGACCTGAAACGGCGATGATTAACCATGGCTTTAAAGCTGTACAAATTGCAGCCAGTGCCTGGACTGCAGAAGCATTAAAAAACTGTATGCCAGCCAGCGTATTTTCTCGCTCAACCGAATGCCATAACCAAGATAAGGTGAGCATGGGCACTATTGCGGCACGCGATGCACGGCGCAGTCTAGAATTAACCGAACAAGTGGCTGCTGCTACTTTAATGGCAGCCAAACAAGCGGTCGGATTACGTTTGCAGCAAGAAAATAGCCGCAGTAGCGAAACCATTACTCAGTTTGTGTCGCAGTTAGCCGATACTTATCCGCCAGTGCTTGAAGATCGTGCACTTGAAGCAGAACTTCGTTTAATGGTGCAGCAGATTAACCAACGAGCGTGGAGTTTATATGCGTAAGAAAGGCGTACTACAGGCTGAAATAGAGTTGGAAATTCCATTCTTTGACGTGGATATGTTAGAAATTGCCTGGCACGGGCATTACGTTAAGTATTTTGAAATGGCGCGTTGTGTGTTATTGGATAAGCTGCAATACAACTACAGTCAAATGCGTGACTCAGGCTATTCCTGGCCAGTGATTGATCTGCAAGTTCGCTATGTAAACCCCGCCGTATTTGGTCAGAAAATTAAAGTAAAAGCAGACTTAGTTGAGTGGGAACAGCGTTTAATGATTAATTATTTGATTACTGATGCACAGACGGGGCAGCGACTGACCCGTGGTAGCACCAGTCAGGTTGCGGTAGAAATTGCTTCACGCGATATGCAGTTTAATTCCCCCTCTGTTTTATTAGAGGCAGTCAGTCAATGCTTAACCTCAAAGCCCTAGGTTGTGCGTTACTGCTTAGCCTTACCTGGCTTCCTCATTTAGCGGTTGCTGGCGTTCATACCAGCCCGCTAACTATTACGCAGTTAACCACTCAGCTTGCAACTTATCCGGTAATACAAGGCGAATTACTGCAAAAGAAACTAGTGGCAGGTCTGCCGATGCCTTTAGTTAGTGAAGGAAAATTTACCCTTGCTCAGTCCTATGGTTTGTTGTGGCAGTTAGAGACGCCCTTTGTTCAGCGTTATCGGATCAATCAACAGGGAGTAGCGCTGTGGCAAACCGATCATTGGCAGCTACAAACCCACCAAGGTGCAAGCCAACAGCAAAATAGGTTGTTACTAGCAGTATTGGCCGGTGATTACGTGCAGTTAAGTAATGACTTTGAGTTATCAGTCAGTGGAACGGCGGATCAGTGGCAGCTATTGCTGATACCCAAAACTGTCATTTTGAAAAAAATCTTTAGCCAGATTCGTATTCAGGGCGGCGAGTTTGTTAATCAGGTACGGATCAGCGAAGTAACCGGTGATGTGACCGAGCTTAATTTTAATCAGCAGCAGGTAAAGGATGCACTACAGGATGCTGAGCAGCATGCGTTTACTCAGTAAAACCCAAGCACTGTTTATTTTTACTGTTTTGCTGCTGGTAGTGGTTATTAGCAGTGGCTGGCAATGGCGTGGGGCAAGTCCCGTTTCGTCTAGTTTATTGAGCATTTTGCCGGTTACCGAGCAGTCAACCTTAGAGCATCAAGCGCAGCAGCAAGCACAAGCTGCGGTTGATCGTCATTTGGTGGTTTTGATTACTGGTGAGCAAGCGGCCGCCATGACCGAAGCAGTAGCGCAAGAATGGCTGGCAAGCGGTGTTTATCAACGCGTAGATTATCGCTTAGCGCAGCAAGCTAATCAGCTACGAGATACCTTACTGAATTATGCCAATGAGTTGGCTCCCCTTGAGTTGCGCCAACAGTTAATGGGGCAGTCTAGCGTGTTTATTCAGCAGCGTATTCAGCAACTGTATGGTGCGATTGCTACGCCTAGCTTGATTCAAACCCAAGAAGACTGGTTGGGTATCCTGCAGCAGATTGAGCAACAATTGCCACAGCCCAGTCGAGTCAGTATAGATATGCATGGCAACTTAGTGGTTAACAGCGCCCAGCAAACATGGCAGGTGCTGTTTGCAGAAACTAAGCAAAACGCCTTTGCTGGAAATATCGCGCAGCAAGTCGCTGAGCAAGTAGCAAGGGCAAGACAGCAGGTAGAAACGCAAGGTGGGCAATTATTAGCCAGCAGCGGATTATTATTTTCTGCCGATGGACAACAACAAGCCAGTCAAGAAATGCGCTGGTTGGGAAGTATTTCGATCATTGGATCAATAGCGCTGTTATTGCTGTTTTTTCGTTCACTGTCTAGCTTATGGGTCATGCTGCCAGTAGTAATAGGACTGGCCAGTGGCGTTACTGCCAGTATTACCATATTTGGTAACATTCATGTTTTAACCCTTGTGTTGGGCATTAGCTTAATAGGAGTTACCTTAGATTACCCGCTGCATTACCTATCTAAGGCTTGGCAAACTCAGCAGTGGCATGGCCCAAGTGTTTTACGTCAAACCTTGCCTGGGTTATCTGTTGGGGTTGTAACCAATATGATTGGTTACTTAGCCTTGGCTTTTACTCCGTTTCCCGCGGTTACCCAAGTGGCTGTGTTTTCAGTGGCAGGTTTGCTGGGGGCTTATCTCACTACGGTTTTACTCTTGCCTTATGTTTTAGAAAACATCCAGTTTAAGCCATGGCTTACCCCTAAGCGCTGGTTAGCTGGCGCACTTGAACAACATCAATTATTGGTTAAGCGTATTGGTAATAAAGCGTTACTTGGTATGTTGCTCGGATTTTGTGCTTTAGGTTTAGCCCAATTAAATATTAATGATGATTTGCGTAACTGGATTAGCAGTAATCCTGTACTGCTTACAGAAGCTCAGCAAATTGGTGAGCTCACTGGCATTGAGCCCACTAGCCAATTTTTTTTAGTGCAGGCAGCAGATAAAGCGGCGCTATTAACTGAGTTAGAACAACTCGGTAAAGAACTGGATAAATTACAATCAAAGCATTACTTAAATGGCTATTTATCAGTAACGCAATTATTAAAAGGTTATCTTGGGCAGCCTTCATTGGCTGAGGCGGTGCAGTCTTTAACGGTTAATGAACTTCAGCCATTCTTTGAGTTAGGAGTGGATCAAACCGTATTGCAGCAACAGTTACAGCAATTTGAAAATCCCAAACTACAGGCAATAGAAACAGTATTAGCCACACCATTGGCTAGACCCTGGCAAGCGTTGTGGTTGCAGAATAATCCACAGCAGCCCGCAGCGATTGTTAGCTTACAAGGAGTACAGCAGCTCGCTCCGATTGCCGCGTTAGCAGAAAATAATCCACAAGTGACGTGGGTTGATCAACCAGCGCGCTTGAATCAGTTGTTTAATCAAACCCAACGTGAAGCGGTATGTTTAAAACTAGGCGCAACTGCTGCCTTGTTGCTGGTACTTGGGCTGATGCTTGGTTGGCAAGGGGCAATTAAAACCTTAGGTTTATCCCTATTAGCCGCTACCGCTGCTGCCGCTACTTTAGGCTGGCTTGGTGTGACTTTAACTCTGTTTAGTTTATTTGGATTGCTATTGGTAACGGCCATCGGCGTGGATTACGCGATTATGATGTTTGAAGGGGTGGGTGGGGCAGTTGTCAGTTTATTAGGCACCTTGATTGCAGCTGGCACGACCTGGCTTTCTTTTGGATTATTAATGTTTTCAAGTACGCCGGCAGTGAGTAGTTTTGGTTTGGCAGTCACGCTGGGGTTGTTATTTAGCTTTATTTTAGCGCCGTGGGCACTGCGTTCACAGTCGGCTGAGTTGAGTATTAAGGCAGGGAAAGGTAATGATGCAAACAGAACAGCATAAAGTAGTGGTAATTGGTGCAGGTCCGTCAGGATCTATTGCAGCGGCTATTTTGCAGCGCAAAGGGCACTCGGTTTTAGTCTTAGAGCGCCAGCAGTTTCCCCGTTTTTCCATTGGTGAAAGTTTACTGTCTCATTGCTTAGACTTTATTGAAGAAGCGGGCATGTTAGACGCAGTTGAACAAGCAGGTTTTCAGCTTAAGCATGGAGCGGCTTTTGGATGGGGCGAGCGTTACGCTGAGTTTGACTTTAGGGATAAATTTACCGAAGGAAAGGGCACTACCTATCAAGTTCGCCGCGCTGATTTTGATAAATTATTGGCCGATGAAGCTGAACGACAAGGCGTAGAGATTCGCTATTTAGAAGAAATTATAGCGGTGGATTTTTCGGGGGATAAGCCGCAACTAACCGTACGCCGTTTAGCTGATCAAAGCGAATATGTGATTCGTTGTGAGTTTGTACTGGATGCAAGCGGTTATGGGCGCGTGTTGCCGCGTTTATTGGATTTAGAAGCGCCCTCATCGTTTCCGGTGCGTAAAGCAGTATTTACCCACGTGCAAGACAACATTACCGATCCGCAATTTAACCGTGAAAAAATTCTGATTACCACACACCCAGAGTTTCGTGATGTGTGGTATTGGAGTATTCCTTTCAGTGATGGATTTTGCTCGCTCGGAGTGGTAGCGCATGAATCACGTTATGCCGATCGTCCGGAAGACTTAGAAGCGTGCTTAAAAGAGTTTGTTAACGAAGCACCTAACTTAAAGCGTATTTTTAAAGATGCGGTGTGGAGCCAGCCTTTTCGCACCATGGGCGGTTATTCTGCCAACGTTAAGGCTTTGCACGGTAAAGGCTTTGCCTTGCTTGGTAATGCGGCAGAGTTTTTAGATCCAGTATTTTCATCAGGCGTCACTATTGGCATGTACTCTTCGAGTATGGCGGCGAATTTATTAGATAAACAATTGCGTGGCGAAAGCGTTGATTGGGAAAATCAATTTGCAGTGCCGTTAAAGAAAGGCGTGGATACCTTTAGAACCTATGTTGAAGGTTGGTACAGCACTGAGTTTCAAGACGTTATCTATTATCCACACGCGCAGGCGGATATTAAGCGCATGATCAGTTCGATCTTAGCCGGTTACGCTTGGGATACAGCAAACCCTTATGTGGCTGATTCAAGACGTCGTTTATCGGTATTGGCAGAACTCTGTGGCGTGCAGAAAGTTGAGGGCTAGTGTTAATGATTAAATGGCTAGGTCAATGTTTTGTGCTATTGGGTTTAATTAGTGTGCTAAGTGTTACCGGGTGCCTATCTAGGCATTCGATATTAACGCCGACTCAGTTTTCCCAAGTATTACCAGCATTTAATTATAAAGCATATTATTTAACCTATACGGATAATCAACAGCAAGAAATGCATGCCAGTTTAGTGATTAAACAAGACGTCACGCATAATAACAGTGAGTGGTTAATATTTAATCCATTAGGTATGCCACTGGCTCGTAAGCAGTTAACTGATAAAGGTTGGGCTAATAAAGGTTTTATTGCACCTAATACACAAATGGATCATTGGTTAGAAGTCATGCTGTTTAGTTTGACAGATGAAAAAAGTTTGTCACAAAACTACCCACAGGCTATTCATTCATTAAAAACACGTTATTTAGGCTCTGAATATATTATTACTTATCAGCCAAATATAATTACAATTGATTGGAATAATGGTAATAAATTACATATGAAAGAGGCACTGTAGATAATGGTTTATTTATCGGCGCTAGGACTAAACTGTGCATTAGGTGCTAATAAAAAGCAAGTAGCCAATGGCCTGTGGAAAGGCTCTACAGAAGGCATGCAGCATTTGAAAGGTTGGGTGCCTGAGCGTGAATTAACGTGTGGAGTTGTCAGCGCTGAACTACCCTCTATTGATAATAATATGGAGTTACATACGACACGTAATAATCAATTACTATTGCAGGCCGCCTTACAAATTAACTTAGAAATACAACAAGCCATCCAGCAGTTAGGCAATACGCGCATAGGGGTAGTATTAGGTACCAGTACCAGTGGAATACATGAATCAGGTTTACAAATAGCTGAGTTTATCAATACAGGAAATTTACCTGATGATTATAGTTATCTACAGCAAGAACTGGCTGATCCTGCAATGTTTTTATCCCACTGGTTTGGCTTAAAGAATATGGCCTATACCGTTTCTACTGCATGTACTTCTGGCGCACGAGCATTAATGAGTGCTAAACGCTTAATAGAAGCTGGAGTATGTGATGCGGTGTTATGTGGTGGAGTCGATAGTTTATGTAGGCTCACATTAAATGGGTTTAGCAGTTTAGAGGCAGTATCTGAATCATTATGTAATCCATTTTCAAAAAATCGTACCGGTATTAATCTTGGCGAAGGGGCTGCATTATTTTTAATGACTAAAAGCCCCTTGTTTGAAGCTATTCCTTTATTGGGGGTGGGGGCAAGTGCTGATGCTTATCATATTTCAGCGCCAGAACCTGATGGCAAGGGAGCGATTAAAGCTATGCAAGTGGCGTTAATGGAGGCTAATTTATTGCCAGAGGCGATTGATTATTTGAATCTACATGGCACCGCTACGCAGCATAACGACGCGATGGAGGCACGGGCAGTAAATCAAGAACTTGGTGTGCATGTTAGGTGTTCGTCTACTAAACCCTTAACAGGGCATACTTTAGGCGCGGCAGGAGCGTTAGAAGCAGCTTTTTGTTGGTTAACCTTACAAAACAATTATAATCCGCAGCATTTATTGCCATTACATCGCTGGGACGGTGAATACGATCCTGCATTGCCGAAGATTAATTTAGTGCAAGACCCATTAGCTCAACCTATTAATTACGCTATGAGTAACTCTTTTGCTTTCGGTGGAAATAATACCAGTCTTATTTTAGGGAGGCTTCCTTGAGCCATTGGAGCTTATCCGAATTGTTGCCCCATGCTGGTGACATGATTTTAATTGATGCTATTGAAGCCTGTGATGATAAATCCATTCGTGCCCGGATGAAAGTTACACCGGGGGGATTATTTAATTTGGCAGACGGCAGCTTACCGGCTTGGGTTGGGATTGAATTAATGGCGCAGACGGTGGCAGCATTTGCAGGTATTCAAGCCAAGCGTAATGGTCAGCCAGTGGAGCTTGGATTTTTACTGGGTACACGTAAATATGAAAGTACCGTTGCATCACTGGCGGCTAATCAACAAGTTGAGATTAAAGCCGCATGCTCATTACAAGATGAAACCGGTATGGGCGTATTTGAATGTACGCTGACTGCCGATCCAGACGTACAGATGAGCGCACGATTAAATGTGTATCGCCCTCCCAATGTCAGCAGTTACTTTGAGGAACCGACACCTTGAACTCCGCTATTTTAGTTACAGGATCAAGTCGTGGTATTGGCCGCGCTATTGCGTTGCGTTTAGCTCAAACTGGATTTGATATTACGCTGCATTGCCGAAGTGGTCGTGCTGAAGCTGAGCAAGTGGCAGAAGAGATTAAGGCGCTGGGACAAGCAGCTAGCATTTTGCAGTTTGATGTTTCTGATCGAGTCGCCGCTCGTGAATCCATTGAAGCTTATATCGAGCAGTACGGTGCTTGGTATGGCGTGGTATGTAATGCAGGGCTCACTCGTGATGGCGCATTTCCTGCTTTATCTGAAAGTGATTGGGACGATGTATTACGGACTAATTTAGATGGTTTTTATAATGTGCTGCATCCATTAATTATGCCGATGATTCGTCGGCGTAGTGATGCACGGATTGTGTGTATTACTTCGGTATCAGGCTTAATAGGTAACCGAGGGCAAGTTAATTACAGTGCATCAAAAGCTGGGGTAATAGGTGCAGCTAAAGCCCTAGCCATTGAATTAGCAAAACGTAAAATTACAGTGAACTGTGTCGCCCCAGGTTTAATAGATACGGCTATGTTAGATGAACATGTACCGGTCGATGAGCTACTAAAAATGATTCCTGCACAGCGCATGGGAACGGCAGAAGAAGTAGCAGGTGTGGTGAATTTTTTAATGTCTAAAGAAGCAGCTTATATTACGCGTCAAGTTATCGCGGTCAATGGCGGGTTGTGTTAATGAGTGGGTTTAAACGCGTTGTAGTAACAGGTGTAGGTGGTATTTGCTCGTTAGGCGATAATTGGCCACAAATTGCAGATAACTTTTTTAATGGCCGCAGCGGTATTCGCTACATGCCTGAGTGGGATACTTATGAGGATTTAAATACTCGTTTAGGTGGGCCAATAGAAGATTTTGCTGTGCCTAAACATTGGACCCGTAAGCAATTGCGTAGCATGGGCAGAGTATCCCGCTTAGCGGTCTATGCTTCAGAAAAAGCACTAGAAAGCGCTGGGCTATTAGCAGATGAGTCCATTCAAGATGGACGTATGGGCGTAGCTTGTGGATCTTCTACCGGTAGTACAGATGAAGTGAAAGCCTTCGGTAATATGCTGCTAAATGCCGATAGTAGTGGATTAAATGCTAACTCCTATGTGCGTATGATGCCGCATACTACGGCGGCTAATATCAGCATTTTCTTTAAGCTTAAAGGCCGCATAATTCCAACCTCAAGTGCTTGTACCAGTGGTAGTCAGGGCATTGGCTACGCCTATGAAGCAATTAAGTTTGGTCGTATTTCAATGATGTTAGCTGGTGGTGCAGAAGAGCTATGCCCAACGGAAGCTATGGTATTCGATGCGCTTTATGCCACCAGTTTAAAAAATGATACTCCTGAAAAATCACCTTCACCCTACGATGTCATGCGTGATGGTTTAGTAATTGGCGAAGGTGCTGGCATGTTGGTACTCGAAGAGTTAGAGCATGCCTTAGCACGAGGTGCAACTATTTTGGCAGAGGTTGTTGGTTTTGGTTGTAACTCTGATGGTGCACATATTACGAAGCCTGAAAAAGCTACCATGCAGCAAGCCATGCAGTTAGCCCTAGATGATGCAGGGCTTGAACCTTCGGCAATTGGTTATGTTAATGGACACGGCACTGCTACAGAGCAAGGAGATATTGCGGAGACATTAGCTACTGAAGCCTTGTTCGGATCACAGATGCCGATAAGCTCGCAAAAAAGTTTTTTAGGTCATACGTTGGGCGCCTGTGGTGGTTTGGAGTCTTGGTTTAGCATTGAAATGTTAAACAGTGACCGTTATGTGCCAACCTTAAATTTGCAGCAAGTAGATGAGCGCTGTGGAAAACTGAATTATTTTGTTGAGCCACGGGTTATGCATAATGATTATGTAATGAATAATAACTTTGCATTTGGTGGGGTTAATACCTCGCTAATCTTTAAGCGTTGGATGCAGTAAAATACGATTTATAAATTAAGGATTAATAATGATGAGTCGATTTAAAACAGGGTTGAAAATCATTTCAATTGTAGGCTTGAGTGGATTTATTTTAGCATGTAGTACCTCACAGCCATTGGTTAATCCACAGTCAGCTATTTATCAGCAGCCTGTCAGTGATGAAACCATGCAGCAAGCAATTTATGCTGCGTTAAAAAAATATGAATGGCAATTGGTTAAGCAGCAGCCAGGTGCTGTTTATGCATCTTATAACAAAAATAACAGGCATCTGGCGAATATTAAAATTACTTATAATAGTAGACAATTTAAAATTCAGCATGAATCAAGTACAGGACTTAATTATAAGGCTGAAAAAGGAAGTATTCACCGTAACTATAATCGCTGGGTGAGAAACTTAGTCAACGACATTAATAGTGAGTTGAGCTTTAGCCAGCCACATACAATCAATCTTCGTCAGGAGACGGAACGATGAAAAAATTTTTTTCTATGGCATTAGCTTGTGCACTTATTCCTACAGTTGCACAAGCTCGAGACACTACCCACTATTTGCCTGTACAAGCCGTTGTGCAAGAAGCGCTGAATGCTGGTCGCTTAGATGGCACAGTTAAGTTCTACTTTGCGACTCAACCAAAGGGTGCGCGTATTGTTCAATCAGGTGCTGCAACTAATAAAAAAACCAATGCATTTGGTAAGTCTGATGAAAAAGCGTGTAGTTGGGCGTTACAATCGGCATTAATTCAAATGCAAAATGCAGCTAAAGCAGCTGGAGCTAATGCAGTAGTTAACCTAACCAGTAACTATAAGCAAAAGCCTTATAAGAGTACTGATAAGTACGAGTGCCACGCAGGTGCAGTGATTGCAGGCGTTGCATTGAAAGGTGATTTAGCTAAAGTGCGTTAACTGTGTAAGCGAATTTATTTAGCTAAATTAAATCCCTTGTCGCTTACCTTGAGCAACAAGGGATTTTTTTTGTAGCAAACTTACAATATATCGGTCGTAATACAGCCATTTGATGAGATAAAGAGGGAGGTATTATGAAAGCCCACCTGAAATGGTCGCTAAAAAATCTACTAAAAGAAATTTGGGTACGGGCGACCTTGTACTCATTACTAGGGGTTGCAACGGCTTTGCTGGCGTTATGGCTGAACGATTATGTACCCGATTCATTGGCGGGTAAGTTTGGTAGTGAGTCTGTGGATAAGATTTTGAATATCTTATCTTCAAGCATGTTAGCTGTGACCACCTTTTCTTTAAGCACTATGATTGGTGCTTATAGTTCAGCCAGCGGTGGGGCTACACCTCGGGCTACTCAGCTATTAGTGCAGGATGCCACTACGCAAAATGTACTTTCTAGCTTTGTTGGCTCATTTTTATTCAGTGTGGTGGGGATTATTGCACTGAACATGGGCATTTATGGTGAGCGCAGTAAGGTGGTGCTGTTTATTGCCACGCTCTGCGTCCTGTGTTTTGTGGTGTATAACTTATTACGCTGGATTAATCATCTCACTAAGTTTGGGCGCTTAGGAGAGACCACCAGTCGCGTTGAAAAAGTCACTGAAGCTGCGTTAGAGAAACACGCTAAAATGCCGTATTTAGGCGCTTTACCTCTTAGCCAAGCGCCAGTTATTGCGGCTACAGCCGAGCAGATTTACTCACCTAAAGCAGGCTATGTGCAGTACATCGATATGGACGCTTTAGAGGCAATTTGTAATCAACCGGATAAATATATCTATTGCTTAGTTTTGCCGGGCAATTTTTGCTTGCCTAGCACTGTACTTGCTAAAACAGTGGGCTTATCGGCAAAAGAGCAGCAGTTAGTGGCGAATGCATTTGCGTTAGATATTCAGCGCTCTTACGAGCAAGATCCACGTTTTGGTTTGTGTGCGTTATCTGAGGTTGCATCACGGGCTTTATCACCGGCGGTTAATGATCCTGGTACAGCGATTGATGTTATTAGCCGAGGTACACGTTTGCTCGCTAAATATGCTAACGAGCGCCAAGATAGACTCGACTTACCCGTACGTAAGAACTGCACACAAATTTATTGCGGGCAGGCTACGGTAGAAGATTTTTTTGATGATTTTTTTACTCCGATTGCGCGTGATGGAGCCGCTTTGATTGAAGTGGATATTACCCTGCAAAAATCATTGCGGCACTTAGCGGAAACCGCGCCAGCACTGTATCAAGCAGTTGCTTATGGTCACGCCAAAATGGTCGTAAAGCGCGCAAATGCGGTGTTATTGGTCGATGAAGATAAACAGCGGCTGCAGCGCCAGCTTGATCGGTTTGAGCAGTTGGTTGCAGATACTAAGCACAGTGATTAATTTGGCTTAAGCGCCAAGTTATTAATAATCGGGCATTCTGGGTGCTGATCCCCGTGGCATTGCTCAGTTAAGTTTAATAGTTTTTGGCGCATGCTTTGTAATTGTTCGATGGATTGCTCTAACTCCTCAATATATTGCTCGGCAATGGCCTTTACATCAGCACTGTGCCGCTGACTGTTTTGCCAGAGGCTCAGTAGTTGCTGGATACGGGGTAGAGAAAAGCCTAATTCTCGAGCCTGCTTAATAAAGCACAGTTGCTCAATTGCTGCCGCTGAGTAATAACGATAACCAGACTCACTGCGTGAGGGCGCTGGCAGTAGGCCAATCTGTTCGTAGTAACGAATCATTTTACGGCTAATGCCCGACGCCTTAGCCGCAGCACCAATAGTTTTCATTTGGCTCTCCATTAATTAGTCCGCGAGATTGGGCTGAAAACTGCGTAAACGTAGTGCATTAGTAATTACAAAAATACTCGAGAAGGCCATCGCCCCTGCGGCAAATATGGGGGATAACAAGGTGCCATTGATCGGGTAAAGCACACCCGCAGCCACAGGAATCAGGGCGGTGTTATAGGCAAATGCCCAAAATAAGTTTTGTTTAATATTACGCAGCGTAGCAGCTGAAATTTGTAGCGCATTGACGACCCCAGTTAACTGCCCTGACATCAGCACCACATCGGCCGCCTCAATGGCAATATCCGTACCCGTACCAATGGCAATCCCAACTTCCGCGGTGGCGAGGGCAGGCGCATCATTGATTCCATCACCCACATAAGCGACTGGGCCATATTGTTGCTGGAGTTGTTGTACCGCGGCGACTTTTTCTGCCGGCATAACTTCAGCAATCACTTGATCAATGCCTAGCTGTTTGGCGATGGCCTGAGCCGTATGTTGGTTATCGCCAGTAATCATGGCTACTTTTAAGCCCTTTTGATGCAGGCTGTTGATAGCTACCGGGGTGCTAGATTTAATCGGGTCGGCTACGGCAAATAATCCAGCTAACTGATTATCAATCGCCACATACATAGGCGTTTTTCCTTGATTGGCGAGGGCTGTAGCTTGCTCAGAAAAAGAATCAAGGGAAATGTTTTGTTGCCGCATTAAGCGGTCAGCACCAATTACAATAGCGTGTTGCTCAATTGTGGCGCTAATACCCAAGCCGGTTAAGGACTGAAAATCTGTAATTGCTAGTAATTCTAGTTGTTGCGCCTGCGCCGCCTGCACAATGGCTTGCGCAACCGGATGTTCTGAGGACTGCTCAACTGAGGCCAGCCATTGCAATAGCTGATCTGCGCTAAAGCCTGGGCTGGAGATTAAGTCTGTTAGGGTCGGTTTGCCTTCGGTTAGGGTACCGGTTTTATCCACCGCCACCACTTGAGTCTGTTGTAGGCTTTGCAACGCAATCCCTTGGCGAAATAAGACGCCGAGCTGCGCAGCGCGACCTGTGCCGACCATAATTGAAGTGGGGGTCGCCAATCCCATGGCGCAAGGACAGGCAATGATTAAGACCGCAACGGCATTAACTAGGGCTAAGCTGAGCGCACTGGCTGGAGCGAAGATCAGCCAAGCCAAAAAGGTTAGTAAGGCGGCGAGCATAACTGCCGGTACAAACCACGCGGTAACTTTATTAACTAAGTCTTGAATGGGCAGTTTAGCCCCTTGAGCATGCTCGACCAGCCGAATAATTTGCGCCAGTACTGTATGTTCAGTGGTTTGCTGCACCTGCATCGTCAAATGCCCAGCCTGATTCACCGTGCCACTCATTAGTTGATCCCCAGCGGTTTTTTCAACTGGAATGGGCTCGCCACTGAGCATTGATTCGTCAACAAAACTAGTACCAGTTAAGACTAGGCCATCTAAGGGAATACGCTCGCCTGGGCGAATCGCTAGCTGATCACCCAGCTGTACTTGTTCAATGGGACACTGGCTTTGCTGGCCATCGGCTTGGATCAGCCAGGCGGTTTTAGGCTGCAGCTGAACTAAGCCTTGGATCGCTGCTGAAGTATTACTTTTGGCTTTAGCTTCTAAGAAGCGACCTAAGATAATCAGAGCAATAATGACTCCGACCGCTTCGTAATACACATTCACTGTGCCGCCGGGTAACAGCTGTGGGAAAAACGTAGCCACTAGGGAATAGCCAAAGGCAGCACTAGTACCCAAGGCAACTAAAGAGTTCATATCCGGTGATAAGCGCGACAGGGCTTGCCAGCCTTGCTTAAGTAGCTGACGTCCAGGAAGCAAAAGGGCAGCCGCGGCTAATAATCCTTGAATGAGCCAGAGTGTCGATTGCCCTATATTTTGATCAAGCCACTTAGCAAAGGATGGTATGAGATGTCCGCCCATTTCTAGAATAAACAGCGGCACAGCAAAGGTCAGCGCCAACCATAATTGCTGTTTGAGGTGCTGTAGCTGAGTACTGGTTTGCAGCTGTTGTTGCTGGTGAGTTGCGGTGATTGAAGCATTAGCGGTGAGCACCTGTGCGCTAAAGCCTTTTTGCTCAATGGCTTGAATTAACTTATCCACAGCGACCTGTCCGGTACTGATCTGGGCTTGTTGAGTGGCTAAATTAACATTAGCGTGAATCACACCTGGTACTGCCAATAAGGCATTTTCAATGCGGCGCACACAGGAGGCGCAACTCATTCCCTCAATCGCAAGTTCCAATTGTGCAGGCTTAGGTTCAAAGCCTAACTGCTTTAAGGTGTGGATAATTTGCTCGGCAGGCACCGGTGGCTTAGCCGTGACGGTGACTTCTTGGGTAACGAGATTGGCATTAACTGAGGTAACCCCAGGCAGTGTGGATAACTTACGTTCGATGCGTCCCACGCAGGAGGCGCAACTCATGCCATTAACCAAAAGGGTAAAGGGGATAGGTGCGTTCATGGGAAACTCCTTAACTGATCATGGGGTTCAGGATAAAGCTTCCCATGAGGTGAAGGTCAAGTATTAAACGAGCCAAGGATAGATAAATGTTGCCGAGTGGCAGCTAATAGCTCGCTGGAAAGTTCTGCCTTAAAAAACACTAAGGTTCCTGCCCGTGGTTGAATATCATGGCTGCGTTGTGCGGGTAAGTGTAAGCGTAGCTCACCAGCAAACTCTGGTAACCAGCCATCATTGAGTAATAACACGCTATTGATAGCCGCTGTCGGTGCGCTAGGGATTGAAAGGGCAGGTGCTGAGCTTGGTCTGCAGCAAAAATAGCTGTGGTAATGAGTCAGCGATAGTGCAAGGTGCTGATTAAAGGTCTGCTGCAGGTTGTGCATAATTGCTAGGTAGCGCGCTATAGCGGGACTCTGATTGCTTTGCAGTGAAAATTCAACTGAGAAGTTAGCCGTTTGTGCAAAGCGTTGGCACTCTTTGGCCAGTTCAGTGGTCAGATCAACCGGCATAAATATATTTTGTTGCGACCAACCATGGCTGGCTAAGTCATCGGCAACTCGAATAAATAAAGGGTGGGGCGCAACAGCATTCATTGGGTTCTCTCGTAGGTATTTAATTAATGATGCAACCTTTTTCAACTTTACGCTTAACATCTAGCTGGACTCAGTCGTGGCGCGCACTGGTACTAACGCTAGGTGGTTTAATGAGCAGTTCAGCCTTGGCCGACACTGTGGAGCAACTCTATCAACAGGCGGGTTGGGCACAACAGCGCACGCATTTTACCCAAGCTTTACAGCATACGCAGCAAGGCTTTAAGGGCAGTTTACCCGAGGTGGTTTATCAGGCTTTGTTAGAAAATAGTAATCAGCGCTTTGCGCCTGATAAGTTACGCCAGCAAGCGCTTAATACACTGCGCAGTCAACTTACTCAGGCAGATCCGGCATTAGCATTTTTTAGTAGTCCGTTAGGGCGTAAAGTAGTGGCAGCTGAAACCACGGCGACATCACCGTCCACCTTACGTCAATATCAACAAGGAATTCCCAAGCAGCCATTAGAAGTTTCGCGTCAGCTAGTATTGCGCCAGCTAGGTGAGCATATTCCTTTTGCCGAGGCGGGAGCCGAAGTGGCGCTGGCGCTAAGTAGTGTGGCCGCTAGTAGCTTAACCCAGATGATTCCTGGGGTATTTAGCTCAGCCCAGACTAATGATTTACTGGGTTCACAGCGGCAACATCTAGTTCAGCAAATGAATCAAGATTTAGATAATACCTTAGCCTTGGTTTATCGAGACTTAAGTGACGAAGAGTTAGAGCAATACTTGGCTTTTGCTCAGTCAGCCAGTGGTCAAGCCTATTTTAGCGCGGCCTTAAAAGCGGTACAGGCAGCGCTGCATTAAGTTAACGCTGAAACAGCTTACCCCACAGCTTAGCCAGAGGATTAGCGCGCTCGGTGCTAAGCTGTGGATTGCCACATTTGGGGCACTTAGAAAACACGGTGTGGCCTTCAACTACAGCATCTGATTGCGGCTGCACAGTTTGTTGCCACTGACATTGGTGGCAGCGGTAAGTGAGGGCTGGGGGCGCAATAGGCATGGAAGACTCCTGTTAGGTGCTATGCGAGTTTACTTTTTGGCTGGGGCAAGGGCGCGCTGATTGCGTTTAAAGGTACGCCATAAATCAAAACTGTAAATCACTAAGGCTACCCAGATACAACCAAAGGCCAGCATTGAGGTAGTAGAAAATTGCTCGTTATAGATAAAGATGGCTTGGAGCAAAACCAAAGTTGGCGCAATGTACTGCAAAAATGCCAGCGATGCATAGGGAATCGTGCGGGCAGCCATGTTAAAACAGATCAATGGAATCAAGGTCACTGGCCCTGCGGCAATCAGCCAAAAGGTTTCTGCTTGGCTAAAAAAGCTTAGCCCTTGGTGGGTGCTATTCGGGTAAAACACCAACCAAGCCAAGGTAATAGGAATTAACAACCACGTCTCAATTGCCAGTCCTGGTAACGCATCGACCGGAGCTTGCTTACGTAATAAGCCATAAAAGCCAAAACTAAAGGCCAGCACTAGCGATACCCAAGGCAAGGCGCCTAGTTGCCAGACCTGAATAGCCACACCCAGTGCTGCAAAGCCCATGGCAAACCACTCTGTTTTACGCAGACGTTCGCCTAAAAACAGCATGCCTAACAGCACGTTGACCAAGGGGTTAATGTAATAACCGAGGCTGGCTTCAACCATACGATCATGGTTAACCGCCCATACATACAGCAACCAGTTACAGGCAATTAACAGCCCAGATAAAGCCAGCACACCAATCCGTTTAGGATGCTGGCGCAATTCTTGCCACCAGTGTGGATGTTTCCATATCAGTAACAGTAGCCCTGCACCAATTGCCGACCACAACACACGGTGAGCAATGACTTCAATGGCGGGTACTGCTTCGAGATTTTTGAAAAATAAGGGGAATAACCCCCATAACACATAAGCCAACAGACCTAATAAATAGCCTTGTTTGGTTGAGAGTGGCGCTTGCATAAGATTAGCCTGCTAATAAATAGTGTTAGCTTAACAAAGCGTCAGATTTTTGGGCGATTCAAGGCGAACTATTTTCCTGATGGGCTTCAGCAAGGTACTGATCTTTTAAGTTCACGTAGTTCTGCGCTGTGTACTGTAAAAAAGCGTATTCTTGCTCGGTCAGGGCGCGTACCGCTTGAGCTGGATTACCTTTATAAACAAAACCGCTGGCTAAGCATTTATTCGGTGGCACTAGACTTCCGGCAGCTAAAATCAATTGATCTTCAAGGATCGCACCATCCATCACCGTTGCATTCATCCCAATTAGTACCTGATTGCCAATACGACAGCCATGGAGTAGGGCTTGATGGCCAATGGTCACGTAATCGCCAATGATTAACGGTTGTCCTGCACCGGTAAAAGGGCCCGCATGGGTGATATGCAATACACTGCCATCTTGAATACTGCAGCCTTTGCCTATACGTATACTGTGCATATCCCCTCGAATCACTGCCATGGGCCAGACCGAGCAATCGTCTCCTAAGTGAACATCGCCAATCACTACGGCACTGGGATCAATCATCACCCGCTGGCCTAAGCGAGGAGTACAATTTTGAAATGAACGCAAAGGCATATGGCTTCTCCTAACGGGGTACACTAGTTAACGATTAAACCTGTAACTGGGCGTAGCACAGCGTAAAACGATCCAGTACAGCATGAATTATTTTAAGGCAGAGATTATGACTACAGAGCTTAACCCATTACTTCAAGACTTTGACTTACCCCCGTACTCACAGATTCGTCCAGAGCATGTGCAGCCAGCGATTGAGCAGATTTTAGCTGAGAGTCGCCAGACCATTGCTGAGTTGTTGCCGCAGCAACAGCCTACTTGGAAATCGTTAATTCAGCCGATGGATGAGTTAGGGGCAAGGCTAAATCGGGCGTGGAGTCCGGTGAGCCATTTAAATGCGGTATGCAATAATCCTGAGTTGCGTGCCGCCTATGAAGCCTGCTTACCCTTGTTATCAGAGTTCTCGACGGAGCTTGGGCAAAATAAACAGCTTTTTGAGGCCTATCAAGCCCTAGCTAAGAGTCCAGCGGCGAGTGAGTTTGCCCAAGCGCAAAGCACTATTTTACAAAATGAACTACGTGACTTTCACTTGTCGGGAATTGATTTACCCACCGAGCAGCAACAGCGTTATGGTGAGATACAAATGCAGCTCTCCGAGCTGACTAGCCAGTTCGCTAACCAGCTGCTGGATGCTACCCAGGCCTGGACCAAGTACATTACCGATGAAGCTGAGCTAGCGGGGATTACTGACTCTGCTAAAGCCCAGATGGCGGAAGCGGCAAAAGCTAAAGGCTTAGATGGTTGGCTAATTACCCTAGAGTTTCCCAGTTACTACGCAGTGATTACCTATGCCGATAATCGCCAGTTGCGTGAGGAAATTTATCGAGCCTACGCTACCCGTGCTTCTGATCAAGGGCCTAATGCCGGACAGTTTGATAACGGCCCAGTGATGGAGCAAATTCTGACGTTACGCGCAGAACTGGCCAAATTATTAGGTTTTGCCAATTACAGTGAGCTGTCGTTGGCGACCAAAATGGCGGAAACCAATCAGCAAGTGCTGGATTTCCTGCACGACTTAGCCAGTCGTAGTTTACCCTTTGCCAAGCAAGATCTAGCCGAGCTGAAAACCTTTGCCCAAGAGCAAGGCTGCGCTGATTTTCAAGTATGGGATATGAGCTATTACAGCGAAAAATTGCGTCAGCAGAAATACAGCATCAGCCAAGAAGAGTTACGCGCGTACTTTCCAATTGATACCGTGCTTAATGGCATGTTTGAGATTGTGCAGCGGTTGTTTGGGATTGAGATTCAAGAAGTCACGGACTTTGATCGCTGGCACCCAGAAGTTCGCTTGTTTGAGATTCAAGAAAATGGCCAGCGTTTAGGGCGTTTCTTTTTTGACTTGTATGCGCGGGCGAATAAGCGCGGTGGCGCCTGGATGGATGGTGCCCGTGATCAGTACCGTAATGCCCAAGGCGAGCTCATCACCCCAGTGGCCAATTTGGTTTGTAACTTTACGCCAGCGGTAGAAGGCCAACCGGCGCTGCTAACCCATGATGAAGTCACCACCTTGTTCCACGAGTTTGGTCATGGGCTGCACCATATGCTGACAGAGATTGAGTTCTCTGGTGTTTCTGGAATTAACGGCGTGGCGTGGGATGCGGTTGAGCTACCTAGCCAGTTTATGGAAAACTGGTGCTGGGAGCCCGAGGGCTTAGCGCTGATTTCCGCCCATTACCAAACCGAAGAAGCTTTACCTAAAGCCTTACTGGATAAAATGCTGGCGGCGAAAAACTTCCACTCCGGTTTAATGATGGTGCGCCAGTTGGAGTTTTCGTTATTTGATTTTGAGCTGCACGCAACTCACGGTGATGGCCGCAGTGTGCTAGAGGTGTTAAATCAAGTGCGTGAGCAGGTTGCCGTTAGTGTTCCGCCCGCTTGGAACCGTTTTGCTAATAGCTTTGCCCATATTTTTGCCGGTGGTTACGCGGCAGGTTATTACAGTTACAAATGGGCTGAGGTGCTATCAGCCGATGCTTTCTCACGTTTTGAAGAAGAAGGTATTTTAAACCCAGCCACTGGCCGAGCCTTCCGTCAAGCAATTTTGGCTCGGGGTGGTTCCTTAGCACCGATGGATTTGTTTGTTGATTTCCGTGGTCGTAAACCTTCAATTGATGCATTATTGCGTCACAGTGGTTTAACTACCCAAGCCGCTTGATGAGAATTAACAACGGAACCAGCATGACAACTTCAGTAGTAAAGCGCTTTATTGCTGGCGCAGTATGCCCAGCCTGTGAAGTGCAAGATGGTGTAAGAATGTGGCAAGAGCAGGGCGTACAGCATCGTGACTGTGTGCACTGCGGCTACGGGGATACGCTGAATGCCCAAGGTAATGCGATACCGAAAGAGCTGCCAACCCGTGTGTCTAGTCAGGCCACGGTTAAGCCGGCGCCTAGTAGTCAGGCACTGCAGTTTTTTCCCAATCCTAAGTTAGCTAAGAAAACCGCAGAATAACCACAAATAATACACAGCTAAGCGCGGCGAAAGCCGCTTAGCTCTTCCTTTGTCGACGGTTATTTTTTAGACTATGCGCCTTGTGTGCTTATACTTGAGCGCCGTTTGTATAATTTAAGAGGAACACTATGGCCCGCGTAACAGTTGAAGATTGCCTTGAAAATGTTGATAACCGTTTTGAACTGGTGATGTTAGCCAGTAAACGTGCACGTCAATTAGCTACAGGCGGCCAAGAGCCAAAGGTGCCTTTAGAAAATGATAAGCCGACAGTATTGGCTTTACGTGAAATTGCCGAAGGCTTAGTGGATAAAGAAATTGTGGCTGCAGAAGAGGCCATGATGGACGAACAGCCTATTTTTGCTGCCTTTGACACTGAACGTTAATTTATGGGCAGTAAGGTTGCGAGTCAGTTAATCGTAAGGGGGGTGTTATGCCTGCCGTAGAACGTCTTGCACAGCAACTTGCAACCTATTTAAATCCCGACCAAGTTAACTTGGTGCGTCGTGCTTACTACTACGCCGAGCAAGCCCATGATGGGCAGCTACGCAGTAGTGGTGAGCACTACATCACCCATCCTTTGGCAGTGGCGCGGGTGTTAGCTGATATGCACATGGATCATCAAAGCCTGATGGCAGCGATGTTACATGATGTGATTGAAGATACTGGCATTCCTAAAGAAGCAATTACTGCACAGTTTGGCGAAAACGTAGCAGAACTGGTGGATGGCGTTACTAAACTGACGCAAATGAACTTTGGCACTAAAGCTGAAGCTCAAGCAGAAAACTTTCAGAAGATGGCGATGGCCATGGCCCGTGATATTCGGGTGATCTTGGTTAAGCTGGCGGACCGTTTGCATAATATGCGCACTTTAGGCGCGCTAAATGCTGAAAAGCGCCGCCGTATCGCCAAAGAAACCCTTGAGATTTATGCGCCAATTGCTAATCGCTTAGGCATGAATCGAATTTATGCTGAGTTTGAAGACTTAGGCTTCAAAGCCATGCATCCGATGCGTGCCGAGCGGATTCAAGTGGCGGTGCGTAAAGCCCGGGGTAATCGTAAAGAGCTGGTTAATCAAATTCAGCAATCGATCACCGACTGCCTAGCCCGCGAAGAGATTGCCGGTGAAGTCAGTGGCCGCGAAAAGCACCTCTATAGCATTTATCGCAAGATGCGCGGCAAGCGCAAAGCCTTTAACGACATCATGGATGTCTACGCGTTTCGCATTGTGGTGGATAAGGTGGATACCTGCTATCGCGTATTGGGCGCGGTGCATAACTTGTATAAGCCGATTCCTGGCCGCTTTAAAGACTATATCGCGATTCCTAAGGCTAACGGTTACCAGTCACTGCACACCACCTTGTTTGGTTTGCATGGGGTGCCGATTGAAATTCAAATTCGTACCAATGAAATGGAAGAGCTAGCCAACAATGGGATTGCAGCGCACTGGCTGTATAAATCCAGTGAAGAGGATATGCCCCGCAATAACCATGCACGGGCTCGGCGCTGGGTCAAAGGCTTGCTGGAGCTGCAGCAAAGTGCCGGTGACTCGTTAGAATTTATTGAAAACGTCAAAATCGATTTATTCCCCGATGAGGTGTATGTCTTTACCCCTAAAGGGCGAATTATGGAGCTACCTAAAGGCTCCACCGCGGTCGACTTTGCTTACGCGGTGCATACTGATATTGGTAATACCTGTGTCGCGTGCCGGATTAATCGCCGCTTAGCGCCCTTATCCCAAGCTTTAGAAAGTGGCGCAACGGTTGAAATTATTACCTCTGCTAATACGCGGCCTAGCCCTTCGTGGCTAAACTTTGTAGTGACTGGTAAAGCCCGTACCCATATTCGTCATGCCTTAAAGCATCAACGCCGTTCAGAATCGGTGAGCCTAGGTAAGCGTTTGCTAAATAAGGCCTTAGATAACTTATCGGCCACCTTTGAGCAAATTTCCAGCAGCCGTATCGCCACCTTATTGGCTGAATATCAGCAAGCGGAATTAGACGACTTGCTGGAAGATATTGGTTTAGGCAATCGCACTGCACACGTAGTGGCTTTACGTTTGTTGGCCGAGGAAGGCAGTGATCAACATCCATTGGCTGCAGAAGGGCCCTTGGCCATTCGTGGCACTGAAGGCTTGGTCCTCAGTTACGCCCGTTGTTGTACGCCGATTCCAGGTGATCCGATTGTTGGTCACTTATCTGCAGGTAAAGGCATGGTGGTACACCGTGAAACCTGTAAAAATATTGCCGAATTTAGACAAAACCCTGAAAAATGTATTCCCTTAACTTGGGCTAAAGATATTGAGGGTGAGTTTAATGTGGAGCTGCGCATTGAGCTGGCGCATCAGCGCGGGTTGATTGCCTTACTTGCAGGTTCTATCAGTGAAGCGGATGCCAATATTGAGAAAATCAGTGTTGATGAGCGCGATGGCCGGATGAGTGTGGTGCAGTTAGGAGTCAGTGTGCGCGATCGTGTTCATTTAGCTCAGGTTATTCGTAAATTACGTACACTTAACGGGGTGAGCAGAATTACTCGCGCTCGCACCTAAGGTTCTAGTAAAGGCAAGCTTGGCTTGCCTTTTTCTTTTGATAACAACAGCAGATCGAGGCATCCATGAGCAAAGAAATTATTAGTAGCCCGCAAGCCCCCGCCGCCATTGGTACTTACTCACAAGCGGTAAAAGTGGGAAATACGGTGTATATGTCGGGGCAGATTCCGCTCGATCCGCAAACCATGGAGTTAGTCTCCAGCGAGTTTGAGCCGCAAGCGGTACAAGTCTTTGAAAATTTAGCAGCAGTGGCGAAAGCTGCTGGCGGCTCTTTAGCTGATGCCGTGAAGCTGAATATCTCGCTGACCGATTTGGCTAATTTTGCCACCTTAAATGAAGTGATGGCGCGCTACTTTACAGCCCCTTATCCTGCGCGTGCAGCCGTAGGCGTGGCGGCTCTACCTAAGGGGTCACTGGTAGAAATTGAAGCGATTTTAGTGCTTGCGTAAGCATTGATAAAAACGCCTGATGCAATGAATAATCAGCATCAGGCGTATCTAGCTAAGCTTATTTGTGGCTTAAGACCCACTCGGCTAAGGTGTTGGCTTCGTCTTCGGTAACGTTATTTGGCGGCATAGGAATCGGGCCGTAGCTGCCTTGGCTACCATTTTTAATGCTTGCGGCTAAAGTGGCTGCATCTTTTCCGCTAGCTGCTACTTCTTTCAGTGCTGGCCCCACCAGTTTAGTTTCAACTGTATGGCAAGCAACGCAGGCTTTGGTTTTAAATAACTCTTCAGCATCAGCTGCCAGTGCAACTTGAGCACTGAACGCTCCCCCAATTAAAACGGCAGAAAGTAAGATTTTTTTCATTTTTAGTTTTCCTAGTTATCGCTCATCAAAAGCGCAGTAGTACAACGGCTTTATAAGTATCAGGGTCAGCCGTTTTGCTCATGCAGCCAGCGGTCTAAACCCAGACTGCGGTTAATCAATCAAATGCGGCAATGACTCAACTAGTCCTGAGATATTCAGCGGAGCACGGATCACTCCTAGCTGTTCTCCTTGGGGATTAATTAAGGCTAGGTTGCCACTGTGATCCACGGTGTAATGGGGTTTACTGGTATCGCCTGGGATAAACGGAATGCTAGTGGCATTACTTAATAATTGAATATCCTCAATCGCGCCGGTGAGTCCTAAAAACGATGGATCAAAGTAGTGTAGATATGCCTTTAATTGCTCTGGTGTATCCCGATCTGGATCAACACTTATCATTAAAATTTGGATTTGAGCTTGGATTTCTTGAGGTAATTGGCTTTTTATCCGTTTCAGCTCAGCCAAGGTAGTTGGGCAAATGTCAGGACAGAAGGTATAACCAAAAAAAACTAGGTGCCACTTACCTTTAAACTGATCGGCTTGGTAGGTTTGGCCATCACTGCCTTGCAGGCTGATAGCAGGCAGTTGCCGCGCCTTGGGAAACTGAATGATGCCAGCTTGTTGAAAATTGACCGCAGGAGCAGTGGGGCTAGGTAAGAGTTTAGCGATGACTAAGCCTAAAACCGCAGCTAGCACAATGGCGATTAGACTAACGCTAAGCGCTCGACCTTTAATAATGTAGGGCATGACAAACCTTATCCTCAGGAATGTGAGGTGCTATCATCTTATTTATTCACTAGTAGCGCAAACCCCTGCGGCAATTGACCGCCTAAAGCGCGGTGCTGAGGCTAAGTTCAGGTACACTGCAAAAAAAGGAGCCGCTATGTCTAGTCATCCATTTGCTGCATTAACCCCTGAGGTAGTTCTAGCTGCTGTTGAGCAGTTAGGCTTTTACAGTGATGCCCGTATTTATCCACTAAACAGTTATGAAAACCGTGTTTATCAGGTGGGTCTTGAAGAGGCCGCACCGCTGATTGCTAAGTTTTATCGGCCCAATCGCTGGACGCGCCAGCAGCTTTTGGAGGAGCATCAGTTTACCCAAGACTTAGCGGCGCATGACATTCCAGTAGTGCAGCCGTTAACAGTACAGGGGCAGAGTTTATTTGAATACGCTGGTTTTTATTTTGCGCTCTTTCCTCGGCAAGGAGGCTACGCTCCTGAGCCGGGTAACTTAGATCAGCTGTACCGTTTAGGTCAATTAGTGGGACGCTTACATGCGCTTGGCAGTAGCCAAACCTTTCGCTATCGCCGTGAGCTGACAGTCGCGCATTATGGCCTCGAGGCCGCCCAGCAAATTTTTCAAAGTGGTTTTTTGCCAACCAATTTAGCTAAGGATTGGAACCTACTTTGCCAGCAGTTACTGGAAAAAGTCGGGCAGATTTTTCAGCAGTATCCCTATCAGGCGATCCGAATTCATGGTGACTGTCATCCGGGAAACTTGTTATATCGTGATTCAGGCTTTTTTGTGGTGGATTTTGACGACTGCAAAATGGGGCCAGCAGTGCAGGATTTGTGGATGATGCTAGCAGGTGATAGGCAAGAACAAACTCTGCAAATTAATGAGTTAATTGAAGGTTACCAAGAGTTTCAGCGCTTTCCTACTACGCAGTTGCATTTGATTGAAAGTTTACGCACCTTGAGAATGCTCAACTACAGTGCCTGGCTAGCCCAGCGTTGGCAAGACCCTGCTTTTCCTCATAGTTTTCCTTGGTTTGCTCAAGAGCAGTATTGGTACGAGCAATTACAGAGTCTCACCCTGCAACTTGAGCAGTTAGGGCAACCGGCTTTAACTTTGTATAACTAGCCGATGCTAGAGGTCTTCAGGAAGCCGATTAATTTTTGGCAACTGCTGTTGTAGGCGCTGCCATAAGTCAGTGGCTGGATTGCGGCTAGGGGCGGGCTTAAGTTGAGTTAAATAATGGCTGCCACCTAGCTGCCGAATTTGTTGCTGAATCCAGCGCGCTGAATTTAACATCTGCGCCGTTGGTTGATCTGGCCGCCGAGTGAGTGGGCTGGGTAGGCTAGCGGCTAATAACGCCGACTGTTGAGGATTAAGATAGGGTGCTGGGTGTTGAAAATAATACTGAGCGGCCGCTTCTGCGCCAAACACGCCAGGTCCCCATTCAGCAATATTGAGATACACCGTTAAAATACGTTCTTTATTCCAAAATAGCTCGATCCATAGGGTGAACCAAGCTTCTAACGCTTTTCTTAACCAGCTGCGCGATGACCACAGAAATAAGTTTTTTGCTACTTGCTGGGTTAGGGTGCTAGCGCCGCGGACTGTAGCTGCGGTTTTATTATGGCGATAAGCTGCTTTAATGGCAGTTAGATCAAAACCACGATGTTGAGCAAAGCGTTGATCTTCAGCGGCAATGACCGAGAGTTTGAGATGATCAGGAAAGCTGTCAAAATCACGCCACTGATAATTTAATGCATAACTTTGGCCTTGGGTAATGGCGCTCAGCTTGCGTTCGAGCATCAACATACTGAAAGGTGGATTAATCCAGCGCACGCTAAGTACGCTTAAAATACTTAAACCCATCACTGCAAGGCTAGCTAAGAATAGCCAGCGGCTGATTTTTTTGAACATGTTTTGTTACCTTACCTCTGGCCTACGGCTGCCGATGGTGGCCCAAGGTATTATGTTAGCTGAACTAGGAGCACCGAACGATGTACCCATTAATACTATTAATAGCCAGTGTACTGGGATTAACCGGCGTTGGCTTGGGCGCTTTTGCAGCCCATGGCTTGCGTTCAGAGTTAACAGCCAGTGCGTTAGCCGTTTTTCAAACCGGTGTGCAGTATCAGCTACTGCATGCGCTGGTATTAGTCGCAATTGGCTTGGCTGCAATATCACAGCGCAATGCTTGGTTAAGCGCTGCGGCTAGTTTTATTGTGCTCGGGGTTGTGCTGTTTTCTGGCAGCTTATATTTGTTGGTTTTAACTCCGTTAAAATTAGGCTTAGTCACGCCTTTAGGTGGGTTATTGCTCATGTTGGGCTGGCTCTGTTTAGGCGTAAGTAGTGTGCGGCTAATGGGTAAAAAAACCGTTGGCTAACAATGGTAAACTAGTTTTTTTGCGTTGATAAGCTTGGTGCTTACAGCCTAATCTCGTTAAAATGTTCAGCTTGCAAAGGAGCGTGACGATTAATGGTTATTCAGCTAAATGGTGAGCCTTACACTGTATCTGAGGGCACGAGCATTGCGGACTTATTGATAGCTCTTGAGTTAACTGAGCGCCGAGTCGCCGTTGAGGTGAATCTTGAGATTGTGCCCCGTAGCCAGCATGCCACTACGGTGCTGCAAGCCAATGATCAGGTCGAGGTAGTACAAGCTATTGGTGGCGGTTAGTCGTGCGCTGCACTTTGTCGATTAAATTCTCTTACTCCTTATTAGGATGCCTATATGACGCACTCTCGCCTTGATACACCGCTGACTTTAGCGGGTAAAACCTATAACTCACGTTTATTGGTCGGTACAGGTAAGTATAAGGATTTAGAGGAAACCCGAGCCGCGATTGAGGCCTCTGGTGCAGAAATTGTGACGGTTGCAGTGCGCCGCACAAATATTGGTCAGTCAGCCAATGAGCCCAACTTGCTGGATGTGATTTCTCCCGATCGTTACACCATTTTGCCTAATACGGCAGGCTGCTATAACGCCGAAGAAGCGATTCGTACGTGCCGTTTAGCGCGGGAGCTTTTAGGCGATCATCGTTTGGTTAAGCTAGAAATTTTAGCCGATGATAAAACCTTATTTCCCAACGTAGTAGAAACCTTAAAAGCGGCTAAAACCTTGGTTGATGAAGGTTTTGAGGTGATGGTGTACACCAGTGATGACCCGATTATTGCCCGTGAATTAGAAGCTATTGGCTGCATTGCAGTTATGCCGTTAGCAGGCTTAATTGGCACTGGGTTAGGGATTTGTAACCCCTATAATCTGCGAATTATTTTAGAAGAAGCGAAGGTTCCAGTCTTAGTTGATGCAGGGGTGGGTACCGCTTCGGATGCCGTCATTGCGATGGAGATGGGCTGCTCCGCCGTGTTAATGAATAGTGCCATTGCTTTGGCTGAGCAACCGGTCTTAATGGCTGAGGCAATGAAGTATGGAATTGAGGCCGGGCGCTTGGCTTATTTGGCTGGCAGAATGCCCAAAAAACTCTATGCCAGTGCTTCTTCACCCTTGGAAGGCTTAATTAACTAAGCGATGGGTGAGCGGTTGATTTATTAGTTGCCGAGGCAGGTGCCTCGGCCTTTTTTATACATAGGTTGAACATGACTGATGCAGCTGCGCCTTCTGTGCGCCGTGAAATTAAGAGTTTTGTGATGCGTGCCGGGCGTATGACTCCGGGCCAGCAACGGGGATTAGATGAAGGTTTACCCAAGTTTGGGCTAAAAATCAGTGATGGAGCGATTAATCCAGCACAGGTGTTTGAGCGCCAAGCGCCCTGTACCTTAGAAATTGGTTTTGGCATGGGGCACTCACTGGTTGAAATGGCTGCCGCGGCGCCTGAGCAAGATTTTATTGGGATTGAAGTGCACCGCCCAGGAGTTGGCTCGTTACTCAGCGGTTTATTGAGCCAGAATTTATCGAATGTGCGGGTGTATCAGGAAGATGCAATTGAAGTGTTAAAACAGTGTATTCCTGATGCTAGCTTGGATCGTTTATTACTATTTTTCCCCGACCCTTGGCATAAAGCACGACATCATAAGCGGCGCATTGTGCAGCCTGAGTTTGCTCAACTGGTGCGCAGCAAGCTAAAAGTAGGCGGTGTGTTTCATATGGCCACCGACTGGGAGCCGTATGCTGAATATATGCTTGAGGTAATGCAGGTGGCAGCTGGCTATCAAAACTTATCGAGTAGCGGTAATTGGGTCGAGCGCCCAGCTGAACGCCCAGTGACTAAGTTTGAACGCCGTGGGCACAAGCTAGGCCACGGGGTGTGGGATTTAAAGTTTCAACGTACTGAATAGCGGGTTACAGACCTGTGCTGCAAGCTGTTAGCCTGCAGCACAGGCTACGGATTATCCGTCGTGGCGTAATAAGTCTTTAAATAATGCCATGTGCCGTGCAGTTTGTGGCGCTTGAGTCAGATGGTTGGCGCGCAAAATCGCTTTTAAATCTTCTAACGCAGTGGCAAAGTCATCGTTAACGATAACGTAGTCATACTCAACGTAATGACTCATTTCGCTAGTCGCTTCATCCATTCGCCGTTGAATAATAGACTCATCATCTTGTCCGCGATTACGTAACCGCTGCAGTAATGCTTGGCGGGTCGGAGGCAAAATAAAAATAGATTTTGCTTGGGGCATTAACCGCCTAACTTGCTGAGCGCCTTGCCAGTCAATTTCGAGAATTAGATCTTGGCCAGCAGCTAAAGTGTGCTCCACCCAGATTTGGGAGGTGCCATACCAGTTGCCAAATACTTCGGCGTGCTCTAAAAATTCGCCACGCTTTAGCATCGCAGTAAACTCAGCCACTGAAGTAAAGTGATAGTTTACCCCATCCTGCTCGCCAGGGCGCATGGCACGGGTAGTGTGTGATACTGAAACGCTCACTTCGGCAGTGCTATCTAATAGTGCTTTAACTAAACTGGTTTTTCCTGCACCGGAGGGGGCTGAAACAATATATAACGTGCCAGAGTGGGCCATGTTCTACCTGTAAAACAATTAAAAATATTTGCGCGCTAGTGTAACTAAAAAACAGCCTAACGTGGATGGAATTATCCAGAACGGGGCCTAGTCTATAACACAGTAAGCGCATGGTTGATAAATTAAGGAGAAACAGCATGACTCAGAACACCACCACCATGGTGGATCGTTTCTTAGCGATGATCGAAAAAGATCAGGATAATGCAATGGTAAGGCTGTCGTTAGGCAATGCTTATCTTGCAGAAAAGCTTTACCCCGAGGCGATTACTCACCTTAAAACAGCCATTGAGCATGATCAAAGCTATTCAGCCGCTTGGTTAAATTTGGCCAAAGCCTATGAGCTGGCAGGCGATTATGCCAAGGCCATTGATACCTACCAAAAAACCGCAGAGATTGCTGAAGAAAAGGGCGACTTACAGATTGTGCGGCAAGCAGAAGTATTAATGAAAAAAACGCAGAAAAAACTACACAATGTTGAAGCAATTACCACGGCAGAGGCGAAACACTCAGCCGACTAAGGTGAGCTGTCTTTACCCTGCAACAGGCGTAGAATAGCGGCAATTTACTTCTATTGAGCGCCGTTGCGGGGTGATGTGCCAGCCAATGAGCAGTTTTTTTTCACGGGTAGTTAAAACGCTTAATCCAGACCCAGATCCTGAGATCAGCGCTGCCTTTACCTACGCTGAGCAGCACTTGCCAACCTTGTGGTTATTGGGCAAAACCGGTGCAGGTAAATCCACGCTGATTAAAACCTTAACCGGTGATAGTCAGATTGAAATTGGCCGGGGTTTTAAGCCCTGCACCCAAACCGCAGCGCAGTATAATTTTCCCCAAGCTAAGCCACTGCTGAGTTTTTTAGATACTAAGGGGCTAGCTGAAGCTGGTTATGATGCAAAAGAAGATATTGCTTGGTGTGCAGCCCGTAGTCATGCCTTATTGCTGGTGGTGAAAATTGATGAGACCGATCAAAGCCAATTATTAAACGCCCTAAAAAGCATTCAGCAGTCGGCCAAAATCACCCAGGCTAGTTTATTAATTACTGGTATTGATCAAGTCACTGATGCGCAAGAGCAGGCGCGACTAATTAGCTATCAGCAACAGCAGTTTGCCCAGTATTGGAAAGAATTAACCTGCTTAGCTGTCGACTTTGTTTCAGCGCGCAAAGAGCAATCAGTTGCCGCGTTAGTGGAGCATTTAAGCCAGCAATTACCGGTCCTGCGCGAAGTCTTTGTCGAGCAAGCGGCCAGCGATCAAGAGCAGCAAAACTTTTTACGCTTAAAAACCGAGGTTTTATGGTACGCCGCAGCGGCCGCTGCAACGGATGCTTTGCCAGCGCTGGGATTAGTGGCAGTACCTAGTATTCAAACTAAGTTGCTGCATAGTTTAGCTAATCACTATGGTTTGCCTTGGAGTAAAAAACATCTGGCCAGTTTATTAGGCGCTATGGGCAGTAGTTTTGTGCTGAAATACCTGTCGCAGTTTGGTATCCGACAGCTGGTTAAATTAATTCCGGCCTATGGCCAGCTAGTTGGCGGCGCCACCGCTGCCGCTGCGAGTTATGCCAGCACCTATGCATTAGGACGTGTGGCCTGTTTGTATTTTTACCGGCAATTACAACAGGAGCCGGTTTCTCGTGAAGAGTTACAAAGCCTGTTTAAGCAGGCTTTGCTTGAGGTTGTGCCTTTAACTAAAAAAGAGCCAGACCATGCTGAGTAAAATTAAGCGTTGGTATTTATTCTCGCGCCGTGGCAGCTATTTTATGCTGTTAATGGTGTGTTTGCCGGTGTTGTTGCTGGCAGGCTTTGGTGGCTTTGCCATTATTAAGCATGGCTATGGGTTGATATTTATTGGCAGCTTGTTGCTCAGTACGCTGCTAGGTCTTTTGCCTTTGTGGTGGCGCCGCCGCCCGTTAACGCCAGTGCCTAACCAGCCGATAGCATTAGATTTACAGCAGGCGGTTACTACGCCTGAGTATTGGAGTGAATTTGATCAAGGGGTACAGCAGCAGCTGTTGCCAGTCATCAGTGGCTTAGTTCAAGCACCGATAGCTTGGTCACAGCTGCATATAGTGGGGCTTAAGGTATTACGCAGTACAGCAGAGCAATACCAACAGAATAACCAGCACGCTGAATGGGCCTTTACTGCGCCTGAGCTATTAACGGCAGTCGAGCAAGCCAGCCAGCGTTTGCAGCAATTACTGGATGAACATGTGCCAGGGGTGGATCAAGTGAAGCTCTCAGCGTTGCTTTGGGCTAATATCCAACGTCAGCGCTTACAACCTTTGTCACGCCTTTATCAGATATATCGTAAGGTGCGCATGGTGACCCCCGAGGGCATCATCGCCGAGTTACGTAGCCAATTTTTTGATCGCGCCTTTGCCGGCTTAAACGATGAATTGCAGAGCAAGCTTCAGCAGCTAATTTTATTAGAAGTATTGCAGCTGGCAATTGATTTATATGGCGGTCATTTACGTCACCTGAATCGCCCGCTGGCGCTGTCTAAGGCTGCAGCGCAAGATGCACAGCGCTTGGCGCTAGAGCCAGAACCAATCCGCGTGGCTTTTGTCGGCCAAGAAAATGCCGGTAAATCCAGTTTAATTAATAGTCTATTGGCGCAGTTTAAAGCTGAAACCGATGGTTTACCTGCCACCGATCAGGTGCAAGCCTATCCTTTTGGCAGTGAAACAGCACAGCCTATGCTGCTGTTAGATTTACCAGGACTACACGGGGCGCGTTTTCAGCAGCAGCTTAAAGAGTATCTTGAACTGCTGGCAGATTGCGAGGTGATAGTTTGGGTACTTAAAGCCAATCAGAGTGCAAGACAGCTGGATGTAGCCTTAAGGCAGGCGTTAGACGCTTGGCTGCAACAACGGCTTCAGCGTCAGCAGAAACTGCCGCTTATCGTGGGTGTGCTAACCCATGCTGATCGACTCGCTGATCAGCCTACCTTGCTCGAAGCGCAGCAATATAATCAGCAGCTGCTGGCGCTGCCAACGCTACTAGTGCCCAGTGCTACTACCTTAGCTGAGGCGCAGCAATCACTGGCCGAGCAATTGAGTGAGTATTTATTCGTTAACTATGCTGCTGCGCTGAATGTGCAATTGCAGCGGCGGCGTATAGAAGGTGCCGCATTTTCGTTTAAAAAAGAATTCCAACGATTCTCCAAAGGAGGCAAGCACATGGTCAAGACCCTTTTAAACTCTCAGTCACCACCTTCGTGAGCGTCAAGCGTTGATCCCCTTTCGCGTCTTACCTTATTAACTGGACTGACTTATGGCCTTTATTTTAATCACTATTGCGGTGCTGGGATTTTTATCCATTATTTTAGAAGATGTGATCCATGTGGATAAAGCACGCTCGACCTTGTTTTTCGGTACCTTAGCTTGGGTGCTGTACTTTATTAATCCGCCAGGGCACTTATCCACAGAGCAGTTGATGCATGCTCTGAATGAAAACTTGTTAGAAATTGCCACCCTGTGGTTATTTCTAATGGCAGCAATGACCTTTGTGGCCTATGTTTCTAGCAAAGGCGTGATTGATGCATTGGTTAACAAAGTGCTGCCAAGCCGTATGTCGGAACGTAAATTGATGTATGTGGTGGGCCTGTTTGCCTTTGTTTTCTCATCAATGGCCGATAACATCACCGCCACCTTGGTTTGCATTACGGTATTACTTAGCCTCAATTTAAGCACCGAAAAGCTGCTGCGCTATCTGGTTTTGGTGGTGTTTGCGGTGAACTCGGGAGGGGCGGCGTTAATCACCGGTGACGTCACCACCTTAATGATTTTCTTAGCCGATAAAGTCAAAATTGGCGACTTAATTTTACTCAGCTTGCCAGCGCTGGCGTCGGTCATTTTCCTTGCTTTTATCTTGTCTATTTCGTTAAAAGGCGAAGTGGTACTGGTTAAGCAAAAGATGACCATTGCCCGCGGTGATGTCTTTATTGCTGGGCTATTTTTAGCCACCATTCTTGGCACCATTGGTGCTAACGTCGCTTTTGGTATTCCACCGGTTTTATCATTTTTGTTTGGTTTGGGAGTAATGTTTATGGCGGTGCATTTCCTGAACAAAGACGAGGCCGTACTAGAGTACATCCGTAAAATCGAGTTCGATACGCTGCTATTTTTCTTAGGCGTGTTATTGCTAGTTGGCATCTTAAAAGAAATGGGGGTGTTGGCGCATTTCCCTCAACTGTATGAGCATTTGCCGACACTGGCGGCTAACTACACCGTGGGCTTAATTTCCGCCCTATTTGATAACGTGCCGCTGACCGCGGCTTTATTAAAGTCAGGCATTGATATGACAGAAGCTCAGTGGTTAACCCTGACTTACTCAGTGGGGGTGGGCGGTTCGTTACTGGCGATTGGCTCGGCTGCAGGAGTGGTGGCAATGAGTAAAATTGAGGCGCTGACCTTTATTACTTATTTACGCTTTTCCGGCTACCTATTAGCTGCCTATAGCCTAGGCTTTTTAGGCGTGTATTTAGTCAGCTTTGCTATTTAAGTTACTTAATTAACAGGCTGTAGCTCTGCGCTAACCTAATCCATGGGGCAGAGTTACGGTTTAAGAACTTAACTGCGCGGCGCGTAAGCGAACACATCAGACAGCATTTGCTCAGGGCGCATGCCAGCTGCAACTAACGCATCTTGGGTGGCATAAACCATAGCGGGTGAGCCACTGACGACCACTTGATACTGTGCCAGCTGAGGAATATCTTCACAAATGGCTTCAAATAACAGGCCTTTACGACCTAGCCAGTTTTGATCATGGCTGACAATTTTATGGTAGTGCAGGTTAGGTAAGCTTAACCAGGTATCCATATTGGGGACGTGATAAAAATCAGCTTCTTGGCGAGCGCCCCAATACAGGTGAATTGGCTGTTGAGCACCGAGCGCACGGTAGTGTTCTAAAATACTGTGCATTTGCGCCATACCCGTACCAGCAGCAATCAATAATAAGGGTTTATCTTCTACTAATTGCTGACTATGCACATTACCGTGGGGCAGCGAAAGGGTTGCACCTTGCTGGGCACTAATATAAGCCAACAGTGCTTGCGGGGCATTATCACGGGCTAAAATATGCAGCTCTAAATAGCGTGCTTGATGCGGTGCCGAGGCAATAGAAAAAGCAGCCACCTCGCCATCTTCACGCTCAACCAATGCATATTGCCCAGCGAAGTAACGTACGGGTTTTCCCGCGGGCGGTAATAATTGGACGCGAAACACATCGCCATCAAGGGCTTGAATATCCGTGAGCTGACAAAATACCCGACTGACGGGGAGTTCATTTGGTGCCAAAACAGAGTTCCAATTTAAAATAATATCTTCTACAGCAATTGCCCGACAGGTGTTAATAGTTTGTCGGGCACCGTAGGTTTGCGCTACACACTGGGCACGGCCCTGAATAATAGTGGCCATGCACAGATTACAGTTACCATTTCGGCAGCTGTAGGGTACTTGATACCCTAAGCGGATAAAGCCATCTAGAATCCGTTCATTTGGGCGTAGCTGAACGACATAGCCGGCAGGCTTAACGGTTACTTCCATGCTGCACTTATCCTCTGCTAAATGGCGGTTAATCGATTCCTAGTTGCTGCCAAATTTCATCGACCCGAGCTTTCACTGCTGGGTCTTGCTCAATCACTCGGCCCCACTCGCGGTCCGTTTCACCGGGCCATTTGTGGGTAGCATCTAAGCCCATTTTACTGCCTAAACCAGAAATAGGAGAGGCAAAATCTAGGTAGTCGATCGGGGTGTTATCAATCATTACCGTATCCCGCTTAGGATCCATGCGGGTGGTAATGGCCCAGATTACATCGTTCCAGTCACGGGCATTAATATCATCGTCAGTAACGATGACAAACTTGGTGTACATAAACTGTCGCAAGAAGCTCCACACGCCAAGCATTACCCGTTTGGCATGCCCTGGATACTGCTTCTTAATGGTGACCACCGCCATGCGGTATGAGCACCCTTCAGGGGGCAAGTAAAAATCAGTAATCTCAGGAAATTGCTTTTGCAGAATAGGGACAAACACCTCATTCAGCGCTACCCCTAAAATAGCCGGTTCATCCGGTGGACGGCCGGTATAGGTGCTGTGATAAATAGCGTCTTGGCGCTTGGTTATGCGCTCAACGGTGAATACTGGAAACTGATCCACTTCATTGTAGTAACCGGTATGGTCACCGTAGGGCCCTTCATCGGCCATTTCGTTGGGATAAATAAAGCCTTCGAGAATAATTTCAGCACTGGCCGGTACTTGCAGATCACTGCCAATAGCTTTTACCAGTTCAGTACGTGAACCGCGGAGTAAGCCAGCAAAGGCATACTCTGACAACGTATCTGGAACCGGAGTGACGGCTCCTAAGATCGTCGCAGGGTCTGCACCTAAAGCCACTGCCACTGGATACGGCTGATCAGGGTATTTCTCACACCAGTCGCGATAATCTAAGGCGCCACCACGATGACTCAGCCAGCGCATAATAACTTTATTACGGCCAATGACCTGCTGGCGATAAATGCCTAAGTTTTGACGCTCTTTATTAGGGCCTTTGGTAATGGTAAGCCCCCAGGTAATTAAAGGCGCAGCATCACCTGGCCAACAGGTTTGAATGGGTAGTTCAGCTAAGTCGACTTGCTCACCTTCAATCACTACGGCTTGGCAGGGCGCATCTTTGCGTACTTTGGGCGCCATGGCGATGACTTTTTTAAATAACGGCAGTTTATTCCAAGCGTCCTTTAGACCTTTAGGCGGCTCGGGTTCTTTAAGCTGAGCCAAGAGGCTGCCGATTTCACGCAATGCGCTGATACTGTCTGCTCCCATGCCAAGCGCGACGCGCTCTGGGGTGCCAAATAGATTACCTAACACTGGCATGTCGTAGCCAATCGGGTTTTCAAACAACAGCGCCGGCCCACCTTTACGTAAGGTGCGGTCGCAAATTTCCGTCATTTCCAGAACAGGAGAAACAGGGTGGGACACACGTTTCAATTCGCCCCGTTGTTCAAGGGCTTGGATAAAATCGCGTAAGTCTGTGTATTGCATGGAAGCTCCCGCTTAAAGCAGGCGGGAGGTTAATTCTGACTTGAGGAAGCAGGATTAACCACCACCTAAGGTCTGCGCTGTAGATTATTTACTGCGCTTCATCGACATAAAGAATTCATCATTGGTTTTGGTGTCTTTGAGCTTATCCAATAAGAATTCAATCGCTGCAATTTCATCCATTGGGTGCAGCAGTTTGCGTAGAATCCACATACGTTGTAGCTCTTCTTCCGAGGTGAGCAGTTCTTCACGACGGGTGCCCGAACGGTTAATGTTAATCGCAGGGAACACACGCTTTTCTGCCACTCGGCGATCTAGCTGCAACTCCATGTTACCGGTGCCTTTAAACTCTTCGTAGATCACTTCGTCCATTTTCGAGCCGGTTTCTACTAGGGCAGTGGCGATAATCGACAACGAGCCACCTTCTTCAATATTACGTGCCGCACCAAAGAAGCGCTTAGGCTTTTCTAAGGCGTGGGCATCAACCCCACCCGTTAGTACTTTGCCTGAGCTAGGAACTACGGTGTTATAGGCACGGGCTAGACGGGTAATGGAGTCTAAAAGAATCACCACATCTTTTTTGTGCTCGACTAAGCGCTTGGCTTTTTCGATCACCATTTCGGCCACCTGTACGTGACGAATAGGTGGCTCATCAAAGGTTGAGGCGACCACTTCACCGCGTACGGTGCGCTGCATTTCGGTTACTTCTTCAGGGCGCTCATCAATCAGTAATACGATCAGATGGCACTCTGGGTTATTGCGGGTAATGTTGGCTGCGATATTTTGCAGCATAATGGTTTTACCCGCTTTGGGCGGGGCAACGATTAGTCCGCGTTGGCCTTTACCAATGGGTGCACACAGGTCAATCACACGGCCGGTTAAATCTTCAGTCGAACCATTACCGGCTTCCATCAACAGACGCTGATTAGGGAAGAGAGGGGTGAGGTTCTCAAATAGAATTTTATTTTTGGCGTTTTCTGGGCGATCAAAGTTAATGGAATCAACCTTGAGTAACGCAAAATAACGCTCGCCATCTTTAGGTGGGCGAATTTTACCAATAATGGTGTCTCCGGTGCGCAGGTTAAAGCGGCGAATCTGACTCGGAGAAACATAAATATCGTCAGGACCGGCTAAGTAAGACGAGTCAGCTGAGCGTAAAAAACCAAAGCCATCTTGTAAAATTTCTAGTACGCCATCACCTGAAATTTCTTCTCCACTGCGTGCATGACGCTTCAGAATAGAGAAAATGATGTCTTGTTTACGTGAGCGAGCCATATTATCAAGGCCCATTTGCTCTGCCATGTGCAGAAGCTCTGCCACTGGCTTTTTCTTTAATTCGGTCAGATTCATAGGGAATGACGATGACATGATATTTTTAGATTTGATAAGTAATAGTAGAACAAGCGATAGGCTTGAAGAGGTGCATCACGTAGAGAAAATAACTCAAGGGCTACTTTAAAGTCTGATAGGGGTATCAGTAACGCTATGCAAAATACGATGATGGCTTGGGCATCACAGGAGGAAATCTATCACTTAGTAAGGCTAGCGTCCAGCGTTACAGGTAATTTACCGATCGCTGAACGCAGGCATAAGACTAAAGCCTAGGTCTGGCTTAGAGGTGGCTATCCAAGAATGCCGCCAGCTGGGTTTTAGTTAAGGCACCCACTTTTTGGCCTTCTTCATTACCATTTTTGAACAGCATTAAAGTAGGAATACCGCGTACGCCGTACTTGTTAGGGGTTTCTTGGTTGTCATCAATGTTTAACTTACAGATACTGACTTTACCCGCATAATCAGCCGCGATTTCTTCCAGTACTGGAGCAATCATTTTGCATGGGCCACACCACTCTGCCCAATAATCAACCAATACAAAGCCTTCTGCTTGTAAAACATCTTGCTCAAAGCTGCTGTCACTAATGTCTTTAATTAACTCGCTCACGAAATTCTCCTCAGTCTGCGGTTTGACGCATTTTAAGATAGGTGTCAATCATAATAGCTTGACTGGCAATAGAGCGAAAGTCGTAAAGTGGCTTTTGGCGGTAACTATTTTTTTCTGCTGGCAGCAGTAATTTTTATGGCGACTGCGGTATGAGCATGGCAGGATATGCTTATTGTTAGTATGGAATAATCGGAATGCCTAATTCGGTTGCGAAAAACTTTCCCATGATTGCTGCGATTGATCTTGGATCTAATAGCTTTCATATGGTGCTGGCTAAAACTGAACAGCAAGAAATTAGAATTCTTGAGCGAATCGGTGAAAAAGTACAGCTAGCTGCGGGTATTACGGAAGACTTAAAGTTACAAGAGGATGCGATTAAGCGTGGCTTAGATTGTCTGCGACGATTTGCTCAGTTGATTCATGGCTTGCCAGATGGTGCGGTGCGGATTGTTGGCACAAGCTCGCTCCGAGTGGCTCATAATCGGGAAAACTTTATTAGTCGGGCTGAGGCAATCTTAGGGCACCCAGTTGAAGTGGTGTCGGGTCATGAAGAGGCGCGTTTAATTTATTTAGGGGTATCCCATACCCTGGCCAATACCCCAGGTAAACGCTTAGTGGTGGATATTGGGGGCGGTAGTACTGAGTGTATTATTGGGCAGTTTTTTGAGTCTCAACTGCGCGGCAGTGTGCAAATGGGCTGTGTGGCCTACACTCGGCGCTTTTTTAACGAAGGCAAAATCACCCAAAGCCACTATAAAAAAGCCTATACCGCGGCCCGTTTAGAACTTATGGAGTTAGAACACGCTTTAACCCGTTTGGGTTGGCAAGACTGTGTGGGATCTTCAGGGACGATTCGCTCTATTGGCCATGCTTTAGCCGCTGCCGAGATTACCAATGGCGAAATTACGCCGCAAGGTATTGCCTGGCTGAAAGCTAAGGTGCTGAAATTTAAGCATGTAGATGACATTGATATCGCTGGGGTAAAACCGGAGCGCAGTGCTATTTTGCCTGCCGGTTTGGCCATTTTAGAAGCCATTTTTGATGCGTTAGCCATTCAGTCGATGAGTTTATCTGAAGGTGCTCTACGAGAAGGCGTACTCTATGATTTGCTTGGGCGCTACTCCCAAGAAGATGTGCGAGAGCGCTCAATCAAAGGCTTGATGGAGCGTAGCCATGTGGATGTGGATCAGGCGCTACGGGTTGAGCAGCAAGCCTTAAATTTATTAGCCCAAGTAAAAACTGACTGGCAGCTTGAGGATGAGTGGCTAGAAGAAATACTGAGCTGGGCCGCACGGGTGCATGAAGTGGGGCTTGATATTGCCCATTATCACTACCACAAGCATGGTGCGTACTTGGTGGAGCACTCTGACTTAGCTGGCTTTTCACGACAAGATCAGCAAATGATGGCCTTGTTAGTGCGCGGTCATCGGCGCAATATCCCAATTGAGCGTTTTAAAGAGCTGGGCGAAGACGGAGAGCAGCTATTAAAGCTATGTGTGTTATTACGTTTGGCGATTTTATTGCGCCATATTCGTGGCCCTGTTGAGCTACCTACGCCTAAGGTAAAGGTGAAAGGGCGCAATATTAGTGTCAGTTTTCCCAATAAATGGCTAAAAGAGCACTCCCTGACGGCTGCTGACTTTAAGAAAGAAGCCGAGTGGTTACAGCGGATAGATTTTATCTTAACTGCGCAGTAATAAACGTTATAAAAAACGGTGACTAGCTTGCCAGTTAGTCACCGTTTTTTTTATCAGAAGTCGTAGTGTTGTGGGTTCGCCACTGGGCTAATTCAACCACCTTAGATTGTGTGTAATTCTGTGAGTAAGTTGGTGGTGAGTTTGGGGTAGATTGTGGATAAGGGTGTGGAGCCAGTTTGCAAGAAGCAGGGCGAGAACCATACATAAAGACCAATCCTTGCAGTCTTTCTTGGGCCGTCACGGTGAACTCAAAGCGGTATTTTCTGGCTAGACGCCAGCGGCCATTGGCATCACGAAGTCGCTGCCAGCCGGCAAAGGCAACATTCTGATCAAGCAGCTGAACCCCTTGCTCAGTGCAGGTTTTTAGCGCATAAGCTAAGGCTTTTTCCCGCACGCCATGGGCACGCCAGAGCCAAGCAAAGGCCAATACCAGTAACAACCAAAAGGTGAGTTTAGCTAAGGTCATAGGGTGCTTCCTAACATCAAGTGCTGGTTGATGGAATAAGCCATAAGGTGCGGCATTTAGGCTGTGAATAAAGTTAAGTGTTCAGTGGATAACTATGTTGAAAGTTACTATAATACGCGACTTATTTTGCATTATTAACTGGTTGAGGGAACTCT
>NZ_JBYAVU010000008.1:0-1156 GCF_057443035.1 Thiopseudomonas sp. SA1F2-1K
GGGGTGTTAATCACTATCAGCGCTCCCCTGAAAACATTCCTGAAGAATGGAAAAACAAAACGGGTAGGGTTTGGGGCAAAATTGGTGACTGGGATTCAGTCATTGTGCCAGGCGGCCGCATTGATATTGAATCATCTGATTACTATCGTTTGCGTCGGTTAATCCGTAATTGGCGTTTGGCCGATGCGCGCTCTAACGTTTCTTCTTATGGCGTTAAACGAATTGTGCAAGCCCGCAATATGCTCAAAAGTAACATCAAAAGCGCTTCCGATGTTCGGGGGGTTAGCGAGTGGGTAAGTGAGGATACGGTTATTAAACTGTACTCATGGCTCCTAGCGAATCCTAAACAGACTTCTAGCGACTCATAAGCCCGATTCCGCGAAATATAGGATTATTAGCGCCGCGAAAGTCTGGCCGTGCCCTAATTACTGCTCTTACAGACCATCAGCAAGTAGGAGCGCGGGAGCTGAAGCCGAAACAGGCACAGCCGCGGCCAGCTCGCGAATGCGACACCCGCCTTTAATTAGTAGTTACATATCTGCACGCAATGGGTTAAATTAAGTACCTGATTGGCTCCTAACAAAACAAAACCCCCGACTAGCTGCGAACTATTCGGGGGCTTCTATCACATAATTAAGGGTACTAATTATGCGTGTAATTAAATTATACCGTCACGGGTTCACTATGGGAACTCCTCCTGCAACTTCTACTCACAAACGTGCTGAGCGTTCGTCTGTCTCTGGTTGGTCTGTTGGTGCCACTAGGCGCAATATCGCTTTTTTGCGTTCTATCGATGAAACTAAAGTAAATCTTCTTAACGGTTCCGAGTTAATACCCTTAGCTATTACTCTGACCGTGCGCGATTGTCCTGCAACGTCTGATGAATGGCACAAAGTACGCAGAGCTTTAGTTGAGCGTCTCCGTAGGTTAGGCATGGTTCGTATGCACTGGGTTATAGAGTGGCAACGTAGGGGTGTACCTCACCTGCATTGTGCAGCATGGTTTGAACAACAGGATTTTGTAGCGCTAAACCAATCAATTGTTAAAGGTTGGTTAGATTTGGCGGGTAAATGGGGCGCTGGTCATCGTGGGCAGTTTATTAAGCCTATTACCGGTGCTGTTGGTTGGTTCCAATATGTTTCAAAGCACGCTGCGC
>NZ_JBYAVU010000007.1:0-1543 GCF_057443035.1 Thiopseudomonas sp. SA1F2-1K
TATGACCAGGGGCGTAAGCTTACCTTTTACCCGCCTGATGGGTTTCGTGGTGCTGTTGTGGTCACGTTATCCTCGCGCTTTGCTAAGGTTTCCTTTTCCGGTGGTGCTTGCGCTTACTTGCGGGATGTTGGTGCGTGGGATGATATTTTGTTTGAGCTCTCTACCTGTCCTCATACTGTTACTCGTCTGGATGCTGCCTTAGATGTTCCTACTGACGCGGCTGCTGTTATTGCTGCGCTTTCCTTGCGTTACCCTACTGGTAGGGTTTCCTTGGGTCGTAAGGCTTTAGGTGTTACCAAGATGCTTGAGACACGTTCTGATGGCCTTGATTCTGGTACTTATTACGTTGGTCATCGTACTGCTGCGCGTGCCACTGCTAGGGTTTACGACAAGCAACTTGAGCAGCTAAAAAAGGGTTTTCTGGTAGAGAATCCGTTAACCCGCTATGAAGTTACCGCTCGTAAGGACTACGGTGCTACACTGCGCGACGCTGCTGAGCCTGATGCCTTGTTTTGGCACATTGCTTCACCAGCGCTTATATCTCGTAAACCTGAGGGCGTACCTGTGTGGCAACCTAACAACGACTTAACTGGGTGGCAACATACTCCGCGGGCTTATGTTCCTGCTGAGGTTCTTGCTAATCGTGTTGAGTATTGCGCTGAGCTTGAGGCTTTAGGGCTTCTTTCTGATGAGCTTGGTGCATACGGTAGAACTACGCTCCTAAACCTCATAGCGCGCAAGCTAGGGCTTCCTGCTGTGCTTCAGGATGACACTGCCGCTTAGTTTGAGGAAGCGCAGCTATTAGGCACAAACTGCGGGGCTGCTTTGTCGTGGTCTCGCGTGCCGAAACAGCTTTACCCATTCCTTGGCAATGCTTCTTGGCCTCTCCGCCGTAAAAATGTTCAGTTCGCGTTAGCTGTGCTTTCAAATTAGCACTGGTTTGCTACGTGTCCTAAATACTAAATCGCTAGAACGCGCAAGCAAGTTCAGACAGCGGACGCGTGAACTGCGCGCGCGAATAGTCGACTAGGTAATACCGACTATTCAAAAAATAATTTATCAGCAAAAACCTCTGTATGCCTTGTGACACGGTGCTTACGCTACTTATTGCTAGTTCACACCTAATTAGGTATGATTTAATTTAATTGTTCACACCTAAGGGCTTTTTTTATGTCTGATATTAAGCGTTGCACTATGTCTTTACCCACTGAACTGGTATCACAATTAGATAAGCTTTCTACGCTTGCTGGTGTTTCTAGGTCTGCTCTTGTTGCTGAGCTACTCGCTGAGCCTGTTGGCGTTCTTGATCGTATGATCTCGGTTGATAACCTTCCTGAGCCTGACGGGCTTCGTAGGCTTCGGGGTGATTCTATGGCCTATGTTCAGGACAAAGTTTCTGAGCTTCGTCGCTTGCTGGATGATGACCTGTTCAGTGGGGTTGATGATGGTAATTTGTGATTGGCTAGATGTTACCTATGCGCCTAATGCTGTCCCTGATGCTGAAGTCCGTCTAATCCTTATGGCTAATGGCTTCAAGGTTGGT
>NZ_JBYAVU010000002.1:0-200287 GCF_057443035.1 Thiopseudomonas sp. SA1F2-1K
CTGTGGGCCGTACGCTGGTACTGCAAATACGGCATCAGTTACCGTGAGCTGCAGGAGATGCTGGCTGAACGCGGAGTGAATGTCGATCACTCCACGATTTACCGCTGGGTTCAGCGTTATGCGCCTGAAATGGAAAAACGGCTGCGCTGGTACTGGCGTAACCCTTCCGATCTTTGCCCGTGGCACATGGATGAAACCTACGTGAAGGTCAATGGCCGCTGGGCGTATCTGTACCGGGCCGTCGACAGCCGGGGCCGCACTGTCGATTTTTATCTCTCCTCCCGTCGTAACAGCAAAGCTGCATACCGGTTTCTGGGTAAAATCCTCAACAACGTGAAGAAGTGGCAGATCCCGCGATTCATCAACACGGATAAAGCGCCCGCCTATGGTCGCGCGCTTGCTCTGCTCAAACGCGAAGGCCGGTGCCCGTCTGACGTTGAACACCGACAGATTAAGTACCGGAACAACGTGATTGAATGCGACCTTGCCCCTCCAACGTCATCTCGTTCTCCGCTCATGAGCTCAGCCAATCGACTGGCGAGCGGCATCGCATTCTTCGCATCCCGCCTCTGGCGGATGCAGGAAGATCAACGGATCTCGGCCCAGTTGACCCAGGGCTGTCGCCACAATGTCGCGGGAGCGGATCAACCGAGCAAAGGCATGACCGACTGGACCTTCCTTCTGAAGGCTCTTCTCCTTGAGCCACCTGTCCGCCAAGGCAAAGCGCTCACAGCAGTGGTCATTCTCGAGATAATCGACGCGTACCAACTTGCCATCCTGAAGAATGGTGCAGTGTCTCGGCACCCCATAGGGAACCTTTGCCATCAACTCGGCAAGATGCAGCGTCGTGTTGGCATCGTGTCCCACGCCGAGGAGAAGTACCTGCCCATCGAGTTCATGGACACGGGCGACCGGGCTTGCAGGCGAGTGAGGTGGCAGGGGCAATGGATCAGAGATGATCTGCTCTGCCTGTGGCCCCGCTGCCGCAAAGGCAAATGGATGGGCGCTGCGCTTTACATTTGGCAGGCGCCAGAATGTGTCAGAGACAACTCCAAGGTCCGGTGTAACGGGCGACGTGGCAGGATCGAACGGCTCGTCGTCCAGACCTGACCACGAGGGCATGACGAGCGTCCCTCCCGGACCCAGCGCAGCACGCAGGGCCTCGATCAGTCCAAGTGGCCCATCTTCGAGGGGCCGGACGCTACGGAAGGAGCTGTGGACCAGCAGCACACCGCCGGGGGTAACCCCAAGGTTGAGAAGCTGACCGATGAGCTCGGCTTTTCGCCATTCGTATTGCACGACATTGCACTCCACCGCTGATGACATCAGTCGATCATAGCACGATCAACGGCACTGTTGCAAATAGTCGGTGGTGATAAACTTATCATCCCCTTTTGCTGATGGAGCTGCACATGAACCCATTCAAAGGCCGGCATTTTCAGCGTGACATCATTCTGTGGGCCGTACGCTGGTACTGCAAATACGGCATCAGTTACCGTGAGCTGCAGGAGATGCTGGCTGAACGCGGAGTGAATGTCGATCACTCCACGATTTACCGCTGGGTTCAGCGTTATGCGCCTGAAATGGAAAAACGGCTGCGCTGGTACTGGCGTAACCCTTCCGATCTTTGCCCGTGGCACATGGATGAAACCTACGTGAAGGTCAATGGCCGCTGGGCGTATCTGTACCGGGCCGTCGACAGCCGGGGCCGCACTGTCGATTTTTATCTCTCCTCCCGTCGTAACAGCAAAGCTGCATACCGGTTTCTGGGTAAAATCCTCAACAACGTGAAGAAGTGGCAGATCCCGCGATTCATCAACACGGATAAAGCGCCCGCCTATGGTCGCGCGCTTGCTCTGCTCAAACGCGAAGGCCGGTGCCCGTCTGACGTTGAACACCGACAGATTAAGTACCGGAACAACGTGATTGAATGCGATCATGGCAAACTGAAACGGATAATCGGCGCCACGCTGGGATTTAAATCCATGAAGACGGCTTACGCCACCATCAAAGGTATTGAGGTGATGCGTGCACTACGCAAAGGCCAGGCCTCAGCATTTTATTATGGTGATCCCCTGGGCGAAATGCGCCTGGTAAGCAGAGTTTTTGAAATGTAAGGCCTTTGAATAAGACAAAAGGCTGCCTCATCGCTAACTTTGCAACAGTGCCTAAAATAAGCCTTATATCCAAGCATAAAACAAGGTTGTCTAGACTTCTTTTAACAGTAAAGTTATCATAAAACTGAATTTTATTTTTTAGGTAAGTTTATGCATTCTATCCGCATTCGTTAAGACACAACTATTTGCATAGTGACACTATTTTATAATGGTGGGCTTTTGTTGTGTCTTTAAGAATATATGCGGATATATAAAGTAAAAGTATGCTTAATTTATAAGTATGCTTTTAGTGCATAGTTTCCAGTTATAACTTAATTGACTAGCTATTTGTCCACCCTGTGGATGAATAGCTTTTTTTTTGGGAGGACACTGTGATGCTAGCTTTTGTTTTCACCTAAATCCTGTTTGCTGCATAAAAAATTTCAAGAGCTAAACAGGAGTAAATAAAAATGAGTTTAATTATTAAAGCGAGAAACATACGCTTGGATTATGCTCAATGTCATCAAGTTAAGCGCTGCTCCAGCATCACGCGCTCAGCCGGCTGATTTTGTCACGGCATAGCAAAGCAGATCTGAGCAGAAAATCAGGCCGCAGCCTTATTTCTGACGACATTCAGGCGCGTATTGCCTCTGTTTTCTCCGGTTCCCTGATGTTCAGGCGTGCGCAGGCCGACCGCCTATGGCCAGCTTTTTTCTGGGTGCTTCTTTGCTTTGAGGCGTGTTAGCGGGTTGGTTTGTAGCCCTCGCAACCACGGCTGGCCGGACGTTTGCGGTGTCGCGGGTAACGTCTACCGGGCCTTACGACTGACAAGCAACCCGTCATCAGCGTCAACAGGTTGTGCCAGCCCAGCGCACACGGCTGGTTGAGCAGCTTCACAAGGCTGTTTTTCATGCGGGACACGGCCTGTGTGAAATTGACTTTCCAGCGCCACTTGCTGCCTTTTTGCCTCTGATCGACCACCGGTTGCAGCAAATGCTGCATTAACAAGGCCAGATTCTTTACCAGCTGGGCGGCATGGAAATCCTGTTTTACAGCCAGCGGAGTACGCCCGCTAAAATTGTCCAGCCCAAGGGTGATTTTGGTACGCCGAAAGTCGGTTTCGATGCCCCAGCGGCGGTTGTAGAGCCCGGCAAACTGCTCAATCGGGTAGGCTTGCGCATCCAGCAACGAGGTCAGCAACAGTTCTGTTTCACCGGTTTCCAGCTCAACCCGGATGATGCGCAAACGCAGGGCCAGGTTGGGATCTGTGCCCGATTCGCTGCACATCAGACGTGAATGGCTGCTTTTTGCAGCAAATTCGCGTGTTTCTTCTGGTTTTCCAGAGGCCAAAAACTGTTTGACCTCCGTGGTGTAATCACGCGGCAGGCGCATGACAAAGTGCCGGTTCTGCTGGACATACAGCGCCATCAACCACTGGGCCGGATAGCCCCGGTCAAACAGGGTGACGCTGTCAGCCGGTGTGTGGAAAAGATGCAGGTGAGCACAGTCCCGCTCAGACAGTCCAGGCGACACCATCAGGCTATGCAGGCTTTGCTGGTCACTCACATCGTAAAGCTCGGACAGGCGGGCTACGGGGTGTCCACAATGTGTACCAAAAGCACGGTGCATGCCGGATTCCAGGGGCAGATGGACGCTGGAACCATCGATGGCCAGCACCTGCAGCCCTTGCCAACGCTGGCGTAAACCCAGCTGGTCAATCTGCTGCTGCAAGGCTTGGTTCAAGCTTTCGAGCGCGGAGTGTTTGAGCTTGTTGCGTGCCTGGCTGAAAGCTTGAGCGGTGACCACGCGCTGCTCAAAGTCCGAGCCGTTGAGTGCCTGAAAAAACGGATCCAGCTCAGTTTGCAAAGCCGTGCGGGGATGATTGAGAAGAAAAAGAACGGTGTTTTTGAAAGTCAGATGGCGGCGACGGGTAAAATCCTGGGGCCGGCTGCGGTGGGCTGCGACAAAATCGGGACAATCAAGCAGATTGGTTAATTTTTGTACAATTTTCTGCCAAAGTTGAGTAGGCGGTGTCAAGAGATGTGTGTTTTGTAGCCAAAATACGATCCTTTTGTGTACCAGATGGTCCGGTAATTATATGATATTTCAGGAAAAATTGCTTAACTTTATGACATTGGGATTATGCTGGGCGTGATGTTTTGGATATTGATGAATTGGAAATTCACTCTTATGACCGTATTGGTCTTGTGGGTGATAACGGAGCAGGAAAGAGTAGTTTACTCAAAGTACTTAATGGCGAAATTGTTTTAGCCGAAGCGACATTACAGCGTTTTGGTGATTTTGCACATATCAGCCAACTGGGCGGAATCGAAATAGAAACGGTCGAAGACCGGGCAATGTTATCTCGCCTTGGTGTTTCCAATGTACAAAACGACACAATGAGTGGCGGAGAGGAAACTCGTGCAAAAATTGCTGCCGCATTTTCCCAACAAGTACATGGCATTCTAGCGGATGAACCAACCAGCCACCTTGATCTCAATGGAATAGATCTACTTATTGGTCAACTTAAAGCATTTGATGGAGCATTACTTGTTATCAGTCATGACCGATATTTTCTTGATATGGTTGTAGACAAGATATGGGAGTTAAAAGACGGTAAAATTACGGAATATTGGGGTGGTTACTCGGATTACTTGCGTCAAAAAGAAGAAGAGCGACAACACCAAGCCGTAGAATATGAGCTGATGATGAAGGAACGGGAGCGATTAGAATCTGCTGTGCAAGAAAAACGCCAGCAAGCTAATCGATTAGACAATAAGAAAAAAGGAGAAAAATCCAAAAACTCTACCGAAAGTGCTGGACGACTTGGGCATGCAAAAATGACTGGCACCAAGCAAAGAAAACTGTATCAGGCAGCTAAGAGTATGGAAAAGCGTTTGGCTGCATTAGAAGATATTCAAGCACCAGAGCATTTGCGTTCTATTCGTTTTCGTCAAAGTTCAGCCCTAGAACTGCACAATAAGTTCCCGATTACGGCAGATGGTCTGAGCTTAAAATTTGGTAGCCGTACTATCTTTGATGACGCTAACTTTATAATACCGCTTGGCGCTAAAGTCGCTATAACTGGATCGAATGGAACAGGGAAAACGTCCTTGTTAAAAATGATATCAGAACGTGCTGATGGATTAACCATATCTCCAAAAGCTGAAATTGGCTACTTTACACAAACAGGATATAAATTTAACACGCATAAATCTGTGCTCTCCTTTATGCAGGAAGAGTGCGAGTACACAGTTGCGGAAATTCGTGCAGTATTGGCTTCAATGGGGATCGGAGCGAATGATATTCAAAAAAACTTATCCGACTTATCGGGAGGTGAAATCATCAAACTGCTTTTATCCAAAATGCTTTTAGGAAAATATAATATTTTGCTTATGGATGAACCAGGAAACTATCTTGACCTAAAAAGTATTGCCGCATTAGAAACAATGATGAAGTCCTATGCAGGAACTATTATCTTCGTATCTCATGACAAGCAATTGGTCGATAATATTGCTGACATTATCTACGAGATCAAAGACCACAAAATCATCAAGACTTTTGAGAGAGATTGTTAATGATAGCCAATCTAATCCGAACATTAATTATTGAACTCTTTAAAGGAAATTAAAAATGACAATTCAAGATATTCAATCACTTGCTGAAGCACACGGCTTGTTGCTTACGGACAAAATGAATTTCAATGAAATGGGCATTGATTTTAAGGTCGTTTTTGCTCTTGATACAAAGGGGCAACAATGGTTGCTGCGTATTCCTCGTCGTGATGGCATGAGGGAACAAATCAAGAAAGAAAAACGCATTTTAGAATTGGTAAAAAAACATCTTTCTGTAGAGGTTCCTGATTGGAGAATTTCATCTACAGAATTAGTGGCTTATCCCATACTTAAAGATAATCCTGTTTTAAATTTGGATGCTGAAACCTATGAAATAATTTGGAATATGGACAAAGATAGCCCGAAATACATAACATCTTTGGCAAAAACCTTATTTGAAATCCATAGTATTCCTGAAAAAGAAGTTCGGGAAAATGATTTGAAAATTATGAAACCTTCAGATTTAAGACCTGAAATAGCAAACAATTTGCAGTTAGTAAAATCTGAAATTGGTATAAGTGAGCAATTGGAAACCCGCTACAGAAAATGGTTGGATAATGATGTTCTATGGGCAGATTTCACCCAATTTATACATGGCGATTTATATGCTGGGCATGTACTAGCTTCAAAGGATGGAGCTGTTTCAGGCGTTATTGATTGGTCAACAGCCCATATAGATGACCCAGCGATTGATTTTGCTGGGCATGTAACTTTGTTTGGAGAAGAAAGCCTCAAAACTCTAATCATCGAGTATGAAAAACTAGGGGGTAAAGTTTGGAATAAACTATATGAACAGACTTTAGAAAGAGCAGCGGCCTCTCCTTTGATGTATGGTTTATTTGCCTTAGAAACTCAAAATGAAAGCCTTATCGTTGGAGCAAAAGCTCAGTTGGGAGTTATATAATTTAAAAATATGATTGCTGAGAACTGCCTTGTTTTGAAACTTGGTTGGCTTTAATTAGTTTTTAGTATTCTTTATAGAAAATGCCTCGATCAAGGGGCATTTCTAACAATCATTTAACATAAAATTTCTTATGTGAAGTAACCTGAATGCAGCGGTGCCCCATTGGGGGCGCGTTGAGATAAGCCTCTTTTAGATAACTTTAGCAACTCGATAGACAGTTGCAACTCCACAATTCACTGCTTTGGCAATTTCGGCACTGTTGCAAATAGTCGGTGGTGATAAACTTATCATCCCCTTTTGCTGATGGAGCTGCACATGAACCCATTCAAAGGCCGGCATTTTCAGCGTGACATCATTCTGTGGGCCGTACGCTGGTACTGCAAATACGGCATCAGTTACCGTGAGCTGCAGGAGATGCTGGCTGAACGCGGAGTGAATGTCGATCACTCCACGATTTACCGCTGGGTTCAGCGTTATGCGCCTGAAATGGAAAAACGGCTGCGCTGGTACTGGCGTAACCCTTCCGATCTTTGCCCGTGGCACATGGATGAAACCTACGTGAAGGTCAATGGCCGCTGGGCGTATCTGTACCGGGCCGTCGACAGCCGGGGCCGCACTGTCGATTTTTATCTCTCCTCCCGTCGTAACAGCAAAGCTGCATACCGGTTTCTGGGTAAAATCCTCAACAACGTGAAGAAGTGGCAGATCCCGCGATTCATCAACACGGATAAAGCGCCCGCCTATGGTCGCGCGCTTGCTCTGCTCAAACGCGAAGGCCGGTGCCCGTCTGACGTTGAACACCGACAGATTAAGTACCGGAACAACGTGATTGAATGCGATCATGGCAAACTGAAACGGATAATCGGCGCCACGCTGGGATTTAAATCCATGAAGACGGCTTACGCCACCATCAAAGGTATTGAGGTGATGCGTGCACTACGCAAAGGCCAGGCCTCAGCATTTTATTATGGTGATCCCCTGGGCGAAATGCGCCTGGTAAGCAGAGTTTTTGAAATGTAAGGCCTTTGAATAAGACAAAAGGCTGCCTCATCGCTAACTTTGCAACAGTGCCCTTTCGAATATTGCGAGCTCTCCGTTTCAAAGTTTTTTGTGGCCTCGCGGATCAAGAGGAAGCACATTGGAGGCCGGCAGTTGGCGCTCCAAGTCCGCAATACGGTCGTACAGCTCAAGAATGGTGGCGTCGGCCTCACTGAGTAGGCTGGCTAGGTGGTCACGCTGCTGCGTGATTTCCTCGATCCGTTCTCGAAGTCCACGATTTTTTCTGCGGGCTAATAAGCTGACTTGGCGCACTGATGGCGGACGTTGCTCAGCGTGTCCTTCCACGTACTTTTGGATCTCAGCGATCAGTAGGGGGAAACGAGCTTTTTTCAGTGCAGAGGGGTCGCTGCCGGCCTCCTTGGCAACGTTGTTCTGACTTACGGGCGTCCCCTTCGGCAGTCGTTCGGGCTTGTTGCTCTTCAGCCGCTCGAACGCTGCGCGATACTGCTCGCCGGCACTCATTCGCTTAGCCGGGTCAGCGGATTCATGTTTGCCGGATGACATGGCGATAATTCTCCACACTACGTTTCTGGGCTTCCAACGAAGTCCTTAGCGGACTGTCTACCTCGGCAGCGGCCAGGCGCTCATCCAATACCGCCTCCAACACTTCGACTTCGTCGAGTTGCTCGGGGTCATAGAGAACGTCCGCACATGGTTTGGTTTCTCGGGGGAGCAACAAACGCACTTCCCAGCAGATACGGCTAAACACCTTAGGCCCTTGATTTTATTGGCTTGCAGCCCTTTTAACTTCCCGCTAGTTCTTTTACAATACCCCTGAAGCCCCTGAAATTGGGGGTATTATTGGGGGTATTATTGAGCGATACCCCCAGCGCTAGGGGGTATTTATGGCAGCACGACCACAAGCCACAACAGACAGAGCAATCAAGGCCGCAAAGCCTGAGAGCAAGCAGTACAAGATGAGCGCCGGCCAAGGCATGTATTTGCAGGTAATGCCGAACGGCTCAAAACTGTGGCGGCTGAAGTATCGACACGGCGGAAAAGAAAAGACCCTGAGCTTTGGTGCTTATCCTGAAGTCACACTGGCACAAGCACGGCTAAAGCGTGAGGAGGCGCGCCAGCAGATAGCTGAGGGCATAGACCCTAGCGAGTTAATAAAAGAGCAGCGCCAGCAAGCCAAGGCCAAGGTGCTAACATTTAAGACCGTGGCCGAACGTTGGTACAAGGATAAAACGGAGCTGGCATTGAAGCCGTGGGCAGTATCGACAGCCGAGAAAGCGCGCTTATACCTTGAAAAAGACCTTTACCCAGCATTTGGCAGCCGGCCTATTGCTGAGATCACCCGCCTTGAGTTGATTGAATTAAACGCCAAGATTGAAGAACGGGGCGCGCTGGACGTATCGAAAAAGATCAGGCAATGGTTAGGCGCTATTTTTGATGATGCGTATGACCGTGGTGAGATACCGGCCAACCCAGCCCATAATCTTAAAGCTGGCGCACGTTCTAAGGGTGCTACGCATAAGCACCACCCAAGCGTAGCATTTGCTGAGCTTGTACCGATGATGGCCGCCGTAGACGCAACAGGCAGTCACAGGTTAATCAAGGCAGCCGTTCGCCTGCTAATGCTTACAGCCGTTCGCCCCGCTGAGTTACGCCTAGCGCAATGGTCAGAGTTCGACCTAGATGCAGCCGTGTGGACGATACCGGCCGAGCGCATGAAGATGCGTAGACCGCACAGCGTACCCTTAACAAGTCAGGCGCTCGAATTGCTGGCGCAGATTAAAGCGGTAAACCCAGCCGGTTATTTATTCATCGTTCAAGGTGCCAAGCCGATCAGCGAGAACACCATAAATAAAACAATCAAGCTGGCAGGTTACGGTGGCAAGCATACCGGCCATGGTTTTAGGCACCTGCTAAGCACTGAGTTAAACGAGCGCGGTTATAACGGTGATTGGATTGAAGCGCAGTTAGCCCATGCTAGTGAGGACAAGATCAGGGCGACATACAACAAAGCACAGTACCTAGAGCAGCGCCGCGCCATGATGCAGGATTGGGCAGATTCGATTGATGCGCTAGTGGCTGGCGCTAATGTGGTGGCGTTCAAGTCAGCAGCCCTGAGAGCTTAGGATCAACGGGCGCAAAACAAGTTAAGCAATGGCCTGCCCGGCGGGGGTTAAAAGCGGATTCCCAACTGCTTGCCATTGCGTGTCTTTTGGGCAGCACTGATAGGCGTGAATATGGTTTTGCCAATAAAAATATTGAAAAGCATGGATTTGCTAACAGGGCGAGAGGCAAAGGCTGTTCTTGAAGAAGGAATAGAGCAAGTTTTAGATGATGAAGTTTTTTTTAAGATAATGGAGCAGACAAGCTGGCTACCGGTTTATGTTAATCATTATGAATTTAAAGTGAGAGCCCTAACTAAAAACCGAGCATCTGGTTTGGTAATGGTTACAGGTGATTTTATGCTTGATGACGAGCGTATGTTTGATGAGGACAGAATGGTTGGTCCGCCAGATATTGTTGTAGATATGGGGCGGGCTGGCGTATTCCTGAGCTGCTTAACCATTGATTGTAACCAGCTTTTAGTCGGAGTGCCGGGCGGTCGTAGCTATATGGCAAAAGCATTTTTTAAGATCGAGGATGTTGTAAGAAGAGTTCAGGAAATCAACGGGCACGAAAGGGATCAGAATGACACATATAAAGCACAACCGGCAGCTAGTGCCGCCCGACAAGGCGAAAAGGGGATGGCGCAGCGCCGGCTAATTCTCGAAACACTGCGTGAATTAAAATATAACCCAGAGGCGCTACCATTGACACCGCGAGGCAGGTGCGGGCCGAAAAAAGCCGTCCGAGAAAAGCTGCGCAGTTGCGACCTGTTTGCAGCACCCACGAGTTTTAACACCGCATGGAAAGCTCTGTTAGCAAATAAGAAAATCAAGGTAATTGAAGAATAAAAAGGGTGGGGTAGTTACCCCGTACCCGCTCTGTGCCAGTTCAAGCAAAAGCCGGACGCCAACAAATACAAAGCCCCGCGCTAGGGTGGGGTGCTTTTTAATAGCCCCATGCTTGCCCCACCCATACCTGCAAAAGCCAATCTATAGCCCTACCAACAAGACCCAAGAGGCTTTAAGTTATGGCTATGCAAGTCACCACCACCCCCAACACCCTTATCAAATTACCCACCGTAAAAGGGCGCACCACACTAAGCACTAGCGAGATTTACCGCCGCATTGAGGCCGGTACGTTCCCAAAACAAATTAGGTTAGGCGCTAAGGCTGTAGCATGGCTAGAGCATGAGGTTAACGCGTGGATTGATGCGCGCGTGGCTGAAAGTGTGGAGGGCGTATAAATGAAAAACGCCCGATCAACCGAAGTTAAATCGAGCGCTTTGGATGCTTTGCTGAGCATTTGGATTGTACTCGTAAATAACCCTCTCACTCAACAGGCTATCGGTCTGTTGGCGCTTATGTTGCTTACTATGCGAGTGGTGATTTTATGAGTGCGGATATTCAGCGCGGCCAAGGCATTACAAAAAAAAGCACCAAGATAGAACGCATATTGCAGGCGTTTGTTAGCGGTGAGCAGTTGCACCGGTTTACTGCGTTCCAGTTACGTGAAACGACTTTGCATTCTACTGTGGCGACACTTGTTCATAGCTATGGACTAACCATTGATCGAAATATGATAACGATTGAGCGACAAGGTGACAAAGTACAGGTGATGCTTTACTGGTTATCTCCAGTCTCGCAGCAACAAGCGGAACAGTTACTTAAGTTGATGAAGTTGCGGCGTTCCGTCATAACAGAGGGCTAAAGCTATGGAGTTGCTGGATCATCTTTTAAGTAGAGGTGATCTAGTGGCTCTGGATAACGGCCAGCTAATCATTCAAGCGGCAAGCGGTCGAGAGGTGCCCGAAGAATGGCTAAAGAAACACAGGGATGCGCTGGCGCTTGCCCTAGCCACTAGAGAGAACACCCCTTTATATAAATATGTCGGTTACACCGCTGGATCATACGGCAAGCACAAAGCAGATGGCGTTACGCTGCAATTCGCAAACATGAAAACAGGCGAAGAAGTGTATGCAATCTTTAACGTCAATAGAGAGCGAGTACAAGACAGTCGGAAAGGAAGAGGTAAAGCAGGTGCCAAGCTACCCGCTAAACAATTCCGAATTACCAAAAGAATGGAGCTGTATAAGTTTTGGTTACGCACTGGACTAGCAGAGCCAGAAACAAAGCTCCTGAGCGAGTTTCACCGTGTGATGGGCAGGCTTAAGTCCGTGCTGTTCGTCATGAGCACCAACAGCAACAAAGCAGACAAAAACACCATTCAAGCCGCTACCATCACAAGCATGGAGCAGCACGAAAACAGGGGAAAAGTGGGGGGAAAAACAGGGGAAGAAGTGGGGAAAAGCGAGGGAAAAACAACAGGGAGCGTAAACCCCGCAAAGCCTAGTGCTACGGGGCTTACAGACGAAACTAACCACGTGTCTGACGAAGTACGGTTAAAGTTAATAAGGAAGGAAGGTAGTAAGGATGCTTTACAGGCTTCTAATACCCTTAATACACCCAGCACAAAGAACACCTATAGCGGTGTAGCACCACAGGATCAAACCACTGAACAATGGTTAGCTGATTATGATTCGTCAGTCTTGATAACCACTGCAACTATTCCATGAATAAGCCAGCAGCAATAAAGGAGCAATACTTATGACAAAACAAACAAACGTTAAATACACAGGGGCAATAGAGGATTACTTTTCTATTTTGAGTAATGCCCGGAATGAATGGCCGTCAGATGAAATCGACTGCGCCGTTAGCAGAGCTAATGCCGTGATTGCATTGGTTATGATTTTCTTGAGCAGTAAAGAAAGTCGGCCGCTTGATTTAACCTTGGGCAATGCTATTTGGTCTGCAATGGGTGACATAGCGCTTATCCAAAAACTGGCGCACCACTACAACAACGAGGCCGTACACAATGCCGCTAGGTGCGCTAGCTCGGGTCTTAGCGCTGTAATGATGTTCTTGAATGAGCCTGATGGTAAGCCAGACGATTACATCCTAAGCGATTGCTTAGAGTTGGCAGCAGCGCAGCTTGTGGAGATCAGGAAGCTATCTGACCTAGAGCATGAGCAGCTACGCGCCGTATAACTACGCACCCGCGCACCGGCTTGCAACCGTTTAATTACTGGGTACAGGTCGGAAGCGTTACGCAATGATGTGACGCAAATAGGGCAACGTAACGCACCTAAAGATGTGCTGAGTTGTCAGCGTATATAGATCAGTTTTGAGCTTATCGAGGCGCACTCCACCCCTTTAAAATCTGCTTGCATGGTTAGCTAATGTACTTCTAATGGTTACGTCGGTTACTTAGTGTGTAACCAAGTTTGTAACCTGAGCAGTAACAAGGTTAAAAGTAAGAAGTTTTATGTACGCATGCTGTTTATGGGGTTTCGCGATCAGGTACGCAACATTGGTACGCAGACTGGTACGCACAGATTGAGCCAGCTTTGAGTGAAAGTTAAATTCTTACGAGCAATCCTGATGGCAGCCATCTAGTGCGCAAAGTACGCAATAGTGCTGGCGCACCGTAAAACAAATGCGCTGCCATGTTGAGGAATGTTGAAAGTCTTCCGATGGTTACTGAGCCGTCACCACGCGCTAAAGACGTAGCCATACGTACAGCGTACACGCGAAGCTAGAGCAACAGTAACCAGACCGGTATCCAGACTGGTATCCATAAAAACCATACACGCACGCACAGCTAATAAAGAGCCTGTCAAAACCTGTCATACGCATTGCAGTTACTCCAGCGCGACACCCTAAGCAATCACTCAGAACCACCGGGCACACTTAACAGAATCACTGTGCTTCCGTATTTGGTATAGTCGCATGCTTTAGTTAGGCGGCTTGGCCATACCGTTAAGCCCGATCCGTATTGTTTAGCTCAGAAGTTCTATGCCTTCAACCTGAAGGTCAGTATTTATAAGGGATTTAGCATGGCTGTTAATCAGGGCACAATTTTAAATTTATTAGAGCAGGCTTGCTTGAAGCTCAATCCTGATGAGTTTATCTATCAGTTTATGGATGCCTATGGTTTCCCTAAAAGCACCGTCACGCGGCTGCGTAACAGCGATGATGACCGCAATGTGGGTGAAGGCTCGGACATTGGTGTTAAAAAGAAACTCTACTTCAAGCGCGTTAGCCAAGGCGCTGATGTTGGTGAGGCTGCTGATGCGTTAAAAACATCGGATGCTGTCACCCGTAACGATATTCGTTTTGTAATTGCTACCGACTTTAAAACGCTTGTTGCCTATGACTTAAAGGCAGATGAGCGCCTTGAAGTGGCGATTGATGAGCTACACAAAGACTATGGCTTCTTCTTGCCCTTGGCTGGCTATGAGAAGGCGGTGATGTACTCAGAACACCCTGCTGACCTTAAAGCGTCTGAAAAGATGGGCCAGCTCTTTGACATGATTCGTGAGCGCAACGATCTTACCAAAGCGGAAGACATTCACGCGCTCAATGTGTTTTTAACCCGCCTACTGTTCTGCTTCTATGCTGAAGATACCGGCATCTTTGCCGAAGCACAGATGACTTCAGCTCTTCAGCTATATACCAAAGCCGATGGCTCAGATGTTGATCAGTTTTTCACTGACTTATTTACGGTATTGAACCTAGATAATAATGCGCCAGCACGCAAAGCCATGCCATCACACTTTCAGGCGTTTCCCTTTGTTAACGGTGGTTTGTTTGCGGTTGATGAGCCGGTGCCAGAGTTCGGTGCTAAAGCTCGGCGAATACTGCTGGATTGCGGCTCGCTAGACTGGTCACAAATCAATCCTGATATTTTCGGCTCCATGTTCCAGGCTGTGATTGATCCAGACCAACGTGGCAGCCTAGGGCAGCACTACACTTCTGTGTCCAATATTATGAAGGTGATACAGCCTTTGTTTTTGGATGGACTGTATAGCGAGCTGGAGAAGTCACAGGGCAATGAACGCAAACTCAAGGCGTTGCTGCTGCGCTTACAGAACATAAGGGTATTTGATCCAGCGTGTGGCTCGGGCAACTTTTTGATTATTGCTTATAAAGAGCTGCGCAAGCTGGAAATGGAAATCATTGATGCTCTGAATGCAACCGGTGCGCAATCAGTCATGTACTACTCGGGTATTCGTCTGTCGCAGTTTTTTGGCATCGAGATTGATGATTTTGCCCATGAGGTTGCGATCTTATCTTTGTGGCTTGCTGAGCATCAGATGAACACAGCGTTTAAAGCTAAGTTTGGTTATACCGAAGCAGCGCTACCCTTGCGTGATTCTGGTCATATCGTATGTGGCAATAGTCTACGCATTAACTGGCCTGACGTTTGTCCAAAATCAAACGAGCGCGATGAGCATTATGAGATATACATTTGTGGTAATCCGCCGTTTCTAGGATTTAGTAACCGCTCTAAAGAGCAACAAAATGATATGGATATTGTTTTTAAAGAGAGAGGTAAGTATAAAAAACTCGATTACGTATCTGCCTGGTACCGCAAGGCAGCTGATTACATTAAGGATAGTTTTGTAGAGGTTGCTTTTGTGGCTACAAAGTCTATTTATCAGGGAGAGCAGCCAGCGTGGCTGTGGGAACCATTGATTGTAAATGAGGGCATTACTATTAATTTTGCATATAAGCCATTTAGATGGGAAAATAATGCAAAAGATAATGCTCAGATATACGTCTCTATTGTTGGAATCTCATGCACTTCACGTAAAGAAAAATTTATTTTTGAGCTAATTGATGGCAATTGGGTGTCGCGCAAAGTGAAAACCATAAACCCATATCTTGTTGAAGCTAGCAACGTGTTCATTAATACTCGAAGGGTACCACTTGGTGCAAATAAGAAAATTATTCTGGGCAGCAGCCCAAAAGATAATGGTTCATTACTTCTTTCATCTGAAGAATATGCACAAATTATAAAAAACCACCCTGATTATCATCACTTTATAAAGCCGTATATTGGAACAGATGAGTTTTTACACGGGCGAAATAGGTATTGCTTCTGGCTTAAAAACCATAAGCTAGAGGACTTAAAAAAACTACCTTTTATAAAGTGTAGGCTAAATCAAGTAGAGCAATTCAGACTGAACAGCAGTAAAAAAGAAACACAGAAAGCAGCAGCAACACCTCATCTATTTGATGAGGATAGGCAGCAGGATTCTGGAAATTTCATTATTGTTCCATATACAACGTCTGAGAGGCGTACTTATTTACCCTTAGGTTTTTTAAACACGGACACTGTTATCTCTAACTTAGCAAATATGGTTATTGATGGTGGTTTATATGAATTAGGTGTGCTTAGTTCAACAATGTCACTTGATTGGATGCGAGCCGTAGGTGGGCGGCTTGAAAATCGAGTTCGATACTCAGGCCAATTGGTTTACAACACCTTTCCGTGGCCTGATGTTTCCGAACTTCAGCGCAAAGCTATCGAGGCTTTAGCAGAAGAAATCTTGTTGGTACGTGAAGACTATCCCGGCAAAACGTTAGCAGAGCTGTACGACCCAGATAAAATGCCTCAGCCACTTCTTGATGCCCACAAAGCCTTAGACCGAGCTGTTGAGAAACTCTACCGTGACAGACCCTTCAGGGATGCTTCAGAGCGCCTTGAGCATCTATTTGCACGTTATGAAAAGCTGATTGCCGCAGAGCAAAGTAAAGCGCCAGCCAAAAAAACAACTAAAGGAAGTAAGTGAGCATGGATGAATTGTTGACGGTTAATTATAAACAGACCGGTAAAAGCTCAAACCTCAATGCGATGGGTATGCGTGAAATGCAAGCGCGTGCTTATGAGGCACGTGATGCCCAGTACTTGCTACTTAAAGCGCCACCAGCCTCAGGTAAGTCGCGCGCGCTGATGTTTTTAGGGCTAGATAAGCTCCATAAACAAGGTTTGAAAAAGGTCATTGTTGCCGTACCTGAAATGTCGATTGGTGCCTCGTTTAAAGACACCAAACTGACTGATGGCGGCTTCTTTGCCGACTGGGTTGTCCAGCCGAGCTATAACCTGTGTATTCCCGGTGGCGAGAGCAAAAAGGTTGAAGCGTTTATTCGTTTTTTAGCTGACCCGCACGCCAGTATCATTATCTGTACTCATGCCACATTGCGTTTTGCATACCAGAAATTACAGCCGTCAGACTTTAACAATACGCTACTGGCTATTGATGAGTTTCACCACACCTCTGCCGAGGGTGACAACCGTCTTGGCGAGTTAATTGACGGCGTGATGAAAGGTTCTAATGCTCACATTGTGGCCATGACTGGTTCATACTTCCGTGGCGACGCCGTACCTATTCTGCTGCCAGAAGATGAAGAGCAGTTCACCCAAGTCACTTACTCGTACTATGAGCAGTTAAATGGCTACCAGCACTTAAAGTCCCTCGGTATTGGCTACCACTTCTACACTGGTCGTTACCTTGATGCTTTGCATGAAGTGCTGGATACGAGCAAGAAAACCATCATCCATATCCCTAACGTTAATTCAGTTGAGTCCACTAAGGACAAATACCTTGAGGTGGATCATATTCTTGATGTGATTGGCGATGTGGTTGAGAAGGATATGCAAACCGGCATCATCACCGTGCGCACTAAGGACGGCAGACTCTTAAAAGTTGCAGACCTTGTTGATGACAATCCAATGCGTGTTGAAATACAAAACTATCTGCGCGGTATCAACAAAGCCGAAGACATGGACATTATCATTGCGCTAGGCATGGCAAAAGAAGGCTTTGACTGGCCTTGGTGCGAGCATGTTCTAACGATTGGTTATCGGTCATCTCTGACAGAGATCGTGCAGATTATTGGCCGAGCTACCCGTGACTCTGAGGGCAAAACGCATGCGCAGTTCACTAACTTGATTGCTCAACCTGATGCCGAAGATGATGATGTAAAAGTTTCAGTCAACAACATGCTTAAAGCCATCACTGTGTCGCTATTGATGGAGCAGGTGCTAGCGCCAGCGATTAACTTTAAGCCGCGCTCCAAGATGAAGTTGGGTGAAACGGTTGCGCCGGGTACAGTCATTATTGAAGACAGCTCTGCGCCGGTATCAGACAAGGTTGTTAAGGCGCTTGAGAACATGGACAACATCAAGGCTGCCATTTTGCAAACACCTGAAGTAATAGCGCCAGCCATTACAGGCAATGATGACACTGAAGTGCTTGCGGAGGTTGCTATCCCCAAGGTGATCGAAAAGTTATATCCCGACATGGATGCAAGCGAGGTGCAAACGGTTGCCGATGCGGTTTATACGTCTATGGCCATTCAATCTACAGGTGGTCTATTTGATGAGGCTGATTTACCGGCTGGTGCTGAGATTGCAGACGAACCAGCTGATTATAAAGCGCCAATAACTGGTGGGCCTTCTGCATCTGGTGACGAGCCAAAGAAAAACCGCAAGTTTGTGCTGATTGGTAATAAATTTGTGAATATTGAACACCTGAATATCGACTTGATACGTGAGGTCAATCCGTTTCAGGGTGCTTATGAAATCCTTTCTAAATCGGTAACAACCGCTGTTTTAAAAACCATTCAGGACACGGTTATTGGTATGCGTACCAATATGACAGAGGAAGAGGCTGTGATTCTTTGGCCGCGTATCAACGACTTTATCAAGGAAAAGAAACGTGAGCCGTCAGCGTCCTCCAGCGACGCCCATGAGCTGCGTTTAGCTGAAGCGCTGGCATATATCAAACGTAAAGCGCAAGAGCGTAAGGCGCAGGTTCAGCAATCATAGGGAGGTGTCTATGCTGTCGATTAAGCATGGTGAGCGTAAGAAACTATCATTAGATGATATTTTTAATGGCCCAGATGAGTTTGGCCTTTTAAATGTTAAAGCCAAGCACGTCAGTGGTGGTGCCTCGCTTGAGGTGTCTAAGTTCGAAGAGGTGAATACCTTTATCGACAAAGAGGGGCGTCAACCAAGTGCTGAAGGTGAGCTGGCAGAGAAGCTACTCGCTCGCAGACTGCAAAGCTATATTGATAATACGGACATGTACCCAGTATTAAGTTCATATGACCGGCACAACTTGCTCGTGAGTAACGCACCAGTAACACACGGCACCAGTAAGCCTTTTGCCCTAGATGCGATTGAGTCAGGTGATGACAATACGGTTGAGTCTTGCGAAGCAGAACAATCAGCCCACGCTGAAGAAGTGACCAGTCTCGATGATATTTTTAGTAGCGATATATTTGCGCAGCTGGATCAGGGTGATCAAAGCCTGTTTGATATGACGCATGTGCCATTAACGTCTGATAGAGATATGCCTGATGAAATCGCGCAGCAAATCCACTGCGCTGATTTTTATAAGTTTGAAAGTATCTTTAAAGACATTCAGACCAGGCTAAAATCAGGTGAATTACAGCACGTTCACTTCCAAAAAGAGCTACAGGTACGTGAAGGTGATGCGTTCATCATGGAGGGCGTTCTCTGCTTGATTGATGAGGTCGGTGAGTATAAAGAAGACAATTTTGGCCGCCCTAATCCAAGGTTACGAATCATTTTTGAAAACGGTACTGAGTCAAACCACTTGCTGCGCTCGTTTGGCCGCCGGATGTATAAAGACAAAACTAGCAGGCGCATTATTCAAGATGCTGATTCGGTAGTAGATGCCTTCAATAATGTATCCCACAAGGATAAGCGAGCTGGCCAAATCTACTTTGTCACCACGATGAGCGATAACCCAGCTCTACGCGCAATACCGAATCTAATTAAAATCGGCTATACCGAGCAGACCGTTGAAGAGCGAACCAAAAACGCTGAGCGTGATACGGCATTTCTTGAAGCCCCAGTGAAAATATTGGCCTCCATGGAGTGTTACAACTTAAACCCAAATAAGTTTGAATCACTCATCCATGGCTTCTTGTATGCGCAACGCTTGAGAATGACGCTGGTTGGTCAGGACGGCAAAAGCTACCACCCTAATGAATGGTTCTCTGTTTCTTTAGAGGATGCCATGGAAGCTGCTAGGCGCATTATTGACGGTAGTATCGTCAAGTACCGGATGGATAATACAACGGGGAGATTGGTACGAAAGAAAAGCTCAATGGCGGATTGAGTTGTCACCAGTAATTTGCACGCTCTAGTATGTAAAGAAGGGCTACCTACATTTTCACAACTGTGGATGTGTCGAGGTAGTCTTCAAGCAGAATCTTTCCAGTCTCACTGAGTTCAGCAGGCGAATCAGAATCAAGCATGGTCAAGTAAAATGCTATTGCCTTGCTTTCAGTTGTCGTGCCATCTGGTATCTGAGCCATTGCCAGCTCTATTTCAAGCTCCAATAGCAGCGCCATCTGCTCTAAGTTGAAAGTAAAGCCATGAGTTAGTAGATGGGTGGCGTCGCACTCAAGCCAGTCTAAGCAAGCCACAGCGACCGCTGACCTGATTAAGCGTGTCTGGTTTAACTGATTCTGTCCAGAAACCATCATTAGCAAACTCCGTGTAAGGCTGTAGACATATAAATTATAGCCAAGTTTAAGGATTTTGCTGAAAGAAAGAAGATGTCCCAGTAAGCATGAATGTAAGTAATGGTTAATTGCTTGTTGCTGCTAGAGGGTAGGTCGCGACACTACAGTAAGATTGTAAGTATGTGCGGCAAGGTCGCACTGAGTGTAGGGGTGAGATTTTGCATGTTAGTGCGCTCCCCAATAGAGCCAAACTGTTTAGGCCGGTTATTGGGGTACAAAACAATTTGGGGGTATTTTTGGGGGTATCGTAAACCCCTAGAAAGCACAAAGCCCCGTGGTTAGGGGCTTATAGCGTATGAATTGGTGCCTCCGGGGGAGTCGCCCCCTCCGCAGCGAGCGATATTGTCGATGCCCCCATAGGGACAGGGGGTACGGCTCGTGCAGATGCCCAGCAAAATCGGTCGATGAGTGACCGTCCCCTTCTTAGCCAGATTGATCGCTTTCTTAGCATCAGAGGCTGAGATTAGGCGGACAATCTCAGATTTTCGCTTCTCGCCGTGGGGGCTGACGAATCGGTTGCTCGTCAGCTGTTGCAGCTGCCTACCCAAAGTTTCGTACATGGTGCGGACGTAGTAGGTATGGGCCTTCTCTTCCAGCCGTACCCTGGAATGGTTTTGCCCGTAGTAGAGACTCATCGCTCTGGCGACGTGCTTTAGCTGAAACTGCAATGAAGCGTCGCTGACCAGCCCGGATGCCTGCATATTCACTGCGCCGGTTCGTCGGAGTTGATGCCAGGCCAACGGCCAGATTTTGCCGACCGCAAACTCGTCGGTCAGCGTCGGCGTCACCAACCGAGCCAATTCGAAATCTTCCGGCGTAATGCGCAATTGCTCACGGTCGAACAGCTTGTCGAACCACTGAAGCACATGGGCATAGCTCGGAATCGATGGCCGAATCGTGCGGTTGATCTTGGTGAACTTCGTTCCCCACGGTTCAAGGCAATAATCAAGCAGATAGCGCTTGGCCGGATCATCCGGCACCGAGGCCTCGCCGGGGGGAGAGTCGCATTCTGCGCGGAGGTCTGCGACCACACGCATGGCTTCAACTGCCACCTGAGCTGACGGGGACGTCACCCAAAGTGCCTCAGAATCCGACATCGTCTTGGTCGTTCGTCCGCACAATACATGGATGTCGCCAAACTGCGGATCACGTTCTATGTGCAAGCAATCGGCGCGCAGGTTCCAAGCCTCTTCGACTCGCATGAGGCTGAAGTTCAGCAGATAGCACAGTCCAGATCGACTCACGAGGTTGAGGTAGCGACTCAGAGTTTGAATGCGAATTTCGTCGTCGCTCACTCCCAGCCAGCGACGAAATAGTTCCACCATGCCAAACCGATGCGCGGTGTCGATGAATGGGCCGTAGTACTGCCGCCCAGTCCACTTTCCGTTTGATCCATCCGACGGCCACTGAAACGGATAGAACGATTGTGGCCTGCGTTGTCCTTGGAGACTGGCAGAGTTGTGCCGATAGGCAGCCAGACAGAAGCGGAAGCACTCCTCGACTTGGCCTCGATGCGCCAAAAAGTCATCCAGGCATTCGCGCAAGCGTGTGATTTGATAGTGCCAAATGCGGGGCGGGATATAGGGGGTCTGGAGCTTCTGGTGGTCGGGCATGGCCGCTGCGAGGCGTGCCAACCCTGCGCGATCCAACAAGGTGAACCCCAGCGCATCCCGCCGCTCGTACAGTTCGTGCAGCAATGCCAAGAACTCACCGGACCGGGAAGCCTGGAGCACCTCCGGGAGACGGTCGGCAACGCGCGGAAAATGACTCAGTTCGGATGCGAGAATGCCTTCTTGAGTGCACAAGACGAACAGCCGACGCATCTGGTCGAAGCGCGTTTTCAGGCCTCGGTATCCACGGGCTCCATTGGGGCCGTATAGCCACCAGCCGATTACGGTCCGCAATAAATCGGCGTTCGCAGGATCGATCGCGGCGACATATTTCTTAGCTGGGCCATCGCCGAAATTGAGAGTGAGCCGTTTTCCCGCCCATGGGTCGAGCCGCCAAATGGCATCGCCCCAACGGCTCACCACCTGGCCAGCGGCATCTATGATGACCGGCCAATCACGCTGCGGTGGCCAGCACGGCGGACGGTAGTTCGGCGCATCAGGAATCGCTAGGGGCGAGTCGATGCCGAGGCCAAGTTCGGAAAGAATATTTTTCGTCATGCTGATCTTTGTCGCAGTTCTGCCAATCGGATGAAGCCATCCCAGGCCGGGTGGTAGTCACCTTCACTTATGCGCGCTCTGGCTTCTTCGACCCAAAGCCTGCGGACCTCGCTACTTTCTTCGAAGAAGCGCAGTTTGGCCGTCAGCCGATCGATCACCAGCAGGGCCGGATGCTCTGTCGTCAGGTGCTTACCCGAACTGGATGGGCGGTAGCGTGCCAGTTCAAGCGATTTGAGGTGGCGCAAGCTACCGAGAGACCACACATGATCCTCACTTTCGATATCCCGGTGCTGGGTACAGAACAGGCAACCGGCAGCATTGATGCAGTCGGGTCGCGGACCATTCTTCGGCATCGTGCCCACTGGTTCAGGTGTGGCCGATACACATCTACCAGGAGCAGGAGGTGAAAGGGACGGATCGGTTTGCTGATGGAAGCGCGTAATTTCCACCATAGCGATCTGCGGATGGGGGTCGGCATATACGCGTATCAGCGTTTGCACCGTATGCTGGGCCAACTCCGCAACCTGTTGGGGATTCTGGGACTCCCGAAGCAACCAGTTGATGCGCGTCCCGCGCAGTTTTCGCGGTCTCACTATCGGTATGCCAAGCTCGCGGCAGATGCGCGTAACGTTCGTGAACTGCGTCGCCTCTTCTAGGATTCGTCCCCCGCTACGTATAAGCGGAAAGAGCAAACCATCCGGCTCATTGGGAAACCATTCGGAACGCCATTCGAGATAGCGCTCGAACCACTCTCGATAACTGGCAAAGATCTCGAATAGCACTTCTCCTTCCCGTCGATTTTTGTAGGTACGTACCTGGTAGCCGTCTATGTGGCTGGTGTAATGAAACTGCTCAACCCGCAGGGTATGTGCTTGCTGGAGGTTCAGACCGGTCTGGGCGATGAACATCAGCAATTCACTCTCGATCCGTAAATTGACGATGGGGAAACGGGTCCGCAGTGTCCGATCTGCATCGTGGGCGGCACGCGCCGCCAGGGATGCTTCGATTTGCGCTTGGTTTTGCGGCCTGGTACGGCGGGCCGCTACTTTCTCGGGGCTCTGCAATCCCGACCATAGTTCCAGCACTTGGCCGGTGCGTAACGAAATACAAACTGGGAGGGGGGCCATTGTCCCCCTCCAGGTCAATGCCTCGCATACGTCAGCTAGAAGGTGTCCGAATGCGAAGGTGTTTTGCAGATTCTGCTTGTCCGCTTTGCTCGTATGTACCTTGCCTTTGCCGCGCGGCTTGCGAATACGTGTGCTCTTGCTCAGGCTTGCTTGGCGGTCCAATGCTCGGTCCAGCATCGTCGCCGTGAGCCTGGTGAGATCGTACAGGGACCCATCGCTGAAATTGCGTTCGACTCGATGACGCTGGAGCAAGTGATCGGTCCAACGAATGAACGTGTCGGCCGCCGTCTCGAGACTGAGATTCACGTTTTCTGAATCGATCCAGGCAAAGAATCGGCGCAATGCACTGATCTTGTTCTGCACCGAGAAGCGACTTCCGCCACCAGCAAGGTCGTCAGTCATGTGCTCATGCAGCTGCGTCACCAGCTCGAAACGTTCCGGCAAGGGACTGCCGAGTTCGCCCTGCGCGATCTGGCGGCCCACATGCTTCACCTTTGCTGCTGCACCTCCGCGAAACAGCAGCGGCCGGAGGTCCCAGGGCGTTTCAGTGGCCCCATACTCAAGCATCGGGAAAGTGAGGTCGAATTCGGAACTATCCATCGTGCCGCGCCCCAGCGCCGATCCCGCTAAATGCCGCCATGAAGCTATTTGAGAGGGCTTGTTTGATCGGCAGTGCCTGTACGAATCGGATGTATTTGAAGGTGGTGGCTTCAGAGTTAGGCCCATGGAGCAACGCGTCGCTGACCGTCGCAATTACAATAGCGACATCGGCACAAGCCGATAGCGCCAGACGTGCCAATTCGGTACCGAAGGTGCAGCGCGACTGATGGAAGCGGAATTTACGGAGCACCTGTAGTTCTGCTTTGACGCCCCGTTTTCGAAACTCGGACATCTCAACATTCACAGCAGATGACTGATCGGTGCCGCGCCTGCCATAGGCGTTACCAAAGCGGGTCAAGAACAGCAAATCACGATTCTCGGGCGAGGCTTTCGCCTCTCGTTCCATCCTCCGCCAGCCTTTGGCATATTCCAGCAATTCATCACGCAACGCTTCGGGTATCCAGACCTGGCCAGTCACACCGAATTTCGTGTGCACTGGCGGAGCTGCGCCTGGACCAACTGCAAGGCGTAGAAGCCCTTCAGCGGAAGGGTCGGGGGCGGCGCGCTCCAGAGACTGAATCTTGAGATCACAGATGCTGCCGAGCCGCATCCCGGTAAAAAATCCAAGGGCCAACATGAGGTAGAGCTCGGGCGTGGCGTTCTCTGCGGCGAAATCCAGAATTGCATCGCGATCGGTCTCCGAGACTGGCAACAGCCCATCTTCAAGCGTTTGGCCTGGGCGCTTACGGTTCGGGATGCTGAGGTCGGTGGTGGTTCCGCTGATCGTTCGCTCGAACCCCACCCGGTCGAAGTATTTAACGACGTAGGGTTTTTCCCGCCACAGCTGGACGTGTGGAGAAAGAAGCTCCCTATGCCTTACCCACCGATAGAACATGATGCAATTGCGCATGTACTCAGACGCCGTGGATGGGCCGATCTGGCCGGCATCGCGCATCTTGATCAACGCCCCTCGGTATAGCACCAGGCAGCGGTCAGCTTTGCGAGCGGGAAACTCGAACCACTGCAAATCACGAGATTCAAGAAATTTAGCGTAATTGAGAAGGCCATTCATGTTACTGGCAACGGTCTTAAGAGAAGCGTCACCAGTCGTTGCTCGCTCCACTGCCCACAGGTTTGCCTCCCTCCAAGGTGCATAGTCTGCCCAAAAGATTTGGGGCAAGCCCTCAATGGATGGCCGGCTGCTACTGGGGGAGTATGCGACGGCGTTCTCTCTGCGCACGAGGTAATGGGGCACGAAATGAATGCGCTCTAGCGTCGCCATTCAACGCCCCTGGGACGCTTAACAATGTCCATAGATAGAACTCAATAGCTTAGGCGTCCGCACTATACAACTTACTCTTATCAATAGAGTATTGATAGACATCACCAAGCTCTATCTGAAGTATCTCCATGACTCTACGACTCATATCACCGTACAGTTCAAAGTTGCTACTAAAAACGGCGGCTCCATGCTGGCGCAAGAGGCCACGTACCTGAAAATAAGGCTGCCCCATTTTTGTTAACCGTTTTGCCTGAGTATTCCTAGCAATAATGCTTCCATCATTATTTGATAACACCACAACAGGGCGACCTAAGAGATCAGGTCTAAAGGAAGTCTCGATGCTGCAAAAGCAGGCGTTACAGTCGATGAGGAAATATATCTTATTGCTCATGTCGTCTAATGCTGTGAGTTACTACGCCCCAAACACACACTTCGTTGAATTCGCTAAAAGGGAAATCAGGATAGTCAGGGTTTGCGCTAGACAAAACAGGTATGCCATTACTTGTTATATAACGTTTAACCATTAACGCACCGTCAACGTTGACTACCAACACGCTACCTATTTTTGGTTCAAGTGATCGATCTACAACGAGATAGTCACCATCATAAATACCAACTCCCTCCATACTGGAGCCACTGGCAGATACAAGATAGACACTCGGTGATCTTAGACTCAGGTGAGCATCTAAAGAGATTGGCTCACTTACATAGTCTTGAGCTGGACTGGGAAACCCACAATCTACACGGGCTTCATAACGAGGTACTGGCTGTTGATTCATAGCAAAACCACCACTGTATATATAAACAGCTTCATTTTATTCTAGATTTAGTCAGGGTACTAGCCTGAGACTAGGTAGCTTTAATGAATTCAACGTAGTGGACACACGTAATATAGCTGGCGCAAAAGCCGAAGCTAAAACGAACGATGAAGGGACTACAAGGTATGTGCATCACAAATACTTTTGCCTGTAAGTCAGGTTAGCCCCTAAAGCAATGACTGCTGTAACTCTCTCATTTTTTGATCGCCAGTGCGCTTATCTTTAGAAGCTAATGCCTCATCTGATGTTTGATCAGTGTTCACGAAATAAACGTTGTCACTTTTGCTCTCGAACCTAATTAGGTACTCGGGGATAGGCAACGTAGGTGCTTCCTTTTTCTTTAATCCTACCTCAATTGCATCTTCTGTCTCTTGAGCAATTTTTTTAATGTTGAATCTAAATTTTGGTAACGTTCCATTACTACCAACCTTAATAAATAGCTTTTCAAGGCTAATACAGAAGCTGTCCTGCCGACCACAATGTTTGCGCGCTATTTCGTACAAGCGGCGCTTCAATGGTGATGTGATCTCAAAATACTCACTTGATACTTTGAGAAGATTATTCGCTTTAACCGCACTCATAACCCACTCAGGTAGCTCAACTACTACTTTATGCATATCCATGCTGTTTGAGTCTTTTTCTGAATGTATGTGCCATGAGTCAATTAAGCCGAACTCAAAGGTCTCTTGTGTGGTCTTGGAGTTCTTAATGTTTGTAATGACAGAGGTACCGCGTAGCCGCGTGAGTGCATCTTTCAGGTTTTGATATGATCGTCCCGATAAATTGCGCTTGGTGCTCTTGAGGAAGTTTGCTGCTGTGAAAGAGACCTTTTTGCTAATGGGTTCACCGTGGCGGATTTTTTCTTGTAGGCGGGAAATCACATAAAGCCATATATCTTTATCAAATATAGTTGCTCGGCCAATGTGACTGGGGTTGACAGTCATCTTAAGGTTTCCGTATGCGTATACTTTTACCGACATGTCGCGCTTAGTGGATAGCGAGAAAAATGGATGCTCCAGACTAGCTATATCACTTCGATAGTTATCAAGCACAGTCGAGGTAATGCTAAGCAGATCAACTGCTGCGTTTTCATCACTCATACTTTATTACCTACTTATTTCCTTTGTATTGGCTTCTGAAGCAAACGTATCACAGGAACAATTGCCACATTTAGCTCCATACTCTACTCGAACGCCAATAGCTTTTAATCGTAAAAAATACGAATATTCACTTTGTAATGCACAATACAATACTACAATACGATATTTTATGGACAAATAAACCGTATCACAGGAATTGAGAAGTAAAAAAATTGGTTCAGACCACCGTATCAGAGGAATTTATACTAGAAAAAAGCCTGCATAAACCACCGTATCAGAGGAATTTATACTAGAAATATGCCTGCATAAACCACCGTATCAGAGGAATCCATACTAGAAAGAAGCCTACACAAACCACCGTATCAGAGGAATCCACACTAGAAATGAGTCTGCGCAAAGCACCGTATCAGAGGAATGCACATTACAAATAAATATGTACGAACCACCGTATCAGAGGAATGCACACTACAGATAAGCATGTACGAACCACCGTATCAGAGGAATCAAAGCTAAACATTAGTGAGTTCAAACCACCGTATCACAGGAATTTTGATCACTTTATGATCGAAATTAGACCCGTATCACAGGAATTTGCTTGTGGATGATGTGGATAAGCGTTTTAGGTGCCCCGTATCACAGGAATTTTCCACCGTATCACAGGAATTTCAAGCCGTATCACAGGAATTTCCCACCGTATCACAGGAATCCGACAAACGGCCAACGCCGCTAGATTCGAGGGTTACAGCCCTTTTATTTTCCTTTAACTCTTTTAACTCTTTTATAACTCTTTTAACCCAAAACCCTATAAAACTTTTGAAAACCGCTTCTTATCTTGTAGTGTAGTACGTTACAGATAAACTCGAAGGCTAAAACATTGAAAAAACGCATACTTACCTTAACGATAGTTACTACGCTAACTGCAGTCGTACAATTGACACACGCTTCACCAAAAAATTTTAGGCAAGCTAAGATTCTTACGAAGGAACACGTATATTTTGATCGAACCAAGCAAGGAACTATCTACTGTGGCTGTAACTGGTCGTGGGCAGGTGAGAGCGGAGGTCGAGTAGATCACAAATCGTGTGGCTACCAAGTCCGAGCAATACCCAATCGAGCTATTCGTATTGAATATGAGCATGTAACACCTATAAGCCACGTTGCCCACCAAAGACAATGCTGGAAATCCGGTGGACGAAAGAACTGCAACAAAGTTGATCCCGTCTTTAATTACATTGAAGCTGATATGCATAATTTGGATATTGCAGTAGGCGAGGTGAACGCTGATCGCTCAGCATATCGATTTGGATTATTACCCAATGCGCCAGCCCAACACGGTATGTGTGAAAGCAGGGTGGATTTTAAGCAACGTGTCTTTGAGCCACGTGACGAAGTTAAAGGAATGGTAGCTCGGATAAATTTTTATATGCACGATGCCTATGACCTGAAAATGTCTACCCAGCAACAGCGTTTGTTTATGGCTTGGGATAAACAGTTTCCTGTAACTAGCTGGGAGCTAGAACGTGATAAGCGTATTGCCAAGGTTATGGGTCACAGCAACGAATTCGTAACAGGGCATAAGACGTGGAATATCAACCACAAAAATACAGGTGCAGGTTTAGCAAGAGTTAACGCTTTACTAAGCAACGATCAAAGCTATAGCCCTAGAGGTTCCGTTACAGCGCCAGCTCAAAAGGGCACAATTATTAACGCTAACAAAAATAGCAAGATATACCACCTTCACCATTGTCCTAATTACAATTCGGTAAACCCTAAGAATGTCATTCAATTTTCTAGTGAACCAGAAGCGCAGGCTGCTGGGTTTCGTAAGGCAAGGAACTGTTAATGTTTAACTTTGAAATGCTTAAAACTGCGGCTCTTATAGGGACTGCTGGCGGTATGTTTGGACTGATTGCTGCACTGGTGAATTTCAGTATCAGTAAAGACCATTTGCTCTATATGGCAATGCTTGTTTTTTCGATTGCCATTTTACGCTCTGTTATACCGAACTCAATTTCAAGCATTAAAGTGCTATCTGACGCGATTTTGATAGCTACCAGCTCATTTTTATTGGTTTATTCCCAAATCTATCTGCTTAATCTTTAAAAGAGCGCACCAGCGCCTCTATTCCAGCCTTTGAGCGCTTTACTGGATTAACCCATAGAAACCTGCAAGAATCCGTTTAGTCGCCACTAGAGAGCATTCTAGGGGCTGGAATGGAGTAAGGATTAATAATGTTTATTTTACCAAGTCGTTTGTGGCTTTTAATTGGTGCTGGCGCAGCTATCTACTACATTTACACTCAGGGTAGCCCTATATAGCTGCCCAGCTTTTTTCGCTAACTAGCTAACGCTGGTTCCCGCCTTAGCTTCACCACAACAATCCAACACACAACTAGCTAAAACCCCAGCCATAAAAAAAGCCGCTAGCGACTGGTATGAACCAAGCTTGCGGCTTTAAATTAGTAAGCGCATAACCTACTAAACAGTAGCCTTTAGATTAGGTTAGTTTAAGGCTAGATTCAACTGTCGGAATCTTGTGCCTATGCGCCTCAATCGATAGGTAGCCTAGATTACTAGTTTGATCCCCCCAAGCACTGCTAAGTGAGCCGGATAAAAACCATAGAAAACCCACCACTTGCTACGGCTAACCCAGCTTAGCTTTAAATGGCTAACCAAGATGAATATCGGCAACGCAAGCAGGGCATAGTTATTTTCATTAACAAGCACCAGCAACGAGACAAGGAAAAATATCAGGCTACCCTTGATTAGATTAGGTGTCCGAAAGTAATGGAAAGCCACGATGCAGATGGCTAACCCTATGTAAAAGAACTCTACTAGGGAGCCAAACAGTATAAAAATCAGTATAGCGAGACTGGTCGCACCTAGCTTCTTCAGTTTGTTCGCAAAAAGACTGATATCCAACGTGTAGAAAATGCCTGCTGCTACTGCAAAAAGAAACAGCACATTAAGCGGGAGCAGCGGCGGCATTGGACTTTCTTCTGTATACGGTAGATTGCCTGTAAGAAATAGGTACGGAAGCTGGGCGATTGCCCCAAACAATACTAACCGTTTTATCGCTCTTACATGTGTGCCGTAATCTTTACTATCAAGCCGAGCCATATTGTATGCAAACATCAAGGCAAACAAAGGGAACGCTATGCGCCCAAGATTGTACATCCAGTCTATGTCAAAGAACGCACGGTTTATGTGATCTAAAAACATAAAAATGATTGCGAGCCATTTGATTGTCTCAATTGCCCCAGAGCTCATCTCTGGATTAACTAGGTAGCGTTTTGCTGGATTGCTGGCGCTATCGAATAGCTCATTAGAACTGGTCATTGGTGAGCTCCTTACGGTATAGCTCGGCTGCTCTTGCTGCTTCCTGCTTAGAGCGCTTTTCCCTATCTATACGTTCACGCTCCATATTTTCCAAATCACGGTGGACCGTCTTTAGGGCAGACGATTCCCAGCGCCGACTTAGCTCAGGCTTAGATTCAAAAAGATAAAAGGATATTTTTAGCTGTGCAGTAGCATCACCTTGTTTGCCAGCCTTGGTGAGATAGCTATAAGCTTTTTTTCTGTCCTGCTTAACACCTTTACCAGATTCGTAAAGGCTGCTTAAAAGCATGGATGCTGCGCCTGAACCATTATCGGATGCTTTCTCAAGTAAACGGATAACTGATCGGTCTTGGGTTGCCCCTACTAGGTAAAGATTACCAAGCTCATTGACGACACTTAAGTCGCCTTGGCGCGACTGCTTTAGCAGTTGTTCTGCACGTTCATTAAGGGGATTGCCTGATGCGCGGAATTCGTTTGCCTCACTGTTTTGTATTGCACAAAACAAAAACGCTAACAGGCTAAATGTCGTTTTGGTGCGGGTACCAATCATAGCAGATAGTTACTCCTTATCAATGTTAATTTTATGAGGTGCAATAACAGGATCATCACTTAATGAACCCGCGACTGGTGCATATCGGTCATGTTTATTCTCAATAATTCCATGAACCGAACACTGCCCAGTTTCCCAGCCATTAATCATGTAGCTGGTTGATCTTTGCTGGCGCTTAAACTCTATACATATTAATTTGGTGCCAGCCGCATATTCGGTACTAACGTAGTCGGCATAGTGGCTAAACTGATAACGCTTAGATATATAATCGTTTCGACCTGCTACCGCCTTAAACTGTTTAATTCCACCGCTGATGGCAATATCTAAACGCGACCTGTTTGAATCGCGCGGTAACATACAAAAATGCTGGTTGACCTTCATATAGGTAATCTTTAATAAAAAAGGAAACCTTAATAATGTCCTGATTGAAAAGAGCATACTCAATTTATTCACCGTACTTGCCTAAAACTGTTACACCATTAGTTAATCGATTGTCCATACTTCATTACTCACATCGACTTTAACTGGCTATTAATCTTGGATATTTCATCGAACGAAAGTCCGTCTGTAGCCGCACGTTCTTTTTTAGCCTCTAAGTAGTCTCGCGGGTTAATTGTTTTATCCCACATGGCAACTGCTTCGGCATCACCTGACCATGCTTTAGGTAGATCGAATGAATAACTTCTTTTTAGTGAGTGACTTTTTACACCGTAATATCTTTGATTGGTTAACAAGGTATGCCCTAATAAAACCGCTAATTCAGATGATGAGTATTCTTTGCTTCGTCTAACTTCCTCAGCAAATATATGGCGAGCCGTATAAAAATTTAGGCTTACACTATTATCTTGGTTGCCCATGTATTTCTGATATGTGCGCTTTAGTAAAACCCTCGCTGAGTCATACATGCGCTGCATGGCAGATTCACTATTTGAACGATATATTTCTAATACATAACGTATAATAGCTAGCTGACTGTTAGACCACTCACTAAGATCGAGTAGGCGATATTCTCTTAACGGATTATCGTCACGTCGATGCTGCTGCTTTAACGTATTGACGAATAACACGTGTTTACGTGTAATTAATGTAACTGGATCTGTGTAATTACTTTCCAGTCTGGCGGATAACCATTCGCTAGGACGTAAGCCTGTCATTAGGATTGCTTGAAATAGGCAGCTTGTGTAGTTTCCGTGCTTATAATTAGGTTTACCTTTAGCATTGGCCGATTGCAGCATGTTAGCTAGATTTACCCAATCTGCTGCAGGTAGATGCTCTAATTCTAAATCACCACTAGGTTTACCATTTTTCTTGTTACTGGATTGCCTAGCTATTAATGCTTTCGAGTCACTGGTTGACCTATCAATGGTGGACTGTCTAAATAGCCATGCGTTTATTTCATTGCATTTATCATAATGCTTTTGATCTTGGTAAAACTCGTATAGGTCCTTCTTGTACCGTTGTGCTGTTCTAATCGTAATCGTCTTTTCTTTAACGCGTGAACACAACCATATAAAGAGCTTATCAATTAGAATTTGCTCGATGACAGAATCTATGTGAGGACCACATTCAGTTGTTTCCATAAAACGGATTAGGTTATCACTACTGATACCTGATACTGAGCTATCACGTAGGAAATCCCTAAGTATGCTATGGGCCACCCTGTGTGTGTGAACCACGTCTTTAGCTAACATAGAAAACCCTCATGAAAGAGTGGTGCATATTTTCTTGATCCCAATTTGTTTCGTGAACTGTTCGATGACCATGCTTTTAGTACCCCCTTAATAGAGTTGGTACAAATCGTATGTCAGAACTGTGGCACCGCTGTCGTATAATACTACGTCACGAATGGAGATGCTCTGACAATTTCATAGGCTCTCTGTCGTATAAATCCGTTTTTAGAACACCTCACCACTCTGTTTAGATGAAGCTACATGTAGGTAAATACAAATAAAGAGGTTTATCCACGCCTATCAAGCTCTGTACTCACCTTAAGGCAGCTACCTGCAGTAGAGTAATGCTACTGTTTGATTTAGCTCCTACGCTGATTACGTTTAGCTACAGATAACTACAGACAGTAGCTCCTAGTGCTAATTAGGTGTTGCTTTGAGACTGTCGTTTTAGGACAAAATCGCTGTTTTTATGTATCTGCTATATCTGTGTGATAGTATGTCACGATATAAAGCCCACCTTGTCGGAGTGACGAAATGATAGATTTCCCTATAGCTGATATTGAGATTGTAGAGTCAATGCGTTATGCCCCAGAGCTGCATGAAGCTATTAACCTAAAGGGTAAAAAACAGGCAATTAAGGAGGAGCTGGTTGGTGGAGTAAAACTAAACGCTATTAGACAGGAAGGTCTACGTTTCGGTGCTCAAAGCGGACTTAGTGTTCGCTACGATTTGATCATGGAATATCTTGATGAGCATGAGGATAAATTGAATGCTCTTTTCAACTTTGCTGGATTCGTTCGACAAGGAAATTTGTTAATACCATCTCTTACTGAGGTTAATTCGCAGTTAATTAATGAAGGGGATCAACTAAGAACAATCAGTAAAAGCTACACTATAGATAGTGAGGCTGAATTAGTAAGCACTGTACCTACATGGCGTGATTATCTAGTCCAGCATTATGAAAAGCCTCAGCCCCCTCATTCATCTATTTTACCTGTAACACCAGTTGAAATTAAAGTATGGAAAAGTGCTGTTGAAGCTGGCTGGCGCTCTGGTGTGCAAGATGCAGACAATATCTTTACTGACAGAGTTGCACAGTTAGCTAAGGATATTAATGGTCGATATTTATACATAACTACAGAGAAAAAGAATCTTTTAACGCCAGCTACTGTTTACGCAACCAACGCACAAGTTACGTTTAACGGACGCACCATGAACATTGATGAAAAGGTATTTCGTGTAGAAAATAGTGCTAACTTTAAGTCCGCTGATAACTGGGAACCAATATGGACGAAGTAATAACAGGTTTACCAGCACCTAAGTTCTATCAGCCAATTGTTGTTGATAAGCAATGGTTAGATGATGCTTTAACATACTGCATCGATAATAAGGTAGAGGACCTTATTTTGCTATCTGGTGAACCATGGAGTGTTATTTGGAGTGATCAGATAGTAAGAGTGGGAGATAGGCCCCTAACAATGTCCGAACTGTCAGATATAATTAACTATATCACAGACAATACTTCGGCATCATTGGATATTACAGTAAACGCTACACCTATTGATACCAAATACAAGCTACAAGTTGGTCGTGGTAAATATGCTACGTTCCGCGTTAATGCAACTGGTTGCTTAGGAGCCGATGGTTATAGAGGCATTGAGATTGTTATTCGACCAAGTAGCGGTTTACCTCCTACGCTAAACGAGCTTAATGTTCCTGATCTAATAAAGGATAATATATGCCCTCAGTCAGGGCTTGTAATTGTAAGTGGCGTAACTGGATCAGGTAAAACTACATTGCTAGGTGCGACCATTAGAGAACTTTTAACAGCTAATAAGGGGCGACATGTAATTACTCTCGAACAACCTATTGAGTTGAACTTCATCGGGCTACCAAATCAAACGGGAATTATTTCTCAGTGTGAGATTGGTATCAGGGGAACGGGGGCTAACATTGAATCATTTGAGGAAGGTATTCGTAATATACTTAGGAGACATCCACATAGTGTGCTTTTAGGTGAAGCTAGAGATAGGGAGAGTATTAATGGTGCAATAACTATTGGGCTTACTGGACACACATGTTATACAACTACTCATACAGCATCTACTGAATTAACTTTGCCACGTTTGGCTGATAACTATTCGGGACAAGATCGTGTACGTGTACTGTTTAACCTTATTGATAACACACGTTTAATCATTCACCAACGCCTCGTTTCCACGCCGACTGGAATAGGCCGCCACCCGATCAGGTCAGCTTTAGTTTTTACTCAGGATGTGAGAAATAGGCTTATGCGTATTGATGATATGAGTCGCTTACCTTTTGAGATCGGAAAGCTGATGAAGTCACCAGAGGTTGGAATTGATTTACTTCAAGATACTGAAGAGCAGTATGAGCGTGGGCATATTGCTGAGTCGGTTATTCATGCTGTTCGTAGAGAATTAAGCGAGGACTTTTAATGATTATTACAAACAAGGATGGTCTAGCCGTAAACACGGCCTATGCATCCAAACAGTCGAGGCTTTCTTTAGGCCGTATGTTGTCAGTTCACACCTCTGTTTTAGTGCCGCTTTTAGCTCTACCAATACTTCCATTTATGATAACCCTCAAAGTGTCGCTGTACGCAATTATCGTACTGATTATTCTTGAGCGATACGGCTACACGTTGAACGTTGCCTTACGAAAAATGCGTAGCTTATTAGCAGGGCGCGACAGGACTATTCATTCACGCAGATGGTATCAGCGCATGGTGAGCAGCGGCACGTCCTTTTCAAACGTTTATCGGGTTCGTAAGTAGCATGAAAAAGACTGTTTATAGAGCTACACTAAGCATAGTGCCGGATATTTTGGATACTGCGGAAGACAAGGCATTTTTCGATGCCATGAACCACGAGTTAAGAAAGAAAGCTGATACTAGAAATATTAGCTACTATTTATCACAACTTGTGTTAGCAGATTTTCGTGAGCGCTTAGCTAGCAAAGATGACGAATTTATGCGGATTTTTAATGCTTATATTAAGCGGCATCAGGATAGGCAGCTAGTAACAAAGGTTACAGAAAGCAAACAGCCTGAAACCATAAACGAATCACCTGATGATCTTATACGTAAAATAAATGATGCTGAGAGGCATCCTAATGCACCATCGTTCACTAAGTGAAACTGACTAATACCAGTCAGATTGGTATTACGTTGAATCCTACGAGGGGTAGAGAATGTTTAAAAAGATTGTAATCACCAGTGGCTTGGTTTTCAGCTTAATTGGGAGTGTCCAAGCAGCGCCAGCCGAACAGTTTGAAGGTCATTGGTTTGTTAATTCGTTTGGTGACAGTCATTATCCAGATGTGCTTTTTATTGCTAAGGTTGATGATCAAAACCTAAAAATTCGTAACTTTCATACGTTACGCAGCGGTAAGCTTAATTACGCCAACCCAGCGGTAAATTTTAAAATTAAGGGCAATTTCCTGTATGTAGGCGATGCCGATGAACCGAAGTATGAGCTTAGAGAGAATAAACTGCATTTCCTTGAGGCAGATCGCGGTGACTGGTTCTTTGTTCAGGAGCCACATTCAAGATTACGAGGAAAAGATTACTCGTACATGAATATTGAGTACAAATACTGCCCAAAAGGCATTCCATGTTTTTAGAAACAAAACCATTTAAAAGCCTCGCCCAGAGCGAGGTTTTTTATTGCTTGCGATTAGATAGTTGTATATCGTAGTACGATACGATAAATGGTTGAGGTGTTTTATGCATATTTACCTGTCAAATAACTATAAAGGGTTTTTTAATAAATTCTGGAGCACGCCTGACACCCTTGTGGCCATAGCTTTACAGATGTCGATTATAGGATTCATTCTGAATTATTTTAAACTGGGGTTTGATGAATGGATGATCAGCTGCTTTGTTCCAATTTACTTTTATCACTCGCATAGACTTAAGGCATTGCTAGCTGGTAGCGACTACTTTAAAGAGGTCTATGGTGAATTAGCTTATTACATGCAAACTGGCTTTAGCTATGCAAGCAAGTGGCTCTTGTACGGTAGTATCGTTCTTTACATTATCCAGCAAAAGGAATTACTTATCGGTTTTAAGGATACTCTTTGGTTACACGATGAAGCCGCCATCGACTACTTATACTGGGCTGGAACAATTTTATTTAAGACCTTGCTCGTTGGTGCAATCTGCCCTGTTATTGCACAGCTTCTTGAGAAGCTGCGCTTTTATGGCATTCACATAGTACGTGCTACTGGAACCGCAGTAGATCAATACGGGGGACTCAGTGGGCTTTCTGTTATAGGTGCTATATTTATGCTCTTTGGGGCATGGCTAGTGATTCCTATGTTCTCCATACTAATTATGGGAAACCTATTTGTTGCACCGCTGTGGAGTGACAAAATAGATTGCACCTAGACAAAATAGTTGTAAACTGAAATCGGTCCAGTTATGCTGTGAAAAAGCATACTGGGCTTTTGTTATGGTCATAGATAATAATGATTACCACCATCCTTTTATCACCCGATACAGATGCGAAGAGTAAGGATAAGAGAGTCCTAGTTCCCAACTATTTTGTCATTTTCTATTTTCGCATTAATTTACTACGTCACACCTAGTTCCCATCTATTTTGTCACTTCTCCCCAAATAACCCTCAAAATCCCCCATTTCCATCCCTCCCAGTTCCCAACTATTTTGTCCGTCTACAACCGCCGCTTTGAAGAATATTTCGACTTTATAAAAAAAGCCACGCTAAAAGCGTGGCTCAGACTGCTGACAAACCCCTCGTTCCCATCGAGGGGTTTGTTTTTTATACTGGGCACACATCTGCTGCAGGAGTTGTACAGTGTTACGTGATCGTCCCCAGACCCAGTCCGAACTCGAATTTGTCTGTATTGACGAGCTGGTTCCTTCTGACCATTTACTACGCAAAGTAGATCGTCATATCGATTTCTCGTTTATCCATGATCTGGTCAAAGACTTGTACTGCGCGAACAACGGTCGCCCAGCGCTGGATCCAACCCTACTGTTTAAACTGCTGCTTATAGGCTATTTATTCGGTATTCGTAGTGAACGTCAGTTGATCCGTGAGGTTCAGGTCAATGTAGCCTACCGCTGGTTCCTCGGTTTAAACCTGACCGACAAAGTCCCTGATGCCAGCACCCTTAGCCAGAACCGTCGCCGCCGCTTTAATGACTCGGATATCTACCAGCAAATTTTTGATGAAATCGTCTTGCAGGCGATGCAGCGTAAGTTGGTATCCGGCACGGTACTGTATACCGATTCAACCCACCTGAAAGCCAATGCTAACAAGGGGAAATGGGTCAAAGCACACGCCGTTTCAGAACGGCAAGCCTATATGGATAAGTTGGATCAGGCGATCGAGGAGGATCGCCTATCCCACGGAAAAAAGCCCTTGCCGCCGCCATCGAGCGAACCTCAGGTGCGGGAAATCAAACAAAGTAAGACCGACCCTGAAAGCGGCTTTATGACTCGGGATAACAAACCCCAAGGCTTCTTTTATCTTGACCATCGTACGGTGGATACCAAAGCCAATATCATTACCGATGTGCATGTCACGGCAGGTAACGTCCACGACGCAGTGCCCTATTTGGCCCGATTGGAACGGCAGACACAGCGTTTTGGCTTTAACGTCCAGTATGTTGGCCTGGATGCTGGCTATCACACCACAGCCATCAGCAAAGGTCTGGAAGATAAGGGGATAAAAGCTGTGTTTGGCTATCGGCGACCGATCCATCGCCAAGGGTACTTGCGTAAACGTGAGTTTATCTATATCGCCGAAACAGACCAGTATGTGTGCCCACAAGGACAGGCTTTGATTTACAGTACAACTAACCGGGAAGGGTATCGCCACTATGTATCTGATCCGGCTATGTGCCGACAATGCCCGCTGCTTTCACGCTGTACTCAGAACGCCAAACAACAAAAAACGGTCACCCGTCATGTGTGGGAAGACAGCAGAGAACGGCAGGATGCCAACCGGCTGACGCCTTGGGGCAAGGCGATCTATCAGAGGCGCAAAGAAACAGTAGAGCGAAGCTTTGCTGATGCCAAAGAGCTGCATCAATACCGCTACGCGCGGTATCGTGGTCGTCACAAAGTGCAGGCGCAATGCCTGATGACTGCCGTGGCACAAAACATCAAGAAAATCGCACTACTGGCAGGATAATCCCGCTTTTGTAAACCTCTTGCCCTCATGAGTGCCTGTTTACACGCCTACTTAAGCTCAGATACGCCCAATTTACTTTAAAAAATCTTGGAGCAAAAACTTCCGCTCTTTGAACGCTTATCCCATTTGAGTGCTTATCCCAAAAGAAAAAGCGGCATTGAAGTGCATAAAACAACAAACCCCACCAAAAAGGCGGGGTTTGTCAGCTACCTGAGCCACGCTAAAAGCGTGGCTTTTTTATTTGGGTCATTTTATCTAGTTTTGCCCTTATTATCTTTATTTCTATCTCGCTGTGTAAATATCCTATCAGGTGCACTACCCATTCGATTACCCATGCTCATCACCATCATACGGGTTTGGTGTTCGTTGTTGCTGTCTCCAGTAACCTCTTGTCCACCATTTAGCCAGCGCAGACCTCTTTCAAAGACTTCGTTTGGTAGTGAAAAGATCCGTATTGCGCCTTGATAGGCAACGTATACGAATACCAGTGTTCCGCCCACGATTAGCATTGGCGATACGTAGGAGGTTGAGATCACTCCATACATGTAATCGCTAAACCATTTTACGAACCACGAGAGGGGGACTAATGCGAGGAATATCGCGAAGTAGCCAGCTACTCGAAGAATCGGATTTAGATACAAGCCTATCATTAGCATGTAACCCTGACGCGTATGCTCGGTTCCCCAGCCTTCGCGCTCTGCTGTACCGTGTGCAGCAACCCAAAACGGGGAAACGATAATGCACTCAATGAAGAAGAGCATCCATGAAATTACGCCCATGATCCAATACATAAGGGGAATAGCTGGAAGTATAACAGCCAGAACAAACCCACCAAGCATCATTGGAAAGTAGATCGATTTTACGATTGAACTAGCCGAATCGAACAAACTACTTAGAAAAGCAAGTTTTCCAACACCAATTGTTGCTGCTGGGCCAGTGAACACAGCAAACATCCCCCCAAAAGCTTTTGAACCTGCGTCAGCCGCTTGCTTTGCTGCTTCGAGAGCGCCGTCTGTGATAGCTTTAGCCCCGATGAAACCATACAGAGCCACATCAAGAGTAGCAGTAACTAAAGAGCCATTCTTTTGAAGTGTTCCAATCAGATTGCCATCATCATCAGATGTAAATAATGCTTCGGCAACGTACTTGCTTATGGCAACAGGGACGCGTTTAGCTACATCATTTGTCGAGTCAGCACCCGAGAAGTTAATGCTTTTTATTGTGCCGCTTTTACCATCACTACGTTGGCTAGTGTTAGCAAGACCTGTAACTCTCTCGAATAACTCATGCAGTCGCTCATCATCTATGTAGTCTCCATCCAACTCGGGTGGTGAAACCGTAGGTCTAAATAATGCCGCCGTATCATTTATTCGTTGCTGTTGCTTAGTAATATACCAGTACGAGGTACCAAGCGCAGTCCATCCCTTAGCGCTGATTTCCTCATGCCACTTACTTTCTGCCTTGTTAAATTTATTTTGGTGTTCACTTACAATTTTTGTTGTTGCTGCAACTAGCAACTTATCAAGTTTCTCTGCTGCTTTTTGAATGTCATTGCCTGAGCCTTCAATCACGTTGGCCATGTTTTTGTATTTGTTTTCAAATTCAGCTTGTTTCGTTATTCCACTTTTCTGTAGGTCAGCTAAGGCATATTCATCAGCCATTATCTTTTTAGCAATAGCCTCTACATCAGGTTGAACCTGCCGTAAGATCTTAGGGAACTCTTTCGCAGCTGTTTGTGCAGCATAGTTTTGAAAGCCTATTTCTTCAGTAGCTAAGGCGGTATTCAAGGTTCTAGTAGGAATAGAGATAGATACTGTCCCGCAGTACGTTTGTCGTGGGCTGGCCTTACCTAAGATCATGCGGAAACCTGGCACCCAGTTCATAACCCCTGTTCTTTCTTTCTCTTTCATACCATAGGCATAACCTGATGTGGTGAGGGATTTGATTGGGTTTGCAACAATAGCCTCACGTTTTTCCTTGCTATCTATGTAGAGACGGCACACTTCACTTGTTAGCCAGTCACCTACAAATGGGTAAGAGTCGGCAAGCATAGGTGGGCGATATGTACCTTCGTTAACAATGTGTTCAAGACCTTTTGTTGTTAAATATGCAGCATGTTCGTTGCCTGCCTCCGCAACATTGCGCACTAAGTACTGAATAGTGCTAAAGCCACTGATCAGTGGTACGAGCAAAATAGTAGCTGTTGAAATACGTATAGGCATCCAAAAGCTAGAGATAACCTCCCCACCTATTTTGCCTTTGTTAGCTGTATAAATAATAAAATTCAACCCGCCAAGGATAGATAATGCGGCCATGAAAAATAGCGCGATAAGGTTCAATACTCCAGAAACGGTCGAGAGTAGAGATGCACCATCCTTAGGCACTTCTTGTCCATAGAGGATAAAATTAATGACCTTTTGACCAACATCGGTTATTTCATTAGATCCAGAGCTTGCTTGAGCAATGACTGGTAGCCCTAGTAAGCCAACAAGTAGTGCAAACGATTTAATTCTGTTCATGGAAGTTACCATCAGCAAACTGTTTGAAAAACATGTAGCTTTTAATTGATATGAATAGTCTTGGGCTAATTAGCAATGTTGCACCAATGCCTTGCCACAGATAGATATTCGAGAGCAGGCCAATGTTTTTATTAAAAACCAAATGACCCAAGCCTTTTGAAAGGCTCAATACCGATAGGACTAGAAGTGGCGTTAGAACAATAATTAGAAACATGTGCCAGAACATGCTCCGCTTAATCAGCTGCCGTTGATCATGATCTGATACTTTAGGCCCCACCTCTGTAGTCAGAGGGTTTTGAGAAGCTTTTTTCATTCCTAGAATGACTTTGCTAGCGAAGGGAAATCTAGCGCGGTATTTTAGGTGACTAAGGTTTCGTGCTACTGGAGCTATCCCCGTAAGCTGTTTGGCAATAACTCGTCCTGCTCTTTTTTTGGTCGCTTTTTTTTCAGGCTTGTCATCGTCAACAATATTTTGATGATCTGTTTCATTTTTCATAGGAAACCTCGCTTTAAGCTCCTTTAATATCGTAGCAAACTATAATACGATATCTGACAGAACTAAAACAGGTTACCTTAAAGGGTGAATATGACGGAATCGAACACGCTAGAAGAAGTGCAAAAGCATCTTACCTTGGACAATGTTTTCAAACATTGGCAAGAGCATGGAGGCAGCCATATAAACCGCTTATTAGACGAGATGAGTAAGCGCGAATACTGGACTGCAGTGCCTGAAGAAATTAAAACGAAGATTCTTGATCACCTGATTGGCTTTATTGTCGCTGCGACTGATCAGCAAAAAGCTGAATCGATGACTGAGTTAGAAAGTGCTCATTCACTATCACGCTTGTTTACCTATTTGAATATGCCTTCTTTCCTTAGAGCTATTCAGCTCTTGGAAAACAATCAGGAAGGCTTTGCCAGCCGCTTAATTATGACACTCAGCATGGAACAGGATGACCTACAAGCCACCCCGTATTCGAGCTTATATTTTGAGCGGCTTGCAGTAATTCAAAGGGTAGACCTAGCCAGTAAGGTGTTTATGCCTAACAGGGCCAGAAGAATCAAAGAAGATTTAAAACTTATCTTAGGAGCTAATTAGTGAATAAGTTAAAACTTGCTGGCGCGATTTCAGCCATTGGTTTAGCTCAGTTTTTCTATGTGCCTTCAGCATTAGCTGCAGTAGAACAGTGCGATATTGATACTGTTATGCGTGAGTCACATGATCGAATTATGAAAGGAACTGAGGACTACTACGAAGGCATCGAGGATGGCATTAAAGGTGGTGTTTCGTCTATTGATGTTAACCGTGGTAGTTGCTCTGAGATCATAGATAAATTAGGAATGCTGGTGCGAATGAAAGTGCCGATGTCGTTCTCAGGCATGGTTAACAACATTACTGACATGTTAGTTGCACAAGCTTGCAAAATGGCAGATCAGGTCGTGACTGACTTGGTTAATAACTTTCAGTTTGGTGTAGGTGATCCATATGGAATTGTTGATATAGGTATCGGTGGTTCTACTAACGGAAGTGGTAGCGGTATTCAGGTAGATGAGTATGACATTGTTGAAAAGGCAAAGGATGCTGCCATTGATGTGATAACAGGAAAAATGAATAACGCATCTGGGCAAGTAGGTGGAGGGCTAAAAGATATTATGTCGGGGGCCACAGACCGAAAACGACCAGACGTTGATGACACTTTAAGGAAAGGTATCGATGATGCGCTCAAAAATCTATAAGTTAAAAACTATTGCCTTGGTTTTAGGCGTGTCAGCGGCAGCGGCACTGCCAGCTGGGAGTTATGCGGCAGGTATCCCCGTTTACTGCCTGAATTGTCAGCAAGGCTCACACGATGCTGCTCATGCTGTCCTAGATGGTCTACGTATGCAAACACAACAATTACTAAATGCCATTGACTACTCAGTTAAAGCACAAGAAACGATAGCAACACAACGGGAAGTGGCGATAGCAAAAGCACAAGAGAGTATTCAGCTTTCAAAGGATGTAGGTACCTTATCTAAACCGCGGCACGCTTGTTCACATTATGAAGCTGCTGGTATTAGAGGTGCTGTATCAGGTGGCGGCGGTAAGGCAGCCACAGAGGTGATCACTAGAAAAATTGAAGATCATAATACAACTGGCCAACAGTTAGCCGAGGGTGAGCCTCAAAAGGAATATCACACGAATAAAGTCCTTAAAGAATATCTTAAGGAGGAAGATGCTGTTAAGGGGTCATCAATCGTATTAATGGAACCGTTCGAAATTGATGAAAATGATGAAGGTAAAAAAGAGAATGAGTTACTGTTGTTAACTAATCCGAATCCTGTCTCAATGCCGAGTGAAAAAGGGCAGTTACAAATCTTACAAAAGGGAAGCCCAAGCGAAAAACATGAGCTGTCAAAGCGACTCACAATGAACGAGAGGATGGCAGCTGCGCAGGCTATTTTGATTCAGCATCTGCAGAAGAATAAGCAATTTATTGAGCCTAAAGACGTAAAGACTCTTTTAGAGTCAACGTTACCGTATCTCAGCGAGAGTGAGAAGGCTGAGTTTTCAAAAAAGATTTCGCCTGAGCAATTAGAAAGACTATTTGCAACGTACCGCGTTACTTCGCCGATGTGGATTCTAGAAACAATGACCTCAAGTTCCGATATGAAAATGCAGCGTGAGCTTGTACTTATAGGGGCTGAACAATTGCGCCAGCAATACACACTTAATAAAAATATTGAACAGCTAACACGATTAATGGCTTCAATGGAGACTCGAATGGTTTCTGCTGAAATGAAGCGTATTGATTCAGGTATGCCATAAGAGGTCGCTATGGAGAATAATTTAGATGATCTACTGAGAAACCTTTCCTCTGGTTTGGAGGATCGAGCTGACTCTAAGGATACTGTTAATCAGCCTATCGCAAGTTTTCTTAATGAGATCGAGTTAGATCCAGAAGAAAATCTACATGTAAGTGCAGTCGATGAGTCGCTTTATAGTGAGCCAGAATCAGAACCTGAACCTGAACCTGAACCTGAACCAGAGCCTGAACCAGAGCCAGAGCCAGAGCCAGAGCCAGAGCCAGAGCCAGAGCCAGAGCCAGAGCCAGAACCAGAACCAGAGCCAGAACCAGAGCCAGAACCAGAACCAGAGCCAGAACCAGAGCCAGAGACGGATGTTCAGTCAACCTTGTTAGACGTGAGTCCATTGCCAGCACAGGTTACACGGATTTTTAAACTTGGGAGTTTGCTTCAAAATAATGATTCAGTTCCTTTTTTGGCAGCTGAAGCCAATCAAGAAGATGTTCATCAAGAAGAACCGTTTTGGGCAACAACAGAACAAGTTGCTGATGATCAAGATAGACCTGACTTTAGTGATGACGATACTCAAGATCTTGAAAACGCTAAGCCACCGATTTTTGAGTCAAATATATCGGATGCCGTTATAGATGTTTCTCCGAGCGAAATTGGGCAGGCCAAAAGTGAAGCTGCCACTGATACATTTCTAAAGGAACTAGGTGATGATTATGGTACAGGGTTTTCTAATCTCACTGAACAGCCACCAAATGAAGCTAAAGATCTTGATTTTATAAGTGGTTTTCTTCCTACAGATGCCGATAGCAATGAACCTGAATTTGCAGACGTAGCTGATCTTGTTGAGAGCCAAGATGTCCCAAGTGCTACTGATACAGCTGATCTGCCTGATCAGGAAAATACCGTTGGATATCGGTTTAACGAGGTTCCAATTGCGCGAAACATGAGTCTCTCGCCACTTGCTGATGAAGCAAGATGGTACAACAGGCCTACAGATGAAGTTGATGATAGTAGCTCTAAAGATGCCAGTAGTAATGATGAATCGCTTGCTATTCCGGTCAGCTATGGTGACAGGTCAAGAGTAACTAATAATGTTGAAAATCATTATGGTGATGGAAAACTAGCGCTTGCTGCTGCTGGAGCACGTGGTGCCTTTCAAGCTATTCGCGGTTTACATGGACATGTAAAAAACGCAAATGGTGAGTTAGCAAAGCGTAGTGCTAATTCAATGTTTCAAAGTCAGCTTGAAAGTGCCGTAAACCACATGAAGGAAGCCAATCAACACTTAAATAAAGCTTACGGAAGTGAACAGAACCATTCTAACGTGAAAGATGGAATGCTCTCTTTATCTCGTGCAGATAACACTTTAGAGCGACTATTGAATGACAAGTTGTTAGCTAAACAATTAAATAATCCAATGCATAAAGATGCTTATGAAGCTGTTTTAAAAGAACGTGAAAATATGGCTAAAGCCCATGCAAACATGGTTAAAAACTCAGAAAATGGCTCTAAGTTTATCGTTGAGCTTTTCCGTTTTGAAGGCTTAAAAGCTGTCTTTAATAAGGTTTTGGAACTGCTAGGGTTGAAAGATAAATCTCAAGGCCAAACGGATGCCGTTAAAGCTGATAACAATCAGTCCATGGGAATGTAAAGTATATGTTTCCAACACACTGGGTACGCCATAAGCAAGCGATTATTGAGCCAATTTCTATAAACGGAGCAATCTTGACGTTTATTACAGGTGAGCCAGTGAGCATGCATCCTGTCATTCAAGCAAATGGTTTCAAACGTTTGCGAAATGGGTGGGCTAAATTTGGGTTGGACGTGACTGCTTTATCGCAATTACCGCATATGGAATTGTACGAGGTAGGGCAGTCTTTCTTTGACTCTTTAGATGACACTGTAACAAATAGGAGCCTCAGTGTGCCTATGCGTTTACAGGATTCTATAAAAGAATTATGGCGCTCTAAACAGGACGCACTTCTCATGCACTTGCGTTGTGAGTTTGGAGCTGATCTAACGACTGGCCAGTGTTCACGATTATTGAGCAGGCGCTTGTAGGAACCTTAAGACCTGAATCATTTGAGTTATGGGGATTAGCAGCAGATGCACTAGCTAAGGAAAGCCAAGCTATTCCCTTCGAGGTTATGAGCTTTTGCAGCACGTATAACGTTAAGCTTTTCTCGCAGGCTGCATCCACTGAAGATGAAAGTGAATATAACCTTTTTAATAGGGGGGACAGTATAACTTGGGAAACAACACAAGGTGAGTTAGCTAGTGGGCGCTCGGTTAGAAATATGCGCTCCAGCGATAAGGGTATTTGGGTTGTGCAAGCTCCTTTATGGGTAGATGGCTACGCATTAGCTTCACCTCTATGGATTAATAGAGAGTCCATCATAGATTTGCCTGACACTGATCTGAATCTTCAAGCCGATAGTCAAACACTTGAAACCGTTAATGAATTTTCAGTAAATGATCAAGAAACATTAGAAGAAACAGTAGCCCTACCTAAGCAGTTTCTTGAAGCCGAACAGGAGGAATTATTTAGCAAAGTTGATGAGGTTTTGAGTGATAAGCGGTACTGGCCATACCTACTGTTTATGGACACCATGAATACAACCGATTTGACGTTAAAGGATGATTATATCGATCAGGTTGCTTCATTATTTGAGCGAGCAGCTGGACATAGGATTGAGCCGCCACCAGATGTATGCGAAAAGATTAATGGTTTATCGTCAATGCTAAAAACGTTGAGTAAACAGTACCTACCTCATGAAAGTATCTATTTTGAGCCTGTTATATGTGCTGAGGGTTCCAGATGTGATATGGCGTTAAAGCTCAGACTAGATGCTGTATCTCACACGATTCAGGCACTTTCGTGGGAGAAAGAAAAGGGTACTGAGTTATTACTTGATGAACTTGCAATGACACTTGATTATCGAATTAGTCACTTTGACTCAATCTATTACACGCGAACAGGTGAAATACCACTAGAGATTGTTCGTAGCTCTAAGGATTTTCTAAGACGCAATGCGACTAGCGACATTCAAGCAAACAGAAAGTTAGCGGCTAACTACTCTCACTATAGTGATTTACAAAAAACAATCTTGCATATTGCTATGGCTGCCGATGCTCAGGGCCTAGAACCAGTAGAGAAAAACGTAACTAGCGAAATACCGATCGCTATTACTGATGACATTAAAGAAGGTGTATTTCTACTTGGAATCGAGGAGTATTCTGAGCAGTTTGTACTCGGTATTACTTATGATGATCTTATCGATAATCAAATAAGCACGCAGGCTAGCGATCATCCTGCTATTTCTTTTAAGAGATTGGCGCTTTGGCACATGGATAGCCATGGTGAAAAACACCTTGTTTTCTATCAGGCGGTTGATGATATTGCTTTCAAAGCTATTCAGAACTATGCCGCAGAGTACAGTGATGTATTCGATGAGACCGATAGAATTAAACCTAGTCTAAAAACATCTAGTGCTTTTGGTGTGCCGGATTTTTCAGATAAATTCACAATATCACTTGTAAGAACATTAAAGGCTTACTGTGAGGCAAGTGACTTGCCTAACGTTGTACAAAAGGTCTTACAGGTTGTTGGGCAACAGGAACAGACGCTTGTCAACGCAAATGATCATGCTAAGGCTGTTGAGGATTTTAAACAGCACGTTTTAAATACTAGAGATGACGAGCATGCAGACTGGCGTATGTTACTACAAAATCAAATTAGTGTTTTCTACCACAAGACACGGCCTAATCCTACAAAGAGAGGGTTAGCTCACTTGCAAAGAGTAGTAGAGGAGAACTTTCTACGTGCTATTGATAGTTCACGTATGATTGATGCTACTGTAGTTAGACTAACGCCTACGAAGGCTTGGTGCTCGCATATTGTGCAAGATAATTTCACCGAGCTTCGGGATACTGCACTTAAGGCACGGGTAACAGGTGAGTTGAATTACTCACTAAAATCATCAACAGTGATTGATTTTTTACCACTTGTTGACAATGAACTTTATCAGCGGCTTTCTCAGCCATTAGAGAGAGCAGATGTATTTGATAAGCAGGATGCCAAAAATAAAGGGCGTGACCAAGGCCTTTATAAAGATGTTGGTAAAGTTTTTGGGTTGGCGTTAAAAGAGATTCAAAGTAAAGGTATGCGCTCAGATCAGTTAGCTAGAGTTTCTGAAATGCTAGCTAATATGACAGCTGATCAGAGAGCTTTAGTTGTTAGCCGCGATAAACTTTGGCAACGCAAAAGTATGGCTGAGCTGAAAGAAAATGGTTTTTCGCCTCGTGCAGCATTACTTTACGACATTATGCGTTCTAGCTTACCTACTAAGCCTAGCGACATGCTTTCATCAACCTGTTTTAAATTCCTACTTCTGAATAATGCGTACAGCAAAAACCTGTATAAGGAATTAAAGGAGGCTAGTCAGCATGACACTGGCAGCCGTCAGGAATGGTTACCCCGTCTTAACAATGCACTAAAGGAATCCTATAAAGCTGCGATACTTGCTGCGAATGCTCGGCCAAGTGACTTCTCTACTAGTCATCGTGGCTACGTAAGCGGTTTAGGTAGACTTTATTTATCACCTAACAATGGAATTTCAGAATACAGAGCTTTGAGTAGGCCATTAGAGATTAAACGTTTTGGCAAGACCTTTGATTTGGAGACGTTAGGCTGGGATGAACTTGAAAAAGCCACTGCCGTTACTCGTACTGCGCCAGCGAATAGGCGCAACAATGTAGTAACAGGTGAGATTGAAAGGATTGGTGAAAATTATAGAAATGGACAATCTGTTACACCAGAAGATTTTTTAAGAACGTTTGCATTTTCCGGCGTTGAGTTTGGTAACTGGACGAGTGTTGATGAGCGTGAAAAGAACGTTAATTATGCTTACGATTCACTTATCGACTTTGCTAAGGTGTTAAATGTTGACCCATTAACACTAAGTATGGGAGGAAAGATTGGACTTTGCTTCGGTTCACGTGGGCGTGGTGGGGCTAATTCTGCCGCAGCTCACTACAACTCAACTACTGGTGAAATAAATCTCACGAGGGATAAGGGAGATGGTTTTTTAGCTCATGAGTATTTTCATGCAATAGCCAATCATTTTGGCGCTACTGGTGTTGGTGCGAATGTAGATTATTCTGAGTTTGTCGGGGCGGCTGTAAAAAGTGGTCAAGATACACCAGAGCAACCTAATCTCGGTAACCTGAGAGTAGATCTGCAAAAATCGTTCTACAATCTGATGACTGCGATTTTACTGGAGCCGCAAGACTCAGGGCCTGATGTTGAAATGAATCTTTCCAAGTATACAAACGTGAGCACATTTGTTCTTGATGCGCAGAAGCTTGATAGTGCGTATGGGAAATCAAATTCACCTTATTATGCATCACATGCAGAACTATTCGCTCGCGGGATGGAGCACTGGCTTGCCAACAGACTAGAAGCAAATGGCCAAAAAAACACCTACCTAGTTGGTGAAAAGACTGGTTTAGAGTACCCAAGAGAACAGCAGGCTAAAGCAATCGCCCATTTTGCTAATGAGTTTTTTGAAAGCCTAGAGAGCACTGCAAAGTTGGTATCACATCCGTTTTTAGGAGAAGTAGAACTCCCTATTCTAAATTCCAAGAACACATCTATATTAGCCGTATCTGCTGATGAACTTGAACCCCTTGCTAACAGTGAGCTTAGTAGATTGTTTGGCGACCTTAAACCAGAACTTTTAATGAGTGATGATGCTTTTTATGCAGGAGCTTACGATGCTAGCAAAAAGCTGATTCGTTTAGATAAGGCGGGGGCCGGACTTGACACTATTTATCACGAAGCATGGCATGCATGCGAACATTTGCTACTTACTGCTACTATAAGAGAAGATATGCGCAGCTTTTTTGAATCACCCTCTGTAGTATCAGCTTTAGTTGATGAAATGAAATTACGCGGGTACTCCGATGATTCCATCCAGAGTGCTGTAAGCAATCCGCAGGAAGCTCAGGCGTATGCTTTTGAGCTATGGGCAATCCATGGGGTGAGTATGACGGAGTTTACAGAGGACTACCGTAAGGTTAAGCGGTTTGCGGACGATAGTTTAAGTGTGGGTAAATTATTAGAGGCGAATAATATTGATCGTGTTTTTGAGCGGTTCTTTGGTGGAGAGCTTGCTGTCTATATTGAAGAAGCCAAAACAGCAAAGGTGTTAACCGAAAGCTTTGTTAATCATGTTGTCAGTAATAACGCACCTGAGCCTACCACGCAGATACAGCCACACATGTAGAAGCTGTACATTAAACATAAAAAACCCGCTAAAAAGCGGGTTTTTTATTGGGTTGCTAAATCATTATTTTTCAGTAGAAAAGGCACTTTCCCAATCTTCTGGGTTTGGAAGTCCTTGGTACATATCGTATGAATCACCATTTTGTACTGTGATCCATGGCGTACCAAGATCAGGAATTGCCATCATATTGACGCTGGCATAGTACGTTGTTGCGCTACGTGAGTCATCGAAGTCATCTGGCTTTAGTTCTTTACGACCTAAATTAATTAATGCTGCATCCGTCTCAGCCTTTGTCATTATTCGGGTCAGCATATCGTAACCCTTCTCTTGTGATTGTCGTGTTGCATGAGTTACCAGAGCGGCTTTTAAGAATGTTTGATCGGTCAGGAACATTGGTACCCAATGAAAGGTTGCTTGGTATTTGTCAGCAAGTGAATCACTTTGCTCAAAAAGTTTGGAGCAATAAGGACAGTCTGAGTCGTACATAATGTATACGTTTCGATCATTATTGAATGTCTTTTTGGGGTTAGATACGTGAACAAATTTTTTCATTTGCTCCATTACAGCTTTACGTCCTTCGTTATGGGTAGGTGCTGAAAACTGTTTATTAATGATTTCGGTAAAGTTCATGGGCTGAACTTCAAACTGTTCCATGTGCTTGCGTTGATCTGAAGACAGTACAGTTGGTTTTCCAACACTATCAAGTACATTAGCATTAGGTGTATTTTCGTCTTTTTTGCCTTGCCCAGTGCTTACCTCTGACTCGGAATCGAGTATAAGCTTTGAATCGGCATCCATTAGAACACCGCTAATAAACTGTTCACCGTTTGGCAATACATAGATCACGCCTTTACTGTCGGTATTACTAATATCGACTAGCATCTCTACTTCTACGAGACAAGAAGTTGTGCCACTGTCTACCGTTTTCATTGTGCTAATAGCGGATTTAGGTAAAACCTTTTTAACCAGAGTCATAATTTGGTCAGCAGATGCAACTTCTTGGCAGTTGTCAGCAAAAGCTGGGCTAACCGCACCTGTGGCGAGCGCAAGCATAAATAGTGTTTTTTTCATTGTATGTCTCGTCAGTTGTAAGTTATTCGTATCATAGTACACTACATAGTTTATTCCCAGTTTTTTACGGGCTTACATTATTGTTTTGTAGTAAATTACAGATGGGTTATCATATCGTATTATAGTACAACTAATGGATTTTCATTATGTCTGCCAACAGCGAATTACCAGAGGAATCCGTTAACAATAACGATCAGGGTTCTTCGATTGATGATTTATCAGCTCTTGAAAAAGGGCTTGTTCAACGATACGGAATTGATGGATTAGTAAGGCTAGGTTTGGCTAATGCAACTGAGCGAACGACTAAGAATCGATTAATTCTATTTTTAGGCCTAGCACTTTGCGGTTCGGTAGCGTTCAACTTTGCTCAATGGAGTTACACACCAGAGCCAAGACTACTAGAAACAACAGCGGATGGTCGTATTCGGGATTTACCGTTACTAACCGAAAAGCTTTATGACCATGGGGATATTCTTGACTGGGCTGAGTCCTGCGTAAAGAAAGCTTACAAGCTTTCCTACGTTGACTGGGAGGAAAAGGTAAGAAACGAAACCTATTGTTTCTCAGATAGTACACGTAAAGAGTTTGTGTCCAACTTAGGAAAGATTGGATTGCTTGATGTTTTAACGCCTGAAAAACGTGGAGTTGTTTATCCCACGATGGGGCAAGCGTTGATGATTTCAGATCGGCGTAATCAAAACGGCTACAACGAGTGGAGGGTTGATATTCCATATCGCATTAACGTTGATGGTCGATCAAAAGGCAGCATTGATGTTGTTATGTCTGCGCTGATTCGGAGAGTCCCGATGTCACTACGTGGTGACGGATTATGGATCGATAGTTATGTCATACGTTCAGTAGGTGCAAAATGAACAATATTGGTACGATTAAACGTTGTTGCTTAGGGTTAGTTATAGCTGTTGCGGCGTCTACAGCGAGTGCAAATGGTAGCGAATCAGGCTCAAAAGCGAATCAGCAAAAGGAATTTCGTGACTCTGTAACAGAAGGCAGCTTACGCGGAATGCTCGGCGCTGATCCGAAGGAAATCATGAAGTACAGGCGCATCATCCGAGACAACGCAGCAGCTCGAAACGCGCCAGTAGTTGGTGACTACGATCCTGCAATTATTCAGGAGATTATCGATCTTGATGAAATGTTTGAGCTAGAGCTTGAGTCTGGTGAGCAAGCTCCACGAATCAATATAGCGCGGTATCAATCAACTGCAGTAAGTTTTATTGATGCTTATGGTAATCCTTGGGCCATACGTAAGGTTTCGTCTTTTCTTGATCGGCAAGTTGAAATTGATCGAGCAATAGACACATCGGCACCGGAGCCAAAAGACCTATCTGATAGCGTACTAGAAGATGATAAGGATGACGCGCCAAAAAACACTATGTTGCAAGGCGAGTCAGGTACATCTATCAATGATTTACAGGCTGGTTCTTTCACAGTAACAGCTCTTAAAAATGGAGTTACTGGAAATATTACCGTTTATTTACACGGTTTAGCTAAGCCAATTAGTGTGATGCTAGTTAGTCAGCCTGCAACTTTTCATAAGCAAGCAACTATTAAAGTTAATGGTGTATCACCAAGCACGCCTAAAGAAAGCTTGTTTCAAGATGTAGGAATTCAGGTTGGTGTCGAACATGATTCCGACTTGAATAGCATTCTGTACGGAGTCACGCCTACTGGTGCGGAACGTATGCATGTTGATGGTGTTGCAGGTCAGGCATGGGTTAAAGGCAAGCATTTATATCTTAGAACCTCCCTATCGGTTTTTAGCCCCAAAATCGTCCGTTCGGTACGTGGAAATGGTAAGTACACAGCTTATAAATTGCCATTAACCACGCGTGTATCTGGAAGTGATGAATATGGGCGAACTCATAAAATATCTATCAAACGTCTTGCAACAGCGGAAGCTATAAATGAGGGGTTAATCGAATGAGCATGCCTGATGAGCCAGTCAAAAGCGATATGAATCAGCAGCACGAAGCTGGCGGTTCTAGAGCAGTGAAGAACATCTTTAGCAAAGAGAATCGAAAGAAACTGATTGTTATAGCTATTGTTATGTTTTTTTTATTAATAGCGATTGTTTACGCTTTTCTGTCCGTGTTATCCGAGCCAGAGGAGGTAGCGCTCGGTGGTGGCTCAGCAATTGAGTCAGGACGGGTATATCACCGTGAAAACGTTGACTCACCTTCACTTCAAGAGCGTGAAGCTACGCAGCAATATAACAATGAAAGATTGAAAGAGATTCAGAAGGTAGATCAATACGCACATCCGTTAGTGGAGATTGAGGATCATGGCTATGAACGCCAAGAGGTTTTTAGTGCTTCATTCGATGATGAACCTGTGGAGGATGACGGCGCAGATGATGCCCCTATGACGACCAGCCAATTCGCAAGTGATAATTCGGCTAGTTCGCGGGACGTGTATGGTATTTCAGAAAATGACGAAATAAATATTAATCGTTTACTTGTCGGTCTAATTGAAAAAGAAGCTGAAACACCAGCTTTATATGCAAAAGGATGGGGCACTTATTACGTACCTAAACGTGCTACGTCAGGCTCAACTCTAAAGGCAAGTGCTAATGCTAATAAAGGTCAAGAAGATCAAGACGAGTCTAGTCAGCATTGCAAAAAACCTTTAGCAAGAGCTGCGTCACAATATATGGCCACGACCGATATGGCGCTAAATAGTGATGTTGGAGGCAAGTTTTCGGTAACTATTCGTGGTGGTGGCAAGTTGAACGGTACCAAACTCATGGGTTCATTTGAGCGTAAAGAAGAATACCTGCGCATGGAGTTCGACAAAATGGTTACCCGCACTGATACCTATCAGGTTGATGCTATTGGTTTAGATATTGATTCAACTCTTAATGCTGTTGAAGGGCAAGTAAATCGCCATACGTTATATCGTTATGGTTGGTGGGGCGTAGGCTCTGTCTTGGGAGCGATAGGTAAGGCGGCGGAGGCTAACGCGAATACCTCCACATACTTGGCTGGAAACAATGGAACTGTTATTCAGGACACAAAGCGAGACTCTAAGCGTGAGGTAAAAATCGCGGTTGGGGAGCTTGGTCAGGATATGGGAGACGTTTTCAAAAGCCGTATTAATCGACCTATTACTGTCAAATTAAATGCTGGTGACTCTATTGGCATTTTCTTATTAGACGATATTTGCCAGTAGGTGATCCGATGACAAAAAAAACTAATTCCAACAGCACATACTACCTAATAGCAGGCATCGTTCTAGTGGCTTTGGCCGTTATGGGCTTTGTTCTATTCGTGTTTTTTAAAGGTATAGATGATGACGCTTCCTACGAAAGTTATGAAGCTGAAAGGCTTGTAGGTGATTCACAGACATATGGCCATATAAGTGATTCAACAAGGCAGGATAATCTAGCGCTGGCTGAAGCGGATGCGTTGCATGAGAGTAATGAACAGGAAGTACAGGTATTCGAGCGTGAAGTCGATAACGATAATCCTTACTTACCACTAGTTACTTCAGAAGCTGGAGATGAAAACAGACTAGCCGACTATATCGATGACCTTGATGCTCTTAAGCGATTGTCAGTAGAACTTGCTTCAAATAATGCAGCTCTCGTTTCTGATCATGAAGAATTGCAAGAAGGCTATCATGCACTCCTTAATGAGCTTGAATCAGTAAAGCAACAAATAGCTCAAAATCGGCAGCAGATCGAGTATACAAAGAAAGAAGTTAAGGGTTTAGTTGCCGATAAGGGGTCATCGACTAAGCGTTTGCAGCAAAACACTGCACCTGTATTTAAACCATCACCACGCTTTGCGAACTATCCGCAATGCTCGTCTAAGTTGGTTTTAATTGACGACTGGAAGGTGATACGTGGACGACTTGTCCATGTAAATACAGGTACTACGCTTGTTATAACAGCAAATCGTATTGTACCATCATACGGTGCTATAATTGCTTATGATGATGTTTTAGAACAGGCGTGCACTAAGCGAGGCTTGATAGCTAAATGAGCGGAATCGCAGAGGGTTTGGGCAAGGTAGCGAAAGGACTGGGAGATATGTTTATCAATCTCTCTAGTGAGTTTCCTGCATTGCTTGATGTCATCCAATACCTTTCAGCTGCTGGCGGCATACTAATCGGCGGTTCTGCTGTTTTTACCTTAATACGTAAAGGTAGGAGAGGGGCTGGAGGAGAAGTTTCACTCGGGGGAATAGGCATTCAAATGATCGCTGCAGCGTCACTTGTAGAGCTATCACTTTGGATGAAAGTCTTTTCTTCTACTTTCTGGATGAATGGTGACAATCTAGATATTAATCAGTTTGTAGTCTCTGGAGGAGGTGGCGACTATAGCAAACAAGCTTTAGCAGCGGCTTTAGGAATAATGTTTATAGCGGGGTATATAACTCTAGCTAGAGCTTATTTCATGCTTGCTAGATTTGGGAGGGAGCAAAACGATAGTAGCAGATCTAATCTGTTAGGTTCGATAGCAGCTCGTATATTGGCAGGGTCGGCTCTCGTCTCGATACTTCGTATCAGCGAAGCGTTTCAAAACTCAACTGGTTTTCAAATTATAGGGTAATTTAAAAGTGTTAGAGATTAAAAAAAATCTTAAGAATACAAAGGCATCTATCAAGGCGGGTTATACACTAGCTGTGACTAGCTATTCAAAATGGCTCAACGTTATGTTTGCACTAAGTATTGCCTTGTTTTCAACACAGGCATCTGCAGGCTTAAAACTAAGTACTTTAAGCTCAGGCTGGAAGTCAGAAGCTGGGCTAATCGTACCTACTGTCCTAATTATTATTGCAGCTTTCGGAATCATTGCTGCAGCAACAGGTGCTATTTCAGCTGTATTTGCCAAGAAACGTAACGAGCCATTAACGTGGCAGATTTGGGCAGTGGCTGGTGGTGCAGCGTGCATCATTATTCCTACGTTGATTCTTGCTACTGCTGGAACTATTGGCTCAGGACAAGGCAATGCTCAAGGAATCATGAACGACCTAAACATTCGTTGATTTAGGAAAGTAACGACCACGGTTAATTGAAAGCCAGCTTTTAGCTGGCTTTTTTTTTGAGGGGTGAAAAAGATGAATGTAGAAGTTGATGTTGTAAATGATGAGGAACTCGCATTATTACATTTACGAGGTCAGTGGAAAACTAAAGAATGGTTGTTGAATAATGGTATGCAAATCCTAAAAAAGGATAAATTTATTTGTCAGGGGTGTGGTTTTGAAAGTAGTCCAACCCCTGAGCATCCAGATGGCTTAATGATACCTATTAATAGGGAACACTCTGCCTACTTACCTGTAACCGAAGAAGGACATACACTTTGTGCATTTTGTTTCGCATCCATAGCTACTAATATTTCAACAGGTTTTCTGCTGAATGATAGACGTGAAGATAAAAAGATTGGGTACTTAGTAAAAATTCCGTTAAAACAACATGAATTGAATTTAGTGACAATGCTTTGCAATGCAATTATTTACCAAGAGGACTCAGCTTCACAGGATTATTTTGAACAGTCATTAGTTGAGTCAGCAAGATCATTCATGCTGGCCTTAAAGGGTAACTCATCCAGTGTAAATAATAGTCTCCCTTTTCCTGATGTGTCTGAGGAAGATTACATGAGGGCAGTTGCTTTACTGCCAAATGACCTAAATGAGTTTAGAAAAAAAGCACTTAATCAATATAGGTGGCTACCAAACTACGAGGCATGGGGTGAGCTAGGTGCTTACATGGCAAAGCATGTATTACAGAGTCAGGTATCGCAGCTACTTGATAAGGTTAAGAAAGCTATTACAGTGCAGGAAGGGTCATGATTGGATCACTAAAGCCGTGCTATTTTGGTGTTGTACTATTTTCCTCAGTTCTTACCGATCAAAGCAACGAAAATGAACATGTGGCTTGTCTGGGTGATGGTACACCATTTTCATTTAGGAACATTAATGAGCTTCCCAAAAACGCTCTATGGATCACAAACTGTAAAGATAACGATAGCCTAGTTGAAGCGAATCTAAAATATCCTGTAACGCTAGCTTCTAGCGATTATTTCGGCACTGAACTAGAGGTATTGATTCAAGAGCTATCTTTAGGTGATCAGCTTCCAATAAAACAGGTTGCAATACTTAGTCGCATACTTAGCAATGCTGCTTATATTGCCTGCCATCGTGCAGGTTTACTGTTCTTCCCAAAGACTACACTAGCGCACGGACTTGCACAGCGTTACTCAAAGCAAAGCTTATCGGAATACGGTGTATCTTATCAGTTTGCAGAGCACGTTGATTACACGTCTTTGGGAGACATTCTAGAGTCAGGATCACATGCCCATACCGCAAGGCTATGGTTCGATCGAGGTAGCTATGCTTCGCGTCTATTAGCTGATCCTTTGCCAACGGCAATTATATTAGATACTGAACTCGCCAATGACCTTAATAAGCTCCCTTGTACAGCTGATATTGTTCATTGGATTGAGGATCATAAGTTACCTGCGTTTTGTGAGGTTCTTCTGCACCAAAAAGAGAATGGCGGAGACCGAGATTCTATTACAGTACCTTATTTCTTTTTAAACCTATTGGCGCAATTTTACCGTGTTGAGCTTCTACATGTTTACATAGCTGATGGCTGGCAAGACCTCGGCCAGCTAACCGATATGAGCCTTGAAGCTGGATTGTCTTATTCCTATGGTCTAGCGGCACAAAGTCTATGGCAGTGCCATTTACTAGAACCACAGACGAATTATCGTTCAAGCATAAACTTGGGCAGTGCATGGTTGCGAGGTAAAGATACTTTTTTCTGCTTGCAGGCGGCTGTGAAAGCAAATAAACACGGTCTTGGAATACTGGCCTATGGCAATGGATCACTCACTGTTACAGGCAGACCTGATCTGATCAAGTCCTTTGCAGATGAGCTGCAGATGCAGCACTCGGCTTCGTATGGTAATGCGCCAGCAAGAGATAATTTAGCAGCATCTTTATTGCGACAACTGATAAGTAACGCCGACTATGCCAGCCTTGAGGTAGCAGATAACCATTTTTTACGAAACCTTATGAAGCGTTAGTTTGATTAGATAAGCTATCGTAACGTATTATAATACGATTAAATAAATTCATGGTTATTTCTATGTCATATACTTTTGCTGATCGCTGTTTAGATAGTATCGATGAACTGATTGCTGGGTTGCGTAGCTGGACGGCAAGCGATCCAACGTCTTATTTTCCTATAGCAAGTGCTTTCGATGAAAATACGTTAGCCCTTTATAGCGGTTCACTCATGAGCGTGATTAAGCTAGATGGCTATTATGGAGAATATTTCCCGAACCAATTTGAGACCTTACTTAGTGAAGGCTGGGAACAGTTCTTCCGCAACAGAATGGGCAGTAATGGAAAGGGGTTAGATATTTTATGGTTCTACGAATCTGACCATGAGGGTATTAAGGATACTATGCGGGATGCGCGAAAGCCGCAGATTGATGCTCTTTTGCAAAGAGGTATCGATATAGAGGATGTCCTATTGGATGAGGCAGATTTATACGCCTCGCAATGCGTTAAAGAAACACAGTATTTGATAGTAATTACGCACTTAAGTGCTTTGTCCAAAATAGAACAAAAGGCTGCTCGTAAACATCGTAAAAGCTCTTTTAGAAAAGATGATCGAGCAGCGGGTGCAGATGCGATAGCACAGAGCTTAGGCTATGAGAGCTTACATGAAGTGCATGAGCAACATGTAAACTCCTTACTTGTTTTTATGAGTGACAATACACGTAGTGAGGTCAGTCGTGGTTACTTAGTAAAACGTTTAGATGCATATCAGGCACTAAAGATAATTTACTCTACAGCGCATCCGCATACCTTTGAAACTTGGGAGGCACGCTTACAACAAAAGGATACAAAGCCGCGAAATCTAGACAAAATTCCTTTAAAAACAATTCAGCAGCAGTACGGTGGTAAATATACACCACGTGATTTTTCGTTATTGTTACCACCCCGTTTATCACAACAAATGTTGCCTTCGCATATAAAGGAACTTGGTAAGTACGCGATACTTGGTGATCGTATCTATGCACCATATTTTGTTAAGGAGTTGGCCTTAGATCCGCAGCCAGTTGAGCACCTGATTCGTCAGTGTTACCAGCGCCGATTACCTTTTCGTATTGTTTACTCAATTTTAGGTGACCCTACTGCAGCAAACAGCTGGAATATAAACTTCGCGAATATATTTACCTTCGGCATGGTTAACCGACAAATTAACAATGCAGTTAAAGCACTAGCAAGCTATGTAGAGCAAGGTGGTGTACAAGTTGGCTATAGCATTGCATTTACCACGTGGGCAAACCTTGAAGTAAACGTTGATCTGGAGACAGGCAAAGAGACAGTAAACCTCGACACTGTTATGCGCAGATCAAGAGATTTGGAGACGTTATTCCAGCAGTGGGGGCAGCAGCAGGTAAGTAATGTATATGGTTGCGCTGCTCAACAGGCATTAAGTACCTGTTTGGGCTACCATTTGCCTGTGGCTGCACCAGCTGCACCGCAAACCGAGCGTGATGTGCTTAGGCAACTTCCTATCTCTCGGCCCGTTTCAATATGGAAGCCGCAGGATTCGATGTGGTTTCGTACCAGTACAGGAGTACTGAATCCATACCAGCCGTTCAGTAAGAAACAGTCCTCTATGGTGGCAGTTGTATTGGGTGGGATGGGTTACGGAAAATCTAACCTATTATCAGATGTTAACTTTTGTCTTTTCTCTAACTCTCAAAACTCCCAAGTCCCTTATTTGCGAGGCTTAGACTTCGGTGCGTCATCTACAGGTGTTATTGATCTTATGGCGTCATCATTGCCTGAGAGTCAAAAACACCAAGTGATCTTTAAACCCTTTGTAAATGACGGCAGCATGGTTAAAAACCTGTTTGATACACGCCTTGGCTGTCGCTACCCATTAACGGATCACAAACAGTTTCTAATAGGCTGGTTACAGCTGATTTGTGAGGAACTCTCAACCCGTTTCGGGGTAACACATATTGCTAACGTAATTACTGCGGCAATTGAGCGTATGTATGCGGAAACAGATCCACGCGAAAGTCACCTATACAGTCGATCACCTTTCAATTATGCGGAGGCAAGGGGGATTGAGGGGCTGCAAGAGGTAATTGAAGCGAACGGGATTGAGATTGACGGTCATACGACTTGGTGGGAAGTTGTAGATGCATTAATTGCAGTTGGTTTAGAAAATGACGATCAGAAGATACTTTACATAGCCACTTGTTTACAGCGGCTTGCAGTTCCGAAGTGGGACGATCTGTGTTCGGCTGTGAATGCTCTCTCAAATCAATTTTCTGATTTACCAGAGGTGGATGGTAAGCCCTACATTAGTGCTGTTTCAGCAACCCTAACGGGTGTAAGTAGAATCTTTCCGTGCTTTGTGAGTCGTACTAACTTTGACGTATCAGAGTCACCGGTTTGTGTTTTTGATATGACCGAGGTTTATGGTCGTGGAACATCAAATTACGACCTCTGGAAGAGAGGCGTTGTATTCACAGTTGCATATCGCGTCCTTTGTGAAGATTTATTCATTAACCGCGACATTGCCAATGATGAAATGCGGGTAAATGCTGATTATTTAGGTCTTTCTCAGGACCTAGTGCGTTACCACATAAATTTTTATGAGAAACAGGACTCGATTCCTAAGCTATTTTGGGCTGATGAAGTCCATAGACTTGATGCTGCTTCAAAGTCAGGTGATAGCCAAGCATCATCTAGTACAGGGCGTGTTTTGTCATCGTTATGCTATGAGGGGCGTAAGTTTAACGTTGGAATTATGCTTGGTAGCCAATTACCACAACACATACCAGAAGATATTTTAACACTTCTTACATCACTCTTTATTTTCGGTGCTAACCAGTCGGTAGAGCTAGCTGAAGCCATTAAGGATAAGTTTGGTCTATCAGAAGATGAGCGTGATGCAATTTTGCGTATTACACCGCCGAATGCTGTAAAGGGGGCAGAGGTATTCTGTGAGCATAGAACAAGGCGAGGAACGCAACGCCTTATTACTAACTTTCTGCTTGGTTCAATTAAACGTTGGGCTTATGCTACAGAGGCGGATGAGAGAGCATTACGTGCTACACTTTATAGCCGTACAAGACCATCTGAAGCTAGAAAATTGCTAGCTACGCACGTACAAGACTTAGAATTTGCGATAAATTCTATTATCTCGAAAGAAGAGCAGGAGACAGGTCGTTTGGTTGCAAGAGATCAGGCAATTGAAATCCTAGCAGCGAACCTTCTTTTAAAACAGGAAAATCAAAGGGGCTGAAGTAGGATATGTTTCTAATTTGCGACTACGCAGTAGTACGGCACGAGTCTACGAACAAGGTTGACCGTCTTTTAGTTAAAGGAATTATACCTGATGACCTAGTTTTTAATAGTTTTCGCTTTGTTGAAGTACCAAAAGCTAATCGTGTAGATGTTGTGCTGCAGTGGGGTGAAACTGCAGAGCAGATTGGAGTTGCATTGTCTGACATACCTGCAGATCTATATCAGGATTTGCAACAAGGAGCGCGTGTTACAATTGAGGACGCAGACTACCCAGATGTGGCTGTAGAGTTGTTTTACAATTTAAGAGAGCCAGAGTCAGTTGTAGTCGAAAACTATATTACTAGAAAAATGAGATAGGGAACAGTATGGGTGTTTATTATGAATTGCGTGGCGCTAAGGAAGGGCTAGCCAGCTTTCGTAGTACAGAGCTGGTGATGCTTGGAGAGACCGATTGGTCAGATGTAACTGAAGGACATAAAGTCATCGATAACAGAAAACCAATTAATGAGCTTTATCCTATGAGCAACTTAACGGTTGTTCATGAGGATGAGCAGCGCTTGGATGTGGGGACACACCAAGAACCTAATAGTAGTCCGACTATGTAGTTAACTATTAGTGAACGAAGCCTATCCCTAGCGATAGGCTTTTTTTATACTTAATTATCGTTACTGGGTAACAGTGGTGTGTCGCAATCAAGGCAGGATAGCTTGAGATTAGCTTTTCCCCATACATTGATCGAGCATGAACTGCATGTGTATTTTATACGGTTCGACTTGCCTTTAGTCGGAGGAACAACACTTATATAGGAGGGTGGTGATGACGCATCTTGAGGGTCACTGTCGTGATTATCATCGATTTGCGATATATTAGATCCCTGATCCGACAGGGGGAGATTCGTTACATTACCTTTTCTATTTATAGTCGTAGTCAGTCTTTCTACTAGAGCTTCATCTCCATGTGCTTGACCGATCCAGTCATCGAAAACCTCTTTTTTTATTTCAGACGAGATCAGCATATCTTGATTGGCCAGAGCGTCATACCAAGAAATTTCAAAGCCATCTTTTATAAGTGCGAACACCTTTTTCTGAAATAGGCCATTTGGTATCACGTAATGGGACATTGATTGACCTGTACGTTTTCCACCAACTGCACCAGTGTCAGACGGCATGAGTCCTATTTCTTCCATCTTGTCAGCCCAAACGCGGTCATGGTAGCCCGTGCGTGCTTTCTTCTCTGCTATGTAATGTTGCCACGCATGAACCATATCATGCACTAGTGAGGCTAGTGTGTCGGTGAGTGGGCGGCAGCCTAGATACTCAGGGTTAATAGCCAGCTCATCGGTTTTAGCCTTGCCATCGAACCTAGCAGGAGAGAAATAGCTAAAGGTGCGCTTCCCGCGCTGAAACGTGATGAGCATATTAGGCAACTGCTCATCGAATAATTCCTTATTGAAAAACTCATACGCTTCTTGAAGCTGTTGATACGCCTCAATGGCTGGCTTCATAATAGTCAATGTAAGGTACCATTATACAATCAAGGATTTAGTTAAATTTATTAAACAGGTTGTCGCAATCAGTTACTAGCTCTTTGCCATCTTTAATGCGTGGCAGGCTTGCTAAACCTGTTTGGCTTACGTCATGTCGCTTCGAGTGAAAAAAGACTTTGTAGCTTTTGGTAATGTATCCAAAGAAGTCATTTATAAAATAGGCAGATACAAATTGGTCGGCAGGGAACATATACCAGCCTCCTTGCCACGGGAAAACACCTCGGTAAAACCAGATTCCATCATCTTCAACTATAACTTTAATTCTTAAAACGTAGGCTATGTGGTAAGCGATGTAGGCGAGACCTACAAGATTAACCAACATGTTTAGATGATAGATATTGATTATGTTAGCGATAATGTAAAAGGGAATGATTCCGCGTCTGGCACAGCCAGGCACCTGATGGCATGAAATGCCGCTAAGCCCGCGTAATTGCGGGCTTTTTTTTGTGTACGCCCAGCATGGGCATGAACTAATGAGGTGAAAGTCCTCTGTAGGAAGGTCACCATCCTTAGCGATTTATGATCGTTATTAGATGTTAACTACTAGCGAATGGCAAGGGCGGCTCCGCGAGGAGTTGTCTGGAGGAAGCCGGACGCAAAGCTGCGAGCTGATGAACAAAAACATCATATGAGGCGTAGGCTGAAGGCGAGTTGGCACAAGACAACGAAGCCATGTGATCTAACGGCCACCGTAAATGATGCAGCAGTGCAGTGACAGTACATGCTCTTATCTGGGGAGATCTGCTTAACAAGCGATCGGTAATCCACCAGTGAGGCTCTGGTTAATAAGTGCCTTGGCTCTAAGGAATGTATCGACCTTGGAGAGCGAATTAGATGCAAACCGATAGCGCGAACAGAGGCAACTCTGTGAGTGATTAAGCAGAAGTCAGCAGACGGCATAGTAGCCAAACGCCCATCGTAATGGTTGGGACACGGTGAAGGCCTGAACATTAAGAACAAAGGAGGAGCCTTGTCACACTTGAACACACGAACGCCGTCCGGCGATGACGTGACTCAGCGTAGCGATATGAAGCCAGCCTTTAGCAACGATCTATTCGAGCACGTGCTGCAGGAAGATAACCTCTCTGCGGCATGGAAACGCGTTCGAGCCAATAAAGGGGCCGCTGGCATCGATGGCATGACCATCGATGAATTCCCCGCCTGGGTAAGATCCGGCAACTGGAAAGCATTGAAACAACAACTGGTAACAGGCTGTTATCAACCCTCACCGGTAAGGCGTGTTGAAATAGCTAAACCAGATGGCGGCACTCGTCAGCTGGGTATTCCAACCGTTACTGATCGTGTAATCCAACAAGCCATTACCCAAGTATTAACACCTATTTTCGACCCTGAGTTTTCTGAACACAGTTTTGGATTCCGTCCAGGTCGTAATGGGCAGCAAGCGGTTAAGCAGGTACAGAGCATCATCAAGGAAGGACGCCGCTTCGCGGTGGATGTTGATCTGTCGAAGTTCTTTGATCGAGTTAATCACGATCTACTGATGACGCGCCTTGGCGACAAGGTGAAAGACAAACGTCTGCTTAGACTGATTAAACGTTACCTGAGAGCTGGGTTTATCGATAATCAGTTCAAAGGTGAGAGTCGAGTGGGTGTACCGCAAGGTGGGCCATTGTCGCCGTTACTGGCGAATATCATGCTCGACTCTTTGGATAAAGAACTTGAAAAACGCGGTCATAAGTTTGCCCGCTACGCGGATGATTTCACGATTCTAGTGAAGAGCCAGCGAGCTGGAGAACGCGTGTTGCGCAGTATCAGTCAGTACTTGCAAAACCGTTTGAAGTTAGTGGTCAACACTAACAAAAGTCGTGTGGTTAAAACCAATGAAAGCCAGTTCTTGGGCTTTACGTTCAAGGCGAATCGCATTCATTGGCATCCGAAAACGCTGCTGAAATTTAAGCAGAATGTTCGCAAACTCACGAATCGCAACTGGGGCGTGTCAATGAAATACCAGCTATTTAAGATCAGCCAATATTTACGCGGCTGGATAAACTACTTTGGTATTGCCAGTGGCTATCAGCACTGCGTTGAGCTGGATCATTGGATCCGGCGCAGGGTGCGAATGGCCTATTGGCGACAGTGGCGCAAGCCACGCACTAAAGTAAGAAACTTAATGCGGCTGGGTGTTCATGTACAGGCTGCAGTTGCATGCGGTATTACCAGCAAAGGCCCATGGCGCAGCTCTAAAACTCCGGGAATTAATCAGGCATTATCAAATGCTTACTTAAAATCTCAGGGTCTGTACGCATTGCGCGATGGTTGGATTAAGCTTCACCACTCTTAGTGAAACGCCCTGTGCGGAGCCGCATGCAGGGTGTTGTGGGGGCTGAGGGCTAGAAACCCTCGGCTACCCGATTAGACATTATTTGCCGACTACCTTGGTGATCTCGCCTTTCACGTAGTGAACAAATTCTTCCAACTGATCTGCGCGCGAGGCCAAGCGATCTTCTTGTCCAAGATAAGCCTGCCTAGCTTCAAGTATGACGGGCTGATACTGGGCCGGCAGGCGCTCCATTGCCCAGTCGGCAGCGACATCCTTCGGCGCGATTTTGCCGGTTACTGCGCTGTACCAAATGCGGGACAACGTAAGCACTACATTTCGCTCATCGCCAGCCCAGTCGGGCGGCGAGTTCCATAGCGTTAAGGTTTCATTTAGCGCCTCAAATAGATCCTGTTCAGGAACCGGATCAAAGAGTTCCTCCGCCGCTGGACCTACCAAGGCAACGCTATGTTCTCTTGCTTTTGTCAGCAAGATAGCCAGATCAATGTCGATCGTGGCTGGCTCGAAGATACCTGCAAGAATGTCATTGCGCTGCCATTCTCCAAATTGCAGTTCGCGCTTAGCTGGATAACGCCACGGAATGATGTCGTCGTGCACAACAATGGTGACTTCTACAGCGCGGAGAATCTCGCTCTCTCCAGGGGAAGCCGAAGTTTCCAAAAGGTCGTTGATCAAAGCTCGCCGCGTTGTTTCATCAAGCCTTACGGTCACCGTAACCAGCAAATCAATATCACTGTGTGGCTTCAGGCCGCCATCCACTGCGGAGCCGTACAAATGTACGGCCAGCAACGTCGGTTCGAGATGGCGCTCGATGACGCCAACTACCTCTGATAGTTGAGTCGATACTTCGGCGATCACCGCTTCCCTCATGATGTTTAACTTTGTTTTAGCCACCAATGATGCCCTCACTTTCCATGATTTTGGTGGGAATGGATTTTCTTAGCGGCAACTTACTTTCGTTGTCTATATCCATGTTAAAGGCGAAAAAGTAAACCTCTGTCTCCTTCTCAACCCACCCAACCCACCATGCGACACCAGGATTTGACTCAGTTCCCACACCAGAAAAACCAGTTTTTGAATGCACTAGATATTCAGGTGCCGCCTCCGTTACCAAAGCCTCTTTTACTATTAGCTGGTTTTCTTTAGATGCTGACAATTTATTTAAATATAGAGACTCTAGAAACTCCACTTGATTAACTGCGGAAATTCTAAGCTGGCCTTCCAACCAGAATTTGTCAATGCCACCACTGATATTCTGGTTGCCATAGGAAAATTTTTTAAGGTATTTCTGCATTCTTACTTCGCCAACTTCTCTGGCGATTTGTTGAAATACGGGAACAGCTGAAACTTGTATTGCCCCTCTTAAGGTCAAGTCTCTTTCCCATTGCTTCATGGCTCTTGGCTTTCCGTCCCATTTGAAAACCTGATGCTCATTCTTTATGACACCAGTTTCTAGGCCGATAATTGCGTTGGGGATCTTAAATGTTGATGCTGGAAGATATTCCTTTGATGCACGAGCTAAGTCATTGGTAGCGCAGGATTTACTGCTACTTTTACAAAGCACGAAGACACCATTGACGGCTTCGGCAGAGAACTCTTTGTTCCAAGACGTATTTTCTGTAATTGAACCAGCTAATGCCGTACTCGAAAGACACGCGATAATTACATATGCGGCAAATGTTTTCATGGCACCTTCTTGGTGGCTAACGCCTGAAATAAGCCGTGCCGCGAAGCGGCATCGGCTTGATTGAATTGTGTACGCCCAGCATGGGCATGAACTAATGAGGTGAAAGTCCTCTGTAGGAAGGTCACCATCCTTAGCGATTTATGATCGTTATTAGATGTTAACTACTAGCGAATGGCAAGGGCAGCTCCGCGAGGAGTTGTCTGGAGGAAGCCGGACGCAAAGCTGCGAGCTGATGAACAAAAACATCATATGAGGCGTAGGCTGAAGGCGAGTTGGCACAAGACAACGAAGCCATGTGATCTAACGACCACCGTAAATGATGCAGCAGTGCAGTGACAGTACATGCTCTTATCTGGGGAGATCTGCTTAACAAGCGATCGGTAATTCACCAGTGAGGCTCTGGTTAATAAGTGCCTTGGCTCTAAGGAATGTATCGACCTTGGAGAGCGAATTAGATGCAAACCGATAGCGCGAACAGAGGCAACTCTGTGAGTGATTAAGCAGAAGTCAGCAGACGGCATAGTAGCCAAACGCCCATCGTAATGGTTGGGACACGGTGAAGGCCTGAACATTAAGAACAAAGGAGGAGCCTTGTCACACTTGAACACACGAACGCCGTCCGGCGATGACGTGACTCAGCGTAGCGATATGAAGCCAGCCTTTAGCAACGATCTATTCGAGCACGTGCTGCAGGAAGATAACCTCTCTGCGGCATGGAAACGCGTTCGAGCCAATAAAGGGGCCGCTGGCATCGATGGCATGACCATCGATGAATTCCCCGCCTGGGTAAGATCCGGCAACTGGAAAGCATTGAAACAACAACTGGTAACAGGCTGTTATCAACCCTCACCGGTAAGGCGTGTTGAAATAGCTAAACCAGATGGCGGCACTCGTCAGCTGGGTATTCCAACCGTTACTGATCGTGTAATCCAACAAGCCATTACCCAAGTATTAACACCTATTTTCGACCCTGAGTTTTCTGAACACAGTTTTGGATTCCGTCCAGGTCGTAATGGGCAGCAAGCGGTTAAGCAGGTACAGAGCATCATCAAGGAAGGACGCCGCTTCGCGGTGGATGTTGATCTGTCGAAGTTCTTTGATCGAGTTAATCACGATCTACTGATGACGCGCCTTGGCGACAAGGTGAAAGACAAACGTCTGCTTAGACTGATTAAACGTTACCTGAGAGCTGGGTTTATCGATAATCAGTTCAAAGGTGAGAGTCGAGTGGGTGTACCGCAAGGTGGGCCATTGTCGCCGTTACTGGCGAATATCATGCTCGACTCTTTGGATAAAGAACTTGAAAAACGCGGCCATAAGTTTGCCCGCTACGCGGACGATTTCACGATTGTAGTGAAGAGTCAGCGAGCTGGAGAGCGCGTGTTGCGCAGTATCAGTCAGTACTTGCAAAGCCGTTTGAAGTTAGTGGTCAACACTGACAAAAGTCGTGTGGTTAAAACCAATGAAAGCCAGTTCTTGGGCTTTACGTTCAAGGCGAACCGCATTCATTGGCACCCGAAAACGCTGCTGAAGTTTAAGCAGAATGTTCGCAAACTCACGAATCGCAACTGGGGCGTGTCAATGAAATACCAGCTATTTAAGATCAGCCAATATTTACGCGGCTGGATAAACTACTTTGGTATTGCCAGTGGCTATCAGCACTGCGTTGAGCTGGATCATTGGATCCGGCGCAGGGTGCGAATGGCCTATTGGCGACAGTGGCGCAAGCCGCGCACGAAAGTAAGAAACTTAATGCGGTTGGGCGTTCATGTGCAAGCTGCAGTTGCATGCGGTATTACCAGCAAAGGCCCATGGCGTAGCTCTAAAACTCCGGGGATTAATCAGGCGTTATCAAATGCTTACTTAAAATCTCAGGGTCTGTACGCATTGCGCGATGGTTGGATTAAGCTTCACCACTCTTAGTGAAACGCCCTGTGCGGAGCCGCATGCAGGGTGTTGTGGGGGCTGAGGGCTAGAAACCCTCGGCTACCCGATTAGACGGCAAACTCGAGCCAATACTTGTGCAGGCCAACAATATTAGACGAGCACAGCATGGGCATTGCCGCTTTGATCTTCTCCAGTGACCAATTCCACCACTCCATCTCCAGAAGCAATGAAATTTCCTCATCGGTGAAGCGTTTCTTAATCTTCTTAGCGGGATTGCCGCCAACGATAGCGTAAGGCTCCACATCTTTTGTCACCAACGAGCGGCTGCCTATCACCGCACCGTGCCCGATCTTGATTCCGGGCATGACCATTGCCTCAGAGCCGATCCAAACGTCATTGCCAATGACAGTATTACCTGCTTTTTGGAAGGCATCGAGTGCGCTTGAGAATGCAGGTTCTTCCTGCATATAAAAGAACGGGAAAGATGATGCCCAGTCGTACCGATGCCCCTGATTGCCAGCCATGATAAAGGAAGCCCCACTCCCGATAGAGCAGAAACTACCGATGATCAACTTATCAACGTCATCACGGTCCGGAAACAGATACCGTGCGCAGTCATCGAATGAGTGCCCATGATAGTAGCCAGAGTAATAGCTGTACCGCCCAACTTTGATATTGGGGTTCTTCACTTGCTCAGAAAGCAGCTTGCCTTTGAAGGGGCTATCAAAGTAGTTGGTCATAAGAGATCCCGCGGTCTGTGACTTTGCCGTCTAACGTTTGACATGAGGGGCGACCAAGGGCGCCAGCCCTTGGACGTCCCCCTCGATGGAAGGGTTAGGCATCACTGCGTGTTCGCTCGAATGCCTGGCGTGTTTGAACCATGTACACGGCTGGACCATCTGGGGTGGTTACGGTACCTTGCCTCTCAAACCCCGCTTTCTCGTAGCATCGGATCGCTCGCAAGTTGCTCGGCGACGGGTCCGTTTGGATCTTGGTGACCTCGGGATCATTGAACAGCAACTCAACCAGTGCTCGAACCAGCTTGGTTCCCAAGCCTTTGCCCAGTTGTGATGCATTCGCCAGTGACTGGTCTATTCCGCGTACTCCTGGATCGGTTTCTTCTTCCCACCATCCGTCCCCGCTTCCAAGAGCAACGTACGACTGGGCATACCCAATCGGCTCTCCATTCAGCATTGCAATGTATGGAGTGACGGACTCTTGCGCTAAAACGCTTGGCAAGTACTGTTCCTGTACGTCAGCAAGTGTCGGGCGTGCTTCTTCTCCGCCCCACCACTCGACGATATGAGATCGATTTAGCCACTCATAGAGCATCGCAAGGTCATGCTCAGTCATGAGGCGCAGTGTGACGGAATCGTTGCTGTTGGTCACGATGCTGTACTTTGTGATGCCTAACGCCCGAAATAACCGGCGTGCGCTAGCACGTCCGGCGCCGCAGGCGCGTAGTTAATTGACTTGTGTACGCCCAGCATGGGCATGAACTAATGAGGTGAAAGTCCTCTGTAGGAAGGTCACCATCCTTAGCGATTTATGATCGTTATTAGATGTTAACTACTAGCGAATGGCAAGGGCAGCTCCGCGAGGAGTTGTCTGGAGGAAGCCGGACGCAAAGCTGCGAGCTGATGAACAAAAACATCATATGAGGCGTAGGCTGAAGGCGAGTTGGCACAAGACAACGAAGCCATGTGATCTAACGACCACCGTAAATGATGCAGCAGTGCAGTGACAGTACATGCTCTTATCTGGGGAGATCTGCTTAACAAGCGATCGGTAATTCACCAGTGAGGCTCTGGTTAATAAGTGCCTTGGCTCTAAGGAATGTATCGACCTTGGAGAGCGAATTAGATGCAAACCGATAGCGCGAACAGAGGCAACTCTGTGAGTGATTAAGCAGAAGTCAGCAGACGGCATAGTAGCCAAACGCCCATCGTAATGGTTGGGACACGGTGAAGGCCTGAACATTAAGAACAAAGGAGGAGCCTTGTCACACTTGAACACACGAACGCCGTCCGGCGATGACGTGACTCAGCGTAGCGATATGAAGCCAGCCTTTAGCAACGATCTATTCGAGCACGTGCTGCAGGAAGATAACCTCTCTGCGGCATGGAAACGCGTTCGAGCCAATAAAGGGGCCGCTGGCATCGATGGCATGACCATCGATGAATTCCCCGCCTGGGTAAGATCCGGCAACTGGAAAGCATTGAAACAACAACTGGTAACAGGCTGTTATCAACCCTCACCGGTAAGGCGTGTTGAAATAGCTAAACCAGATGGCGGCACTCGTCAGCTGGGTATTCCAACCGTTACTGATCGTGTAATCCAACAAGCCATTACCCAAGTATTAACACCTATTTTCGACCCTGAGTTTTCTGAACACAGTTTTGGATTCCGTCCAGGTCGTAATGGGCAGCAAGCGGTTAAGCAGGTACAGAGCATCATCAAGGAAGGACGCCGCTTCGCGGTGGATGTTGATCTGTCGAAGTTCTTTGATCGAGTTAATCACGATCTACTGATGACGCGCCTTGGCGACAAGGTGAAAGACAAACGTCTGCTTAGACTGATTAAACGTTACCTGAGAGCTGGGTTTATCGATAATCAGTTCAAAGGTGAGAGTCGAGTGGGTGTACCGCAAGGTGGGCCATTGTCGCCGTTACTGGCGAATATCATGCTCGACTCTTTGGATAAAGAACTTGAAAAACGCGGCCATAAGTTTGCCCGCTACGCGGACGATTTCACGATTGTAGTGAAGAGTCAGCGAGCTGGAGAGCGCGTGTTGCGCAGTATCAGTCAGTACTTGCAAAGCCGTTTGAAGTTAGTGGTCAACACTGACAAAAGTCGTGTGGTTAAAACCAATGAAAGCCAGTTCTTGGGCTTTACGTTCAAGGCGAACCGCATTCATTGGCACCCGAAAACGCTGCTGAAGTTTAAGCAGAATGTTCGCAAACTCACGAATCGCAACTGGGGCGTGTCAATGAAATACCAGCTATTTAAGATCAGCCAATATTTACGCGGCTGGATAAACTACTTTGGTATTGCCAGTGGCTATCAGCACTGCGTTGAGCTGGATCATTGGATCCGGCGCAGGGTGCGAATGGCCTATTGGCGACAGTGGCGCAAGCCGCGCACGAAAGTAAGAAACTTAATGCGGTTGGGCGTTCATGTGCAAGCTGCAGTTGCATGCGGTATTACCAGCAAAGGCCCATGGCGTAGCTCTAAAACTCCGGGGATTAATCAGGCGTTATCAAATGCTTACTTAAAATCTCAGGGTCTGTACGCATTGCGCGATGGTTGGATTAAGCTTCACCACTCTTAGTGAAACGCCCTGTGCGGAGCCGCATGCAGGGTGTTGTGGGGGCTGAGGGCTAGAAACCCTCGGCTACCCGATTATGTTTGCTTATAGCCATACTAACCCTTGATAGGGTTTAGACTTCAACGATTCCAAACGACTTTGTAGGCTACCGCTATGGATTTCCAATTTATGGCCGTCAGGATCGAGCAAGTATAAAGAAAGTCCTTCGCTTCTATTTTGTTTCCATTCAACGACATGTGCTTCGCGAAGCTTTTTAGTAACTGGTTCGAAATTCTCTTCGGAAACATCAAACGCGATGTGACAGTAATCTTGGCTCGGATGCACTTCGTCACAAGACAAGCAAATCCAAGTAGCCTCCAAGCTCAGATATGCCCCACTATCCCAGCGGACATGTGCCTTCATTCCTAATAGACGCGTATAGAACTCCACGGAACGTTCAAGGTCACTTACTGCAATAGTAATATGATTCAATCCTCGTAACACTGACTCTCCTCAGCGAACATAACTTTGTTTTAGGGCGACTGCCCTGCTGCGTAACATCGTTGCTGCTCCATAACATCAAACATCGACCCACGGCGTAACGCGCTTGCTGCTTGGATGCCCGAGGCATAGACTGTACAAAAAAACAGTCATAACAAGCCATGAAAACCGCCACTGCGCCGTTACCACCGCTGCGTTCGGTCAAGGTTCTGGACCAGTTGCGTGAGCGCATACGCTACTTGCATTACAGCTTACCAACCGAACAGGCTTATGTCCACTGGGTTCGTGCCTTCATCCGTTTCCACGGTGTGCGTCACCCGGCAACCTTGGGCAGCAGCGAAGTCGAGGCATTTCTGTCCTGGCTGGCGAACGAGCGCAAGGTTTCGGTCTCCACGCATCGTCAGGCATTGGCGGCCTTGCTGTTCTTCTACGGCAAGGTGCTGTGCACGGATCTGCCCTGGCTTCAGGAGATCGGAAGACCTCGGCCGTCGCGGCGCTTGCCGGTGGTGCTGACCCCGGATGAAGTGGTTCGCATCCTCGGTTTTCTGGAAGGCGAGCATCGTTTGTTCGCCCAGCTTCTGTATGGAACGGGCATGCGGATCAGTGAGGGTTTGCAACTGCGGGTCAAGGATCTGGATTTCGATCACGGCACGATCATCGTGCGGGAGGGCAAGGGCTCCAAGGATCGGGCCTTGATGTTACCCGAGAGCTTGGCACCCAGCCTGCGCGAGCAGCTGTCGCGTGCACGGGCATGGTGGCTGAAGGACCAGGCCGAGGGCCGCAGCGGCGTTGCGCTTCCCGACGCCCTTGAGCGGAAGTATCCGCGCGCCGGGCATTCCTGGCCGTGGTTCTGGGTTTTTGCGCAGCACACGCATTCGACCGATCCACGGAGCGGTGTCGTGCGTCGCCATCACATGTATGACCAGACCTTTCAGCGCGCCTTCAAACGTGCCGTAGAACAAGCAGGCATCACGAAGCCCGCCACACCGCACACCCTCCGCCACTCGTTCGCGACGGCCTTGCTCCGCAGCGGTTACGACATTCGAACCGTGCAGGATCTGCTCGGCCATTCCGACGTCTCTACGACGATGATTTACACGCATGTGCTGAAAGTTGGCGGTGCCGGAGTGCGCTCACCGCTTGATGCGCTGCCGCCCCTCACTAGTGAGAGGTAGGGCAGCGCAAGTCAATCCTGGCGGATTCACTACCCCTGCGCGAAGGCCATCGGTGCCGCATCGAACGGCCGGTTGCGGAAAGTCCTCCCTGCGTCCGCTGATGGCCGGCAGCAGCCCGTCGTTGCCTGATGGATCCAACCCCTCCGCTGCTATAGTGCAGTCGGCTTCTGACGTTCAGTGCAGCCGTCTTCTGAAAACGACAATAGCCAAGCACTAAACCACAGCAACTTTATCGTGCTTGAGGGTGGCACATAAGGGTTATCTTTTTGGGCTAGGCACTTATAAGCCGACCTTTTGAGCTATGAGCCACCGGCGATAAACTGGCACTTTGAGGCATGCCCAAAGGAGCCCGCAAGTATGCGCAGGACGAAGCCAGTAGCCGCGCCGATGGTGGCGCGGGTCTATCTGCGCGTCAGCACCGACGCGCAGGACTTGGAACGCCAAGAGGCGATCACTACGGCCGCGAAGGCCGCCGGCTACTACGTCGCCGGCATCTACCGTGAGAAGGCATCCGGCGCACGCGCCGACCGGCCTGAGCTGCTGCGCATGATCGGCGACCTACAGCCCGGCGAGGTGGTCATTGCCGAGAAGATCGACCGCATCAGCCGCCTACCTTTGCCCGAGGCCGAGCGCCTGGTGGCCTCGATACAGGCCAAAGGCGCACGCCTGGCCGTCCCTGGCGTGGTCGATCTATCCGACCTGGCGGCCGAGGCCCAGGGCGTCGCCAAGATCGTGCTGGAAGCCGTGCAGATCATGCTTTTTCGCCTGGCCTTGCAGATGGCCCGCGACGACTACGAGGACAGGCGCGAACGCCAGCGCCAAGGCATTGAGTTGGCCCGCCAGGCCGGGCGGTACAAGGGCCGCCGTGCTGATCCGAAGCGCCGCGCCCAAGTTGTCGCGCTGCGCAAGTCCGGCTACAGCATCAACAAGACCGCCGAGCTGGCCGGGTACAGTGCGGCCCAGGTGAAACGGATATGGGCCGAGGTCAGCCAGGCCGAAGCGAAGCAGCACGGCGCGTTCGTGGAGGACGCATTGACGGAAGCCGATGCCCTGGCCGCTGTCGGCCAGGATGAGCGCCAGGAGGAAAGGGCATGAAGAAGCCGAACCAAGACGACGAGCCGTTTTTCATCACCGAGGAGATTGCGGCCGAAATGATCGCCGGCGGCTATGAGTTCGAGCTGCCGCCCATTCCTTGCACCATCCGCCTACGCGACGTGCTGGAGCGCATGACCGATGCTGAGCTAGCATTGCAGCCGGGCGAGATCGCCGACCAGGAGCGTGAACGCTGCCGGCGCAAGCCGTGTTCAACCTCATGATCTGGTCATGGTATTTTTCATGGCACTGAGCCTGATAGTTCTTGCAAATTGTTGTCACTAAAGGGTTTTGTGTGCTTGTTTACAATCGAGTGGGAGTGACGGGCACTGGCTGGCAATGTCTAGCAACGGCAGGCATTTCGGCTGAGGGTAAAAGAACTTTCCGCTAAGCGATAGACTGTATGTAAACACAGTATTGCAAGGACGCGGAACATGCCTCATGTGGCGGCCAGGACGGCCAGCCGGGATCGGGATACTGGTCGTTACCAGAGCCACCGACCCGAGCAAACCCTTCTCTATCAGATCGTTGACGAGTATTACCCGGCATTCGCTGCGCTTATGGCAGAGCAGGGAAAGGAATTGCCGGGCTATGTGCAACGGGAATTTGAAGAATTTCTCCAATGCGGGCGGCTGGAGCATGGCTTTCTACGGGTTCGCTGCGAGTCTTGCCACGCCGAGCACCTGGTCGCTTTCAGCTGTAAGCGTCGCGGTTTCTGCCCGAGCTGTGGGGCGCGGCGGATGGCCGAAAGTGCCGCCTTGCTGGTTGATGAAGTACTGCCTGAACAACCCATGCGTCAGTGGGTGTTGAGCTTCCCGTTTCAGCTGCGTTTCCTGTTTGCCAGCCGGCCCGAGATCATGGGGTGGGTGCTGGGCATCGTTTACCGCGTCATTGCCACGCACCTGGTCAAGAAAGCGGGCCATACCCACCAAGTGGCCAAGACGGGCGCGGTCACCCTGATCCAGCGTTTTGGATCGGCGCTCAATCTGAATGTTCACTTCCACATGCTGTTTCTCGACGGTGTGTATGTCGAGCAATCCCACGGCTCAGCGCGTTTCCGCTGGGTCAAGGCGCCGACCAGCCCAGAGCTCACCCAGCTGACGCACACCATCGCCCACCGGGTGGGTCGCTATCTGGAACGGCAAGGCCTGCTGGAACGGGATGTCGAAAACAGCTATCTGGCCTCGGATGCGGTGGATGACGACCCGATGACACCCCTGCTGGGGCACTCGATCACTTACCGTATCGCTGTCGGTTCACAGGCGGGGCGAAAGGTGTTCACTTTGCAAACTCTGCCGACCAGTGGTGATCCGTTCGGTGACGGGATTGGCAAGGTAGCCGGGTCCAGCCTGCACGCCGGCGTGGCGGCCAGGGCCGATGAACGCAAGAAGCTCGAACGGCTGTGCCGGTACATCAGCCGCCCGGCGGTATCCGAGAAGCGGCTGTCGTTAACACGAGGCGGCAACGTGCGCTACCAGCTCAAGACGCCGTACCGGGACGGCACCACGCACGTCATTTTCGAACCATTGGATTTCATTGCAAGGCTGGCCGCCCTGGTACCGAAGCCCAGAGTCAACCTAACCCGCTTCCACGGGGTGTTCGCACCCAACAGTCGGCACCGGGCGTTGGTCACGCCGGCAAAACGGGGCAGGGGCAACAAGGTCAGGGTGGCTGATGAACCGGCAACACCAGCACAACGGCGAGCGTCGATGACATGGGCGCAACGGCTCAAGCGTGTTTTCAATATCGACATCGAGACCTGCAGCGGCTGCGGCGGCGCCATGAAAGTCATCGCCTGCATTGAAGACCCTATAGTGATCAAGCAGATCCTTGATCACCTGAAGCACAAAGCCGAAACCAGCGGGACCAGGGCGTTACCCGAAAGCCGGGCGCCACCGGCTGAGCTGCTCCTGGGTCTGTTTGACTGACCCGTCCCAAACGATTCCGATCACGATGCTGCGGTAATTCAGCCGCGGCAGGGATGCGTTATGCCGGCGGCTTGGGTTGGCCCCGGCTGTCGGGAAAAACGGGTAAATTTTCGGCGGGATCGATGGCTACACGGGCCGGATTCAGAATCACCCACTGGCAAAGCAGGCCGTCATTCGCGGTCTACAGTGGCTGGACTTGGAGAAAAACGGCGTTTATTCTTCCTATACTCACAATCACTAAAAAATCTTGCGCATTGATTTTCAGTTCTATGTCTTTTAGGGCTTGTACTTTTCCGTCGTAAACCTTGTTTATTTTCTTAAAGGTTACGCTTGCCATCGGCTAATACTTTTTGCTCCTGTCACGATGTAGTTTGTCGAGTTTTGCCTGCTCGGCAATCAATCGGCTATATGCGCCTATAACCAATTTCTTTTTTTCTGGCGAAACCATTTTAGAGTATACATCAAACATGGCAAGCCATTGTTTGTATGTCCATTCCGAAATAAACGCCTCCTCGTGAAGATCGATTTGCTTTCGTATCCGCTTTTGTTGTTCGTATGAAAAAACTTTTTTTGTTTTTTCCTTAAAAAATCTGCCTGGCGCGGAATATACAAAAGCCAAGAAATCCCAGTAGTCGATTAGCGGCAATTTTTTTATGTCGCAGTATTCTTTTTTGTGAAAGTTCACAAAAAATATTGATACATTCGGGCTTGGCGAAAAGTCCGCTTTATCAAAGTTGTGAATGACTTTGATTTCGTAAATCGGCTTAAAAAGTAGCGACTTAAATCCATCTTGGCACAAAGGCTCACCTGCGTACTTATATACCGCCTCTTGTTGCATGACGAGATATAAATCCTCGGGCGTCCTTCCCGTCGTCAAAAGTTTGCTCAAAATATCCGCAGTCATGTTGAATGGTATGTTAGAAAAAACTTTGTACGGCTCGCTCGGCAAATCTACTGTTAGAAAGTCCCTGTTCAGCAGAACTAAATCCTCGTGCCCCTTTAATTGCTCAAGCAATCGCCTGTACAATTCCGCGTCGTACTCTATCGCAACAACTTGTCTACAGCGTCCAAGTAAGGCTCGAGTGATAATTCCTTTGCCGGGTCCGATTTCATAAACCAAATCATCGCAAGTTATATTGCTAAGTCCGACTAGTTTATTTACTAGTTGGGCATTGTGTAAAAAATTTTGAGAGTCTTTTATGTTGCGTTCCAATAGCCTACTCCTTTACCCGTGTGGCTATTTGATTTTTTGTTGCCGTTGGGTGTATCGTTATTGGTAAACTCGTATTTTTCATAGAGTTGCGTACTCTAATTCTATACAAGGCAATACTTAATATATTTTAGCATATATTTTAGCAAATATATTAGGAAAACACAATACATTTTAGAGTGGTTTCGAAAATAGTTAAATAAAAATGACTTGTAAAGGATATTCCCCGCAAAGGTTCAGTTCTGCCGTGCTGAAAAATTGCTTATTCGTAAAAGAATAGGCAGCTTTCTTTTTTGTTCGCCCCTTTTATTTCATAGAGTACTCAACTCTATTTACAATAGAGTGGGAGTGACTGGCACTCACAGGCAATGTCTGGCACTGGCTGGCATCACAGCTGAGACTTCAATATCTCGCAGCTGAGCGATAAACTGTATAAAAACACAGTATCGCAAGGATGCGGATCATGCCCCAAGTGGCGGCCAGGATGGCCAGCCGGGACGAGAACACTGGTCGTTACCAGCGTCACCGGCCCGAGCAAACCCTGCTCTATCGGATCGTCGAAGAATACTACCCGACGTTCGCTGCCCATTTGGCGGCGCAGGGCAGGGAACTGCCCGGCTATGTGCAACGCGAGTTTGACGACTACCTCAAATGCGGCCGTCTCGAACACGGCTTTCTGCGGGTGCGTTGTGAGTCGTGTCACGCTGAGCACCTGGTTGCGTTCAGCTGCAAACGTCGGGGCTTCTGTCCTAGTTGTGGCGCACGGCGTATGGCCGAAAGCGCCGCGCTACTGGTCGATGAGGTTCTGCCCGTACAGCCCATGCGCCAATGGGTACTCAGCTTTCCCTTTCAATTGCGCTTTCTGTTCGCCAGCCGGCCGGAGGTCATGGGCCGGGTGTTGGGCATCGTTTACCGCGTCATCGCCACGCATCTGGTCAAGAAAGCGGGCTATACCCACCAAGCGGCCAAGACCGGTGCCGTCACCCTGATCCAGCGCTTCGGCAGTGCACTGAACCTCAACATTCACTTTCACATGCTGTTCCTCGATGGCGTGTACGTTGAGCGTCCCAATGGAACAGCCCGGTTCCTCTGGGTCAGGGCGCCGACCAGCGCCGAACTCACCCAACTGGCGCACACCATCGCCCATCGGGTCGGCCGCTATTTGGAGCGGCAAGGCCTACTGGAGCGGGATGCTGAAAACAGTTACCTGGCCTTGGATGCGGTGGATGAAGATGCGATGACTCCACTGCTGGGGCATTCCATCACGTATCGCATCGCCGTGGGGCCACAGGCAGGGCGCAAGGTGTTCACCCTGCAGACACTGCCCGCCTGCGACCCGGAAGATCAGTTTGGTGACGGGATTGGCAAGGTAGCCGGGTCCAGCCTGCACGCCGGCGTGGCGGCCAGGGCCGATGAACGCAAGAAGCTCGAACGGCTGTGCCGGTACATCAGCCGCCCGGCGGTATCCGAGAAGCGGCTGTCGTTAACACGAGGCGGCAACGTGCGCTACCAGCTCAAGACGCCGTACCGGGACGGCACCACGCACGTCATTTTCGAACCATTGGATTTCATTGCAAGGCTGGCCGCCCTGGTACCGAAGCCCAGAGTCAACCTAACCCGCTTCCACGGGGTGTTCGCACCCAACAGTCGGCACCGGGCGTTGGTCACGCCGGCAAAACGGGGCAGGGGCAACAAGGTCAGGGTGGCTGATGAACCGGCAACACCAGCACAACGGCGAGCGTCGATGACATGGGCGCAACGGCTCAAGCGTGTTTTCAATATCGACATCGAGACCTGCAGCGGCTGCGGCGGCGCCATGAAAGTCATCGCCTGCATTGAAGACCCTATAGTGATCAAGCAGATCCTTGATCACCTGAAGCACAAAGCCGAAACCAGCGGGACCAGGGCGTTACCCGAAAGCCGGGCGCCACCGGCTGAGCTGCTCCTGGGTCTGTTTGACTGACGAGCCTGAAGGCCAACGATACCAATCAAAATGCTGCGTTCACAGCGCCGCGGCAGGGATCCGCCGTGCTGGTTGTCGGAAAAGGAGCCGCTAGTGGGAAAGAGGAGGGTAAATTTTCAGCGTTGCTGGCTCCCCGTCAGCCGGATTGGGTTGCATCGCAGGGGTGTCGAAAGAGTCAACTGCGGTCCAAAGCTGTTGGACTTGGGTGAAAAGGGCGTTTATTCTTCCTATACGTGTTTTTCATTGACTTTATTTTGTACAAAGTTAAAATACGTGCATCTTAATTTAGAACTGATGAGGTTTGCTGACATGAACAATTAACTTGATTTGACTTGTTATTACGATCAATCAAGGAGGTTTTATGTCCAAATTTTTGCAGCTTAATCAGTTGTCTTATGGTTTGCCAAATGGCAACACAGTTTTTTCAAATTTAACTTATACATTCTCTCAGCCAATCACAGCTTTGATTGGGCGAAATGGCGTGGGCAAAAGCTTATTGGCACAAATCATGGCGGGGCGATTATTGCCAACGGAAGGCTCATGTATCAATAGAGATTTAGTTTATTACTTATCACAAAAAGCCCATGAAAATAGTGCCGAAACCGTTGCTGAAGCACTGGGGATTCAGTCTATATTGGATGCATTACAACGCATTGAAAATGGTAGTGTTGATCCTGATGATTTTGAAACTGTGGGTTCGCGTTGGTGCATTCAGGATGAGGCTCTGAATTTATTGGCTGATCTGTCTTTATCCCATGTTTCGTTAGCAACTGCTATGCAGCAATTAAGTGGTGGTGAGCAAATGCGTATTCGCATTGCGGCTGCTTTCTTATCACAAGCACAAATTTTGATTTTGGATGAGCCAAGTAATCATTTGGATTATCACTATAAACAAGTTTTATGGTCGATGATTCAATCATGGCAAGGGCAGGTGATCATCATTACTCATGATCGTTATTTGTTGAACCAAGTGAATGCCATTGTGGAATTATCTGCTAAAGGCTTAACAGCATATAGCGGTGCTTATCAAGATTATATTGAGCAAAGGGATGCCGAATTAGCTTCTGCTATTCAGCAATTGAATGCAGTAAAACAGACAGAGAAAAAGCGCTTGGCAGTTGTACAACAACAATTGGAGCGACAAGCTAAACGATCCTCTCAAGCCAATAAGCAACGCGGTGAGCAAAATCAAGCAAAGATATTGTTAGATCGCCAAAAGAACCGTAGTGAATTAAGTTCAGGCAAAGCAAAGCAGCAACGTGATCAGATTGCTGAACAAGGTAAATTAGCCATTCAATCTGCAAAAAATCGCATAGATCAGCAGGAATCTGTTGTGTTGCATGGTTATGATGTGGATGCTTTTGTGCCGAAAATATTAGCAGAATTGAACCAGCTGATATTGCCATATTTAGCTGAGCACCTGTGCGAATTTCATGGGCAAATTGAGAAGGGCGATCGCATTGCAATTGTGGGTAAAAATGGCAGTGGTAAATCTGTATTGTTGAAAGCATTAGCAGGGAAGATTTCGCCCTCACAAGGCGAAGTAATACATCATGTGAGTTTTGCTTATTTGGATCAACAATTGTCTTCCTTGGATTTATCAAAATCTATTTTGGAGCAGGTTTCAGACGGGCAAACCAAAGAGAAAATTACAGATTTAAGAATGCAGCTAGCGCAGTTGGGATTGGACAATACAGTGATTAATCAGCCGATGAAGGCTTTAAGTGGTGGTGAACAGCTGAAAGCAGCTTTGATTCTGGCTTTATATCAAAAAAAGCCTGCACAATTGCTATTGCTAGATGAACCCAATAATCACTTGGATTTACCATCATTACAAGCATTGGAACAATTATTACAAAGTTATCGTGGCGCTTTAGTGATTGTGGCTCATGATCAAGAATTTTTAGAAAATATTGGTATTACAAAATATTTAGTGGCAACTGAAAACGGTTGGCAGTGGCAGGAAAATTTTTAAACGATCCCTTCTAAAGGAAGGGATAGATACATTAAGGAAAATCACGATTACAGCGAATAATGTTTCTCAGCTTCAATCAATGCTTCGATATTATTTTGTGTTAAGAATGGGCGAAGCGCCTGAAACTTCTCAGGTGCCCAATCATAAATATGCAATGCTAATAACTGTTGAATGATCTCTGGTGGAAATCTGTATTTTACTAATTGTGCAGGTGATCCACCTACAATTGCATAAGGTTCCACATCTTTTGTCACAATACTGCCAGCGGCAACGATTGCGCCTTCTCCAATTGTGATGCCTGGCATAATCATCGCTCGCATACCGATCCAAGCGCTATCATGAATATGCGTATCACCTTTGCTTTGATAAGCATCGATGATAGTTTCCATAAAAGGATATAAGCTGAACCAATCTGCGCGATGTGTATGATTGCCGCCCATGAGAATTACCGCTTCTGCGCCAATGCAGACATAATCACCAATGTATAATTGATCGATGTGCCATAAAGGTTCCCACTTTAAGCTTTCTTCATCGCCATATAAATAGCGCACAACAGAAGCTTCAAAGCCCTGATCCCAACAATCGCTGTAATAGCTATGTTGACCTTTAATGATAATGTTTGAGTTTTTAACAGTTTCGTGGAGATATTCCACTTTTGACCAATGTTTTTTTTCCATGACAAAGCTCCAAATAAAATGGCAAATACATGGAATGTTTTATCGATTCGATGCACTACATTCCAAGTGCATCAACCGCGAGCGATTCTCGGTTTTTTGAGTAAAGGATTATTGATCATTGGAACATTATAAGTATTTATAAAACTAACTCAAATTTATAGTTAACCAGTTGACAATAATTTAAATCAGGAATATAGTTAACTGGTAAACAAAGCTGAGATAATGATTATGACAACACAAACAGAAAAAATGTATCGAACTTTAGTAAAGTTAATACATGCACAAGAAATTCATCGAGAGAAAAAGCGTGAAATTTTATTGAAGGATTTGGGCAATTACACATTAACGCAATTGCATATTTTGAGCTGTATTCAGCAACATGATGCTGTGAATAATAAAGTGCTCAGTGATGCTTTAGCGTTAACAAAAGCAGCAGTTTCAAAGGCTGTGAATAAGTTATTGAAGGATGAATTAATCACGACATACCAAGTGGAAGATAATCAAAAGTCGATTTTTTATCAGTTAACGAAAGAAGGTGAGCATATTGCGGATATTCATCATGTGTTGCATGAGCAAGCTAAAGCAAATTATTTAAATTTTTTGGCAACGATGGATGATGAAACATTGGCTAAAGCCCAGCTGTTCTTGGAAGCTTTAACAAATTACTTAGAAGAATAATGAAAAAAGGAGATCAAAACAGGGAAAGGAATTGCCGGGCTATGTGCAACGGGAATTTGAAGAATTTCTCCAATGCGGGCGGCTGGAGCATGGCTTTCTACGGGTTCGCTGCGAGTCTTGCCACGCCGAGCACCTGGTCGCTTTCAGCTGTAAGCGGCGCGGTTTCTGCCCGAGCTGTGGGGCGCGGCGGATGGCCGAAAGTGCCGCCTTGCTGGTTGATGAAGTACTGCCTGAACAACCCATGCGTCAGTGGGTGTTGAGTTTCCCGTTTCAGCTGCGTTTCCTGTTTGCCAGCCGGCCCGAGATCATGGGGTGGGTGCTGGGCATCGTTTACCGCGTCATTGCCACGCACCTGGTCAAGAAAGCGGGCCATACCCACCAAGTGGCCAAGACGGGCGCGGTCACCCTGATCCAGCGTTTTGGATCGGCGCTCAATCTGAATGTTCACTTCCACATGCTGTTTCTCGACGGTGTGTATGTCGAGCAATCCCACGGCTCAGCGCGTTTCCGCTGGGTCAAGGCGCCGACCAGCCCAGAGCTCACCCAGCTGACGCACACCATCGCCCACCGGGTGGGTCGCTATCTGGAACGGCAAGGCCTGCTGGAACGGGATGTCGAAAACAGCTATCTGGCCTCGGATGCGGTGGATGACGACCCGATGACACCCCTGCTGGGGCACTCGATCACTTACCGTATCGCTGTCGGTTCACAGGCGGGGCGAAAGGTGTTCACTTTGCAAACTCTGCCGACCAGTGGTGATCCGTTCGGTGACGGGATTGGCAAGGTAGCCGGGTCCAGCCTGCACGCCGGCGTGGCGGCCAGGGCCGATGAACGCAAGAAGCTCGAACGGCTGTGCCGGTACATCAGCCGCCCGGCGGTATCCGAGAAGCGGCTGTCGTTAACACGAGGCGGCAACGTGCGCTACCAGCTCAAGACGCCGTACCGGGACGGCACCACGCACGTCATTTTCGAACCATTGGATTTCATTGCAAGGCTGGCCGCCCTGGTACCGAAGCCCAGAGTCAACCTAACCCGCTTCCACGGGGTGTTCGCACCCAACAGTCGGCACCGGGCGTTGGTCACGCCGGCAAAACGGGGCAGGGGCAACAAGGTCAGGGTGGCTGATGAACCGGCAACACCAGCACAACGGCGAGCGTCGATGACATGGGCGCAACGGCTCAAGCGTGTTTTCAATATCGACATCGAGACCTGCAGCGGCTGCGGCGGCGCCATGAAAGTCATCGCCTGCATTGAAGACCCTATAGTGATCAAGCAGATCCTTGATCACCTGAAGCACAAAGCCGAAACCAGCGGGACCAGGGCGTTACCCGAAAGCCGGGCGCCACCGGCTGAGCTGCTCCTGGGTCTGTTTGACTGACGAGCCTGAAGGCCAACGATACCAATCAAAATGCTGCGTTCACAGCGCCGCGGCAGGGATCCGCCGTGCTGGTTGTCGGAAAAGGAGCCGCTAGTGGGAAAGAGGAGGGTAAATTTTCAGCGTTGCTGGCTCCCCGTCAGCCGGATTGGGTTGCATCGCAGGGGTGTCGAAAGAGTCAACTGCGGTCCAAAGCTGTTGGACTTGGGTGAAAAGGGCGTTTATTCTTCCTATACGTGACACCCGCCGTGACACGCTCCATGAAGTGCCTGCCTGCGTCTGTTAGCCGAACGCCCCGCGCATGGCGCTCAAATAGCAGGACACCAAGGTTATCCTCCAGCGCTTTCACACGCGCGCTGACGCTCGACTGGCTGATACCAAGTGCCTTGGCCGCATGCCGAAAATTCAGATGCTTGGCGACGGCGATGAACTGAACAAGGGAAATGAGCGGTATCCTGCCAGACAGGATACCGACATTCACGAGGTTTCGATGGTTAGTGCGCCGCATCGGAGCGGGCCTGCTACCAGTCGTCGGTTAGACGACTGGCGACTTCTCGGTGGCAGCCCCACGGAGCCGAAGGAGCACCAGCCCCAACGAAACCAGTACCGCCATCGCCGTGGCGTAACAGATCACGGGCCACGCTGTGTCACCGTTTAAAAGTGCCACCGCCAATGTCCCGACAATGCTGACTATCAGGCTTTGAACGCAGAAGTAGAACGCGACCGCTGATCCCGCGATGTCGTCGAACTCTGCCAAAGCGCCGTTCGCGGTAACGGACACCGTGAAGACAATACCGACCGCGACAACCCACATCGGTAGGATGAAGGTGAGGAATGACGGCGAGCCGTAAAGTTCGCCGATCCCCAACAGGACCGCTCCGCAAACAAGCAACGCCATCCCACGCGCCACGCATCCTGCGATGCCCCATCTGGCGACAAAGGACTTCGCGAAACGGGTTGTCACGATCATTACAAGCGCGACAGTGGCGAAGGCAAAGCTGAATCCGATCTCGGAATATTCCGCTTGGCCTATGAGCACACGGGGAGCCGTCGAGAAGAAGACGAAGTAGGTGCCCATACCGGCGCTAAAGCCGACAGTGTAAACCCAAAAAGCCGGACTCGCGAAGATCGGCAAGACAGATCGGCGCGTCTTGACTTGATCCAGAGGGCGGGTTTCGTGCCACCTGAAACCCGCATTTAGGAGTGCGAGCATCGCCAGTATAGCCAAAGTAATGAATATCGCCTGCCATCCCAAGAACTCGCCGATCAATACTCCGGCGATAGGGCCGAGCGCAGGCACGAACGCCAGCATCGAACTGAAAAGGCCGTAGATGACGACACCCTCAGGACGGTTGGCATAAACGTCGCGAACCGTCGCGAACGTCGCCACCAGCATGGCCGACGCGCCCACTGCTTGAAGTAGACGGAAAGCGACAAAGGCCGGTGCAGTTGAAGACCAAGCTGCTCCCAGAGACGCAATGACGAAAGCCGTTGCGCCCGCAAGTAGAATTGGCCGTCGCCCGATTCTGTCTGAGAGCGGACCAAAAATCACCTGGCCCACGCCGAGCATCACCATATAGAGGCTCAACGTGAGTTGGATCATAGCGGGCGTCGTGTTCAGGATGCCGGGCATCGCTGGAACGACAGGGAGATAAATATCCATCGCCAGTGAAGCGAGGATGTCGAAAGGAGCCATCAGCAGCAGTGCTGCCGGCAGCGTATAGGCCCACGCGGGGCGTGTGGTGGTCATGACGAATCAACCCTCGATTAAGATTAAGGAATACCGGGCGACGTCTGCTCGTCAGCAATCAGATGAGACTAGCCTTACAGAGCGCCGCAACAACAATACTGGTTGTTGCGGCTTACTTGTCTGCTGACTTGGAATTTCCCATCTGATTACTCCACGCTTACGAATATGAATTGCTACATTTTATCAGATTATCTTTTGCTTCGCAATGCGGCATGGGCGCACTCAGCGTTCCAGCCCCCTCTGCCGCCCTAACTGCCACGACACCGACCCGCCCTGCACGATGCCCATAACCTCGCGGCCGAGTTGGCGGTCGATGATCGGCCGCCACGGGACAAGGGTGAACTCATGGGATTTCTCGACCACGGCGAACTTGCCGCTCGATAGATGCACGGTTCCGGTAAACTTGCGCAAGGCCTGCTGGAACGGGATGTCGAAAACAGCTATCTGGCCTCGGATGCGGTGGATGACGACCCGATGACACCCCTGCTGGGGCACTCGATCACTTACCGTATCGCTGTCGGTTCACAGGCGGGGCGAAAGGTGTTCACTTTGCAAACTCTGCCGACCAGTGGTGATCCGTTCGGTGACGGGATTGGCAAGGTAGCCGGGTCCAGCCTGCACGCCGGCGTGGCGGCCAGGGCCGATGAACGCAAGAAGCTCGAACGGCTGTGCCGGTACATCAGCCGCCCGGCGGTATCCGAGAAGCGGCTGTCGTTAACACGAGGCGGCAACGTGCGCTACCAGCTCAAGACGCCGTACCGGGACGGCACCACGCACGTCATTTTCGAACCATTGGATTTCATTGCAAGGCTGGCCGCCCTGGTACCGAAGCCCAGAGTCAACCTAACCCGCTTCCACGGGGTGTTCGCACCCAACAGTCGGCACCGGGCGTTGGTCACGCCGGCAAAACGGGGCAGGGGCAACAAGGTCAGGGTGGCTGATGAACCGGCAACACCAGCACAACGGCGAGCGTCGATGACATGGGCGCAACGGCTCAAGCGTGTTTTCAATATCGACATCGAGACCTGCAGCGGCTGCGGCGGCGCCATGAAAGTCATCGCCTGCATTGAAGACCCTATAGTGATCAAGCAGATCCTTGATCACCTGAAGCACAAAGCCGAAACCAGCGGGACCAGGGCGTTACCCGAAAGCCGGGCGCCACCGGCTGAGCTGCTCCTGGGTCTGTTTGACTGACGAGCCTGAAGGCCAACGATACCAATCAAAATGCTGCGTTCACAGCGCCGCGGCAGGGATCCGCCGTGCTGGTTGTCGGAAAAGGAGCCGCTAGTGGGAAAGAGGAGGGTAAATTTTCAGCGTTGCTGGCTCCCCGTCAGCCGGATTGGGTTGCATCGCAGGGGTGTCGAAAGAGTCAACTGCGGTCCAAAGCTGTTGGACTTGGGTGAAAAGGGCGTTTATTCTTCCTATACGTTGGCGGACACATTGCCACAAGTATTTTTAAAAAATATGCTGAATAGAGAGTAGGTGCTAACTTCGGTTTGCTCGTGTTGGCGCTAAATCGAAAGTTCAAGTATCCCAACATGTTCCTTCGTATAGAAGTTAAAAGTTGGCAATTATCGTAGAACAACCTACAGACAACACCAATATGTAACCGATAAATAATTACAAAATATGACCGACAGAGTAAACATCATCAATAACTACATCGATGGATACAACCAATTTGATATCAAAAAAATGGTTGCAGACCTTGACGATAATATTGTTTTTGAAAACATTCAAAATAATGATATAAGTTTATCGCTGAAAGGGTTAACAGCGTTTAAACAACAGGCAGAAACAGCAAAAACATACTTTGCAAAGAGAACACAGACAGTTAAATCGTTTAGGCATTTTGACAACAGCACTGAAATAGAAATTGATTATACAGCAATTTTAGCAATTGACTTTCCGAACGGCTTAAAAAAAGGGCAAAAGCTAAAGTTATCAGGAAAATCCGTGTTTGAATTTAAAAAAAACAAAGTGATTAAATTGACAGACATTAGTTGACATTAAAACCAGCGAACAAGAATATGACTTTACTAAAACATAAAAAAATTACAATAATTGGTGCCGGGCCTGTTGGATTAACAATGGCGAGATTGTTACAGCAAAACGGCGTGGACATTACAGTTTACGAGAGAGACAAAGACCAAGATGCAAGGATTTTTGGTGGGACACTTGATCTGCACAGGGATTCGGGACAGGAAGCAATGAAAAGAGCGGGATTGTTACAAACTTATTATGACTTAGCTTTACCAATGGGTGTAAATATTGTTGATGAAAAGGGCAATATTTTAACCACAAAAAATGTAAGACCCGAAAATCGTTTTGACAATCCTGAAATAAACAGAAATGACTTAAGGACTATCCTATTAAATAGTTTACAAAATGATACCGTCATTTGGGATAGAAAACTTGTTACCCTTGAACCTGATAAGGAGAAGTGGATACTAACTTTTGAGGATAAATCGAGTGAAACAGCAGATCTGGTTATTATTGCCAATGGTGGAATGTCTAAAGTAAGAAAATTTGTTACCGACACGGAAGTTGAAGAAACAGGTACTTTCAATATACAAGCCGATATTCATCAACCGGAGGTGAACTGTCCTGGATTTTTTCAGCTTTGCAATGGAAACCGGCTAATGGCTGCTCATCAAGGTAATTTATTATTTGCGAATCCTAATAATAATGGTGCATTGCATTTTGGAATAAGTTTTAAAACACCTGATGAATGGAAAAGCAAAACGCGGGTAGATTTTCAAGACAGAAATAGTGTCGTTGATTTTCTCCTGAAAAAATTTTCCGATTGGGACGAACGCTACAAAGAACTGATTCGTTTGACATCATCTTTTGTAGGGTTAGCGACACGAATATTTCCCTTAGATAAGTCTTGGAAAAGTAAGCGTCCATTACCCATAACGATGATTGGAGATGCTGCTCATTTGATGCCTCCTTTTGCAGGGCAAGGCGTAAACAGTGGGTTGATGGATGCCTTGATATTGTCGGATAATCTGACCAATGGGAAATTTAACAGCATTGAAGAGGCTATTGAAAATTATGAACAGCAAATGTTTGCTTATGGAAGAGAAGCACAGGCAGAATCAATAATAAACGAAACGGAAATGTTCAGCCTCGAATTTTCTTTCCAAAAACTAATGAATCTATAAAACAGAAAGGCGAGGAAATGAAAGAGAAAATAGTTAAAAAAAACGGAATAAGACTTTTTACCGAAAGTTTTGGATGTGAAAAAGATCCGGCAATACTCTTGATTGCGGGAGCAACGGTATCCATGTTGTATTGGGATGCTGAATTTTGCCAGAAACTATCTGAAAAGGGATTTTTTGTTATTCGCTACGACAATAGGGACGTAGGAAAATCTACTAATTACGAACCGGGTTCAACCCCCTATGATATTGTTGACTTAACCCATGATGCTATTTCAATTTTGGACGGCTATAAAATAGTCAAAGCCAATTTTGTGGGAATTTCACTGGGCGGACTGATTTCTCAAATAGCATCAATAAAATATGCCGACAGGGTAAGTTCAATAACACTAATCTCATCAGGTCCTTGGGGCGACTCAGACCCCACAATTCCTGAAATGGATACGCGTATTTTAGATTTTCACGGAAAAGCTGAAACCGTAGATTGGACAAATGAAGACAGTGTGGCAAATTATTTAATTCAAGGTGCTGAATTGATGAGCGGCAGGAAACAATTTGACAAACAAAGAAGTGAAAAACTGATTAGAGCCGAATTTAAAAGAGCTAATAACTATATAAGTATGTTCAATCATGCGGCACTGCAAGGTGGTGAAGAATACTGGAACAGATTGAGCGAAATCAATCAACCAACCTTAATTGTACACGGAACGGACGATAAAATATGGCATTTTAAGAATTCAGCAGTTTTACTTGAAAAGATAAACGGCTCAAAACTAATAACGCTTGATGGAACCGGACACGAACTACATTTCGAAGATTGGAATAAAATTATTGATGGAATAACGCAACATACAACAAATAACAAAAGAATGAACAAATAGGGTATTATGTATTTCCAAATCAACGGTTTAGAGATTGAAGCTAATATCAATGTGTTCTTTGAATAACATCTTTTGGTGTTTTTTAATAATCATACTACGCAATTTTCTTTTATAAAAGGAAATATTGTAAACTAAATACGAAATGGTATCTTCATTAAATCATATCATCTCGGAGATACAGCGAAAAGAAAATGCTATTTCGCTGTCTGCATCTAATGAAATTGATGAAGCATATCAAACGACGATATACCTGCAAGAATACTTATGGTCAATAAGAGAGGATATTACCCAGCAGGGCTTTAAAAACCATTGGGAGGAAATCAATTTCTTTCGCAACATTAAGCCATACATTCTCTCCAAACTCATTTACCACAATAAAATATTTCGCACACCAGTCTTCCCAAGGCGTACACGGTGCGCAATGAACGTGTGGCGTAGTCCGGCCGCATCAAGCCGACATCAGCCCACTTAAGCTTCATTTCGTAGGAAGCATCTGCTGGAGAGGCGCCATTAAGCAAAGCGTAGGGCTACGTCAGCGGGCCAAAAAGGAATACGTCCATGCCCATCGAGGTGAAACCGGCTGTGAGCGCGGGTTCAAGCATATAGCCCGACAGGCGCGTATCCTTGCCGATCACGACACGATGGCGGTGGTCACCGCGACGAAAGACACGGCCAGCCGCCATGCCGACGCGCAAGGCGGTTTCCGCCGTCATCGCGCCTTCGTTGGCTTTGCCACGAATACCGTCTGTGCCGAAATATTTGCGCACCATAAGGTCGATTATCCTGTCGTCGGGTCGCCCTCAAAGGGGACATGCCTGCTGAACCGCGAATATAGAGAAATATCCCGAATGTGCAGTTAACGAATTCTTGCGGTTTCTTTCAGCGCCGCCAATACCGCCAGCCCGTCGCGCAAGGGGCGCGGCTCGTGTGTGCGGATGAAGTCAGCTCCACCTGCGGCGGCGGCAAGCTCTGCAGCGAGTGTCGCGGCCCCGACATCCCCCGGACCACGGCCTGTGAGCGCGCGCAGAAAGGATTTGCGCGAAACAGACAGAAGCACCGGCAAATCGAAGCGCAGCCGCAATTCATCGAACCGCGCCAGCACCGAGAGCGAGGTTTCGGGAGCAGCCCCCAGAAAAAACCCCATGCCGGGATCAAGGACAAGGCGGTTGCGTTTGATACCGGCACCCGTCAGCGCCGCGATGCGCGCGTCAAAGAACGCCGCAATGTGATCCATGATGTCGCCAGCGGGTGCCTCGCGCCGATCTGCCTGCCCGTCTTGCACCGAATGCATAACGACGAGTTTGGCAGATGATTTCGCCAATTGCGGATAGAACGCAGCGTCTGGAAAACCGCGAATATCATTGAGATAGGCCACACCACGCGACAAGGCATAGGCTTGCGTCGCGGGTTGATAACTGTCGAGCGAGACGGGAATGCCATCTGCCTTGAGCGCGTCCAGCACCGGCGCGATACGCGCGATTTCTGTGTCGGACGAAACAGGCGCGGCGTCGGGATTGCTGGATGCCGGACCGAGGTCGATCACATCTGCCCCCTCGGCCATCAGCTTACGCGCCTGCGCAATGGCTGCGTCTGGCGCCAGATACCGGCCTCCATCGGAGAAACTGTCCGAGGTTATGTTGACGATGCCGAAAATGATGAGCGATTTATTCATGGGGGCTTCTATAATAATAATAATCGAGCATGAGTCTCATACGGATGCTCGGGTCGAAAGGGAATCCCCAGGCGAGTAACCTGTTTGCGGTGATCCATTAGCTGCAGGAGCAGAAGAGCATACATCTGGAAGCAAAGCCAGGAAAGCGGCCTATGGAGCTGTGCGGCAGCGCTCAGTAGGCAATTTTTCAAAATATTGTTAAGCCTTTTCTGAGCATGGTATTTTTCATGGTATTACCAATTAGCAGGAAAATAAGCCATTGAATATAAAAGATAAAAATGTCTTGTTTACAATAGAGTGGGTATGAAGCGAATCAGCGGTAGAACAAGGTTTAACAGCGATGCCTTGTATACACGCTTAGAGTGTTCGTTGTTACTAGGTGTTGTATTCAACATGAGATAGTGAAGCCTTTTTTGAATGGATGCTTAAAGGAATAAGTATCAAGAATATCGGATCTATTATCTGTTTTTCTGGGCGATGTAAATTGTATCCTGTCTGCCCAGATCGGAGTGGCCAGTATCAAAGGCATTGAAGCATAAACCTGATAGCGCCGAATTTCCCCGTCAGCTCTATAGCTTATGTTTGCGCGTATATGGTTAGAGACAGGACCTTTAATACGTACATGCGCACACGGTAAATCAGCTACACGTTTTGCTGTTGGATAATCGTCTGCGTCTTGGAAATACTTAATTAGTTTTTGCTTATTGAATCGTTTGATAGTGCTAACACGCTTGGCTTTTGTAAATCCGATAGTGCGTATTGATTCAGTTTCAATGATTGGAATATTACGCCATGCTTTCAGTGGATTGAATAAAGGTCGCTTCAATAGCTTAAGAGCGATTCTTAGCTGAGATCGAGTGTAGCGGGTAGTTAGGTCAGCGTAGAGGCTTCTTAGGCTGTCCTTTTGGACCTGCAGCTGTTGTATCAGATCCACTGTATTTTTTTGAAGTTGGAAAACTGATGGGTATCGTTCTGTTTCGGCGTACTCAGAGCCATCACGAAGGTAGAAGTCAGACAGGGCTTTAACTAGATACTCAGTCGCATTTGCTTCCTCAACACGCTCGCAGGTAACAGGGCAATAAATGACAGCTCTAGGTGTTTTTTCATAGAGGAAGCAATGCGACCTAAGATTATTTAGTGCTTCATAGAGTGATTTAATACGGACATCAATCAACTCAAGGTCTGCAAGCTCGATATTCTGTGGCGTTAATGGATAATTAATCATTTTCCAAGAGTTTGGTTTCTTTAGATTTGGAATTTGTTTTTTTACGATACTTTTTTATTTTTGTGTTTCTTTGATAGCCTGATACAGTCCAGACTTGTTCTGGTGGGTCTATTTCGGACGCCTCTGCTTCAACTTCGACAACTTGTTTGATAACCCACCAGTTTTCAGGGTCTTCCGTGAGTAGTTGATCAATTAGATAAAGGAGCCGTTGAGTCGGCTGGTACATCCTGTTTGTGCATTCAGGCTGAGAAAGCAGACGTGTACTAGCTAGCATTTCAAAACCTAGTAGTGGCGCTATGCTGCGATCGTTGAAGTTGGGATCGACAGCCTTAATTTTTTCGATAACCGACTCGATGGTAGGTAGATTTAATTTAGGTATTTGGTGAGGAAACGCACTATACAGACGAAGTAATATCGATAGATTTGGGGCTAGCCCCATTGTGACGCGTTTTTGAGCGTAAAGTGTGGATGTGTTCAGACCAAGCGAGGCAGTCATGTCATGAACCGTTAAACCATGCGCTTTTTCGAACATCGAGATTGTTTTGCCAGTCAAAGGGTTAGGAGTGGCCAAGTAGGCACTAGCTTTTCCAAGCTTTTTGCGTAGTAGATTATAATCATCGGATTTGTCACTCATTTCTTCACCATTAGTATCTTTTTGCATTATGAGATAATACGTATTATATATTTTTTAGGTAGGTCAGTGGCTAAATGGCTCTAATCAACATTGAAACATATTTTGCTTGCCCGCTTTCAAATCGTGCTTCATTTGAGGGCATTGAGACAAAAGGCATTGAGCAATTTTTCCCAAGTGTTTCGTTTCCTCGTAACGGAATGACCTTTCTTACGTCGAATATTTCAAATAACGTAGCACACCAGTATATTTTGAATTCTGCACCTGACGATGTTGTACATGTTCCCTTACGTTTAAAAGCGGAATTAAATAGCACAGTCACGACACAGCGGGTTGACCTTAGTGACAAGCCAAATAAAGGTCTGTCTTTTGCTGTACATCTAAGCACCTTACGCATGTGTGCAGACGTTATGGATCTAGTAAATACTATTTATGACTATCCAGTTGACGGTAAGTTATACAGCGGAAGATTCCCTAGAGAGCCTTTGTCGCCCACAAGTGGTGCTCGAGTCATTGAAGCATTTATGAAAATTCCAGAGTTAAAACACATCAAAGTTTTAACCTACCAGTTAATCACTCAGGAAGTAGGCGAAATTCAGGTAAGCACGGTTTTTGATCTATCCTGCATAACTGACTTTGTCGATATTCTTACGGAGTTACCGTCAAATGTTGATCGCGAGGTAAAAATCTTCCGCCCTTCACTTACTGATTAAGCAGCTTTTAGGTATCTAGCAGAAAACGGGTTTAATTATATTCGTTTACTGCTATCATCCGTCTAACCAATGCTACATCTGTATAATAGCACAATACAATGGTTAGGCCATGACTTCAACTAGCGTTTTAGAACAGCAACTCAATAAAATTAAGCTACTTCCACAGTCCGATCACATTGATCAAGAGCAGTCTGTTGATTGGCTTAAAAAAACGATTAAATGGCATCCCAATAAAGTTGATTGGCTTACAACGCGATTGAATGGTCTAGGAGGTTCTGAGATCGGGGCGGTTTTACGAGGGTTGATTCCTGAGTATGGGCATCTAGACGGCTTTAGCTCAATTGATAAGGTTGTTAAGTCGAAACTGCTACAACGGTTGCCTGAGTTTGAAACTCCAGAAATGCGCAGGGGGATTATGTTGGAGCCGCTTGCTCGAGCAACCTTCCTTGCTAGATACAAAGCTAAGCGAGACAAGCATGCTTTGGCGGTCGTAGCTGCGGCTATAACAGATAAAGAATACCCATGGTTGAAAGGCAATCCTGATGACATTGTGATTATGCCTGATAGCAAGCGGTATGTAGTTGATTACAAGGTACCTAGCGCTATACCTAGCGAAACTCCGTTCGATTACAAGTGCCAGCTTAATCATTACTCATTAATTGCCAAGCGTAACGGTATAGATATTGATGGATTGATTATCGTTAATTTGGATTTAGCGCCTGATATGGGGCTGGCGCTTTCAGATAAGGTTGCTGCAGGCAATATGACTGAAAGCGAGATTGTAACTTTAGCTAACACCATTGCAATCACTAATGTTGCAGGATTTGGACTTGTTAGCAGAGTGATGCCAGTAGATGAAAAACTTCAGGACATGATCTTAGAGTATGGCGCACTCTGCTGGAATGAGATGGTGTGCAAGGGCATCGTACCAAGTCCCAATCGAGGGATGATGACACTCTCTAAAGCAGACGAAGAGCATATTGGAAATTATCAGCGGCAATATGCAATCGCTCGTGAGGGCGTTAAAAGGTTAAATGCCATATCTCAAAAAGCAGTAGCAGCTATTGAAGAAAAGTTAGCTGGGAAAGATTTTGACAAAAAAGTCTTTAACGAAACCCTAGTAGGTATATCACCGAAACCAATTGATAAAAATAAAGCGGTTCATGAGGCTTTATCGCTTGGTGCGGATGAATCTGAACTGCTTGATCGTAAGAAGAAATATTCTATAGAGGCGCTAGTAGAAGAAATTAAACATCTTAAAGGCGACCCAAATGCTGATCACCTCTATGAGCGTGTCTACGATATTAAAAAAGTGCAAACCTTTCTATTAGAGCAAGGCTATGACATAGCAAGCCTACATGAAGAAGGCGTCACGCTGCGTGTATCTACGAGTAAAGCCGATAAAGAGCGCTTATCGGAGTTAGCGGAATCATTTGAGCAGCGTATTGAAGATTGGCTCGCTGATAAGAGCGGTTTTCATTCTCTTAGTGAGGACGAGTGTCGGCTTGAATATCACGAAGTCGTCCCGCAGCAAAGTGGTGAAGGTGTGACTAAGCAATCGCTAGATGCTGGCGCTTATTTGTTAGAAAGAAACGAAAACGAACAAGCTTTTGAATTAGAGACGTTAACAGGCACGTTTCTGGACGCACTTGAGTCATTCGATAGAAACGACCAAGGCGATGAACTTACCAGCCTGAATATAGGAGCGCCCATTCAATCAATGGGCATGTAGATTGCTATGGCTAAAAATAATGAACTAGGTGATCTGCTTGGGCAGATGCGCCAAAAAGCGTTTAGACGGACAGAGGATTTTACTGTAGTTGTACAGACTGCCTTGGAGGATCAAAAAGAGGCACGGTTATGGCATGTGGCTGGCATTCGAACTGACACAGGTGAGCATGTATCCGTCACAACTAAGGCAACAGCTGCAATTCAAAATAAGCCTACAGTTGGAGCAGTTATACGGGCAGACAAAGCTGTTGAAGCTAAAACTCAAACGAACGGTGTCAAGCATTATGATGCCCCTTATTTTCTAGCGTATCCAAAGGAAGATTTCTGTGTAATTGCAGAAGTAAAGCCCTTTAAACCTAAGCTCTATAATGATCGTTGGTCGGCAGGTGTGTTAGCGGTTGACTCAAAGGTATTCACTGTTAAGGACGCGACTTTATTGAGTGATAAAGATCGCTCAGTAGAGTTAATAGCGCGGATGCTTCAACCATGGACATTTAAAAAACCTACCAGCACCACACATGATGTCATGGGAAGATCAATATGGGAGGATGGAAAAGGTAAAATGGGAGCTACCCCTGCGATTAATTTACAGTTAGCAGGAAAGGAGTTCATGGTTTACGGAATTGGTGCGATCAAGGTAGACGATTCAAATTACCGACTACCTAATCATCAAGAAGTCGTAGATAAGGTCAAAGAAAACAGGAACTTAAAGGCTGTGATCTTTCCGACTATTGATCGAGTTATGCAGACCTCAGGTGTTGAGGCCTTACGTAATTATCCATTAAAGATAATGCCAGCTCTGTCATTAAGTGTAGGTAGAGATTCCTTAGCGGGGGAAAAAGAACACTATCTTAAGACCCCTAATGCATGGGAATTTAAAACCACTTCAGAAGATGGGCAAGTTAGTGCTCATCGGGGATTTAGATCCAGCTTCTTGCGTTTGGTTACAACACGCAAAGGTGGTCTCTTGGTAGCAGATGCTAAACCTAACTTCGCAAAACCACTCAGCCCTACTATTCCGTATGGAGAGCCGCAGTTTGCTTCTTCGGCCAATAAACCAGCCCCACAACCAGCCCCACAACCAGCCCCACAACCAGCCCCACAGCCAGCACCACAGCCAGCACCACAGCCAGCACCACAACCAGCACCACAGCCAGCGCCACAGCCAGCGCCACAACCAGCACCGCAAGTGGTACAACAGCAGATTCTGCATGAACCATTAAAAGTTGCTCCTGAACCACCACCTGCCCCTCAGCCAAGTTATGACTACTCAGCAGCTAAAGAAGGCGGTGACTTTGATTTTGATAACTATGACGATGAGCTAGATCACTCGCAAAGTTCGTCAAACGATATGGGTATGTGAGGGTAGTAGGATGTGGTTAGACTTAGAATATTATGGCTTGCGCATTACCTACGAGCCTTTCTGTGGCGAGATATTTGTTACTGGCCATAACTTGGATTTCTATAGTGAGTATTTAGCGCAATTTGGGTTTGCAGCCCATACGCACTCATTCAATCAAAATGCTTTATCTGTATCTAAAAATATTTTTGCTCCGCAATGGCAGAGTTTTAAGCAAACCTTTCCACACTGTGAGGAAGTTAAAGCTTTACCGGAGTTAGTTTCACCAGTACATATAAGCCGACTAAAGGCAAGGGAACAAGAAAATGCAGCTAACCAGCAAAGAGCAGCTCTTGGAGCTGGATTATCAAGCGTTCAACAAACTGATGATCAGACCGAAGTGGCGAGAGCATCTGCCAAGTTACAAGGGGAACGCGAACGAGCATCACCCATTAGTAGTGGCAGCGCCACCGAAAGAGTGGGTGATCTTAGAGGAGCAGACGCTGGAAGAACTCAAGGAAAAGCTAGTCCAAATGATGGACGTAGACGTACTAATGATTCTGCCAGCTTTACCGCAGTTAACAAAGCATCTAATCGAAGTGTTAACGCTGGAGAATCCACTAGCGCTACTACAGATGAGCTACCGAGCAGACGCAATAATGTTCTTTCAGAATCTGCATCTAGTATTGAACGAGATAATGCTGGATCAGCAGGCCAAAATTCTAAAAACACAGCCATTGACCCAGAGCTACTCGCAGAACGTAGCACACCTGAATCAAATCAAGCTGATTTGTCGGGAGTTCCTGACGGAGCAATTGCTAACCCTTGGGCAAATGGAAATAGCGCAGTTAGAGCAAGCGTTACAGAGTCGGCTGCTGCGGCTTTACGATCAATAGAGACATTTTATAGAGAGTCAGCAATCGCATTAGGGGCAGTTACATTAGACGAGGTTTTAGCAAGCGCCAGCAATATGCAGACTGCGTTACAGGAAGTTGGGGCCTCTTTAAATGTTGGTAGTTTATTAGCCAAGCACCCTGTTAGCGAAAGCTTTAAAACTGTTAATTCTTTGGCCGAGATACAACAACTTTTCGAACTGTATGGTTCCGAATTTTCAGTAAACTTACTAGACACAGGGAAGCGCTGGAACCAGTTAAGCAATGATTTTGAAGCTGATAACAGTGTTTCATCAGATAAACTCAGCACGATTATCTACATTGCTTTGCTTGAAAGTATTAACCCACCTGCAGCAGAGCGTCTAGCTAGTTTTGGCCGCAGTCCTGAGCGTAAGACATTAGCTAAATTAGTTGAATCTAAGGTACGTGAGCTGCAAAACGAGCCAGCCCCAGCACCTTTATTACCTACTTTCGATTTAGGTATTCATAATCAGTCACTTGTGAAGTTTAAAGCTAGCCAAGAAGAGCGATCTGCCTATATTTCAGAAGTACTGAAAATTCAGGATTTAATGCTTAATAGTGTCACAAGAGAAGCTATAGATAGCTCATACCGAGAAGCGTTAACGATCGACACTAAGTTGCAAACCCTTGCACAGGACTTTTATGTTGACAATGACTTCAAAGGACATCCTGTCTTTCTTTTAGTTGATAATTTTATTGATGAGCATGGGATTAATCTATCCGATTTATCAGCATTTGTGGGTGAGCATGTAACAGGCAGAACGTTGCTTGATACATATAACGAATCAAGTATGTTTGCTGAAACGACTCCAGTGATCGATGAAAAACAACTTGAATCAATAACCTTCGACTGGTTAGCCCATCATTCAGGTTTTGAGCTTCATGAGCTAATCAACCATATCCCCGCTAGTGTGAAGGCTGACTTAGAAAACAAGTATAAGGAAGCCATAGCAGGGCTAGGTGACCAACAGCTAGGGAAAGTGACTTTCTTAGATGTAAGGAACAGATTGGCAAGCCTTGGTTTTACTACCACCGAAAATGATGATGCTCCACGAACAGCATTCCGAATAGAATATCCAAACATTGATAGTGAAATCGTTACATTGCGAGAGCTTGCCGCTGATCGATACGAGATGGATATAGCAGGCCAAAAAAAGAGCCTTTATGTTGGTGGCAATCATGATGCTTTTGCAGTAGTCGCAGAGGCTTTGTTTTTAGTAAATCATGGCTTTTATAAAGCTATGATTAATGCAGGTTATGACCCAATACCCAAGCAAGGGGTTATAGGTCTAAACACAGATGGTAATGAGGTTTACAGAGACGAAAATGGTGTCCGCGCATTCTTGGATAACGGTGTACGTGTAAGCGAGTCCGTACTATTAAGGCCAACAAGAAACGGGCTTGTTTATAATGTTGAGAAAGAACGTGCCAATACACCATTTGAAACGACTTATGAAAAATTAGAAAGGTTGAACTTAAACTCAGAGCTAGAGCTAGAACCCACACCTGAGCCAGAACCAGAGCTAGAACCCACACCTGAGCCAAAACCAGAGCCAGAACCCACACCTGAGCCAGAACCAGAGCTAGAACCCACACCTGAGCCAGAACCAGAGCTAGAACCCACACCTGAGCCAAAACCAGAGCCAGAACCCACACCTGAGCCAAAACCAGAGCTAGAACCCACACCTGAGCCAGAACCCACACCTGAGCCAGAGCCAGTGGCGGTGCTTACACCTGCTTCTGAACCTCAGCCTGAATCGCCAACAAACTTCTTCAATGATGATGGTCATGAAGTAGTTGAACGTGAATGGCGCGGCGCAGATGTATCACATATACATCTAGCTCAAAGTGGCCGTAGCCGGACGCGATCAGGTATTTTTTCAGCGACCGTAAAGGCCCTCGTTGCAGCTGAACATGAGCTAGAAGTAGAAGGTAAAAGACGTTGCTCTGATAGCCTCATGACAGATCTATGCTTGTTTGAGGGTTGGGGAGGCTTATACCAGTCAATTCGTCCTGATCTTCGTAAAAACATGACAGATTATTCGCTAAAAATGGCATTGTCTGAGCTTGATATGACACAGACGGAGTTTTCTAGGCTGCTTCAAGATAACCGACTAGAAAGCTACTACACACCACCTGAACTATGTCAGTCCATGTGGAGCGCCCTTGAAAAAGCAGGGGTAAGTGCAAGTAGCAACATTTTGGAAGCTGGCTGTGGTTCAGGACGGTTTTTTGTTACAGCGCCCGATTCCTTTAAGTCGTACGCAAACATGGTAGGTATTGAAGCCGACCCGTTTGCAGCAAGAATTGCAAAAGTGTTAGTGCCAGATGCTCAAATTATAAATAACCGCTTTGAGGGTACGTATCTTGAGAGGAATGGCTTTTCGGCAGTTATTGGTAATGTGCCATTTGGTGAAACATTAATCACTGACTCAAGATTTGGTTCAAAGCAGCACCTGATCCATGATTATTTTCTTTTACGATCTCTTGAACATTTAGAGACTAACGGCATTATGGCTGTTATTACATCAAAAGGAACAATGGACAAAGCAAACTCATCGGTAAGGAAACAGATGGTTGCTCAGGCTGATCTGATAGCAGGTGTCCGATTACCGTTGCAAGCATTCGCTAGCCAAGACACAAACGTGGTTACTGATATTTTGGTTTTCCAGAAACGGCCAGCTGGGACAAAGCCTTCGTTTGATTACAGTGAGGTAGTGACAAAGCATTTTGATGCGCCTTTCCTTAATAAGCGTGCTAAAGAGGACGCAGAGGAAAAAGCCAAAAAAGGGGAACCTTTAACAGAGTTAGAACAACGTCTGTTAAATGGTGAAGATGTAAACGTCACTATCCGAGCAACTGTTAATAGGTTTTTTGATGAACACCCGCAATTTGTTCTTGGTACTGAAAAGGCTGTTTCTAGTGCTTTTGGCGGTGAGTACACTGTCAGCGGGGAAATTGGTAAGCACATAGACGAAAGCAGGCAGCTTAATTATGAGCTGATCAACTCAGAATTGTTGTCACAGGTCGATGAAGGAATAGTAAACAAAACATCTTGGGAAGCCGAGGTTAATGCGGATGTCAAAACGGGTGTTAACTGGTCATTCGAGCCAGCTAAAGCGGACGAATTAACTCTTGATACCTACGATGGTTTTGTCGGTGATTACATCATTCATAACGATGCGCTTTATTCAGTAACTGATCGCAAAGGGAAATATGAAAACGCGGTTGCAGTAGGCTATGAGTATGTGATTTTACCTGCTGAATTGAGTAAGCGAGCAGAAAGTGTAATTCGCTCATATATTCCTTTAAGGGATGCAGCAAGACGCTTAGTAACCGCTCAAATGGAGGGTAGCGATGAAGTGCTGGCTGAAGCTCAAAGTACAACACGTGAACTTTATGACTCATTTGTTAAGAAACATGGTCCAGTAAATCAGAGAAAAAATGGACTGATTCTGAATGCTGATGTTGGCTATAGTGAGGTGATAGCGCTTGAGTTGTATGATGATGAGAAGAAGCAGGTAATTGAGCTAGCGGACACATTTACAAAGCGAGTTATTGGTTCGCTTGCGTCTACAAAGATTAACAGCGCAGAAGATGCTTACTATCACAGCATCAATAAGAAAGGTGCCATTGACTTTGACTTAATGTCAGAGGTTTCTGGTATAGATAGCGATGAGTTAAAGAAATCGTTGCTGGGTAACTTGGTATTTGTTGATCCAAAGAATAATGAGTATGTCCAACGTGATATTTATCTTTCAGGCAACGTAGTAGAAAAGCTTAGAATCGCGCAAGACGCTGCAGAACGCGACAGTTCTTTTAGATCGAATGTATTTCACTTAGAGGAGGTGCGACCTGCCCCAATTGCTTTTCATGAGATCAGCTTAAGATTGGGAGCACACTGGATTCCTGTTGAGGAAGTACACGCTTTTGTAGAAAACCTTTTTAATAAAGAAATTCAACCTGCTGAGTTTTCGATTACTCGAAATGAAACTACAGGTGAATGGAGTGTTGATGTTCATACACGTTTTAGAAGCGACCACTCAGCGCAGTTTTCATTAGATTACGGTACCGAATCATGCTTGTTTAATAACCTTCTTGAGATGACCCTAAATGGCAAAATGCCTACGCATCGCTACCCGAAGGTGAAGGGAGAGAGAGGAACCCCGCCCATTGATACTGAGCGCACGATGGAGAGCCGCGCTAAACAGGAACAAATTCAACAACGTTTTTTAGCGTGGATTACTAACAGTGATGAAAGAGTCGAGCGTTTTGAAAACCTATACAACAATACTGTAAACGTAATAGCGCTTCCAGAAGCCAGTGGCGACCACATCACATTTGATGGGCTTAATGCTACTTGGGTACCACGTAAACACCAAAGCGACTATGTTGCCTTGATGCTACAGGGTAAAAACTGTATGGCTGCGCATTGTGTAGGTGCAGGTAAAACATTCGAGATGGTTGCTGGCGCTATGAAACTGAAGCAAGTCGGCTTAGTTACAAAACCTATGATTGCAGTGCCGAATCACATGCTTAATCAAATGGCGTTTGAGGGTAAAGATCTCTTTCCTGCAGCAAAGGTATTGATTGTTGAGAATGCCGACCTTAACAAAAACAACCGCGAAGCATTCTTTGCTAAAGCACGTAACAATGACTGGGACTTTATTGTTTGTACTCATAGCATGCTTGATAGGCTGAAAGCGCCCTATAGAATTCGCATGGAGTTAATAGAAGATCGCATTGCAGTAGTAACAGAGCAACTTAATACTGAAAACAAACGCAGGGCAAGGTCGTTAGAGGCAAAGTTAAAGGGCTTGCAGTCGGAGCTAGTAGCCTTAAGCGTGGAGCAAAACGATCTTGAGCAATCTGCATCGATCGTTACATTAGAAGATTTGGGTGTTGATAGCCTGTTTGTTGATGAGGCTCACCTATATAAAAACCTAAACCTTGATAGCAGTAAACAGGTTCTTGGTATACCACAGAACGGATCAAAACGGGCACAAAATCTAAAAGAACTCTCGGAATATATGAGAGAGATACATGGCAAATATTTTGGGCTTAACTTCTTTACGGCCACCCCAATCAGCAATTCACTTCCAGAGCTTTACGTACATAACAACCTGCTTCGTCCTGATCTATTAGGCGAGTTGGGTATTAAGCGCTTTGACGACTGGGCAGCCTCGTTCGGTGAAGAAGTAACTAAGGCAGAGGTACTACCAGAGGGTAAGGGGGTAGGACTTCGGACACGCTTCTCACGATTTACGAACCTGCCAGAACTTATAAAGATTTTCCGCACTTTTGCAGATGTTAAAAACAGGAGTGATATAAAGCTTCCAACACCAAAGGTTGAGCACATAGTAAAAATTGTAGAGCAGACACCTTTACAGAAACTGCATATGGAGCACTTAGCTATACGGGCAAGTAATATTCGTAAAGGTAATGTCGATCCTAAAGTAGACAACATATTGAATGTTTCTACTGATGGGCGTAAATCGGGCATAGATTTACAGTTAGTTGATCCAATAATTCCGATTGATGAGGCAGGGAATAAGGCCCAGCAGGTGGCCGATGATGTTTTTGAAATATATCGTCAAACTGAAGATGTAAATGGGACTCAGCTGATATTTTGCGATATGGGAACACCGAAAACAGATGGACGGTTTAGCGTTTACGAAAAACTCCGTGACCTACTGGTAGAAAAGGGAATGCGTAAGGAAGAATTTGCATTTATTCACGAAGCTAAAAATGATGATCAAAAGGAAAGAATCTTTAGCAAGGTTAGATCAGGTGAAATTCGTGTGCTCATGGGTTCAACTTCCAAAATGGGTGTTGGTACAAACGTTCAAGAGCGCTTGGCTGCACTGCATCACTTCGATGTGCCGTGGCGACCAGCAGACTTTGAGCAGCGTGACGGTAGAATCATACGGCAAGGGAATAAGTTCTTTGATGAGGTCAAAGTGCTTAGATATATCACCAAGGACTCTTATGAAGTCTCAATGTATGAAAAGGTTAACCGGAAGCAAGAGTTTATTGAGCAAGCCATGAGCGATCCAGACAGTGTTTCGCGTGTGATGGAAGAAGATACAGAAATTGACTACTCGGAAATCATGGCAGCAGCTACAGGCGAACCTAAGATACGCGAACACTTTGAAATTGGAGCTAAAGTTGATGCCTTACTATCGAGTAAGCAAACCTTTGAAACAGAGTTGTTCCGCCGCCGTAGTAAAGCACGGGAAACACGCAGTTTTATCTCCAGTGTCGAAAACCACATAAAAGATGCTCATAGTATTATGGAGGACATACCTAAAGCGCGACTACAGCATGCAGTAGTTGATGGTGTAAGTGCATTCCAAGCTGGACCCACAAGCTGGCTTTGCAGACGTACTATTGGTCAAATTGTTAAAGATAGGCTTAAAAAGGCACAGGTTCACGTGCAAAGCAGCAATGAGCAGGTACCTATGGGCATTAAAGTTGGTAGCTTTGAGCTGAAAGCGGATAGGACTGGTGGCGGTTATGTGGTTGCTAAATTCAAGTCAACAAACCCTAGCAAAGAGGTTCATTTGAATAAAGCGGTTGCTTTAAACAACGTTACCACTATCTATAGCAGTGATAGTGATCAGCGAGCTGGGAACCAAGTTATGAGGCTATATGAAACGTATAAGAGCGTAGATGATTTAAAGCTTGAGCATAAACAGCTTAGTGAGCAGTTAAGAATCATTGAAACTGGTTTTGAAGGTAATCCTGAATGGCCGCATAGTGAGGAACTAGAATTAGCGCAGCAACGAAAACGAGAGCTTGATCAGTGGTTCGTATCTCAGGACTTTGACCAAATGGCTGATAAGGAAGATCAGTTTGCGATGTATCTTGAGCGTCTCAATAGTGATATGGAGCAGAACCGTTCTACAAATATGCAGGATACGACTGATGATTTGTTCGTACTCAACGAGCAGGCAACGGGAAACCTGCCCATCGAAGATAACTCTGACGATGAGGAAAACCAAAGCTATGGCCTAAGCATGTAGCATTTAGGTATCAAGCTGCGCTCGCTTCTTTTTTTAAGGCGAGCGCTCGGTTTATTGCCTGATTAAATTAAAGGATGGAGGGGATAATAATGTCTCTTAATGATCGTGAGTGGCGACGTGAAGAGATCCGAGAGGAGCGTAGCAGAGCTAGAACCAATCAATCCACGCCAAAATATACTGGCATGAGCGTAAACGAGTTCTTAGTTCAAGAACGTAAAAAGCTTGGGGGTAAATCGACCAAGCAATTTAAGCCAAGCTCTAGCAAATCGAAGGTTTGGCTGTACCTGCTCATTTATGCTGTAGTTTTTGTCTCAGGATTTATTTTCTATTACTACTACTTGTCTATGCTGTGACTATAGCAGTGATAGTGATTAGCGAGCTGGTTGCGACATGTGTCTGTGCCGCGCCCTGAACAGATTGGCTCAACTATGATTAATCAGTTTCCCTACAATTCACAATGGCCGTATCGAGCTATTTGTTAAGCCTGTAACACCTTAAAGACGCTTGATTTTAGCAAGGTAGGTAAATAGAGCTGATCACTATTTGATCAGCTCTGATTTTGCTTTGAAGCGCCTGTCAAAAGAAGCCTTTTCCATAGACTTACTCACAGTTTTAGTGAGTAAAAACATACCCTGCTTTTCGTTACTTTTTAAAGCTGATTGTTTTCCAGTTTTGGATGGCCGTTAGTCTGTGGAAATGTCCCTTTTATAGGAGCATTTTTATAGCTATAGGTTTAGGGGGGGTAAATCTGCACACCTTTTGAGTTGCAGGGGGGGGTGAATCTGCATACTTTTTGAGTTGCAGGGGGGGTGAACCTGCATGCTGTTAGGTTTTCAGACCTCCGATCTTCGACTAGAACTGTTTACATGTATTCATGTTGATCGGTCGAACGCCATACCGATATCTAGCGCACTATCAGACGTTCCCTCTAGCTTGGGTAGTAAAGCAAAGACCCTTGAGTATCTTGGTTTAGCAGGTTTATAGGGGGAGTAGTTGGGCGAGTTCCCCCCAATGTACGACTTGCTCATTAGTCAGAGAGACTACTCAATCTGTATACCGTATACGAATAGTGTGATTCTATTAGTTGTTAAGTTATTTGTAGCATACTATCATACGTATATTGGAGCATTTAATTTGGGGATACACGAAGATGAAATTAAAAATTGCAAGCATTGCTTGCAGCCTATTAATGGTAACAGCCTGCAGTTCAAAACAGCCCAAATATCAGGTTGTTATGGACGAGTCAGACCCAGCAGTAAGTGCTCTTAATGAAGCGGCTTTACGTGTAGCTCGGGCAGCGGAACAGGCGTCATTGGCTACCACAATTGATAATCGCCGCCAAGGAAAGGTTACTCGTGAGTACAAAATTGATCTATCAAAAATGCCACGTGAAATGCGTGAACCCATTTTATTAGAGGGTGGGTTTAGTGGGGAACTAGAAGTGTTTACAAAGTCTTTGGCAAGTACGGTCGGTTGGAAGCAGCCACTAATCTTGGGTAAACGCCCTGCAGCGCCATTACTAGTTAATTTAACCGAACAGCGTAGAGCGCCAGCCGAGTGGTTTGCAGATGCAGCATATCAAGTGCATGGGGCAGCCGATGTAGTGGTTGACCCTAAAATCAAACAGATCGTGATTCAATATAAGTAAAGGAGAGTTACGTGAAGTATATCCGTATCGCAACAGCGGCAAGCTTAATGGTGCTGCTCCCTACGCAGGTATTTGCAGACTTCTTAGTTGACGGGGTGTCAGCAACATCGACTGAAAAGGGTTTAATGGGCTATCGGTCACACTATGAACAAGAGGGAAAAGCTGGTTTCCGCAAGCCAAATGGTGATATGAAGTCGCAGCAGAAAAAATACCAAAAGCAAAAACTGTATGTAGATAACGCTTATCGAAGTGTTACACATGTCGGTACAGGTCATGCAGTAGTCCGCAACGTTCATATTAACAATGTTCAATTTGATACTGCATTGGGCATTCTACTACCGTCAGGCTGGCAATTATATCGTGATCCAGCACTCACCAATGACGCATTGCCAGAACATATTAATCTTAGTGGAGGGACTCCATGGGTGGATCAGCTAAAGACTATTGGCGACTACCACTCACTTAAGTTTAATGTTGATTGGTATGATCAAGTTGTTGTGATGTCAAAAGGTCGTGACGTGGCAGGCTACACAAGCGATAAGTATCGTGTTATTCAGCGTTCAACTACTGAGCCTGCTGGAACTGACGAGGGTTGCGGATATATTTATCTCGATTCAGGTATGTGCAAATGAATAAGCTAGCATTTGTTATTGCTACAGTTTTGTTGAGTTTGACGGTTGGAATCAAAGCAGCTGAGAAGACTACAGATCGTCCAGATGTGCCGCCGCCTTTAACCTTTGATCAGTTTCCCAAAGAGCTTAACTCTAAACAAACATCGGCATGTCAGATGGTTCTTTGCCTATCTAGCCCGATTGGTTTATCAACTAGCGAATGTACTAAACCGCTTAGGGACTACTGGAAGATGAGTAGTAAGAAACGTCATCGGCATTTAAAACTCTGCCCAAGGTAGCTCTTAATTAACTTTAATAAACGCTCTATGCGGACTTCGATAGGGCGTTTTTTATTTACAGTAAAACAGGGTTTAGATGCGTTATTCAGAGCAACAGATAGCTATAATCGAGCACCCACTAAACAAGCATGCGAAAGTAATAGCAGTAGCTGGCTCAGGAAAATCAGCAACAGTAGTGGGGCGTATCGAATATCTAATTAACAACGGCGTAAGCCCAGCCCAAATACTAGCTGTAATGTTTAATCGAGATGCGGCTAACGAGATGTCAGAACGACTGCTAAGTCGTTTAGGGAAACACAGAGCACCTCAGTCGATTACCTTCCATAGATTAGGAACCCTTACGCTTAGCTGGTTGACCAAAGAGCGTTTTGTTGAGCCATATGAGTTCGTTGCAGATACGTTTGCAAATGTTCGCTTTGTGCTGGATCACATGATTAATCTATTTAACCAGCAAGGATGTAAATATCCACGTTTAATTGCAGAGACATTCCTAGGTTTTGTAGACCGTGTTAAAAGTGACTTGCAGTCACCTGAAAGGGTTTTTTCTAATGGATCATGGCCAGATACACAGGCATGGTTTATTCAAGCATATTCAATCTATGAAAAGCATAGGCATGCTGCAAAGAAGCGTTTCTTTTCGGACCTGATCTATGACCCAGTAATGCTTATGGCTGAAAACCACAAAGCAGCTCGTTATGTGGCAAATAGATTCGCTCACATCATTGTTGATGAGTATCAGGATATTTGTGAGTCTCAACAACGCTTAGTTTCTTTTGTCGCAGGCAGTAAGGCGCGGTTAATGGTGGTAGGTGACGATGATCAGACCATCTACACGTGGCGTGGCGCTAAACCTGAATACATTCTTAGTGAGTTTGAGAATGAATTTAAAGGTGCGTCAACTTACGAGTTAACTAGAACATGGCGTTATGGCCATGCTGTTAGCTGTGCAGCAAATTATGTGATTGGCCACAATATAAATAGAGCTGGAAAGCTATGTATATCAGGGGCAACAGCACCTAATACAAACATACGCCTTCATTTGGATGAGAAAGTAAACGCCAGTGTTATTCCGACAATTAAGCAGTGGATGAATCATGGAAGAAAGCTTGATGATGCAACTATTTTGGTTCGGGCATTCTCCCACAGTGGGATGACGCAACTGCAGTTATTGGAAAATGCTATTCCTTTTCGATTGATCGGAAATGAAGACGCCTCGATCCTTTCTAATGATTGGGTAGCGTCACTGATCAGTTGGTTACGTTTAGCCAATGGTGAGTTTGGTCAGCATGAGTGTACAGCGGAAGATGAGCTACAAAGAACGGTATACCGAGTTAAAAAACTGTTGCCGCGCGTTTTAACACGTTTCAACAGTTACTCGTTTGAGAATCAGTTATGTAGGTCTGTAGCTGCTAATCCGTTAGGCACAGTAGGTTTTGAGAATTTTATTTTTAAGTCTCTGAAGCGTTCAGACGAATCTAGCTTAGAGGAGAACCTAAAGTGCTTAGCTGAAATGTGGGTGAAATATAAACGGGTAGTTGCTCATAGAGAATGTATTTTAGTCACAACGGTCTTCGATGAGCTACTTAATGATCTCGATATAGAGGCACGCATAAGAGCATCATGTAAGACGGCTGAGCAGGCAGAGGATACATTAGAAATGGTGCTTTCCTTCTACAGCTATGTCCAAAGCCATGAAAGTATGACGCTAAAGGCTTTTTTGAAGCACCTAGATAACCTAGAGAAAAATTCTGAGGCTGCCAGAAAGATTGATGATGCAGTCAGCATAACGAGCATACATAGATCTAAAGGATTGGAGTTTCCTTTAGTCCTAATGATTTCGTTAACTAATAAACGATTCCCAATCGACTATAAGGGTAAGGCAGGGTGCGCTGAGCGCATGGAGCAGCATTTAGAGGACGAAAGGCGGCTTTTTTATGTGGCAATGACGCGTGCAATTGAGCACCTACACTTATTTGCGCCAGCAGACAGTAATCTTGACCTTTGGCTTAAAGCTGGCAACTCAGGCTCACCAGCCAATCTAGAGCGTACAGATACAGTTGGATCAATGTTCTTATATGAGTCTAACTTATATCTTTCACGTGATATGCCGCGTTTCTTGTCCTTACCTGCAACAAGACAAGGACGGTTTGCGACTACGCCTAATCGTTTCAACGATTATCTAGCTGAATTAGGGCTTACAACCTACATATCTCGAATTAAGCATAGCGGCTAGCTCGTTGCTTGAGCTTATATCACTGGTGATATATATTGCCTGTGATATGTTCTTTTTTTTGTGAGTGAAGGAGGTAACTATGCCAAAGATTAAAACGGAGACGTACTCAGCGCGGGTAGAAGGGCAATTCTTCTATCTGAAAACCGACATTCACGTCAACGCTACCGGAGAGTTTTACTGTGAAGTACCCAGAGAATTCGCTGAAATGTCAGAGGCTTGGGAGTCTGGCGGCGGCATGTCAATCAGGCTCAATCGGGCAAAGCGGAAGTGTATCTTTTTCAAAGAGCTTTCCGCATTAGAGAGCTTTCTAACCCAGTCGTTAAGAGAGCTTAACTCGCCGACTATAAAAGAAGAGCATGTTATCCGATACTGCATAGACTCTCGAGTGGTGTTCGCTTTGAACGGGGAGGGAGAGGTAACTCCTAACTGCACTGGAGAAAATGAACAATGGGTTCTGGGTAAGGAATATGGAGGCTTGCACGCAAACAATCGAGAGAAAGGAGGATATAGCTTAAAGGTCGGAGCAGGCGCTTTTACTAAAAGGACGATTACTTTCGGCAGCTCGGAAAAGATCGAATACGAGCGGTTCTACGAAGGCGGTACCCACCATAAACGAGACAACCCAGCTCAGCGGTTAAACTCATGGGTTGGTTTCGACTTACCTAATGGAGCTAAGGAGATCCCATACACGCCTGAAGCAGCGGAGTTCTTTTACTCTCTAATGCTGGGTATGGCAAAGCTGGCAAAGCTAATACAAGAGAACACGAATGATGAGGAACGTTTGTTAGAGCTAATCAATTCAGGACAGAAATTAATTCGTAGCTAGGGGGATACTTTGCAGGTAATAAGTGTAAGCCAGCTAGTGAAGCTGGCAGGTTCCCAAGAAGCGTTAGCAGAATTGGTCGAGCTTAAGCAAGCTAACATCTCAAGGCTAATCTCATCGAAAGCCATAGTTGTTAATGGAGAGCTTTATTCTAAGTCAAGTAGCCCTAAAAACTGGAAGCTAGCTCATGAGAAACTGGTATCGGGCATATTAGATAGAAAGTATGTAGAGGGCATTATTGATGCTGTTCTGGTGATCTACGAAAGCAATCCCGAAGAAGCATCGATGATTCTGAATAATCTACAGATAAGCAAAGAGATAGTGATAAGCGTAGCAGGTATTGACTGCTTTAATAAGCTGGCCAAAGTCTGCAAGTGAGACTGATGAGGATAGAAAAAGCGCCTAACAGAAGTATACAGTTAAGGATATATCTACTGGGCGCTTTGAGATTTCAACCTGTGTCCATGACGATATGGACACAAAGCTTTCGTTCTACTGCAACGTAACTTCTTTAGCAAACATGTAATCGGTACGCTTTTTAATCGGACGATGATTTTCGTACATGCTATGGACCATTTGCACTAGTTTTTCCTGCGCTCGTTGCTCCAGTAAGCTCATATGGCAACAAGCAGTGTAGAAACCGTATGCAAAGCTATAGTAGGTATAGCATTCGTAGAAACACTCAGTACCTACCATTAAATCCATAAACTGCTTAATAGTAGGTTCAAAAAGAGGTTTGTGAAGAATAGTTTCTTCGGTTACCTGTGTCCCCATTTTACTTATTTCGACAAGGCGTGTCAGATGCTCAGCTTGCCCAAGAGGCAGTCTATAGGCGTATGGCTGAATATACTCAAGCAATGCGTTAGCAGAGGATGTGCTCACAAAACCAAGTTGCCAGCGAGCGTTAATAACGCCTGCGGCCATTGCATAAGTAGATACTTGTTTGCTAAAACCATTAGCTGCTTTAAGTAACGTTACGATTTTTTTCCAGTATTCAACTGGGTCTTTCAGATTATCGCGATGAGAAAACTTTGATTGTTTTTTTATTGGCTGGGTTTCATTCCTTAAAGGGAAGTGGCTCGCCTCATTTGTAATATCAGTATCGGCACGATCAGTCATCTTTACCCCCTTGGTCAATTCGTTCTCTGGTGATTCGCTATTACTGTAATGTCAAAACATTCTATCGTATAGTGTTATGATACGACAAATAGTTACAGGCTGCGATTTATGAAAGAAAGATTAGAGTTCGACAGAATATCTGAACTGCTGACAATGCAAGCTCAGAATTATGGGGTGGCCGCGTTCTCGATTCAAAATGAGCTAGTTACACCCGATCTATTACTGCATGACGCAGGGATGTTAAGCAATTTGCTGATCATCCATGGTGAAAGTATTGCCAAGATATTAAAGCTGTCCAGTGAGTCTTGCCTACCATTTGTATCAACCACGGCTAATACAGAAACTGGGATACAAATACAGCCAAGAGAAAACGCTTTACCTATATCAGTCTCGACCCTGATCTTTGATGCAGCCTTGGAGCATAGTATTAGCTTAGGTATCCAAAGTTTGGGTTACAGCAAGCAGGAATGGGATGCGCTCGATTTTTCAAGCAAGATTGTGCCACTAGAGCCGTATATGGACGACCTTGAACATAACTGGTTAGCGCCTGAGATTCTAGATGGTACAGCACACAACTCCTATTTCAATTTTCCTGTACTCAAAACCCTAAATCATATTTCTGTGAGCGATCTAGAGTTGTCAGAGGAACAGGAATTTAAATTTACCGATTTAGGAATGTAGATAATATGGAACAGAACCTTGATGACCTTTTCGGTGCAGCTAACAGCATCGCAGCATTAGTTGAAGAAGAACATGGAACGATTGGCAATGAGCATGCCAATCTATCTGGTGCTGGTGCTAACCTACTTGATCTATCTGCAATGCTAGATGCATCGGCAAATGATGAAGCTGAACGTGTAAAGAAGAAGCAAGATACAGATGCAGCTATTAAAGTCGCTGCACATACAGCAAAGATACTTGTACCTTTGTTTAATGCGATAGGGCAAAAAAGTAACTTGCATGAAAGCGAGAAAATACAAGAGCTGATGTCGCTGGCGCTTAATAAGGTTCGCTCGGATTCCACTCATGTAATAAATCACTATGGCCTGTCGGTTGAGGACGCGCCAGCATGGTTGGTCTCCCAAGTGAGTGGGAACCTAATGCAATCCGTACTGAAAGCCATAGATGATGGTAACACCACCGCATTTGTGGGTGAGGCGCGTGACTATTTGTTACCTCTAATTAGTTTAAAGGATGAAGCCAACGGTCTTGGAATGCAGTCCTATAACGTTTTTAACGTAGACCCAGACTTACAGCTAGCTAACCAACTCGCCCAAGCTACGTCAGCAGTCCTTTTTAGCTACCAGACACATACTCTTTATCATTCAGAGCCAAAGCAGTTGGCTATGACGGTCAATAACTTTCTGCGCGAGCGTGTTATTGAGCATGCGCTGGGCGATGTTTCTTCACAGTGGGAATTAAATGACAAGGAACGAGTTTATCTTGGCAGCACCTTGCTTTCTAGTGCTGGCAAGCTGCTGGCGCAAACGTGGTTGCAACATGCTGAAAGAGTAAAGGAAAGTGTCACCACGATGACCACGGAGCAGCGTAGAGACGTAGTTAGTAACGGTTATCCGTTAGATGAGTTGTTCGATGACTTCAATGCGAAGTTTGAGGGTGTCGAAATATCTACTTTGGTTGCCCTGAAAGAGTTAGCAAACCATAAGCAAAAAAAAAATAGTTTAGAAAACGAATTTGAGAGAGCCGATAGTTCCGACTTGTCAATGGAAATGTAAATGAAAAAAATACTTACTTTGATTGGTTTGATTGCAGCGGTAAGCCATGTTGGCGCGACAGAGTTAACGCCTGCCACACCAGAGTGCATTATTGAAGCTGCCCAGAAATATAACTTCGACCCGCTAGTACTGCTTGCGATTCTCTACGTTGAGGGCGGTACAGTCGGTCAGGTTACGAAAAACACAAATGGCACTTACGATATAGGCTTATTTCAGATCAACTCTATCCACCTACCTGAGCTTGCTAAGCGCGGTATTACGGAAACGCAGTTAAAAAACAATGGATGCATCAATACGGTGGAAGCGGCATATCATTTGCGCCGTGTAATCCCTTATCAAAAGCTTGACAGCATAAACACGCACGATGATTTCTATAGAATGATTGCACGCTATCATTCGGTTACCCCTGAGCACAATCAACGTTATGCAGGACGATTAAAGAACGCTTTTAATCAGCTGTCTAGGTACTAGGAGAGAGTATGTCATCGGAGTACAGCCAGTCTAATCAGGGGGGCTTCCAAGAGATAATCCTGATGCCCATGTTAGTAGCTTTGGTTGTATGGGCTACATGGTATTTAGCAAGGGTACCTTTGCTATTTTATAGCTTCAAACTTTCGTACTACATGTTTGAGTTCTATAACGAGTACTTTTCATTTCTTTTCTTCGCTGGTGAGTTAGCTGAGCTCCGCGGAGCGATTCAAGATATACCAAGCGTTGACCCAACAAAGCATGGTTTTGTAAGTTTGATGAAATTGTGGAAGCTACATGGCTATGTAGGAAGGTGGGTATTTATTCCGCTAATGCTTTATTGGGCGGTCAGAACTAAAAAAGGTGTTGTACGGTTCAAATATAGACGCAAGCTAAAAAACGTATATGAGTTAATGGACGTACAATCCGAGTTCTTTGTGGCAAGTGCAATTGTTAAGAACAAGAATCTATTGCAGTACGATATATTTGATGGGCCATGGGCGTACTCAGCATTACCACTCGACTTTGCTTTAGATAACCAGATCCTTTGGTGTAATAAAGACCACAGCAAAATACCAACCAGCGAAGGCAAACAAGTAAAACTTGATTTTACCAAGATGACGCCTATTCCACCTTTCAAAGCTAAGGATAAAAGTGAGCCACTTAATATCCGCCGCAGTCTGTTACCACATTATGATTATGTTGCCTTTAACGTAGAGAAAGCGCGAGACACCTATGTCGCACAGCTAGGTAAACCATGGGCTGGCATTCAATCATTATCACCATTTGAGCTGGCGCTGTTCTCAATTTTAGCTTCGCGTATAGCAGAAGATCACAAAGCTAGTGTTGCCATGATTGATCAGATAGGTTTTAGCTGGCGTGAAGCCACGTATGATAAGAACTGGCAAATAGTTAAGCCGCATACGGCAAATATGAGTGGTGTACGTGAACTAGCTGAAAAGTATGCAAACCATAAAGATGTATTGAGTATTACGGAAATGCATCATTATACGTATAACGTATTTTACTCAATGCTAACTAAAGCCAGAACAAAGGGGAGACTGTATCACGCACACCTGTTATGGATTCGCCCTATTGATCCACGGCTTTGGCGTGTCATTTGCACAGAAGGTGGCCAGTGCTCATATCAAGAAGTGGCAGGTGTGCATTCGCATCATTTGATGGAGTTAAAGATAGGTAGAAAGCTATCTCAACCTTTTGTTTTGTCTGCTGTTTATGACTTGTATAAAACAATGCAGCGTGAACACTGGATTGATCCAGCAGAGTTTTCGGAGAAAGCTCAACAGGAGCTTGTTAGTCGCGCTCAGGAAACTCTGGCAGAAGGACAAAGAGAGGCAGATATGCTAAGTCGCATGTCTGCTCAAGAGAAAAAAGCCCAAGCAAGACGTAAAGGGGCAAATTAATGAAAAAATCCGATGTGATTCATGCAGAAGATGAGATTGAATCGGGCATACAAATAGTTAACCCAAAAACTCTTTGGTCTCGTTTCTGGTTAACACTGCAGTACCCCAGTATACCTTTAGTATTTGCCTGTATTGCCACAGTAATCACTATCTTTTGGGCTGGATTTATTCCCTATTGGATAGTGATCCAGTTTTTTCTTTGGCTGGCTGTAATCGGGCCTGATGACGTACTACCTATTCATTTACCTTTATCAGCTCGAAAACATGACAAACACGACCCGCTTCCAGCAGGTAGCGGTTTTAGTATGAGTCGTGGTTCGTTTTATGTAGGGTATGTGCGAAGGAATCTGTTGGAGGTATGGCTTGGTTTCAAGTCTTTAACTCAGCACTTACTCATTTTTGGTACAACAGGGGCAGGTAAGACAGAATCCATTGTTTCCCATTGTGTGAACTATTTAGCAGTAGGCAGTGGCTTTGCTATGCAGGATGCAAAAGCAGCGCCTAAAGCAATGTTCCAGATAGCCACATTATGCCGTATTTTCGGACGCGATGATGATTTAAGAATAACTAACTACATCACAGGTGTTTTAAATGACAACCCCGATCCAGCAGTACGCACTTCAAATGATGCAGCTGTTTTTGCCAGAGCTAGCGCAGACCAGATAACTCAGTTACTTACTTCTTTGCTACCACCATCAGGCGGGGATAACAAAGTTTTCCAAGAACGTGCTATTTCTACAATTGCAGCTATCGCGCCAGCTCTTACTGACTTGCGTAGAAAATACGGTGAACAAATTGATCCGCAACGGATTAGGGACAAAATGGCTTTTAAAGAGTTTGTTGGGCTATATAACAACCCCAATATCTCGAAAAAGAGTTTCGATGCCTTACACGCCTACTTGGTCTCGTTGCCAGGCTATGATGAGTCAAAGAAAGACCCAACCAAGCAGCCTGAGGAAGTAAAGAAACAGTTCGGTTATGCTCAGTCGTATTTCACGCGATCCCTAGCCACTCTGTCCGATACATACGGGCATATCTATCTCTCAGGCCAAGGCGAAATTGATTACCTTGATGCAGTTTTAAACGGTCGCGTACTGTTTACTCTATTGCCATCATTAGAAAAATCGGGTGAGGAACTCGGCGGGTTAGGAAAGATTGTGCTTTCGGCTCTCAAAGGCGGTATGGCAGTAGGTTTAGGTACAGTCTTTGAAGGTTCCGCCAATGATGTTGTTCACAATCTAGTAACCAACTCAGAAATTCCATATGGCATAGCAAATGATGAAAATGCTTATATGCTAGTAGAGGGCCAAGAGTTAATGAACGCTCAAGGTCGTGGCTTAGGCTTCGGAGTTATGACGGGAACCCAAGACATTTCAGGGATGCTCGAATCCATCTCAAAAACTACTAAGCAAATCCTCTCTAACTCAGCTATCAAGCAATTCATGTACTTGGATGACAAAGAGACGACCGAGCTGGCCATTGAACTTGCTGATACTGCTAACGTATTGGTGCGTGATAGTTACGAAGTGGGAGGTACATTTGGGGGCGTTTTCAGTAGTAAGAACATTCGTACTGATAGACGAAACAGGCTGACACCCACTTCTTTGAAGCGACAAGGTATTGGTGAGGCGTTCATCCTATATCAAGGTAAAATTCATGAGGTTCAGGTGTTTAACCATGGGATCTCAGACTCCCCTAAAGCACCCCGAACTCACAGATATTTAGACTCGTGGTTCTTTGTGCGCATGTCAAAGACCCGAGTGCCTGCCATGTCTGAAGTTAAAGTTGTTCAACAGCTATCAGATCATCCTGACTGGCATCACCACGAGCGCGTCTTAAGCGATGCTTCTTTAGAGTTGCTGAGTAGACTAAGAACTTACTTTGATAGTCAGAAGATTTTACAGCGTTATGCTGCTTTTGCAGAACAGAACAAAGAGCTGGTTCAACTCATGGGTGATGAGCTGACTCCATTCGATGAGTCAATTAATTTTATCAGGCCGATAAAGCAGCATTTGGATGTGGCTCCAACAGGAACAGTAGGTAACTTTATTTCACTTACTAAACAGGTGGGCAGTATAGAGAAAGCTTTATTCACTCACTTGTGTAATCTCACGACAGAAAAAACACGAGTAACCTCCCGAAATATTAATGCAGCTAAAGTATCTAATCTGACCATTCAAGATGATGACCTATTTAGCAGCACTGACCCTGTGGTGGTGGTTATAGATGAAACGGATAAATCAACCAACCTAGAATCGAAGCCCAATGTTATGGGGGACTCAAATCCCGATAACATAAACGCTTTAGATAACTTTATTACTGCTATCGGTATGGATGCTGTTGTAGTTGATCCTTGTGCGCCAGCCATGGACGCTGATGCGAATGGCCCTCAGATTGACGATTACAACAGTTATGTAAATGAGCAAAATAGTGGTGTGTCTGACGACTTCTTTGGTTTCAACCGAGTAGAAGCGCATGATAACGACATCGATGAGCGGAATGACCACATCGATGGGGTGAACGATCTGATAGATGAAAGAACCTCTTCTTTTGCTAAAGGTGTCTTGTCAAATCTATCGGCTATGCCATGGATTAACGCAGCAAGTGAGTATAAGCAAATGCGTGATGACTTGGTTGAGACCGAACAATTATTAACTGGAGCTGATAGAGAGCATGCAAAAAACTGTGTTGATTCAGGTTTGACTGCAGTAGCGGTTAGTTTGGACTACTCCGTTAGTAAGATACCGCCGCTGACACACGAAAACGCAGCACAGTTCTTTGCAGACCTGAACTTATCAAATGAAAACGTTGATTAGGGTCTGTTGAACATTTGAAATAAAAAAAATAGAGAGTAGTAAAATGTAATCGTAAAAAAACAATACTAACTCTCTATTCTTATGCTTCAAACATTACTTAATGACAAGCTTTGGTTGAAACTAAAGCCTATTCTCCTAGATTTGAATATCTATGACAAACCAAATTTAAGAAATATTTTCACCGGAATCTTATATCGCCTGAAAACAGGCTGTCCATGGCGATATTTACCAGAATGCTTTGGAAAATATAATACCGTTTTTAAAACTTTTAGAAGATGGACAAAATTGGATAAATTCACCAAAATTTTTAAACAGCTTATTAAAGATCCTGATATGGAGTGGCTATCTATTGATGGAACTCATATTCGAGCGCATCAAAGTAGTGCCGGGATAGGGAATCCTAAGTCAGAGGCGATCGCTAAAAGTGCCGGCGGTAATAGCACCAAAATTCATATGATCGTCGATGCTCATGGAAATCCCTTGGATTTTTTAGTAAGCGATGGAGCAACTCATGATGTTAAAGTAGCGCCTGAACTGATTAAGAAAGTTGAATTAAAGGAGACAAAAATCCTCAATGCTGATCGAGGATATATCTCAGAAGATTTTAAAATGAGTTTATTAAAAAACGAAGTTCATCCAAACATTCCTAATAGAAAGAATAGTTTAAAAGACAATAGGCATATGGACTGGCATATTTATAAAGCGCGGCATGTCGTGGAGAATATGTTTGCAACCTTAAAGCACTTTAGAGGCTTAGCAACTCGCTATGATAAGCTAAAAAGTAGCTACAGTAGCAATGTTGCTTTAGCCTGTGCATACGTTTGGTTGAAACTATGAATGTTCAACAGACCCTAATCTCGCGTCAGCAGTTGAGACGCTGATATCTTCTCGATCATGCATCCGGAAATTCAAAATTGAAGGACCATTAATGCCGGCACTTTAACTTAGAGTGGAGTATCAGGCACTGTATCTGCATTAAATGGATCAATTGTTTTCTGCATTTTATACGTTTTATATGTTTTAGATGGAATTGAAAGATGCTTCTATCAAAAAAGAATCTCGCATAAAAAATCCCAACACTTTTACAATGCTGGGATTTTACAATGATTATTATGTTGATTTCTATTTTAGGAAAGAGAAATCATTTAGAAATTAAAATGGTGATTATTCAGTCTCTAAAAGAGCTGTTAGCTCTTCAACGCGCTCTGAATCTGTTAGCCATGATTCTTCTAATGTTGAAAGTTCTGCTTCTAGGGCTGATTTATCCGTATCAATCTTTAAAAGCTCTTCTGGCGATTTTTTTTCATAGGTTTCAGGATCCCCTAATACCGCATCGATGGCATCGATTTTCTCATGAAGTTTGCCGATACGTTTTTCTGCTTGTTCAGAGTCCTTCGTTAAACGGCGGAGCTCTGCTTGAAGCTCTTTTCGTTCATCACGACTGATCTCTGTTCTTTGCTTTTTTTCGGCTTTTTTCTCCGCTTTCTTTTCGGCTTTAGATTTACCATCACCTGCTTTTTCCGTGCGATTCGCTAAGCGGTTCTGCTCGATAAGATAGTTACGGTAATCTTCAAGGTCGCCTTTAAACTCAGTAAAGCCTTTATTCGCCACAAGTACGAATTGGTCACAGCAAAGCTCTAACAGTGATGCGTCATGGGAAACCATCAGAACGCCACCGGTAAATTCTTGAAGCGCCATGGCAATCGCTTCACGCATTTCGATATCTAAGTGGTTCGTCGGTTCATCGAGAAGCAGGAGGTTTGGTTTTTGATAAACGATCATTGCAAGTGCAAGACGTGCTTTTTCGCCACCTGAGAATGGACCAATACTTTCGATCACTTTATCGCCATGGAAGCCGAATGATCCTAAGAAGTTACGAGCGCCTTGCATTGTGAGATTTTTATCGAGTTGTACAAGATGCCATATCGGCGTTTCATCGAGGGTTAAATACTCGACCTGATGTTGAGAGAAGTAACCTACGCGAAGATGTTCAGAAGCAATAATCGACCCTGCGGTTGGCTTATTTTCGCCGGCAATCATCTTGATAAGCGTTGATTTACCTTCACCGTTACGTCCTAATACGCCCATGCGTGTTTCTGGGGTAATCGTGAGATCTAAGTTTTCGATGATATTACGTTTTCCATCGTAGCTAAAACTCACATCATCAAGACGAATGAGTGGATCAGGAAGACGGTCAGGTTCTTGGAAGTTGAATGTGAATTCATTCTCTGCAAGTACTGGTGCGATATCTTCAAGTTTTTCAAGCGCTTTTACGCGACTTTGAGCCTGTTTAGCTTTTGTTGCCTTTGCACTAAAGCGATCCACAAACTTTTGAAGATGTGCACGGGTTTTCTCATTTTTCTCATATTGTGCTTGTTGAAGCGCGAGTTTTTCCGCTTTAAGGCGCAGGAAGTCTGTGTAGTTTCCTGTATATGGCGTTGCTTTTTGTTGATAGAGATGAATGATATGCGTACAGATATTGTCAAGGAAGTCTCTGTCATGGGAGATCACAATTAAGATCCCACGATATTGCTTTAGCCAACCTTCTACCCAAACAAACGTTTCAAAGTCCAAGTGGTTCGTTGGTTCGTCAAGAAGGAGAATATCAGAGCGGCACATCAATGCTTTACCGATATTTAGACGCATACGCCAACCGCCTGAGAATTCTTTGACCTGCTTATGGTAATCTTCAGCTTTAAAGCCAAGACCATCAAGTAGCTGATAAGCACGACTATCGGCACGGTAGCCATCGATCTCTTCTAGGCGCGTGTAGATGTCGCAAATTTTAGTGGCATCGCCTTCAAGTAGCGCTGCTTCTTCATCTATGCGGAGCTGTGCGAGTTCTTCATCGCCACTTAAGATATATTCAAAAGCTGTGAGCTCAGTATTGCTGATCTCCTGTGCCACTTCTGCCATGACAGCATTTTTCGGGATATGAATATCCCCTTTATCAGGATCAAGGCGACCGAGAATGGTATTAAAAAGGGTGGTTTTGCCGGTACCATTTTTACCGACAAGGCCGATACGCATTCTTGGCGCAACAGAGAAGCTAAAGCCCTCGATGAGGACGTTGGCATTCATACGGACAGTGAGGCCTTGGAATTCAATCATAACTATTGTTTTTTATCTTTTAAGTGAGTCAGGAGATGAATTATACCGAAATTTGAGAAAAGAATAAGGGTCTGTTGAACATTTGAAATAAAAAAAATAGAGAGTAGTAAAATGTAATCGTAAAAAAACAATACTAACTCTCTATTCTTATGCTTCAAACATTACTTAATGACAAGCTTTGGTTGAAACTAAAGCCTATTCTCCTAGATTTGAATATCTATGACAAACCAAATTTAAGAAATATTTTCACCGGAATCTTATATCGCCTGAAAACAGGCTGTCCATGGCGATATTTACCAGAATGCTTTGGAAAATATAATACCGTTTTTAAAACTTTTAGAAGATGGACAAAATTGGATAAATTCACCAAAATTTTTAAACAGCTTATTAAAGATCCTGATATGGAGTGGCTATCTATTGATGGAACTCATATTCGAGCGCATCAAAGTAGTGCCGGGATAGGGAATCCTAAGTCAGAGGCGATCGCTAAAAGTGCCGGCGGTAATAGCACCAAAATTCATATGATCGTCGATGCTCATGGAAATCCCTTGGATTTTTTAGTAAGCGATGGAGCAACTCATGATGTTAAAGTAGCGCCTGAACTGATTAAGAAAGTTGAATTAAAGGAGACAAAAATCCTCAATGCTGATCGAGGATATATCTCAGAAGATTTTAAAATGAGTTTATTAAAAAACGAAGTTCATCCAAACATTCCTAATAGAAAGAATAGTTTAAAAGACAATAGGCATATGGACTGGCATATTTATAAAGCGCGGCATGTCGTGGAGAATATGTTTGCAACCTTAAAGCACTTTAGAGGCTTAGCAACTCGCTATGATAAGCTAAAAAGTAGCTACAGTAGCAATGTTGCTTTAGCCTGTGCATACGTTTGGTTGAAACTATGAATGTTCAACAGACCCTATGGTATCCAATGTTTTGGTGCTTATTATACCTGCAGGGAGTTAGTCGAGACGGGCTGGCTCCATAGAACACGGCAGCAGCGTCCAAGCTCTTTTATAGCAGCTTACGACCCAGCAGTGGCTGATGTGATTTATGTTTTCCCTGATAAGGGCCAGCCAGATTATTGGGAATGTTTGTTAACAGATCGCTCCAGAGAGTTCAGAGGCAAGTCCATGTGGGAGATGTGGGCAAGCAAACAACAGCAGAAAAAAGCAATAGCTACTGCCAAACTGTCTGAACAAGAAAATAAGAGAGCGCTAGAAAATATAATTGATAAAACAATCAGGGCCGCAGAAAAGCTGCGTCCTGCCTATTTTGGTGACTCGAAAACTGAAACGTTGGCTGGGATTAAGAAAAGCAGATTGGAGGCTCGCAATGCTGAACGGCAGCAACGCCGACCCGACTCTAAAACTACTGATTCAAAACCAAAAGCCGACGTCAGATACTTACATAATCCGCCTGAAGACGCTGCTTATCCTAATTTTCTTGATGAGTTATTTGGAGATGATGAATGACTCTACCAAAAGGTATGCTTCAAGCCATATATCATCAGACTGGAGTCAGCCAGTATGACGGAAACCCTCTTATTGAAGCACTACCACCGATACTCGATCGGACTCAGTTAAGAGATGGGCTCTCAGGCAAAGTTACATTTCGTCCGAACGATATCTATCTTGATGTTCAGACTCGTATTCACGTCATTTCTCAGTTGTTAGATAGCTTTTTTCAACCGTTATCGCGCCATATAGAGTTAGAATCAAAGCTATCTGTTTTGCTTCGCCAAGGTTATGTCGGTAGAAACTTAGCTAATGGCGATTTAAATACCCATATCCAAAACGGTTACGAACGTGTCATGCAAGGTGACCTGGGTGTTTTCCGCTTTGAGCATGTCGAATCAACTGCTAAAAGCATGGCATTTATTGGCTGCTCAGGCTCTGGTAAGACAAGCTCATTAAATCGTATTCTAGCAACTTACCCACAACTGCTTTATCACGAAAAATACAATTTCACGCAAATTGTATTTCTTAAAATTGATTGCCCGCATGACGGTTCTCTAAAGAGCCTATGTCATAACTTTTTCAGAGAAATTGACGCAATACTGGGCACTAACTATGTACGCCGCTACGTTGAAAAACGCCACGGTGTAGAAACTTTGATTGCAATGATGGCACATACTGCAAACACTCATGCGATTGGCCTTCTTGTGATAGATGAAATTCAGCACCTGAGTGTCAAGCGCTCGGGTGGCTCAGAGCGCATGCTTAATTTCTTTGTAACTCTTGTTAACGAAATATCAGTCCCAGTTGTAATGGTAGGCACACCAAAAGCTAAGCCTGTTTTTGAACTGGACTTACGCTCAGCGCGCCGGGGTGCTGGATATGGCTCCATTTTGTGGGAGCCATTAAGTAAACCCTTGCCAGAGCAAAATGTATCACGCTCAGAATGGGGGGCTTTCACCAATCAACTTTGGAAGTATCAGTGGCTAACTAAAGCAGCGCCTGTGATTTCTGATGAGCTTAGAGAAACTTGGTACGATCTTTCCCAAGGGATAATGGATGTTGTTATCAAGCTATTTGTTCTCTCTCAAATCAGAGCGGTCGTAACTAAGATCGAGCGCATTACTCCAGAACTCATGAAAAGAGTATACGAAGATGAGCTCAAACCGATTCACCCGATGATAGATGCTCTGAGATCAGGAGATATTATTAAAATCGCGCGTTACTCAGACCTGACGATCCCTGACGTTGATCGTAAAATATTGGAATTAAGTAACTTATTACATTCGCATCAGGAAAGTATTGATGTAGTGGCTAAATATCGTGGCAATGAACAAGCCATCCGTCTGCACAATATGCTGGTTGATATGGGTTACGCATCGGATTTACTAGAACCGCTGATCAATAGAGCTTTTGAGGACCACCCGCAAATGCACATGAAGGATCTTATGCCATTGATCCTGTCCTGGTATCAAAATACTGATACAGTAAAACCGAAGCTAACAACTCCAACTCCAACTCCAAAAGCACAAAGTATCAAGAAAACAGACTGGCACACGTTAGAGTCTGATGACCTGAGATTCCTGCACTCTCAAGCCGCCAATGATGTGGATATTCAAAAATCACTACAACAAGCAGGCTTATTGTTCGATACTGAGCAGTGGGTAAACTCTTTCAGGTAAGTGGCATGCTGAATTTCCCAGTCCCTTACGCTGAAGAGTTGCTGTACAGCACAATCGCAAGAGCTGGTGTTCGGCAGGGGCTAATCAGCCCTAAACAATTACTGGATGAGGTATTTGGATCGCGTACTGTTATGGCAACGATTGACTTGCCCAGTAATATCGAAAAAGTTGCACGCTGGCTACCCAGCACACTCACTCCAGAAGCACTGATTTACAGCCATACATTATTCCCGCTCTATGCCCCATTTGTTCCTGAAGGTCGCCGTAGACAGTGTATGCAATGGCTAATTGGCTCTCAAGGAGCGTCCCAGCTTGCTTTAGGTGTTGCCGCATCACGAGTCCAAACACCTCGTTTTGTCCGCTACTGCCCAGGCTGCTTAATCGAACAACGTAACCAATATGGTGAGTATTTTTGGCTCAGAGAATGGCAAGCAGAAGGAATCGATGCATGCCCTAAGCATGGCGTATTAATTAATACACGTATTGCTAGGCCGCTTATTGAACGTCACCATTTTATTGCCGCATCTCCAGAGCATTGCTCTCTGACTAAACAGCGCGCTGGCAGCCAAGCGTCACTATGGGTCAATCATCAGGTACGACAACTACTGCAGTTTCCCGCTCAAACTTCGCCGAGCTTTGAACAGTGGTCAATGTACTATCGCAACCTCGCCAGCAAACTCAATTTAACGTACAGAAAAACACAAATAAATCATCAAGCGGTAAAAGACAAAGTCTTGCAAGCTTGGCCAGTGAAGTGGCTCAGCAGGCATCAGCTTTTGCCACAAGGTTCAAGTAAAAATGAGTCTGACTGGCTCAGATGTATCTTTCGTAAGCACCGAAAAAGCTTCAACTATCTTGAACACATTGTTGTGCACCAAGCTTTACTTGGAAATAACTGGCAAATTACTGAAGCCATTAAAGAAGCCAGTCAATACCCAATAAATAGTAATAAACAACAACTTGTTCAGGTTAAAACGCCAGTACACATCAATCTGACACTTGATCAAGAAGACTGGCTTAATTTATTAGTATTACACCCACCCAAGCAAGCTCGGCAAAATTCTAAAGCCCTATACGCTAGGCTATATCGTCAGCACCGCGAGTGGCTGCTAGATACCAATTACCAACATGCAGCTCCTAAAGCAAAGCCTATCAGTCGACGTGTGGACTGGGACAAACGGGACAGAGAGTATTTGCATGCTTTGCGACAGCTAACACTTTTCTTGCAATCTAATCCGCAAGGGCCTCGACGTTCTAAAGCCTGCTTTTTCAAACTATTGGGCAACGCTTCGACCGTTGAGAAAAATATTAGCCGAATGCCTTTATCCAATTCATTCCTGGCAGATCACGTGGAAAGCGTCGCACAGTACCAAATTCGACGCTTACAAAATGCCCACAACTACCTACTAACCCTATTTGATACGCCGCCACGATGGAGACTGCTGAGAAATGCTACCCTCAGTGATGAGCGGTTAACAGAACAGGCTAGAGTTTATTTAGATATATTGATGAGTACACAGCATGAAGTTCAAAGGTCTAAAAGACGATAGCAGGATCAAAGAAATTGGGTCTATATTCCGCCGCCATGGGGGCTCAGATTGGAATATTAATGTTAAATTAACTCCTCATCAACAGAAGCAATATTTTGGTTTTTCGCAAGTACCAATATTGGCAAGGCGTCGAGTACTCAATGCAACCAAGGCATTAACACAAGCAGGGTTTACGAGAAGTGTAACCATAGCGAGCACTCGCTCTTGGGAAGTTGAGCAGATCAAGGTATGCCCTATACCAGCGGTAAACCGCGCACGAGATGCTAAGCAATGGTGCTTTGTATTTGACTTCAATGGAGTCCGATACTTCTTGCCGCAAATTGAGCTGGCTCGTGTACTGTTTTTGCATACGGCCTACCTTGCCCGTCTATCGCTAATCCACAATGGTCTATCCCAAGAGTTCGATGTCCAGCAGGAAAGTGAACTAAATAAAGTCTGGATTAATATATTACCAACCTCTAGCTTGCCCCTAAAGGCAAGAAGTGATGACGCACTCAGACAACGGCTCGCCTGGCTTTTATTAGACGAGGATGTACGGCATTCATTTGAGAGTATTGCTACTTATCAGCTCAAGAATGGTTATGACAGTGATAAATATAGACTATGGGATTTTCAATTTGACCCGCCAGCGTTAGTAGGCGCTGAACTAGCACTACGTGGTCACTATGAGTCAGAATTGAATGCGTTCTTTGTGTATGAAATAGATGGCATCTCTAAACTGCCTTCCAGCTGCCCTACACACGTAGATATTGTTGACCCCAGATTTGATGTTGGACAGCCAGGGCAAGGGCGCTCAGGGCAAGCCAGATCCAATACAGGGGCAGAACTAATGATTGATGACGATGAAGAGCCAAACACTGACCTTGAAGAATTACAAATTGATGCACCTGCAGTGATATTTGAGTTTGCGCAGTCATTTAAAACAACACGTATCAGAGCAGGAAAAACCCGAGCAGGAGGCTATGGAACAAAAGAAGTCCAAACGGAGCCACTTGAAAAAAATAGCCTAGAAGTAAGCACCGATGAATCGAGTATTCACGGGACTCTATCGCCTGCAGACTACAACGCAACTAGCGAAAAAAATGATAACGCCGATATTTATACTGACAAATTTAAAGCTTTTGATGCGATGGTTCAGCAGTTAGTAAGCATACCTGATTGCACTCATATACATCGTGAAATTCGTAAGCTGCCAACTATTTATGGCTATTCTAAGCATCTGCGTAGAGATGGAAGTCCTCGCTACTTTGTGTGGTATCTGCTCAAGAAAGATAATCATTTGTATTCTCTAGTCGAGGTTGATACGACCGACAACTCAAGCAGCCTATCAACCCTGCTAATAAAGCATAAAAACGTATCATTAGACCCCCATAAATATATTGGAGAACTAGAAAAACAGTTAGTTAAGCAGTCATTAGTGTGGCCAACTCACTTTCTGACGCGAACACTCAAGGGCCATTACAAACGGATCTCGCACCCTCAGTCACCAGCCGAAAATAGAGGGCTACTAGATTGTAAGTCAATTCAGAAGTGGGCAGAAAGAGTAAAATTAGAAATTCTTTCAGGCTAAACTCGTTTCACTGCTACCGACTCTTTATACACATCCTGCGAAATTTCGCTTGCTAATTAAAGTCTGGAGATTTAATGCAGTAATTAGAAGTATTAAAAACAACAGGCCTTTAGATTTAAAATAAGTGAGTCGCACCTTGCTTTATAATTTATAAATTGACGCTTCCCTTGCAGGGTAGTATCATTAAGCCAAGTTTTCGATCGGTAGAGCCCATGAGGTTAATCAACGTACTTTTACTGGATAAGTTCAAGCGCAAGCATGCAGGCTCAAAAGTAGCTTTGGATGCCTGGCGTAAAGAGGTAGAGTGCGCCGATTGGAAAACACCACACGATATTAAAAATCGCTATCAACAGGCTGATTTTTTAGCGAAGAACAAAGTGATTTTTAATATTGGTGGCAATCATTACCGTCTTGTTGTGGTCGTTAAGTACCAGATGGGCATGGTTGTGATTGATTGGGTGGGAACCCATGCTGAATACAGCAAAAAGAAGTTTGAGTAGTGGAGGTGGCTTATGAATGAATTAGCAGCAGTAAAAGTGATTAAAACTGATGAGCAACACGCTCAGGCGGTTGCTCATTTATTACGCCTAATGGAAGCTGACGATAACAGTAATAATGACACCATCGAACTTCTTGCCTTAGTGATTGAAGACTACGAACGTAAAGCTTCCCCCACGCCAAGTGTTGATCCAGTCGACGCGATTCGTTTTCGCATGGATCAAATGGGTATGTCAGCCAAAGATTTAGCGCCTTACCTGGGTAGCCAATCAAAGGTGTCTGATGTGTTAAACGGTAAGCGCCCTTTAACCTTGGCCATGATGCGCAATTTGCATAAAGGATTAGGCATTCCTGCTGATGTATTACTGAACGAAAGCCCAATTGATATAGATTTAAACAAGCCGGCTCTTTTTGATTACACCAGCTTCCCTTTAAAGGAAATGGCTAAGCGTGGCTGCTTTGGGGCGAAGTACATTGCTGCCTCGCTTCCTGCGTTGAGTGATATTGCAGAAGAGCTCATCAGAAAGACGTTTGGAGATTTTTTGTCAGCGGATATGGCTCTATTGCGCGCTCCGCAAACACAAACAGGCACTCGCGCCATGAATGATATGGCGCTGTTAGCTTGGGTAGCGATAGTCAAAAAGCAAGCCTTGGCAGAACCTATTGAGACATCTTACACACAGGGTGTAATTACCAAGGAGTGGCTTAGCGAGCTGGTAAAACTGTCTGAATATACTGAAGGTCCAAAGCTAGCCAAAGAATATTTAGCCCGCTACGGCATTGTTTTAGTCGTAGAGCCGCACTTCAAAAAAACCTATTTAGACGGTGCTGCCATGTTGTTAGGCGACCGTGCTGTAGTAGGCGTTACATTAAGATATGATCGTTTAGACCATTTTTGGTTTGTGCTTATACATGAGCTGGCTCATGTTCAAAAACATCTAAGCCCAGCCGAACCCATTGTTATGGATGATTTAGACGATAAAACCCAACGAGCAGAACAGCAAGAAGCAGAAGCGGATGAAATAGCGCAAGAAGCATTAATCCCTATGGAGGCATGGCAGGCTAGTATGGTTAAAAATACTTATGCTGCTGCAGATGCGCTTAAATTAGCACAACAGCTTAATATCAGCCCCGCCATTGTTGCAGGTCGCGTGCGTAAAGAAACGGGGAACTGGAGACTCTTGCATAACATGCTTGGTAAGGATGTTGTTAAGGCAATGTTTAAAATTAGCTAAGAAATAAAACAGAGAGAAGTGGCGGTAACCACCTCTCTGTTTAAATCGGTTTGATATAGGTGCCAAACCGACATTGGTATGCTGCAAACACAGCAAAAGTGATTTTAGAAGCTTTTGTATGGCATAGCAATGAAGAACCTGCACTTATTAAGGAGGTGAAATATGCTATGCCAAAGCAACTCAAGCTAGATCTACCCATGCCAGAAGGGTATGAGGTAAAGTTTGTGGCCAGTATTACGACTAAGCGTGGACACCGTATTTACGCAAAGAACTATGGCTTTCGAGCTTTTCCGATTGTTGTTAAGTCTGCGAGCTAATTAAGATTTAATAGCAAGCAACAGGCTCTTTGGAGCCTGTTTTGTTTTATGAAATTGGGTAAAGCCCTGTTTGACTGCATAAATGCTTAAGGAAAATCATGCCTATTCTTCATTGGCTCAATAAAGACCAAGCGGTAACAGCCGCGCAGAAGTCAACTTATCGTTTGCTTGAGGAAGTGCCGGAGCTGTCCTATGGCGATGCCGATAATGAAAATCTGCTAATTCAGGGTGATAACTTGGAAGCCTTGAAAGCGCTGATTCCTTTTTATGCTGGCAAAGTGAAGTGTGTTTTTATTGACCCGCCTTACAACACTCAATCAGCCTTTGAGCATTACGACGATAATTTAGAGCACAGCAAATGGCTATCGTTGATGTACCCGCGCTTGGAGTTGCTGCGGGAGTTGTTGGCAGAAGATGGCAGCATTTGGATCACTATTGATGACCATGAAGCGCATTATTTAAAAGTGGTGTGTGATGAGGTATTTGGTCGACGGAATTTTATTGCAAACATCATGTGGGAAAAAAAGTTTTCACCCCAAAATGACGCAAAATGGTTAAGTCAAAATCATGACCATATTTTTCTGTATGCAAAAAATCGTGATGGATGGTTTCCTAATTTATTAAAACGAAGCTTAAAACAGTCAAGAAATTTTAAGAATCCAGACAATGACCCTAGGGGGGCATGGAGTTCTGGTGATTACACTTGTGCAAAGTCAAAAAATGAGCGACCTAATTTATATTATCCGATAGTTAACCCAAATACTGGCGAAGAAGTTTGGCCTAACCCGGTTAGGGTGTGGGCTTATGATCAAAAATCACATCAGCAAAACGTAAGTGAGAATTTAATCTGGTGGGGGGTTAAAGGAACAAATAGCGTTCCACGATTAAAGAAATTTGAAACTGTAGTTCGCGAGGGAACTGTACCGACAACTGTCTGGCGCCACGATGACGTAGGAAACAACCAGACAGCTAAACGAGAAATTTTGGCACTTAATAAGGCACACCCTTTTTCGACACCTAAACCAGAGTCACTTTTGCAGAGAGTCTTGGAAATTGCCACTAATCCAAACGACCTCGTTCTCGACTCTTTCCTCGGCTCAGGCACCACCGCCGCCGTTGCCCACAAAATGAACCGCCGTTATATCGGTATCGAAATGGGTGAGCATGCACAAACCCATTGCCAAACCCGTTTACAGAAAGTCGTCGATGGCGAACAAGGTGGCATATCCAAAGCCGTTGATTGGCAAGGAGGCGGTGGCTTTCGCTTCTTTAAATTGGGTGAGGCGGTATTTGATGAATACGGTAGCCTAAATAGCGAGATTAAATTCCCGAGCTTAGCGGCACATATTTGGTATTTAGAAAACAAAACACCGCTGCAAGGCCAAGCGGATAGCCCGTTACTGGGTGTTAATAACGATACAGCGTATTACCTGTTGTATAACGGTATTTTAGGTGATCGTCGGCCACAAGGTGGCAATGTGCTCACCAGTGCCGTGCTCAATGAGTTACCTGATATTCAGAACCAGCAAAAAATTGTGATTTATGGTGAATCTTGCCGTTTGGGTGCTGCACGTTTGCAGCAAGCCAATATCACCTTTAAACAAATCCCCTATGACGTTGGCATGCTTTGAGTAAGGACTACACAGATGTTTAAATTAAAGGGCTATCAGCAGCGTGCTGTCGATGTCATGCAATCGTTTTTATCGCGTTGTTTGCAGGCCGATTCGGTTGCTGAGGCGTATAGCGCAGCACTGGCTGAACAAGATTTACCCTCGCATGCTTACCAAGAATACAGCTTTGGTCAAACACCTTATTTCTGCTTGCGCATTCCAACCGGTGGCGGTAAAACAGTGCTGGGCTCTTATGCGGTAGAAGTGGCAGCGCAGCATTATTTAGAAAGCGATGCGCCTATTACTCTGTGGCTGGTCCCGAGTATCACCATTCGCCAACAAACTGTTGAAGCACTGAAAAAGCCAGGTCATCCCTATAGGCAAAATCTTGACCGCGCCTTTAATCGCCAAGTGTTGGTGCTGGATATTGATGAGGTCACGCAGATTCGCCCGCAAGATATTGGCAGCAAAGCCATTGTCGTGGTTTCCACAATGGCGAACTTGCGCGTTAATGATACCTCGGGGCGCAAAGTCTATGCTTACCACGAAAACTTTGAGCCGCACTTTGCCAAAATCAATAGTAACCACCCTTCATGGTCACTATTAGAGCGTGTTACTGAAAGCGATCTGCAAGAAAACGGTTTAACCAAGGCTGAGCTGGGGAAAGTCAAGTTTTCCTTCGCCAACTTGCTGGCAGTGTACCGTCCAATCGTCATCGTGGATGAAGCGCATAATGCGCGCACCAGTTTAACTTTTGACACTTTGCATCGCGTGCATCCCGCAGTGATTATTGAGTTAACCGCCACGCCTAATACCACTAATACCAATGGCAGTAATGTGCTATTTCATGTTTCCGCAGCTGAGTTAAAAGCGGAAGAAATGATTAAACTGCCGATTGTGCTGACTGAGCATCAAAACTGGCAGGATGCTATACAAGATGCAGTTATTACGCGCAACAAATTGGCCATTGATGCGCAAAAAGATGAAGACTACATTCGCCCCATTGCGCTGTTTCAAGCGGAAAATAAAAATGCTGAAGTGACGGTTGAAGTATTAAAAAAACATCTGATTGAACAGCTGAAAATCGAAGAAAATAAAATTGCTGTGGTGACCGGTAATCAGCGCGAGCTGGATGGCATCAACCTATTTGAACGCAGCTGTCCTATTGAATACATCATTACCATTGAGGCCTTAAAAGAAGGCTGGGACTGCTCCTTTGCTTATGTGTTTTGTTCGGTGAAACAAGTGTCATCGAGCAAAGACGCTGAGCAATTGTTAGGGCGCGTATTGCGGATGCCTTATGCAAAACGCCGCATGATTGAAGATCTAAACCGTGCCTATGCGCACCTAGCGACGAGTAAATTTAGCCGCGCAGCGCAAGAGCTATCCGATACCCTGATTGCTATGGGTTTTGAAGAAATGGAAATTGCCGCGTTTTTACGCGAGCAAGCCGCACATCCGCAACAAGATGATTTATTTGGTAATAATGCACCAGCGCAGCCACGCCCAGTGGTCGCCCCCGCATTAGTAGTGGAGGTTGGTGAGCTGCCAGATTTTTCTGCGTTATCCGATGCAGAAAAACAACAAATCACCACCACCACAGATACTGCCAGCCAAACCACAGTGATAAAAGTAACGGGGGAAGTCACTGAGAACATACAGAAGGCGCTCACTAAGCAGGTTAAGTCGGGTAAAGAACGTCAGACCTTTGAACGCAATGTGCGTGTACATAACCAAACTATTCAAGCCCGTAAAGCGCCTTCTGAACGTGGTGAAGTGTTTGGTGCCTTGCCGCAACTGTGCATGCTGCAACAAGGACAGCTGGAGCTGATTGAGTCCGAGGTGTTGTTGCATGCCTGTAACTGGAACTTGCTTGACTATCCTGCTGAGCTGAAAAACTTTACTTTGCATGAAACCAGCAGCAGTTTTGCTATTGATTTTGATGGCAAAAAAGTCATTTATAAGATTTCCGAACAAAAAGATGCCGTACCTTTTAATCAAGGCTTTCTGGATCTGACTGAGCAAGATCTTATTCGTTGGCTGGATAAAGAGCTGCGTCAAACTGATGTTGTGCAGCAGCAATTAACTGGTTTTATCGCCCTGTTGGTAAAGAATTTACTGCAAAAATACGATATGACATTAACGGCCTTGGTGCGTAATAAGTTTCCATTGGCGCGTGCCATTCGCGATTTAATCGGCATGTACCGTGCTAAGGCGCAAAAAAATAGCTACCAGCACTCTCTGTTTGATAGCAGCAGTACCGCCTGCTTGTCTGATGAGTTTTTGTATGAGTTCAAGCCCGATAAATATCCGTCACGCCCACCGTATTATTCGGGTAGTTTTCAATTTACCAAACATTTTTTCCCGCAGAATTTGATTGAAGACCTAAAGTCTACGGGCGAAGAGTTCGAGTGCGCTAAAGCGATTGAAAGCCTACCGCAAATAAAATACTGGATTCGTAATCTAGTGCGCCGTGATCACGCTTCGTTTTGGTTGCCTTTGGCGCATAGCAAGTTTTACCCTGATTTTGTCTGTGAATTGAATGATGGCCGCATGCTGGTGGTGGAATACAAAGGTGACGTGTATGCCAGCAATGATGACTCGGCGGAAAAACGAGAAGTGGGTAATAAATGGGCGCAGCTGAGTCACGGTAAATGCGTGTTTATTATGGCGGTAAAACAAGATCAAGATGGTCGTGATGTTAGACAACAGATTTTGGACACGATAGAAAGAAGGCACTGAAGCCTATAGGCTTCAGTGGTGAAGAAAGGTGCCCCACTGAGTGTGTGGATGCACAAGCCACCGAAGTAATTTGACACCGCTCAAGTACCGCTACGTACTTCCTGTCATTGTCGACAATGCGCACGAGTCGATACTGAATGATGCTCTTGTTGTAAATACCCCATTTATAACACAGCCATCTCGTAGAGAATTTATGCCGCATTTCGGTACTCTAACGGCGTCATGTCATTCAGTGAGTCGTGTGGTCGTTCAGTGTTATATAACTCAATCCAGTTTTCGGTTATTTGCTTTACCTCATTCAGGTTGTTGAAAATATATAAATCCAGTACATCATCACGATACGTTCGGTTAAATCGCTCAATGCATGCGTTTTGGTAAGAGCAACCAGGTTTGATGTAATCAATCATAATGCCATGCACTTTTGCCCAGCTGGTGAAGACTTCTGAGGTAAATTCACTGCCGTTATCAACGCGAATTTTCTCAGGGTAACCGTGCCATTCAGCCAGCTGGTCCAGATAACGTATTACACGCAACGATGGCATACTGGTCGCGATATCAATGCCGAGTATTTCACGGTTAAAATCATCAATAACATTGAATGTCCGAAACCGGACTTTGTTGTGTAAGCTGTCGCTCATAAAGTCCATTGACCAGCACTTACCCAGCGCACTAGGCGCAGCCAGAGGCTCAGGGTTGCGGTTAGGCACGCGTCGCTTGCCTTTGCGCCGCAGGTTCAGTTTTAACTCAGTATAAACACGATATACTCGCTTGTGATTCCAGCTGTGGCCTAGCTTGCGAAGACGTTTGAAGCACTTTGGAAAACCCCAGCGATGATGTTTTTCAATCAACGCATTGAGTGCATCAATGATTGCAGTGTCATCGGTTAACTTAGGTTCGTAATAATAAGCGGTACGGCTGATGCCAACCGCATTACAGCACGTTACAACGCTCGCGTTATACTGCACCTGTAGCTCACGTGCCCAAACTTTTCGTTCTGCCACAGGTGCTAAAGCTTTTTTATAATATCTTCTTGCATCTGCGATTTTAGGCTCAAATCCGCATACATTTGTTTGAGCCGACGGTTTTCTTCTTCAAGCTCTTTTAAACGGCGCACATCGGATGCTTCCATGCCGCCGTATTTTTCACGCCATTTATAAAACGTTGAATTACCAATGCCGTACTTACGGCAGAGATCTTTAACCGGCATACCGGCTTCGGCTTCTTTTAAAATCGCCACGATCTGGCTCTCAGTCATGCGTTTGCTCATCGTAAAACTCCTTTGTTTTAGTTTAAAAGAAATTCTACGAGCGGGCTGTATTATTTTACGGGGTAGTTACAGTTCATGCCTATCCCAAGCACTCAAAACGCAATGAGGCGTCATTTCAGGGCGCATTTCGTTGCGCAGGATTTCGTTTGAAGGCTACCGGACGTTGCTCACCCTCTTTACTAGCATGGTGGCGCTTGGCGGCCATTGCCCACCAGTGCAACTGGCTAAATGCTCTCTGGTAATAGCCTGCCCATTTTTCCGGGTTGACTTCATTGCTAAAATCTCCATTTTCGTTTAGCACTTCTTGCGCCTTAGGAATATGGATCATTGCTGAAACAGGAAGACAGCCAAGCTCTGATAAGAAGGTGCGCATATTAACAGCGGCTCTTGCCCCGCCCCATTGACCTGCGGAGTAGGTCACAATCATTGAAGACTTATAAGAAAATAATGAGCTACCAAAGTGGTTCAATAAGTTGGCTAACGCAGGGCTCATTGAGTGATTGTACTCAGGACTGACCATCACATAACCATCTGCCTTCTCAATTTTCTCAGCCAATATTTGCAGTGATAATGGAACGTCTGTGTTTGTGTAGGAAAAATGCGGCTTGAAGATAGGTCCTAACTCAAAATCAAGAGGGTCAATTACTTCAACTTGAAGCGCTGAAAACTGACGCTCAATATGTTGCTTGCACGATAAAGCAACACGTTCACCAAGACGGACTGGGGCCGGCGGCGTGCTTTGTCGAACGCTTCCTAAAAAAATAAGTATGTTCATCTGATTGAGCCTTAAACTATTGGACTGAGCTTGTGCGTGTGCCGTCTGCGTTGAGTATTTGCTCGCTATCTTCTTTGTAGTAAGGACCTTTTGGCCAGCTATCTAGTAAGTCGAGTACTACTTCACTGGGCCGACACAATCTAACCCCTTTGGGGCTGCAAACAATCGGGCGATTGACCAATATTGGATGCTTTATCATCGCCTCAAGAATTGCTTGATCAGAAACATTATCGGCCAGCAAACCCAGCTCGGCGGCAGGCGATTTAGTGGTCCGCAAGGCCTGTTGGGGGGTTAAATTGGCGGCCGCAAATAACCCAAGTAACTGCGCGCCTGTCCAGCCGTCTTTTAGGTACTCAATGACTATCGGTGAGTAACCAGCGTCCTGGATAATTTTAAGTGCATTACGTGAAGTGCCGCATTCGGGATTATGATAAATAACCAGCATAATGTGTCCTTTAAGAGGATTGCTCTGCTACGGCAGAAGCTGGGAAATGGTGACGCGTTTTATTGGCAAAACGCACCAGCGCGAGCATTAAAGGAACCTCAACTAACACCCCAACGACAGTGGCTAATGCCGCTCCAGATTGCAGACCAAATAGAGCAATAGCAACCGCCACCGCTAACTCAAAAAAGTTACTGGCCGCAATCATACCGGCAGGCGCTGCGATTGCGTGGGGCACACGCCATGCTTTGGCCCAACCGTAAGCAATAGCAAACACTAATACTGTTTGGAGAATCAGCGGGATTGCAATCAGTACAATATGCAATGGATTCGCAATAATGACATCGCCTTGAAATGCAAATAACAGCACCAAAGTGACTATCAATCCAACCGGTGTAATCGAAGCAACACGCTTCAGGAACACATCGTTAAACCACGCCAGGCCTCGGCGCTTGATAACATTATTTCGCACCCAATAACCGGCAGCTAGGGGTATGACGATATACAGCAGCACCGACAACAACACTGTGTCCCAAGGCACCTGGATATTAGAAATGCCAAGCAGTAAAACCACGATAGGGGCAAAGGCGACTAGCATAATCAAGTCATTCACGGCGACCTGCACCAAGGTATAAGCGGCATCACCTCGGGTGAGATAGCTCCACACAAACACCATCGCCGTACACGGAGCTGCCCCTAATAAGATCGCACCAGCTAAGTATTCGCTGGCTATGGCCGCAGGTAGCAATGGTTCAAAAACCACCATAAAGAAAAACCAAGCGACTGCGAACATCGTAAAAGGTTTGATCAGCCAGTTTACGCTCGTGGTAATCACCAATCCTTTGGGTTGCTTACCTACATTTTTAATCGAGCTAAAGTCGACTTGCAGCATCATTGGAAAAATCATTGCCCAAATCAGTACAGCCACCGGTATGGATACTTGAGCATACTCAAAGCGCGATAAAGCTTGAGGAATAACTGGCGCAAACTGCCCTATCAAAACACCCGCGATAATGGCTAAAGCCACCCAAAGGGTAAGGTAGCGTTCAAATAATCCCATGCCCTCAGAGGTGCTTGGAGCATTTTCTGATTTAACTGTTGTCATCAAACTGTCCTTAAATTGAGCGTTGATTGACGCGCTGACTGAGTTCTTCTGCACTCTCTACACGTTCTGAATAACGATCAGTCAGGTAAGGTGCATTGTTGCGCAATAGCAAAGTGAACTTCACCAACTCCTCCATAACATCAACAATGCGGTTGTAGTAAGGCGAGGGTTTCATACGATTATTTTCATCGAACTCAAGATAGGCTTTGGCAACCGAGGATTGATTTGGGATGGTAAACATCCGCATCCAGCGACCCAATACACGGAGCTGATTGACCACATTAAAAGATTGAGAACCGCCACACACCTGCATTACTGCTAAGGTTTTCCCTTGTGTGGGGCGCACAGCACCGAGGCTAAGTGGTATCCAGTCGATTTGGCTTTTGAAAATCCCTGTCATCGCACCATGTCGTTCAGGCGAGCACCAGACTTGACCTTCCGACCACACCATTAAAGGCTCTTCGCATTTAAGGGTGTAGCTGGTTTCTAAACCCTCCGGATTTCAGCAGGCACCTGGCGATGTAGTTGGTTAAATTTCTAAAGCCCAAAGCAGTGCCTCGCAAGTGTTCTAGCCGACCATTGATAGCTTCTGTAGGTCCGTTGCTGGTTCCTGGTCGGTCGAAGTAGGCCAGGATGCTATCCGCGTATTTTTTCAGCGTTTTTCCCAAGCCTTTCACCTCGATGAGCGCTTTGGGCAAGTCACTGGCTGTAATGATATTTATGACCTCTTCCATGAGTTTTTTACCACGCCTTCGATCCGGCTCGTTGTAGGCGCTGACCACCCGTTGGTACATGTTCCAAGTGCAATCCACTTCGAGGTGGTGCTCATCTGCAAACAGCTGGAACAGTTGCTTTTTGTTGGCGTCAGACAGGTAGCTGATCCGGGTCAGCAGCGTTCGACGGCTTTTGTAGAGCGGGTCGTTTTTACGCCCTCTACGGCCTAGGACGTCTTGTTGCACACGCCGGCGGCATTCATCCAGCATGTTGCTTGCCCAGCGCACCACATGAAAGGGATCCAGTACGGTTTGGGCTTGGGGCAAGGCTTCTTGTGCCGCAGATTTAAACCCCGTAAAACCGTCCATGGCAATGCTTTCAATCTGGTCACGCCAAGCCTTGGGACGATTGTTCAGCCACTGTTTAAAGGCTTGTTTGGAGCGGCCTTCCAGCACATCGAGCAAGCGGGCCGGCCCAGTTTTGTTACGCACGGGCGTAAGGTCAACCACGATGGTGACGTACTTGTCACCCCAGCGTGTATGCCGCCAGACATGCTCATCCACACCGAGCACGGTCACACCGTCAAACCGCTTCGGATCATTAAAAAGCAGGCGCTGACCTTCTTTGAGAATAGCGCTATTAACAGTGTGCCAAGCAACGTTCAGATGGTTTGCAATGCGCGATATCGACAAGTCATCCAGCACGATGGCAGCCAAGGCCCAGCGTATCGCTCCATGGGAAAGCTTTGCGCGTGGCGGCGCAGCACTGCTGGTATCTTCGTGCCAGAAACAACCGCAAGTACAACGCCAGCGACGGATGCGCAACAGCAATCTGGTTGGTCGTTGCCCGTAAGGCGCGTGGGCAAGATGTCTATCGACAGTACCGCGTGAAACGCCAGCAGCCCCGCACTTGGGGCACGGCTCAGATGCTTTGGTGAAACGGCATTCGATGACGGCGCGTTCTGCACAAAGATGTTGTCCAGTGGCAGTCAGGCCGAGGATATTTAGTTGGCAAAAGCTGGAAAGGTCTGGGCTGGAAAAGGTAAGATTGCTCATGTCGGGGGCTTAGTTTTTGTTTGTGTAGGAGCTTACATTTTCTAAGATCCCCGACTCCTTTTCCAGCCGGTCAGATTTTTTCCACACCCTCAAATGCGAAGAGCCCCATTAAATCACGTAATTCTTGCACCTTTGGATGCGACTCATCTGCAGTGTCAGGCTGCGGTAAACCTTCAGGATTAAAAATACGCACCTCGGCGCCCATGTGTTTGAGCAATCTTGCGCTTTCTTCAACAACCAAACGACTGAATGAACGCTGACGCAATGAGCCGTATAACAGTAAAATTCGTGGTGGGTGGTTAGAATCTAGCGTAGAAAACTGATCCTGACTGGGTAAGCTAATCTGCTCAGTAATAAGATTTTCTAACGGATTATTTGTCTGCATTGTTATTGCTCTCGTTATCGCAAGCACTGCTGCTATGAATACTGTCAAACAGAGCTATTGCGTCGGCAAATAGCTCTGGATTATTTTCAATTGAGGAAGTGATGACCTGGAATGCCCAGTTTGGCAAGTCAGCAGACAAGCGGTAATACACCCACTTTCCACGTCGCTCACTTTGCAAAATTCCACACTTGCGTAATTGCGCTAAATATTGCGACACCTTTGGTTGCTCTTGATTTAGTGCAACTTGGATCTCACACACACACGCCTCCCCCGCTCTTTGGATCAAGCCAAGGCAGGTGAGCCTATTAAGGTCTGAAAGGCATTTTAAGAACTGAATCAAATCCACTGAAATACCGCCGCTGGCTCAATACATTAAGAATTTAACATATTAAAATATTCGCATATGAAGAATGAAGTGTCAATAATAAAAGCGCCGACTACAAACCTATAACCCGTTCATCTGAGCTCTTCTTACTGACTCTTTAGTAAACATGAGCGGTTGACCGGCACGGGTATCGATGCGATCATTCCAAGCTGTTTTTTACTTAGCAGTGCATGAAGGCACACACTTTGCGAATTAGTCCACCCTAGCTTCCCTTCCTCTTAGTCATCCAATTTGCCGATGGCTGCACCAACTGCCAAAAAATGGCAGGCGCTTTTTTGCGCCAAAAATAACTCACTAAAACTCAGTAATGTCATTTAAATTGTCGTAGCTAGCACTGCACACTTTGCATCTTAGCGCGACAGATATTTGCGCTGCTGCTTGCTTATTACAAGGTTTACTCATGTTTGAAAAAATGAAACTTGAATGGCTCTCTAATATCCGCGGTGATTTACTTGCAGGTATTGTTGTCGCTCTAGCCTTAATTCCAGAGGCTATTGCGTTCTCAATCATTGCGGGCGTTGATCCAAAAGTTGGTTTGTATGCTTCGTTTTGTATTGCTGTGATTATCGCTATAGTCGGTGGGCGGCCCGGGATGATTTCTGCGGCTACCGGAGCCATGGCGTTACTGATGGTGACCTTGGTCCGAGACCACGGACTTGAGTACCTGCTTGCAGCTACTTTACTAACTGGGGTGATTCAAATTTTCGCAGGCTACCTCAAGCTTGGTAACTTAATGCGCTTTGTGTCGCGATCGGTGGTGACAGGGTTTGTAAACGCGCTCGCTATTCTTATTTTTATGGCGCAACTGCCTGAACTGACCAATGTGACTTGGCATGTTTACGCCATGACAGCCACAGGCCTTGGAATTATTTACCTATTTCCATATCTCCCCGTGATTGGCAAGACTATTCCTTCACCGCTTGTTTGTATTGTGCTGTTAACCACTGTTGCCATCGTGAGTGGACTTGATATACGCACCGTCGGCGATATGGGCCAATTACCGGACACCTTGCCAATATTTTTATGGCCCGAAGTACCTTTAACATGGGAAACACTGCTAATCATCCTGCCATACTCCATAGGATTAGCCGTAGTGGGCTTGCTGGAATCGATGATGACAGCAACGATTGTTGATGATTTAACAGATACCGACAGTGATAAAAACCGTGAGTGTAAAGGTCAAGGTATCGCCAATATTGGCGCAGGATTAATGGGCGGTATGGCAGGCTGCGCTATGATTGGGCAATCTATAATTAATATTAAATCAGGTGGTAAAGGGCGCTTATCTACCTTTTCTGCCGGAGTTTTTTTGTTAATTTTAATCGTTTTCTTAGGCGACTGGCTCAAGCTGATTCCTATGGCCGCCCTCGTTGCAGTAATGATAATGGTCTCTATCGGTACCTTCTCATGGAGCTCTGTTAAAGATCTTAAAAAACATCCTCTTTCTACTAATATCGTGATGATTGCCACCGTTGTGGTGGTTGTTTTCACCCATAACTTAGCCATAGGTGTATTAGTGGGTGTGCTGCTAGCAACCTTATTCTTTGCCAATAAAATCGGTCGTTTTATGGTAGTGAAACCGCAGCAAACAGAGAACAATGTACGGGTTTATCAAGTTATTGGTCAGGTTTTCTTTGCTTCATCTGATCAGTTTGCTTCTGCATTTGATTTTAAAGAAGCCGTGGACAAGGTCGTTATTGATCTCAGTCATGCGCATTTCTGGGATATTACTGCTGTATCGTCCTTGGACAAAGTGGTTATTAAGTTCAAACGCTTAGGGGCTGATGTAGAGATTATCGGTATGACAGCCGCTACTGCCACTATTGTTGATAAATTTGGCGTACACAATGATCCCAAAGAAGTCGAAAAACTGATGGCTGGCCATTAAGGAGATAACAATGAACAAAATCATAACCTGTATAGATACGTCAATTTACGCAAATGATGTCTGTACAGCGGGCATCTGGGCAGCCAAAAAACTGAGCAAACCTTTAGTCTTGGTCCATGCCATTGAAAAGAAAAACACGCCAGCCGCCGATAACTTCAGTGGAGCAATCGGCCTGGGTGCACGCTCCGCTTTATTAGCAGAACTGACATCGCTTGATGCACAACATAGCAAAATCGCTATTGAACTCGGTAAAGAACTGTTAACTCAAGCACAACAATGCGCTACAGAGCAAGGCTGCGAACAGATTGAGCAAGTGTTACGTCATGGTTCAATCACCGATGTAATCAGCGATTTAGAAGCAGATGCTCGCTTGGTAGTTATTGGCCGTACCAGCAAGCGCTTTAAAGCCCTTGGCTCAAATATTGAGCAGATCATTCGCCAAGTTAAGGCGCCTATTCTTATCCCTAATTCAGGCTTTACTGCACCGCACAGCTTTATGCTCGCTTATGATGGCCGAGAAACCGCCGACAAAGCAGTGCAGCGCATCATTGATGGCGGACTGTTACACGGCATGGTTTGTCACTTAGTGACCGTTGAGAATAATAAAAAAGGCTTAAAAGAGAACTTTGAACGAGTCAGTAATCAATTAGCCACTGCAGGTTTCACAGTTCATGCCAGTTTTTTAACCGGTAATATTTTCACGGCGCTGATGGATTACAAGGCACAGAATGACGTTGACCTATTAGTGATGGGAGCGTTTTCCCACTCGAAGCTAGCCAGCATTTTCTTAGGCAGTAACACCCTGAGGATGCTGGAACACACGCAGTTACCTTTGGTCGTTCTGCGGTAAGCCCATTACCCTAGGATGTTGTAGTTCAGGCTTATCATTTACTTTGGCGAGCAGCACTGGGATGCTGCCGCCGATTTTATACGCCGCTAAGTCTCTAAAAGACAAAATACAGTGGTGAGAAATATATCACGGAGTCTTGAGCCGTATTTAACACATAACTGGGGCGTGAAGCACTTCAGTAGAAACTACAAGCTGATGATATTAATAAAGCTATAATGCATACGCCAGCACATTCATTCGCTTAATATATACGCGCTAAAAGTTACCAACTTTATTAGCATGCTTTTAGCATCAAAATCTCATGAGAGCGCTAAAAGTTACCAACTTTATTTTTTCATGCGATTTTTTCGAGACGCTAGCATGCGGCTTAGCGAGCAGATTTGTTACCAACTTTATTAGCATCCCACAGCAGAACCGTTGAGTAGTAAATAGAACCTGTGCTAACACCAACAATTGAAAGTCAAAAGTTGGTTTGAACCCGTAAAAGGTTGGTTTGGAATGCACGAAAGATGAAATAACAATAAAGCGATGCCTTCCGTTGCTGATTTCAGTTTCTTCAATAGTCTGTCTACAGCCGCAGAATCGTTAGGCAGTAAATAGAATCTGTGCTAACACCAACTATTGAAAGTCAAAAGTTGGTTTGGACTCGTAAAAGGCTGGTTTGGAATGATCAAGCTATAGGATAAAAAGCTTTTGTAGGGCTTGAAGGCGAAATAACAAAAAGGCGATCCCTTCCGTTGGCAGGTCCCGCCTCTTGAATAGCGTATCTACAGCTATACTAAATGCCTCGCCCACATCTAAAACCGCCTGTATCGTTAATATTCATTACGGTATGAGTCCATCAAACAGTCAAACTGATGCTGTTCATCTGCCCGTTCCATAGCTATATAGACGGCCTCTTTGGTAAGCGGATCAATATCCAAAGACTCAAGATTTACGATCTGCTGATGCATTAAGGCATAGTCAAACTCTTTGGTTAAATCAAGAAATACCTCGGTTGATAATGCCTTCTGGCACTGCACCATGTAAGCCTCTAAAAGAGCCTCACTAGAAATTAGACACTGATAATTAACAACAGCAAAATGTAGGTCTGATAGTTGTTCGTCATTACGCACCAATCGCCAAAACTGATCGTGTAAATATTGGAATTGGTGTTTTACGCATGTGTTGTAGGCATCAAAGCGTTCAGCAGCGTTAACCGAAATCATGTCGAAAATACTCATGGGAGTCACCTATCACAGCAATAACTAATAAAGAAAACGAGTGTTATGCGCTCTAATTTAGCACACTCTAAGTTCAAAGGCCGCATATATTCGCATTACTTCGCATTTGTTAGCGGTTTTTGGTGGGGGTTCTCATATGATTCGCATAAATATGCCGATTGTCGCATATATTCTATTGTTTTAATGTCTACTGCTGCGTATAGTTCCTCAGGGCATTGAGCGGCATAGTTGCACCTTTTAGCCTTAATGCGCATATAATCGCATTAAAGCGATAGAACATAGGTGAGGAAATTATGACTGCTATTGAAAAAAGCCCACGCGTTCAATTCATCGATCACTATGATGTGATCGAGAACCTTGTGAGAAAAGGGTACCCAAAGCGAACGATTCATGAACAGCTCACGAATGATGGCTTGCTAAATATGAGCTACTCGCAGTTTGCTCGTTCTGTAAACAAATTCTTTGGTGACCTTTCGCCCACAAATGTAACGCCGCATAACACTACTAAACAAACAGTAAAAGGTGCGCAGAGTGTCAAAGACAGCGAAAGAAAATCAGAACCAAAAGGGCATTCAAGACCTACAGCAAAACGATTTGAATTTAACCCAAACTCAGCAGATGCAAGTAAATCACTTGTGTAATGAGCTAGAGAAAGAAGAGGCAGGTAAAACTATGATCAAAGAAGTGCATTTAACTCTGCAAGGAAAAGGTGGCGTTGGTAAATCATTTGTAAGTAATTTGCTTGCACAATACCTGCAGTCCATTAATGAACCAGTTATTGCTATTGACACTGATCCAGTTAATGCCACTCTTTATGGTTTTAAAGCATTTGATACACAACGCCTCGAAATTCTAGAAGATGGCGAAATTCGACCACGTGTCTTTGACTCGCTGATAGAGCAGATCGTTGAAGAGGACTCCCACTTTGTCATTGATAACGGAGCAAGCTCATTCGTACCGTTGTCCTATTATCTTGTAGAGAACGATATTGTTAACCTAATCAATGAAAATGGTAAACGTACTGTAGTGCATACAGTCGTTACTGGGGGCCAAGCATTTGCTGATACACTCAATGGCTTGAACGCATTACTACAAAGCTTACCTGATGACACGAAAATTATTGTCTGGCTTAACGAGTTCTTTGGTGAGGTGAAATCGGAAGGGAAAGAGTTCACACAAATGCGGATCTATCAGGAAAACAAGGATCGCATTGCTGGCATTATTTACCTACAGCGCCGTACCAGTGATACCTTTGGCGAGGATATTAATATCATGCAAGATAAACGTATCACCTTCGATGAGGCAATTGCCTCGCCGGAGTTCTCGATTGTTGCGAAATCGCGTATTAAAAAAGTAAAAAAAGAAATATTCGACCAGCTTTCTGAAGTGATAGGCGAGTAGTTCTGTTAGTGCAGGCAGGCAATTATGCTTGCCTGTACCAACATTAAATAGAAATTCATGAATACAAAAGGCACAGCATGTCACTAAGCGAAGCTGAATTAATTGAAAAGGTAAGGCACGATATTGCGCGTGAGCATGACATCTTGATTGATAAAGATGATCCTATTTTGTTTAGTGTGCTTATAAATAAACGTGTTCTCGATTACTACCTTCAGAGTCTCGCTAAAGCTAATGAAGCGGCTTTACGTGGAGAGATTGAGCTACGAAGCAATGCCTTTAAAGCGGAAGTGGCACAGGTCAATGCGCTTTCAAACGAGTTGGCGAAGAAATCTTTGGTCGAAGTAGTTGAAGCTACAGGCCAAGCATTTGAAGTTAAATGCAATGGATTTATTGAAACTGCTAAATTCGAGCTTAAATCATCGGTTATTGAGGCTCACCGCGAAGCTAACGAACAGCTTCTGAATAGTGTCGCCCATGAGCGACAGCAAACTAAGCACTTAGCATTAATCGTTATGACGGGGATTTCATTGATTTTCTCTCTGGCTGCGTTGGGCTTAGTCCTATTTCTAAATAGCTAGAAGTCATGCACCTACCTTTACCCTTGTTTAGTTAGGTGCACTAATAATGTTATTAATTCTCCACTTTAGCCTTTCTTCGATTAATCTCGGCATATAAAGTAGATTTACTTACTCCCACTTTAATAGCAGCGCTTCTGACACTATCGCCTGAGCATATGTGTTCAAGCGCTGTCTTGTATAAGCTTTCGTTAATGATACGTCTGCGTCCGATACTGGAGCCTCGCAGTTTTGCTTTCTCAATAGACGCTTTGCCGATCTCTGAACGCACCTCTTTATCTATATTAGCTAATAACAAGATAGTACCAATATCCAGTGCCTGACTGTCTAAAGAGCGAATATTAGCGCCAGCTTGGTATACCTTTATATGTAGATCTACCAACCGCAGTATGGGTAGCCCAAATTGGGAATAAGATGTCACTAAAACGGTATCACCTACCTGTAATAGAGAAAGTATTTCATCAAGAGATGGACGGCTAGCATTTATGCCATAGGTAATGTCATGAAGAACACGATGGCAGCCTTGTTGGCCAAGTAGGGCTATTTGGCTTTCTAGCTCATTTAGCTTGAGCGAAGAACTGATAGATGCATAGCCAATTGTTATAGGCATCTGCAAGCAATGTGTTCTTTGATCTAGTTCATCTCGCATAGTATTCAGACCAGACAAGGTGCATTTAGTGAGTAGTATTAATTACGCATAATTAACGTATCCTTTGGGGCCATTTTATCGGCTAGAGCCTGCTCAATCTCGTTGGTATCTGAGGGAAGGGCACCTGATAATGTGTTCGTCTCAATTGGCTGGGTAGCCTGTGTATTGGAGACAGGCATAGTAAAGGGAGTTTCAGTTTGATTAGTTGTCGTACATGCTGCGATAAGGGTAGTGAACCCGAGTACAGGTAGGATGTGTTTCATAGAAGCCTCAATTCATATATTTGTATTGTAGTATTATACATAGTGCTATAGGTGTAAAAATAATACAACTGCTCATCATAAAATGCATTTGGTCGCACCTCTACCTCTCTATCTTTAATTATCAAAAATAGAGTGGGGTTGATAAAAAGCTCCCAATATTAATGGCAGCATGACGCGAACTAACGCGAATATATGCGGCACATAGCTCACAAACGCGAATAGCTGCAACACTATGCGAATAAAGGCGACAAAAAATGAAATTAGGTAACAGTAAAAGACGCGACTAACTACCTTATCTGTACTCACGCATTCGGTAAGAATCGCAAAAACTACCTAATGCTATGTAAGTTTTTAAAGGATATGCCTGATGGCATAAAAAAAGTTCTAGTCATCGGTGATCGATACTGGAACACTGATGAAGCTTTAGCTAATGGTGCTACTGTGTCTCGCTCAGTGAGATACGTTAAATCTGAACGTGTAGTCGAAATGACCGAGTGCAATATAGAACCATTTGGCCTGTTCTAGTGAATAAAAAGGCAGATAATTGCTGCCTTTACATTAAGGGAAGGGGGGGGTAAATCTGCATACCTATAAATACTACTTAGGCCATTAAAAACTATAATCGTCCAAGTTAGCTACTACTTATCCACCTGCAATTTTCCCCTAGCTATAAGCCAAGCTCTGCGTTTATTCATCCATACCTTAAAATCGGGTAGTTGTTCCGCTTTCAAAACATCAGCAATTTTCCATGCTCTTATAGGGCCAGCATTGCTAGGTTCACCCAGAAATACAACTATAGCTTTGTCCGTCCATAGACGTTCAGACTTCAGTCGGTGCTTGCTGATCCACTTAGCGTGCCATTCCTGTCTTCGTGCTTCACGCTGTGCTTCTCCAAAAGCGCGGCGCTGAGCTTCGTTGTAGCGGTGCCATCGGCCATTATAGTAAGGCATAGTTATTTCTACCTGCTTATACATGTATGAACTGAGGCTTTATTATTACAATCGAATTAATAACTTCCTAAATCCCTGAAGATGACTGGTCATTCGATTAAATACTGCTTTTGATTGAATTCATGGGTTTTTGCACGATCGTCCATTTCACGCCAATACTCATCTGGTCCATCTTCGTAATCATGCGGCGAGGTTTTCGCCAGCTCGTCCATCTTGGCTTTGTTATCAGCTGCCCACTGTTTACGCTTCTCAAGCATTGCTCTGCAAACTGACATAAACATGGAGTCCCTCTCACCCTGAGAGGCATACTGCTGAGCCAGCTCCAAAAAGATCGTAAGGTGTTCATTATCGAGATTGGTTAAACGATGACCTTGGAATTTCCAAGTGTGTCCGTTCCAGCAAGATAAAGTGAATGATTGTAAAGTCTGCGCTGCTGAATAATCTTGATTGAGCAAAATATCGCGGTAACGATGGAAAGGGCTTTCAGTGCTGTTCATGGTAGTTATTTCCTTTATCATTTATTTGGCTCATTCTGCAAAGCTCCATCAAGAGCATTAACAGCCCATTCGGGGCATGGCCTATGGCTATGAAATAGGTTTAGTTGGACATTATCTGTATCTTACAGCAATTCCATACCTAAAGATTAATGTCGATGATCACAGTAGAGTCAGGGATCATGGTATCTACTGTTAGGGCCTTACATTTTCATAGCCATACCTGCCATACCCCCCATGTCGCGGTCTTATTTGTCATGGCCATGAGATGTAGCAATAACAAGGGGGGGGTAAATCTGCATACTCAAAGGGAATAATTATTGCGTATCGGGCAAGAACCATTACGAGGCACAAAAGTGCAGCCATTTTAACTATACCATGCGTAACTGGTGGTGGAAGGGTCTTACACCTCGCCTCGTCCAGCGTATTCCTGCAATAATGTGCAATCTTTTAAGAATAAGCGCTAATACATGCAATATTATGCGCGCTGCTTTTACTAATTACTATGTAAGTAAAGGCATCTATTGATGCTTAAGGACAGTGCAGCGCCAGCTTTATGGTTTCCCTTAGATTATTGGTTTCCCTGATTTATAGGTTAACCAGATTAGGTTAGCCTGAGTTATTGGGTGTGGGAAAAGCGAGTAGATTGGGTGGGGGTTATGGTATGTACCCCAGATACGCATGGTATAGTTAAGGCGGGTGGGATAAACCGACAGGGGCTACATACCTAGATCAGCACCGCTAGTTGATGGATTGTGGGCATCATTCAATTCGGCGGTTACTTCATTAGCTGGTAAGCGTACTGAATAGAACCAGATTACATGATCGTCCGATAAATTAACCTTGCGTGGACACTTTTCGCCCATCTCGCCCCAGTGATTATTAACAAAATCATCACCAAGCTTTTCGATAGCACCTTTACGCGTATAAAGCTGATCGCTTTTGACCTCGCCACCAACTACATCAACTTGCCTAAAGCCAAGTTGATATTTAGCGGTCGGGCTTTCATCAAGTTCAGCATCGCCTTGAATCAGCAAGTTTCGTGTTTGGAGTGCCGATAAATGCACGCGATTAGTAAGGGCGCTTTCAGCTACGCTTAGCGCCAGCTGGCTCAATGACTCTAATAGCTGATAGGCTCTCTCAGCAGATCGATTGTCGCCCATCAATAAATCCATATTCGCAGTTAAATGATCAACTACTATCTCTTTTAGGTTAACTGGGGGATTGGTTTTCTTCGTCATTGGCAACATTCCTAGTCGTAGCATATTACGATACAATGCGAGCAATTGTATCGGAGTCAGTCAAAATGACAAACACCAATCCTAGTAATGGAACGATATTGTACTCAGCTGATATGGGAGTCGTAGTCTTTAACAACGATTATCTGGCTTGGTCAACATCGCCAGAAGTTGAAAAAGACGCACCTGCCTATCTGTTTACAGACAAATACAAGCTTATGAACCAGCTAGATGTAATTAATAGCTTTGGGGTAGAGCTGTCTGACATTCTTTTTATCCCAGCTCCTTACATTGAGACACATACGATTGCTAAACAGCATGCTATAGATTTGGGAGTACCAAGCTCTGCATGGGACAATATCAGAGTCCCAATCACTATTACTGGAAAGCACAAAGGATCAGGAAAGGCTAAAGCCTACAGCTTTATGTGGTCTGGCTGTCGCGCAGATTATTTCGCTAAGCAGTATATTCACAAGGCTGTCGAGATAACTCGAGAACGCGAACTAAGCAATACTGTTTTATTCTGTGGTAATGAGACGAACACACTGGCACAAGCCACTTTCAATCTCCCCGCACTGAATACAAACAACATTACTGTGATAGCTGCATCCGCTGAAATCGAAAAAGAACTGATAAGTCTTGCTGAAATGAATTTGGATCTCTTAGAGCCTGCTAAAGCACGTCAAATTCTTAGTAACTTAAAAAACAGCGTTTTAGCTAAGCTTGCGCATGCACCTCCTACTACCCACAGCATTAGCAAAGAATTGCAAAACAAGCTTCAGTATATGAAAGCAACTGAACGGCCAGAAAACCTTCTGTATAAGCGAAAACTACAAGAAGTTGGGGTACAGGTAAGTGTTCGTAATGCCCCTTTCTTCCCTTACTATGGACAACTACCAGAGGAAACCTAATGAGCAGTTTCGAGCACAACCCTGTGAACCTTGACTCCAAACTTTACAATCTACAGCTTGGCTTAGAGCGGAAAGAGAAAGAAATGGACCTTGCAGCAAGCAATGATCCGGAATACAAAAAATATCTGACCATCGCGTACGAGGACTACCCAAAGATATTTGAGAGACAAAAACCCAGTGTCTCAATTATGCGTCTACTAACGGATGAACCTAAGTATATGGACGCAATCCTAGATATTGCCCAAGTAAACGCTATTAAGTCTGCAAAAAATTGCAAAACCCTGACTGACCAGCATAAAACCATGCAGGAGTACTATGACCAGCTTACTAGTCGCGCTGGGAACATAATAATTAATAATCCTGAATTTGAGTTGAATAAAAATAGCACTGAACAAGAAAAGCTGGCGCAAGCAATGATTAACATCAACCTAAGAAAGCTTAGAAACCCAGCCAACGTTGAATTTGAAGCACATGAAGCAATTGCTATGATTGGTGGCCTTAAAGCAAAAACAACTCAGGTTATGATCAATGCAAGATATGTGTATAACAACCAAGAGAACGTCAATCAAATGAGGCATGAATCTCAGCAGGAAAGTCAGAACAATCAAGGAATGACAATGAGCTAAGATATGTTGTACGTAGAATAAAAGCGCTGTTTATAATATACTACGTTACGATATGTTTGAGTGAGAGTTAAACCATGAATCAACTGGATCATTACATCCCAAAGGGCGGGATTACCTTGCTTGATCAAGGCGAGCCTGTTAAAAATGTACCGTATGCAGTTGAAGCGTATTTATCGCGTTTTAAAAAATCTACGCGCAACACTGTCCAGTATGTGTTATCACGTATCGCATTGGACTTTGGCATTGAGACTGAAAGCATACATAACGTGCCATGGGATAGAATTAAAGAAAGCCACGTTATTAAACTTTTTGAGTACTGGCGTAACGAATCAGCACTGGAAGCATCAACACAGGCTACCAACTCCTATATTCTGCGCGGCCTACTAAGAACCCTAGCTAAATATGAGCTGTACCCACTGAATGAACTGAATCATATTTTAGAGTTGCGTGTTAAAACGCCTCCCCGTGGAAGCTCCAAAGGCCGCAGTATTTCTGCAACAGATATTGAGCATTTAATACAGTCCTGCCTAACCGATCAGCGTACAGTAATAGGTCTACGTGATTCTGCATTGTTGGCACTTTTACTCGGCTCAGGTATACGCCGCGCCGAAGTAGCACGGCTCACAATCAAATCGATAGATCTTGCATCGGGTACGCTTAACGTAATGGTTAAAGGTGGCCATCGAGCTACTCGATACATTACGGGAAAAGCTATACCACACCTAGAACGCTGGATAAACTACAGGCTGCAGCAAGGAAAGTCCCAGCAGCTACCTTTATTTTCCCGAATATCGAAGTCTGGGCAGGTGTTGGATACTGCGCTAACAGGTCGAGGTGTATTTTATATACTCGAACAGAGATCAATTAAGGCGAATTTACCGTTCCACGTTAGGCCACATGACTGTAGAAGAACACTGGCAACAGAGCTTCTGAGTGAGCACGGGGAATTGGTTGCCCAAAAGGTCTTGGGACACGCAAGATTAGAGACAACAAAAATCTATGACATGAGATCCGATAATCACGTTAGGAATATCATGAGTAAAATGTAGGTCATGGCCATAGATTACATAGCACAATCCTCAGTGACGGCTTCGATATAAAGGTAATCCGCATGTGACACAAAGGTGAGTCTTTCGGCGATCCGTAGCGTGTGCTAGCCCCTTAAACTGGATGTGCGTTCCACCACAAGAATGACATTTAACTTTCCCATTGATAACACTCTTGGGGTATTCCTTTTTATAATTATCGAAGGTAGGTAGTCGGAAATAATGCCTCCGATAAATACGGTAGATAAGCTTGAATAAAGGAACCGCTAGGGCCAGAAATACGGCTAAACCTATTATAAAGAGTATGTGTGAACCGAATAACTGAAAGAAAACTTCAACGGTCATTACAGCAAAGTCCTTTGGCCAGTAAATAAAACTCTGTCACATAGTACATTACAGATTCAGTGAAATACAGTTAATTAGCTGCGAACGGACAGTAATAAACGCAAGTAAATGCGCTTTTATGCGATTGCTATACCAATACAATACTGCTAGTATCGAAACGTTCCTCGCGTTTGCTCAAGTGCTCCCACCTGAAGCAATGCCTATCATCCAGTCCGGCAACGCGAGGGATACTCAATTCCCAACCTTCAAGACTATGCCTGCTCAATGTACTGCCAGCTCATCAAAGTATTTCGGGTTAGCTTGAATAGTGGCCAGCACTTTTGCTGCTAACCCCGTGGGGTTACGGCGTCCGCTCTCCCAGCTCTTGATAGTATCGAGGCTGATTCCTAGAACTTTCGCCATTTCACTCTGCGTAATATTCAGGTTTTTTCTGATAGCCTTAACGTCTGCCAGCTCGTACCGAGTTACACGAGCTGGAATCTTTGTACCGTTTTTGATTTCTACGGCCTCTTCAAGAGAGGCTTTCAACTCGTCAAAGAAACTCATATTATAATTCCTCTTTCAGTCGCTGAGTCAGCTTCCTCAGTTCGGCTTTCTCTTCGTCAGTAATGCTGTCTTTGGTATTTTTAGGGTAGGCCATTACCAGATAAATCACTTCGGCGGTAGCAAGAAAATAGATCACTCGTACACTGCCGCTCTTTCCTTTATTTCCTGTCGCCATCCTGATTTTTCTAAGACCGCCAGTCTTCTGGATGAGAACACCTTTATCTGGTAATTCGATAAGCTCTTTTTGAAGTTCCTTCAGCTCATCATCAGTGGCGATTTGCTTTATCTGACGAGTAAAGATTGTTGTCTCGATAAACTCTATCGCATGACTCACGGCAGTCTCCTATATACCTACATGTACAATGTACACCATGAGTTTCATTTTGAAAAGCTATTTGCTATGTGATCAGCCAAGAAAGTTACTTTTTCGACTTACTAAAATCGTCTCCTGCTTGAATTCTAGCGACCAATCCCACGCAAAGCGCCCTACTTTTCACGTAGGAGCGCCATTTTTTATAAATCCCTTATATATCAAATACTTACATTTTTGATTTTACTCTATTTTCGATGCTTTACGTGCTGCAGGCACTAACAAGCGCTATTACTTCCCTATATGATGCTATAGGGAAGTAATCAGCAGCGCTAAGCATGGCTTACAATTCCTAGTGATCAGACAAACCAACAAAGCCGATACAAAGGTTGGTTTAACTCGTAAAAGGTTGGTTTGAACCCGAGAAAGGTTGGTTTGAACCCGAGAAAGGTTGGTTTGAACCCGAGAAAGGTTGGTTTGAACCCGAGAAAAGTTGGTTTGAACCCGAGAAAAGTTGGTTTGAACCCGAGAAAAGTTGGTTTGAACCCGAGAAAAGTTGGTTTAACTCGTAAAAGGTTGGTTTGAACCCGAGAAAAGTTGGTTTGAACCCGAGAAAAGTTGGTTTAACTCGTAAAAGGTTGGTTTGAACCCGAGAAAGGTTGATTTAACTCGTAAAAGGTTGGTTTAACATCTCGCTTAGCTAAGATAGCCAAAGAAATTAAACCCGTCTGATAGTTCTATATAGTACCTAAAAGTGTGTAAATTGCTGAATAACCTCGCTTAGCGGGGTTATTTTCTATCTGAATATCAGCAATCCATATAGTGTAAAGTGTGTAATTTATGGATTGGCGTAACAGTGATAAGTCTCGCTGAGTACCATTCTGCCTCACTGCCCACTGATTAACGCTTTTGCTTTTTACACACTCTCTTACATGGTGTGTAAAACGAAAAAAGCCCTAAGAACTCAGTATTCTTAAGGGCTTCAGTCAGGCAGGCAGTCTAATTACATAGTTTTTACTATATTCTCCCAGAGACGGGTTATAGGTTTTCAAGGTTTGCCCTAAACTATGTCGCGTAAAGTTAATACTGTTACTCATAGTTAAATATTTAGCATTTGTCTAGATTTTGTGTGACATTCATACTCAATCCATTAATCATCAAAATGCTTTCGATTAAATAAGAAACTATTACTATCAACCTTATGAATCCGATTTGAGATAATTAACCACCATGCTACTGGCAGCATAGTTATTGCCTGTATAATAGCTGAGACCAATGATGACTGGCTTCCATTGTATGCAGCATAGCTTATTAGGCCACACTGGAGCATGAAAGCTAATACAGCTCCTATAGCTGACTTTATGCCATAACCTAGATTTATTCGATTAACTGTAAGCAAGATCACCTTGGCAAAAGAAGCGATTACTAGCGCCAGCATAAATGCAAAGCTAATTATGGGCGATAATAAATCTTTAATAAATAATGCTACTGTATAAACAGTAATCACTAATGTAAAAGCAACTGATAAGATGTACGCTTGACTTGAGCGCTTAGCTATTAAAAGAATACATATTATCGTTGCCTCTAGGAAACTAGCATGTAAAAACATACTTTCAGCATAGATCATTTACATTCCCATGCCGCTTGAACTTTTATTCTCTGGCTCTGCATCATCGACAAAATGTTGCTCAGTGACCTTGCTAACAATCATGCTTAATATTTCGTTTTTCTCAATATCTACTTTACTAAACACAGGCCGCTCCTTAATCGCGTCTTGAAGCCCAGTAACTAGCTTATCGCGTTCGTCTTGGCTTCTAAATGATAACGATAGTTTAATATGATCCTCTATTTGTTGCTGATCCAAATAGCTAGCCATTTCAATTATTGTTCGGCCTTGATCATAGGATGCCTGCTCAATGCTTGAAGCTTGATTTTCAAGGTGTTTCTGAGCGGATAAGCTAAGTGCAGAACGCACTGACTCACGTTTATCCATAAAGTTGTCAATCATTGCAGGTGTTAATTTGTATTTAGCTAAATCCTCATTTGAAAAAGCATTTGAATTAATTGAGTTACGTAGAAACTCTTTTTGCGCCTTCTTCTGAGCATGGTTTACTAGCAAGCGAGATCCACCTGCAATAACCGCTAGACCAACTGCACTTGCTGCGCCAGCTACTGCAACGGCTTGAACTACATCAACGAGTGCTGGAAAGGGTAAGTTACCTTTAAGTCCGGCCTCAATGACTTCACGACTGGAATTCACACTAGGAAGTGTTTGGCTGACCATTGCCCCATCACGCACACTGGTTTCACGCAAGATAGTATCTGCTGCTTTGCCCATGTAAGCGGCTGCACCACCTAAGAAAGCTGTATCATGGAGCCACATCTTGGTTTGCTCTTTAACTTTCTCTGCAGTATTAATTAAGACAGCCATCACTGACACGTCAGCCTTCTTAGGTTTCAAGGTATCCGCATCCACGCGTGTTGCCATAGGTTGTTGCTTGCCCATATACAGCTCCTATTTATAACTGCTCATTAATTATCTTGCAGAACCCATCGATGGTGTCGATTAACTTAATGAAATCTGGTTGCTGCATAAACGTTTCTAAATTTCCGTCAAACTTATTCAGCATCAGCAGGTACCCAAAAGCCTGTTGCATGGCTTCAGACTTCACCTCTTCAGAAAGCACCTGACTAGTTTCTAGTCGCTTTTGTAGACCTACTAGGTCTTTAGCTACAGTCTCTATTCTTTTTTGCATCATCTATTATCCTATACTATGCTACAGATTGTTGTTCTCACATAGTATATACACATTTGAGCCAAAGACCTTAAATACTAAACGTAGCTTTTGTAGCGATTTGTGCGTTCGATTTTCACAAGCTGATCATCTGTAAACTCAAATAAATCGTTCATAGGGCTACCGATCAACCCAGATAAGAACTGTTTCTCAGCTAACAGTTTGCTCTCGCTTAACACCAAGGCCCACGTTTTATCGCTAGCATTCCAACGATAACCTCTAGCCTTTAAGTGATCCTTGATTTTGAAGACGCCTGATAATCTAATTTGAAATGCCTGTGTATAGGCAGCTGTGATGATTTCATTAATACATGCTGGCTCACATTTGAATAACTGCAGCATGGCCATGCAATCAACAGTGGCACGATGACCGTTAAAGTGGAAACCGTTAACCAATAATAGATATTTCAGGCTACGGTGTTCATAACCTTTAAATGCCCAGTCAACATCACAAATGCTACAGGCCCACACCAATTGGTTAAACTCAGGAAAACGGTAGTCAAAAAAAGATCGATCAAAGGCAGCATTGTGAGCAATAACGATGATGGACTTGGATAGCATTTCCGCTATTCTTGCATCATCAAATCTTTTTCCGTTAACGTCTTCCTGCTTGATACCGGTGATACTGGTGATGTGGCTAGTAATAGGCGTAGTTGGTTCTTCTAGTCCACTGTATAAATCACTAATACCCGTCACTAAACGCTTACTAGGACTATACATAACGTTTACGATCCCTATTTCAATAGGTTCGTCCCCTTCGTTTACTGATAAGCCTGTCGTTTCAAAGTCAATCAGCGATATAACTACCTCGTCACCCACAGCATTAGCTAAGTTGTAAGGAAGTTGGCTTTCTAGCTTGCTCAATGACTCAGCAGTAGTAAATGGAATCATATGTAGCTGCTTTTGTTCTTGGAAATCCTTAGACATTCGTACCCCCTTGCAACTCTAATGTCTGTTTTCTCGTTTGTAACAGTTGGTAGGCTTCATTCCAGACAGACACATAATCATCTACGTGGTTGCACGGATTATGCCACTGATCGCAGACGTACCAATCACCGTTCTCAAAAAACGTATGCGGCTGCGGATTGCCTCTTTTAGCACCACACTCAGGACAGAAATCCGAAATATCAACTCGTATAACTGCCATTCTCCACCCCTTTCTCCTAATGATACGCACCTGCATTCTAACCTCCGTTTCCATCGTAGCGTATTATGATACAAATATAATATTGCTTGCATATGCCCTAGAATGCAACTACATTTGTTCCTACTTCGGAACAGGTGACCTATGACAGGTAAAGAATTACAGCTATTACGTAAATGGCTAACTCTTGAAATAGGTGATCTAGCAACGCTGTTTGGTGTGTCGGAACGCTTAGTTAGATACTGGGAATCAGGACAACGATCTATTTCACAAGAAGCCATTGATAAGCTCATAGTCGTTCTTAAGGAACGGGAAAGATTGAGCGAAACAAGCAAGATGGATGCCGCTGGAAGCGGTGATATTTACTTAAAGCTATACCAGAGTGTTGAGGCTGAGCGATTAGCCAGCCAACTAATTAAAGGAATATAAAATGACTAAGAAGAAAGCAAGCTAGCGTGCTGGCGCTATGCCGCGTCTAAAGCACTATGCACTGTGACTCAAACCCTGAAACCTATAGGTATTAAATATGAAAGCCCCTATCAGCAACATTGAGCAATTTATCAAACAAAACTTCGATGCTAGTTGCTCTGAATACATTGTCACCGAAGCTAAAATCCTTAACAGTTTTTTAAAGCGTCTTGTTGATCTTGGCTTTAGTTTAAATCAAGCTAACGATGGTGAGGAAGTACACAAGATTAAAGATAATGACCGCTTTTCAATGCTTGATATTATTTTTTCAGTCGATGAGTCCAGCATTACATTAACATCTGATAAAAGTGAAAAATTCACTCTTTATATTGTATGTGGTAATGGAGACGCTATCCCGATACATGATCACTCAACTTTAAGTGATGAGCTAGAGAAAGTAGTTTTTACAGAGTTTGCGAAAAGCGTGAAAACACACAGCGAACAGCTTTATCAATTAAACTGGGCATGATTCCTTATTCCGCAATAAGGTGCACACCTGCGAATTGAGACAGATTGCTTAAAAGTCTGTCTCAGGATAAAGCTAGAAAACTATTGCTCAGGCAAGCCCCGTTACAAGGAATGTGTACCTATGAACCAAATTCCACTCTTACCTATAAACCCTGCCACCTATGACGAGGTGTGTAATCTGGCAAACCAGAAAATACAGCAGGATTACTTGATCCGCTCTGATAAAGATAGATTTAGTCAGTGGTATAAGACTAGTGTCACTAGTGCTGTTTTTCCAGAGACATTCTTACGCACACTAATCCCCTTTCTATATTGGGAACAAAGCAACAAATCTATGGGCGTTTGTAAAATACCTACCGAGATTGCCTTTGGTGCTTGTATTAAAGGATACCCTGAATACATTGCTGAAAATGAAGTTGAACTGTACAAGGAAGCCTATCGCAGCTCGCTAATTGGTTATCGTTGGGGCGCGGATGCCAGCGGAGACTACTTTCCCGATCTAGGATTCTATGTTGCATCAGAGGGTAAGCACCGTGTTGCATTCATGCGCCACCATAATGAACCATTCTTTTTGGCCAAAGTAACAGAAGCTAGGTATCCTGAGCCAGAGAGAATCAAGCTTATTCGGTCCGATCTTCATGGAAAGATTTCTTACGCCTTACTAGACGGAAAACATCTCCAATTGGTATCTAGCCGAGACCTTTGCACAAACCAGCGACCTACTCTCGACACCAATCTCAAACTCAACTAAAAACTGGAATTGGTGTTAAAAGATAGAAAAAGTCACCGAATTGGCATAACACTCTCCTAAATTGCAGTTAATTCAGATCTATTGGCTAGTTTTGCCAACCAACAGACACAATAACCCTAAGCCAATCCATATTTTTGTTTCAGACTTAGGGCCGTTTTTAAATTATGCACAATGCTAGCAAGCACTGTACTGGTATGAAATTGCATTAACCCTAAATGACGAGCCTTGCTCATCCCATAATGCAATTTAAAATGACCAAATACCCGTTCCACCGTATTTCTGGTTTGGCTCTTTTGGGTATTGGAACGTTTTTGTTGTTCGGTCAAAGGGGTATTACGCCATGCTCTATCATGAATATAATTGTTTATCGGTGGTTCATGCTTGGCAAGATAGTCGTCATGGGCTTGGCTTTTATACGCACTGTCAGCGTAAACAGCAGATTCATTCCCTGTTAAAAGCGTGGTAAAACATTGTGAATCATGCACATTGGCTGGGGTGGTTTCAACTTTTTTGACAAAGCTGTCTTCATCACAGTTTAGATGGATTTTAAAGCCGTAGGTGGTTTTCACTTTGCCTGTGCTGTCTTTTTTACTGACGTAGGCAGCTTCTTTGTCTTGGGTATTGTCGGTATGTTTGCCTTTTTTAGCTCGTTTGTTCTTGGCTTCGACGATACTGGCATCGATGATGCTGACACTGCCTGCTTTGATGATAATATTTTGCTCGGCTAGTTGCTCATTGATTTGGTTGAATAAGGGTTGGGTAAGTCCAAGTTCGCCTAGGTGTTTGTGGTATCGCCAGATGGTGCTGTGGTCAGGTACGTTATCGGTAAGCGATAGCCCGACAAAGCGGCGAAAGAGTAAGTCTCGTGCCAGTTGTTTTTCCATGGCTGGGTCTGATAAGCCATACAGTTTTTGTAGTAATAAGACTTTAAACATGATGACTGGGTGAAAGGCACTTTCGCCACGGTCGCTGTTATGAACATGACGTAAGGTGTGTTCGATAGTCTGCCAGTTGATGAGGTTGTGTAGTTCATCGAGTTCTTCAATGGCTTTGTGGTGATTAACTAGACTGTCTGCTAGGGACAGCTGCCCTGTTTGTTTCCATGCCATGTCGGTGTCTTTTGTTATGTGGTTGATTATAAAGCATTATATCATTTTAACGAACTTTTGTGTATCTGTTCGTGCAAAGGTTTCAATTATTTCGTGTGCTTGCGTGATGTATTTTTGAATGATGCGGCCTAAATAGAGTGAAGTTTTTGTTTCGGTTAAGATTTTTTATGGATGAGTGATTAAAAAATGATTAGACAGCGTCCTTATATTTCAAGTCAATATTTGTGCCGATTTTGGCAATTTAGTCAATGCTGCACTTGCAGGTGAACTTAAACAGAATGAAAACTTGTGATGAAAAGCTGGAAATAGGACGTACTTTGCAGCCTATGCTACAATTCGCAGTCTAGACCGAATACTGGTCTTTTTCTTTTATTTCGTTTTCTTTGGTTTCCAGGTTTTCATATGATTAAGTGGATCATTCTGGCGATTTTTATTCTTTCTGCACTTTATATTCAGCAACGTGGGAAGGTTCGTCACTCGTTTTATCGTCAATTTTTCGATCACTCAACGATTCTTGCGCCAATTAACTACCTCATGTACATGTTTTCAAAGGTACCGAATCAGCCATATATCGATACACAGCATTTTCAAGACTTAAAAGTGTTGGATGAAAACTGGGAAATGATTCGTGATGAAGCAAAAGCTTTATATGAAAAAGGCGGAATTAAAGCATCGAGCAGTTATGATGACTTGGGGTTTAACTCCTTTTTCAAAACAGGCTGGAAGCGTTTTTATCTGAAATGGTATGACTCTGCACATCCATCAGCCGCTGAACTTTGTCCAAAAACGACGGCGTTGCTGAAAACCTTGCCGACCATTAAAGCCGCGATGTTTACCGAGCTGGCACCTGACAGCCGTTTGGTTCGTCACCGTGACCCTTATGCGGGTTCATTGCGTTATCACTTGGGGTTGATCACACCGAATGATGATCGCTGCTTTATTGATGTGGATGGTGAGCGCTATTCATGGCGCGATGGTGAAAGCGTGGTCTTTGATGAAACTTATATTCACTATGCCGAAAACACCACTGATCAAAACCGCATTATTTTCTTTGCCGATGTCGAGCGTCCATTAAAGACACGCTTTATGGAACGTTTCAATCACTGGTTTGGTAAAAAAGTTATGACCGCTGCCAGCTCTCCAAATGAAGCAGGGGATCAAACGGGTGGACTGAATAAAGTCTTTGGTTATGTCTATCAAGTGCGGATCAAAGCTAAAGCCTTGAAGAAAACCAACCGTCAACTGTACTACTTCTTAAAGTGGTTCTTAATGCTCGGAATTTTCTTCCTGATCTTTGTTCGACCTTATGTGTTTTAAAGTACATTAAACGCCCTGAGGGGCGTTTTTTTATTTGGGCAGAAAAGGGGAAGCCTATCTGCCCTTTTGATTTTTCTATTTATTTCAAGGCTTACAGTGGATTTGAACCACGCATGGCTTTATGCTTTATCCAGTTAAAACTAAAAACAACATGAGCGCGTATCTCTTTCATTTTTAAGATCGCAACTTATAAGTTAGATAAAGCATGAGGTTTCAAGGTGCAAAAGTTTCTAGCCTACTCTATTCCCCAGTTGCTTTGCTAAAAGCCTACGGCGTTAAAACTACCAAATGGTCAGATATAATCACGCTACCTGAATCATTTGTTTGGGAATCAGTTGTTGAATCCGGCTTACTGGATAATTCGCCTGATAGCAGGTGCGAAACAGCGCGGACGTTTGACCTGACACGTATCGGTGAGGACTACCAAAAGCACCTTTTAGAAAGTAGAAGCAAAACGCGAAAATTCTTTGACAGTCTACTTAACTCATTTAGACGTTGAGCTAATCAACAGCCACACTCGATATGTATTGGTAGTAGAGCTAGCCCATCATCAGCAGCTGCTTTAACTCAAAGCTGTTATTGCACTTTTCCGCTTGTCCAAGCTCGGCTTCTAGGCGCTGGATGTAAACGAATTTAGTAATATCATCCTGCAGAGCGGCTGCTTCATGAGCTGTAAGTGCGCCAGCAATTGTTACCGCTTCTTTAAGGTTAGGGCATCCAGTATTATCATTTAACGCCAGCAACCTTCTTACTGTTTCTGTGCTGTTATCAATAGCCTCAAGTGCACTACGAACCATCACTGAACGTTGTGAGTCCTTGTGGTTGCAAAGTATACGTGCAACTGCAAACTCTACGGTACTTAGACTGTGGCTCTCAGGGGTAAATCGCCCTCCGTACAGATCACCAACCTTCACATCGACAATCTGGGAAAGTGCCGCTAGCATTTTTTGCTGCAATGGTGTGTTCACACAGTTTTCTAAAATTGTTTCATATCCGCTTATCAGGTGCGCCCTTTCCTCGATACTCAGTTTAGCTAACACGCCTGTGTCGTGAATTTCCTTAATGCTAAAAGCATTTAACCGTGGAAGCTTTTGGGCTGTTACGCCCATCAAAGCATTGTCTAAGGACATACTGCTGGCTAACTGCTTATTAAATGCCTCTACGCCATGAGACTTTATATAGGAATCAGGGTCATGCTCTACAGGAAGCGTAACAAGCCGTATATCAGTATTACTGTTGTATGTTTGTACTAAGTCCTCAAGCAGCCTGCCCATAGCCCTTTGACCGCTTTTATCACCATCCAAGCACAAGTAGACGGTTGAAGCACCTTCGTGTTGTAGTGTGCTTATCTGCTCCCCACTCAACGCTGTTCCCATGGACGCAACGGCGTTAGTAATCCCTGCTTGGTACAGGGCAACCACATCCATGTATCCCTCGACTACGATTGCCGCGCCTGTACTAGCTATGTCTGCCCGATTTTCATGCAATCCATAAAGCAATTCGCTTTTAGAGAACAAAGGTGTTTCTGGTGAGTTGAGATACTTGGCTTGCGTATCATCATTGCTAATACGTCTACCACCATATCCAACTGTTACACCTTTAACGTTCCTGATTGGAAACATAAGCCGATCACGAAAGAAGTCATATTGCCGACCGCTATCTGACTCACCGATAAGGCCATTAGTAACCGCGAAGCTTCTCATGGACCTAGAAGTGTAATGCTCTACTAATCCGCGCCAGCTATCAGGCGCATACCCTATCCCAAAGCGTTTTGCTGTTGCTTGATCGATTCCGCGCTTAGCTATGTAATCAACTGCTAGTTGATCATTGCGGTTCCCCGTAAAGAAAACACTGGCAATCCGTAGTGACAACTCAAGCTTTTCCAGATTATCGTTATTTTCCACTCATGACTCCCAAGACTTAAGCAGTGCTATATAACCGAGCTATATAACCGACTAATTTAACTAAGCTTTTGTTTATTTCCCGTTAACTAGGGTCTGTTGAACATTCATAGTTTCAACCAAACGTATGCACAGGCTAAAGCAACATTGCTACTGTAGCTACTTTTTAGCTTATCATAGCGAGTTGCTAAGCCTCTAAAGTGCTTTAAGGTTGCAAACATATTCTCCACGACATGCCGCGCTTTATAAATATGCCAGTCCATATGCCTATTGTCTTTTAAACTATTCTTTCTATTAGGAATGTTTGGATGAACTTCGTTTTTTAATAAACTCATTTTAAAATCTTCTGAGATATATCCTCGATCAGCATTGAGGATTTTTGTCTCCTTTAATTCAACTTTCTTAATCAGTTCAGGCGCTACTTTAACATCATGAGTTGCTCCATCGCTTACTAAAAAATCCAAGGGATTTCCATGAGCATCGACGATCATATGAATTTTGGTGCTATTACCGCCGGCACTTTTAGCGATCGCCTCTGACTTAGGATTCCCTATCCCGGCACTACTTTGATGCGCTCGAATATGAGTTCCATCAATAGATAGCCACTCCATATCAGGATCTTTAATAAGCTGTTTAAAAATTTTGGTGAATTTATCCAATTTTGTCCATCTTCTAAAAGTTTTAAAAACGGTATTATATTTTCCAAAGCATTCTGGTAAATATCGCCATGGACAGCCTGTTTTCAGGCGATATAAGATTCCGGTGAAAATATTTCTTAAATTTGGTTTGTCATAGATATTCAAATCTAGGAGAATAGGCTTTAGTTTCAACCAAAGCTTGTCATTAAGTAATGTTTGAAGCATAAGAATAGAGAGTTAGTATTGTTTTTTTACGATTACATTTTACTACTCTCTATTTTTTTTATTTCAAATGTTCAACAGACCCTTATTCTTTTCTCAAATTTCGGTATAATTCATCTCCTGACTCACTTAAAAGATAAAAAACAATAGTTATGATTGAATTCCAAGGCCTCACTGTCCGTATGAATGCCAACGTCCTCATCGAGGGCTTTAGCTTCTCTGTTGCGCCAAGAATGCGTATCGGCCTTGTCGGTAAAAATGGTACCGGCAAAACCACCCTTTTTAATACCATTCTCGGTCGCCTTGATCCTGATAAAGGGGATATTCATATCCCGAAAAATGCTGTCATGGCAGAAGTGGCACAGGAGATCAGCAATACTGAGCTCACAGCTTTTGAATATATCTTAAGTGGCGATGAAGAACTCGCACAGCTCCGCATAGATGAAGAAGCAGCGCTACTTGAAGGCGATGCCACTAAAATTTGCGACATCTACACGCGCCTAGAAGAGATCGATGGCTACCGTGCCGATAGTCGTGCTTATCAGCTACTTGATGGTCTTGGCTTTAAAGCTGAAGATTACCATAAGCAGGTCAAAGAATTCTCAGGCGGTTGGCGTATGCGTCTAAATATCGGTAAAGCATTGATGTGCCGCTCTGATATTCTCCTTCTTGACGAACCAACGAACCACTTGGACTTTGAAACGTTTGTTTGGGTAGAAGGTTGGCTAAAGCAATATCGTGGGATCTTAATTGTGATCTCCCATGACAGAGACTTCCTTGACAATATCTGTACGCATATCATTCATCTCTATCAACAAAAAGCAACGCCATATACAGGAAACTACACAGACTTCCTGCGCCTTAAAGCGGAAAAACTCGCGCTTCAACAAGCACAATATGAGAAAAATGAGAAAACCCGTGCACATCTTCAAAAGTTTGTGGATCGCTTTAGTGCAAAGGCAACAAAAGCTAAACAGGCTCAAAGTCGCGTAAAAGCGCTTGAAAAACTTGAAGATATCGCACCAGTACTTGCAGAGAATGAATTCACATTCAACTTCCAAGAACCTGACCGTCTTCCTGATCCACTCATTCGTCTTGATGATGTGAGTTTTAGCTACGATGGAAAACGTAATATCATCGAAAACTTAGATCTCACGATTACCCCAGAAACACGCATGGGCGTATTAGGACGTAACGGTGAAGGTAAATCAACGCTTATCAAGATGATTGCCGGCGAAAATAAGCCAACCGCAGGGTCGATTATTGCTTCTGAACATCTTCGCGTAGGTTACTTCTCTCAACATCAGGTCGAGTATTTAACCCTCGATGAAACGCCGATATGGCATCTTGTACAACTCGATAAAAATCTCACAATGCAAGGCGCTCGTAACTTCTTAGGATCATTCGGCTTCCATGGCGATAAAGTGATCGAAAGTATTGGTCCATTCTCAGGTGGCGAAAAAGCACGTCTTGCACTTGCAATGATCGTTTATCAAAAACCAAACCTCCTGCTTCTCGATGAACCGACGAACCACTTAGATATCGAAATGCGTGAAGCGATTGCCATGGCGCTTCAAGAATTTACCGGTGGCGTTCTGATGGTTTCCCATGACGCATCACTGTTAGAGCTTTGCTGTGACCAATTCGTACTTGTGGCGAATAAAGGCTTTACTGAGTTTAAAGGCGACCTTGAAGATTACCGTAACTATCTTATCGAGCAGAACCGCTTAGCGAATCGCACGGAAAAAGCAGGTGATGGTAAATCTAAAGCCGAAAAGAAAGCGGAGAAAAAAGCCGAAAAAAAGCAAAGAACAGAGATCAGTCGTGATGAACGAAAAGAGCTTCAAGCAGAGCTCCGCCGTTTAACGAAGGACTCTGAACAAGCAGAAAAACGTATCGGCAAACTTCATGAGAAAATCGATGCCATCGATGCGGTATTAGGGGATCCTGAAACCTATGAAAAAAAATCGCCAGAAGAGCTTTTAAAGATTGATACGGATAAATCAGCCCTAGAAGCAGAACTTTCAACATTAGAAGAATCATGGCTAACAGATTCAGAGCGCGTTGAAGAGCTAACAGCTCTTTTAGAGACTGAATAATCACCATTTTAATTTCTAAATGATTTCTCTTTCCTAAAATAGAAATCAACATAATAATCATTGTAAAATCCCAGCATTGTAAAAGTGTTGGGATTTTTTATGCGAGATTCTTTTTTGATAGAAGCATCTTTCAATTCCATCTAAAACATATAAAACGTATAAAATGCAGAAAACAATTGATCCATTTAATGCAGATACAGTGCCTGATACTCCACTCTAAGTTAAAGTGCCGGCATTAATGGTCCTTCAATTTTGAATTTCCGGATGCATGATCGAGAAGATATCAGCGTCTCAACTGCTGACGCGAGATTAGGGTCTGTTGAACATTCATAGTTTCAACCAAACGTATGCACAGGCTAAAGCAACATTGCTACTGTAGCTACTTTTTAGCTTATCATAGCGAGTTGCTAAGCCTCTAAAGTGCTTTAAGGTTGCAAACATATTCTCCACGACATGCCGCGCTTTATAAATATGCCAGTCCATATGCCTATTGTCTTTTAAACTATTCTTTCTATTAGGAATGTTTGGATGAACTTCGTTTTTTAATAAACTCATTTTAAAATCTTCTGAGATATATCCTCGATCAGCATTGAGGATTTTTGTCTCCTTTAATTCAACTTTCTTAATCAGTTCAGGCGCTACTTTAACATCATGAGTTGCTCCATCGCTTACTAAAAAATCCAAGGGATTTCCATGAGCATCGACGATCATATGAATTTTGGTGCTATTACCGCCGGCACTTTTAGCGATCGCCTCTGACTTAGGATTCCCTATCCCGGCACTACTTTGATGCGCTCGAATATGAGTTCCATCAATAGATAGCCACTCCATATCAGGATCTTTAATAAGCTGTTTAAAAATTTTGGTGAATTTATCCAATTTTGTCCATCTTCTAAAAGTTTTAAAAACGGTATTATATTTTCCAAAGCATTCTGGTAAATATCGCCATGGACAGCCTGTTTTCAGGCGATATAAGATTCCGGTGAAAATATTTCTTAAATTTGGTTTGTCATAGATATTCAAATCTAGGAGAATAGGCTTTAGTTTCAACCAAAGCTTGTCATTAAGTAATGTTTGAAGCATAAGAATAGAGAGTTAGTATTGTTTTTTTACGATTACATTTTACTACTCTCTATTTTTTTTATTTCAAATGTTCAACAGACCCTAATCTGATAGGGTCACTTTCTGGCGAGGAAGCAAGGCGATTTTCAGTGCAGCTGCAGAGGTGTTTCGTAGACGGCCACTGCGATTCTGAATACCCCAGCGCCAAATATTAATCGGAATAGGTGCCAGCGTGTCGGGCATCTCTGGATCACGATCATATTTAACTAAAACAGAGTGTTGGTTGCGCTGAAGAATGGAGCCAATAATGATTTTAGTGAACTCATGTAGCGTAAGAGTTGCATCTAAGCGGTAATCTTTTCCGCCACGTTTCCTTACGATATCTCCAGTCACCACACCCGGTGCAAAAGGTTTAAAATCAGCTTGTAGGGTTTTAAAACTGCGCTCAACAATACCTTTAGCATCGCCTCGATAAGGAGGCGTGTTTTCAATTCTCACGCCAAATGCTTGCTCAAGAGATTCAATTTGATACCCGAGTAGCTCTCCCCTGTCTGCTAAAATGGCATCAGGGATACCTATCGAAGGCCAATCTTCTGGCTCAACATTATAACCGTATGATTGACACAACTGTACTTTGTCAGTCATCGCATTAACTAGAGCTAACATGGCTGTAACGTACGAAGGGTTCTCAAGGCCGACATAGAAACCAGCAATTAGCCTACTGTAAACATCAACAACAGCGTATAACGTTGGGCGACCGATAATGCTTTTTCGATCAGCCGATAGAAGATAAATATCTGCAATGGTGGCATCAATTTCGTATCGTGCACCTGGGCCATGAACACCAGCTGTCGCTGTACCCTGCAGTGGCTTGATATCCTTATGGTAATTGATCTTATTTGCTCTCAGGCGAATACGATCTGGCCGGATATATTCGCGCTCATAAAAATGGCGTAATTGTCTGATTGTTGGGAAGTTCTCTTTGAACTCATCAGGGTTTGCGACTTCAAACATATCTTCAAAGCGGCGATGTGCATAAGGCAGAGAATGGCTTTTCTCTGTTAAATAATAACGATCCAGCACAATACGGAACATGCGCTCAATGCTGCTATCAATAATTGCTCCCGTTCCAGGGGCTATACTTCTTGGACGGCCTAGTTTTTTATCTGACGCTGCACGCTTTGTGCCACGAGCACCTGAATTATTGTAGTCAGGTAAAAGAGCGTTTGGTGTACAGCCACGTTGCCAGTACTGGCGCAGGTATGAGTACAAAGTCTTTTTAGCGGAGCCGGATGCTTCAACAGCTTGCTGTATTAAGGCGCCTCTACCCGATCTATAATAAATATTAGGATGATTTATTAGTGTCTCAATGGCAGCAAGGCGCTTATCACGGACTTTCTGCGCAGCTGAACCCTGTTCTGGTAATTGTGCCGCAAGATACAAAAAAGGGTCCTCAACTCTTCTTAAGGTTTCAGATAATATTTCTGTGTCAACTTCTGATAAAGGTATTTGCTCTGGAAAAGCTTTATCAGAGTCAATATCTATCCAAGTATATTGAGTATCGGAGACGACAAGAATTCGATAGCGAATATCTGCATACATGACAACATCATTGATTCGCAGCATAGCGCTCCCTCAATGAATGTATGTCGGATGAGGCTTGCAGCTCACTAACGCATAAAGATGACCAGTGCTTGGTAATATCAAATAAGAAAACTCGTAAAGCTAATAGCGAGCGAATTTTTTGTAGTGATTCGCCGGGTGCCAGTGAGTATGCTTGGTCAAGGATCATTGCTGCTTGTGAAATCTGTAGGGTTGGATTCTGCAGGAAAAAATTTAAATAGAATGCCGCCATAGCTAATGTGCTTTCAAGTTCATCGAGGGCAACCTGCGCGGGATAAAGCCAAGCAATATTTTGTATGACTATCTTGGGTATTTGTTGTTCTGTTAGTAAATACCATGGGATATTTTTCTTAGCCCAATACCGTCGCTCAAGCTCTAGCTTCTCTATCGTTCTGGGGTTGTATAGTTCAGCTGATGTTTTAACTTGTATAGCTATTCTTGGTTGGCGCAACATATTCGTATCAATGAGAAAGTCACTAGACATAATCTGCACTTGCCCTTTAAGCGCGGGGTGGCGAATACCTGCTTGTTCTGCAAGCTCAAGGGTGTCTTCTAACCTGAGAGGATATTGCTCACGTATATCGGTAGCGAATGGGTTCCAGTCAAACAAAAAGAAAGCTGCTAACTCTAAATCTGAAAGCAGGTGGTGGGTACGCTGCGTTTGAAATCCCCAGATGCGATGGGAGCGGCCAGAAGAGGGTAAATCTCTGACCGTTAGCCAAGGTTGATAGTCTTTACCGGAGCCAGCTCCACGCCCTTGTTTTATCCATTTCAAAGAACGTGAGTCAAGTGTGCTGCTTGTCATGCTCCACACCTCAATTTTGAGCATTAAATGTATGGAGCAAGTTACCAATTATATTGTCAAGTTACCAACTTTATTGTTCAGTTACTAACTTTATTGTCATGCCACATCTGCGGCTGTAGACAGGCTATTGTAGAAACTGAAATCAGCCAACGGAAAGGTGAAGGCCTGACTACTCCCTCGTCTTTTGTGCTTTAAACTGCAGTGTTCGCAGAAAGGTACCTTCGTAACCCATCGAAATATGAAGCCGTAATGATACATACTGCGTTCACACTCCTCTCACATGCTACATAACGCAATGAAATACGATTAAATGCGGACTAATGCGAAAAAATGCTAGAAAAGGCAAATATGTGCTACAAAAGAAAACCAATACTGGAGCAAAGAGATAAGGGCAGGTGCTAGTGGTGCACGGACTATTGACAGTGCACCACTAGCAAGTCACTAATTTTTGTTGTGTAGCGTTGGCTTTTGTAATGTGCTTTAGGTTTCCATGTTTCTGCACCAGCACTGATACTACGAGCAGTTTTTAAAGCGCCAGCACCATACCTTGATGCACTTTCTGATAGGAGCTTAGTCAAAGCTTCAGCATTACCTTTTTGATTATTTGCAAAGAGATCTGACGTGCTTTGTTTTAAATCACGTAGATCATCAAAGATAACTCCAACCTTGCTGAACTCATAGCCGTTTAACCAAACATGCTCCAGTGTGTTAATAGCTGCGTTGGTAAGTAAGCTCAAATTATCTGTATGTGGTTTAAGTACCACCTCAGCACTGTTGTAGTAACGGGCGCTGCTATGGCTACCTGTCATCAAGAATACCTTTATTCGTCCACATAAAGACTGCTGGCCAGTTAGACGGCGATGACCTGTCAAAACATGTTGTGCCAAGGCGGTTGAAACACTGTTTAAGTTATTTTGTTTTTCACCAAAGCTTCTACTTACACATATTTGTTGCTTATCCTTACTTGCTGAGTCCAACGTGACTGCAGGAATACCTTTTAGCTCTAATACCGTTCGTTCAAGAACGACACTAAATTTCTTTGCAATCATGACGGGGTCAGTATTAGCTAAATCCCATGCTGTTTGTATACCAATTTTATTCAGAGAGGCCTGATACTTACGCCCGACACCCCAAATCTCATGAACAGGCGTAATTCTCATTAGTCTCTCAGCGCGCTTTCTATCTGTTAAATCAACTATCCCATTTGTTTTAGCCCATTTTTTGGATGCGTAATTTGCGAGCTTTGCAAGCGTATAGGTGGAGCTGATTCCGATACCCGTGCCTATTCCAGTGCTTTGCAGTACACTTTTTTGTGTGCGTTTAGCAAGCGCTAGCAAGTCACCAGCGTAACCACTTAAATCTGCAAACGCTTCATCAATCTAAAGGAAAGAAGAACAGCCATGGACATGACTTCAGCTCAGACATTCCGCTACTCAATCTCTGATGTCGGATGTCCATAGAAAGAACCTCTTTTCCAGGAAATTGGGGCTTGAAGTCCATACCTGCGCAATTGCACCCATTTGACCAGTCAATTGCATTGGTACTGACCACCGCGTGCATCCGACTTGGCCAGTGGGCAGCAGAGACGCAACAGGCAGAAACCGGCCAGAAGCAGTCAGTCAATCATGCGTTACAGTGATTTTTTGCAGCTCTTTATAGAGCCGTTAGCTGCTGCCACCAATAATCCATAGGCCTGCCAGTCGTCAGACAGTCTTATTCTCGATCAGACGATTGCCCCGTCGATGACCAGTAGCTCACCGGTGATGGAGCCAGAGTCCGGTCTTCGGATGCAGGACTCCTGGCTTTGCTCACTCAGCGCCGATCCCGGCCATCGGTTCAGTTTGGCCCCAGCCACCGCCCAGAGACCTGAACAGGTCAACCAGCGCAATCTGCCGTTCCGTGCTGATTTGAATTAGTGTGGTCTGGTTGCTAAAGGTGCTGCGCTGGGCGTCAAGATAACGCAGGTAGTCGTCCACGCCGCCCTCGTAACGCGCCTTAGCCAGGGCCATCGCAGCCTCGCTGGAACCGGCCAGAGCCTGGCGGGCAGCCTCCTCGCGGCGCAGGGTGTCGGTGGCGGCCAGGGCATCGGCCACTTCGCGGAAGGCGGTCTGGATGGTGCCTTCGTAGTCGGCCACCGCCGCGTCCTGGCGCACTTCGGCGAGGTCCAGGTTGGCGCGGTTGCGGCCACCGGCGAAGATCGGCAGCGACAGCGTCGGGGCAAAGCTCCAGGCCCGCGAGCCGCCATCGAACAATCCGGACAACTCGGCACTGGAGCTGCCCACCGAACCGGTCAGGCTGATCCGGGGAAAGAACGCGGCGCGAGCTGCACCGATATCGGCATTGCGCGCCTTGAGGCGGTGCTCGCTGGCGAGAATGTCCGGGCGCCGTTCGATCAGTTCCGAGCTGGTGCCGGGGGCGATGTCCTGCAGCACCATCAGGTCGTCGCGGGGCGTCGCGGGCAGCAGGCGAGCGGCATCTGGCGTGCCGAGCAACAGGACCAGGGCGTTGTCCGCCTGGCGTAGCTGGCGTTCGGTGCTCTCGCGCTCGGCCCTCGCCTGTTCGGCAAGGCCGACCGCTTCCTGGTAATCCAGGGCGGTGGCGGCCCCCGCTGCACGGCGCTGGCTGACCAGCTCCAGCGAGGCCAGGCGGCTGTCCAGGGTTTGTTCGACCAGGGCCATGCGGCGTAGCGCACCATCGCGGGTCAGGTAGGCCTGGATGACCTCGGCAACCAGGCTGATCTGCGTGGCACGGGTCGCCTCCTCGGTCGCCAGGTAGGTCTCCAGCGCGGCCTCGGAGAGGCTGCGCACGCGGCCGAACAGGTCGACTTCGTACTCCGCGAGGCCGAGGCCGACCTGATAGTTGCTGGTCACTTCCGAGCGCCCGGTCTGCGACAGATCGGCAGGCAGGCGCTGGCGGTTGCCGCTGGCATTGGCGTTGATCGAAGGCAGGCGATCAGCACGCTGGATGCGGTACTGGGCACGCGCAGCTTCGATATCCAGCAGCGCCTGGCGCAGGCTGCGGTTGTTGCTCAGCGCCGTATCCACCGCGCGGCGCAGGTCGGCATCGACGATGAAGGTCTGCCAGTCCAGCGCCTGGGCACGGGTGCCCTCCGCGTCGGCGGCTTGCCAGTGCGACGCGACCGGTGCCTGCGGGCGCTCGTAGGTCGGGGCCAGCGAACAACCCGCCAGGGCGGCGATGGCCAGGGGCAGCAGAGCGCGACGGAGCATGAAGTGAGAGGTCATCGCATTACTCCGCTTTATGCAGGGGATGGTTGTCGGTTTGCTGAGGTTTGGTGCGCAGCAGCGACAGCACCCAGACGAAGAAGATCGGCACGAAGATCACCCCGAGCATGGTCGCGCTGAGCATCCCGCCCAGCACCCCGGTGCCCAGTGCGCGCTGGCTCGCAGCGCCGGCGCCAGTGGCGATGGCCAGCGGCACCACGCCGAGCATGAACGCCATGGAGGTCATGATGATCGGGCGGAAACGCAGGCGCGCGGCTTCGACAGCAGCATCGCGCAGCGAGTAGCCGTCTTCCCACAGGTCCTTGGCGAACTCGACGATGAGAATGGCGTTCTTCGCCGCCAGGCCGATCACGGTGATCAGGCCGACCTTGAAGTACACGTCGTTGGGCAGGCCGATAGCAGTCACCGCCAGTACCGCGCCGAGTGCGCCGACCGGCACGATCAGCATCACCGTCAGCGGGATCGCCCAGCTCTCGTAGAGCGCCACCAGCAGCAGGAACACCACGGTGATGGCCAGGGCGAACAGCATCGTCGCCTGCCCGCTGGCGACCCGCTCCTGATACGACAGCCCGGTCCACTCGTAACCGATACCTTCGGGCAGCTCGGCAGCGATGCGCTCCAGTTCGAGCATCGCCTCGCCAGTGCTCACGCCGGGCGCGGCGTCACCGGCAATGCGGATCGACGGGTAACCGTTGTAACGCGCGACCTGCACCGGGCCTTCTTCCCAGCTCGTGGTGACGAAAGCACTCAGCGGTACCAGGCTGCCGCTGTCGTTGGGCACATGCAGGCGCAGGACGCTTTCCGGTGTCATGCGCTCGGCCTGTTCGGCCTGTACCACCACGCGCTGCTGGCGGCCGGCGTTGGCGAAGTCGTTGATCACCGACGAGCCGAACGCAGTGGACAGCGCGCTGCTGATCGCTTCGAAGCTGACTCCCAGCGTGCGCGCCTGCTCACGGTCGATCACCAGGCGCAGCTGCGGCGCCTCGGCCAGACCTTCCATCATGGCGTAGAGGAACTTCGGATTGCCGTTGACCTTGCCCAGCACTTCATCGCGCGCTGCCAACAGGGCATCGCGGCCAAGGCCGGCGCGGTCCTGCAGGCGCAGGGCGAAACCACCCGAGTTGCCCAGGCCTTCGACCGGCGGTGGCGGCACCGCCATGATCGCGCCGTCATCGAGGTTGGCGAAGTGCTGGTTGACCGCAGCCGACTCGGCTTCCGGCGACTGCGAAGAATCTCGCTCGGACCAGTCCTTGAGCAGCGGGAAGGCAATGGCCGCGTTCTCACCCATGCCGGAGAAGCTGAAGCCGAGGACCAGGAAGGACGTCTGCACGGCCTCGCGGGCCATCAGAAACTCTTCCAGCTCCTCACCCGTGGCCGAGGTGCGCTCACGGGTGGCGCCTGGCGGCAACTGGATGTCGACGATCATGTAGCCCTGGTCTTCCACCGGCACGAAGGATTCCGGCAGGCGCAGGTAGAAGAAACCCATCAGCACCACCACGCCCAGGTAGATGAACATCACCCGCCCGGCGCGCGGCACCAGCTTGCCGTTGAGTTTGGTGTAGCGGCCGGTCAGGGCGGTGAACTTGCGGTTGAACCAGCCGAAGAAACCGGTCTTCTCGTGATGGCCTTCGGGGATCGGTTTGAGCAGCGTGGCGCACAGCGCCGGGGTGAAGGTCAGCGCGAGAAAGCCCGAGAACAGAATCGACACCGCCAGCGACAGCGAGAACTGCTGGTAGATCACCCCCACCGAACCCGCCATGAAGGCCAGCGGCAGGAACACCGCCGACAGAACCAGGGTGATACCGATGATCGCCCCGGACACCTGCCCCATCGCCTTGATGGTCGCCGGCACCGGCGCCAGGCCTTCCTCGGCCATGATCCGCTCGACGTTCTCCACCACCACGATGGCGTCGTCCACCAAGATGCCGATGGCCAGCACCATGCCGAACATGGTCATCATGTTCACCGAGAAGCCCAGCAGGTACATGAAGGTCAGGGTACCAAGCAGACACACCGGCACGACGATGGACGGGATCAGGGTGTAGCGCACGTTCTGCAGGAACAGGAACATCACCAGGAACACCAGCACCATGGCCTCGATGAGGGTCATGATGACCTTGTCGATGGCCACGTCGACGAAGCGCGAGGTGTCGTACGGCACGGAGAACTCGACGTTGTCCGGGAAGTTGGCCGACAGCTCGGTCAGACGCTGCTTGACCGCCTCGGCGGTCTGGATCGCGTTGGCACCGGGCGACAGCTGCACGGCGGCGGCAACGGCGGGCTTGCCGTCCTGGCGCGAGCCGAAGTTGTAGTCCTGGCTGCCGACCTCGATGCGTGCCACGTCGCCCAGGGTCAGGCGCGAGCCGTCCTGGTTGGCACGCAGCACGATGGCGGCGAATTCCTGCGGGTTGTCCAGGGTGCCCTTGACCGCCAGGGTCGCCGTCAGCTCCTGCTCGCTGGAACCCGGCGTGCTGCCGAAGGCACCGGCCGGCACCTGCACGTTCTGCGCGCGGATGGCGTTGTTCACGTCATCAATGGACAGGCCGTAGCCAACCAGCTTCTGCGGATCGATCCACACGCGCATGGCCGCCTCGGAGGCGAAGAACTGCAGTTTGCCGACACCGGGTACCCGGCGGATTTCGTTGTTGATACTGCGCGCCGCGTAGTCGGCCAGCGCCGTGACATCGGAGTCCTTGTCGCCATCGGTGTAGCTCAGCGCATAGGTCAGCAGGAAGCCGGCGGTGGCCTGCTCGGTCTGGATGCCGAGGGTCAGCACGGCCTGCGGCATGCGCGCCTCGGCCTTCTTCAGACGGTTCTGCACGTCGACCTGGGCCAGTTCGGGGTCGGTCCCCGGCTGGAAGGTGACGGTGATCTCGGCTATGCCGTTGGCGTTGCTGGTGGACTCGAAGTACAGCAGGTTCTTGGCGCCGTTGAGTTCTTCCTCGATGACGCTGGTCACCGAGTCGGTCAGCACCTGCGCCGAGGCGCCGGGATAGGTGGCGGTCACGGTAATCTGCGGCGGCGCCACGTTGGGGTACTGTGCCACCGGCAGGAACGGAATGACCAGCAGGCCACCTAGCGAGATGAACAGGGCGACTACCCAGGCAAAATTGGGGCGTCGGATGAAAAACAGGGGCATGAATGGTTCTCCGGCTTACTGGGCCTGGGACTGTGGAGCTTTTTCGGCGGCGCCTTGCTCGCGTGGGATGACCTTGGCGCCCGGACGGATAGCCGCCAGCGAGCTGGTGATCACCTTGTCGCCGGCCTGCAGGCCCTCGCTGATCTGCCAGCGCGAGCCTTGCATGGCGCCAGTAGTGACCTGGCGCACCTCGACGGTATCGCCCTCGCCCAGCAGCATCACGCTGGCCTGGCCGTCAGCCGAACGCTGCACGGCACGTTGCGGCACCAGGATGGCGTTCTGGTTGAGCCCCTGCGGCGTGCGCACACGCACGTACATACCCGGCAGCAACACGCCCTCGGGGTTGTCGAACTGCCCTCGCAGGGCGATTTGCCCGGTGCTGCGATCCACCGAGATATCAGTGAACAGCAGCGTGCCCTTGCTCTCGATATCGGTACCATCGACGCGCAGCGACAACGGCTGGTCGCTAGCGCCGGTAACCTTGCCCTCGGCGATGGCCGCGCGCAGGCGCAGGGCGTCGGCAGCCGGCTGGGTGAAGTCGGCGTACACCGGATCAAGTTGCTGGATACGCGCTAGCAGAGTCGCCTCACCCTGGCCTACCAGCGCCCCTTCGGTGACCTGGGCTCGGCCGATGCGTCCGGCAATGGGTGCGCGAACCTCGGCATAGCCCAGGTCCAGGCGGGCGGTTTCGACATTGGCCTGGGCCGATCGCTTGTCGGCCTGGGCACTCTGCAGAGCGGCCTTGGCGTTGTCGAAATCCTGCTGGCTGACGGCGTTGATCTTCACCAGCGGCTCGTATCGGCGAACCATCGCCTGGGCCTGGAACAACTGCGCCTCGGCGCGGGCCAGTTCACCCTGCGCCCGCGACAGGGCCGCTTTGAACGGCGCAGGGTCGATCTGGAACAGCACGTCGCCGGCCTTCACGTCGGCCCCTTCCTCAAAGGTGCGCTTGAGCACGATCCCCGCCACCCGCGCGCGCACCTCGGCGACACGCACCGGCTCGATGCGTCCTGGTAGCTCGGCAACCACGGTGAAGGGCTCGGTCTGCACGCTGAGCACATCGACTTCACGCGCCGGCGCCTCCTCCCCTTGCTCTTCGGGCTTGTCGCAGCCAACCAGGGTCACGGCGACCAAACAGGAGATCACGGAAAAAGTGATCCACTCGCGAAATTTGTTCATATCTCACCCAAGCACGAAGCCAGTACGTAGTCGAAGCCGCGCATGATGCACACCAAAATCAAATGAGTCAATATTGACTCATTTGATTTTGATGTGAACAAAGCTAGTATCCTCTTTGAGAAAAATGAGTGTTCTAGGCAAAATACCCGCATCTGCCTGCGATAGATAAAGAGTGACCGATGGATTTAACTGCTGCCGATGAGAAATTGCTGAAGGCCCTGGCGATCGCCATCGTTGACCACCCGCGAGCCACGTTCAAAGAAAGGGTATCCGGATTATCTGGTTGATGAGGTGCCACTTACCGTAGCGGCTCGACGTTCCACGTCTGCTCGACGACGCTCTACATCGTCCTCGGTAATAAGGCCATGCTTCACCAGCAAGCCTTCCGTTGTGTCAATCTGCGATTCGATCTTTTCCTTGTTGACCCGGAAACGCTCCACTTCATCCCACGCCCTGGCGCTGAATACATCTCGGAACCTTCCGGTGTTACTAAGGAGACACGCCAAGGCGGCAGCGCCACCGGCGAACGTGACGATGACCCGCATGCCTTCTTGCAGATCACCTTGGGAGTAAGCACTAAGATCCTGGGTGATGAATGCGAAGATCGCGGCGGCAGAAGTGTAGGTAGCGGTCATGGCCACCCACCAGCCTAGCACTCGGAAAAGACCGAAAAGCACATTGCCCACCTGCTCCAGGTAGGCTTCGGGGTCACGGAATTGTTCGCGGAGTGCGTTGCTGAATGTAATGTCGTTCATGGTCTCTCCCTTCTGTGTATCAACCGGATAATCCGGATACCCCAAAGAAATAGCCCAGGCAGCGGGAGTCAGCAAGGCGACGCTAAACAGGTTTTGCGGCACCCGCGACAACCTGATCGAGATGCTTCTGGATCATGGTTCGGTGGTTATTTATCGGGTCATTGCCGATGCCGATCTTGAGTCGGCGCCCTTGGACGCATTGCATCGCCTGATCGAAGGCCATTTGACTCACAGGGAGTTGTTGGTTTTCCTCTCATTTCAGTGGCGCCCGGACACGTTTGATTTAGATGCAGGCGGCTGCCGATGGCTGCCTTACTCAGAAACGCTGGACGAGTTCTTTCTACGCGGGCAAAAACTGGGCGTATTCCGTATCGATATCGGTGCCCCGGCGCTTACCGAAATCTTCTCCTCCTTGATCTTCGGCCTGGTAGACGCCGAGCGCCGCGGCCGTATCGCACGCGCAGGTATGGCGGCGTTGATCGAGCAATTCTTCCTGAACGGGGCTTGCAACTACCAAACTTAACGGAAAGCAACGCTCAGTTTTTTTTCCAACGGGTTGGCGGTGTCCGTTTTTGGCCGTTCTCTGACGGTCGTGACAGTGACACGCCCTGGTCAAGTTGAACGCAATCCGTGGTCAACGCCAACCCAAATTGGTGGTCAAGAGGAGTGCAATTTCGCACATACCTGAGGACTGCTCACCACATCGCTTGCGTCGGTAGTAGCTTCCGCACTTTCCCCGTCTCTCACCGCTAAACAGCGCTTTCCGGTAGCGGACTTTAGAGCGGCTTGATACTGGCCAGCATGCAGAAATTCTGCCCGTGTAGCGTCACGACCGGACAAGCCACTAGGGTGGCGGTCAGGAAGGCAGGCAAACGGAACACGGCGAAGCACCTCGAAGGCGCTGGCCACTTGCCATCCAACTGGGCGCGGCCTTTAATCGGCGGATCTGGAAAGGAGACGGATATGCCATTGTTGGACGAGATTATTGGGTGGGCCGGCGGACTCAGACCCTGGCAGCAGGAAGCACTGCGCCGGATATTTGCCCGGGCCGAACTAACCCAAGATGACATCGAGACCATTCTGCGAATGGTTCGCGAGCAAGAACGGGAAGACGCAACCACGGGGGGAGCACGGCCATTCACGCTGGACGACGTACCAGGCGCCGGAAGTGGCGCAACCGTGCGGTTGGTGGGTGTCTCGGGGCTAGACCAGGTAAACGGCTTCCCGTCCGGTCGTGCCTTTGACCTCGCACCGGAGGGCATGACCATTTTCTTTGGTCATAACGGCGCCGGCAAATCCGGCTACGCCCGCGTCTTCAAGAATGCCTGCAACGCTCGGCATCGGGTGGAGGTCCTGCCCGACGCTTTTGGGGCGGCAACCCCAGCTAGACTGCCATCAGCAGATTTCGCCATTTTGGTGGATGGCACTCCGGAAACCGCACGTTGGGTCCAGAACGGGCCGGCCCATTTGCATTTGAGTTCGGTCTCGGTCTACGACGCGGCCTGTGCCAATGACTACATCGACGCGGAAGGGACCCCTGCATTTCAGCCCTACGGACTCACTCATCTGACGCGCCTGGTCCTACTTCAGCGTGATTTACAGGCACGGATTGGGACCGAACGCAATGCCTTGGCTCTGGATACCCGGCAATTCGAACCGCTGAAGGGTGACACCGAAGTCGGCCGCTACATCGCCAAATTAGGTGGGGACTCGGACCGCGCCGTGCTTGCTCGATTAGGGACGGTCGGTGACGATGAACTCCGGCGACTGGAGTTTCTGAAGCGGACATTACTGGAAAGCGATCCTGTGCCGCAGGCGCTGGCCTTGGAACGTTTGGCGACACGCTTGGACCAGGCGCAGCGTCGAGCCGAGGAAGTCCAGCGCTGGGTGAATGATCGTGCCATAGCACGGGCAAAGGGGCACTGTTGCAAAGTTAGCGATGAGGCAGCCTTTTGTCTTATTCAAAGGCCTTACATTTCAAAAACTCTGCTTACCAGGCGCATTTCGCCCAGGGGATCACCATAATAAAATGCTGAGGCCTGGCCTTTGCGTAGTGCACGCATCACCTCAATACCTTTGATGGTGGCGTAAGCCGTCTTCATGGATTTAAATCCCAGCGTGGCGCCGATTATCCGTTTCAGTTTGCCATGATCGCATTCAATCACGTTGTTCCGGTACTTAATCTGTCGGTGTTCAACGTCAGACGGGCACCGGCCTTCGCGTTTGAGCAGAGCAAGCGCGCGACCATAGGCGGGCGCTTTATCCGTGTTGATGAATCGCGGGATCTGCCACTTCTTCACGTTGTTGAGGATTTTACCCAGAAACCGGTATGCAGCTTTGCTGTTACGACGGGAGGAGAGATAAAAATCGACAGTGCGGCCCCGGCTGTCGACGGCCCGGTACAGATACGCCCAGCGGCCATTGACCTTCACGTAGGTTTCATCCATGTGCCACGGGCAAAGATCGGAAGGGTTACGCCAGTACCAGCGCAGCCGTTTTTCCATTTCAGGCGCATAACGCTGAACCCAGCGGTAAATCGTGGAGTGATCGACATTCACTCCGCGTTCAGCCAGCATCTCCTGCAGCTCACGGTAACTGATGCCGTATTTGCAGTACCAGCGTACGGCCCACAGAATGATGTCACGCTGAAAATGCCGGCCTTTGAATGGGTTCATGTGCAGCTCCATCAGCAAAAGGGGATGATAAGTTTATCACCACCGACTATTTGCAACAGTGCCAATGGAAGGGGGATTAAGGGCAAAGGGGCTACCCTGAAAAGGCTTGTTTGCAGGGGAAAGCAAAAGGCCAAAAGGCAATCCGTGCAAGCTCAAAATTCACATACGAGTTTAAAACCATAAGGAAAAACTACGGAGAAGCTCTCGCTGCGCCATGCTGACCATCTATTGAAAAATGTACGCTATCGTCCAATGCTACTGGGTGAAAATCACCTCCGAAGAATAGGTCCCCTATTGGAGTTCTAATCTATCCATTACACATGAGCTACATTTCAGTTTCTAGCAGGCTCACCTTATTTAACGGAGCATTGGCGAGTTATTACACGAATATCCTGCATTCTTAATGTGTTGCTTTAGGCACCGCTACCAACTTTACCCCCAGAGCGCCCAACACCCGGCTGATAGTGTCAAAGCGTGGACTGGCTCCCCCCCGCAGCGCTTTGTACAAGGACTCACGACCGATACCTGCGTCTTTGGCAATCTGGGTCATACCACGTGCTTTAGCGATATCGCCAAGAGCTTCGGCCAGCAACGCATCGTCGTCTGCCTCTAAAATAGCATTCAAGTAGGCAGTGATCGCCTCTTCACTGTCTAGGTAGTCGGCTGCATCAAAAGTAGGTAGCTCAGTAATTTTAACCATGGTTCAATCCTCCAGTGTTTTCGACAAAGCAATGGCTTTGACGATATCACGCGCCTGCGTTGACTTATCACCCCCACCCAACATGACAACCAAGACAGAGCCACGTTGTACAAAATACATTCGCCAGCCTTTGCCAAAATGTTCGCGCATCTCACTTACACCTTCGCCAACCGACTGAACATCGCCAAGATTGCCACGCGAAACCTTTTTCAACCGGGTAACTAGGCGCATTTTGGTGGTAACGTCTTTTAGTCCATTAAACCAGCGGTCAAACTCTGGCGTTCGTTTAATTTCAATCATGGTTAATCTCGGCTTTCTCTAATGCAAGTGTACTCTATCGAATACACAAAGACAATCCAAACTCAAAAAACACCTTAGTGCAAGTCATGTGCTTCAAACAGCACTTCCCCTATGCAGTGGCCTGCTGGAGTATAAAGCGTGAACTTCTACTTCAGTAACCCTCATCCGCCAGTATCGGGTTACTGACCCAACCCCTTCTTAATTTGTACGACACTCTTTGCACATCATTCCAAGGAGTCTACAAATGCCCATACCCGCCAAAAACGAGGCCAGCACATCACCCGCTATTCGCATTCTGTGTTTTGCTAGCGGCTTTGGTTACGGTTTTGCAAAAATGATTATGCAAACTCTTATTACATTGGCGCACCTAGTACCCCTTCTTTTCTTTTGGACTGTGTTCGTAGCGTTTTTCTTTACTAGCGGTGACTCACTCAGCCTGATTGAAAGCATTCTGGAGGCGACACCTCAAGAGATGCACTCAGTGATCACCGGGCTGTTTGGTAAATTATGCAATGAATGAAGATTTGGACACATTACGTATGGCCGCCATAGAGCAAGACCGCTGCTTCTCCAAAGGGCGCTTGCGTGACGATTTTCGAATGAAGCCAAAGCCTGGAGTTGAGCCAGTTACCTATTACAAGAACGGTTTCGGCGGTAAGTTTGCTGTATATCGCATCGCTGACTGTATTCCGATGCGCCCGATAAAAACTGGTCGCTCCGAAAAGCAAAAGAAGGCAGCAAAGCGACTGGGCATCATGTCAAAGCTAAAAAGCGGCTTGGCTCAGGCCGGTAAGCGCGCAGCAGATTGGCTGGTTCAGGACTGCTATGTGCTGGACACTGAGACAACCGGGCTGAGCGACAAGGATCAAATCATCGAAATAGCTGTGTGTGATGTAAATGGTAAGGTTTGTTATGAGCAACGCATTTTACCGAGCGTACTGATCAATCCCAAAGCAGAAGAAATACACGGTATCAGCCTCGATGATTTAGCTGAGCGTCCTAACTGGCCTGAAATAGCTAATGACCTCAAAACACTTCTGACCGGCCAAACCGTTGTTATTTACAATTCAAATTTTGACCTGGACATGCTCCGCAGCACCTCCCAAGCTTTCCAAACCGACGACGCATGGCTAAACACGCTAAACATTCGCTGCGCTATGGAACTGTCTGTACAGGCGTTTGGAGCCACTAACCGCTATGGAACTATTTCTCTCGCCAATGCAGCTGACGCAGCTGGTGTCTCATGGCCTGGAGAAGCGCATAGCGCAAAAGTAGATGCCTTGGTCACCCTTGGGGTGCTAAGGACCTTGAGTGATCATTATCACCGGCTGCATATTGAGCTGGAAGAACTATGCTGATCAGATTTCCTGGGGCACGAGGCTAGCGCTAGTGCTGCTGGACACCTCCAGACCACTGTTTTATGATTAATTTGTGTCTCGTTAGTCGTTGACTGACAACATACCCCAAGCCCTGTACAACATGAAAATGGGTGCTCACGTCTGTGAGCTGTTGTTTAAACCTACCTCTAATCCCTGCGGATAAACCTTTATCCCGCAAGGATCCTGTGTTTCTCCGCTTTTTGTTTTTTGGAGAAACATCATGACTACTCAAGCTCAACAAGGTCAGTTTGACGCATCATCCTACCCGATCGAAGTCCTGCGCTCTGCTGCAGGGTATTACATCGGGCAATGCTGCCCAGAAGAAGGTCCGATTTCCCGCCTGAGTGTTCAGTATTGGAAAACCGAATCTGATGCTGAAGCTGCGCTGGCTAGTGGTAACTGGGCCGTGCGTGAATGGGCGTGAAATAAACTAAAAACGCAAGTCGGTTTGACCCTCTTCGTCCTGTAAAAAACACTCATAACCAACCCCTCAGCGGAAAACCATTTTCCGTTATGGGAAGTGTGTTTTTCCGCCTTTCATGGAGAAACACTATGCAGTCTCAACAATCACAAAACACCCTAATAGCTGGATGCCAATACATAACCGACTCGGTTAAGAAAGGCATCTTAGGTAGTTTCTTCGAGCAGATTTTACTTGAAGGAATCCACACTCGAAACTCCAGTTGCTTTGGCATAAAGCCTTCAAGGTTTCCGTGCCCAAACATTACTCCGGTCCATGTTGCTTGTAATGCCGCCGCAGTCCTCGAAGCCATTGAAGGGCTTCCACTTACTTGGGTGGAAATCAACAGCCTGAGTGGATGGGGCATCTATCACAAATACATAGCGCTTTTCGGTGAGCGCCACTGGGTAACTAGAGACCGAAGCGGCACTCTGTTCGTTCGTGAGTTCGATTTGACAGAGCGCTTTATTTAACCACTAACCTTAGCCCTAGCGGAAATACAGTTTCCGCCAGGGAGCTGTATTTTTTGCCTCTTGGAGAAACACAATGCAAACTAAAAAATATAGCTATGCCATCACCAATCTCACCACCGGTGAAATGGTCGAGGTAGTTAACTGCCCTAAAAAAGCACTCGCTGTCGCATTCGCCCTCAGCAGTGTTAACGGCAAAATATCTCACACTTGGGACAAGTGCATGAAATGCTGGACTCTGACACTCCAACTAGGGGATCAGGAGCCACAGCTAATAGCATGCTCATTCTTTCCTGAGCCTGAAAAAGCATTGGAACACATGATTTCTCATGCTGTTGTTTGGGTTAATAACACAAACCTAATTGCTCCACTTCATATTGATTACGACATTCATATCAGTGATATAGCTCGGTCAACAGAATCAGACCGCGTTTACGTTTGGTTTCAGCAAGGCATTGCCAACTTCGCAGCCATTGTTGAGCCTCAACAGCAGGTATTGAGTATCAATTGGGCTGCTGACTTAACCGACCCCGATAAGCATTGGCTCGACATCAGCCCATCGCTTCATCAATGGGTGATCAAACTACTCTTAGGAGTAGCTGGTATCAGTGTTGAGAATCTAAACCTAAGACAAAACCCTGCGAAACTATCCTGGCAATGGGACTAACCCTGCCTTCATAACCCACACAAAACCCTGCTCCGGCAGGGTTTTTCTATTGGCAACTAGACAGCTATTCCAGCCTGTTCTATCCTCTAGACATGTTTCGCTGATCGTTGATCAGCAACATGCCAAAAGCCGTGTACATGATGCAAAGCGGCGCTCACGCTGTGAGTTCATGTTCAACCTACCTACCCTTGGCGGAGAAAACTCTCTCCGTCAGGAGCTGTGTTTCTCCGCTTTTTGCTTTTTTGGAGAAACGCTATGAGTACTCACTCAACAACCATCCCACTGACCGACTTCATTTCCGAGTTCGGCGATGTCCTAATCGACTCTTTGAACGAGTCAAACCCTCCGGTGTATACCGGCATGACCCACCCCATTCACTTCCAGCGTCAGCAGGTAATGGATGGACTGCTCCGTAAACCTTTCGATGCTCAGGCCGAAGTTGTTCAAGCGGTTACTGCGCTGCTGGTTGATAAAAACGAGTCAGCAGCAGTTATCAATGCAGAAATGGGTACGGGTAAAACCATGATGGCCATCGCTGCTGCAGCCGTTATGCACACAGAGGACTATCGTAGACACCTTGTTATTTCACCACCTCACTTGGTTTACAAGTGGCGCAGGGAAATCTTGGAAACTGTCCCAAATGCCAAAGTCTGGGTTTTGAACGGCCCTGACACACTCGCAAAGCTGATCCAGCTCCGTGCTGAGTTAGGTGTTCTGTCTAGTAAGGATGCACCAGAGTTTTTTATTCTGGGGCGCATCAGAATGCGTATGGGTTACCACTGGCGACATGCATATACGCGCAAACCAACCCGCAATCGCGATACAACCGGCGAACAGATTTTTCTGCCAGCCTGTCCCGATTGTGGAACCTTGGTTGCACATGACGGTGAACCAATTACCGAGAAACAATTTCTAGCAGTCGACAAGCAAGTCAGCTGCAGGGAATGCAAAGGTAAACTTTGGACCCTGATGCGCGACCGGACAGGCGCTGAATTTGACCGTCGCAAGGCTCTGGTCAAGTCAGTCTGCCAGATCCCAACCATTGGACCGGTGCGAGCGAACCGATTACTCGATCAGTTTGGTGAGGACTTCATCAGTGGATTGTTGGCTGACAACATTCACGAGTTCATCAACTTGATGGATGAGAAAGGCGACTTTCTATTTTCCGACAAGCAAGCCAGACGCATGGAGCGTGCCATGGCCAACATCGAGTTTGGTTTTGGCTCAGGCGGTTATCAACCAACAGAGTTTATCAAACGATATATGCCGCAAGGTTACTTTGATCTGTTGATCGTGGACGAAGGTCACGAGTACAAAAACTCAGGTTCGGCCCAAGGGCAAGCCATGGGTGTACTCGCAGCCAAAACCCGCAAAACCATTTTGCTAACCGGCACCTTAATGGGTGGCTATGCTGATGATTTGTTCTATTTGCTGTTCCGTGCGCTCACCCAGCGCATGATTGAAGATGGTTTTGTTCCTCGCAAGAACGGAAGCCTGAACTCGGCAGCGATGAGTTTCATGCGTGAGCATGGAATCCTCAAGGACATCATGAGTGAAAGCACAACCTCTCATAAAACCGCACGCGGTAAAAAGCAGACAACGCGCACAGTGAAAGCCCCTGGCTTTGGCCCTAAAGGAATTCACCGCTATGTCTTGCCTTACACCGTATTCCTGAAACTCAAAGATATTGGCGGCAATGTTCTTCCTGCTTATACAGAGGAGTTCCGCCCTATTCCAATGAGCGATAGCCAGGAAGCAGCCTACAAAGACCTTAGTAACCGACTGACAGCGGAACTGAAACAAGCATTGGCACGTCGCGACACAACCCTCATGGGGACAGTGTTGAACGTACTACTGGCTTGGCCTGATTGCGCATTCAGAACTGAAATCGTTAAACACCCGAAAACTCGGGACACGTTAGCATTTGTGCCAGCTGTGTTTGATGACGAGGAGATGATGCCCAAAGAACAGGAGTTACTGGACATTTGTCTTGAGGAGAAAGCCAAAGGCCGAAAGGTTTTAACCTACTGCACCTACACCGGTACTCGCGACACAACAGCCAGGCTTAAAGTCAGGCTGGAGCAAGCGGGATTGAAGGTGGCAATTTTGCGCAGCAGTGTTGAAACAGGCAAGCGTGAAGACTGGATTGCAGATCAGGTAGACAGAGGCATTGACGTGCTTATCTGCAACCCTGAGTTGGTGAAAACCGGCCTAGATCTGTTGGATTTTCCAACAATCGTGTTCATGCAAACCGGCTATAACGTCTACACCATGCAACAGGCTGCCCGACGCTCTTGGCGGATTGGTCAAACTGAAGCAGTGAAAGTGATTTTCCTTGGCTATACCGGCACCTCCCAGATGTCCTGTCTGGAGCTGATGGCCAAGAAAATTGCAGTCTCACAGAGCACATCAGGCGATATACCAGAATCAGGACTTGATTCTCTAAACTCGGATGGTGACTCAGTTGAAATGGCCCTTGCAAGGCAGCTTATTTCAAGTCATTAACCCACTATCACAGCCTCTTAAGAGGCTGTTTAGGAGCCAACATAATGGAGCATTTTACATACCACAGCTGAGTTCACCCACCCACTTTGCCCCCACTGCAGCAGCAGAGTGCCATGTGATCAAGACGACCCAACCGTGCCTTGGATCGGTACTTGCAAAAGCGGTCATACCGCCATTTACGAGCTGGATGACGAGGACGACAACTCCTAAACCTATAGGCCGCATGCGCGGCCTTTTTTAATACTGTTTACACCCACTCTAGCCTAATACAAATAGACTGTTAGACATGCCGATATTCTTTTTTCAAAACTTTTTTTCTAGCCCTCAATAAAGCAAAGTGCACGTTTTTCTGCTGAGGGATGCACGCTTAAGATCTTATAGTTGAGCGTGAGCCGCTAAATATAAAGGGTTCGCGTTTTTGCTGGGGTGGTTAATGTGCACCCAGCTAGCGAAAGGTGAGCAAGCTCGAATTGCTGCAAGAAGCTGTCTTGCTAAGCGCGGAAAAACTGCGTATAAACAATGATTTACTGTTAAATAAACTAAACAGGCATAGCAGCGAAACGCGCATGCTTACTAATATAATGTTAGCCATGATACCGGAATACATTGCATGATCATTCTCCTTAACGGGCCTCTTGGAATTGGAAAGACGACACTTTCAGAAGCGCTCATGGAGAGCATTGACCAGTGTGTCATGCTCGACGGCGACTTTTTAGTCGCCGCTAATCCTGAGCCATTCGATGGACTCGAGCATTTACATTCTACCATTGCTCTTCTAGTACCCCATTATCAGAGCTTCGGTTACAAGCACTTTGTCATTGCCCATATCTGGACTGCGCAAGAAGAAATTGATGACCTACGCCACCGATTAGTCAATCATGATTCCGACTTTCGTTGCTTCCTTCTGACTCTACCGGTCGAGGAGAATCTTAAACGGATTCATCGTCGAGCGAGTGTACGTGCTCTGGACGAGCAAGAATTCGAATTACGTACAGTAACTGAAGAGCGTGAGATGTTAAAAGTTGGGCCCGGAGTGAATTTAGGTGAACCCTTTGATGTCTCGGCCTCACCATCAGTGCTGGTTAATGAGATGCTTAATCGTCTGGAGCTACCCAACGTCTCAAATATATGAAAGGCTCGCCTAATCGGGTAGCCGAGGGTTTCTAGCCCTCAGCCCCCACAACACCCTGCATGCGGCTCCGCACAGGGCGTTTCACTAAGAGTGGTGAAGCTTAATCCAACCATCGCGCAATGCGTACAGACCCTGAGATTTTAAGTAAGCATTTGATAATGCCTGATTAATTCCCGGAGTTTTAGAGCTGCGCCATGGGCCTTTGCTGGTAATACCGCATGCAACTGCAGCCTGTACATGAACACCCAGCCGCATTAAGTTTCTTACTTTAGTGCGTGGCTTGCGCCACTGTCGCCAATAGGCCATTCGCACCCTGCGCCGGATCCAATGATCCAGCTCAACGCAGTGCTGATAGCCACTGGCAATACCAAAGTAGTTTATCCAGCCGCGTAAATATTGGCTGATCTTAAATAGCTGGTATTTCATTGACACGCCCCAGTTGCGATTCGTGAGTTTGCGAACATTCTGCTTAAATTTCAGCAGCGTTTTCGGATGCCAATGAATGCGATTCGCCTTGAACGTAAAGCCCAAGAACTGGCTTTCATTGGTTTTAACCACACGACTTTTGTTAGTGTTGACCACTAACTTCAAACGGTTTTGCAAGTACTGACTGATACTGCGCAACACGCGTTCTCCAGCTCGCTGGCTCTTCACTAGAATCGTGAAATCATCCGCGTAGCGGGCAAACTTATGACCGCGTTTTTCAAGTTCTTTATCCAAAGAGTCGAGCATGATATTCGCCAGTAACGGCGACAATGGCCCACCTTGCGGTACACCCACTCGACTCTCACCTTTGAACTGATTATCGATAAACCCAGCTCTCAGGTAACGTTTAATCAGTCTAAGCAGACGTTTGTCTTTCACCTTGTCGCCAAGGCGCGTCATCAGTAGATCGTGATTAACTCGATCAAAGAACTTCGACAGATCAACATCCACCGCGAAGCGGCGTCCTTCCTTGATGATGCTCTGTACCTGCTTAACCGCTTGCTGCCCATTACGACCTGGACGGAATCCAAAACTGTGTTCAGAAAACTCAGGGTCGAAAATAGGTGTTAATACTTGGGTAATGGCTTGTTGGATTACACGATCAGTAACGGTTGGAATACCCAGCTGACGAGTGCCGCCATCTGGTTTAGCTATTTCAACACGCCTTACCGGTGAGGGTTGATAACAGCCTGTTACCAGTTGTTGTTTCAATGCTTTCCAGTTGCCGGATCTTACCCAGGCGGGGAATTCATCGATGGTCATGCCATCGATGCCAGCGGCCCCTTTATTGGCTCGAACGCGTTTCCATGCCGCAGAGAGGTTATCTTCCTGCAGCACGTGCTCGAATAGATCGTTGCTAAAGGCTGGCTTCATATCGCTACGCTGAGTCACGTCATCGCCGGACGGCGTTCGTGTGTTCAAGTGTGACAAGGCTCCTCCTTTGTTCTTAATGTTCAGGCCTTCACCGTGTCCCAACCATTACGATGGGCGTTTGGCTACTATGCCGTCTGCTGACTTCTGCTTAATCACTCACAGAGTTGCCTCTGTTCGCGCTATCGGTTTGCATCTAATTCGCTCTCCAAGGTCGATACATTCCTTAGAGCCAAGGCACTTATTAACCAGAGCCTCACTGGTGGATTACCGATCGCTTGTTAAGCAGATCTCCCCAGATAAGAGCATGTACTGTCACTGCACTGCTGCATCATTTACGGTGGCCGTTAGATCACATGGCTTCGTTGTCTTGTGCCAACTCGCCTTCAGCCTACGCCTCATATGATGTTTTTGTTCATCAGCTCGCAGCTTTGCGTCCGGCTTCCTCCAGACAACTCCTCGCGGAGCCGCCCTTGCCATTCGCTAGTAGTTAACATCTAATAACGATCATAAATCGCTAAGGATGGTGACCTTCCTACAGAGGACTTTCACCTCATTAGTTCATGCCCATGCTGGGCGTACACATTCAGATGCAGCGGACGTGCCAAAAGTGTCACGCCGCTGATCTGAGCGTTAAGTTACTTTCCTCGCCATGGAGACTATTTTGGAAGCTGAAAAAATCATATTTCTGGGGTTGGAGGTAAAAGATATTATTTCTATTGGGGCATTAGGTATTGCTTTCTTAGCTCTATTTATTGCTCCAATAGTAAATGCCAGGATTTCAAAAAGACAGGTTATTGCCCCTATGCGCCAAGCTTGGATAAATAGCTTGCGTGATAAAATTTCAGAAATTTTGGCAATTGTATCGATTAATAGGCTAAATTATTGCCCGTCTACGCATTGGAATGATGAAAGAAAAGAAAAAGCTAATAAAAGAGATCTCGAAAATTATGAGAAGCTAATGTTGCTAGAGGCTTCGATTAGCTTACATATTAATGCCAGTGAGTCCGATGCTTACTTAAAATCTCAGGGTCTGTACGCATTGCGCGATGGTTGGATTAAGCTTCACCACTCTTAGTGAAACGCCCTGTGCGGAGCCGCATGCAGGGTGTTGTGGGGGCTGAGGGCTAGAAACCCTCGGCTACCCGATTATGCATTGCTACTGCCCTTGAACTTTGGCCATTGATTGTAGCCAACATCCAGGTTGTTTGATTGGTACTCCCGAATCAGCACAGACTCCATACGATTAATCTCGGATGCCTCATCTGACATAAAAATGACTTCCCGGCGAATGGTCATATCCATACGCTCCTCAGGCGTAAAATCCCTTGCTATCAGCTCGCTACTAGCACTCCCCACTCTATTGTAAACAAGACATTTTTATCTTTTATATTCAATGGCTTATTTTCCTGCTAATTGGTAATACCATGAAAAATACCATGCTCAGAAAAGGCTTAACAATATTTTGAAAAATTGCCTACTGAGCGCTGCCGCACAGCTCCATAGGCCGCTTTCCTGGCTTTGCTTCCAGATGTATGCTCTTCTGCTCCTGCAGCTAATGGATCACCGCAAACAGGTTACTCGCCTGGGGATTCCCTTTCGACCCGAGCATCCGTATGATACTCATGCTCGATTATTATTATTATAGAAGCCCCCATGAATAAATCGCTCATCATTTTCGGCATCGTCAACATAACCTCGGACAGTTTCTCCGATGGAGGCCGGTATCTGGCGCCAGACGCAGCCATTGCGCAGGCGCGTAAGCTGATGGCCGAGGGGGCAGATGTGATCGACCTCGGTCCGGCATCCAGCAATCCCGACGCCGCGCCTGTTTCGTCCGACACAGAAATCGCGCGTATCGCGCCGGTGCTGGACGCGCTCAAGGCAGATGGCATTCCCGTCTCGCTCGACAGTTATCAACCCGCGACGCAAGCCTATGCCTTGTCGCGTGGTGTGGCCTATCTCAATGATATTCGCGGTTTTCCAGACGCTGCGTTCTATCCGCAATTGGCGAAATCATCTGCCAAACTCGTCGTTATGCATTCGGTGCAAGACGGGCAGGCAGATCGGCGCGAGGCACCCGCTGGCGACATCATGGATCACATTGCGGCGTTCTTTGACGCGCGCATCGCGGCGCTGACGGGTGCCGGTATCAAACGCAACCGCCTTGTCCTTGATCCCGGCATGGGGTTTTTTCTGGGGGCTGCTCCCGAAACCTCGCTCTCGGTGCTGGCGCGGTTCGATGAATTGCGGCTGCGCTTCGATTTGCCGGTGCTTCTGTCTGTTTCGCGCAAATCCTTTCTGCGCGCGCTCACAGGCCGTGGTCCGGGGGATGTCGGGGCCGCGACACTCGCTGCAGAGCTTGCCGCCGCCGCAGGTGGAGCTGACTTCATCCGCACACACGAGCCGCGCCCCTTGCGCGACGGGCTGGCGGTATTGGCGGCGCTGAAAGAAACCGCAAGAATTCGTTAACTGCACATTCGGGATATTTCTCTATATTCGCGCTTCATCAGAAAACTGAAGGAACCTCCATTGAATCGAACTAATATTTTTTTTGGTGAATCGCATTCTGACTGGTTGCCTGTCAGAGGCGGAGAATCTGGTGATTTTGTTTTTCGACGTGGTGACGGGCATGCCTTCGCGAAAATCGCACCTGCTTCCCGCCGCGGTGAGCTCGCTGGAGAGCGTGACCGCCTCATTTGGCTCAAAGGTCGAGGTGTGGCTTGCCCCGAGGTCATCAACTGGCAGGAGGAACAGGAGGGTGCATGCTTGGTGATAACGGCAATTCCGGGAGTACCGGCGGCTGATCTGTCTGGAGCGGATTTGCTCAAAGCGTGGCCGTCAATGGGGCAGCAACTTGGCGCTGTTCACAGCCTATCGGTTGATCAATGTCCGTTTGAGCGCAGGCTGTCGCGAATGTTCGGACGCGCCGTTGATGTGGTGTCCCGCAATGCCGTCAATCCCGACTTCTTACCGGACGAGGACAAGAGTACGCCGCAGCTCGATCTTTTGGCTCGTGTCGAACGAGAGCTACCGGTGCGGCTCGACCAAGAGCGCACCGATATGGTTGTTTGCCATGGTGATCCCTGCATGCCGAACTTCATGGTGGACCCTAAAACTCTTCAATGCACGGGTCTGATCGACCTTGGGCGGCTCGGAACAGCAGATCGCTATGCCGATTTGGCACTCATGATTGCTAACGCCGAAGAGAACTGGGCAGCGCCAGATGAAGCAGAGCGCGCCTTCGCTGTCCTATTCAATGTATTGGGGATCGAAGCCCCCGACCGCGAACGCCTTGCCTTCTATCTGCGATTGGACCCTCTGACTTGGGGTTGATGTTCATGCCGCCTGTTTTTCCTGCTCATTGGCACGTTTCGCAACCTGTTCTCATTGCGGACACCTTTTCCAGCCTCGTTTGGAAAGTTTCATTGCCAGACGGGACTCCTGCAATCGTCAAGGGATTGAAACCTATAAAAGACATTGCTGATGAACTGCGCGGGGCCGACTATCTGGTATGGCGCAATGGGAGGGGAGCAGTCCGGTTGCTCGGTCGTGAGAACAATCTGATGTTGCTCGAATATGCCGGGGAGCGAATGCTCTCTCACATCGTTGCCGAGCACGGCGACTACCAGGCGACCGAAATTGCAGCGGAACTAATGGCGAAGCTGTATGCCGCATCTGAGGAACCCCTGCCTTCTGCCCTTCTCCCGATCCGGGATCGCTTTGCAGCTTTGTTTCAGCGGGCGCGCGATGATCAAAACGCAGGTTGTCAAACTGACTACGTCCACGCGGCGATTATAGCCGATCAAATGATGAGCAATGCCTCGGAACTGCGTGGGCTACATGGCGATCTGCATCATGAAAACATCATGTTCTCCAGTCGCGGCTGGCTGGTGATAGATCCCGTCGGTCTGGTCGGTGAAGTGGGCTTTGGCGCCGCCAATATGTTCTACGATCCGGCTGACAGAGACGACCTTTGTCTCGATCCTAGACGCATTGCACAGATGGCGGACGCATTCTCTCGTGCGCTGGACGTCGATCCGCGTCGCCTGCTCGACCAGGCGTACGCTTATGGGTGCCTTTCCGCAGCTTGGAACGCGGATGGAGAAGAGGAGCAACGCGATCTAGCTATCGCGGCCGCGATCAAGCAGGTGCGACAGACGTCATACTAGATATCAAGCGACTTCTCCTATCCCCTGGGAACACATCAATCTCACCGGAGAATATCGCTGGCCAAAGCCTTAGCGTAGGATTCCGCCCCTTCCCGCAAACGACCCCAAACAGGAAACGCAGCTGAAACGGGAAGCTCAACACCCACTGACGCATGGGTTGTTCAGGCAGTACTTCATCAACCAGCAAGGCGGCACTTTCGGCCATCCGCCGCGCCCCACAGCTCGGGCAGAAACCGCGACGCTTACAGCTGAAAGCGACCAGGTGCTCGGCGTGGCAAGACTCGCAGCGAACCCGTAGAAAGCCATGCTCCAGCCGCCCGCATTGGAGAAATTCTTCAAATTCCCGTTGCACATAGCCCGGCAATTCCTTTCCCTGCTCTGCCATAAGCGCAGCGAATGCCGGGTAATACTCGTCAACGATCTGATAGAGAAGGGTTTGCTCGGGTCGGTGGCTCTGGTAACGACCAGTATCCCGATCCCGGCTGGCCGTCCTGGCCGCCACATGAGGCATGTTCCGCGTCCTTGCAATACTGTGTTTACATACAGTCTATCGCTTAGCGGAAAGTTCTTTTACCCTCAGCCGAAATGCCTGCCGTTGCTAGACATTGCCAGCCAGTGCCCGTCACTCCCACTCGATTGTAAACAAGCACACAAAACCCTTTAGTGACAACAATTTGCAAGAACTATCAGGCTCAGTGCCATGAAAAATACCATGACCAGATCATGAGGTTGAACACGGCTTGCGCCGGCAGCGTTCACGCTCCTGGTCGGCGATCTCGCCCGGCTGCAATGCTAGCTCAGCATCGGTCATGCGCTCCAGCACGTCGCGTAGGCGGATGGTGCAAGGAATGGGCGGCAGCTCGAACTCATAGCCGCCGGCGATCATTTCGGCCGCAATCTCCTCGGTGATGAAAAACGGCTCGTCGTCTTGGTTCGGCTTCTTCATGCCCTTTCCTCCTGGCGCTCATCCTGGCCGACAGCGGCCAGGGCATCGGCTTCCGTCAATGCGTCCTCCACGAACGCGCCGTGCTGCTTCGCTTCGGCCTGGCTGACCTCGGCCCATATCCGTTTCACCTGGGCCGCACTGTACCCGGCCAGCTCGGCGGTCTTGTTGATGCTGTAGCCGGACTTGCGCAGCGCGACAACTTGGGCGCGGCGCTTCGGATCAGCACGGCGGCCCTTGTACCGCCCGGCCTGGCGGGCCAACTCAATGCCTTGGCGCTGGCGTTCGCGCCTGTCCTCGTAGTCGTCGCGGGCCATCTGCAAGGCCAGGCGAAAAAGCATGATCTGCACGGCTTCCAGCACGATCTTGGCGACGCCCTGGGCCTCGGCCGCCAGGTCGGATAGATCGACCACGCCAGGGACGGCCAGGCGTGCGCCTTTGGCCTGTATCGAGGCCACCAGGCGCTCGGCCTCGGGCAAAGGTAGGCGGCTGATGCGGTCGATCTTCTCGGCAATGACCACCTCGCCGGGCTGTAGGTCGCCGATCATGCGCAGCAGCTCAGGCCGGTCGGCGCGTGCGCCGGATGCCTTCTCACGGTAGATGCCGGCGACGTAGTAGCCGGCGGCCTTCGCGGCCGTAGTGATCGCCTCTTGGCGTTCCAAGTCCTGCGCGTCGGTGCTGACGCGCAGATAGACCCGCGCCACCATCGGCGCGGCTACTGGCTTCGTCCTGCGCATACTTGCGGGCTCCTTTGGGCATACTCAAATGCACCCATCTTATGTCATTTTCAGAAGACGACTGCACCAGTTGATTGGGCGTAATGGCTGTTGTGCAGCCAGCTCCTGACAGTTCAATATCAGAAGTGATCTGCACCAATCTCGACTATGCTCAATACTCGTGTGCACCAAAGCGAGGTGAGCATGGCGACGGACACCCCACGGATTCCAGAACAAGGCGTGGCCACTCTGCCTGATGAGGCTTGGGAGCGTGCGCGCCGTCGTGCGGAGATCATCAGTCCGTTGGCGCAGTCGGAGACGGTCGGGCACGAAGCGGCCGATATGGCGGCTCAGGCGCTGGGCTTGTCTCGGCGCCAGGTATACGTTCTGATCCGGCGTGCCCGGCAAGGCAGCGGCCTCGTGACGGATCTGGTGCCCGGCCAGTCCGGTGGAGGTAAAGGTAAGGGGCGCTTGCCGGAACCGGTCGAGCGCGTCATCCACGAGCTACTGCAAAAGCGGTTCCTGACCAAGCAGAAGCGCAGCCTAGCGGCCTTTCACCGCGAAGTCACTCAGGTGTGCAAGGCTCAAAAACTGCGAGTGCCGGCGCGCAATACCGTGGCCTTACGGATCGCTAGCCTTGACCCGCGCAAGGTCATCCGCCGGCGGGAAGGCCAGGATGCCGCTCGTGACCTACAAGGTGTGGGCGGCGAGCCTCCTGCCGTGACCGCGCCGCTGGAGCAGGTGCAGATAGACCATACGGTCATCGACCTGATCGTGGTCGATGACCGCGACCGGCAACCTATTGGCCGCCCGTACCTGACCCTCGCCATCGACGTGTTCACCCGCTGCGTGCTCGGCATGGTCGTCACGCTGGAAGCGCCGTCTGCCGTTTCGGTTGGCCTGTGCCTCGTGCATGTCGCCTGCGACAAGCGCCCTTGGCTGGAAGGACTGAACGTGGAAATGGATTGGCAGATGAGCGGCAAGCCCTTGCTGCTCTACCTAGACAACGCGGCCGAGTTCAAGAGCGAGGCCCTGCGCCGGGGTTGCGAGCAGCATGGCATCCGGCTGGACTATCGCCCGCTGGGACAGCCGCACTATGGCGGCATCGTGGAACGGATCATCGGCACGGCGATGCAGATGATTCACGACGAACTGCCGGGAACGACCTTCTCCAACCCTGACCAGCGCGGCGACTACGATTCCGAAAACAAGGCCGCCCTGACGCTGCGCGAGCTAGAGCGCTGGCTCACATTGGCGGTCGGCACCTACCACGGTTCGGTGCACAACGGCCTGCTCCAACCGCCGGCCGCGCGCTGGGCCGAGGCCGTGGCGCGTGTCGGCGTACCGGCCGTCGTCACACGCGCTACTTCGTTCCTGGTCGATTTTCTGCCGATCCTCCGGCGCACGCTGACCCGCACCGGCTTTGTCATCGACCACATCCACTACTACGCCGATGGGCACTGTTGCAAATAGTCGGTGGTGATAAACTTATCATCCCCTTTTGCTGATGGAGCTGCACATGAACCCATTCAAAGGCCGGCATTTTCAGCGTGACATCATTCTGTGGGCCGTACGCTGGTACTGCAAATACGGCATCAGTTACCGTGAGCTGCAGGAGATGCTGGCTGAACGCGGAGTGAATGTCGATCACTCCACGATTTACCGCTGGGTTCAGCGTTATGCGCCTGAAATGGAAAAATGGCTGCGCTGGTACTGGCGTAACCCTTCCGATCTTTGCCCGTGGCACATGGATGAAACCTACGTGAAGGTCAATGGCCGCTGGGCGTATCTGTACCGGGCCGTCGACAGCCGGGGCCGCACTGTCGATTTTTATCTCTCCTCCCGTCGTAACAGCAAAGCTGCATACCGGTTTCTGGGTAAAATCCTCAACAACGTGAAGAAGTGGCAGATCCCGCGATTCATCAACACGGATAAAGCGCCCGCCTATGGTCGCGCGCTTGCTCTGCTCAAACGCGAAGGCCGGTGCCCGTCTGACGTTGAACACCGACAGATTAAGTACCGGAACAACGTGATTGAATGCGATCATGGCAAACTGAAACGGATAATCGGCGCCACGCTGGGATTTAAATCCATGAAGACGGCTTACGCCACCATCAAAGGTATTGAGGTGATGCGTGCACTACGCAAAGGCCAGGCCTCAGCATTTTATTATGGTGATCCCCTGGGCGAAATGCGCCTGGTAAGCAGAGTTTTTGAAATGTAAGGCCTTTGAATAAGACAAAAGGCTGCCTCATCGCTAACTTTGCAACAGTGCCAATTTATGAGTAAAGGATTATGTCCACGATAAGCACCTGGGTCGATTCCTGGGAGGCGGCCATGAGGGTAGGGAAGCGCCGTCCCGTCAAGTCAGCGTAATGCTCTGCCAGTGTTACAACCAATTAACCAATTCTGATTAGAAAAACTCATCGAGCATCAAATGAAACTGCAATTTATTCATATCAGGATTATCAATACCATATTTTTGAAAAAGCCGTTTCTGTAATGAAGGAGAAAACTCACCGAGGCAGTTCCATAGGATGGCAAGATCCTGGTATCGGTCTGCGATTCCGACTCGTCCAACATCAATACAACCTATTAATTTCCCCTCGTCAAAAATAAGGTTATCAAGTGAGAAATCACCATGAGTGACGACTGAATCCGGTGAGAATGGCAAAAGCTTATGCATTTCTTTCCAGACTTGTTCAACAGGCCAGCCATTACGCTCGTCATCAAAATCACTCGCATCAACCAAACCGTTATTCATTCGTGATTGCGCCTGAGCGAGACGAAATACGCGATCGCTGTTAAAAGGACAATTACAAACAGGAATCGAATGCAACCGGCGCAGGAACACTGCCAGCGCATCAACAATATTTTCACCTGAATCAGGATATTCTTCTAATACCTGGAATGCTGTTTTCCCGGGGATCGCAGTGGTGAGTAACCATGCATCATCAGGAGTACGGATAAAATGCTTGATGGTCGGAAGAGGCATAAATTCCGTCAGCCAGTTTAGTCTGACCATCTCATCTGTAACATCATTGGCAACGCTACCTTTGCCATGTTTCAAAAACAACTCTGGCGCATCGGGCTTCCCATACAATCGATAGATTGTCGCACCTGATTGCCCGACATTATCGCGAGCCCATTTATACCCATATAAATCAGCATCCATGTTGGAATTTAATCGCGGCCTCGAGCAAGACGTTTCCCGTTGAATATGGCTCATAACACCCCTTGTATTACTGTTTATGTAAGCAGACAGTTTTATTGTTCATGATGATATATTTTTATCGGCACTGTTTCAAATAGTCGGTGGTGATAAACTTATCATCCCCTTTTGCTGATGGAGCTGCACATGAACCCATTCAAAGGCCGGCATTTTCAGCGTGACATCATT
>NZ_JBYAVU010000006.1:0-3289 GCF_057443035.1 Thiopseudomonas sp. SA1F2-1K
CTAGTTTAAATTTAGGTCTTGTTGGTCGGGCGGGGGTAGTTCGTCTAAGCCAAGAATAACCCGCTCGTCTTCGTAAATCACTGGCACGGCTTTCAACTTCTTAACCTGATCCCAGCCTTCTTCTTGTTCACATTCGTGAGCCATTACCGTAGCGGAAAACACGGCTTTACGCTGGCCGGCACTGCCTGCAAAGGCCACTTGTTCATTCACAACATAGGTGTTGGTCGTGCCAATTTTCACAATATCCACGTAGTTATGGTCTGCAAGGTGTTTGATGGCTCTTGTTACGGTAGCCCTAGATTTCCCGATGATTTTGCAAAGAGCGGTATTGCTGACAGCTACGGCATTGGTACCGATTTGCATGTTTTCCCTGATGACGCTAAACACCAGTGCAGCCGATGGATTGGCTATTTGTAAGGCTCTCAAGTTCTTTTCGGCTGCTCGGCTCATCATGTAGTAACCACCGTGCACACGGTTCTTTGTAGCGGCCGCTAAGCGCCGTTCTTCGTTCAAGGTATCAACAGTATTGCTTAGTAGCGCCCTTGTCTGTGTAAGCTGTTCTCGTAGCTTCTTCTCTGTTTCATTCATATGCTCACCCCATGAGCACCATAGTGCTCAACCATGATCTAAGTTGCGTCATAGATGATGATACATCATAGATCATTTTTGAGTCAAGATGTTGCACATAGTGCTCATAGCTCATGAGCACTATAGGGCTCACCCCATGAGCACTATCAAAAATAGACAAACATATAAAAATCAATCACTTATATAGTTTTTACTGTATTTCCCTTCTATTTCTCTTTAAGGCTGCGCCTTAGCCGCGCTTCGCTTGGCAAATCCCTAGTCGCTTCGCTCCATAAGGAAAGCCCCCCAGAGGGGGGCAAGCTAGACCCCCAACTAAGGGGGCGTTGCCCCCTAGCGCGCTTCGCTTGCTTCCCCCACGTTCGCCACGTGGCAGGGGTGCATGGCGGGCGGGCTTCGCCCTACTTCATGCCCCCATGCCTAAGCGTTAGGTCGTTCCAGCAGCGTCAAGGGTGCGGCTTCGCCCACGTACTCACCCGTTCGGTGCTCGGTCGCTGCGCTCCCTGCGCTCCGCTGCGGCTTCCGTGCGTGCCCTTGACACCGCTTCCACTCAAGTGGAACGGATTCGACCCCAATGGAACTGAACGGAAAAGGGGTCAAGTGACCGTGGAATAAATAGCGAAGCGAAGCGTAGCGGTTTATGCCGCGAAAGCACTTGATGCCTTTGGAGTGACCCACGCTCACGGCTGGGTGTGGGGTTAAGGAGCGTAGCGACGCCTGCCCCGCACCCTGACGACAGAGGGCGACTCGTACCCCCCAGCGGGGGGCGGAGGGGGGAGAATGCAAGGCCAAAGGCCGCGCAGGGCGAAGCCCGAAGTGGGGGGTTCAGGGGGGCAGTATGCCCCAATGACAAGGCCACATGTGCGGAACGAAGTGTAGCAACATGGGGTAGCCTTGTTTAACACCGTGCCACCCTGTAGAATCGGTATCATGACGACACGAAATAACATGCTGCGGGTTCGGTTTTCAGACGCTGAATGGCAAGCCCTACAGGACTTGGCAGAGTCGGCAAGCATGACCATGTCCGAGGTGGTCAGAGACCATCTAGGCAAGGTCAAAATCCGTAACCGCAAAGACGAACGCGACAGGGTGGCTATGCTGAACCGCATCAATGCCAACCTGAACATGATTGCCCGATGGGTGAATACCCATAAGGGCGCCGCTGATGCTGTGCAGGTGGTTACTCACCTGATGGTCATCGAGCGGGAAATTAAGGAGTTGGCCAAGTGATTGTCGGGTTTTCTGGCCACGGTACAGGCGGCGGTGCAGGGCCGACTGAGTACCTGACCGATGAAAAGCGTAAAGGCCGTGAGAACGAGCCGCCCGAAGTGGTGCGCGGAGATCCTGAACAGACCCGCGATTTGATTGATTCGCTGGATTTCAAGCACAAATACACCAGCGGGGTGCTGTCGTTTGCACCTGACGAAAAAATCACGCCTGAGATGGAAGAAGCCATCATTGACCGCTTTGAAAAGGTCGCTTTTGCAGGCTTAGAGCCTGACCAATACAACATTTTGTGGGTACGTCATACCCATGCTGGACATCATGAGTTGCACTTTGTCACGCCACGGGTGGAGCTATCCACGGGTAAGAGCCTGAACATCAAACCACCAGGCGACCTGGCACAAGCCACTTTTGACGACTTCAGAAGCGAAATTAATGCACGGTATGGGCTGGCCGACCCTGACGACCCTGATAGGGCGCGGAACGTGTCTGTACCAGACCACGAACTGAAAGCAGCCGCAGAAGCTATCAGAAGCGGTCAGAAGCCGCCAGAGAACATCAGGGTGCTACTTGATGAGGTTCTGACTGAAAGAGCCGTACAGGGGCTTATAACGAGCCGTGAGGACGTTTTAGAACACGTCAAAGACCTTGGCTTTGAGGTTGGGCGTGAGGGAAAGAATTACATCACTGTCACGGAGCCTGAAAGCGGCGGCCGCTGGCGATTGAAAGGGGCGCTTTATGGCAGAGACTACGAGCCTAGCCAAACGATTGAAAGAGCAGAAGCAGCGCGACAGCGCGATTACTCAAGACCTGATGAAGCAGCAGCTAACCGCTATGCGGCAAGAGTTGACCAGCACATTGCAAAGCGAGCTGAGTACCATCAAGGCCGATATCCAAGGCCAGAGCCAGCGCATCGGCTGGAGCATGACCAAGAGCCGCATTCTTTGGCCGAGCCTGACAGGGTTGAGCCTTTGCATCGGCATCTTGGGCGGCAGTTGGGCAATGATGCACTACTTGAGCGGTCAGGTGTTGGACTTGAACCAGCAAGTGCAGCAGGGCGAGATAGCCCTGTCGAAGCTGCCCAAGGGCTGGACGTTCGCCAAGGACACGGAAGCGGAATACATCGTGCTGGACAGCAAGAAAAAGCCCACGGTAGACGTTTACCAGAGCAAGGGCAACGATTGGGTAATCAGGGTGAAATAGATGACGGAACTAGAAAAACACTTGTTGAAGGCTTTCAAGCATTTGGAAGCCAGCTACAACGAGCAGCAGAGCGCATTAAATCAGGCGCAAAGCGACTTGCGGACGATGTTCGAGCGTACCTCACAAGAGAATCAGGCACTTCAACAGCACGTGACCAGCTTGACCGAGCAGGTAAGCAGCTTGAGCGGACAGGTGCAACAGTTGGCAAGGTTGTACAGCACGAACAAGCGTTAGAACGGCAGCACCAAAGGGCTAGCCGTGACTATGGCATGTCGCG
>NZ_JBYAVU010000005.1:0-3451 GCF_057443035.1 Thiopseudomonas sp. SA1F2-1K
AGGTTTTACGGTAGCGCGAGAGACCAAGAGCAGCATTAGCATTAAAGACCCCTCAGGTGGGCAAAACCTACGATTAAAAGGCGCGTTATATGAGCGAGATTTTACAGTTAGCAAAGACCTTCGAGGAGAACTTGAACGAGCAAGCCAAGAGCACAAAGCAAATGCTCTCGCGAGAGCTGTTGCAGCACGAAAGGAGCTTGAGAGAGGCATTGAAATCAAGCGAGGAGACCTTGATAGGCGATATTCAAGAGAGTCAGAAGCGCTTGAGAGCCACAGCGTTAAGCAGTTGGAAATGGATAGTAATCACCTTAGGGCTACTGGGTTTGATAGTGGCGATGGTGCTAGGAACTACGGGGTGGATGATAAGCGACAACTTAATGAAAATCCGCGAGCAGAGAGCGGCTTTAGCGCAGATGGAGACTCACGGGTTGAGGTTGGTAACGCAAACCGAGAATGGGAAAAAAGCGGTTTATTTGATACTTCCGAGGGGGCAGAAACTGGGAGCACCGTTCATTCACGAGAAGCAGCAAACAGTAAAGATAGAGAAGAAATAGACGATGAGCAGCGAAGTAGAGAGAGCATTATTAGCCGCATTAGAAACATTACAGAGCGAGCAGGTGAAGCAACACGAAACCTTGCAGAGAGAGCAGGAAGTGCAACGAGAGCTTTTTACAGTGACTGTCAACGGCTTGTTAGAGCAATTGGAGTCGTTGAGCGAGCAGAACAAAATACTCGCTCAGCAAGTGGGGAGCTTGAGCGATTCAGTTCAAATTTTGCGGAAAAAGTTGCGGGTTTAGACCCCGTAGAAGCGCAGCGCATGGCCGCTACAGCACACAATCAGAGTATCAAAGGGTATGGCTCCCAAGCAGCTCCGAAAGGCTATAGCAGGGCTGGTGGAGACCATGACCGAACCCCTGATAATGGCCGAGGGGGAATGAGTATGTAGGTATAGGACAAAATGTCCCGTCTTTACAAAGACCCTGCTCAAGTGTAGCTTATGGGAATTCAGATACAAAAAAGCCCCGCATAGCGAGGCTTTTAGGACAGTGGTTAAGCCTGCAAGCTTCCACTGTTTGACCTCGGATAGTGCGAGGCCAGTTGCTAACATTCTAGGGCGTTCTGCCCAGCCTGTAAACACTAGCCCCCTACACCGAGATAATTATTTGGTATTACCAGATGATTTGGCTTGTACTTTGGCGCTTTTAAAAGCGTGTTAATAGGGGTTGGATTCGAGTGTTGTTACCCTATTGGCGTACAAGTAGACCTAAACGGGGATCATTGCATAGGGTCAACGTGCGACGCGCTGTTATACCGCCTGTAGTCGCGACACAGGCACTTGTACAAGTGGGTTAGGGGTTTAGACCGGCACCACATTAAAAACGCCGAGGGAGCAGCCAGCAGGTAATGCTCAGTACAGTTAAAAGGTCGGAACAGTGTCTAGTGAGCGTGCAGTGGGGGCAAGGGTGCAAACCTTTCTTATAGTCACTAGCAAGGCAGAAATCTTGGCTTTTTAGTCAGGAGGGCTTGCCTGTTTTGAAGCGAAGCGAAAAACAGGCAAGCTAGGCGTAGCGCGTTAGCCTGCCTGTTCGTTTGCTTTTTGCTTTAAAAGAAAAAAAATAAGAAATATAAAAAAAGAGTGTGTGTGTTTACTGGTTAATCCAATCGGATAGCTATCAATTTTACCTCGTTATATTTGAGCGCGTGAAAGTGCAAAAACTTGTTTTTGTGCTTGAGGGTGCAATGCTTTTTATCGTTAAAAATATGAGCTTAGTTTGAATGGTTTATAGCTTGCAGGTGGTTAGGTTGCAGGCTTTTTTTTTGTGTTTGTTTTAAGTGATTTTATAGGTTGTTAGTGTTGGTTTTGAATGCTTTTTTTATAGGTAGAGTTGAGTGTTTGGTTTAAGTGGTTTTATAGGTTAGAGATGGTGAGGTTGAAGGCTTTTCTTATATCTGTAAAGATATAAGCCAGCACACACAGAGACCCCCTTGGGGTTCTGTGAGCTGGGTCAGGGGGCAAGCCCCCCAACACCCCTAAAAGCAACAGCAAAAGCAGGAGCATCGAGGCCAGAGCATGAGCGAAAAAGCTGCAAAATATGGCGAATCCAGCAAGCGGAATCGCAGCATAAAAATACGGGTGACAGATGAAGAATTAGAAATCTTGCGGATTCACTCCACCCGCTCGGAATTGGCGCGGTGGATGCGCGAATTTTGCTTAAGTGGTGGTCAGCAGGACTTCATAAGGCAGGCCAAAAGTGCCCCTAATCCAGAGCTTTTAAGGGGTCTTTCTGGCATCGGTAACAACCTAAACCAAATAGCTAGGCGCGTTAATTCAGGCGAGTGGGGAGCGTTGGACAAGGTGCAGATTATCGCGGCACTTGCAGGCGTAGAGCGCGCTTTAACAGACTTAAGGAATAGCCAGAAATGAGCCAGATACTAGCAGCAGAAAATAAGGTTTTTAGTGATGTGGATTTTGCGGATATGTGGAATTTGTGGCTATCGAAAGGCCATAACCCAGCGCAAAAACTAAGTTTTTTCGAGGTTAAACGGGGCGAAGAAATTACGTTTAGCGTTGGAATACTCGACTACATGACCCTTGAAAACATCATTTTTCCGAGTGAGAAAAGCTATAAAAATAATGAACAGGCGTTTGCAGCTGTAGGCCGTGCGCTGGATAAAGCAGTAAAGATTGCTACTCATTATGTCCCTGATGAAGATGATATAGAAAAAGCTAATTATTCAGACCCATATTGTGAGTGCGGTGAACAATTGCATTATGACCCTGATAATGATTGGGAGATAAGTAACTGTAATTATTGTTATCCCCCCTAACAGAAAAACAGGTTATCAAAAGAATGATTGTTAAGGTTCACGCCAGAGGTGCAGGTGGTGGCAGTGGCCCTACTGGGTACTTGCTAGGCCGTGACGGGAAGCGTGAGCTTGCCGTAACCCTACGGGGCGATCCCGTAGAGGTGCGCGACCTGATAGACAGCACCAAGTTTGCGCGCAAATACACAAGCGGAGTTTTGAGCTTTGCCGAGGCTGATTTAAGGCCAGAGCAGAAAGAAAAAATCATGGACAGTTTCGAGGCAGCGTTATTGCCTGGTATGGACAAAAACCAGTATTCCATTTTGTGGGTTGAACACCGCGACAAAGGCCGCCTAGAGCTTAACTTCGTCATACCAAACGTAGAGCTGACCAGTGGTAAGCGTTTGCAGCCGTACTACCACGGTGCGGACTGTAGGCGCGTTAACGCATGGGCTGAAACGGTGCGCTTTGAACATAAGTTAGCAGACCCAAACGACCCCGCAAGGCGCAGAGCTTTAACGACCCCTAGCGACCTACCCAAAGACAAACAGGAGGCCGCTAGAGCTATCACAGACGGGCTTTTAGCAATGGCGCAGCATGGCAGCATTAAAAGCCGCTCGGACGTTGTGCAGGCGCTTACAGGGGC
>NZ_JBYAVU010000004.1:0-5055 GCF_057443035.1 Thiopseudomonas sp. SA1F2-1K
ATGGCTACCCATAAGCCTATCAATATTCTGGAGGCGTTCGCAGCAGCGCCGCCACCGCTGGACTACGTTTTGCCCAACATGGTGGCCGGTACGGTCGGGGCGCTGGTGTCGCCCGGTGGTGCCGGTAAATCCATGCTGGCCCTGCAACTGGCCGCACAGATTGCAGGCGGGCCGGATCTGCTGGAGGTGGGCGAGCTGCCCACCGGCCCGGTGATCTACTTGCCCGCCGAAGATCCGCCCACCGCCATACATCACCGCCTGCACGCACTGGGCGCACACCTCAGCGACGAGCAGCGCCACGCCGTGGCCGCTGGTCTTCTGATCCAGCCGCTGATCGGCAGCCTGCCCAACATCATGGCCGCCGACTGGTTCGACGGCCTCAAGCGCGCCGCCGAGGGCCGCCGCCTGATGGTGCTGGACACGCTGCGCAGGTTCCACATCGAGGAGGAGAACGCCAGCGGCCCCATGGCCCAGGTCATCGGTCGCATGGAGGCCATCGCCGCCGATACCGGGTGCTCTATCGTGTTCCTGCACCATGCCAGCAAGGGCGCGGCCATGATGGGCGCAGGCGACCAGCAGCAGGCCAGCCGGGGATCGTCCGTGCTGGTCGATAACATCCGCTGGCAATCCTACCTGTCCGGCATGACGGCCGCCGAGGCCGAGGAATGGGGCGTAGACGACTCACAGCGGCCCTATTTCGTGCGCTACGGCGTAAGCAAGGCCAACTATGGGGCACCGTTCAAAGACCGCTGGTTCAGGCGGCACGATGGCGGGGTGCTCAAGCCCGCCGTGCTGGAGCGCCAGCGCAAGAGCAAGGGGGTGGCCCGTGGCGAAGCCTAAGCACGACCTCAGCCATGCCCGACACGACCCGGTGCACTGTCTGGCCCCCGGCCTGTTTCGCGCCCTCAAACGGGGTGAGCGCAAGCGCAGCAAGCTGGATGTGGTCTATGACTACGGTGACGGCAAGCGGATCGAGTTTAGCGGCCCGGAGCCGCTGGGGGCTGATGATCTGCGCATCCTGCAAGGACTGGTCGCCATGGCCGGGCCGAGTGGCTTGGTGCTTGGCCCTGAACCCAAGACACCCGGCGGTCAGCAGTTGCGGCTGTTCCTGGAACCGAAGTGGGAGGCCGTCGAAACCGATGCCATGGTGGTGAAGGGTAGCTATCGGGCGCTGGCCCGCGAAGTTGGCTATGCGGACATTGAGGATTCAAGGCCGATCAGGGAGTGCATCGAGCGGCTGTGGAAGGTGTCCATCATTGCCCAGAATGGCCGCAAGCGGCAGGGATTCCGGTTGCTTTCCGAATACGCCAGTGACGACGCCCAGGGGCGGCTGTATGTGGCCCTGAACCCCCTAATTGCGCAGGCCGTCATGGGTGGTGGCCAGCATGTGCGCATCAGTATGGACGAGGTGCGGGCGCTGGACAGCGAAGCGGCCCGCCTGCTGCATCAGCGCCTGTGTGGCTGGATCGACCCCGGCAAGACCGGCAAGGCGTCCATAGACACGCTGTGCGGCTATGTCTGGCCGTCAGAGGCAAGCCCCTCAGCCATGCGCAAACGTCGCCAGCGGGTGCGGGAGGCGCTGCCAGAGCTGGAGGCGCTGGGCTGGTCGGTGGTCGAGTTCGCCGCGGGTAAGTACGACATCGCCCGGCCCAAGGCTACCGGCTGACCCCCCGTTTAACAGTCACGCCCCCCCTGTTTAACAGTCACGAACCCCCCGTTTAACAGTCACGCCCCCAAACCTGCAAACCCAGCAGGGGCGGGGGCTGGCGGGGTGTTGGAAAAATCCATCCATGATTATCTAAGAATAATCCACTAGGCGCGGTTATCAGCGCCCTTGTGGGGCGCTGCTGCCCTTGCCCAATATGCCCGGCCAGAGGCCGGATAGCTGGTCTATTCGCTGCGCTAAGCTACACACCGCCCCCACCGCTGCGCGGCAGGGGGAAAGGCGGGCAAAGCCCGCTAAACCCGACACCAAACCCCGCAGGAAGCCGCTGGAGCGCTTTTAGCCGCTTTAGCGGCCTTTCCCCCTACCCGAAGGGTGGGGGCGCGTGTGCAGCCCCGCAGGGCCTGTTCTGGCCGATCACCGGGCTTAGCCATTCCCTGATCCGCGATTGATGAATGGCGGCGGGTCGCTTGGCCCGTCACCATCCAGAAAGCCCGGCTCATCCTTCTGGCGTGGCGGCAGACCGAACAAGGCCCGGTCGTGGTCGCGCTCAAGGTATGCATCCATTGCCGCCATGAGCCGATCTTCTGGCCACTCGCTGCTGTTCACCTTGGCCAGAATCATGGCGCCCACCAGCACCTTGCGCCGCGTTTCGTTCTTGCGCTCTTGCTGTTGCTCCCTTGCCCTCACCCGCTGAATCTCGGCATTGATCCGTGCTCGCTGTTCTTCGAGCTTGGCCAGCCGATCCGCCGCCTTGTTGCTCCTCTTAGCCATCTTGACACCTCATTGTTAATGTGCTGTCTAGTAGGCTATCATGGAGGCACGACGGCGGCAAACCCGACCCTACTTTGTAGGGGAGGGCGCACTTACCGGTTTCTCTTCGAGAAACTGGCCTAACGGCCACCCTTCGGGCGGTGCGCTCTCCGAGGGCCATTGCATGGAGCCGAAAAGCAAAAGCAACAGCGAGGCAGCATGGCGATTTATCACCTTACGGCGAAAACCGGCAGCAGGTCGGGCGGCCAATCGGCCAGGGCCAAGGCCGACTACATCCAGCGCGAAGGCAAGTATGCCCGCGACATGGATGAAGTCTTGCACGCCGAATCCGGGCACATGCCGGAGTTCGTCGAGCGGCCCGCCGACTACTGGGATGCTGCCGACCTGTATGAACGCGCCAATGGGCGGCTGTTCAAGGAGGTCGAATTTGCCCTGCCGGTCGAGCTGACCCTCGACCAGCAGAAGGCGCTGGCGTCCGAGTTCGCCCAGCACCTGACTGGTGCCGAGCGCCTGCCGTATACGCTGGCCATCCATGCCGGTGGCGGCGAGAACCCGCACTGCCACCTGATGATCTCCGAGCGGATCAATGACGGCATCGAGCGGCCCGCCGCTCAGTGGTTCAAGCGGTACAACGGCAAGACCCCGGAGAAGGGCGGGGCACAGAAGACCGAAGCGCTCAAGCCCAAGGCATGGCTTGAGCAGACCCGCGAGGCATGGGCCGACCATGCCAACCGGGCATTAGAGCGGGCTGGCCACGACGCCCGCATTGACCACCGAACGCTTGAGGCGCAGGGCATCGAGCGCCTGCCCGGTGTTCACCTGGGGCCGAACGTGGTGGAGATGGAAGGCCGGGGCATTCGCACCGACCGGGCAGACGTGGCCCTGAACATCGACACCGCCAACGCCCAGATCATCGACTTGCAGGAATACCGGGAGGCTATAGACCATGAGCGCAATCGACAGAGTGAAGAAATCCAGAGGAATCAACGAGTTAGCGGAGCAGATCGAGCCGCTGGCCCAGAGTATGGCGACACTGGCCGACGAGGCCCGGCAGGTCATGAGCCAGACCCAGCAGGCCAGCGAGGCGCAGGCAGCGGAGTGGCTGAAAGCCCAGCGCGAGACACAGGCAGCATGGGCCAAGCTGGCCAAGGAATTGCGGGAAGTGGCCAGCGAGGTGAGCGACGCCGCGCAGAGCGCCCGGAGCGCGGCCAGAGGGTGGCACTGGAAGCTGTGGCTAACCGTGATGGCGGCTTCCATGATGCCTACGCTGGTGCTGCTGATCGCATCGTTGCTCTTGCTCGACCTGACGCCACTGACAACAGAGGACGGCTCGATCTGGCTGCGCTTGGTGGCCCGATGAAGAACGACAGAACCTTGCAGGCCATAGGCCGACAGCTCAAGGCCATGGGCTGTGAGCGCTTCGATATCGGCGTCAGGGATGCCACCACCGGCCAGATGATGAACCGGGAATGGTCAGCCGCCGAAGTGCTCCAGAACACGCCATGGCTCAAGCGGATGAATGCCCAGGGCAATGACGTGTATATCAGGCCCGCCGAGCAGGAGCGGCATGGTCTGGTGCTGGTGGACGACCTCAGCGAGTTTGACCTGGATGACATGAAAGCCGAGGGCCGGGAGCCTGCCCTGGTAGTGGAAACCAGCCCGAAGAACTATCAGGCATGGGTCAAGGTGGCCGACGCCGCAGGCGGTGAACTTCGGGGGCAGATTGCCCGGACGCTGGCCAGCGAGTACGACGCCGACCCGGCCAGCGCCGACAGCCGCCACTATGGCCGCTTGGCGGGCTTCACCAACCGCAAGGACAAGCACACCACCCGCGCCGGTTATCAGCCGTGGGTGCTGCTGCGTGAATCCAAGGGCAAGACCGCCACCGCTGGCCCGGCGCTGGTGCAGCAGGCTGGCCAGCAGATCGAGCAGGCCCAGCGGCAGCAGGAGAAGGCCCGCAGGCTGGCCAGCCTCGAACTGCCCGAGCGGCAGCTTAGCCGCCACCGGCGCACGGCGCTGGACGAGTACCGCAGCGAGATGGCCGGGCTGGTCAAGCGCTTCGGTGATGACCTCAGCAAGTGCGACTTTATCGCCGCGCAGAAGCTGGCCAGCCGGGGCCGCAGTGCCGAGGAAATCGGCAAGGCCATGGCCGAGGCCAGCCCAGCGCTGGCAGAGCGCAAGCCCGGCCACGAAGCGGATTACATCGAGCGCACCGTCAGCAAGGTCATGGGTCTGCCCAGCGTCCAGCTTGCGCGGGCCGAGCTGGCACAGGCACCGGCACCCCGCCAGCGAGGCATGGACAGGGGCGGGCCAGATTTCAGCATGTAATGCTTGCATTAGCGCTAACGCCTGTTATACTGTTAGCTCTAATGGAGGGTTTGAGATGAAAGACCATCGGGATAAGCAGACCGGCAACCTGCTGGCCACGCCTAACGCGATCAGGCAGGCTAGGTTCGCCGACGCTCAGCGAGAGCTGGGCCGCAAGGCTCGCAAGATATGGGCTACAGACGCAGAAGCCGAGGCACTGCGCCTGTACCTGGAAGAACTCAGAGCGGCGCAGGGCGGGGGTAGTGACCCCGCCAGCGCCTAACCACCAACTGCCTGAACAGGAGGCAATC
>NZ_JBYAVU010000003.1:0-6500 GCF_057443035.1 Thiopseudomonas sp. SA1F2-1K
ATGGCTACCCATAAGCCTATCAATATTCTGGAGGCGTTCGCAGCAGCGCCGCCACCGCTGGACTACGTTTTGCCCAACATGGTGGCCGGTACGGTCGGGGCGCTGGTGTCGCCCGGTGGTGCCGGTAAATCCATGCTGGCCCTGCAACTGGCCGCACAGATTGCAGGCGGGCCGGATCTGCTGGAGGTGGGCGAACTGCCCACCGGCCCGGTGATCTACCTGCCCGCCGAAGACCCGCCCACCGCCATTCATCACCGCCTGCACGCCCTTGGGGCGCACCTCAGCGCCGAGGAACGGCAAGCCGTGGCTGACGGCCTGCTGATCCAGCCGCTGATCGGCAGCCTGCCCAACATCATGGCCCCGGAGTGGTTCGACGGCCTCAAGCGCGCCGCCGAGGGCCGCCGCCTGATGGTGCTGGACACGCTGCGCCGGTTCCACATCGAGGAAGAAAACGCCAGCGGCCCCATGGCCCAGGTCATCGGTCGCATGGAGGCCATCGCCGCCGATACCGGGTGCTCTATCGTGTTCCTGCACCATGCCAGCAAGGGCGCGGCCATGATGGGCGCAGGCGACCAGCAGCAGGCCAGCCGGGGCAGCTCGGTACTGGTCGATAACATCCGCTGGCAGTCCTACCTGTCGAGCATGACCAGCGCCGAGGCCGAGGAATGGGGTGTGGACGACGACCAGCGCCGGTTCTTCGTCCGCTTCGGTGTGAGCAAGGCCAACTATGGCGCACCGTTCGCTGATCGGTGGTTCAGGCGGCATGACGGCGGGGTGCTCAAGCCCGCCGTGCTGGAGAGGCAGCGCAAGAGCAAGGGGGTGCCCCGTGGTGAAGCCTAAGAACAAGCACAGCCTCAGCCACGTCCGGCACGACCCGGCGCACTGTCTGGCCCCCGGCCTGTTCCGTGCCCTCAAGCGGGGCGAGCGCAAGCGCAGCAAGCTGGACGTGACGTATGACTACGGCGACGGCAAGCGGATCGAGTTCAGCGGCCCGGAGCCGCTGGGCGCTGATGATCTGCGCATCCTGCAAGGGCTGGTGGCCATGGCTGGGCCTAATGGCCTAGTGCTTGGCCCGGAACCCAAGACCGAAGGCGGACGGCAGCTCCGGCTGTTCCTGGAACCCAAGTGGGAGGCCGTCACCGCTGATGCCATGGTGGTCAAAGGTAGCTATCGGGCGCTGGCAAAGGAAATCGGGGCAGAGGTCGATAGTGGTGGGGCGCTCAAGCACATACAGGACTGCATCGAGCGCCTTTGGAAGGTATCCATCATCGCCCAGAATGGCCGCAAGCGGCAGGGGTTTCGGCTGCTGTCGGAGTACGCCAGCGACGAGGCGGACGGGCGCCTGTACGTGGCCCTGAACCCCTTGATCGCGCAGGCCGTCATGGGTGGCGGCCAGCATGTGCGCATCAGCATGGACGAGGTGCGGGCGCTGGACAGCGAAACCGCCCGCCTGCTGCACCAGCGGCTGTGTGGCTGGATCGACCCCGGCAAAACCGGCAAGGCTTCCATAGATACCTTGTGCGGCTATGTCTGGCCGTCAGAGGCCAGTGGTTCGACCATGCGCAAGCGCCGCCAGCGGGTGCGCGAGGCGTTGCCGGAGCTGGTCGCGCTGGGCTGGACGGTAACCGAGTTCGCGGCGGGCAAGTACGACATCACCCGGCCCAAGGCGGCAGGCTGACCCCCCCCACTCTATTGTAAACAAGACATTTTTATCTTTATAAAACAATTGGTTGGGGATGTTTGAGCGCAATTAACAGGCAGCCAAAACTGGCAAAATGAGCATGCCTATGAATAAAATGTTGTACGTAAAACTCGAAGGCAATTTTAGTATGAAAGAAAAGGTAGTTGTTGATAAAGCGATTTCACTCCATACCGAATCATTCGGCGACCCGGCCCATGAACCCATTATCCTGATCATGGGGGCAATGGCGTCTGCGGTGTGGTGGCCTGATGAGTTTTGCTCCCAACTAGCCAAAATGGGTCGCTATGTGATCCGGTACGACCACCGTGATACCGGGAAATCAACAAGCTATGAGCCAGGTCAAGCTCCATATTCCGTTGAAGAATTAGCAGATGATGTGGTTCGCGTCATTGATGGTTATGGTCTGGAAGCTGCTCATTTAGTCGGCATGTCTTTGGGGGGATTTCTTTCCCAGCTTGTAGCTCTCAAGTATCCGAAACGTGTGAAGAGCTTGACGCTGATTGCTTCAGAACGGCTTGCAGATGCAGATCCTGATATGCCCGCTTTTGATCCTGCCATCATTGAGTATCACCAACGGGCGGAATCGCTGGATTGGTCTGATAGAGATGCTGTCGTCGCGTATCAGGTCGGAGCGTGGCGAATCATCTCAGGTACTGCGCATGCTTTTGACGCTGAGAAGATACAAAATATCGCTGAGTTAGATTTTGATCGCACTCCGAATATCCTGACAACATTCAACCACACTACTTCAGGTGGTGGCGAGAGATCGCTCGAGAGATGGCTCGGGAGATTAAATGAGATAGCTGTACCAACTTTGATCATTCACGGCACGGAGGATCCTGTACTTCCTTATGTGCATGGGTTGGCACTGAAAGATGCGATTCGTGGTTCAAAAATGCTGACACTCGAAGGCACGGGACATGAGTTGCATCATGAAGACTGGCCGAGGATTATCCAGGCGATTAAGGGGCAAACGTCATAGCTATCGGTTGCACCGTACAACAAGTTGCTGCACCGTAAAAATTACTCGCTGCGCTCGCAATTTTCCGGTGAGCAAGGCGTTAAACATCATGAGGGAAGCGGTGATCGCTGAGGCATGTTCCGCGTCCTTGCAATACTGTGTTTACATACAGTCTATCGCTTAGCGGAAAGTTCTTTTACCCTCAGCCGAAATGCCTGCCGTTGCTAGACATTGCCAGCCAGTGCCCGTCACTCCCGTACTAACTGTCACGAACCCCTGCAATAACTGTCACGCCCCCCTGCAATAACTGTCACGCCCCCCTGCAATAACTGTCACGAACCCCTGCAATAACTGTCACGCCCCCAAACCTGCAAACCCAGCAGGGGCGGGGGCTGGCGGGGTGTTGGAAAAATCCATCCATGATTATCTAAGAATAATCCACTAGGCGCGGTTATCAGCGCCCTTGTGGGGCGCTGCTGCCCTTGCCCAATATGCCCGGCCAGAGGCCGGATAGCTGGTCTATTCGCTGCGCTAGGCTACACACCGCCCCACCGCTGCGCGGCAGGGGGAAAGGCGGGCAAAGCCCGCTAAACCCCACACCAAACCCCGCAGAAATACGCTGGAGCGCTTTTAGCCGCTTTAGCGGCCTTTCCCCCTACCCGAAGGGTGGGGGCGCGTGTGCAGCCCCGCAGGGCCTGTCTCGGTCGATCATTCAGCCCGGCTCATCCTTCTGGCGTGGCGGCAGACCGAACAAGGCGCGGTCGTGGTCGCGTTCAAGGTACGCATCCATTGCCGCCATGAGCCGATCCTCCGGCCACTCGCTGCTGTTCACCTTGGCCAAAATCATGGCCCCCACCAGCACCTTGCGCCTTGTTTCGTTCTTGCGCTCTTGCTGCTGTTCCCTTGCCCGCACCCGCTGAATTTCGGCATTGATTCGCGCTCGTTGTTCTTCGAGCTTGGCCAGCCGATCCGCCGCCTTGTTGCTCCCCTTAACCATCTTGACACCCCATTGTTAATGTGCTGTCTCGTAGGCTATCATGGAGGCACAGCGGCGGCAATCCCGACCCTACTTTGTAGGGGGAGGGCGCACTTACCGGTTTCTCTGCGAGAAACTGCCCTGCGGGCACCCCTTCGGGGCTGTGCGCTCTCCGAGGGCCATTGCATGGAGCCGAAAAGCAAAAGCAACAGCGAGGCAGCATGGCGATTTATCACCTTACGGCGAAAACCGGCAGCAGGTCGGGCGGCCAATCGGCCAGGGCCAAGGCCGACTACATCCAGCGCGAAGGCAAGTATGCCCGCGACATGGATGAAGTCTTGCACGCCGAATCCGGGCACATGCCGGAGTTCGTCGAGCGGCCCGCCGACTACTGGGATGCTGCCGACCTGTATGAACGCGCCAATGGGCGGCTGTTCAAGGAGGTCGAATTTGCCCTGCCGGTCGAGCTGACCCTCGACCAGCAGAAGGCGCTGGCGTCCGAGTTCGCCCAGCACCTGACTGGTGCCGAGCGCCTGCCGTATACGCTGGCCATCCATGCCGGTGGCGGCGAGAACCCGCACTGCCACCTGATGATCTCCGAGCGGATCAATGACGGCATCGAGCGGCCCGCCGCTCAGTGGTTCAAGCGGTACAACGGCAAGACCCCGGAGAAGGGCGGGGCACAGAAGACCGAAGCGCTCAAGCCCAAGGCATGGCTTGAGCAGACCCGCGAGGCATGGGCCGACCATGCCAACCGGGCATTAGAGCGGGCTGGCCACGACGCCCGCATTGACCACAGAACACTTGAGGCGCAGGGCATCGAGCGCCTGCCCGGTGTTCACCTGGGGCCGAACGTGGTGGAGATGGAAGGCCGGGGCATCCGCACCGACCGGGCAGACGTGGCCCTGAACATCGACACCGCCAACGCCCAGATCATCGACTTACAGGAATACCGGGAGGCAATAGACCATGAACGCAATCGACAGAGTGAAGAAATCCAGAGGCATCAACGAGTTAGCGGAGCAGATCGAACCGCTGGCCCAGAGCATGGCGACACTGGCCGACGAAGCCCGGCAGGTCATGAGCCAGACCCAGCAGGCCAGCGAGGCGCAGGCGGCGGAGTGGCTGAAAGCCCAGCGCCAGACAGGGGCGGCATGGGTGGAGCTGGCCAAAGAGTTGCGGGAGGTAGCCGCCGAGGTGAGCAGCGCCGCGCAGAGCGCCCGGAGCGCGTCGCGGGGGTGGCACTGGAAGCTATGGCTAACCGTGATGCTGGCTTCCATGATGCCTACGGTGGTGCTGCTGATCGCATCGTTGCTCTTGCTCGACCTGACGCCACTGACAACCGAGGACGGCTCGATCTGGCTGCGCTTGGTGGCCCGATGAAGAACGACAGGACTTTGCAGGCCATAGGCCGACAGCTCAAGGCCATGGGCTGTGAGCGCTTCGATATCGGCGTCAGGGACGCCACCACCGGCCAGATGATGAACCGGGAATGGTCAGCCGCCGAAGTGCTCCAGAACACGCCATGGCTCAAGCGGATGAATGCCCAGGGCAATGACGTGTATATCAGGCCCGCCGAGCAGGAGCGGCATGGTCTGGTGCTGGTGGACGACCTCAGCGAGTTTGACCTGGATGACATGAAAGCCGAGGGCCGGGAGCCTGCCCTGGTAGTGGAAACCAGCCCGAAGAACTATCAGGCATGGGTCAAGGTGGCCGACGCCGCAGGCGGTGAACTTCGGGGGCAGATTGCCCGGACGCTGGCCAGCGAGTACGACGCCGACCCGGCCAGCGCCGACAGCCGCCACTATGGCCGCTTGGCGGGCTTCACCAACCGCAAGGACAAGCACACCACCCGCGCCGGTTATCAGCCGTGGGTGCTGCTGCGTGAATCCAAGGGCAAGACCGCCACCGCTGGCCCGGCGCTGGTGCAGCAGGCTGGCCAGCAGATCGAGCAGGCCCAGCGGCAGCAGGAGAAGGCCCGCAGGCTGGCCAGCCTCGAACTGCCCGAGCGGCAGCTTAGCCGCCACCGGCGCACGGCGCTGGACGAGTACCGCAGCGAGATGGCCGGGCTGGTCAAGCGCTTCGGTGATGACCTCAGCAAGTGCGACTTTATCGCCGCGCAGAAGCTGGCCAGCCGGGGCCGCAGTGCCGAGGAAATCGGCAAGGCCATGGCCGAGGCCAGCCCAGCGCTGGCAGAGCGCAAGCCCGGCCACGAAGCGGATTACATCGAGCGCACCGTCAGCAAGGTCATGGGTCTGCCCAGCGTCCAGCTTGCGCGGGCCGAGCTGGCACGGGCACCGGCACCCCGCCAGCGAGGCATGGACAGGGGCGGGCCAGATTTCAGCATGTAGTGCTTGCGTTGGTACTCACGCCTGTTATACTATGAGTACTCACGCACAGAAGGGGGTTTTATGGAATACGAAAAAAGCGCTTCAGGGTCGGTCTACCTGATCAAAAGTGACAAGGGCTATTGGTTGCCCGGTGGCTTTGGTTATACGTCAAACAAGGCCGAGGCTGGCCGCTTTTCAGTCGCTGATATGGCCAGCCTTAACCTTGACGGCTGCACCTTGTCCTTGTTCCGCGAAGACAAGCCTTTCGGCCCCGGCAAGTTTCTCGGTGACTGATATGAAAGACCAAAAGGACAAGCAGACCGGCGACCTGCTGGCCAGCCCTGACGCTGTACGCCAAGCGCGATATGCCGAGCGCATGAAGGCCAAAGGGATGCGTCAGCGCAAGTTCTGGCTGACCGACGACGAATACGAGGCGCTGCGCGAGTGCCTGGAAGAACTCAGAGCGGCGCAGGGCGGGGGTAGTGACCCCGCCAGCGCCTAACCACCAACTGCCTGCAAAGGAGGCAATCA